>NZ_OZ035010.1:0-1343660 GCF_964031155.1 Spiroplasma endosymbiont of Dromius quadrimaculatus
TGAGTCATAAAGAAATGTGAGAACAAGTTAAAACAAAATTAATGGGTGAAACAATTGATCCAATTATTTTTAATACTTATATTAAAAATACTAATATTCATTCAATTACTAATAATAATGAATGTATCATTTTAGTTCGGAGTGGTTTTGCAAAAGAAATTTTAACAAAAAATTTAACTAATAAAATTCAAATTATTATTAATCAAGTTAGTAATCGCCAACTAAGTGTTAAATTCCTTGAACAATATGAAATTGAAAATATGCCCCATCAACAATATGATGAATGTGACGATAATTTAAAAAGTAATAAAAAAAAATTTACCTTTACTAACTTTGTTAAAGGATCTTGTAATCAAGATGCTTATCAAGCATCATTAGCTGTTGTTAAAAATCTTGGTGTTAGTTGAAATCCATTATTTATTTATGGAAATTCAGGACTAGGTAAAACACATTTATTACACGCTGTAGAAAATGAAATTATTAAAAATAATCCTAATATTAAAATTCGCTACTTATCTTCAGAAGAATTTGGTCGTATGTTTTTAGAAATATATAATCATGGGATTGATGCGATTGAAGATTTTAAGGATTCTTTTAATAATTATCAAGTATTATTAATTGATGATATTCAATTATTAGCCAAAAGAAACAAAACTAATGAAATCTTTTTTAATATTTTTAATCGTTTTATTGATGACAATAAACAAATTATTCTAACTTCTGATAAATATCCTGATGAATTAGATGGTTTTGAACAAAGGATGGTGTCACGATTTCAAAGCGGATTAAGTGTTTGTTTAGATGCTCCTGATTTTGAAACAGCCTTAAATATCTTAAACCTAAAAGTTAAAGAAGTTAATTATAATGCAACGGTTTTTGCCAAAGAAGTTTTAGAATTTATTGCCTTAAATTTTAATACTGATGTTCGGAAATTAGAAGGAGCTTTAAATAGGATGATTTTCTTCTCAGTAATGAACATTAGTGCTGAAAAAATAATTGAATTAGAAGATGTTAAAGAAGCATTTAAAAGTTCAAATATTATTATTGATAAGCGAGAAAAAATTACTATTAAAAAAATTAAACAAATTGTTGCCGAATATTATAATATTCCTGTTAAGTTGCTGATTAGTAAAACTAGAGTTGCAAACATTACCATTGCCCGTCATTTAGCAATGTTTTTAGCAAGAACGCTTATTGATGAACCGTTCTCACGGATTGGGATTGAATTTGGTGGTAAAGACCATTCAACGGTAATGAATGCTTGTCAAAAAATTGAGATTTTAATTAAAAATAATAAAGAATTTGCTAAAGTAGTTCATTTGCTAATTGCTAAATGTCAAGGATAAACTTTTTTAAAGCAAAAAAGTTATTAACAAAATTGTTAACAAATTATTAACACTAAAAATGTGTGATACTATAAAATAGTTAGCGGTATTTGGAAGTTATCCACATTGTCCACAGTATACTACTAATACTACAATAAATATAAATATAATATATAAGGAGTCACTCTAAATGATTATTACTATTTCTCGCACAAGACTATTAAATGAAATTAATAAAATTTCACGAATCATATCATATAAATCACCATTACCAGCATTAACAGGTCTATTATTTGAAGTTAAACCTGATAAGTTAGTTTTAATTGGTTCTTCGGGAACATTATCAATGCAAGTTGAAATTAAAGTTAATGAAAGTAAATTACAAATTGAAGAATTGGGAAAAACTTTAATTAAAGTACGATTTGTTAGTGAAGTAATTCGGAAAATTGAAAGTGAAATTATTCGCATTGAAGTTGTTGAAGGTAGTGTAATTCGTATTAATGCGAATAATTTTGATTCGCAATTAAATACTTTAGATGTTAATCAGTACCCTAAAATTTTATTTGATACTAGAGGGCAAGAATTTATTATTAGTGATGGCGTTTTAAAAGCAATTGTTAATCAAGTTGGATTTGCAATTGGTGAACAAGAGAGAAATATTATTTTTACAGGGATTCATTTTTTGTTTAGTAAGGGAAAATTAAAGGTTACAGCTACTGATTCATTTCGATTAGCTAGTAAAGAGATAAATTTTCCTTATTATAGTAAGGATGATTATGAAGTTATTATTCCAGGAAAAGTCATTCAAGAAGTAAATAAGATTAGTGAAAAAAATAATGATGTTACGATAATTATTAATGAAAGAAATGTTGTTTTTAAGATTAATAATACAATTTTACAATCAAAAATTATTGATGGTAAGTACCCTAATATTAATAAAATTATTCCTGAAAGTTATAATAGTAAGATTGTGATTAATAATCGTGATTTATTAAATGCCATTGATCGTGCTAGTGTATTAAGTCACGAAATTAGTAATACTACAATTAAGTTAAATATTAGTAATGATAAAATTAAGGTGGAGTCTAGTTCTAGTGAGATTGGTAATTCTAATGAGCATTTAAGCAAGTTTCAGTTATCTGGTGAGATAATGAATATTGCGTTTCGCTCACAGTATATGCTTGATGCGATTAGAGCTTTTAAGACTAGTGATTTAAATATTAATTTAACAGCTGAAGATAAACCAATTATTATTACTAGTGATGAAGATCCAACATTATTACAGTTAGTCTTACCAATGCGAACTTATTAGTTAAAAAATTAAAAATGCGAGTTTATAAATTTTATGTTATGAATCCGCATTTTTAATTTTTAAGACTATTTTAAGACATTTTTATTGTGATATATAATTTTACTTGGTGGCGGCTTGATTGTATTTCCTAAATGTCCTTAAAAGTGGTATAATTACTTATATTCGGTGTAAATTTATAGTAGTAAAAACATCAATGTGTGATAGGAGAGATTTTAGTGTTGAAAAGAAAATATGATGCATCTTCAATTCAAATTTTAGAAGGTTTAGAAGCAGTTCGTAAACGACCGGGAATGTATATTGGAAATATTTCTGAAGAAGGATGACATCATTTAGCATGAGAAATTATTAGTAATTCAATTGATGAGGTTATGGGTGGCTATTGTAACGAAATTAAAATTACTTTGTTAAATGATAATGAAATTATTATTGAAGATAATGGTCGTGGAATTCCAGTTGATATTCATCCTAAAAGTAAAATTTCTGTTTTAGAAACAGTATTTACTGTATTGCATGCTGGTGGTAAGTTTGATGGTGAAACTTATAAAGTATCTGGTGGTCTTCATGGTGTGGGAGCATCGGTTGTTAATGCTTTAAGTAGTTATTTAGATGTCACGGTATATCGTGATGGTAATATTTATGATTTAAAATTTCATAATGGAGGAAAAATCAAAGAAGCTTTAAAAATTACGGGCACAACTGACAAAAGAGGAACGGTTGTTCGTTTTATGCCCGACATTAGTATTTTTGAAGAAGGGCAGTCATTTAATTACACAACTTTAAAAACGCGATTAAAACAATTAGCATTTTTAAATAAGGGTTTAAAAATTATTCTTATTGATGAAAAAGCACAACGCCAAGTAGTATTTCAATATTTTAATGGGCTTCGTGATTATGTTGCTGATTTAAATAGTGACCGCGTTGTTATTCATAAGGAAATAATTTATAGTGATTACCAATATGATGATACTCATATTGAATTTGCTGCACAATATAATGATACATATCATACGCAGTTATATTCTTTTTGTAACAACATTAATACTTCTGAAGGTGGAACGCATGAAGAAGGATTACGGTTGGCACTAACAAGAGAAATAAATAAATATGCATTAAATAATAAGTATATTAAAAGTAATGATGAAAAATTATTATGAGATGATTTAAAAGAAGGTTTAGTTGCTTTACTTTCTCTTAAAATATCTGATCCGCAATATGAAGGACAAACAAAAGCTAAATTAAGTAATAAAGTCGCGAGACAAATAGTTTCTAATGCGATTGGTAATGTTATTAAAAATTTTCTAATGGAAAATCCACAAATTGCGAAGAATATTTTAGAAAAAACATTATTAGCTTTTAGAGCAAGAATGGCAGCAAGAAAAGCTCGTGAAATTACTCGTAAGAAAAATTTACTTGATGTGGCACCACTACCAGGTAAATTAGCTGATTGTAGTAGTAATGATGCTAAGATTAGTGAACTTTATATGGTTGAAGGTGATTCGGCTGGTGGTACTGCGAAAATGGGGCGAGACCGTAATTTTCAAGCTATTTTATCATTAAAAGGTAAAGTTCTTAATGTTGAAAAAGCAAGAATTGAACGAGTGTTAGAAAATGATGAAATTTTAACAATGATAACATCATTAGGTTGTGGTGTTAATAAAGATTTTAATATTGACAGGTTACGATATCATAAGGTAATAATTATGACGGATGCTGATGTTGATGGTGCTCATATTCGAACGCTATTACTAACATTTTTTTATCGTTATATGCACGAATTAATTGTCGCTGGTTGTGTGTATATTGCACAACCACCACTATATAAAATCCAAGTTGGTAAAAAGAGTAATTATGTATATTCTGATCAAGAATTAGAAAATTTTAAAAAATCGTTAAAAGATGATCAAAAATTTAGTATTCAAAGATATAAAGGACTTGGAGAAATGAATGCTGAACAATTATGAAGTACGACAATGAATCCTGAAAATCGCCAGTTACTAAAAGTAACAATTGAAGATGCTAGTATTGCTGATATGACTTTTATTATGTTAATGGGTGAACAAGTAGAACCGCGAAAAATATTTATTGAAGAGAATGCCCAATATGTTAAGCATCTTGACATTTAGGAAGGTGAAATAAATGAATTTAGATAAGCAACATAATGTCAAAGATATTGATATTAGTAAAGAAATGCAAGAAAGCTTTTTAGAATATGCAATGTCAGTTATTGTTTCTCGAGCGATTCCTGATGTTCGTGATGGTTTAAAACCAGTGCATCGCCGAATTTTATATGCTATGTATGATTTAGGAATAACTTATGACAAACCATATAAAAAATCAGCCCGAATTACGGGAGAAATTATTGGGAAATATCATCCGCATGGTGATACTGCTGTGTATTATTCAATGGTCAGAATGGCACAAGAATTTTCATCACGCTATCCGTTAGTTGATGGTCAAGGAAATTTTGGTTCGATTGATGGCGATAATCCAGCCGCGATGCGTTATACGGAATCACGAATGAGTAAATTAGCTAATGAATTAGTAAATGATATGAATAAGGATACGGTAGATTTTGTTGATAATTATGATAGTACCGAACGAGAACCGAAAGTATTACCAGCATCTTTTCCTAACTTACTAGTTAATGGTTCAAAAGGAATTGCTGTTAGTATTACAACGGATATTCCGCCACATAACTTAAATGAAGTTATTGATGCTTTAATTTATGTGTTGGAAAATCCTCAGGTTACAATTGAACAATTAATTTCACAAGATATTGTTAAAGGACCAGACTTTCCCACGGGAGCAAGTATTATTGGTAATCAAAGAATTAGAAAAGCCTATTTAACAGGTCGTGATACGATTACGGTACGGGGAAAAGTAAGTGAAGAAACATTTAAAAACGGTCGTAAAGCTTTAATTATTAATGAAATTCCGTATCAATTAAATAAAACTCGCTTAATTGAAAGAATATCGCACTTAGTAAAAAATAAAGAAATTCAAGGTATTTATGCGTTACGCGATGAATCTAATCACGAAGGGATTAGAGTAGTAATGGAATTAAAAAATGATGTTAGTAGTAAAATTTTATTGAATAAGTTATATAAAATGACACCGTTACAATCAACACATTCAATTAATTTAATTGCTTTAAATAATGGTCGTCCCAAACTTATGAATTTACTTCAAATTTTACAAGCATATTTAGAACATCAATTTGTTGTTTTAGTTCGAAAAACTAAGTTTGAATTACAAAAAAATCAAGACCGTGCTCATATTTGTGAAGGATTAGTTATTGCTTTATCTAATATTGATGCCATTGTTCGTTTAATTAAAAGCACAACCGCACCAACAGAAGCAATTGACAAATTAGTTAGCGAATTTGCGTTAAGTAAAATTCAAGCTCAAGCGATTTTACAAATGCGTTTGCAAAGATTAACTGGTTTAGAACAAGTTAAATTAGAAGAAGAATTACAAACATTAAATGATGAGATTGCTCAATGTCAAAAAGTTTTACAAGATGTCAGTGAACAAACAAAAATTATTAGTAAGCAGTTAATAACAATTAAAAATAATTATGGTGATCCGCGAAGAACAATTATTACTAGTGATGAAGAGGATATTACCATTGATGAAATATCGTTAATTAAAAATGAACCCGTAGTTATTATTTTTTCTGAAAATGGTTATATTAAGCGGTTAAATTTAGATGAATATCGTACCCAAAAACGCGGTGGGACGGGTGTTAATACAATAAATTTAGGTGAAACCGATGATACCAGAATAATTATTATTGCTAATACGCACGATGATATTTTGTTTTTTAGTGATGTCGGTAAAGTATATCGTTTAAAAGCTTATGAAATTAGTAGTTTTTCACGCGTAGCAAGAGGAACGCCAATTATTAATCTAATTAATATTGAACGAAAAGAAAAAATTAAAACTTTAATTGCCGTAAATTCAGAAAATAGTAAACAGTATTTATTTTTTATTACTAAAAATGGGATTGTAAAACGTACTGCTATTGATGAGTTTGATTCAATTCGTAAAACAGGTAAAATTGCAATTGATTTTAAGACTAATGATAGTCTTGTTGAAGTTTTATTAACAACCGGTGATACGAAAATTATTATTGCTACTAGTAATGGTAAAGCAATTCATTTTAATGAAAAGGAAATTCGTTTATTACAAAGAAAAGCCACAGGAATTAAAGGAATTATGTTAGATAATGATTGCTTTGTTATTGGGGGCTGTACTAGTGCGACGGGAAGTAATATTATTACTATTTCTGAAAATGGTTTAAGTAAAATAACGCCTTTGCAGTCATTTCGTTTAACAAAAAGAGCTACTAAAGGTGTTAAAGCAATGAAATTAACTCCTAAAACTGGTGATATTGTTACGATTAAAGCTATTAAAGGTAATGAAGAGATGTTAATTGTTACGAATAATGGTATTGGGATTCGTGTTAATTTGAGTGAAATGAAAATTTCTCAAAGAAATAGTAGTGGTGTTAAACTAATTAAGTTAAAATCAGAACAAAAGATAAAAACTAGTGCTATTATTTCTGTTAACTAGAATTATTCTTTAAATAAGAAAGGGTTTGTTAAAATGATTGATATAAATTATTTATCAGAGAATATTGATGAAGTTATTAAAAGATTAACAACCAGAAATGCTGATTTTTTGTATTTAAAAAAAGTTAAACAATTAAATATGGAACGCAAAGAAATTATTACTAAATTAGAGCAAAAACAAGCAGAACATAATAAACAATCAAAATTAATTGCATCATTAATACAAAAAGAGAAAACTAATGAAATTGAAGTCTTAAAAGAAGATTTGGGAAGTAATAAGTTATTAATTGAAACATTAAAACAGCAATTACTAGTTGTTGCAAGTGAAATTAAGGATTTGTTATTAAAAACACCAAATATTCCTGAAATTACTGTTCCTATTGGGATAAGTGAAGCCGATAATGTTGAAGTTAAAAAATGAAATGAAAACAAGGCTTTAAAATCAACGCATCCGCATTGAGATATTGCGAAAGATTTAGATATTATTGATTTTATTCGGGCAACAAAAATAACTGGTAGTCGTTTTGTTATTTATAAAAACGCTGGTGCCCGCTTAGTTCGTGCCTTAATTAATTTAATGTTAGATGTTCATTATCAATCTGGTTATGAGGAAATTATTCCGCCAACAATTGTTAATGCAAATTCATTAATTACTACGGGAAATCTGCCTAAATTTAAAGAAGATTTATTTCAATTACAAGAAAAAGATTATTATTTAATTCCTACGGCAGAAGTACCAATAACTAATTTATATCAAGATGAAATTATTGATGGTCATAAGTTACCGTTAAAATATTGTGCTTATACCACTTGTTATCGTTCTGAAGCGGGAGCAGCTGGTAAAGATACGCGGGGAATAATTCGTTTGCATCAATTTCATAAAGTTGAGTTAGTTAAAATTACTAAACCAGAACAATCATATGATGAATTAGAAAAGTTAACTAATGATGCTTGTAAAATTTTAGAACTTTTAGAACTACCATACCGCGTTATTGAACTTTGTACGGGTGAATTAGGATTTAGTGCTGCGAAAACTTATGATATTGAAGTTTGAATGCCTTCACAAAATAAATATCGTGAAATTTCTTCTTGTTCTAATTGTGAAGATTTTCAAGCCCGAAGAGGAAAAATTCGTTATAAAGCAAAGTCACAAGATAATGCTAAGTTAGTTCATACATTAAATGGTTCGGGATTAGCAGTTGATCGTTTGGTAGCGGCAATTTTAGAAAATAATTATCAATCTGATGGTAAAACGGTTGTGATTCCTAAGATATTGCAAAAGTATTTAGGAGGATTAGAAAAGATTACCGTTTAAGGAAAAAAAGATGTTTCACGTGAAACATCTTTTTTTAGAATTTTGTTTTATTGATTGGATTTAATTGATAGTTTAGATTAAAGATTTTAAAATTTATTTTTTATGTGGTTTGGGAAATAGCAGTAATATTTTAAAGTGATATAAGATGTGTTTAATTTTAGATTGTTAATTGTTTCACGTGAAACAATTAACAATCTAATTTTTTAAAATTTATTGCTATTTTTCCTAATTATGTATTATAATTAACATAACCATTACAATAGTAACCTCTGAATCTGGTCAGGACGAAAGTAGCAGCCATAAGGAAAAGTGCTATGTGTAGTGGTATTTTTTTATGCTAAAATAAATTAATAAAATAGGAGTAAAAAAATGCCACATATTAAATATATGAAAGTAGCCATATCCCTTGCTAAAATCGCATATCAAAATGGTGATGTTCCCGTTGGAGCAGTAATTGTTGATCCCAATGGTATTATTATTGGTCAAGGTTATAACTCTAAAGAAGTTAATAATAATCCGTTGGAGCATGCGGAAATGATTGCTATCGCTAATGCCGCTAAAACATTAGGTCAATGAAGACTAAATGATTGCGTTTTATACTCAACTTTAGAACCGTGTTTAATGTGTACAGGAGCGATTTTGCAGTCGCGAATAAAAAAAGTTTTTTTTGCTGTTAGTGACCCTAAGTTTGGCACTGTTGTTTCCCAAAATCAATTATTAGATAAAAATAAGTTTAATCATCAGGCTTCATATGATGAAGGGTTATTAGAATTGCCAGTAAAACAAATTTTACAAAGGTTTTTTCAAGAAGTTCGTAAAAATTAATAATAATAATTGTAAATAAAATTTTTTTGACTGCCATAATATTATATAATTTTATTGAGAGTATAATCTTAATAAGTATAAAGGGTGGATTACTAAATGAAATATTTAACGCTATATCGAAAATATCGTCCCAATAAATTTAGCAAAATTATTGGTCAAAATCAAATTGTAACTTCGTTACAAAATGCAATTATTAATGATAAGTTTAGTCATGCTTATTTGCTTTGTGGACCAAGAGGGGTTGGTAAGACTTCAATTGCTAAAATATTTGCTAAAACTGTTAATTGTTTAAAAATAATTAATGGTGAAGCTTGTAATGAATGTTATATTTGTGAAAGTTTTAATAATAATTCTTGTCTTGATTTATTAGAAATTGATGGTGCTTCAAATAATGGTGTTGATGAAATTAGAGAATTAAAAGAAAAAATATCGTTATTACCATCCCTTTGTAAATATAAGGTATATATCATTGATGAAGTTCATATGTTAACGATTAGTGCTTTTAATGCTTTATTAAAAACATTAGAAGAACCACCACGACATGCGATTTTTATTTTAGCAACGACAGAAGTATATAAAATTCCTTTAACAATTGTTTCTCGCTGTCAAAAATTTGATTTTAAATTAGTTAATAAAAATAATTTAGTGCAAAATTTAATAACAGTGTTAGAACAAGAACAAATTCCTTATGAAAAAGATGGTTTAGAACAAATTGCGCTTTTAAGTTCGGGAGCGGTTCGTGATTCATTAAGTATTTTAGAACAAGTAATTGCATATAATCGTGAAGTTGTTAATTTAGCAAGTGTTAATATGCTTTTTATGATTCCAAGTAAAGCTGAAAAAATTGCGTTTTTGTTAGATATTATTAACAATAAGACATTAAAAGTTTTGCAAACTATTAATAATTTTCTTCAAGTTGGTGTTGATATTAATAATTTAACAATTGATTTAATTAATATTTGTAAAGAAATTATTATTTATAAAGGTACTACTAATAAAGAAATACTAATGATTTTAGATCCTGATGATTCGTTACCATTTAGTATTTTGACACAAGAACAATTATTAAAAATTATTGAAAATTACTTAGAGGCGTTAAATAATTATCGTTTTAGTAACAATGCAATAATGTATTTTGAAATTGCTTCGTTTAAAAATATGAATTACTTTCAAAATATGGCTTCAATAGTAACGACTGAGGTTAGTCATCCTGATGCAATAATTACTACTGTTGAAAGCCAGCAAGTTGACAATAAAAAAGAATCATTAACATTAAATGATTCTGAGTTATCAGTAGCCATTGATAATTTAAAATCAGAGACCAATAAAATAATTATACCACAGGATTGTTTACAAAATGATAATAAAAATCAAATAATTAAAGAAAAAGAAGTATCCAATAAAATAATTATACCACAAAATGATAGTGAAAATCAAGATGAAAAAGATGAAAAAGATGAAAATGTTTCTGAAACTAATAATATTAGTGTTATTAATAAACCTTTTATTTGAGAAATGACGGATTATCTTAATGTTTTATCGCAAGCTGATAAGTATTTAAGAACAGAATATAGTAATCGTTGAAATTTGGTTAATGAGTATTTAACTCATAGTTCGTTTCAGAAGATTGCTAAAATGTTAGTTGATACAACAATTGTCGCTGCCATGAAGGGGGCAATTATTTTATCTTGTCCTATTGAACGCCAAGCAACAATTATTAATAATTATAGTTTTACTAAAAATATGCAAGAATTTTTGAAAGATATTTTGCTTACGAAAAATTTAATTATTATGGCGGTTCATACGCCAGAATTAGCATATATTCGCCAAGAATATTATCAATTACGAATTGCTAATAAGTTACCAACGCCATATGCGCTTAATTTTAAAGATTATTATCGTCAAGAAGAAGATATTATTGTCAAAGAGAAGTTATTAGATAATTCAGTTTATCAAACGGTGCAAGAATTATTTGATAATATTATCTTAATTGACTAATTTAAAGGAGAATCAAGTAAATGACAATGCAATATCCTGAAGTTTTAGAAAAGTTAGTTGATATTTTAAAAAAAATCCCAGCAATAGGGAAAAAGAATGCTGAACGGATGGCTTTACAAATATTTTTGCAAAAATCGGATTTTATTAATAGTTTAGTTACCACATTACAAGAAGTACGGGACTCATTAATATTATGTAGGCAATGCAATAATATTAGTAATGAAAAAATATGTACGATTTGTCAAGATACGAAAAGGGAACAAAATGTGCTTTGCATTGTTAGTAATTGGCAAGATTTATGAGCATTAGAAAATCATCAAGTATTTAATGGCATGTATCATATTTTGATGCAAGAAATTGATTTACAAAAAGGTATTTCACCAAATGATTTATCTTTAGATTTATTATTAACTCGTGTTAGTAACAAAAAGTGACAAGAAATAATTATTGCTACTAGTCCAACAATTAATGGAGAATTAACAGCGCAATACATTAATGAATTATTAAAAAATTATTCTGATGTTACAATTACTAGAATTGCTCACGGTTTACCAGTAGGAGCAACAATTCATTATGCTGATCAGTTTACATTAAAAAAGTCATTAGAAGGTAGAAAAAAATTATCGTAAGGAGAAATTAAAATTGTGAATTCAAAACCATTTTTTATATCATTAGAAGGAACTGAAGGTTCGGGAAAAACAACTGTTGGGCAAATGCTAAAAGAAAAATTGCGTCAAGAAAATTATGATGTGATTTTAACTCGTGAACCAGGAGGGGTAAAAATTTCGGAACAAATTCGAGAAATTATTTTAGATAAAGGAAATTCCGAAATGGATAAATGAACGGAAGCGTTGTTATATATTGCTGCTAGAAGACAACATACGGTTGAAGTTATTTTACCAGCATTGCAAGATAATAAAATTGTTATTTGTGATCGCTTTATTGATTCAACTTCAGCTTATCAAGGTTTAGGTCGTGGTTTAGGAATTATAACTTTAAATGATATTCAAAATACTATTATTGGTAATGCTAAACCGGACTTAACAATTTTTTTTGATCTTGAACCAGAAATTGGTTTAAAACGGATTAAAGATTTTAGAACGACATCAGAATTAAATCGCTTGGATTTAGAACAATTAGACTTTCATCAAAAGGTTTATGAAGGATATCGAATTTTACTTAGTCAGAATCCGCAACGCATTAAAGCAATTAATGCTAAACCAGATATAAAAATTGTTTTTGAACAAGTGTGAGTTTTAGTACAAAAGCATTTGCTTACTTTAAATATGAATGTTAATTAGTTAAGCATTACGAATTTTATTCCTATTTACTTTTTATTTAAAACTATTATTAATCAAACTATTTAATGGAGTCAAATACGCGAATGTTGAATTTTAAGATGTTATCAAAAAAATTTATTACGATAATTGAAAATTATTTAATTAATAATATGTTTCCGCATTCGCTAATTATTGCTAGTAATAGTGATGAAATTAATTATCAGTCAGCAATATATTTAACTTGTCGCTTAGTATGTGAAGATGTTAGCTGGTGTGAGGGAAAATGTAATAATTGTCAACGCGTAATTAGTAATAGTTATCCTGATTTTGTTATTTTAAATTTATGTTCTGAAAAATTAAAAAAAGAAATGGTTCGTGAAATTATTAGTAAATTTAGTTTGTCTTCGTTAGAAGTAACAAATAAAAAGATTTATTTAATTCAAAATATTGAAGATGGTAGTTTGGAAGCTAATAATAGTTTATTGAAATTTTTAGAAGAACCACCAATTAACACATATGCTATTATTACTAGTAAAAGTATTAATCGTGTTTTACCAACAATTATTTCGCGCAGTCAAGTTTTAACATTACTACCAATTGATTTTGAGATAGTGACGACAAAACTTATTAATGAATGAAAAGTTACTTTTGAGGATGCTAAGCTAATAAGTAATTGTTTTTCTGATTGAAATGAAATTGTTGCGAATGGGGATTATGCTAAATTTTTGGAAATCAAATTGCTAGCATTAGATTTTATTACTAATTTTATTAATGATAATAATGAAGATAATTACTTATTGTCTAGTAAAATTAATAAATTAGAGAAAAATTATTTATCTTTATTTTGAAAATTAATAATTTTAATAATGAAAGATAGTTTTTTAGAACTTCCACAATATTTTATTACGCAACAAAAATTTATTAAGGAAGTTACTAACAAAATTGCTAATAAACAAAATTATTTTTTAACGGTAATTTATGAATGTTTAGAAAGATTAAAGTTTCCTGTTAATAAAAATTTACTTGTTGATTACTTTATAATTATGATGTTAAAAATTTAAAAATGGAGTTACTATGAAAAAATTTTATGAAAGTCTTGATATTCAAGAAAAATACTTATTAGGAATTTCTGGCGGAACTGATAGTATGTTTTTGCTAGATAATTTGTATCAAGCAGGATTTAAAATTTTTGTTGCTCATATTAATTATCAAAAAAGAATTAATAGTTGGCAAGATGAATTAATTGTTGTTAATTATTGTTTAAAAAATAATATTGAATATGCGGTTTTACTCGTAAAACCAGAACAATATGAGAAAGAAAATTTTCAAAATCAAGCTCGGAAAATTCGTTATGATTTTTTTGTGAAAATAGCAAAAAATCAAAAGATTTTTAATCTTGTTATTGCTCATCAATTTAATGACTTATTAGAAACTTATTTATTGCAAAAACAAAGAAAAAGTTTAGTTTCATATTATGGTTTACCTTTTAAGCGAAAAATTAAAAATTTAACAGTTTTTCGTCCAATGTTAGAAGTAAAAAAACAAATGATTCTTGATTATTTAGAAAAAAACCAATTAAATTTTCAAGTTGATGCTACTAATGAATTGGATATTTATGTGCGCAATGTTATTCGGAAAAAAATTGCTTGTTTTTCAAATCTTGAAATTAATAATTTATTACAAGAAATTAATGAAAAAAATATCCTTTTAAAGGAAGAACAACAAAAAATAAGAAAATTATTGGTGTTAATGACAAATGATGATAAAATCAATTACAAGTCGTTTTTATTATTAGAAGAAAAATGACAACAAAAGTTAATTTATCAATATTTATTAACAATTGATGATGAATTAGTAACTAAAAATTATTTAAAAAGAATTTTAAATAGTGTCCTTAAAAGTAATAAGCCAAATATTCATATTAAATTAAATGATCAATGAATTTTTATTAAAGAATATGAATTTATATATTTAAGTAAACCAATTATTAAGGATAATTATTGTTATACAATTACTAACTTAAAAAATTTTAAAAGTCGTTATTTAGTATTAAAATTAAAAAATAATGGTAATATTAAAGGAATGGGATTTTTTGTTGCTAATGATGAGTTTCCGATTTATGTTAAGTGTAATGCGTCTAATGAAAAAATTAAAACTAAGAATGGTACCCAAAAAATTAATCGGTTATTTATTAACAATAAAATTAGTTTTCAGCAAAGAATTAATTGACCGGTAATATATAATTGTCATCAACAATTAATTGCGATTCCAATGTTGGCTGTTGATGCTAATCATTTGGAAAACAAAAGTAATTGATTTATGTTAAAATAAGTTAGTAATTATGAAGAGAGGAAAAGATTGTGCAAAATCGTAAAAGAAATTTAGGTTTTATTTTTATTACTTTACTGTTCGCATTATTATTAGGGATTCTAATATGATACTTTTTAAAAGGTGGTTATGAGTATCCTGATTTTAATGACCTTAAAATTTGACTTAAAGAAGGTAAAATTAAAGACCAAAATATTACTGCTGTTAGTTGAAAAATGGGTCAATCATTAGGAAATTATACATTATTTGGAACTTTTAAGTTAGATAATGGGCAACGCTATCAATTTCAAATGGTTTTAGTTGATTCAATGTGAAAAACAGTTAATGACTTGCTTAATGGTGAAGAAGTAAGTAGTATTTTTAAAGGTAAATTACCAACGGTATATAACCCTAGTGAATCAAGTCTTTGAACTGAATTATTGCGAATGTTACCTTTCTTATTATTAATTGGAGCAACAATATTTCTTACTTTAAGAATGATACGTTCTCCTGGTGGCGGTGGCGGAATGAATCCGTTTTCAATGGGGAAAAATAAAGCGCGCCAAACAGAATCAAAAGTTAGATTTACTGATGTGGCGGGAATAAATGAAGAAAAGCAAGAATTAGTGGAAATTGTTGATTATTTAAAAAATCCCACAAGGTATGCACAAATGGGGGCAAGAACACCCAAAGGGGTTTTGTTAGAAGGTCCTCCGGGGACAGGAAAAACCTTGTTAGCAAAAGCAGTAGCAGGTGAAGCTAATGTTCCTTTCTTTTCAATTTCTGGTTCGGAATTTGAAGAGATGTTTGTTGGTGTAGGGGCATCACGGGTTAGAGAATTATTTAATAATGCGAAAAAAAGTTCGCCGTGTATTATTTTTATTGATGAAATTGATGCTGTGGGAAGAAAACGTTCATTGTCAATGGGGTCAGGAGCTGGTGAACAAACTTTAAACCAATTATTGGTAGAAATGGATGGTTTTGAGACGAATGCTGGTGTTATTATCATTGCAGCAACTAATCGTGTTGATGTTTTAGATCCAGCCCTTTTAAGACCAGGAAGGTTTGATCGTACGATTCAATTATCATTGCCAGATATTCGTGAACGAGAAGCAATTTTGCGACTCCATGCTCGTAATAAGAATTTATCACCTAAAATTGCTTTTAATCGGATTGCTGACCGAACTCCAGGATTTAGTGGTGCCCAATTGGAAAATGTGCTTAATGAAGCAACATTATTAGCGGTGCGAAAGCGAAAAACTGTTATTGATTTAGCCGATATTGATGAGGCTATTGACCGTGTTGTTGGTGGACCTGCTAAAACTTCAAGAACAATTACCGAAAATGATAAGCAAGTAGTTTCTTATCATGAGGCGGGGCATGCTTTAATTGGGTTAAAATTAAGACATGCATCTAAAGTTCAAAAAGTAACGATTATTCCTCGGGGAAATGCGGGTGGTTATACGATTATGACACCAAAAGAAGAGAGTTTTTTACATTCCCGTGATAATCTTTTGGCAACGATTACTGGTTATTTAGGTGGAAGAGTATCAGAGGAATTAATTTTTGGTGCTGAAAAAATTACTACAGGAGCGCATGATGATTTAGAAAAGGCAACTAATATTGCCCGCCGAATGGTTGTTGAGTTTGGAATGTCTGATTTGGGATTGCGACAATTTGAAAGTGCGAAAGATGAGTATATGGGTGTTAATAGTGCTAATAAATTTTCTGATGATATTGCACAAAAAATTGATGCTGAAATTAATAAATTTTTGGATGAATGTTATCTTGAAGCAAAAAAAGTAATTAAAGAGCATCGTAATATTTTAGATTTAATTGCTGAATCGTTAAGAGTTTTAGAAACAATTACTGCTGAACAAATTGAATATATTGATGAAAATGAAAAGTTACCACCAGATGTGGTAGCTGCTAAAAAAACTCAAGAAGAATTTCGGGAAAAAGAACTTCGTGGTGATGTTATTGAAGCAAAACCTAAAGGGAGAAATTCTGATATTTTATCATCAGATATTAAAACTGATGATAATAAAGATAAAGAAGATAAATAATAATCAGTGGTATAATTAGAAAAAGTTGGGAGTAAGTGTAATGGCAAAAAAGCGATCTTCAAAAAAAACGGAAAATGATAAGAGTATTATTTCATTAGAAAATAATAAAGCACTTTTAACGACGATTAAAGAAAATTTAAAGTTACAAAAGAAGATGACTAAAGCTTGTTCCAAAAGAATTTTAAAAGGTGAAATTATTTCTACCTTAGGTTATAAACCGGATTTAAAGAAATTTATTATTGAATTACATAATGTGGAAAAGTCTTATGTAATGGGAGAAATTGAATATAAAGTTTTAAAAGGGATTGATTTAAAAATTAGTTGTGGTGAATTTGTTGTTATCTTAGGACCTAGTGGTAGTGGGAAAACAACATTATTAAATATTATTTCTGGTTTAGATAAAGCTTCAACTGGTGATGTTTTTGTTGATGGTCATAACTTAACATTGTTAAAAAATCGTCATTTAACTGATTTTCGTTGTAATTATGTTGGGTTTGTTTTTCAAAATTATAATTTATTAGATACTTTAAGTGCTAAAGAAAATGCTGAAGTTGGGGAAAACTTAGCTAAAAATAAAAAGCGGGTAATGACATTGGAAGAAATTTTTGCATCAATTGGTATGTCAGCAGAAATGGATAAAAAACCTTCGCAATTATCTGGTGGTCAACAACAAAGAGTTTCAATTGCACGAGCAATTGCTAAAAATCCTTCAATTTTGTTTTGTGATGAACCAACAGGGGCTTTGGATGAAGAAATGGGACGAAAAGTTTTAGAAATTTTGTTAGATATTAATAAAAAAGAAAAAACAACGATTGTTACTGTTACTCATAATCCTAATATTGCTCAGTTAGCAGATATTGTTATTCATGTGAGAAATGGTATTATTGATGAATTAAAAGTTAATAAAGACCCTAAAAAACCTAAAGATATAAAATGAGCTTAATAAAATTGTATTAATAAAATACTTA
Organism: Spiroplasma endosymbiont of Dromius quadrimaculatus; assembly: GCF_964031155.1. Lineage (NCBI taxonomy): Bacteria > Bacillati > Mycoplasmatota > Mollicutes > Entomoplasmatales > Spiroplasmataceae > Spiroplasma > Spiroplasma endosymbiont of Dromius quadrimaculatus. The sequence continues at coordinate 17,971 of NZ_OZ035010.1, forward strand.
CTGATAAGGATATTATTATTCAAGGAGTGAAAAAAACAATGTTGCTTCTCTTTATTAACGGATTAAGATCAATTAATAAAAAATGAGTGCAGTTTTTTGGACTAATTGTATTGATATTTTTATCAGTAACTGTTTTTTCTGGTATTAATCAATCTAATCGTGAGTTGTTAAGAAGTTTTAGTGTTTTGCTAGATAAAGGTAATTCACACCATTTTTCTTTTTATCCGCTTAATCAAATGACTTTGAAAAATCGCGAAGCAACAATTAATAAATTTTCTGACGAATTTATCAAATATAAAAAAAATAATGTTAATAAGAATTTTGCTAGCAATGATGTAGCAATGATTTCATTTTTAATTACCGAATATTTTCAGAAAAAATTTTCTTATCGCTTAGGAGAGCGGAGCTTATATGCTAAAACTACTAATTATCGTAATAAAGATTTAAATTATACTTTAGTGTTAGCTGATTACTATCAGCATTTAATTGAAAATAATCGTAATCGCAAAGATATGAATAAAGTAATTATTATTGAGGGGCGAAAACCAATTGCTAGTAATGAAGTTATTATTTTTAAGCAGTTTGCTGTGGCAAATAATTTGAAAATTTATGATGGAAAAAATATTAATAATCCGCAATTTTATTTGCCAGGTGTTGGTGATGTTAATAATTTAGCAGTTACAGGATTACGAATTGTTGGATATGGGATGACGCCTGATTATGTCGTTCCGATTGGAATTATGAAAAGTACGATAACAATCCCTGAGTTTGCTACGCAAACATTTGTTTATATGCAACCATTTAAATTTCGACAATTAGCTATTAATAAGTCTTTAATTCAAGAGCATTATTATGGACAGTTTAATTCTGGTTATGAGTGGAATAATATTAGGAAGAATGAATATTTGCAGTTAGAAAAGCAATTTAATGAATTAATAGGGACAAAAATTAATTATAAAGCAATTGCTAGTTTAGAAACAAATGATACTGTAAAACCATTATTTATTCAGTCACGAACTAATGGTCTGATTTCAACAACATTTTTATTTTTAATTTTATTAATTGTTTTTGTAATTATTATTTTTCTTGTTAAAAAAGATATTAATGATGAAAAAATCCATATTGGATTGTTAAAAGCAATAGGATATCGTGATTGAAAAATTAGTTTTAGTTTTTTAGGCGTAATTAGTTTTTCAAGTATTGTGGGCTCGTTTTTAGGTTATGGAGCTAGTTTATTTGTGCAATATTTGTTATCAGTAGTGTATGTTAATCATATTCAGTTACCATTATCTTATATTACTTTTGATTGAGTAATTTTCTTAATTGTTGCGTTAGGACCGTTACTTTTTTTACTAATGATTACTTATATTTTTGCGAATGTATTTTTTAAAAAACCACCGTTAGTATTATTAACTCCTAATATTTCACCACAAATAAATGGTATTAAGTTGTTTTTTTTAAGATTAGGTTCATTTGCACCGTTTAAAGTTAAAGTTTCATTTTCATTAGTTATTAAATCATTTAGTCGGGTTGTTGTTGTTATTATTGCAATGATTTCAACAACAATTCTGTTAATGTTTGTTTTTGTAACTTCAACAGTTGTTAATGATTCAATTAATAAGTCTTTTTCGCCGATAAATTATCATTATAATTATTTTTATGATAGTAGTTTTTTACTGCAAAATGATAAAAAATCTTTTAAGTATCCTTTTGTTAAAGTAGAAGAAATTAACATTAAAAAAACAAAACTTGGTTTGTTTGACTTATTAATGTTATATGGTAATAATAAATTACAATTAGAAACAATTTTTAAGGATTATTATCTTCCTGCTTCGTTATTAGATTTAATATATAGTCAATTAAATGGGTTTATTAGTAAAATTGAAAATAGTCCTGTTAGTGAACACGAAGCAATATATAATAAATTGACAATGGCAATTAATAATTTATTTTCTTTTAAAGAAACTGTTAGCGTTCAACAAACACAAATGGTTATTGAAAACTGATTTATTTTACGGGAATTAGCGGATCTTTCAAAAACAACTAAAACTGATGCTGAGGGTAATGTTAGAAAAGTAATTACAACAAATATCGGTTTTGATTTTGTTCCTTATCAAGAAGCTAATGAGTTACCATATTTGTTGCTTCTTGGTGAAGCGATTAGTAATAATAATAATAAGGCATTAGGAAGTTTGATGGTTCATAGTGTTGATTTTGAACATCACAAAGCGTTTTTAAAATTAGAAGATGAGAATGAAAATAATTTGTATCCATTATTAGAACAAGAATTAGTCAATTGAAATGAAGCTAAAGATATTAATGAACCAATACCATTAGTAATTAATTCAGTAATGGCAACTTTGCGTGATTTAAAGATTAATGATTATTTTGTAATTGAGTTTAAATATAATGATACTATCCAAAAAGTAAATTTTAAAATTGTTGGGATTGCTGATTTTTATCAAAATTCTTATGTATATGCACCACTTGATGCGATGCGTTTTGTCTTTGGTTTGGATAATAATTCTTATAATGCTAAATATTCACAACAAGATAGTTTAGAAGTTCAAGATTGAATAACTTTAAGAACTGATGGTAATAATAATTTGCAAGGTTTAAAACCATTGTTAAATTCATTATTGGATATGAGTGCTGTTAAGCAAATTGCTTTGAAATATAATAATATCATTGCAATTATGATTGCAATTATAATATTTTTTGCAACGACAATTTCTGTGGTTATTTTAGTAATGATTACTAATATTGTTATTACTGAAAATAAGAAGATGATTATTGTTTTTCAAACTTTAGGTTATAAAATTCATGAAGTGTCAAATATTATTATGAGTGCCTATATTCCAACGATTATTATTGCATTTTTAGTTGGCGTGCCGATAAGTATTATTATTTTAAAAGAATTATTTATCTTTGTTGCGAAATTAACTGAATTTAGTTTACCGGTTAATTGACAGTGATGACATATTATAGTAGGGATTACTATTGAGTTAGTAGTATATTTGGTATCATATTTTGTTGGTGTTTTTAAACTTCATCAACAAAGTATTGTGCAAAAAATTAAGGAATTTCAAGAATAGAATTTTTTAATGTATAATTTAAACAATGCGAAAAAAGCAAGGTAACAATTAACATATTTAAAAGGAGTTTAATAGTGAAAAAAAGGAAATGACAAGGTTTTAATCTTGGAAAACTCAAAAACTATTATATTCTTAAAAACGCTTTTAAATCAGTTTTAAGAAATAAGATTCAAATGATAGGGTTAGTTCTTTTAATAGTTTTAACGGCAGTTATTTTTACTTTAATGTATACAACAACACAAAGAATTAATAATTCTTATGAGAATTTTATTACGGCATCTAATTTACATCATTTTGTTGTTGATTTAAGAAATAAAGATCGGATTCCGGGAAAAGAAGCTGATGAAACTGATGTTAATGTTCAAAAGGCATTAGTTGAGAAAACTGCTTATGTTCAATGAGCAATGGAAAAAGTCAGACTTGCTAATGAAACAAATAATAATTTTGTGTTTGCATATCGTGAAGGACGAATGGTTTCTCGTGTTATTGATAATAATGTAAGTTTGTTTAAAGTTATTGCTTATGATATTCAAGATACGATTGATAAATTAGTTATTACGGAAGGTCGCAATATTGAAACTGAGCAGGAAGTGGTGTTATCGCCTGAATTTGCTAATGAAAATAAATATCATGTTGGTGATATTATTTGTTTACAGTCAAAACAGTGTGATGTTAATAATCCTGATAATAATGCTTTAGAAATTGTTGGATTAGGAACTGCTGTTGATTATATGTTTCCCCAACTTGATTTAACAACGCCAATTCCTAATCAAGCGCGTGAGGGGATGGCATTTGTTCATCCGCACCAATTAGGACTTTTTAGTCCTAATAATACGCAATTAATTGAAAAAGGTATTAAATGACAATATAATAAAAGTGTTGAAAAAATTTCGTTAACTTCTGAAGTTGATCGTGAAGGATATTTTGTTGCTCAGTGAGGTGCTGGTAGTGAACAAAATATTTCCTTAATTCAAAAACAATTACAAGATTATTTTCTTAGTAATGATGGTAATAATGATTTTGTATTTGCGGTTAATGATGCCAATTATCCTGAATATGATTTTAGTGGTCGTGTTAATACGCTAAAAACAATTTTGGTTGCTTATCAAATTATGGCAATTGCTTTGTTATTAATGGTACTTATCATTGCGGGATTTGTGATTGCATTAGTAACAAAAAAACGCGTTCAAAATTCTCGTACGCAAATTGGTGTTTTAAAAAGTTTAGGTTATTCTTCGTTTAGTATTGCCCAAGGGTTTTTAGTATATCCATTAATTGCTGCTATTGTTGGGGGAATTATTGGATATTTAGTTGGTATTTTTTTACAAATTCCTATTATAAGTGTATTTAATTGATATTTTACGCTTCCATTAGGGAAATTTAGTTTTAATTGGCTATCATTATTATTTTCAATTGGTGGAACTTTTCTTTTATTAGGTTTAATAACAATTGTGGCCTCAATTTGATATATTAAAGGTAGTCCTTTGAAATTATTACATCCCGAAGAAAATATGGGGGCAACGATTTTAACAAGATGATTTAATTATTTAAATCGTGGCAAACGATTTACAACGCGGTTTCGTTGAGCAGTTTTTTCAAAATCAATTACGAAGATGTTAACAGTAATGATTACAATGGTTTCAGCAACATTGTTATTAACATTTTCCATTACAGGACCAAAAGCTTTACAAGATATGCGAACCGCAACTTATAAGGGAATTAATTATGAATCAATTACTGAATATGAAACTCCGATTTGAAATTCAATGCTTTCATCATATGGTGTTTATAATCCAGAAATTAAAAATAATCAACAAGGGATTGATGGTGATCTTTATTCTCCAAAATTAATGGTTGAAGAGGAAATCAAGCCGAATGTCAAACGCTATCGTCTGATGTTGTTAGAATTAATAAAGCTCGCAACTTTAAATTATCGTCTTTTTGATTTAAATTTTTACCTTAATTCAATTTTAACGAAGTTAGAACCAACAGCTACATTATCACCGTTTAAAGATATTACTTGCATGCTGGCCGTTGATGGTTGGAATGATAAAACAGAAGCCGAGCAGGCAAAGTATGCAATTACTGATTGTATCATTATTGGTACGACAAAAAAGTCGCCTTATTTTGTTCGTAGTAAGTTATCATCATTAGAATTAACTTTAAGAAAAATTGAAGTTAGTTTAGCAATTGATATTTTACAGTCGGGAGATTTAATTAATCCTACTGCAGAGTTTACTAATGGTAATCCGTTAACTTTACAAGAAAATAATGGCTTTATTGATGAAATGACTGTTGCTGCTACTAATGATGCTGATTATAAAAACCGCTATGATGTGGTGTTAAAAATTTATGAAGAAATTAAAAAGCGACTTAATAATGGTCAAAGTGCTAATCCAAGTAAAGATGATGAACAATGAAATCGGTATTTAAATAAGGTGATAATAAAACTGAAAGCAATTGCTAATGATTTAGAACTTACTAAAACCTTTAATATTCAATTTGGATTGACACCCTATAATCCTGATGAAGATGAGTTAGCAACTTATTTTAAACCTAATATTGAAACAATTTCTCGTGGTAATATTACTTATGAAAATAAAAAAATGTTAAAGCTTAAAGCTTATGGTATTGAACGAAGTAGTAAAATGAATCTTTTATTAGATAAAGATAATAATAATCTTTTAGAAGCAATGTATGAAAATCATTCGCCTAATGCAGAAATTATTCCTGTAGTTATTAATCAAACTATTGCTAAACATTTGCAAATTAATCAAGGTGACATTTTAGATATTAATCCTAATAAGCAATCATTATATTCTAAAACTGCTACGGCTGATAGTAAGATTGTTGACCTGAAAAATTGGAATCTAAAAGGATTAAGTACTGGTTTTCAACAAGTGACAAATAATGATATTGCAGGAGTTCAAGGATTGTATTTTTCAATGGGTGATGTTCCTTCATCAATGTATAAGAAAATTACTAGTGGTGATGTTTATATTAAAACTGAAGATAATCAAAATCAGAAAATGCGCGTTATTGGTATCCAAGAGGGTTATGGTGATCCTAAAATGTTTTTACCTAAATATGATGCTGATGTGATGTTAGGTTATATTGAAAAAGGTAAAAGTTGAGAGCTTTCAGAACATTATGAGAAAATTAAAGATATATTTCAAGAAGTTACTCACTTTGCTAATGATACAACGCCAGAATTTAAGCAAAGATTTCCTAATATGACTTATGATGAGGCTGTGCAGGCAATGTTTCCTTTGTTTAATGCTAAATTTTCATTAAATAAAAATATTACTGATATTACTGATAGTATTAGTGTGGCGCAAATGTATGGTGATTTTACGCAGTTAACATTAAATGGTATGGTAACTAAGGATGAGATTTCTGGTGATTTAGTTCAAAAGTATATTGGATTAGGACAAGGAGCAATTGCTTTTGCAATGCCGATTGCAACACATCAATCGGTATTTGATGAAATTAAAGGTATTGCTGATTCAATATTATGGGCTTTTATGGCGATTTCTTTATTAATATCATTTGTGACAATTTTAATTACTTCTAATATAATTATTACCGAAAATAGTCGGTTAATTGCAACAATGAAAGTTATTGGTTATAGTGATTATAAAATTAATTGATTAACATTAGGAATGTATTTACCCATTGTGTTTATTGCTTTTGTTATTGGTTTTCCTGTGGCGTGGGTAATTATGAATCAGTTAGTTAATTATTTAGCATTGAATTCAACGTGAGTTATGCCGTTTTACTTTAATTGAGGACTAATCTTTGCGGTTTTAGTCATTATTTTAGCAATTTATGCGATTACATTTGTTGTTGGTTGATTTATTTTAAAACGCGTCAATCCAATTGAAGCTTTAAAAATAAATGATTAATTTAGATATTTAAATTAATGGAACATAATTGTATAATAAAATAAAAAGGAGTTGGTTTAAGTGAGAAAAAATTTAATCGTTTTTTCTTTGTTAGGAACATCACTAATAACACCTAATTTAATTAATTATCAACAGAGTAATCGTGGAAATGTTAGACAAATGAAAGTATATCGGGATATGAAAAAGCATTATGTTAATACAAAGTTTTATGCTGAGCATACAGGATATGAATATATTCCAATATATAATTTTCATTATGTAAATAATTTTATTAAATCATATTCTGCTTTAAGAAATACGATGATTACGGTTATTGAAAAATATCAATATCAAGGTTATAGTAATTTTCTTTGAAGGCAATTTTCAAAATGGAAAAAAGAATCGCAGGTTCCAATATATGCTGAGGAATTAGCAAAACGATTTTATCATCATATTGCCCCAACATATTGAACCTTAATTTAGTTTAATTTGTACCTTATCATCGCTTAATGATAAGGTATTTTTTGTTATTAAAACACAAGTGGTTTTTTTGATGTGCATAGTGTTATTATTAGTAAGAACAATTACTAAATAGAAGGAGGATTAAAGTTATGCGAACAATTATTATTGGTGGTGGGGCATCCGCAATGACTTGTGCTAGTAAACTACGAAGAAATGATGCAACGATGGAAATTATTGTTTATCAAGCAAGTAGTTATGTTTCATTAGGCGCTTGTGGGATTCCATATTATATTGCTGAAGAATTTGATAATGTTAATGATTTATTAGCAAGAACGCCCGATTGATTTGAAAAACAAAATATTCAAATTTTTTTAAACTCGCAATTAACTGCGGTTGATTTTGATAAAAAAGTAGTTATGATTGGTAATCAAGTAACTTCTGAGATAATTACTAAACAATATGATAATTTAGTTATTGCTACGGGGGCGATGCCAATTGTTCCTAAATTTGAAAATGACCATTTAGGAAATATTTTTACAGCCGTTAGTAAAGAAGATGCTTACAATATTAGAAAACAAGTTAAAGATAAACAAAAAATTGCTATTATTGGTGGTGGTTTTATTGGTTTGGAACTGGTTGAAGCATTTAGTCATTTGCAGAAAGAAGTTATTCTTGTTGAGGCGTTAGAACGAGTTGGTGCTAAAGCTTTTGATGTTGAGATTACTACTATAATACAAGAATATTTATTGGCAAAAACTGTGCAAGTGCATTGTTCTAAAGAATTATTAGGTTTTCAAGGCGAAAATGATGTTCAAGCAATTGTATTAGCAAATAATGAAATTATTGCTGCTGATTTAGTAGTTTTAGCACTGGGATTTCGTCCGCATACGCAATTATTTAAGGATACGGGTTTAGAAATGCTGGATAATGGGGCAATTGTTATTGATCATCAAGGAAAGACTAATATTGCTAATGTTTATAGTGTTGGTGATTGTGCAACAATTACTAATTTAGTAACTAAAAAACAATCATATCTTCCTTTAGCAACAACAGCAGTTAAATTAGCTCGCGTTATTGCTAATGTTATTGCTAATGTTGATGATCGCTTAGAAGGAACTTTGGGAAGTGCGATTTTACAAATTGTTGATTTGCAAGTTGCTCGGACTGGATTAAGTGAATGAGAAGCAAAAGCAATGAATTTTAACTATCAAACAATTATCATTGATGATTATGATTTACCAAATTATATGTCAAAGCAAATGCCTTTAAAATTAAAATTGCTTTATGAAGTTGATTCCTTAAAATTATTAGGAGCACAAATTGTTGGTTATAATAAAGCAGTTTTAAGAATTAATGCTTTAGCGGTTGCGATTTGCAAGCAAATGACATTACCAGAAATTGCCAAGTTAGATTTGGTGTACGCACCACCTTTTGGACGCACTAGTGATATAATTCATATTGGTGCTAGTAAAATTAAGAAATAATTAAAGGAGAAGTTAATTTATGTCAAGAAAATTTTCAGAACAGGAAGTTGTGCGACGCGATAAGTTAGAGCAATTAGTAAAAGCAAACCATAATCCGTTTGCTATTTCTAAGGTAGAACGCACGCATACTACTGCTGAATTTAAAGAACAATATGATGTATATAGTAAAGAGCAATTGCAAGGAAAACCAGATGTGATTACGATTGCGGGAAGAATTAGGGCTTTAAGAACGGCTGGCAAAGCAATTTTTGCTAATGTTCAAGACCAAGATGGTCAAATTCAAGTTTATCTTCGTCTTGATGAAGTTTCTAAGGAGGAATTTCTTGCTTTTGAACAATTAGATTTAGGCGATATCATTAGTGTTACTGGTGGGGCAATGAAAACACAAGTTGGGGAATTGACTTTAAGACTGGTAGCGTTTCAATTGCTTAGTAAGGCATTAAAACCGTTGCCTAATAAACATGATGGTTTAAAGGATACCGAAGAACGATATCGTCGGCGATATGTTGATTTGATTGTTAATGAAGAAGTTAAAGCAGTATTTATTAAAAGAACGCAAATATTAAATTTAATTCGGCAATATTTACAAACAAGAGACTATTTAGAGGTGGAAACGCCAGTTTTACAACCAATATTAGGTGGGGCAACAGCGAAACCTTTTAAAACGCATCATAATACTTTGGATATGCCATTTTACTTGCGAGTTGCTCCTGAATTGTATTTAAAAAAACTTCTTGTTGGTGGTTTTGAGAAAGTATTTGAAATGGGCCGATTGTTTCGTAATGAAGGTATGTCAGCGAAACATAACCCTGAGTTTACTGCGATTGAAATTTATGTTGCTTATCAGGATATGAATTTTATGATGCAGTTAACCGAAGATTTGATTAGTTATTTAGTTAAGGCAATTTTGCCTAGTAGTGAAATAACTTACGATCATCAAAAAATTAATTTTCGGCAATGAAATAAAATGAGTATGGTGGAAGCAATTAAAAATGTTAGTGGGGTAGAATTTAATCGCGAAATGACATTAGTGCAAGCACGAAAGTTAGCTAAAGAGCATAACATAATTTTAGAAAAGCATCAGCATACGATTGGTCATATCATTAATGCATTTTTTGAACAATTAGTTGAAAAAACCTTAATTCAACCGTCATTTATTTATGGATATCCACTGGAAGTGTCGCCATTAGCGAAAAAGAGTTGTTCTGATGAACGGTTTACTGATCGTTTTGAACTATTTATTGGCGGTAGAGAGTATGCTAATGGTTATTCTGAATTAAATGATCCCATTGACCAATATAATCGTTTTGAACAGCAGTTAGCATTAAGAAATTTAGGTGATGAGGAAGCTAATGAAATGGATTTAGACTTTGTTGAAGCCTTAGAATATGGGATGCCACCAGCTGGTGGTTTAGGGATTGGTATTGACCGCTTAGTAATGTTATTAACGGAACAATCATCAATTAAAGATGTGTTATTATTTCCACATATGCGAATTAAAGAATAAGAGGGCGCTAAGAAGCGTTAAAAAAGAGTAAGGAATTAAATTCTTTACTCTTTTTTGTTAATTTGAAGATGTTTATAACCCACATTGCAGTTGAGCACTGCAATTATCGCAGGTATTGCATCCTCCCGCTTCAACGATGTTGCCTTCATTGCAGCAGAAAGCACAGAGGTCGCCGATATTAGTTCCACGGATGCGGTCTTGTTTAATACCACGGTATTGGTTTGTAGGAAAGGCGTTGCTAGGGGTTGTGGGATTAGGACTAGTGACAATGGGTGTTTCTAATGGTGACAGACCGAGTTGTTCTTGGAAGTTCGGAGGGCATAAATTATTCGGTGGGTGATGTTTTATTTAAATAAATATTTATCTATTAAAATAAAACTAACTAAGAAAAAGACAAACTTATCTTTTTTAACCATTTTTATCATAACACAAAATTACAAAATTGCAAACGAAAAATAATAATCCCAAAAATTATTTAATAAATATTTATTGAATTTTTTTAAATTTTAAATAAATGCTTGTGCTTGTCGAGAAATATTATTATTTATTAAAAATTGGTAATTATCATTATTTTTAAAATAATAACTATGTTCTTTTTGCAGTTTTTTATTTAACTTATTAAGATAAAACTCAATTAAATTAACCCCGTTTTCTTTCGCCATTTTCATTGCAATCATATTTTTGAAAACTTTTTCACTATATGATTTAGAGCCATATCCTTTTAATCATTTTACATTATGCGAAATTTGTGATTCAGTGCATGACCCTTTATATCAATCTTCTTTATAAACCTTAATTCCATCTTTTCTTTTATTAATATAATTAATAAATTTTTTTATATCTTCTTTTTTATCTTTCAAAAATGGATGTTCTTTAATGTTCTTAATTTTTATTAAATTTTTTAAATATTTTATCGCTTCATCAGGGTCGCCACTTTTAAATAATTTATTCATATCTCAATAAATTTGTTTTCTTATTTTTTCGTTATCAGTTAAATTTTTAGTAAGTTTTCTTCTTCGATAAGGAACTATTGTTTTTAATTCTTTCATTAGGTGAAATTCATCTAAAATATAAATTGCACCAATTTCATTAGCGAATTTTTGAATTCATGTTGCCCCATCTCCTGCAAGAGTTAATTTACAATTTTCAATATTATAATTTTTATGTAAAAAATGTAAAAATTCTTTTTTATATTTTTTAATAAGATAATATTTATTTTTTACTGATTTCATTACGATAAAAATCTTTTTATCTCTTAAAACATTTTTATTTTTAGTGCTTTTTATTTCATCATATCCAGTGTGGAAATACGCTACTCTAAACATGTTTTTTTCTATTTTTTTATATTTTGTTAAATTACTAAAAGAATCATCAACACCAGCATATAAATATGGTGTTTGAACATTGATTTTTTCTGTCTTTGTTTTTAATTGTTCTTTAAATAATTTAGCAAAATCAACTTCTTTATTAATATTTGTAATTGACATCTTAGATATCTTTAACTTCGGAAACATATCCTTAATATCTCTTTGTCTTTTAGCACTATCCATTTCTTTTCAAATTGATATTTTAACACTTAAAATAATTGTTTGATTATTTTTTAATCCAATTGATTTATTTAATAAAGTTGTTGTTCTAAATTTATTTTTTTCATCATCATAATAACGGAATCTAGAAACTTTAATTATAATATTACCAAAAGGAGTTTTCATAGTTTTATCTTTTTTTCCTCATAAAATAAAACCATTTTTACCATTACAATTTTGTTCTCTTAATTCTTGATCAAGGTTTTCATATTTCTCTTTTAATTTTTGTTTTTCTATGAAATTAACATCAATATTTACTTCTTCAACAAAGTTTATATCTTTTATCAAACTATTTAAAAACATATATTTTTCTCCTATAAATCATCATTGCATGATAGTAAAATTTTATACTGCTTCAAATAATTTGTCAGCAGTCATAGTCATATTTTTATTGAGAGAAAGAGAGAAATTAATTAACCTTCTTATTCTATTTTCTTTTTGTTTATTATTAGTTATTTGTTAAATAAATTCATTGCTTGTCTTCATTTAGGCATAGTTTCCCTTAGGAATTGGTTTAATTAATCACTTGCGACTACTCTTCTGCCCCATGTAGTACTAATTTAATTAGTTGATTAACCTTATCAGATATCCTCCCACTTCGTTTATTTTTTAGTGTTCCAGCTTGACCACTTTGTGAAATCTTACTATTTATAAAAAATAATTATTCCTTTTCAGAATAATTATTGGTTTCTTGTCTTTTGATTAATTCTATTTCAAGGTTTTTGATTTTTTGTAAAAGTAAATTTATCATTGTTTTATTTTGAATAGATTTGTAATTTGTATTTTCATACTCTCTTAATTGCATTTTTAAATTATTAATATTTATTGTAATTTTTTCTGTTGTTAAATTAGCAAATTCATTAATGTAATTTTCTTTTATTTCTTTTTTGTTATTTTTAATATCATAAAAATATTCTTGATTGAAATTGATATATTCAATTTCTTTTAATTTAAATGTGTTTGTTTTTTCTACTAACTTTAAATCTTTTCATAGTTTTAAAGTTATTTTCATTGGATTATAGCGTGCTATTTTAACAATTCCTTGACCTTGTTTTAAATTTGCTAATTCACTAGTTAACATTAGGGGGTGACTTTTTAAATTTTTTGAAACACTAATATTGCTTTTATTTTCATTAATACTAATTTGTTCGATTGTTTTTGTTCCAAATAATTCACTATAATATTTTATTGTTTCTAAATCGTTGGTATGTAAGAAAATATGCATCCCACAGTTATTTAAAATAATTTTTGCTATTGTATCACCATAATTTAATTTTAATTGGTTAATATCTTGTAAAATAAATTGAAAAAATATGTTTCTGCTGCGCGAAATACTAACTCATTTTTCAATGTTATTTATTTTTGTTAAATTAGCAAATTCATCTAAAATAAAATATACTCGTTTTTCTAGTTTTTGTTCGATTGTTTCACTTGCTTTATTTGTTAAAAATTGATAAATTTGACTAATTAATATTGCTATTAATTTATAGTAATTATCATTTTCGTCACTAAATATGATGTATAAAACTGTTGGATATTCGATAAAATCATTGTAATTAATATCATTTTGGGATGTTAAATTACGAATAAAATCATTGTTAAATATTTCTAAACTTTTTGCAACAGTCATTAAAATAGCATCTAGTGTCCGATTTTCTTTACTATCAACCAAAACTTGGCTTGCGGTTATTTTGGCAATGCTGGTATTTTTTCGATTATTAAGTCATTTAACTAGATCTTTTTTAAAACTAGCGATTGCTGCCACTGACGCCATATTAAATTTGTTGAAAAATAATTCTTTTTTTAAAATTTCTTCTATTTCTGTTATTAAATTATTTTTGCTTATTTTATCTTCATAATCTTCTAATAATGCCAAAATAATTCCTTGAATAATCATACTTGCTGAATTATTTCAAAATTCATCTTCAATATTTTTGTCAATTAACATACGACTAAGTGATCTAATTTTATCTTGATATTTTATTTTTCATCTCGTTTTTTCTTTTTCGTTATTTGTCATTATCATTTTAATAAAGTCGTCATAAATTAGTTTTAGTGGATTTCAAGTATTTCCTTTTTCTAAATTACGAAAATCAATAACTTTTATTTTATAACTATTTTCTGCTAAAAACCCACTAGTTAAATTATATAATTCTCCCTTGGGATCGGTTATGATCATAGTTGGTTTAGCAGTTGATTTTCCATTTAAATAAATTGTTGGTAATACTATGCCTTGTGTTTTTCCGCTTGCTGTTGAACCAACAATAACACTATGAATATTGTTTTTTAAATTAAACAATAAATCTTTTTTGTTTTTATTACAATTAAAAACAAAGCCTGTATTTTTATAATTATCTTTGATATTAACTCTATCACTAATATCATCAATTTCTTTTATACTTAATCATTTACTATCACCAAAATCTATTTTATCAGTTGTTTTAATTGCAGTTTCTTTACTCTTCACTTTACTAAATAAAACAAAATAAAAAAACCAGCAATAAAACGCTAAACTTAATCCAACTGTTATTAATAATCCGTATTTATTTTTAATTACATAATTTCATCAGGATAATATTTTAAATTGCTTAATTTCATTGATAAATATTGTAATTTCTTTTCAATTAATAAAAATTGAATAACCTATTCCAAATAATGTTAAACAAAAAATAAAAATAATTGGAACAAAACATAGACCAATTAATAAACTTGTTTTTTTCTTTTTTATTTTATTTCACATATTTTTATAACTCTCTTTCTAAACTGCTCACTAAATCATAACCTTTTTGCATAATAGGATTAATTTTAAAAACCATTTCATTAAATTCTTGTTCAATTAAACTCATATTTTTAAAATCTGATTCTTTTGCTCCAGGAATGGTGGTGATAATTTTGTAGTATTTGATTTTTTCTGCTAAATCTAAATATTTAGTTAATTGGTTTATTTCATAATCTGTAAAATTATTTTCATATTTTAAATATTGTTTAATTTCATAAATTAAACTATCATAATCATCACTGATGCTTTTAATTTTGTTAAATTCTTTAACATTGTCTTTGGTAGACTTGTATTGATCAAATAGATTATTAATTTCATTTTCTAATTTATTTCGTTCAAATTCCTTAACTTGCCGAAAATTCATAGCATTATAACTACCTTTACTTCCAATTTCGCCAGGTTCGATTTCATAACCTGCTTTTGTTAAATAATTAGCATGATAATTATTGAATTTTTGTAGTTGTTTTTTACCCCCAAAAATCCGATTATTACTAATTATGTATCTTTTTTCATTAAGTTTTTTTGAAAAAATTTCACTAATTGGAATAAAACCGAAATGAATATGAGGTGTTGTTTCGTCCATATGAACTGCTGAATACAAATATCCCATATCTGTTTTAAGATTATTTTTCATTCATTGTTTCATAAAATTTATTTCAATATTAACTCATTCATTTAATTTATTCCAATTGATACTTTCAGGAATTAATTGTCCCATTTTCCGCGTATCTGTTTTTTTATCTCATACTTGAATATCTGTAAATTGACATATTCCCATTTTTTCAAATCATTCTTGCCTCGTTGCTGGCAAAACAATTTCTATGTAAGTATTATGTTTATTACAAAACTCTTTAAAAGTTGATTTTTGTGCTTCACTATATTTTTGTTGTTGCTTATTTCAATCTTCTTCTATATTTTTTAATAATTTAAATCTTTTATTATTTGCTAACTCAAAACCTTTATCATTGCTAATTTTTTCTTTTATGCCATTAACATAGTAAAAATTATATTTTGTAAATTCAGGGTTAACATTTTCAGGTACCTTAATTCTAAAATTATGTCGTATTAATTTATCAACTGTACCACTTTTATATTTTTTAAAAGTTGCAATGGGTGGTGATGACTTAAATTTATATTCTTTTTCCATATTTTATTCCTCCTTGTTGGAAATTTTTACCTTTTAAAATTTGTTAAATTTAAAAAGCCAAAATTACTACTCATCATACATTTTGGCTTTGCCAAAATATTTCAAAAATTTCATTTTTATTCTGTCTAATTAATCATCTTTTTTTGGAAATTTATTCCATTAAAATATTTTAAATTTTCTTGGTGTATTTGTTTTTTCTCGGC
Organism: Spiroplasma endosymbiont of Dromius quadrimaculatus; assembly: GCF_964031155.1. Taxonomy (NCBI): domain Bacteria; kingdom Bacillati; phylum Mycoplasmatota; class Mollicutes; order Entomoplasmatales; family Spiroplasmataceae; genus Spiroplasma; species Spiroplasma endosymbiont of Dromius quadrimaculatus. The sequence continues at coordinate 34,118 of NZ_OZ035010.1, forward strand.
TTTTTTAATTAAACATTGTTTATCCATCGCCAACAAAAAAGGGTGCAGTTTTTCTCAATTAACCTCGCCCTCAATTTTCCCATCTTTATTTTTGATATAAAAGTTTTGATTTTTAAAAATTATAATAAAACAATATTCCTTATTATATTGTAATTTACAATATTTATTATTTATATTAATACTTGCATAAGGATACAATAAATCTTTTATCCTTAACTCAATTCATTTACTACCTTTATTATCATAATAAGGTTTTGTTAAAATTAAATTACTTGTCATAATTTGATAACTTATATATTTTTCTGTTTCTTTCATTTTGATAGTTCCTTTCTCTATAAAATTATTTTTACTCTTTTTATAATTTTTAATGTTAATAAATAAAATATTGGCAAGAATATTGTATTTGTAATTAATATTCCGATAATTATTTGTTCTATATTTAAAACACCTAAATTTAATCAAAAAAGCACAAAATCAATCGGAAGATAAATAATTATGTTTGCTAATAAAATTAGAATAATTTTAATAATATGATTTATTTTGATTCAATTAATTAGTTTAATTGAAATTGCCAATAAGCCTGTGCCGATATTTCAACATAATGATCCCACAGTAAAACCTCATAATGTTAAATCAGATAGAAAATGGCCCATAAATCCGACTAATAAACATCAATATCAATTTAAAATAAATCCGCTTAGAAAAATAGGCATTAAAAATAATGGAATTGTTGTTCTTGGAATAATTTGGATTCGCATAGTTTGCGATAATACAACCATCATGGCAATTAAAACTGCCACATAATTTATTTTTTTAATTAATTGAAAGTTATTCATTTTTTAAAAACTAAATTTAAGTTGTATTTTCTTTAATCGCTTTTGTATCATTGCAAAGTAATTATTATTCATTTCACAACCTAGTCATTTTCGGTTTAACTGTTCACAAGCATACGCAGTTGTACCACTGCCTAAAAAACAATCTAAAATTAAATCATTTTCTTTGCTATATTTTTGAATTAAATCGCCAAATATATTTAATGGTTTTTCTGTTGGATGTTCTGTTATTTTATAAGCTGAACCTATTGGGTTTTTAAATATTGTTTTTTTATTTTCATAGTTATTTTGATAATTTGGAATTGGATGCTTTTTAGAATAAATAATCATGCAATATTCTTTATCTTGCAAAATAAAACTATTAGTTGGCATTGGGTTTGTTTTTTCTCATAAATAAAAATCAAAATTCATATTATTTTTATAAACTCAATCTAAGTAATCTTTAATTTGTCTTCTATTCATTCAAATTAACATAAATTTAGTTTTTGAAATTCGATAAAATTCATCTAAATAGGTATTTATATCAAATGAATTATGTAAATTATTATCATAGATAGCATTAATATATTTATTTATACTTTTTGATATCCTATTTTCATTTCTTTGCTCGTTTTTTCTTTTTGGCAAATTATATAAATAAGGTGGATCAGTTAATATTAAATCAACGCTATCATTTTCTAAACTTTTAATAAAAACTAATGCATCACCATTTATTAATTTTCCTAAATTTGTCTTAAATATCATTAACACCACCACCTTTCTAAAATAAAAAAATGTTTTCTTTGCTATTTTTAAAAAATAGACAAAAATAAACATTTTCTTTATTTTTTATTAAAATTATGTAAAAAAATAACTAAATTTAATCATTTTTTAAGTTATTTTTGCATTATTTTAATTATCTTTTTTTCCAAATCCGGCTTTTTCTTTTTTGTTTGCTTGGATTTCAATCCGATATCTTTCAAATCCTGAAACAAAAAATAGCCCTTGTCCTTTTACACTACGAGCAATATAATCTTGTTCTGCTGATGTTAATCCGCCATAACTTTTATATAAATTAATTACTTTTTCTAGGTCGTTAGGTTTTAACCCCATAATAAACGAATATTGACTATTATTAATAATTGCTGTTGTTTTCTTTAAAACGGTTTCATTTTCTACAAAATCAGCGATGTTTTGTGTTGCCACAACCAAAGCACCATTATATTTGCGAATCCTTTTTGTCATTTGGTACATAAAATTTAAAGCAACTGGGTTATCTTTATCGATTGCTAAATGAGCCTCATCAACAATTATCACTATTTCATTATCATCTTTGAAACGATTTTCTTTTACTTCTTTTTTGATAATATTTAGCATTAAAATTAATTGTGCTGCGTTTGTTTTTTTGTCATCTAAGTCAAACAAATTATAAACATCATAAACAACAAAATTATTTTTAAATTTTATCGTTGTATGTCCATTTCAAAGTGCTTGATATTTTCCATCATTTAAAAAATCGGTTGCTATTAAATCCATAAATTCTTTTAAAAGTTGATTTTCATTATTAATATATTCTTTTTCTAATAAGTCATAAAAATCAATCATAATTGGAAAATCATTGTTATTAATTTTGTTAATATCGCTATTATTTGTAATGTTAAATTGGTGATATAATAATTTCAAATATTTTGTTAATAAATTAATTTCTCGCCCGTTAAAATCAGGATAAAGTGTTTTGAATCACTGCTCTAAAAATCTTAAATGATTTGATAGGGGTGATGAATTGGTATTTTCTAATTCATCAATAAAGTTATTATCTAAAATTTGTAGGGGGTTTATTTTTCCTATCGAAGCATCTCCTGCGTCAATTCAATTTCCATCATAATAAACACATAATGGTTTGTATTCTCGTTCAGCATCAATAACAACCACTTTACGACTCATCATGATATGATGATTTATTATTTTTTTTAACAAATATGTTTTTCCCATTCCTGTTGTACCGAGAATAAACATGTTGTGGTTTGTTCTTTTGCTCGTAATTTTAAATTGATCTCACAACACAACATTCCCCATATTATTTGTTCCTAAGTACATTCCTTGTTTATCATGTAAACCACTATCAATAAATGGAAATGATGCTGCTAGGGTACTTGTTGGCATTTCTCGACCATATTTTTTTATTATGACCTTATTGTTATAGGGTATAAAACCTTTTAAGCCACTAAATTGTTGATATCACAATGGATTAAGTTTAATATCCATTTCTTTTAATGCTTTTGTTAATCGTGTTTGTGCCTGTAATAATGTTTTTTTATTTGTTCCATAATTTAAAAATAAAATATTAACATTTTTTAATAATTCACCACCACCATTAACCTCATCAATTAAATGGTAGTATGTTTCTAATTCATAGTTATTTTCATTTGTATTAACATATGATTTTGTCATTACTTGTCGTGTTTGGGTTGTTTGAATGGCACTGTTGATTGCTTTTTTTGTTTCATCATAATTTAAAGGATTTATATTTCAAATAATAGTTTGCTCATTTGAAAATAAACAAGCCCCTCATAAATCGTTAATAAATAAAGGATAGTCCTGAATTGTATTAATTGAATAATATAAATCATTTGCTATAAAATAATTTTTTTTAATATTTAGGTAGTTAAATTGCAATAATCTTACTAAATTATCTTTATTTTTATTAAAATCTGTTTTATTTAATGGTTTTTCATATGGATTTCACATTAATTTTAAGATTTTTGTTATTTCGTAATTAGATAAAATATTACAATTAATTTTTCCTTTATATAATTTATCTTCTAAAAATAATATTTTTTCATTTAAATCTTGTTGACTATTTCCGTACACAAAAATAAAAAAACATTTTTCGGTTTTTATTTCATCGTTTATTTTAATTAATTCTTTTTTTAAAAAAGCAATATTATTTTTAATTTGTTTTGTAATTTTTACAAATTGATTAAAACTAATTTCTTTGTCTTTATAACGGATTTGCGTTTTATTAATTTGTTTTTGTAAATATTTAATGTTGTCATCAAAATTTAATGGTAATTCTAACTTTAAAAAAGTTATTGGAAAATTAGCAAATTTAAAAACATCTTGCAAATCTCGTAATCTTAATATTTGCTCTTCACCGCTTAATAAAGTAATGTCAAATCCTTTTATTTGAATTGCTCCAATTAGCGTCTTTTTTAAAGTACCTTTTAAAATTCCGTGAGTTGTAATAAAGTTATTACCAATAACTTTATTATATGGCACCAGTAAACTTGTTTTGTTATTACTATATTTCTTACAACTAAATAGATAATTTATTTTATAATATAAGCATTGTCATCCTTTTAAATTAGTTTTTTTATTTGTAATAATTAGTGGTAAACTAATTAAAATCATTATTGATGATGATAATAATTTTATTCATAGTTTTCATTGAAAACCAAATATAAACATAATTGTTAATCCAACTCAAACGGCAATTATTAAAATATCCGTTATTGTTATATTGCGTCAAAAACGATATTTGGCATCTTTTAGTTTTTTTGGTATTACATTTTTCATATTCTGCACCTCTTTCTTTTAAATTAAAAACGACATTTAAAATGCCGGTTTAAAAACTATTTTCATATTTATAATATATATATATATATATTTCCTATAATAAAATAACTTTCATTGCTAATTTGCCCCTTAAAATCCGTAATAAGGGTATTAAATAAAGGGGTAATAAATATATATTATTTATTGTTTTTTTATTTTCTTTTTGTTTTTACTTTTTTTATCTATTTTGCCCCCAATTTTTTTATTTAATTGATTTTTAATGATAATTCAAGTTATAAACCCACCAACTATCCCACAACTAATCAAAGTCATAAAAAATAAATTAACTGGTTTTTTAAAAAACTTTTTTCAACCACTTTCATTATTTTCATTATGATTGGGATTCATTGGTTTGTTTGGTTTTTCTGGTTTATTTGGATTATTATTATCTCCATTCCCATTATTTCCATTGGGATTATTGGGATTCATTGGTTTATTGGGGATGTTAGGTATAATTCCCTCTGTTGGGGGAATTTCATTCGGTTTGCTAGGAGCATTTTCTGTTATTGGGTTGTTTATTAATTTATATGAAATATTCCCAATCACTTTTAAACTATCATCCAAAGCATAAATAGTAATTTTTAGTTCACTATATTTATTTTCTTGAATTTTTTTCATAAATTCCTGTAATTCATTATCATTAATATTAATTTTTCCCCCATTTACTCCTTGCAATGATATTTGATAATCAATATCTTGTTTTAAGATTTCATCTAATTTATTAATTTTAAAACCTTGCTTAATATATTCCATAATATAATTATTAAAAATATTATCTTTTGTTTTATCTTTAAAATTATATTCTTGATTTTGATACTTAATTTTACTTAAATCAATAACTTTATTTTCATCATAATTTAAGTTATTAATAACTTTAAATTGGTTTGTTTCCCCAATTAAGAACATTGATGTATTTAGTGCTTTGATTTTTATCGTTATTGCTTTTGTTTGTTCTTGTTGATTAGTTATTAATTGGTTTAAATCATCATCAGTTAATTTTTGTCATTGGCTATTTTTATATATTTGAATAATATAATCTTTATTTATTGTTGCTAATAAACTAAGTTTATTTATTTCTTGTCAAACATATTTATTAATTTTATCTTTAATAGTTTTAATGTCTTTGACATTCATTTTTAAAGCACTAATATTTAAATCATTTAATGCTTTAAAATTATTGATACTTTCATTAACTGCTAAATGATTACGAATATCAGAAACATAGTCTCGTCAATATGATAACACTGCTTCATAATTTAATTTTGCTAAATCATTGTCTGTGTTTCACTTTTTATAGTTAATCATGTAATTTTTTAGATGTCTTCCTTGTGTTGTATTTCAAAAATCACCAGCATCTTGACTATCAATTGAATTTAAAAAATATCCATAATTTGAACTTTTATTTTTATCAACATAAATAAATTTGTGTTGATAAAATGGTGTTTGGGTATTCCCATTTAAATCATTAAAGCGTTTTTGTTGAATAATAAAATGAAATCACCCGGCACTTGTGTTAACATCCCCAGTTTTGCTTTTTTCTAATTGATAACCATTTTCGAATTTAGTATTTAACTTTTCATTTGATAAATAACGAATAACTTTTTCAATGTTGTCATTATTGTAAAAATTTTCAAAACCAGCTCCGACGGCACTTGCTTCTGCTAAATAACCGATATCATAATCATTAATATTACTAGTTTTTATTAAATTTCCATCTTTGTCAATTGGATCTAATGGAAAGGGGCTGTTAGATTGATGTCGAATTCAGATTAATTGCTTTTTTGTCCCTGTTTCTTTATTAATTTCTTTATCATAATTAGGATTTTTGATTGATTTATTTTCATTGCTAGGGTCTTTGATAAATTCATTTGTTAGTTTTTCATAGTCAATATTCTTTGGCCCTCATCCCATTAATTTTAATTGTAATGATGGGGTAATTGTTTCAATTAAAATGGTTAACTTAAAATTACCTCCAATATCTCCATCAATTTTGGGGTTTGGCCTGTGGATAATTTCAATTTCATATTTATTAACTTTTTCTTTATCATCAAAAGTATATGTATATAAACCATTAACAGCGTTTAAATTAACCCCATTTATTTTAACGATATCATAATCAGGATCATTGTTGTTTTCTTTTGGTTCAATATATTGAAAAAATGTTGTTGTATGATATTTTATTATTCCTTTATTATATTTATTTTCCTTTCCCTCACCATTATTGATAACTTCTTCGACATCATTAATCATTTCAATGCCCTTTTCATCACTAATTTTTCCTGGTGTTATTAAAATCCGTTCCTGAATTTTACTTTTTCAATATTTCGCACTTAATGAAAAATTGAGTTTTGTTTTAAAAACTCAATTTTCTCATTGTTCTGTTAAATGATTAAAAATATTAAAACTTGTTTTAAGATAATAATTATTATTTTCTGTTATTAAGGCGTAATTTGGTTTAATAAGTTTTTTTCATTCAATTATGCTTCCTTTTTTGCTTAAAACATTAAATATTTTATTATCTAAGATAGTTTTAATTGCATTTCAATTAGTTTTATCTAAAATATTGGTTGATGTATCACTTTGATAAATGATTGTTTGCTTTAACTCGTTTTCGATTCTATTTTTGGCATTAGCAATATTATAATCGCTATTAAAATTTAAAGGTGTTTTAAATTCTCATATTTCAGAACTGCCATTTTGGTAATTTTCAATATTAAAATTTGTTTTAAGATAATAATTATTGTTCCTTTTTTCTAATTGATAATTTGGGTTTAAAAATTCAATTCATCCCTGTGTATCATTATTATCATTTAGTGCTTTTCTGATTTTGCTATCCATTTCTGTTTTAATTTGGTTTCAATTATTAGCGCTTTGTGGGTTATTATCAATATTAGAATAATAACTAAGTTCTTTATTTAGTTCCTTTGTTAAATTATCTTTCATCTCACTAAAACTAAAACTAGTATTAAAAAACAAACTATTAACTTTTAATCAAGTTTTAGCTCATGTATTCATTGAATTTCATCCATTACCGGCATAAGCATAAACTAGAAAATCAATTTTAAGTTGATTATTTTCTAATTGGTATCTTACCTCCGTTCATCCTTGCCCCTCGTTTTGTGTATAGCCCGCATAAGAATTAAATATTTGTGATGTTTTTTCATTGGCACTTATTTGACTTAGATTTATATAGTGATAAGCATTATAATCAACCATATCTGCCATACTATGATCAACATATCCTTCATAATCTATTCGAATCTGGGAATACTTATTTTTAAAATCACTTCAACTGCTAGCATAATCTAAAATATTAATATAATAATATGGTGATTCTACTTTTTCTGTATAATCCGCACTCCAAGTTCCACCAGTTTCGACATCAATATTATTATCTCAATTAATATTTTTTGTAAAACTTGGGGCTGTTGGGTTAAAACTTTGCTTTGCATTTTTACTGATAATTTGTTCTTGCTTTGATATCAAAAATTTATCATTGATGGTTGATTTAAAAATAAGTGGTTCACTTATACCGATTGTAGCTGTTAATAACAATGGCACCAATATAGTTTTTTTCATAGCATATAACCTCCTTTCTCTAAAATATAAAAATCATTTTTATATTCCTCCTTACTGTTTATTAGTATTGATTAAGAAACAAAACACAATATAATATTCATAATTAAAATACCAAAAATTAAAAATAGTAGTGGTAAGATTAATAAAATAAATAATTTTTTACCCTCGATTTCTTTTTGAAACACAATAAATCTAGTTATTATTTGTCATAAAATAGTTATAGTAAATAGTACAAATATTGCTATAAGTTCAATTTTTCAGTTCATTAAATTTACTTCTTTCTTTAAAATTTAAAAATAATTTTTATTGAAATATAAAAACCACGCAAATGAAGGACCGCGTAGTAGATATTGTGCAAATTCGTTTTTTGAATTTATAAAATCTGGAATAATAAATATTAAAAATTTGAATACTTTTTCCATTTTATTTCAAAGTTGGATATATTAAACCAAATCATAACCCAATCACTAACACAAACAACACCAAACAACCTATACTAACATAAAATATTATTTGGCAAGTTTTTTTGTATTTCGTTAACTCAATTTGTTTTTTCATTTTTTGCACTTTAATACCTAGAAACTTTCATAAACAACCAAGCAAACCAATTACAGCAATGGTTCCCACCATTCCCATTATATTGTTTAACATCATTTACACTTCCTTTCTTTTTTATCTCTTATTTGTGGTAAATAACTTGTCAAGTATTCGTTTCAAAATTCTCATGTTTTTGTTTGCATGTTTTGTTTCGTTAATAACCAATATGCAAATCCCTCTGCCAATAACTCATCATCATCACTTAATCCATAATTACTGTTGGCAAGTATCTTTAACACTTTTTCTTTGTCTAGTTCTGCAAATTTATTTAAGTTATTAATTTTTTGTGCTAAAAATTGCTTTAAATAAAAAATATGATTGATTTTAAATGTTTCTCAATCATAAAAATAAAAGATATGTCCTAATTCGTGGATTAAAATATGAAAAAAGTTATTGGTTGTAAATTGTCCTTTGTGTCATTCGTTATTTATTGTTTTTTCAAATGTACAAGATAAAATCTTTTTGTTTAGCAAAATAGTTTGGTGATTATTTGTTTGTCCCAAGACATTATTATCACCATCAATCACATTTTTAATTTCTATTTTCCTTAAAATTTCATTGATATTTGTTTTATTTCAAATATTTGCAACAAAATTATAAAACAATAAAATAAGTTGTTTTAAATTATCTTGGTATTGTTGACAAATATTATTAAGTAAATTTTGTCAGTAATTTTGTTGTTCTAATTTTCAATAACCTTGTAGTTGTTTATAAGTACTAAATTTTGTTTTAAATTTCATTGATAAATTATTATCTGCTTTGCTTAAAAAAGCATTTGTTAGATGTTTGATAGTATCTGTCTTATATTGATTAAAGAAAATTCCTTTATAACCTCGCTGTTGGATTAAAACAGGGTGGGGCAAATATCTTTTTTCTAAATCAATATTGGTTTTTAAATTAACTTTTAACTCATTTTCTGTATTGAGCGAATGCAGAGGTGGTTTGTTATTTACAATATTACCACAACTAAACAATGTCATTGTGTTTGTACACGATAACGAAAATATCGTCAACAAATTAAGTAATTTTTTCATCCATTTTTGTATTTCCTTTCTCTTTTAACAAAATAAAAACCAGCAATTAAAATTACTGGTTTGAATAGTTTGCTTATTTTTCACAAACAATTAAACTATTGAAGTATTCAGAACTAATTTTGGTTCTGCTTCTTGTGTAAAAGAAATTTTTGCTTTTCCATTAAAAGTTATACTATTATCTTCATTGATAGGACGCATAAAGTTTTGTTAGGTAGGAAAAGGTTTAAATAATTTTGAAAGAAAAGTAACTAAAAATTGATTACCTTTTTATTTGAAAAATAAGTAATAAAACAAAATATTTAATATTAACAAACATAATCTCAATAAAAGGTTATAGAAACTAAGTAAAATGCTTATAAAAACAATATTAAAATAATTTTTTACAACAAAAAGCATACATAAGAAATGTATACTTAATTTGAATATTGAAATAATTTATAGTAAATGATTATTTTTTCTTTTTTTAAAAATACCTAAGAAAACTAAACGCGACCCCTTAAAACTGCTTGTGTTTGTCATAAGTCTGTGGTATATTACAAGATTGCTAATTTTTTGTAGAAACCACAGATGTTTTGCACAATTAGAATTTGGTTTTTACAAGCTTGCTGTTAATTAATAGACTTCTTGCATAACCTAGTTAATTGTTATCAAAATTATTTTAGATTTTATAAAAATGTTTATTTTAAAGTGGTTAAATTTAAAATTTTTATTATTTTTATAGGTTATGCAAGAAGTCTAATGAAAATAATTTGTTAAATATAAAATAACCACTTTCTAAATTAATTTTTGATAGATGTTAATATTTGAAATATTACATTTTCTAGAACATTTATTTTTCATATCTTTTATTTCCTTTCTATTTCGACAAAACAAAAAACAACAATTTTAATTGTTGTTTAGTAAATATGTTTTTAATTTTTATTAAGTATTTTTTACATTTTAAATCAATTAATCTTACTACTATTCTTACTATCCTGTGATGTTTCAGTTTCACCAATATAGATAGCATCATTAATAACCACTAAACCATAAACAACGCCATTAAAAGTTTTATTAATTTTTGTTATTTTATTGTTGTCTTTAAGATCAACACTGTAAAGTTCACCATCATAAGTATAATTATGACCATCAGTAATACCAGTTTTAATTTTTATTGAAGCATAAAGCTTATTATTTTCAATAATTAATCTAACAACAGCTCCGTCAATTTCGGTAATTTTTGTTATTTTATTGTTGTCTTTAAGATCAACACTGTAAATTCCGCCATTAAAAGAACTTAATATTGTTCCAAAATAAATGTAATTATTATTGACACTTTTACTAAATGAAAAAATTGTTCCCTTAATAAAAGAAGTTGTAGAAATTTCTGTTATTTTATTGTTGTCTTTAAGATCAACACAATAAAATTTACCAATATCAGAAATATAATCAGTCACTGTTCCAACATAAAGTTTATTATCAAAAGCAATTAAAGCATCAACTTCTCCGTTAATTCCGGTAATTTCTGTTACTTCATTCTTGTTTTCAAGATCAACACTGTAAAGCTTTCCTTTATTATTATTAATTTTTGTTCCAACATAAAGATTATCCTCTCAAATAGATAAATTATGAATTTCTCCTTTAATTTCGGTTTTGGTAATTTCTGTTACTTCATTGTTGTCTTTAATATCAACACTGTAAAGCTTTCCTTTATTATAATTAATTTTTGTTCCAACATAAAGCTTATTTTTTTCATTAATTATTCTATGAATTTCTCCATTGAATCCATTAATTATGCCAAACTTAGAATTTTTATTATTTTCTTCTTTTTTATTACATGCAACAACCGAACTTAGTACTGTTGCAGTTAAACTAATTGCTCCTAATAAACTTAAAAGTTTTTTCATTTTGTATAACTTCCTTTCTTTTTGTTATTGCATTAAATTGCAAACGATATGTAATCATATTATATTTAAAATAATAAATGTCTTTTATTTCCACAAACATAGAAAATTGTTAAGATTGTTTGATATAATTGCCTGTGGAAATATTATGCTTTATCAAAGCTAAACATTTCTTTTTAATTTAACTCATAACAACCTAAACATTATCTATTTAGTAAGTTAATACTATCATAAAAGATAAAATATGATAAATGTTGCATATTTTATCTTTCTTTATTTGCGTCTTTTAATTTTAGTTCCATTTCTAAGATTTCTTTTTTTAAGCGTAAATTTTCATTTTCAAGTGATAAATCGCTATTTTTTACTTCTATTTAGGGTTTATAAATTATTTGTTTGATTATTTCCTAAAACAATTTCCATACTTATATTTATTTATTTTTAATTTCTCAAATGTTTTTTCATTTTTCATATTCGCTTTGATCTTTATATAATTCTTTTTCGATAAGTTCATCTTTTAAATCTAAATTGCTTTTAGTTGCTTCGCTAAATACTTTTTTGTCTTGGTTGCAACTTATTTCTGGTTTTAAACCTTTTAGTTTTAATTCCATTTCTAAAATTTCTTTTTTTAAGCGTAAATTTTCATTTTCAAGAGATAAATCATTATTATTTATATTAATATGTTTTTCCGCTTCAATTAATTTAGTTATTTTTTGTGTTATTTCATCAACCTTTCTTGAATCAAACATTTTATTTTGAATTGCTTCTTTAATTTCTCGTGTTGGAACACCATAATGTGTTGCTTTTTCTTGTAAATCTAATAGTTGATTTTTTTGTTCTTCTTGTTTTTTTAATGGTTCCAATAACTTTTTTAATTTATCAAGTTCTTTTTGCCAATATGCATCAGGATAACGAACTAAGTCTTTTTCTCTAATCTTAATCCGATATTCGAGAAAAGGAATTGCTCCTTTTTTATATTCGTCGTATCATTCTCATGCTTGATCTCAATCTTTTTGATTATATTTAGCATCTCGTAAATTACCAAGACCATCAACTTGTTTTAGTCATGGGTATTTAGTGGTTGTTGGGACATTTCGTCCAAACTTTTCTAACACTCACATGACATTATTTTTGTCATCATCATTTGATCTGTCAATTGATAAACCACCACCAAAAGCATGAATAATAGCATCAAGAATTTCGTTTAACTGTTCTCTGTTTTGCATTTTGGCAACGCGTTCTCAGTTGACTTCGCCACCTAATAATCGTCATAATCCCATGTTTATCACTCCTTTTTATTTACATTATACCTTATTTAAAAAATTTGTCAGGTGGTTTTTGACTGCAACTATTTTTTGTTTTTTGTTTTTGATTTAAAGTCTTTTTTCGCATTTTTTAAATCATTTTTGAAATTATGAATATTAACTCTATTTGCTATATTTTTTGTTTTACTTAAATCTTTGATATTGGTTTTTATATCTTGTTTTTTATTAAGATACTTTTGTTTTTCACCAAAATTATCAATTTTATTTGTAATCTTAGTTTCAAAATTCTTTTGTTTGGTTTGATAATTTACTGATTTCTTAATATTTTTATTATGTTCTTGTTGCATTTTGTTTTGCGGATTAATAAAAACAAAACCATTATCATTGTTGTTTTCGTTGATACTAATTTTCTTGTTTAATCTTATTTCTTTTTTAGTTTGTGGATTTGTAATTGGTTTAACATTTAAATTACCTCTTACTTTCTCTAGTTTTTTGTTTAAAGATTTTTTTCTTAATTTAGTAGATTTAATTGTATTCCTTTTGTTTTCTTGGTTTCCTTTGCTTGCTAGTTGTGGATTGATTTTTTTATAAGTTGCTACAAATGGTGTGGCAATGCCAGTTCCAAATTGTTTTCAGAATCCTTTTGCTCCACCTCCGCGAGCTGCCCCCACTAGTTTACTTGTTGCTAGGGTTGCAACCCCAAGTCCAAATCCTGCTAAACCAGTAATACCAGCACGCGAACTCATTCCCTCGGTGGCGTGTCAGAAATGGCGAAAGTCAAGGGGTTTTTCTTGGCGAGATTGATTGTCCGATGTTTCGCCATCACCATCATCGCCTGCCATTGAACCCATCGCGTTCATGGTTTTTTCACCCATGCTAGAACCACCCATTGCCATTGCTCTTTTCGCTCGTTTACTTTTGGCAAATCCAAATGCTTTTCCTGCCATTTTAGCAGCACCAAGTGCCATCATTCCGCCGGCCACAGTTGATCGCATTGAATTCATTCCTTCGCGAATTCCAGCTGCTTCACCAATTAAGTTGGCAACAACATCCGAAAATGCCAGCACTGCCAATCCACCACCACACATCATCAGAATAATAAACAATGATTTACCATATCCTTCAATACCTAAACCTGCTAAATTAGTACTTAAAATCGTTTGAATTGTGGTCATAAATATAAAGTATCCTGTTAAAGTAGCGGTCGATGCTAGAAATTTCGCAATTACCATATCTTTTCAAATAAATGCTCCTTTACCATTGTCAATGGTCATCGCGACCATTACTCATGGTGAAATAATAAATAAGAAAAACAATTCAATTATTTTTTGCACCAAAGCAATTCCAATCATAAACATTGCAAACAACATAAATCACACCCCAAAAACTTCGGCAATCATATTAAAATCACCAATATTATCAGGATACGCATAATTGCTTGGTATATTATCACCACTTCCATCTCAATATTTGTTTCCAATATTGTATAGGTAATTTGCAATATTTCCGTTTTCGCCGCCAAATCCTGATGTAATCATTTTGGCAATGTTAGCAATTGCAAAATTTGCCAAAAAGAAAAAGATTGGAATTAAAAAGATAAAAACAAACGCTTTACTACCATTTTGTAAGGCAACAATAAATTTTGTTTTTGCTTCGGTGGCATCTTGAAACAAAATTTTAATCATGGTAATTGTAAAAATTAAGGAAAATAAGCACAGAGCCGTAATAACGAAATATCAGAATGCCATTGGGATATTTTGAAAACTAAATTCTTGCTTTGATCCAAACATTAAATCGCCAACAACCCCGCCTGTTAAATAATTTAATACGTTGTTAAATGATCCAATTAATTGTAATGGCCCTTGTACAAAAATCGATCATATTAACCTATATAATGCATTCATTATCATATATATTCACCTCCTTTTTTAGTTTTTATATAAACTATAAAACTATCCACCGATTGCGGGATTATATCCTTTATAAGCTTGCAGAAAAACATTAATTACGGCAATTACTACCAACGTTCCAATAATTACTATAATTGGTCATTTCAAAGCGCCTAGATCATTTGCTCTTGCCTCTGGATTATCGGCATTTCGCATAATTGAGATTAAAATAATAATTAATTTTCAACCTGCAAATATAACCTCCAATGTTAGAATAACTCCTAAAACAATATTAGTTCACATTATGGCAACATCAATTATTCCACTTAAATCGACTGTGTTATTTGTTTTCATATTTTCTTCCTCCTTTGTTATTTTAAAAATTTGCTTTTGTTAAATTTGTTTCTTTTTTGATAATAAATATTTTTCTTTTTTTGATAGTATTGTTGTTTATTATTAAAGTAATTTTTAATATTGTTTTTCTTAGCCATTGCTATCTTTCCTTTCAAAAGGCAGGCAAAATAAATGCAATAATAAATTACCAATCATAAAATCACAATCAATTCCAAGCGAGATTAAAAGCAAAATAGGGGAAATTACTAGCAACAAAATTCCACTAATAATTGTTAACGGATATAAAAGTCATTTTCATCAAACTTTTCTCTTATTTTGCATCTTTAATTTTTCCTTTCTATTTGAAACATTGCTGTAAAAATTCTTTCTAGCACATCAACAACAATACTATTGCCAGCTTGTTTATAAAGTTGGGTTTCTGAAACAACTTTTCGTGCTTTATCAAAGTCTTTATTTCTAAATCCCATTAATAATCAACATTCTCTTGGAGTTAATACTCGTAAAAAGTATTTTTTTTCATCAATTAAAAAAGATAGTATTTTAATACTATCTTGTTGTTGTAATTTATGGTTATCAACGATGATTTTATTGACATTACTTGCTGCGATTGTTCCCATATGGTTATTTTCTGTTTTTCAAAACCGATTATATGAACCGTTAACTAGTAAACCGTCTTTTGCTCGTGGCAAAACAATAAAATTTCTATAATTTTTAATTGGAATTGCTATTTTTGCTGATTTTGAATTTATAGTTAATGTATCTAGATATATATTTTCATTACTAGCATCATATACTCTATTTTCTTGTTTATAAGAATTAAAGTCTATTTCCGTTTTGCCACGAACATTAAATTTTATATCATTTGGAATTGCAATAATTCCAGCATTTCCTCATCGCATTTGTTTTGTTGTAATTGTATAAGCACATTGTTGAATGATTTTAAGTTTATTGTTTTCAATTGCTTTTTTCATTGATTCTTGTCTAATAAAATATTTTTCATTTATATTATTTTCTAAAATATCCTTTACCAAAAATTTTAAATTACAAGGTTGGGGATATTGAAATTTAAAATCTTGCTTTAATGTTGAAATCATAAACAATCTTTTCCGATTTTGGGGAATTCCATAATCCTTGGCATTCATTGTAAAATATTGGTTATAATATCCTAATTCACTAAGTTGATTTTGGAGATTTTGAAATCCGACAAAAAACTTTTTACTTAATAAATTTGGTACATTTTCCATTAAAAGATATTTTGGTTTTGTTGGCATTGTGCTTATTAAATCAACAACTTTGTACGCTAAACCACTTCGCTTGCCATTTAATCCTTGCCCATTATTATTGGCATTTGATATGTCTTGGCATGGAAATGATCAAGTTATTAAATCAGCATACGGTAAAGTTTCTAGTTTAGAAATATCACCTAAATTTGGTGTGTCATAATCATTAAATATTGCTCGATATGATTTTTCAGCGTATTTATCGTTATCACAAAATGCAACTACTTTATTGTTAATTCCAATCTTTTCTAATGCTTTTCTTTGACTTCCAATCCCAGCAAATAATTCAATTATTTTAAGCATATTTTAATAACACTCTTTTAATTCTCTATAAATAATTTGTTTGGGTAAAATATTGTGACATATATATGCTGTTTCACTTGGAGGATTTTTACAAACTATACCATTATAAGCAATAAACTTTATTCTTTTATTAAAAACTAATAATTCACACTGATCTATTTTTTCTCTAATTGGTTTTAATGCAATACTTACTAATGGCATTAACATTGCAAATGGTTTTCCTAAAATAAATAAATGTTCTATTACTTGTTTTCTTTTACTAAATGGAGGGTTAGAAATAATATAATCATATCTACCCACATCACTTCTAATGTAATTAAAGAAATCAATTCCATCATCAATATGACTATTTCAAACTTTATGTCCATTTCTTTTTAAAACACGGACAAATTCACTATCAATATTATCAAAAGGGCATAAAATAGTGCTATTAGGTTTTAAAAATTCTAAAATTGGTTTAATCGCATATTCCTGTGTATATCATTCATCATTAACATTAATTTTATTTAATAAATTAGAATTTAACATAATTAACTACCAATTCCTTTCTTAATTGTTTTTAATTTCATCTAAAATAATTTTTGTATTTTTAATCTTTGTTTTAATTTTTTCTAAATCTTTCTGATCAAAATCACTATTTTTAATTTCACTTAGTAAATTTAAAGCACTATTTAAGTTGTTTATTTGTTTTTCTAATAACTTAATTGCTTGTTGTTTTTGTTCGTCTGTAAACTCATTTTCTTTTTGACATAGTAAAATTTGATATTCACAATTATTTAGTTCAGATATTTTGATAAATTTTTCTGCTTGTGTTTGTTTTAGTTCTGTTTGATAGTCTTCTTCGTTTTCATAATCATTTTTACTATTTTCAATTTCTTTAATTGCTTCGTCATATTCTTTTATTTCTGCTGTAATTTCTTGTTTTAATTTTTCATAGTAAAAAAAATCTTTGGTTATTGGTTTTTTTGGTTTTGATGGTGGCAAGTGTGGTTTGTTATTTGCAATATTGCCACAACCAATTAATGGCATTGTACTTCCACACGATAACGAAAATATTGACAACAAACTAAGTATTTTTTTCATATTTGTTGTATCCTAAATAAAAACCATTATTTCAATAAATTGGGATTATCAATATTTTCTAAATATTCTAGTAATTGTTTTAGTTCTGTTGCTGTTAATTTTCGTTGTGTTGTTTTGTTATCATAATGATTATTGTATTCATTTAGTAAATCATTATTAGCAGCATGATTTTTGTTTTGCAAAGTAAACTGCTTTTTGTTTTCTTGCTTTAATTTTTCAAAATATAAAATTAAATTTTTTCCCATAATATTACCACTTTTATTATTAACGCTACTATGGATTACATATTTTTTATTTTCATCAATTTTTAAACTAAAATAATTTTGATAACTTGATAAACCTAAGTAATTTTTATTTCAAACAACACAGTCTTTTTTCTTATTTATTAAAATGTGCGTTTTATTATTTATTTCTTGTGAAATTAAATTTTGGTTTAAATAAATTTTTTTTATCATATTTAACACCTCACTTTATTTTTTACATTTTTGGCATTTATAAAATTTATTAAGCGTTAATCATTCTGAATTTGAAATTGTGAACTCTTGTTCGCATCTAATACAATCAATAATTATTTTTCCATTAAATCTTGCTTTTGGTTTTGAATAATCTTTTTTTATGATAATTACCTCCCTTTATTTTTATCTCCATTATTTTTTATTTCTGATAAATAAAAAACCAACTAATTTTAATAAATAGTTGGTTTAATTTATTTTTTTATCTTATTTGATTTAAAATATTTTCAATATTGTTAACTTTGTCAATTAAAGC
Source organism: Spiroplasma endosymbiont of Dromius quadrimaculatus (assembly GCF_964031155.1). Classification (NCBI taxonomy): domain Bacteria; kingdom Bacillati; phylum Mycoplasmatota; class Mollicutes; order Entomoplasmatales; family Spiroplasmataceae; genus Spiroplasma; species Spiroplasma endosymbiont of Dromius quadrimaculatus. The sequence goes on from NZ_OZ035010.1 coordinate 52,577, forward strand.
TTCCATAATTTGTTCTAAATTATTTAAATTGTTTTCTGTTGTTGTTTTAATTTCGTTAATTAAATCGCTAATCGTATTTTTGATATTATTTTCAACCATATATATTTTCCTTTCCTCATTTGTTTTTTTATTGATAGAAGGAGAGAGATTAATTAATCTTCTTATCTTTTTTCCTTTTTGTTTATTATTAGTTATTTGTTAGATAACTTTGTTGCTTGTTATCTTTTAGACATAGTTTCCCTTAGGAATTGGTTTAATTAATCACTTGCGACTACTCTTCTGCCCCATGTAGTACTAATTTAATTAGTTGATTAACCTTATCAGATATCCTCCCACTTCGTTTATTTTTTAGTGTTCCAGCTTGACCACTTTGTGAAATTTCTTACATTTATCTATACCTATTATTCTAATTTTTGATATTAATAATTTTTCATTTATTTTGTTCAAAAACTAATTTTTTAATAATTAAATGATTATTTTGGCATTGCAAAGTTAAAAGCCAAAGGTTAGCATTTATTTTTTGTTTATTAATAAATTCTAACCTTGCCAAACAATGCCGAGCATATTTTTTATAATATCAACCGTCTTTTTTATTTTTGGTTAATTTTGTAAAGTACTCATTGATATAACACTGACATTTGTTAATTAGTGTTGATTTATTTTTTACTTTACTTTTAAACTCTTTTTGACAGAGTTCTTTTAAAGACACTCGTAAAACCTCCTTATAAATAGTAAGATTTCTAAAATTTTTTTATTGTGGAACACTCACCCTTTAACCATTGCAGGTTAAAGATTTATCCCTAAACCACGATAACTCTTTTATATTGCCTAAAAGAATTGCCTACATTGTGTCGTAGCGGTACGGCCACCCCTATATTGTTTATCCTCGCTTGCTTGGTTTAACGACATTCCAAGTAGGAGAGTTTTATTTAGTTGGTCTTGCTATTATTTTTTTAAACTAAGCAAGGTTAACGACAATTTTAACCTAATTAAAAAAGATAGAATTTTATTTCTATCTTTTTCTTAGTTTTTGGAAATTTTATACCAACCGAATATTTTACGCGGTCTTGGTCGCTGTCATCGGTTAGCGATAGCACTTGGGCGTTTCTTGATCCATCAACATAGACAGTACCACCTTTGGCACCGTTTTTGTATAAGTGCATATATAGTTTTTCCACATTTTTAACGGTTTAGCCAACAGGAGCATTAACGGTTTTGGAAATTGATGAGTCAACTCAGCGTTGAATAATACATTGTACATCAGCATGAGCAACGGGAGTTAGTTCCATCGCGCTAATGAAAATATTAGGTAGCGGTTTATTAACATATTGGGGATGATATTTTAGTCATTCGTCAACGATTTTAGCATTAACTTTAATATTTTTACCAAGGCGACCACTTCGATAAAAGTTAAAAGCAAAGTATGGTTCTAAGCCAGTAGAAACACCAACCATTGTTCCGGTTGTTCCCGTAGGAGCGATAGTTAGTAAGTGGGAATTACGAATCCCATATTTTTTAATAGCATTACGAATTTCGGGGTTCATTTTTTTCATATAACCCGTATTAATAAAGGCGTTGTGGTCTTTTAAGAAGGGAAATGAACCCTTTTCTTTGGCAATATTTACTGATGTTAAATAAGCAGTTTCGGCTATTAATTGAAATATTTTGTTAACAATGCTATTTCCCTCAATCGAACCATAAACGACATCGGTTCATATTAATAAGTCGTGTAATCCCATAACACCTAAACCAATCCGGCGTTCACCCAAAGCTTGGATTTTGTTTAATTCTAAAAAGTAAGGGGTACTGTCAATAACATTATCTTGTAAACGAATAGCAATATTAACGGTTTCTTTTAACTTATCTCAAAGAATTTCTTTTGTATTGCGGTTAACAAAGTTAGCTAAGTTAATTGCCCCGAGATTGCATACTGAATAAGGAGCAAGTGGTTGTTCACCACAAGGGTTAGTAGCGACAACTTTCATACCATAGGCTTTAGCGTTAGTCATATCGTTGGCTTGGTCAATGAAAAATAGTCCAGGTTCGGCTGAATAGGTGGCACAAAAACTAATTAAGTCTCATAAGTCGCGAGCTTTCATTTGATAATAGTTTTTAAGTTTGAATCCCATTTGTTCTCATTGTTTAATATCACCAATTGTGTGCCAAAGAGTATCGTATTGTTCTTTTTCTGCTTGTGAATAGTTATCTAAGTCGGGGAATTGTAAAGTTCATTGGGCATCATTTTCTACTGCTTGCATAAAGGCGTGGCTAATGGTAACAGAAATGTTGGCGCCGGTTAAAAATTCAGGACGATTTACTTTTCATTCACCGCCATCTAAGAGTTTTTTGCGGGCAGTTTCAACAATAAGTAAGAGCTACGGTGTTTTCGTTTTCAATAATAGCTTCTAATAATTGTTTTTCAGCTGGTAATATTGGTTCAAATCGGAGTTTTTTAGTTGCTTCTTCGCGAATTGCTTGGTCTTGCGAATTTTCTTTTAATCATTTTAAAATTTTGGGGTTTTGCATTTTACAAACGATAAATTCAATAATATCAGGATGTCAGTCGGCTAACATAATCATTTGGGCTCCGCGCCGACTGCCACCTTGTTCAACTAAGTGGGTTAGCGAAGATAAGTCGTTTAATCATGATACAGAACCTGATGATTTGCCACCAACACTTTTAGCAACGGTTCCTTTGGGTCTTAAAGTTGAACCGTTGCTACCAACCCCACCACCGTGAGACATAATTTCCATTACTTCTTTACGATGTTCAGAAATACCATTTCTTGAGTCTTTAATCATTGGCATTACAAAGCAGTTAAAAAAAGTAACATCAGAGTTGCTTCCCGCACCGTAAAGAATTCTTCCTGCGGGAACAAAGTTAAGATTTTTTAATTGTTCATAAAACTTATTTTGTCATTGCTCTTTGTTGTTAGTTTCAACAGTTGCTAAGTTAGTAGCAACGCGAAAAGCAATTTGCTCATAAAATAATTCTAATGGTTTATCAAGTTCATGTTTTTGTTTAATAACAATATTGTTTATTGCTGAGTTTTGTAAAATATTCGGGTCAATACCATTAATATATTCGTTTTCAATTAATATTGCATAGTAATTATTTGCTAATTGTTCGTGGACATATCCAATTGCTCGCGTGGGAAATGTGGCATCATCACGAACAATTGTAACTACTAAATCACCAACTTTGAGACTTGCTAATGTTTTGTCTTTTTGGGAATAACGGTCAAGCATTACCATTCGTGACACCCCACTATGAACAATGTTAAATGAATTGTCAATAGTTTTAATATGAGGGAAATATTTTTCAATATCACCATTTAATGAATTAATTAGTTTTTGACTATACATAAATAATTAAATTCCTTTCTTTATTTTATGACTGTATTATTTAGTATAGCGAATTATTTTTATAGTGCGAGATATATTTTAAATTTTTTCTCAAGCAAAAAGTTATGCTTCTGTTAAAACAAATGTAGATTGGGAAATTAAAGTGATGATTAGGCATTAACAGAATAAAAATAAAAATAAATAATAGTATTATTATGTTGAGGATTGTTATATAATTACTGTTGAATTAATAAATTCCCATATTAATTTCTTGTTCTGTTAAAAGAACCAATAATATTTATTGTCCAGAGGAGGTTGAAGTGATGAATAAGTACGAAATTATGTATATTATTAATCCAGAATGTAAAGATATTAAAGCATTGCAAGAAAAGATGCATAATATTTTAAAACAAACGGGAAAAGTTGAAAGTGTTACTGATTGAGGGTTAAGAGATTTAGCTTATCCAATTAATCATAAAAATAAAGCTTATTATACAATATTAAAAGTTGCGGTTAATAAAGAAGCAATTAATGAGTTTATGCGTGTTGCTAAAATTGAACAAGATATCTATCGTCATTTAATTATTAATCTTGATACTGAACAAAATTATAGTGATAAAATAATTGCTGACTTAAAGTTAAATACTAATGAAAATGATGAGCGACCAAGTCGTTATAGCGGTGAAAGAAGACAAAGACCTTATGTACCGCGTGAAACTTATAAAAAACCTTAAAATAAGTAAATACCATAAAGGAATGAATATATTATGTTAAATAAAGTAATTTTAATTGGTAGAATTACTAATGATTTAAATTTACGGTCAGCAAAAAATAATAAATCATTTTTATATTTTACAATAGCCATTAATAATTTTAATAATCAAGCAGATTTTATTAATTGTGTTGCTTGAGAAAAGGTAGCAGACTCAATGTATAATAATCTTCGTAAAGGTTCATTAATAGCGGTTGAAGGTCGCATTCAATCAAGAAAACAAGAACAAAATGGTGTGCTAACAACAATTACTGATGTTAGAGCGATTAGTGTTAAGTTTTTAGATTCAAGAGGTAGTGGTGCTGGGATTGGAAATTCTCACGATGCTGCGACACCGTCATTTGTTAATGATTATAATTCTCCCGTTGAGAAAAAAATTGATGATCAGAGATTTAATCTTAATAATATGAATTTTGATTTTGTTAATAATAATGATGTTGTTGATAATAAGGAACAAGGGGAAAATAACGAAGGTGCAAATTTAACATTTGATGATAATTATAATGATAATGATGATGCTATTGCGTGAGGAGAGTAAATTATGGAAAATAAGCGTATAAATGTAAATCGGTTTAAAAAGCGAAAAAAACCATGTTTTTTTACAAAAAATAAAATTAATTACATTAACTATAAAGATGTTGAAAAATTAAAAGAATATATTTCTGCTAATGGACAGATTTTAACAAGAAGAGTTAGTGGTAATTGCTCTTTCCATCAAAGAATGGTGGCAATGGCAATTAAAAGAGCAAGAACCGTGGCTTTATTACCATATCTTGTAAAATAATTAAGGGTTGATTAGCATACTTAATATTTGTATTAAGTATGCTTTTTATATTACAATTAGTAAGTAATGTATTATATATAATGCAAAAAATTTGTGATGTGGAGTGTTAACAAGTGAAAGTAATTTTATTGAAAGATTTAAAAAATTATGGTAAGAAAAACGATATTATTACCGTTGCTGATGGATATGCAAAAAACTATTTATTACCACAAAAAATAGCAATTGTGGCTTCAAGTCAAGCTTTAGTGCAGTTAGGAAAACAACAACAAAAATTTGATAATGAAGTTAATGAAAAAAAGCTTGAAAATGAAGCATTAAAATTAGAAATTGAAAAGCTAATTTTAAATTTTGATTTGAAAATTAATAAAAATAAGGTATTTGGAACAATTACTAGTAAACAAATTATTGAAAAATTAAGTCAAGAGTATAATATTCAAGTAGATAAAAAACAGTTAGTTAATTATCAAAATATTAATACTATTGGTATTAATGATATTAATATTAAATTATTTAATGATATTTTTGCAATTTTGAAAATTCAAGTTGTGGGTAAAAAGTAATGACTATTACTAATAATTTTTTATTAGAAGATGCTGAGGTTAGTGTTTTAGCGGCAGTTATTAATTCTAAAAATGCTAGTGATGAGGTTGTTGCTCTGCTTAATGAGAATGATTTTATTAATTCCCGTCATAAATTAATTTTTAAAGCCATTATTTCGTTATATAATCATCAATTACCAATTGATTTACCAATTTTAACTGATATGCTAGTTAAACAACAAAGTCTTAATCAGGCTGGCGGGGTGGAATATTTGACTTTGATTACGCAAAGTTATATTAGTGATGCTAATTTAGATGATTATTTAAAAATTATTGTTGAACGGACAATGTTAAGAAATTTGCAAGTAGTAACCCAAGATATTACTAAGAAAATTAATACTGAAATTAGTGTGTGAGAACTTTTAGGAATTGCTGAACGACAGATTTTGGAAATTGCTAATAATCGTAAAAAAAATGAGTTTAAAAGTACTAAGGATGTTGTTGATGCGACATTATCTAAGATTGAAAAGTTGCAAAATAGTGATAATCAATTAACAGGTTCAGATAGTGGTTTTATGCAATTAAATAAGATTACTAATGGCTTTCAAAATGGTGATTTTATTATTTTGGCAGCGCGACCATCAATGGGGAAAACAGCTTTAGCATTAAATTTTGCTGTTAATTGTGCACGAGTTTATAAAGATAGTGCTGTGGTCATTTTTTCTTTAGAAATGCCAACTGAACAACTAATTTTAAGAATTTTAGGTTCAGAAACAAAAATTGGTTCAATGCAAATTAAAACGGGAAAAAATTTAACAAGTCGTAATTGACAAGATTTAACTAGTGTTGGTAGTAAATTAAAGCAAAGTAATATTTTTATTGATGATTCGCCGGGATTACGAGTGATTGAGTTAATTTCTAAATTAAGAAAATTAAGTCGTAATTATGACTTAAAATTGGTTGTTATTGATTATTTGCAATTATTAGCTGGTGATGGTGAGAATCGACAACAAGAAATTTCTAATATTTCTCGAAGTTTAAAGGCATTAGCAAGAGAGTTAGAAGTTCCAATTGTTTGTTTGTCACAATTATCGCGAAAAGTGGAATCAAGAGAAGATAAACGACCATTAATGTCTGATTTGCGTGAATCAGGTGCAATTGAACAGGATGCTGACTTAATTATGTTTCTTTATCGTGAAGATTATTATGAAAAGAAAGAAGATAGTTTGAATGAAGAATCACATAAAGCACAATTAATTATTTCTAAGCATCGTAATGGTCCCACTGGCATAGTAGAATTACTTTTTTTACAAAAGTATGGTAATTTTATTGATTATAATAAGACTGTGAATAAAAATGAAAAGAAAGAAGGAACACAATATGAGAAGAATGTTTTCAGTAATTAGTCATTTAATGACTAGTTTTGTAACGGTATTTACTATTGTTGCTTGTAGTATGAAGACCCATCCGATTACGATTAATATTACTAATGGTGCCAGTGAATCAACAATATTTGATAAGATTTTTCGTGCTGAGGCAGTTACGAAGACAATAAATAGTTTATTTTATACTTATAAAAAAACTGGTAAAACAGCGTGAGTAGAAACTAATAAAGAGAAAGTAAAACAATTAAATAGTGAATTAGCAACGCAATTTTATGCTGATTTTTATACAAGGTCAGGGGATACCTATTCATATCAGTTTGATATTAATAATTCGTTTGTTAATGATAAATTAAATTTTAATGGGGCAGAGATTAAAGTAATTGATGGTATTAAGGCAGAAGTAACCGATGATAAGACAGCACCTAAAGAAATTGCTTTTGATGTTTTCTTTCAAGGTATTGCTCAGAAGTATAAGTTTAGTGGTACTGTTAATTGAAAATATAATATTATGAAACTTAATCCGAAGGAAGAAACAACTGATAAGTTGATATTTTTTTGAGACTATCAGAGTGATTTAGCAGACATTAAAATTAATAATTTTGTAAAAGTAACTTAATTTAATATTTAATTATTATTTCCATAATTCTTTTTAAGAGAAGAGTTATGGAAATTTTCTTAGTTGGTGGTAGGTTTGCTTCTTTGTGATAAATATGTTATAATTAACTAGGAAAAGGTATAAACTAGCAATAAATGAGTTACTATTATTTTTAGGTAATTTTAGTTTATATTGAGTAAAAATGAGGTATTAAAGCGATGAATAAAATAATTAAATTAGTAATAACATTTATTTTAGGTATTGGTGCTGGAGCAGGAATTGGTATTGGAACATTAGTTGCTTGTTCGGGTTCTTGAATTACGGAACAAGAAATAAAAATTGAAGTTCAAGATCAAAAAATTAAGCAACTAATTGCTAATCTTGAAGCAGAAATTAAAATTAAAACAGAACAGTTAGAAGTAGCAATTAATGATTTAAAAGAAAAAGCAATTAATTTAGGATATAAAGAAGTTTTAAAGGATTGGACGCATAAAGTTTTGTTAGGTAGGAAAAGGTTTAAATAATTTTGAAAGAAAAGTAACTAAAAATTGATTACCTTTTTATTTGAAAAATAAGTAATAAAACAAAATATTTAATATTAACAAACATAATCTCAATAAAAGATTATAGAAACTAAGTAAAATGCTTATAAAAACAATATTAAAATAATTTTTTACAACAAAAAGCATACATAAGAAATGTATACTTAATTTGAATATTGAAATAATTTATAGTAAATGATTATTTTTTCTTTTTTTAAAAATACCTAAGAAAACTAAACGCGACCTAAAGGATTTAAAAACTTTACAAGAACTTGTTGATGACATTAATCATAAAGATAAAGCGATAATTTCTGATGAGGAAAATGAAATTGTTAATCTTAAAAAAGATATTGATGTCCAAAAAGATGTCCTTGATCATTTAAAAGAGAAACTTAACGATTTAATTACTATAAAAGGTGATGCTAATGTTTAAGCAATGATTAAATATGTTAGTTGTGACTTTTTTTTCGTTAGGAATTGGTACTAATTTAGTTGCTTGTTCTTCGCAAACAATGACAAAAGATTTCATTAAGGAAGAAATTATGAATAATCAGTTATTAAATGAAGAAGTCAGTGCGTTAAAAAGAAAAATTGCGATTTTAGTAAATGATTTTCAGGAGTTAGTTAAAAAAATAATGTGACTAAAGAAAGAATTAAGCAATTAGAACAAAAATTGCGAGAAAAAATTGTTCAACAAGAAAGCGAAATCGCGCAATTAATTGAATATGTTAACGAATTAACTAAGTTAGTAAATAGTTTTGGTAGTGGTGAATTAGCAGATATTGCTAAATTGCTTAAAGATAATGCAACTTTGGAAGATAAACTGCATCATATTAGAACGGAAATGGCAAGATTGTTAAATAAACAGGAATTAATTGCTAAAAATGATGCTTTAAAAGTAAAAATTGTTTCTACATATTTAGAACAATTTAATGACAATAATCGTTTTGATTTAAGGGGATTAAATACTTTACATAAAAGAGTTGATGCTCTTAATAAAGTAGAAGAAGCTTTAAAAGTGAAATTTCCCAAGATTTTTAAACATATTGAAAATCTTCGTGTTTGAGACGAAAATAAATTTTTAAAAGATTAAGGTTTTGATAAATTTCAAGATGGTCAGATCGGATTAAATATTAATTTTAAAATTGGTAATAAAGAGTCTGATTGAATACGCGTGTATTTTAAAAATATTGAAAAATCTGATGATGATTTGTTTAATGAGGTTAAAAAATATTTAGAACAATTTAATATGGAAAATCCTTTTGCTTTACAAGGTGTGGAATCAACTAGTAAATGAACTGATGTATTGAAAAGATTAAAAAATAACTTAACTGAAAAATTTGGTGTTGATGCTAAGAGAATTGAATTAACAATTGATAAACTTTATGATGTTGTAAGTAATGGTTTAAAAGATGGTAAAAATAATAATAATGTTAGTTTTAAAATTGGAACCAAAGGTTTACAAAATATCCGAATTTATTTTAAAGATATTAAGAAAACTAATATGGATTTAATTAACGAAGTTAAAGAATTTTTAAAGAAATTTAATGAAAAAAATCGATTTGATTTAAAAGGTATTAAATCAACTGATTCTTGAAGTAAAGTGCTTGTTAAAGTAAAAGAAACATTAGATAACGAATTTGGTAATGAAATTCGTGGAATTAATTTCACAATTGATGATTCATCGGCAGAAATTGATGATGGGTCATTAGAAGATGGTGAAAGTGCTGCGTGGATTAGATTTAATATTGGTATTGAAAAGGGAACAGTTGAAGTGTATTTTAAAAATATTGAATAAAATAATAAAAAATTATATTAATAAAACTTGATGAAGTTTTGTTAATATTTTTTTATTAGTTATTTTTAAAATTAATATTAAATTTTCTTAATTATATATTTAAATATTTGTTATAATTAATTTTTACACCATTCTTATATTTAAGAATGGTGTGCTTTTGCTTTTTTTAAATTTGTGATATAATATTCAAAGTATATTTATATTAATTTTTTACGGAAAGGACAGCGTTGTAATGTATATTTTAGTGGAACAACGAGGCTATGTAGTTTATAATCTATATGATCAAGAAGTAGCAATTTTTATGCTAATGCCCGAAGCTATTGCATTTATTAAAAGACAATATCATATGCCACAACAAATAACAATATCACATAAACAACATTATCCTGCTTTACCAATAATAAATAATTATTGTCCAAATCAAAATGCACCAATATTACAAAATCCGTATCATCAACCACCAATCGGCAGACAACATCCATATCCATATGGAACATCAATGGTAAATGGTAATATGTATCCAAATAATAGCAATTTTGTTGTTAATGACCCCCACCTACAGCCACAGCAGGGACCTAATCCTAATCTAGTTGTTAGAGAAAAATTTGAACCAACAATTAATATGACTAATAGTATGTTAAATGAGCAGTTATTTAATGAACAAGAATATCGATCACAATTGAATGGTCATAGTTTACAACAATCAGAACAAAAAGTTGATGAGCGAAAACTTAAACTTGATAAGTTTCGTCAACATTTGGATGATGTCGTTAAAAAAAAGCAATTACAGAGTAATGGAACCGAAAACAAGTTGGGGGTAAATAGTAAACCAAGTAGTTTTGTGTTTAATAATGCTAAGCAGTCAAAGATTAATTCATCAGGTACTATTGATTTAGAAAAAGCTGATGTTGAACAAAAATTGAAAAGTGGTTTTACTATTAGTAATATGGATGCTTTACAACAAGGTAATGAAGAAGAAAACTTTATACATAATAAAAAGATTAAAACTTGAGTATGGGTTGTGCTTATTATTTTGGCAGTGGTCATTGTTGGTTTTGGTATTTTAGGAGTTTTAGTCGGAATAAATGTTGGTGGTATTAGTGATAAAATTAAAGAATTATTTATTGGTTAATTAAAAATATGTTTCAAAATATTCATCCTAGTTGGAAAGATTTTCTTATTAGTCAAACTACTCAACCTTATTTTATTGAATTAGTTAGCAAAGTATCATTAGCATATAAAAATAATCAGTGTTATCCACAGCCACAAGATATTTTAAGGTTATTAAAAATTGTTAGTTTTAATGATATTAAAGTAGTTATTTTAGGACAAGACCCATATCATCAACCAAACCAAGCTAATGGTTTGGCTTTTAGTGTTAATCACGGTGTTAAATTGCCACCAAGTTTAAAAAATATTTTTGTAGAATTGGAAAATGATTTAGGAATTATTGTACAAAATGGTGATTTAACTAAATGAGTCCGAAGTGGTGTTTTTCTTTTAAATACTGTTTTAACGGTACAAAAAGATCAACCATTTTCACATGCTAATTTTAATTGGCAACAATTTACTGATAATCTCATAAAATATATTGACAATTATCATAATAATGTTATTTTTGTTTTATGAGGTAAAAAAGCACAAGCAAAGATTAATTTAATTAATGACCAAAAGCATCTTATTCTTATGGGAGCACATCCCTCACCGTTGGGAGCACATTATGGGTTTTTTAATCAAAAGTATTTTAGTAAGATTAATGAATACTTGATAAAGCATAATAAGAAGCCGATTGATTGGCAGTTATAGTTTTTCTTTAGAAAGGAAACTAGATTAATGATTTTCTTTAATAGTAATAAAAATGGTTTGTCGTTATTTGATATTAGAACAGCGTATATTGTTGCGGGAGCATTAGTTTTAGCAGCATTGTCTTATATTTTAATGACAGGGCTTTCAATGTTTATAAAAAAAGAACGATATCGTGGACTTCGTTTGACAACGAAAAATATTGCTTATATTGCGATGTTATCAACGGTATCGGTAGTAACAACTGTTGTTATTGCATTGTATATGCCAGCAGCGGTTTTACCGCCGATTAGAATAGCTATTGAAGGTTTGATGATTAAGATTACGGGTTATATTTTTGGTCCCGTAATTGGTATTTTGTGTGCTTTGATTACTGATATTTTAGTAATGATGTTTGTTCCGTCATATATTCATCCTGCGTATATTGTGACGGTTATTGGTTTTGGTTTTATTTCTGGTATTGCTGGTGATTTGCGGCGAATGTTTCATCAAAAGTCATGAATTTTAATTTTAATAACTAATATTTTTATTATTGGTTTTGGAACCGCTGCTTTAGTAATGACTTATTATGCTCCGCAATTTGCTGATTTTGCTGTTGATGAAGTTCCTTTTACAAAAAATGTTCCGATTAAGAAATGAATTATGATGCTAATTATTAGTATTGGGACAGTTTTAATTTTAGTTGTTGTTTGGGCAACTTGAATGTATTTTCGTTTTATAAAAAAGGATACAAAAGGTTTTAATGATTTAGTTCCGATTATTTTGTTAGCAGTTATAAATGAATATATTGTTACGGTGTTAATTGCATCTTGGGGGGATGTCAGTCTGTTAACTAATCGTACTGAGGATTATGGTTTAGCAATGATTCCGCGATTGGCGATGGCACCAATTAAAATATTTTTTAATACGGTAATTATTTATGTTACTTGAAAAACTATTAGACCATTAATTAATGAAGATCGTTAGCATTTATAAGGAGTGTTATTTAGATGAAAAGGCTAAATGTTTGGTTACAAATTACAAAGTATTATTTTCGTAAAAATTTTTATTCAATTTTAAAATATTTAAAATTGGATTTTAATAAAAATTTCAATACTCGTAGTATTGCCTTAGCAGCTGTAATGTTAGCATTAACAATAGTTATTGTTAAATTTTTAGGTTTTAGTTTAAAATTGGGTGTTGGTGGTAAAGGAACAATGGTAATTGGTTTTGGTTTTATCCCTAATGTGCTTTTTAGTTTTTTACATGGACCATTTTTTGGTTTTATTTTTGGTTTTATTTCCGATACAACATTGTTTATCTTAAAACCTAGCTTTTATAGTCCAATTATGGCAATTCAAGAACCAATTGTTGGGGTTCTTGCAGGAATTGCGGGAATTGTTTATAGTAAACTTCGTAATTGTCAATTTGATTTTAAGAAGTATTTATTATTTTTTACTGTGATGCAATTTATTTTAGTTGCTTTATTAATTTTAAGTTTTTATTTAATATTTTTCTCTGATTTTGTTTACTCTTTTTCATTGAAAAATAATAAAGTTTTTAGTGTTAAATGAGATTTACTTTATATGGTAATTTCTGGGATTTTTGTTTCTACTTTATTTATGGCTGTGGAATTAGTTTTAATTTTAATTTTGTGAATAACTTGAAATAATCAAAAACAAAATAGTGTTACTGAGAAATTTAATAATGCATTAATTTTTATTATTATTATTATTTTACAATTATTTTTAACATTAATTAATTCGTGAATTTTATCGCCATTACATTTTTTAGTATTTTATGATATTGATTATTTAGTTTCTTTATTACCACGATTAGTTAAAGAATTATTATTAATGCCGTTACGAATTGCAATATATTTTATAATTTTTAAAACAATTTTAAAAATTTATTATGATAAATATTTTTTGCAAAAAGAACTTAATTCTCATCAAGAAAATGTAGAGTAGGGATATAATGAAGAGTTTTTTTAAACGATTTTTTAGTAAAAGTAAAATATTGTTTTTTACTAGTGTTGCTAATGCTTTAGTTTTGTTAAAAGATTGAAAATTTGTTTATAAGTTAATGACATTTTTAATTTTATTTAGTTTCTTTTTAGCTGGTGTCATTTATGGGGTATTTATTGAATATTGATATATTAACCCGAAAAATTCACAGCTTGATATGCCACGGTTATATAATTTTAATGTTTTAGTTAGTTTTTGGTCGGTGCAAACTAATATATTAGCTTGTTTATATTTCTTTTATGCCTTACTTTATCATAATAAAACGGCAACTAATAAGTTTACTAATTTGACAACCCAAACTAGTATTACAATATATATTACAGTAACAATGGTTTTATTTTGGTTGTTAGTATTTTATGGTGTGGGAACAGGGATATCGTATGAATTTGCTTCCAATGCTGATCGGGTTATTGGCATTACAATGCATGCCATAACGCCGTTATTAACATTAATTTACTTATTATTATCGTTAGGGAAAACTCAGATTTTATATAAAAAATATTTTACTCGCCAAATATTTTGAATGCTAGGATATCCGATTGGTTATCTCATATTTATTAATTTAAGGGCTAAGTTATTATATGATGATGGTATTAGGATTTTTTTATTTCCTTATGAGTTTGTTGATTTTTATCATCCGATATTTCCTTTACCAGTAGTTTGAAATAATATTTTGTTAGTAGGATTGGGAATATCATTTTTAGTAGGGATAAATGTTATTTTGATTGTTATTAATAATGTAATTTATAAGAAGACAAAACATATTAGTAAAAAGTAAGTAGATTAAACAAATCATCAGATAATAATTTTAATGATTTAGGTTATTGTTTTAAAAATACGACGATATCAACCTTATTAGTCCCGCATTTAATTCTTGACATAGATAGGAAAATCTAGTAATATTATTGTTAATATAAAAAGAATGACATCATTGGTTATTCATTTTATAAAGTGTGCTTTCTAAACAAATAATTGGCACACTTTTTTATAAAAAGTTTGAGGTTATAAGAAAAAATATGAAAAGAAACCTACTTAAAATAATTTTATCTAAAATAACAATAATAAATTCAGTATTATTTTTAGTCGCTTGTAATTCAATGTCGCTTAATTTTGTTATTGCTCAAGCGGATGCCATTAAATCATTGAATTATTTAAAATATGATAAACATAGTTATAATTCGCAATATTTATTTGCTTTTATTGAAGGATTATTTCATAATGCTCCGGCTGATCAAAAATCAAGTAATGAAGTGTTAGAAATGACAAAAGTAAATGGCAATCAGGGTGTTGTTATTAAGGAAATGGATATTAATAATGAAAATTTAGATTTAGATAAGGTTTTAACAAATCCTAGTCAATTAAATCAGCAATTAAATGCTATTGCTAATGAAAGTACAAGAGTAATTTCTAGTACAACTGAATTTTGGTATGGCGTTGCGAAAGATATTTTTGTTGTTAATTATGGTGATAAAGTAAATAATAATGAATCACGAAAATTTAAAGAATTTATTATCAAACTAAGATATGCACCATTTGCTAATAACGATTTACCTTATCGCGAAAATGGTCAAGAGTTTTTTCAGGAGCGACCAGCATTGTGACATGATGGCAAAAATGTTTTGGCATCTGATTTTGTTAATAGTGTTCGTTATGTTTTGGATGCTAGTAATGGTTCTGCTAATGTTGATGATTTAACTGATACTAGTAAAGTGGGAATTAATAATGCTAAAGCATATTTAGACAAAAAAGTTAGTGAAGATAATTTGGGGATTAAAGCAATTGGTAATGACTTATTATATATTAATTTTGCAACTGGTTTTAATCCGACAGCAGTTGCAAAGTTAACGGCAGATTTTATTAAAAAGTTGTTTTCTCCGGCGTTACTTCCTTCAAGAAAAGATGTTATTGCAAAATATGGTAACCTTTGAGGTACTTCTAAAGATACGGTTTTAGGTAATGGTGCTTTTAAAATTTATCGTACTGATTTTGATAATGATACGGTTTTTCTGAAAAATGAAGATTATTGAGATCGTGAAAGAATTTCGGCTAATGCTTGAAAGTATAAAGTAGTCCAAGATACCGTAACATCATCAATTTTATTTGAATCGGGTGTTGTTGGAAAATCAGATATTCCCAAAGAATTATTACCACGATTTTTAAATAATCCCGTCTTACGCCGGTTTTTATTTCAAGGAATGTCCACAAGAGATTCAGAATATTTAGCTTTTAATAATACAAGTAATAAATTTGATAATGAAAAAGGACGGTATTTACGAAATGCGATTCAATATGGAATTGATCGCCATGAGTTTTTGCTTAGTCAAAATGATAATGGGGGTATTCCGGCTGATACTTTAACAACTTTATTAAGTCGTAATGATGGTAATGATATGGCTTTTAGAGAAACTTTAGTAACTGATAATGGACAACCAAAGTATGAAGTGGATGTTGTCGGTGATAATGCAAAACAAGATCGAGTACCGTTAGCGTATTATCGTTTTGATCAACGAGTGTTTTATGATAAAGTGCAAGCAAATATTGATCGTACTGATCGTTTACATAATAAAGCAATTGCCCAAAAATTTTATAATAAATATCGGTTAATGAGTAGTGGTAAAGAGACATTAACATTATTATATGATTTATCAGCATCAACAACTGCTAGTGATGCGATGTTGCTTTTAAAACAAAAAATTGAACGCAATTTTCCAGAAATTAACATTAAATTGGAAGGGCAGGCGCGGTCAATCTTTTTAAGCAAATTAGGCGTTGGTGAATATGATTTATTATACAGTAGTGTGAAAGGTAAAAAAATTAATGCTTTTGATTATTTAGAAATTCTTGCTAAGGTTTATTGAGATCAGGGTGATTTACGATATGTACAAAATCCAACCGGAACATGAAATTTTTATGAAAATTTTATTAAAAAATTTAATTCTGTAACAGAACTTAGAAATTCTAATTCATTTTTTAAAGACTTTGAAGTTACCCCATCTGAATTTTTGTGGTTAAATGCTTTATTTACACCGTATGATACTAATGGTAATAACTTTGCTGTTAATGGTTTAGTGAAAAATAGGGAAAATAGTATTGATAATTTTCAGCAATTAAATGCTATTTTACAAAATAAGTTTGGTGATGGCTTAGCGAGTTTATTTGATAAAGAAACTGGTTTTAAAATGCCCCAAGATAAAGATTATGCTATTAGTGGTTTAGCAACTTTTGCCCCTCATATTGCTTTTCGCATTTATGCGATTTTAGAAGCGATAATTAAATTAGAATCACCAGTTATTATGCTAAGTAATTCTAGTGCTGGATGGGCGGGAGAAAGAATTTTGGGTTATTCACAAGCAGCAGGGACAAATATGCCTGAGGTGCAATGAGGATATAATTGTCAAAATAAACCAAATAATTCAATCTTTCCTTTAAAAGGATGTGAGGCATTTAATAAAGATGATTTAAGTATCTAGAAATTAGTAAGGAGAAAATAAAATGTTATTAAGTTATAATTTGCAACAGTCTATAAAGAAATATGTGTTTTTGATTGTTGAATTTATTGTTATTGCTTGAATCGTGTTAACAATTGTTTTCTTTTTAATGAATGCGATTCGTGGTAATGAAGCAGCTGTTGATCCTAGTTTATCTAAAGATGCTCAAAAAATAATTCGTGACCAGTTAGGTTTAGATCTTAGTATTTGAGTAAGATATGGGAAATATTTTGCTAATTTAGTTACTAAAGGGCAATTAGGAATTTCAACATTTTTGTATCCCCAGCAATTAGTAGAACAATTTTTATTTCAAAAGTTATTGGTTTCCTTTCGCGTTGGTTTTCTTGGTTTAGTTATTGCTTTATGTATTGGTATTCCTTTAGGGATTTTTGTTGGTAGAAGACCAGGGACATTAATTGATAGTTTAGCAACAGTGTTTATTGCTGCCGGTTTTGCAATCCCTTCATTTGTTTTTGCGATTTTGCTATTATTATTTGCTTTTAAAGTTCATATTCCATATATTTTATTTATGACCCCTTAAATCCGATAACTTTAATATTACCTTCATTAGCAATTGCGCTTCCTAGTGTTGCTGGGTATGTGCGTTATTTACGAACATCAAT
Source organism: Spiroplasma endosymbiont of Dromius quadrimaculatus (assembly GCF_964031155.1). Lineage (NCBI taxonomy): Bacteria > Bacillati > Mycoplasmatota > Mollicutes > Entomoplasmatales > Spiroplasmataceae > Spiroplasma > Spiroplasma endosymbiont of Dromius quadrimaculatus. The sequence continues at coordinate 70,257 of NZ_OZ035010.1, forward strand.
TCAACAAGAGTTTAGTTCGCAGTATGTTCAATTTGCAAAAATTAAAGGTTGTAAAAATCGGCGAATAACTTGAAGACATGTTTTAAAACCAGCATTTTTTCCCATTGCCACTTTTTTACCGTTAGCAGTTTTAGCATCAATGATTGGTTCAATTATTATTGAAACAGTGTTTGCGATTCCGGGAAGTGGACAAATTCTAATTAGAGCGATTCAAGCTAAGGATTATGATGTTGTTATGGGTGTGGTTTTAGTTTTAAGTTTTATTACGGTTATTGGTTTCTTTATTCGTGATATCTTATATACGATATTAGATCCACGGACAAGAATTGGATAGGGGTTATTATTAATGAAAAAAACAAATTCTGAAGATTTTAAAAACTTTAAATTAGTTCGTCAAAATTTTCTGACAACAGAAAAATTGGCAACAAAACCGATTAATCGTTCGCGAGAGTTTTATTTAGCAATAATTGCTAATCGTTTTGCTTTAGCAGGAATAATTATTTTTGGTTTGTTAATTTTACTTTCTTTAATTTTTCCACTAATATGAACTGATGCTAATCTTTTAAAACCTGAACAACAACATTATGGGTTTTTTAAAAACGGATATATTTTTGGTACTGATGGACAAGGAAGAGATGTTTGAGCGATGTTATGGCATGCTACCAGATATTCTTTAGGTTTGGCATTTGTTGTTGTTATTGTTGATTTAATTGTTGGGGTTACTTTAGGTCTATTAATGGGTTATTATCGTAAAGTTGATAAAATTTTGCAGTTTATTATTAAAATTTTAACAAATATTCCCAGCATTTTAATTTTAATAATTGTGGCAACAGCGTTGCAACCAACTTTTTGAACGATGGCATTAGGGTTAACATTAACGGGATGAATTAATATGAGTTTGCAAGTAAGAGCACAAGTATTAAAAAATAAGCAGTTAGATTATTTTGTTGCTTCAAAAATTTTAGGAACGCCGTGATATCAACAATTAATTAATTTTATTCCGGTGGCCTTGCCAATTATTATTACTGGTTTAGTCGCAACAATTCCGATTGCAATTATTAGTGAAGCTTCATTAGGTTTTATTGGTTTATCAGTGCCGGATGCGATTACTTTAGGTAATATGATTAATAAAGCACGATTAACGGCATTAGTATATCCGCGACAAATTATTGTTCCTGTAATAACTTTAATGGTTATTACGATTGCAATTCAATTAATTGGTAATGGCATTCAAGATATTATAAGGAAGTCACAATAATGAGTAAAAAAGAGAAAATTATGGTTAAAATTGAAGATTTAAAGGTAACTTTTTACAATAAAGCTAAAAAAACTCATAATACAGTTATTCGCAATACGGGATTTGAACTTTATGAAAAAGAAGTTTTAGCAATTATTGGTGAATCTGGTAGTGGTAAGTCAGTTATTACTTCAACATTAATTGGATTATTATCAAATGCTGCTGTTATTGAAGAGGGCAGGGTAATTGTTGATGGGATTGATGTTACTAAATTTGATGAGTCAGATTGAGAAGAATCAGAATTACGAGGCAGAGTTATTTCACAAGTATTTCAAAATCCAATGACTGCTTTAAATCCGACAATGAAAATTGGTTTACAGTTAATTGAGGGGGCATTAATAAATTTTCGTTCCGCAAGTAAAAAAGATGCTAAACAAGATGCAATTAATTTAATGTTAAGAGTGGGTATTACTAATGCTAATCAAGTAATGAAGTTATATCCTCATCAATTATCGGGGGGAATGCGACAACGAGTGTGTATTGCCGCAGCTCTGTTATGTCAACCAAAGATTATTATTTTTGATGAACCAACAACAGCGTTAGATCCAACAATTCAAGCAGAAATTTTGGAATTAATTCGTGAAATTAAAGATGTTTTTAATGTTTCAATTATTTTTATTTCCCATGATTTAGGGGTTGTTGGTTCAATTGCTGACCGGATTGCTATAATGTATGCTGGAAAGATTATTGAGTATGGAAAAAGTAAAGAAGTATTATATAACAGTAAACATCCATATACTCGAGGTTTAATTCAGTCAATGCCAGATGTTAATTTAGGGCAAAAGTTATATTCAATTCCGGGAAGTGTTCCCTCTAATTTTAATAATATTATCGGTGATGCTTTTGTTACTAGAAATGAGTATGCTTTGGATATTGATTTTGTTGCTCATCCACCATTTTTTAAAATTAGTAATACGCATTTTGTCGCATCTTGATTGTATGATTCGCGGGCAATAAAAATTAATGTTCCCGATATAATTAAAAAACGCCATCACCAGTTTAAAAAACAACATTAGATAATAAACTAAAGGAGTAAAATAATGTCAAATTCTACGGATACAATTTTAAAAGTTGATAAGTTAGCTGTGATTTATAGTCAACAAGGTAAACCTTTTATTGCTGTTAATAAGGTAAGTTTTGACATTAATAAAGGTGAAATTTTTGGTTTAGTTGGTGAATCTGGTAGTGGGAAGACAACAATTGGACGAACTATATTAGGTTTAAATAAGCATGCTTTAGGACATATTAAAATAAAAGATAAACGATTACCACATAATCCTGCCGATATTAAAAAAACAACTAATGAGTGGTTATCGAAAAATGTGCAAATGATTTTTCAAGATCCAGCAACGAGTTTAAATCCTTCTAAGCGGGTGTTGGATATTGTTTTGGAAGGATTTAATAACTATAATTCATATTCTGCGGAAGCAAAATGGTTTAAAAAAGAACGCAAAATTGCTTTGATGTGATATCGGAAATTAACTTCTTGTGATGAGGAAATTATTAAGCAATATGATTTATTAGTTGCCCAATTAATAAATATTTATCAGCAGTGGTATCGTACTAAAGAGAATATGATTAAAAGTATTAGTTATGAATCACAAGATATTGTTTCATCTTATCGTTATTCTTTAAAAGGTGCTAAAACTAAGCATCGCTTATTAATTGCTACTAGAAATGATGTGTTAAAGAAAGAACAGTTATCTTATAAAAATGATTTACAAAATTTATCAGGAATAAAAAAATGAAATCGGAAATGAGATAAGATTTTTAATAAGAAAATTACTCCTTTAAAAGATAAAAAGGAACTTATTGAAAAAGAAATTTATCAAGTTGAAACAATTTATAAAGAAAAATTAAATGAAGCTTTAATTCATTTGAATGATATTCAAGAGCGCTTAACTTATGAAAATGATAATAATTTAATGCGAATTACTAATTTAATTAATTTTCATCAAGAAACTATTAATAGTAATTTACAACAATTACAAGTAAGAAAACAAGAGATTGATAGTCTTTATACTAAAGATATTCGGATTGCGGAAAAGAAAAATAATCTTAAAGAAGTTAAGAAATTAAGAAATATTTGAAAAAGTGATTGAAAAGTTACTAAATTAGAAATTGATTTACAAAATCGCGAAGAAAAAAATAAAATTAATCTTTTACAAAAAGAAGGAACACGATATAAGTATCAGTTATTGTATGATACAAGAAATGATGTTTATGAGGCAAAACAAGAATTAAAACAAATTAGAAAACAAGAGCGCATTAAATTAATAAAAATTTCGCAAGATTTACAATCATTAATGAGTAAATTAAATAAGCAAAAACAAACTGATCGCAAAAATTTTGTTAGCGAAGCAGAACAAGAAATTATTTTTAAAAACTATTATAATCGGGTTAAAGATATTAATGTTAATTTTAATGCTAAAATTGAATTTGATAAAAAGCAAATTGATGTTTTAAAAACCCAAGCTTGACAGCGAAAACTAGCTCGGAAAAGGGCTTTAAAAAATATGCGTAATGATTTCAAACTTTTAAAAATAAAATTTGGTGCTGATATTAATACCGTGACAACTAAATTACAGCATCTTTTGAAATTACCAACTAAAACAATTAATAAAGAAAAAACTCAGCAAATTATTAAGAAATATAAAAGTAAGTTAAGAGTTTTAAAAAAAGGATATGTTTTTAAAAATCAAGATATTAAAAAAATATTATTACAGGAGCGAAATAAAATTAATTCTCGTGATAATAATTATGAAAAAATTAATGAAAAATATCATAATGAAAAATATCAGGAGATAGTTGCTAATAAAAAAACATTTGTTAGTCAATTAAAGGAATTAGTTACAACTTATGAAGCCAAGTTATATGGTGTTAACTTGTATAAAAGTAAAAAACTTTTTTTAGATTTTCAGTTAGCGAATGAATATAGTCGTGGTGCTGTTAAAGCTAAAACTCATCAATTAGCTTATGACACCTTACAATCAGTTGGTTTACTGCCAGAACATGGTAGTAGATTTTCTGGTGAGTTTTCTGGAGGTCAAAAACAAAGAATTGGTATTGCGCGAACATTAGTAATGAAACCAGCATTATTAGTTGCTGATGAACCGATATCAGCTTTGGATGTTTCCATTCAATCACAAGTAATTAATATTTTAAAAGATTTACGAGAAAAATATCAACTTTCAATTTTATTAATTGCCCATGATTTAAGAATGGTGCATTATATTTGTGATCGGATTGCTGTTATTAAAAATGGTAAAATTTTAGAAATTGGTCTTGCTGATGAAATATTTTATCATCCCGTACATCCATATACTAAGTCATTAATTTCAGCAATTCCTTCAATCAATAGGGTAGGTGAAGTGATTAGTACAACTAGTTATAATCCGTTAATGCATAACTATAATGAGAAAATAATACCAATGTGACATAATATTACTAATACTCATCAAGTACTAGCAACAGTTAAAGAATTTAAGAAATGAAGTAAGTAAGAGAAAAGGATAAATACTATGAAGTGAAATGTTACAATTTGAAAATATAGGTTTCTTGAATGATGAAATGGTGCTTATCGCAATCGTGTTATTTTAGCATTATTGTCGCTAATATTTTTCTTTTCGCTAATTATTCCCTTTATTATTACTTTAAGTCGCAGTACAACTATTAACTATGAGGGTCAAACAACACTTAACTTACAAACACGATTTAATGCTGAAACTATTAAATGTGAAGAAAATATTACCGAAAAAGGGACGGTTAGTTGCCGTCGTGGTCCTGTTGTTATTGCGGCGACTGATAGTTTTGTTCGTAAATTATTAGAATATGATGCTAATAAGTTTACTAATGATGCTAGGTCCTCATTAAATGTTCCCATTAAAGTTAGTGATTTAAAACAAAATACGCATTTAGCTAATGTTTATCGAAGTCGCTGAGGACTATTACCAGATTTGGTAAATTGATTCTATAATAATGTTCCCTGAGGAATAGAAATTTTAACTTTTGAAAAAATTTCAATTGTTGGTGATAGCCCGCCCCCTTGGGTACCAGATTATAGTTTACGAGGTATGTCAATGGGTCGTTTATGAGGTAAAAACTTAATGAGTGTTAAAGTTTTATTACAAACTATTTTAAGTGGTGTAGAAAATGAAATTGCTGACTTTTTTGCGGGAAAAGGCAATAATCCTTTAAGAAATAAACTTGATTCATTAAAACATTATTTGTTTACTACTTATACTACTTACAAAATGGCTTGATATGCTAATGATGAATCTACTAGTTATCATTATGGTGGTTGAGTTGAAAGTCGGAGATTTCGCGAAAGAATTAATAAAACTGTTACTTGAAATTATTTAACTAATCGTTTTGGTAACATTAATAAAAAAGAAATTACGATTCCTAAGGTTTACAATCGTGAAGTTGCTTATAATTATTTGGATGAAATATACAAAGAACAATTAGCATTGGTAGGAGAAACAACGCTTGATAAAAATGAAGATAAAACAAAATTATCGTATTTAGATTTATTTGTGTTAGCAAATGATATTAAAAAATTAAGTACTACCAGTTCATTTGCGATTAAAAATGAAAATAATAATTGAATTTTTGATGGCATTGATACTTATAGTAATGTTGAGAAGGAGTTAACGCTATTTCAATTAAAAAATTCTGATTTGTTTACGCAATTTAAAACGATTGAAATTTTTTTACCACAAAGTAATCAGAAAAAAGCAATTGGACAATTAACAAGGAATGATGTTAATGAGGCAATGCGTGTTGCTAATGGGAGAATTAATCGTTTAATTGATTCAACAATTAGTTTTAATGGTTATTTAACAAGTTGAATTCAACAATACTTTTTAAAGTTTATTATTCCAATTTTGTGAACGAATGATGAAAATTTTAAAGTTGCGGATTTTGATTTTTTAAAAATTAATTATGATGAGTTAATTGCAACTTATAATGAAGAAAAAGTCAAAAAACCACTGTGGGCGTCGTTAGCAATTAAATATTCTGAATTTGAGGATGATAATTTTGAAACATCAAAAAAAGTTACTATTGGTTTACAAGGCAAACTTTCTCATTTGGATTATTTTAATCAAATGCGAATGTTTCTAACTCGTGATTGATTACCGTTAACACTTAATAACAGTTTATTTACGCAATCTTTTCACGGAAAACAACAAACTAGTTTTAATAACCATAATCTAATTTTTAAAGAATTGGTGCTTTTAAATGCGATGGGTGCTAATCCTTATGTCTTAGATGAAGATAAACAAATAAGTAATCATATTAAAGTTGATACTGGTTTAGTAAATGCTTTGCAAAAAGTTTTAAGAATGGATGAAGATGTTGTCATGGGACATTTGTCATCATATAGTGAACGAAGTATTATTTGAGGATATATGGATGCTAATGCTGATTATGATTATTTAAAACTAACTAATCGTGATGGTACTTCACGATTAGTTAAGATTACAACTCAAGATGATTTAGATAAAAATTATAATTGCATTGTCACTGATGAATCGTGTAATGAACAAGATCGGCATTCACTAATGAGTAATGAATATATTAATAATGAACAAATTAATGAGCAGAATATTGATGATGGGCCATCACGAACATTGTTAAGTAAAATTACGAGTAGTGATAATAAAAATATTGCTTTAAAAAAGTTCCGTAAATTATGAATGACTGATTATGCATTAATCGCTGATTATGCTAATGCTGTTGTTGGGGTTGGTGATTATGCGGTAGCGTTTTTTAATAGTCATTCGCAAAAAGAAAAACCTCTTGTTGTTAGTGAACAAAGAAAACACGATGCTGAAATTAAAAATAATGAATGACATATTTTAAATAGTAATGGTGATATTATTGCTTATGCGGGATGATGATTTTATTCTCGTAATAATGATAATAAACTATACTTTAAGGTTTTAGAACAGTCGTGAATTAATAAATAAGTTAGCACCAAAAAGTGAGGTTATTCAACCTCACTTTTTAAATGGTACTAAAGATAATACTAATACTAATTGCAAATGCTAAATTTAGTATCGTAATAAAGAAAGTTAGATTTAATAGTTTTTTTACTTGTTGTAAATATTTTTCGTATTTGTCTTCATTATGGTGATAACCAAGATAATCTTTAGCAATTTCTTGGTCAGTTAATACTAAATTAACCGTTTGTGTTTTGTGATGTAAACGAGATTTGTTTACTTTAAATATTAAATAGAAAATTATTTTTATTGTTAAAAGGCTAATAGCAATTAAAAAATATATGTTACTTATTTTTTGAAAATTAGTTTTTTGTCAATATAGTCATAAAAATCCCATAATTTGTGCTGTCAAACCGATAAAAGCTATCGTTATTATACTTCAAACATGTTTTTTCATATGGTAATCTTACCATAATATTTTAAGTATGTTATAATATTTTTTAGATTATATAGGTGAATTTAATGCAAATATGAGATAGTAAACAACAACAAAAAATTAAAATCAATGACTTGATAGTTACAATGTATGTTTGTGGGCCGACAGTTTATGGTGATATTCATATTGGGAATATGCGACCAATTGTTATTTTTGATATTTTGCAGCGATTATTTATGGTTACTAAACAGAAAGTTTTTTATGTGCAAAATATTACTGATATTGATGATAAAATTATTCATCAAGCTCATTTAGAAAAAATAACGGAAAAGGAATTAACAGAAAAGTATACTAAAAGTTATTTTGAGGTTTTAAAACAGTTAAATGTTTATGAACCAAATTTATTTGTCAAAGTAAGTGATAATATTGCTGATATTATTAAATTTATTGAACGGTTAGTTAAAATTGAAGCTGCTTATGTTAAGAATGATAATGTTTATTTAGCAATAGAAAAATATTTTCAATCTTATGGACAATTATCAAAGAAAAATTTAAAGGATTTGCAAGTAGGAATTAGAGTTGCAATTGATAGTAATAAAAATTATGTTAATGATTTTGTTTTATGGAAAAAAACCGATCAGGGACAAAAATGAACTTCGCCTTGAAGTGAAGGCAGACCGGGGTGACATACTGAATGTGCGTTATTTATTAATAAATATTTTAAACAGCCGATTAATATTCACGGTGGCGGTATTGATTTAATATTTCCTCATCATGAAAATGAAAGAATTCAATTGTTGGCATTAAATAAGCAAGAACCTGTTAAAATATGACTTCATAATGGCCATCTATTTTATGATGATGTCAAAATGTCAAAATCTCTTAAAAATACTATTGTTGTTAAAGAATTTTTGCACCATTATGATGCTAATGTTTTACGATATTTATTAACGCTAACCCATTATTCTAAACCATTAAATATTACTAAAAATTTTATTATGCAAGGAAAAGAAAAAGTTGCAAAAATTCATCAAATATTAAAAGAAAGTTTAGTAATCGCATTTTTTAATGGCGAGGTTAATACTAATGAAAAAAATGAACAACTTGTGATGCAAGTGGTAAATTATTTACAAGATGACCTTAACTTTGGTAATGCTTGAGTAATAATTGAACAAATTATTAAGGAAATTAATAATATTTCAAAAGGAAAATCAGGAGCAATTTTACCATTGTTTAATACCCTGCAACAATGTTTATTTCTTTTAGGTTTACAATTTTCATTAGTTTCGTTTGATGATGATGTGAAACAATTATTATTATCTTGACAAAATGCGCGTAAACAAAAAAAATATAATTTAGCAGATAAAATTAGAGAACAATTACAAGCGAAAAATATTTTATAAAATATGTTCAAAAATAATTTTCTTTATTAAGGAGTAACAAAAATGGCAAATTATATTTATGGTAAAAATCCTTTAAAACAATTGTTAGCTGATGACCGTCAACGAATTGAAAAAGTTTTTATTTTACCACAAGAAAAAGTTATTATTGAACAATTAAAGCAGGCGAATATTTCTTATGTTATTAGTAATAAAGAACAATTATTATTATTAGTTAAACATTCAAAACATCAAGGAATTGTCTGTTTAATTAAGGAATATGGGTATTCTTCTTTAGAAGGAGTTTTACAAAAAATAAAAACTAAGAAATACCCTTTAATTTTAATTTTAGATCAAATTGAAGATCCAAGAAATTTTGGAGCAATTTTGCGAAGTTGTGATGCAGTTAATGTTGATGCGGTTATTATTTTGAAGCAAAGACAAGTAGAATTAAATGCTACGGTTGCAAAAACTTCTGTTGGTGCGATTAACTATGTGCCGGTTGTGAAAGTAACTAATCTTAGTAATACTTTAAGGACATTAAAAGAAAATGGTTTTTGGATTGTTGCTAGTGCTTTAAATACCGAAATTAATTATTATAATGTTGACTATAAAAAACCGATTGCTTTAATTGTTGGTAATGAGGGTAAAGGTGTTAGTCAGAAACTTTTAAATAATTCTGATTATATTGTTAAAGTACCAATGCAAGGTCATATTAATTCTTTAAATGTTGCTGTTGCTAGTGCTTTGCTATTATATCAAGTTCGGAATAATCAAAATAATTAAGGAGTTTAAATGGAAGATAATGAATTAATATATCAATACCAAATTGCCTATCAACAACCAGCGTTTATATTTTTATGAAAAAAATATTTTAATTTAATTGAAAAAATTACTTTTATAACTTTTCGAAAATTTTCAGCAATTCCTCTAGAGTTAAGTGATTTTAGTTCTTTACAATATTTTTCATTTTATAACAGTATGAAAACTTATCGGGAGACAGCAAATAAAAGTTTTTCTAATTATATGCAACAAAGATTAAAATGAGATTTATTACAATATATTAGAAAATACATTAATAAGAAGCATTCCGTAATGAATTATGCCATTAGCTATGATACGCAATATGAGAGAACAACGGTTCAAAAATCATATTTAGTAGCTGAACCTAAATGGATTAATTATGGTTTGTCATTTTTAACTAAATTAGAAAATGAAGTTATTTTATTAAAGTCACAAGATTATTCTAATGAAGAAATATCCCATAAATTAAATATTAGTTATAAAAGTGTTGATAATGCTTATCAACGAGCAAAAGTTAAATTACAAAAAAATCGTGATTGTATGTAAGGCAAGGTTAAAAATATGAAACAAGGATATTATCAAAGTCCGGTGGGATTAGTAATGGTTACTAGTCAAAATAATAAAATTATTAATATTAGTTTTATTTTAGCTTGTCCTTTGTTTTCATCATTATCAAAAGAAATAAAACAATGTTTACAAGAAATTGCTGAATATTTTATTAAACAAAGAAAAGAATTTTCGTTTGATTATATGTTAAATACAACTAAGTTTAGTCAAAAGGTATTAGAAGCAACAAAGCAAATCCCTTATGGTGAGACAAGAACTTATAGTGACATTGCTAAAATGATTAATCATCCATTAGCAGTCCGAGCAGTGGGGTCGGCATTAAAAAGAAATCCGTTAGCAATTAGTATTCCGTGTCATCGGGTTATTAATAAAAATAGTAAGCGGATTAATTATCTTTATGGGGTAGAAATTAAATTAGCATTGTTAGCATGAGAAGGTGTGATATAAGCGTTGTCTGTTTAAGGATATACCTATAACAACTTTACACCACCCTAATATAATTGTTATTTGACAGCATATTTTTGTTATTATATAATGTATATGGATAAAAGGGAGAAAGATAATGCAACAAAAAATTATTTTAGTTTGCGATCAATGTCTGTCAAGAAACTATAATACTTTTACTAATAGTTCTAATCAAACTGTTAGATTATCTTTAAAAAAGTTTTGTAAGCACTGTAATCAACATACAATTCATAAGGAAACAAGATAATATTTAGAGAGGAAATAAATATTGATGGCTAAAGAAAAGCACAAAGTAAAAAAGGTAAAATCGGAACATAAGGCATTAAAAGTTAAAAAAACTAAACCGATTTTAGGACAAAGAAAAGTTAGTTCACAAACTAAAGAGGCGATTATTAAAAAAAGTATTTTAGATTCAAAAATAAATGGAAATCGTGGTCAGAGATTTAAAAAATCTTTACTGGATTTACCATTATTAATGACTAGAGAAATGCGTCGTGTTCGTTGAGCAAAAAGTTTGCAGTTAAATAAAAAATTTTGATTAACTGTTGGATTTATTACTTTCTTTGCAATTTTCTTTGCAATTGTTCAAACATTATTACAATTAATTTTAGAAGTTAGTAAAATTTTAGTCATTTAATAAGGAGTAGAAAAAGATGATAAAAGAAGATATTAAACAAGAAAAGGATTCTAGTGATTTATTAGGTAAGTGATATACAATTAATTGCTATAGTGGTCATGAAGAAAAAGTTAAAGAAGATTTATTACAACGAGTTGAAACTTTAAATATGAAAGACTTTATTTTTGATGTGCGGATTGTGAAACAGCAAGAAATGTCAAAAAAAACAAAATCAATGATTGGCAAAAATCCATATCCGGGTTATTTGTTTGTTAATATGATTATGAATGATGATGCTTGATTTATTGTTAGAAATACTCCTGGTGTTACTGGGTTTATTGGGTCTAGTGGAAATTGATCCAAACCGTTTCCATTATCGCGTACTGAAGCTAGAGATATGTTAAGACGCAGTGAAGAAAAAAGTAATATTAGTAGTAAAAAAGTTCAACAAGTATTTGTTGCTGATTTTAAAGAAGGAGACCTAGTTAAAATATTATCAGGAGCTTTTGAGAATAAAGAAGGTGAAGTTATTGGTATGGATTATAGTAAAGGCGTAGCAACAATTAATATTGAAGTTTTTGGGGGAAGATATGTTCCTGTGGAAGCTGAATTTAGTTATTGTGAGAAAGTTAATTAAAATAATCTTATTAAGAAATTAATTTTTATAATTAGTTTCTTTTTTAAAATTTTTAGATGAGAAGGTTAATCGGTAATGAAAAAGGTAGTTATTATGACTGATTCATCAGCAGGATTTAGTATTTTAGAGCAAAAAAAATATAATGTTGTTGTTATTCCATTAATGATTTCTATTAATAGTAATAAGAGTTTTAAAGATAATGATGAAATTAATGATACTGAACTTTTTAATTTTGTTGTTACTAAAAGAGCAACTGTAAAAACTAGTCAAGCTTTACTTGGTGATTTGGAAGCACTGTGAGATGATTTACTTTTACAATATGAGATAATAGTTTTTCTTCCGCTAGCAAAAGAAATTTCTGGGCAGTATCATACCGCTTTAATGTTATGTAAGGAAGAAAAATATTGTGGTCGAATAATTTTGTTAGATACTAAAAATACTTCATTTATTTTAAAAACAATGGTTTTAGCCACTAGAGAATATCTTAATAATGATGGTGATTTAAATAAAATTCAAGAAGATATCATTAATCCTATTCAACAAACAAGTGATGCTTACATTATTCCAGGAAATTTACAATTTTTAGCAATTGGTGGCAGAATTCCAAAATCAATTGCTAATATTGCTAATTTATTAAAAGTTAAACCTATTTTACAATGTAAAGATAAAATTACTAAGGTTGGTGTTACCAGAACATTAAGTAGGGCATTAAAAAATGTTGTGATGATTTTACAAAATAATCATTCTGATCGGAAAATTAAAAAATTGTATGTTTTATTATCGTGATGTGATGATAAAACTATTAATTTAATTAAAAAAGTAGCATTAAAATATCAAATTAATAATATTGAATTTTTGGAAATGGCGAATATTTTAAAAGTGCATTTAGGCAATAATACTATTACATTAATTACTGTTCCGTAATTTTTTCGGTAACCCTTTTTTACCAATTCACGGTATAAGAATTGATGTTTTTGCTAAGTATTCTTGATATTGCAAGTTATTTTTTAGTTTAAAATAACTATTTTTTTCTAAAATAGGAATTCCGGAAACAAAAATTATTAGTAAAGTAATATAAAGTGGTGATAGTAATCATAATAAATTTCAAAAAATAGTGTAATTATCGGTAATATAATTAGTTAATATCAAATCTAATAGAAATATTATACAAATGCTTCATCAAATCATAATTTCGCCAAAGTAGTTAGGATGACGAGAAATTTTTCATAATCCTGTTTGTAAGAATGGGGAATGATTGTCTAATTGATAGAATTTATTTTTTTGATAATCGCTAATAATTTCAAAAAAGAAAAAACAAAGAAATAATATAAAAGGGATAAAATTATAATAATGGTTTTGAGAAAAATAATTTTTGTTAATTGATAAGGCAAATATTGTTGGTAAAGAAATAATGGCAACACTAATACCTTGAAGTAATCAAAAACTACCAAACTTAATAAAGGAATTACGCATTTTATCAAAACGATGATCTACTTTCGTTTTAATAATTCTTATAAAAAGATAACTTCCTAAGCGAAGGGCTCATATGTTAATAGCAGTGAACAGTAGAATTTGTGTTAAACTTCATTGTTTTTTTCAAGTTACAATAGTAATTGATAAAATAATAAAAGTTAATGTGTAAGTTAAATCTGTAAAAATATCAGATTTAAGAATAAAGGCAATGATAAAAAATATTAAATTAATGCCGATGCTAATGAAAAAAATTCATATAATTATTAAATAATCCATTTGGGGTATTCTCCTTAAAAACAGTTGTTTTGTTAATTATAATATATTTTTATTTGATAGCATTAAAATAAAATTTTTTTCTATTTCTTATTAATTTGAATTTAGTTATTGTTAGAAAGTTAATTAGTTTTGTAAGTAAGTAGTTAGTATTTTAAATACTAACTACTTTTTTTATTTTAAATTTAAAAAATTATAGTGTTTCTTGATAATTATTTGATACAATGTAATTAATCAAAGGTATTACTAAATACTATCTTATTTATTAAAAAATAGAGAAAAAATTTATTAGTAATTTAATTAACTTAGATTTAAAATAATTAAATAATTTTTTGTAATATTGTTAATTTAATAGTCATTGGATAATTGATAAATCCTAGCTAGGAGGTGATTGATATAATAATTTGTGTATTTATTTCCCAATTTTTTATATTTAAGATTAGTTTTAATAAAATTTTAGGAGACATTAAGTAAATGGCAAAAGATAATAATAAAAAGGGACAAGAAGCTCTTATAAAAGAACAATTAGAAGCTTTAACACGATTACAAAATAATTTACAACAAATTTTTACATCAGATGTACTTACTATGAATGAAGAACCTGCAAATCCAACTTTAGAACAGTTAAAAGCCGACTTGGTTGTAAAACAACAAGAAATGACAGTGTTAAATAACGAAATTGCTCGTTTAGAGGCTGATAATGATGGTGGTAAGAATGATGCTACTATTGCTGCATTGCGAGTACAAGTTGCTACTAAACAACAAGAAATAAATGATTTAAATGACAAAATTGCTGCCTTAGAAGGTAAAGAACCGACTTTAGAACAATTAAAGGTGCAATTAGAAGAAAAAAATCAGGAAATTATTGCGTTGCAAGCAAAAATTAAGGAATTAGAAGGCAATGTGGGAACTGATTGTCAAGAATTTAAAGATGAAATTGTGAAGTTGCAAGCAAGAATTAAAGAGTTAGAAGATGGTAATATTGGTACTGATTGTAAAAAATTTGAGGATGAGATTATTGTATTGAAGGCAAGAATTAAAGAGTTAGAAGGTAATGTGGGCGGTGATTGTACAAAGTTAGAGGAAGAGGTAAAAGCTTTGAAAACACAATTAGAAGATAAAAGTAAAGAAATCCTTGGATTGCAAGCGAGAATTAAAGAATTAGAAACTGGTAATGGTGCTGATTGTCAAGAATTTAAAGATAAAATCGTTGAATTAGAAGCTAAAATCAAAGAGTTAGAAGAAGGTAATGATGATATTGACTGTAAAAATTTAGAAAAAGAAATTTTAATTAATCAAGAAATTTTAAATAAATTGCAAAAAGAATTAATTGGTAAAGATAACCCTGAAGTGATAGCAGAAATTGAAGAATTAGAAAATGATATCATTTTATTAGAACAAGAAAATTGTCAATTATTTAAAAAAATTCGCGAATTAAAATGTGAACCTAAAAAAAATGAAAGCGAAATAGCTATTCTTACAGATACTATTCGGAGCAACGAAAGTAAAATTATGATGCAAAAGAAAAGAATTGAATTATTAAAAAGAAAAGATAAAACAATAAGTAATCTTTATGAAAATTTAAAAGATAAATTATGTGATTTAGGTAATGAAATTCAAATTAATAATGAATTAATTTGTAAATCTCGGGAAGATAATTTTGATAGTAAGCGTTGCATTATTAAGTTATTAGAAGAAATAATGGCTAAAGATAATTATAATAATTGTAACTTAAAAGGGATTTTAGGTAGTTTAAGTAATAAAATTGAAACAAATAATTGCTTAATTGATAAAATAGGCGATGATAGTGAATGTTTGAGGGAGTTAATTGATAAAATGGGACACGATTTAAATAGAAAATTGGAAAGACATAGTTGTTTAGTTGAAAAGCAAGATGCTTGTTTGAAAAAAGTTTTACAAGAAATGATGATGAAAAGAAATGATTATTTTCAAGTAAAAGAATCTTTATGTCATTTAAATAAAAATTTGGAAGTTAATAATGATTTAATTAAAAAAGTATGCTGTGATTCAAGAGTAAATAGAAGACATAATCAAAATTTTAATCATTTACGAGATGAAAATTTAATTATTGAGCAACCTAATTTTTGTAAAGATAAGGTGGTAACTTGTAATTCAAGATATAACCAATTAATATGCAATTGTAAATTTAATAAAAAAGAAGAATGTAGAAATGAATGTCTTATAACTTCTAAACAAATAGAATGCGATTGTTTTTATATTAAAAAGAATAAAGAAGTAATAAATAAGTGTAAAATCATTAAAAAAGATTGTTGTGAAGACCGCTATCATCCTTGTGAAGTAGTTTGTAAAGAACGCGAATGTGAAAGAAATAATAACTGTTCTAATTGTTAGTAAATAGAAGAAAGTATTAAATAATGTTAATTAAAATAATAGTTGTTTGATTACGAACAACTATTATTTTTTTAAATCAATAACTTACTGTTAATATTAATATGGAAATAAACTAATTTAGTGGTGAGGAGATTATTTAATTGCTGGATAATTATAACTGAATAAATTGGTTTATTTTCTAATAGTGGACGCATAAAGTTTTGTTAGGTAGGAAAAGGTTTAAATAATTTTGAAAGAAAAGCAACTAAAAATTGATTACCTTTTTATTTAAAAAATAAGTAATAAAACAAAATATTTAATATTAACAAACATAATCTTAATAAAAGGTTATAAAACCTAAGTAAAATGCTTACAAAAACAATATTAAAATAATTTTTTACAACAAAAATCGTACATAGGATATATATACTTAATTTGAATATTGAAATAATTTATAGTAAATGATTATTTTTTCTTTTTTAAAAAATACCTAAGAAAACTAAATGCGACCAGCGTGTTAAATATATTTGTAATTGCTAAGGAATAGTGTATAATATTTAACTGTGTATATTATATGTACCATTATTGATACGCCAAGAAGCGTTGTAGCAAAAGTAATTTTTAATTCAGGAAGGAGACCGTGTTATGGCTCAAAAAATTAGAATTCGTTTATGTGGTTATGATAGCAAAACTGTTGACCAGTCAATTTTTAAAATTGTTCAAGCAGCGCAATTGACGGGAGCAAAAGTTAAGGGACCGATTCCTTTGCCAACCAAAAGAGAAATTTATACTGTTTTACGATCTGTTCATAAACATAAAGATGCTCGTGAACAGTTTGAAATTCGAACTCATAATAGAATCGTTGATATTATTAATCCAACGCCAAAAACTGTAAATAGTTTATCAAGATTACAACTACCGAGTGGTGTGGATATTGAGATTAAATTAAATGCAATTACCTAGTCAACCTTTTAGAAATATATTTTAAAAGGCAATGATATACACAATAATGATAAGTTGGAAAGGACGGTAAAATTCTTATGAAAGGAATTTTAGGCAGAAAAATTGCTATGAGTCAGGTCTTTACTGTTGAAGGAAAGATAATTCCCGTAACAGTTATTGAAGTGCAACCTAATGTTGTTACTGATGTTAAAACAGCAGAAAAAAATGGTTATACTTCGTTGCAATTAGCGGTAGAAGATAAAAGAGCTAATTTAGTTAATAAACCATTGACAGGACATTTTAAAAGAGCTAAGACAACTCCGAAAAGGTTTAGTAAAGAGATTCGTGAAATGTCAGGGTTTAATATGGGAGATATTATTAATTGTGATATTTTCACTCCGGGTGAATTAGTGGATGTGCGAGCCATTAGCAAGGGTAAAGGCTTTGCAGGAGTTATTAAACGTCATAATTATTCAAGAGGGCCGATGGCTCATGGTTCTGGATTTCATCGTGAAATTGGTTCAATGGGTGCGATTGCTCCGAACCGAATTTTTAAAGGAAAAAAGATGCCAGGAAGAATGGGACATCAACAAGTTACAATGCAAAATTTGCAAGTAATTCATATTGATGTTGCTAAGAATGCGCTATTAGTTAAAGGTTCAATTCCAGGACCTAAAAAACAGTTTGTTGTTATTACTGAAGCGATTAAGGGCTTAAAAACAAAAACACCACCAAATTTAGTTAACAATCAACCACCTGTTGAAACTACTACAGTAGATGTTAGTAGCGTTGCCCCAGCAGCATAATTATTAAGGAGAAAAAATGATGAAGTTACAAGTATTAGATATTAATGGTAATGTTGTTAAAGATGTTAGTTTAAATGAGAAAGTTTGAAATATTACGCCTCATCAACAAGCAATGTTTGATGCAACAATTGCTCAACAAGCGTCTTGAAGACAGGGAACACATCAAACTAAAACTCGTGGTGAAGTTAGTGGTGGTGGTAAAAAACCATGAAAGCAAAAGGGAACAGGCCGAGCCAGACAAGGTTCAATTCGTTCGCCACAATGAAAAGGTGGGGGAATTGTATTTGGTCCGACAGTTGAGAAAAATTATAAATTGCATGTTAATCGGAAAGTAAGAAAGTTAGCATTAAAATCGGCGTTATCTTTAAAAGCACAAAATAATGAACTTATTATTGTTGATACTATTAGTTTAGAAAAATATTCAACAAAGGCAGTTTTACAAATTTGTCAAAATTTAAAGTTAGTGGATAATAAAACATTATTAATTACTAAAGTAGCTGATGAAATGATTGTTAAATCAGCAAGTAATATTGCAAAATTTAATGTCATTGCTGCTAGTAGTTTAAATATTTATGATTTATTGCACGCTAATAAGTTATTAATAACTTTAGAGGCGTTAGTAAACATTGAGGGGGTATTGGCATAATGCATATTACCGAAGTAATTAAAAAGCCAGTCTTAACAGAAAAGTCATATTTAAAAATTAATGTTGATGGTAAATATACTTTTGAAGTTAATTATAAGGCTAATAAGACACAAATTAAAAAAGCATTTGAAACTATTTTTGAAGTAAAAGTTCTTAAGGTAAATATTATTAAAAAGAAACCGAAAACTAAAAAAATGGGACGGTTTGAAGGATTAACTAATGCTAGTAAAAGAGCGATTTTTACTTTAAAACCAGGTGAAAAATTAGAGTTATTTAATAACGAATAATATTAAGGAGTAAGAGTTATGGCAATAAAGAAATATAAACCAGTTACTAATGGTCGTCGTAATATGACAACTCTTGATTATTCAGTTTTAACAACTGATAAACCAGAGAAATCGTTATTAACTACATTAAATAGGAAATCTGGTCGGAATAATCGGGGAATTATTACTACGCGTCATAAAGGTGGCGGTCATAAAAGAAAATATCGTATTATTGACTTTAAACGTGATAAAGACAATATTATTGGTAAAGTAGCAAGTATTGAGTATGATCCTAATCGTAATGCGTTTATTTCATTAATTAATTATCTTGATGGTGAAAAAAGATATATTTTAGCACCTAAAACTCTTGAAGTGGGAATGGAAATTGTTAGTGGTCCGCTGGTGGATATTAAAGTTGGTAATAGTATGCCAATGGGAAAAATGCCTGAGGGGACAGTAGTTCATAATATTGAATTGCGACCTTTAAAAGGTGGTCAATTAGCTAGAAGTGCGGGAACTAGTGCTCAATTATTAGGAAAAGATGAAAGTGGTCGTTATGTTACGATTCGTTTAAATTCTGGTGAGGTTCGCAAGATTTTAGCATCTTGTCGAGCAACAATTGGTGAAGTTGGTAATGAAGATCGGAACTTAGTTAATTGAGGAAAAGCTGGAAGAAATCGTTGAAGAGGAATTCGTCCGACGGTTAGAGGTTCAGTTATGAATCCTAATGATCATCCACATGGTGGTGGTGAAGGAAAAGCGCCGATTGGAAGAGTAGCTCCTGTAACACCTTGAGGTAAGAAGACATTAGGGATGAAAACTCGTAATCCTCGTAAGGCTTCAACAAAATTAATTATTAGAAGAAAGAAAAAATAGGGTAATGCTTATGAAAGGAAATCGTTAAGGATGGGAAGATCATTAAAAAAAGGACCATATATTGCGTCACATTTATTGAAAAAAGTTGAGTTGTTGAATAGTAATAATAAAAGAGAAGTAATGAAAACTTGATCGCGTCGCTCTACTATTTCTCCTGCCTTCATTAATCATACAGTTGCTGTTCATGATGGTAGAAAGCATGTTCCGGTTTTTGTAACTGAAGATATGGTTGGTCATAAATTTGGTGAATTTGCACCAACAAGATCGTTTGGTGGGCACGGAAATGATAAGAAGAAGAAATAGTAAGGAGTTTAAAATATGGAAGCAAAAGCTATTTTAAGAACAATTAGAATTGCCCCCAGAAAGGTGCAATTAATTGCTGAATTAATAAGAAGAAAACCAGTTACTGATGCTTTAGCGATTTTAATGAATACTAATAAAAAAGCTAGTGAGTCAGTACTTAAACTTCTAAAATCGGCTATTGCTAATGCGGTAAATAATTATGCGATGGATGGGGATGCGTTATTAATTAAAGAGGTTTTAGTGAATGAGGGTGCAACTTTAAAACGGTTCCGACCATCAGATCATGGACAAGCGTATAAAATATTAAAAAGAACTAGTCACATTACAATTGTCGTAACAGACGAAAAGGGAGGTAATCAATAATGGGGCAAAAGGCAAGTCCACATGGATTACGACTTGGTATTAATAAAGACTGAGACTCAAGATGATATGCTAAAGATAAAAATTTTGCTAATTGATTACATTCTGATATTAAAATTCGTAAAATAATTTTGAAAAAATGGAAAAATGCAGCAATTGCTAAAATTGAAATTGAACGCACGAAAGAAAATATTACGCTGTTCATTCATTCTTCGCGTCCGGGTGTTGTCTTAGGACAAGAAGGTTCAAATATTGAAAATATTATTAAAGCTATTCGGCGCGCAATTGGTTTGACAACTAAAAGTAAATTAGACATTAAGATTAATGTTGTTGATATCAAAGTTCCTGATTTGAATGCCCAACTTGTTGCTGAAAATATGGCGCAACAAATTGTTAATCGGGCATCGTTTAGAACGATACAAAAATTAGCAATCCGTAAAGCAATGAAAGCTGGGGCGAAGGGAATTAAAACTTTAGTGTCGGGAAGACTTGGCGGTGTTGATATGGCTCGTAGTGAGGGTTATGCTGAAGGAAGTGTTCCCTTGGCAACTTTGCGAAGTGATATTGATTATGCTAAAGTATCAGCGTTAACAACTTATGGTTTGATTGGAATTAAGGTTTGAATTTATAAGGGTGAAATTTTACCAGAAAAGAAAAATTCTGTTAAGGAGGCGAAGTAATTATGTTAATGCCAAAACGAACTAAATATCGCCGTCCGCATCGTGTTTCTTATGAAGGCAAAGCAACAAGAGGAACTAAGGTTTCGTTTGGTGAATATGGATTACAAGCAGTTGGCAAATTGGTTATGCCTAAAAGAAGTATTGTTGTCAATACTGATCAAGTACAAAAAAAACCTGAATTACAAGGTCTTTGAATTACTTCAAAACAAATTGAAGCAGCAAGAATTGCAGCGACAAGATATATGAAACGAGGCGGAAAAGTTTGAATTAACATTTTTCCGCAGATGGCGAAAACTAAAAAGCCACTTGAAGTTCGAATGGGTTCTGGAAAAGGGTCTCCTGAAGAGTTTGTTGCTGTTGTTAAAAAAGGACGAATTATGTTTGAAGTTGCTGGTGTTACTGAAGAAGTAGCAAGAGAAGCGTTAAGACTGGCAATGCATAAATTGCCAATCAGATGTAAAATCGTTAAACGAGGTGAAGAATAATGGCAAAGAAGATATTTAAAGATAAAAGCATTAATGATTTACAACATCGTGCTGAAGAATTAAAAGCAGAATTGTTTGCCTTAAGATTTCAATCAGCAACTGGACAATTAGAAAAGCCTCATCGGATTAAAGAATTACGAAGAGAAGTTGCTAGAATATTAACGCATTTACAAATGAGAAAAGATGCTGGTGAAGTTGTTAAACCATTGAATCAACAAAAAGTTGTTATTTCTGAAACATTACAAAAAGAAATTGATCAAAAAACTAAAGTTGTTGAAGAGAAAGCAAAACTTAAACTTAAAGAAAAGAAATTAGTTGTTGAAAAGCAAGATGATGTTGAACTGGAAAATCAAAAATTAGTGGCAAAAGCAATTAAAAAAGTTAAAGATGGTGTAGAACCAGTTATGAAAGAAAAGAAAGCTTCTAAGCCGATAACAAGTAAAGATAGTAAAGAATCTAGTGTTAAAACAGCAAAAGTTACTAAATCTAAATCAGCAACAATAACCCCTAATACAAAAACTGATGAAAAGCGAGGCGATAATGATGGAAAGAAATAACCGTAAGGTTTATACGGGTATTGTTGTTTCTAGTAAAATGGAGAAGACAATTACTGTTTTAGTAGAAACATATAAAAGTGATCCGATATATAAAAAACGCGTTAAATATTCAAAAAAGTTTAAAGCTCATGATCAAGACAATTCTTCCCAAGAGGGTGATCGTGTTTTAATTATGGAAACAAGACCATTATCAGCAACTAAACGCTTTCGTTTAGTAAAAATTGTTGAAAAAGCAATTATTTTATAGAAAAGGAAGTATAGATTATGATTCAAACTGAGTCTCAATTAAGGGTCGCTGATAATACAGGAGCAAAAGTAATTTTAGTAATTCGGAACTTAGGTGGTTCGGTTCGTAAATTTACAAGTGTTGGTGATGTTATTGTTTGTTCAGTTAAACAAGCAACACCGGGGGGAACTGTTAAAAAGGGACAAGTTGTTAAAGCTGTTATTGTTCGTACTAAAAAAGCTGTTCGCAGAAGTGATGGTACATATATTAAGTTTTCGGAAAATGCAGCTGTTCTTATTAGAGATGATAAAATGCCAAGAGGAACAAGAATTTTTGGTCCGATTGCTAGAGAAGTAAAAGAAGCAGGATTTAATAAAATTGCTTCTTTAGCAACTGAGGTGATATAAGATGATAAAAATAAAAATTAAAAAAGGTGACCAAGTATTAGTTATTGCTGGTAAACACCGTGGTTTTAAAGGACCAGTTACTAATATTTTAAAGAAAAAACTTCGTGTGGAAATTGAAGGCATTACAATTAAAAAAAACCAAAAACCAACCCAAAATGATGAAGGGGGAATTAAAGAAATTCCTGCAAGCATTCATCTTTCCAATGTTGCTTTACTAGATAGTAAAGATAAAACTAAAACAACTAAAATTGGTTATGAGATTAAAGATGGTAAAAAATATCGGATTGCTCGTAAAACCAAGACAAGAATTTAATTGAAGGAGTTAAAATTTGATGAATTATTTTCAAAAACAATATCAAGATAAAATTATTCAGGAAATGATGCAAGAATATAATTTTACTTCTACAATGCAAGTTTCTAAAATTATCAAAGTAGTTGTTAATGTTGGTATTGGTGATGCTGTTAGTAACAGTAAAAATATTGAAATAGTAATGCAAGAATTGTACTTAATTACCGGACAAAAACCAGTAATAACTAGAGCAAAAAAATCAATTGCTGGTTTTAAGTTACGAGAAGGAACGCCAATTGGGTGTAAAGTAACTTTACGGGGTACTAAAATGTATGACTTTCTTTATAAATTATTTAATATTAATTTACCTCGGGTTCGTGATTTTCGTGGTTTAAATAAAGCTGGTTTTGATAAACACGGTAACTACACATTAGGAATTAAAGAACAATTGATTTTTCCTGAAATTGATTACGACAAAGTTGTAAAAACAAGAGGAATGAGTATTACTATTGTAATGTCTAGTAATAATCAAAATGAATCATTTTCTTTACTAAAAAAAATGGGTGCACCATTTAAGAAATAGGAGAGGAAAGAAACTGATGGCAAAAAAATCACTAAAAGTAAAACAATTAAAAAATCCTAAGTTTGCAGTTCGCGCATACACTCGTTGTCAAAATTGTGGCCGACCAAAGTCAGTATTAAGAAAGTTTCAATTATGTCGTATATGTATTCGTGAATTTGGCAATAAAGGGCAAATCCCTGGGCTTAAGAAAGCTTCATGATAGGAGGTAGTTAGTAAAATATGATGACAGATCCAATTAGCGATATGCTAACAAGAATTCGCAATGCTAACCAGCGACAATTTAAAAAGGTAAGCATTCCGACTTCTAATATAAAATTGCAAATTGCCCAAATTCTGAAAGAAGAAGGGTATATTACCGATTTTAAAATTAATGAGAAACCCAAAGATGGAACTCATAGCAAAATTGATATTTTATTAAAATATAAAGCAAGCCAAAGGGTAATTTGAGGTTTAAAGAGAATATCTAAGCCAGGTCTTAGAGTATATGTTAAAAATAGTGAGATTCCAAAGGTTTTAAATGGTTTAGGAATTGCAATTATTTCGACATCACTTGGAGTTATGACTGATGCAAAAGCAAGAGAAAATCGTTTAGGTGGCGAAGTTCTTGCCTTTGTTTGATAGGGTGATAAATTATGTCAAGAATTGGTAATCGTATTCTATCTGTAAAAGATGGCGTTGAAATAAATATTGCAAAAAATAATATCGTAACTATTAAAGGACCTAAAGGAACACTCAATAAACAATTACCACAAAAAATTACTATTATTGTTGAAAACCAAACGATTAAAACTATTAGACCGAATGAACAAAAACATACTAAGCAATTACATGGAACTACTAATTCATTGTTAGAAGGAATGTTAACAGGTGTTACTACTGGTTTTAGTAAAAGATTATTAATTAATGGGGTGGGATATCGTGCTAATATTCAGGGTGATAAACTAAATTTAAGTTTAGGGTTTTCACATCCGATTCAATATACTATCCCTGAGGGAATAACAGTTGTTTGTCCTAAACCAACAGAACTTATTATTTCAGGAATTAGTAAAGAATTAGTTGGACAAGTAGCAGCCGATATTCGTGCTTTTCGACGAATAGAGCCGTATAAAGCTAAAGGAATTCAATATGATAATGAATACATTATTCGTAAGGAAGGGAAATCAGCAGGTAAATAGACAATAGTCTAGATTACTTTCAAAGGAGTTAAAAATGAAATCAAATCGCTATGAAGCAAGAAAAATTAGACATTTTCGCATTCGTAAAAAAATAACTGGTTCTGAATTAAGACCCCGACTTAATGTATTTCGTTCTAATAAGAATCTTTATGCACAAATTATTGATGATAGTCAGCACCGGACACTAGTTTCTTACTCAACTTTGCAAATGACAGGTACAGGTAAGGGTAATTTAAATAAAGCTAGTGCTACTCTTCTGGGAGAAATGTTAGCCAAGAAAGCTTTAGAAAACAATATTACCACTGTGGTCTTTGATCGTGGGGGGTACTTGTATCACGGGAAAATTGCTGCGTTTGCGGAGGCTGCAAGAGAACATGGATTGAAATTTTAGTAGAGGAGAAGTATGTTAATGCAAGAAAAAAAAGATCAACAAAATTTAACGACATCACCAACTAAGCCTAATTTTGCTAATCGAGGTAGTGATGGTGAACGAAATAAAAAACGATGAACTAAAAAACCAAACGCTAATTTTCAAAAACCGGTTGAAGAGTTTGAAGAAAAGGTCGTTAAAGTAAGAAGGGTAACTAAAGTAACTAAAGGGGGGCGACATTTTCGTTTCTCAGTAGTAGTTATTGTTGGTAACCATAAGGGAAAAGTTGGTTTTGCTACTGGTAAAGCTAATGAAGTACCCGATGCTATTAAAAAAGCAGCAAAAGCTGCTAAGAAAAATACTTTTATGATTCCAATGGTGGGGGTTACTGTTCCTCATGAGGTTATTGGTCATTATGGTGGGGGCCGAGTATTAATTAAACCTGCTAGAAAAGGTACGGGAATTATTGCTGGTGGTCCAGTTCGGACTTTAATTGAAGTATCTGGTGTTCAAGATATTTATGTTAAGTCATTAGGTTCTAATACCTCACTTATTATGATTAGAGCAGCAATGGATGGTTTAAAACAAATGCGAACTAAAGAACAAGTTTATAGTTTACGAGAAATTAAAGAAAAAGTTAGTGAAAAATCACTAGCAAGGGAACAATAATTATGAAATTACATGAACTTAAATATACTGAAAAATCTCGTAAAGATAAAAAACGCCTTGGAAGAGGAACATCTTCAGGGCATGGAAAAACTTCTGGTAAAGGACATAAAGGTCAAAATGCTAGAAGTGGTGGTGGTGTTCGCCCTGGATTTGAAGGTGGACAAACGCCTTTATTTCGTAGAATTCCTAAAATCGGTTTTACCAATTTTACAAAGAAACGATATGAAATTGTTAACTTAAGTGCTTTAGAACAATTAGATGTAACTGAAATTACTCCCCAAGTTTTAAAAAGCAAAAAATTAATTAATAGTGAAAAATCATTAGTAAAAATTCTTGCTAATGGTAAAATTAGTAAAGCATTAGTTATTAAAGCTCATAAGTTTTCAAAAGTTGCTAAAGATGCTATTGAGAAGGCTAATGGTAAAACCGAGGTGATTTAATAGTGATAACAACCATTAAAAGATTTTATCGTAATAATAAAGATATTTTATTAAAATTAGCTTTTACATTATTGGTTTTATTTATTATTCGTTTGGGAGCATTAATTACTGTTCCAGGGGTTAATATAAATAAAAACCTTAATGAATCTAATAAGGATTCAAGAGAATTTTTTAATTTGATTGCAATGTTAGGTGGAGGCTCTATTGACCGATTTTCACTTTTCGCTTTAGGGTTATCACCATACATTACTGCTTCTATTATTGTCCAATTATTATCTACTGATTTAGTTCCAGGATTATCTCGTTGAGCCAAATCAGGAGAAAAAGGGAAACGAAAATTAGATACATTAACTAAATGATTAACATTGCCATTTGGCATTATGCAAGGTTTTGCGACAATTATGACCTTAGCACAACAAAAAATTATTAGTCTTAAATGGCAAGAAGCAGATGCTGGAAATATTGCTACATCGGCAGTGTTTTATTATATTTTGGTACCAACATTGCTTTTGGGAGGGACATTCTTAATTCTTTGACTAGCTGATCAAATTACAATTCGTGGAATTGGTAATGGTGTTTCTTTAGTTATTTTTGCAGGAATTGCTTCTAGTTTACCATTTAATATTGCTAAAACTTTTCAATTTTGAGTTGGTGGTCAAAGTGAAGCAATAGTTGTTTTTAGTGGATTTTTAAAGTTTTTACTTTATATGGTTGGCTTTCTTTTAGTAATTTTAATGGTTGTATTCTTTGCTGAATCAGAAAGAAGAATTCCGATTCAACAGACGGGAAGTGGATTAGCGTTAAAAAGTGAAAAAGCACCGTATTTGCCGTTAAAAATTAATTCGGCTGGTGTTATTCCCGTGATTTTTGCTTCAGCAATTATAACAGCACCTTTAACAATTGCCCAAATTGTTAAAGCTAATAATCCCGAAGGAACAGGGTTTACTAATTTTACTGAGACTTATTTGGCATTAGATTCATGGTCAGGAATGAGCATTTTTGCGATTTTAATTATTCTCTTTACTTTCTTATATTCTCAAGTACAAATTAATCCTGAACAAATGGCAGAGAATTTTCAAAAGAATGGCACATTTATTCCTGGAATTCAACCAGGAAAAGAAACTGAGAAATATATTAAATCAACTTTAAATCGTTTAAGTGTTGTTGGTAGTATCTTTTTAGCTTTTGTTGCCATATTGCCAACATTAATTTCTAAATTAACAAATTTACCGCCAATGTTAGCAATTGGTGGAACAGGAGTTATTATTATGGTTGGTGTTGCAATTGAAGTTATTCGTCAAGTTCAAGGACATTTGACGCAACAATCTTATATTCAATTTAAAAGGGATGAAAATCAAAGTAAAAATATATGATAAAAGAGAGTGGTATTTAAAATGAATTTAATCTTTTTAGGAGCACCCGGAAGTGGTAAAGGAACTCAGTCACAAAAGTTATGTGAGGCATATCGTTTGATACATTTATCAACAGGAGATATTATTCGTCAAGCGATAAAAAATAATTCACCATTGGGATTAAAAACTAAAGAATATTTAGATGCAGGAAAATTAGTACCCGATGAACAAGTCATTAATCTTGTACGAGAAACCATTGATAATTTAAGCGAAGACTTTATTCTTGATGGTTTTCCAAGAACGCTTAAACAAGCGCATGCGTTGCAAGAGATTTTAGAAAAAAAAGAACAACAAATTGATTTTGTTATTTATTTAGAAGCTGACTTAGAACATTTAATTGATCGGATTACTAATCGCTTAGTTTGTCCGACTTGTAATCGAACATATAACAAATTAGTTAATAAACCTAAAATTGCGATGCAATGTGATGATGATGGTGCATCATTAATTCAGCGCGATGATGATACGAAAGAAAAAGCTAAAATTAGAATTCAAACTTATTTGAATGAGACTTTACCGTTAGTAGAGTATTATCAAGAAGAAAACTTATTACATGTTGTTGATGCTAATCAGTCAAGTAAATTAGTATTTAATGGTATTAAAAGTATTTTAGATAGTGTGTAAAATAAATGGTTACTGTTAAAAATGAGTTGGAAATTAAAGCAATGCGTGCTGCGGGAAAAGTAGTTGCTAAAATGTTAGCTGAAGTTAAAAAGGCAATTATTCCCGGAATAAAAAAACGCGACCTTGATATAATAGCAACAAGAGTGTTAAAAGAAAATAATGCTAAAACAGCGTTTAAAGGTTATTATGGTTTTCCTAATCATATTTGTGTTTCTATTAACAATGAATTAATTCATGGAATTGCTAATAATCAAATTATTAAGACAGGTGATTTAGTATCAATTGATGCTGGTGCTGTTGTTGATGGATACTTTGCGGATGCGGCGATTACTGTTGGTGTTGGTCAAATTAAAGCGGAATATCAAAAGTTAATTACTGTAACGGAAGAAGCCTTAAATAAGGCAATAGCAATTATTGCTCCGGGTGTTAGAATTGGTACTATTGGCGCAACAATTCAACAATTTGTTGAGCAACAAGGGTATCATTTACCAAAAAATTATACGGGACATGGGATTGGTAAACAATTACATGAAGAACCATATGTCCCTAATTATGGTAAATATGACTATGGCTTAAAACTAGTGGCAGGAATGACAATTTGTATTGAACCAATGGTACAAATTGGTACTGACGAAACTAGAGTTTTAAGTGATAATTGAACAGTTGTGTCCCTTGATGGTACATATTCAGCTCATTTTGAACATACAATTCTAGTAACCGCAAAAGGATATGAAGTTTTAACTGCTAATCCACACTCAATGGAAGAAGGGAATTAAATGGCCACCAAAGAAAAAGAAAATAAAAATATTATTGAAGTGGAAGGGATTGTTATTGAATGTTTACCTAATACTGAGTTTAAGGTAAGATTAGAAAACAATGTGGTTATTTTAGCTCACGTTTCTGGTAAAATTCGCATGAATTTCATTAGGATTTTACCAGGTGATAAAGTAATTATTGAACTCTCTCCATATGATTTAAAACGTGGGCGGATTACTTATCGTCATAAGTAAAAAAATAGTAAAAGGAGAAAAATTAAATGAAAGTAAGATCATCAGTTAAAAAAATTTGTGATAAATGTCAAATAATTAATAGAAAAAAATGTGTGCGAGTAATTTGTAAAACTCCAAAGCACAAACAAAGACAAGGTTAAAAATAGGAGGTTAAATATGGCAAGAATTGCAGGAGTAGAAATCCCTAATGATAAAAGAGTTGTTGTTGCTTTAACATATGTTTATGGGATTGGTTTATCAAATGCTCAAAAGATTTTAAAACAATGTAGTATTGATGAAAATATTCGTGTTAAACAATTAACAGAAGAGCAACTAACAAATATTAGAGCAGAAATATCTAAAGATTATAAAGTAGAAGGTGAGTTACGACGCGAAACCCAATTAAATATTAAACGATTAATGGAAATTGGTTGTTATCGTGGTATTCGTCATCGTAAAGGTTTACCAGTTCATGGTCAATCTACTAAACAAAATGCCAGAACAAAAAGAGATCGCAGGCAAACAGTTGCTAATAAGAAAAAATAGTAAGAAGTGGAGGTAACACGATGGCAAAAATAGAAAAAGTTGCAAAGAAAAGACAAAAAAAGAATATTTTAAAAGGAATCTCCCATGTTCATTCAACATTTAACAATACAATTGTAACAATGACTGATGAATTAGGCAATGTTATTGCTTGATGTGCGGCTGGTGCAATTGGTTTTAAAGGAACAAAGAAATCAACCCCTTATGCTGCACAAATGGTAGCAGAACAAGTTGCTAAGGCATCAATGGAACATGGAATGAGAACGATTGAAGTTCAGTGTAAAGGACCCGGTCCTGGAAGAGATGCTGCTGTTAGAAGCTTACAAGCAGCTGGTTTGGAAATTACAAGTATTAAAGATGTAACACCAATTCCTCATAATGGATGTCGTCCCCCTAAAAGGCCAAGAGGTTAATAAATGAAACAATTTGTTAGACCAAATTTTAAATTACAAACTGAAAGTACTAGTAAAAATTTCGGTTGCTTTATAGTAGAACCATTAGAAAGAGGATTTGGTAATACTATTGGTAACGCTTTACGAAGAACTTTATTAGCAGCAACACCGGGAGCTTCAATTTATGGTGTTGATATTAAAGGGGCTAGTCATGAGTTTTCAACAATTAAAGAGGTTGTTGAAAATGTTGCTCAAATTATTTTAAATTTAAAAGGTATTATTTTAAAAATTGATAATACTGTTTTTAAAGAAGAAGAAAGTGTCTCACTAAAAGTAGATGCTGGAGCTGGTGAAGTATTAGCTTCAATGATTGTTTGTCCGTTAGGAGTTGAAATATTAAATGGTGATTATTTAATTGCTACTGTTGCTAAAGGTGGTAAATTAGAAATGACAATGTATGCTCAAAATTCTCGTGGTTATAAATCATTTGATGATAATAAACGCTTAATTACTAATATTGGAATTATTCCTATGGATTCTAATTATTCACCAATTGTTAATGTTAAATATAGTGTTGAACCAACTAAAGTGGGAAAAAGTGCTGATTTAGAGCAATTAGTTTTAGAATTAACAACCGATGGTTCGGTTACTCCTGTAGAAGCAATTGCGATTGCTGCGAAGATTTTAATTGCTCATTTAGAACATTTTGTTAGTTTAAGTGAGCAAGCACAATCATTAGAAATTATTTCTATTTCTGAAAAACAAGAAACAGATGAATTAGAAAAACCGATTGAAGAATTAGACTTAACGGTGCGTTCATATAATTGTTTAAAACGAGCAGAAATTGTTACTATTGGTGATTTAACTGATAAAACAGAAAATGATATTTTAGCAACGAAAAATTTAGGAAGAAAATCCTTTAATGAAATTAAAGAGAAATTATTAGCATTAGGGCTAACTTTTAAACGAGAATAAAAGGAGGAACAGAGAGAATATGTCATTTATTCAAAAACGCGGTAAAAATACTAGCTGAAGACAAGGATTAATGCGTAATTTAGCAACAGAATTAGTTGTTCATGAAAGATTGCTTGTAACTGAAAAACGAGCTAAAGAATTAAGAAAAACAATTGATAAATTAATTACCTTAGCAAAAAGACAAGATTTGCATGCTAGAAGACAAGCATCAAGTATTTTACGAAATATTGATGTTAATGAAACAGAAACAGTTTTACAAAAATTATTTACTGATATTGCTAAGCGATATAATGAAAGATCTGGGGGCTATACGAGACTTTTAAAAACTGATGACCGTAAAGGCGATAATGCCCCAATGGTTTATATTGAATTAGTTTAAATAATAAATCCGATTAATAACCTCAATAAATACTGAGGTTATTTTTTGTTATTGCAATATATGATAAAATATTGTCATAATTTTATTAAAGGAGAATAATATGCAATTAAAAACATTATTTTTAGAAATAAATATCGCTAGTAATATTCCCATAGGACTATTAATAGCATTAATAGTTTTTGGAATTTTAGTTGGAATTTTATTAATAACTTGATTGGCTACTTGAATATATTCATCAATTATTAGAAATACTAACAGTGCTAATTTAACAGGAAAAGAATTTGTTGATGCTTATTTAAAGAAGTTTGGTTTTGTTGGGAAAAAAGTTCAAAAAACTACTAGTTATGAAATTAAAAGTCAGTTTTTTCAATTAACGCCTTTTCATTACAAAAAGCAACAACCACATCATTTAATAGTTAAAATGTTACCTTGAACTTATCATCGTAGTAGTTTATATACTTTAACTAAAGCTGGGGAAGTAGCATATTCTACTTCGCAAGGAAGAAAATTATTTCTTAGTTTTGGGTGATCGTTAGTTGTTAATTTAGCATTAGTGGTAACATCATTTTTTATTATTAATTTAGTTTTATTAATTCTTAATAGTCAAGCATTATTTGGTAATGCTAATCCACATCAAGCAATAATTGTTATTGGTATCATTGCTAGTATTTGTTTTATTTTAGCAATTAGTATTCCGATATATTTTTATATTTGGGCAATGCAACCCGTATATAAGTTTGCGCAATCATTGTTAACTACTAATGAAGCTAAACTAATTAAATGAATTTACTTAGTTCGAATTTTATATTTAATTATTACGACAATTTATGAAACACTAAAAACCGTAGCATATGTTATTGTTAAAATCCATGAAGGTACATAATATTTTATAGTTTATTCTTTTGTTATTTTATTGCATAATAATTTTAGAGAAATTAATTAAGTAAAATCGAGCAGTTCAGGAATGTACTCTGCAATAAAAAAGTTTAATTTTGAAAATAGTTTTTTCTTCAAGAAGAAAAAACTATTTTTCTTATTATATTGATAATCAAAACTATTTTAATTAATTTCTTTAAATCAATTGAAAGGTAATGAAACATATGGATGAATAATAAAAAAGCAATAAATAAGTTAATAAAAATGTTAGGAGTTAGGAAGAATAAGGATGTTAGAAACAAATTTTGATAATAATGAAAATGAAGATAATGAAAAGCAAAGTATTGAAAAACAAAGCAGGTTAAGAAAAGCATTAAAACTAATTAAGCATAAAAGAAAAACTGAAAAAAAACAAGAACGAATAAAATCCAAAAATGAACAGAAAAAAATCAGAAAAGAATTAAAGTTAATTGAAAAGAAAAAGAGTAGTGAAAATAAGAAAGCAAGATTAACAATTCAAGAATGATTTGTGTTAAGAAAAAAA
Organism: Spiroplasma endosymbiont of Dromius quadrimaculatus; assembly: GCF_964031155.1. Classification (NCBI taxonomy): domain Bacteria; kingdom Bacillati; phylum Mycoplasmatota; class Mollicutes; order Entomoplasmatales; family Spiroplasmataceae; genus Spiroplasma; species Spiroplasma endosymbiont of Dromius quadrimaculatus. The sequence continues at coordinate 103,315 of NZ_OZ035010.1, forward strand.
TTAAAATTAGTTAAACGCAATATTAAAGCTGAAAAAAAACAAGAAAAACAAAAATATCAAGCAGAAAGCAAAAAATTAAAGCAAGAACTAAGAATTAATAAAAAGAAAAGAACAAGAGAAATTAAGAAAGAAAAACAAGACTGTAAACAAGCACAAATAAATTTAAAAAGAGAAATAAAGTTAATTAAGAAAAGACGAAGTCTTCAAGGTGAAGAAAAAAAACAATTTATTAAAGAACGCCGAAAAACAAAACAAGCGTTAAAGATAATTAAAAAAAGAGAAAGAATTCAAAATCAAGAGGCAAAGCAAAAATGCTGTGAACAATTAAAACAATTAAGAAGTGAATTAAAAATAATAAGTAAAAAGCGTAAACAAGAAAATAAGAAAAATGAAAAGAAGTTAATAAAAAAAGCAAAAAAAAATCAACAAAGTGAAAAACGAATATTGAAAAATAGAAAGCAAAAAAACGAAGCTGAAAATCAATTATAAATATCAATAAATTATCTTTTATTTAGTAGCGATTAATGTGTGCTTAATGTTTCCTATTTAACATTCTTTTATTAGTGTGTTAAAATTAAATAGTTAAATATTAATTATTTAGATATTTGGGAGTATATTAATGAGAAAGAAAAAAAAAGCCCACGAAAAATTGGAAACATTAACAAGAAAAAATAATGTTGCTTTAAAAGTACAAGATATTGAATTTAAATATCGTATGAGTTATCCTAATGCGGTAGATGGTGTTAGTTTTAGTATCAATCACGGTGAGTATATAACTATTATTGGTCATAATGGTAGTGGGAAATCAACTTTATCAAAAATTATTATTGGCGTTTTAAAAGCGCAAAAAGGTAGCATTGAAGTATTTGGTAATTTAGTAACTAAAGAAAATAGTCAATTAATTTCGCGTAAATTAGGAATTGTTTTTCAAAATCCGGATAATCAATTTATTGGTTCAACAGTTCGTGATGATATTGCTTTTGGTTTAGAAAATAAATGTGTTGACCCAAAATTGATGCCGGATATTATTACGAAATATTCACAAATGGTAGGAATGGAAAGTTATTTAGATCACGAACCATTATTATTATCAGGTGGTCAAAAACAACGCGTAGCGATTGCTTCGGCTTTAGCATTAACTCCAGAATTAATTATTTTTGATGAAGCTACTAGTATGTTAGACCCTAAGGGAAAAAGAGAAGTAAAAGAAATTATGGTGCAATTAAAAGAATCGCGTGAGAAAACAATTATTTCAATTACCCATGATATGGATGAAATTATTAATGCTGATAAGGTATTAGTAATGAATAAAGGAAAAGTTGTTCGTTTTGGTAAACCAGAAGAAATTTTAAAAGAAGTTGATTTTTTAAGAAGTATTCATTTAGATATTCCTTTTATTTTAAAAGTATCTTATGGATTAAAAAAGTATGGTGTTAACATTGATGAAACATTATATGAAGAGGAATTGGTACAACAAATATGTCAAAAAAAATAATTATTGATAATCCATCGAATTTAATTAAATTTAATAATGTTAGTTATATTTATGCTCCTAAAAGTCCATTTCAATTTCAAGCCTTAAAAGATGTTAATCTGTGAATAAAGGATTCTATTATTACGGCGGTTGTTGGTTCAACTGGTAGTGGAAAGTCAACTTTAATTCAACATATGAATGGATTATTAATTCCAACAGCTGGGCAAATTATTGTTGGTGATTTTCTGATTAAAGCAAAGCAAAGAAAAATTAAAAAGCAAAAATTATTACGAAAATCAGTAGGATTAGTTTTTCAATTTCCGGAATATCAATTATTTGAAGAAACAATTGAAAAGGATATTATGTTTGGTCCTTTAAACTTTGGGATTAAAAAGGATGAAGCCCGACTTAAAGCTGCTAAGTATTTAGAACTTGTGGGATTAGGTCAAGAATATTTAACGCGTTCGCCTTTTGATTTATCTGGTGGTCAAAAAAGAAGAGTAGCAATTGCTGGAATTTTGGCGATTGAAGGTCATACTTTAATTTTAGATGAACCAACAGCTGGCTTAGATCCTGATGGGGAAGAAGAGTTAATGAAGTTATTTTTTAAGTTTAATAAACAAGATAAAAAACGCATTATTCTTGTTACTCATAATATGGATCATGTTTTGCAATATGCCGATGAAGTTGTTGTTTTAAAAAATGGTCAATTGTATCATCAAAGTGATCCGGTTAGTCTTTTTGCTAATGCTCAATTAATTAAAGAAATTAATATTGAACCACCAAAAATTTTTCATTTTTTACAAAAGTTAAAAGATAATGGTTTTGATACTAGTAATATCAATGCTCGGACTGTTGAAGATTTAGTAACTCAATTAGCACAAAGAATTAATAGTAAGTAGAAGGAGTTAATTTATGAATATATCATTTGGACGGTATTTACCATATAATTCTCTTGTTCATCGCCTTGACCCTAGAATTAAAATGCTATCAATAATTGCTTTAATTGCAGCGGTTTTTATTAATACTGGTTTTACCGGTTATATTTTAACAGGAACAGTAATTATTAGTATTTTCTTTATTTCTAAATTACCATTGCGATTATTATTTTCTTTATTTAAGTTTGTTATTTTTGTAACTTTAGTATTATTAATATTAAATTTCTTTCTTATTAAACCAGAATTTGATGCGGATAAACAACCACGTTGAGAGACAGTGGGTCTCATATATCAACCAGCTAAGTTTAAGATTCTTATTGTGTCTTGAAAAGCGATTTTAACGGCATTATATATTTCTTTAAGAATTTATTTGATGGTTTTAGTAACAACGATTTTGACATCAACAACAAAACCATTGGATTTAACATTAGCTTTGGAAGATTTAATGTGACCTTTGAAGTTAATTAAAATTCCTGTTCATATTATTTCAATTATCATTTCAATGGCATTAAGAATGTTACCAACTTTATTTGAAGAAGCAATGCGAATTAAAAAAGCACAAGCATCAAGAGGGATGGATTCTAAAAATGGTAAATTTAAAGATAAAATTAAGTCCATCGTTTCTTTAATTATTCCTTTACTAGTATCATCATTTCAAAAAGCTGAGGATATGGCTTATGCAATGGATGCTCGGGGTTATGACCCCCATCAAAAAAGAACGCGATTTCGTCAATATCGGATTGGATTTTTAGATGTATTCATTTTAATTTTAATTCTTTGTTTTTTAGCATCAGTGGTGGTGTTATCGACTAATATTGGTAGTGATTGATTAAATCATTGTGATGTTTGAAAACCGATGCGTTATGTTGATCAGTTTGTTTGACGCTTAATAGAATATTAAAATAATGGTTTCTTATTTATTATCCATTAGTTATGATGGTAGCAAATATTGGGGATGGGCCCGTCAAAATAATAAAATTACTGTTGAAGGTTCATTAATGGCAGTTATTACTAGTGCTTTTAATTGTGAGTTTAAAATTCAAGTAGCAAGTCGTACTGATAAAAAAGTTCATAGTTATGACCAAAAAGTTAAATTATCATTTAATATTGTCTTAGAACCAAAACAATTACAATGAATTTTAAATAATAAATTGCCTAATGATATTTATATTACTAATTGTTGCCTTGTTGCTAATGATTTTCATGTGCGAAAAAAATGTGTTTTGAAAACATATCATTATCAGATTAATTGTGGGTCTTACAATGTCTTTCAACAAAGATATATTTATCAATATAACAAACCGTTACGAAAAAGAAAGTTACAAAAGATTGCTAAAATTTTTGTTGGAACTTATGATTTTGCTAATTTTTCTTTATTAAAAGATAATGAAACTATTAATCGGGTGCGAAATATTAAAAGTATTAAAATTAAAAAACATCAAGATTTAGTGATAATTATTATTAAAGCCCCAAGCTTTATTCGGCATCAAGTAAGAATGATTGTTGGTAGTATTTTAGCTTGTTTATGAAGGAAAAATATCGTTAACACAGTTGCAAGAAAAATTATTAAATCCTTTAGCTTTGAAAACTAAATATCAAGTATCTGGTGAAGGGTTGTACTTAATGAATATTAAGTATTAAATTTTTATTTTAATTTATCTTTAATTAATTTTCTTAAAGTTTATAATTAACTTTAATAGGAGGTGAAGAAATGATTATTTTAAATGATATGATTGATGGTAATGGTAATGGTGCAATGCCAGAAGAAAATAATGAGATGCCAAATTCTAATGAACAACAGGAGCATCATCCAAATGTTGGACACGATGACCACAATAATCAAGATATGGAAAATGAAAACAGTGAAAAAGAAAATCAATAGTGATTTTAAAAAATTTAGTAAAAAATACTTCCTAAATTAGGAAGTATTTTTTACTAAAAATTATTGGACGCATAAAGTTTTGTTAGGTAGGAAAATATTTGAATAAGTATTAAGACAGTCAGCAATGATTGTCTTTTTATTTTATAGGGTGTTAAAAATTTGTTCTTTGAAAATTAAATACAAGTGAGTTAATAATGTTGGTATGTATTAAAGCACGATAAATTGTGGGTGGTCGCCATAACCAAAAGAAGTTTACCAGTTAATAGATAACATCCTATTAGCTATAGCAATTTGTTTCGTTTTGCAATAAAAAAATGAATGGGTGGATTTCCTAAAAATATACACGCTATTAAATTAGTTCCAAGGGTAGGATGCGGACATTAAAGTGTAGAAATTTCTATATAGGGGTATACTAAGTTTAAAATTATTAAAATCTTTATCTAATTAAAAAAACAAAATTTACTAACAAAGCTTGTTAAACACTTAAATCTGCGATATATAAGTGTTTAAAAAACTAAGTTAACTAAAACTTAGTTAATATAACTTAGTTTATTCATAAGAAAGGTAATTTATTATGAAAAACATTGAAAACATTTTCTTAAATACTAAAAAATATCTTTTAAAAGAAACACAAAACGCAATGCTTATTAAAGCACCAAAAATTCCGTCATTTAATGAACAAATCGGTATTTGGTTTCCAAAGCGATTTGTTTATAAAGGAAAATATGAAAATTCAATTTGCATTGGAATAATTAAAGATAGTAAATATCAAGTAATCTCAATTAATCAAAAAGAAAAAGAAACCAAATTAATTAAGGGACAAGAATTATTAGGTTTTTTCATTGCTGAAAAAGAAAACAACAAAAAAGATATAAATTATAACTATTTTAAAGGAGTTTAAAAATGAATATTGCGATTGGAATAATATTTATTATCATTTGCATAATGCTATTGGCATATTTTGCTTATAAAATTTATGCCAAAATAAAAATGCGAATTAAATATAAAAATGTCATTAAAAATAATACTGGTAATTTCACAAAAGACGAAAAAGTATTTATTGCTCGCTTTGAAGAATGAGTTAAAGCTCCTAATTCAAAAGAAAATAATGAGAATAAAAAATAATGTTTTGAGAAATTATTATGGAATTTTTAAAACTGTTTGTTCCGATAGAAAAAATGCCTGCGCAGGTTGCGTTTATTGCCGGATTAATTATTATCATTACTTTTCTTTTCGCATTAATTTCAATTATGTATTTACCAATAAAAATGATTTTTGGGAGATAAAAAATGACAATAAACTTAAAAGAATTTAATTGAGAACAAATTAAACAAACTTTCTGAGATTTATTTATTCAAATTACAACTATTCCGGCTCACATTACTGGTGGTAAAGAAATTAAATTAACCGAAGCACCGCTTTGACTTTTAATAGCAAACATTGCTTTTTGATTCTTAACAGCGATTATGGTGTGATTTATTCTAATGCTACTTTGAAAAACGATATCAGTATTTAGATAGAGACAAAAGTAATTTCAAGAAGTTACATTGTGATGCATTCCCAAAGAAATTCAAAATTAATTAGGAAAAAATACAATCGTGTTAAGGTTAATCGTGGTTTTAACAAATTTAAGAAAAACTTTGAATATAAATGATGAATGTTTTAAAAAGAAAGGGGGTGATTATATGATTGGAACTTTCTTGGCCGATGCACCAGCAACAGTAGAAAAAATAACAGCTAGTGACGCGATGACTAAATTATGAAATGCAATTATGACAGCGTTTACTAAAATGTGAGATATTATTGCTGTTAATATGCCACAAGTCGGTAACTTCTTTGCTGACTACTGAATATTCATTTTTCCATTTATTTTGGCAATATTCTTTATTTGCTTTAAAATGTTTGAAAAATTACTTGGAGCGGTACGCTAACAAAAAAATAAAGTGAGGTGCAAGATGAAATTTTGCAAATGAATAATAGAAAAAAATAACCATTTTATTGAATTGAATCGCACCTCATTTTTAATTTTATGACATTGAGGAGCAATTTGATATATTTACAACGGTTATTTTAAAAACATTGTGAGCTATTTATTTTTAGTGGGTTGTATTTTGATTTTTCTTTTTAAAATCGGTAATTTAACACAAATTAACAAAGTTATTAACTTCTTAAAAAACTCACCATTAAACATCGTTATTGGTTCATTAGGAACTGGAAAAACCGCCTTTCTAGTATACGCATCAAAATTACTAAAAAAGAAGAAATATCATATCGCCTCAACCTTTCCATTACTAGAAACCCAAAAATTAAGTTTAGGACATATGGGATTATTAGATTTTGATTATCCGGTATTGCCAGACAAAACCTTACTTTTATGAGATGAAACTAACTTATTTTTAGAAGGAACTGATTGAGAAAAAAATAATACCAAAAACGAAGAAACCGGTATTCAAGAATATTTCGCTCTGGCACGCCATTTCGGTCATATTGTGCTGGCTAGCGGTCAAAGAGATAAACATATTTGAGTTAAAGTTCGTGATATTGCCAATAATGTGATTGTGGGAATTCGTAAAAAACCCGTTAATATTTTTCGTCCCTACTTAAAAGTCATCTATGGCACCTTTACAAGCATTGAAGAATATGAACGCTGACGAAACACCTTAATTGATGCTAAAAATAGCAAAAAGGGTCGTCGCATTAAATATCGTGATATTCCTGAACTTGATATTTATTTTTTTAAACTAAAAATTCCTCTACCCATACTTAACACTTACAATTCTTTTTACCTAGCATTTTTAAGAGATTACTTAAATTCAAAAGTAAATCCTGATTATGAAGATAAATACTATACTGATACGGCAATTGATTTAGAAGACTTAGAATACTTAAAAATGGATAAATTTAGTAAATTTTTAAGAAAAATGAAAGAAAAGGAACAATAAAAAATGGAAAATCTCGCAAAAATGTCCGACTTTCTCGCCCAAATGCTTTATAAAGTTTTTGATTTAATTTGAAGTTTGGAAGTACCAGGAACGAATATTCAACTAATATTTCCTCTATTCTTAACGCTGGCTGTAGAATTTCTTATGGCAATTATTCTTGGATTTGGTAGTCAACAAGTTAATTTAGAAAAACAACGCCAATATGCCGTTAAAAATAAGGGTCGATTAAGTGCGTGAGGAAAAGCTAAAAAACAAATAAAACCAATAAAAACAAAACAAGGTAACTAGCAATGTTTAAACTAATTATTATTTTTATCTTAATAACTGTTCTTGGATTATTAGCTGGTAGTCATTTTGAAACTTTAACGAACTATATTAGCGAAGGGCTTGCCAATTTCCAAAAGTTTATTACTAGCAATTTAACAATTTTAGATTTGTTTAAACCAATGGCACGAACATTTTCGCAACACCCAATTTTTACCATTCTTGGTGTAACTTGTGTGCTGATTGCTTTATTTATTGTGATTAAAGGACGATAAAAAATATGAAAGGACAATTAAAATGAAAAAACTTTTAGGAAAATTATTTAAAAAAGATAATTCAAAAGAAAAAACACCATTAAGATTAAAAATTAAAAATTCTTTTAAAAAGCAGTGGTTAAAAATCGTATTAAGTATCATTTTCATCTTTATAAGCTTATTAATTTGTGCATTAACAGCAATCGATACTAAATGAATAACCGGAACAAGTAACGAATTTAATGATTTTATGAATAAACAGATGGTTGATTTTTTTGGTAAGTTCAATACTAGTATTATGCTAGCAGGAATATTTGTTTTTTGATGAGGCGGAGCAATATATTTTGCAATTAAATTTGAAAAATTAATCCGCTTTATTATTCAGAAAATTAGAGCAAAAAGAGCCTTGAAAAATGAAATCAAACAAGCTCATTAATTCTTTAAAAAAATATTGATGAAGAATTTTACCTTACATTTTTAAAATTGGAAATTAATGATTTGAAATTATTATATGAAAAATTTGAAGCATTAATTTCACTTATGATATTAGGATATTTATATATATGCATCACATTAGCTGTAATTATAAATTGTGGTATTGAGTGACTTATTAAAAAAATCAAAACTGAAAGAACAATGAAAAATAAAATATTTTAAAAAGGAGTGATAAAAATGTTTATGAAAATATTTACCGTGCTAACTATTAGTTTCAATAACATTTTTACTATTCCCTCAAACATTAATAATGATAAAACAACAACACAATCACTAATTAGAAACAAAAGACAAAATAATGAATCATACGAATTAAAATTATCTAGTGCAAAAATAACAATAAACAAATATGCAGGTGTGCCAATTGAAAATATAGAAAATCTTTACTACTTAGATTTTTCGGAAGAAGATAAAAATGAACTCTTAAATGCACCTAAATGAATAAAAAATCAATATGGGTCTTTAAACAACGCTTACTTTTATAAAAATGACAACGGCTGAAAATCAATTCAAAAATTAGGCATAAACATAACAGATAAAATAAAATTTAAGGGAAATAAAATAAATTTAAAACTTACAAGATGAAAAAGTATAATGAAGTTAGTAGCTATTGAAGCAAAAACAGAAACTAAACCAAGTACTGACATTGATTTGCCAGAAACAACCACCAAATTTGATGGCAACCATAACTATAACGATATTATTGATAATCTTGATTACTTAATGATTCACCGTGGTGATTTTGATAAATTTAATTACTCGTATCTCTATTGAACACCAGTTTTTAATTTCATTGACACCTTAGAAAAAGGTTATTACAAAGAATTTACGATTAAAAATCACGGCTTTAAAGACGAGAGCTATTTTTATCATAAAACTTCTAGTGATAAAAATGTAGTAAATGAGAATGTTTTGAAAATTAAGGCATTTAACAAAACTCTAATTGCCGGAAATAAGTATTTACAATTGCTACACGGTGAAAAGGAAATCTGAAAATATGACACTGCGAACTCTAACGATTATTACCTAATTAAGTATCTTTTTGGCACCTTAAATTACCTCAATGTTAGATTTAGTTTTTACGCTATGACCCGGATTTAAAAAATGATATTTACCTTTATTTTAAAAACAACATTCTTGGTATTAACAATAACGATTATAAAAATATTTTTGATGAAATCTATGAAATTCTTGGTAACTTCTTTGCCAGTTTATTTTATGCTACTTTTGATATGATGGATGAGAAAACTTACACTGAAATTGATTTTAAAGGCGTAGATAATTATAACAAGAACTACTTTATTCAAATTGGATTTTTTTATCGCTCGTTAATTACTTTTTATCCAAAAAAATACTTAATAAATGTTATAGGAAATTCAGAATTATTACTAAGAAGTTATTTTTTTACTTTTGATAAAAAAACACACCAAGAAAATTATAATGCCATTAAAAACAACAATAGCATTTATCAAATTGATTTTAATGTCCTTAAATCCTATGACAATAAACTGATTACCTTGCCAACCAGCAAGGCCACTAACAGTATTAATTATCTCAATACCGATATTGATATTCGTTACGGTATTAATATTTTTACCTTAACTTTTCCACTTTATCACAAAGGTAATACCTCTAACTACAATTTTAAAATTTATGACTTTAATGTCTTAAATTCCACAGCCTTTATTCCTGACGGTTCAAATAACGGTGAATGAGACGATTTAATTCCACCAGCAAATTGCAAATATTCTGGACGATGAATACCAACCTTTAATGATATTGGTTGTGCCATTCAAAATGCTGGTATCAAAATGATAAACTGAATGCTGACAGCGTCACAAATCATTACCATTTTACGACCATTAGCAATTATTGCAAAAGCGACAGTTAACTTTTCAACCGCGATTTTTCCAGTGTTTAAAACAGTACCAGCTTTTTACTATACCTTTCAATTTTTAATTGGTTTTGCCATTTTTCTAATGATATTAAGAATTTTTGTATAATATATATATATATATATATTGAAAAAATAAAATAAAGGAGTTAAATTTATGAAATTTTTAAATAAAATAGCTCTTTTGGGACTAACAATATTACCAATAGTTGGATGTTCTAAAAAAGAAAATAAAACAATATTACCTAATGAGAATAAAACTCATCTGTTAAACTTGCCTAGTGCAAAAATAACAATAAACAAATATGCAGGTGTGCCAATTGAAAATATAGAAAATCTTTACTACTTAGATTTTTCGGAAGAAGATAAAAATGAACTCTTAAATGCACCTAAATGAATAAAAAATCAATATGGGTCTTTAAACAACGCTTACTTTTATAAAAATGACAACGGCTGAAAATCAATTCAAAAATTAGGCATAAACATAACAGATAAAATAAAATTTAAAGGAAATAAAATAAATTTAAAACTTACAAGATGAAAAAGTATAATAAAATTAATAGATATTAAAATAGAAAAAATAACTTAAATAATTTTTCTTGAATATCCCCAGAAATTTAGAAAGATTATTTACACAACTAATGCGATTGAATCTGTTAATAGTCAATTAAGAAAAGTCATTAAGAATAAAAAGATTTTCCCTAATGACTCATCAGTTTTTAAAATATGGTTAAGAAATGAACGATGCCAATTCAAAATTGGGGTAGTGCGATTTCACATTTAATGATAAAATTTGAGGACAGAGTGAATTTAAGTTAATTACTTAGAGACACAGTTAATTGTACATTCCCCTTAATTTAAATAATATTAAAATTTGGACTCAGATTATTCTACATAACACATATAAGAAATATCTTGCTCTTTTAATTAATAATGTTAAATTTTATTCTATTCCCAGTCAATCGCCTTCAGTGTTGGTTATAATGACAAAACCATCATTTTTATTATCTAATATTTCAAAATAACCATTTATTTGTTCAAAATGAAGCAATATTACTTTTACGAGAGTATTGAAATCTTCATTTGTGATACTTCCGCCTCAGCCAGAATGATCACTTATAACAAATTTATTTTTAATAATTTTAGTAATGTTTGCTTGTGAATTTTTATTTTGTTTGATTTCATTTCATGTGTTTTTGTTAATTTTAATTTTTAATTTATCATGGGCTAGAAATTTATATCATTTTTCAATGTTATCATAAACATTATGATGAATTGAAGCCGGCAACGCAATATCAGATGTTGAATGATGATGAAAAGCAAAATACATTCATGTTCCTGCAATTGCTAATCCTCCAATTACTAAGGATAGCCCTAGAGTTTCCGGAGCCAGAGCGGCAGCAGTACCAGTTTCTCCAGCTATAACTCCGCCTTCAACCGCCGCTGTTTCGGCAACAGTAATTGTTTCTGCAGCGGCTAAGCTTTCTGTTGTGCTTGTTGATAAAAACGGAGTCATTTCCATTGCTTCTGCATTTGTGACACTAGTGGCAGCGGTACCACTAACAGTCATTTTTGTTCCATAAGCTGTTAATGCACCCCCGCTTAAAGCTGCTAATCCCGTATTTGTTAATTTTTCTTTAAAAGCTTTTTTATCATTTTCAGATAATGTTTGATAATAACGATTAATTTCATTTAATTTTTTTAATTTTTCTTCTTTTGAAAGAGCGTTGTATTTATTTATTGCCTTGGTAGCTGTTATTTGTGCGTTGATAATATTTTTGTTTATTGGTTTATTTACTACAGGTACATTTTGCTTGATTTTATTATTGTTTTTAATAATTAAGTTAATTTCTAAATTTTCATCATTTTTTAAACTTTTTTCTTCTGTTTTTTTATCTACAAAATGATATTCATCTTTTTGTAATGGGGTTGTTGTTAGTTCTGGTGCGTTGATAACATTACCTTGATTAGCATCATCATCCTCATTATTGTTAGATAAAATAGTATGGTGTTGAGCGTGATCATCAACCGGTAATTTAATTGCGTTTGTATCTGGTTTTGGGGTTGTTGGTGGTAAATTATCTGGTCTTTTTGTTGTATCAACTACCAGAATATTTCCCTGATTGTCATTAATAGCAATAGGGTGATTTGTTCGATTTTCTTCTGGTATTAAAGCAAAATTATAATGGTTTCCATTTATATGAAATATTTGTATGTTATTATTTGCATTTTGATGCACGGGTTGATATGGGCTATCGTTATCTACTCTAATATTATTATTGATAAGATTACTCATCGCTACTATTTCTGGTGTCCCACCCCATGTTGGGGCTTGTCGCATTCTTATTAAGTAATTATCGATATCAACCTCATTAGTTTCAGTAATATTAATAAAATCTCGAAATGTTTGATTTTGATTTTCTAATAATAAATTTGTTTGTCTATCTAAATTGTCTCTGATATAATCGACAACGCGATTGCGAAAGACAATTATTACCAGTCTGTGGGCGGCGGCATCTTGATATCATAATTGATTTAAATCTCTATTATTTTCTAAATCATATTGTTGTAGTAATTTTTGAATATGTAATATATTTTTTAAATTTTCTTCACCAAATAATTGAATAAATCTTGTTCTAAATTCTTCATAATTATTTCTCACTGGTAATAAATAAGCTGTTGCTACCGATCAAAATAAACAACTATTATCCGCCGGCACATCATACTGATTATTGTGATTTGTTCCTCTAGTATTTTGGTTTTGGGTGCCACTAGTTCCGGCCTGGTCGCCAACACTCACTCTCTTACTACTGCTATTAGATTTAGTGGATGGGTTTAAAAAACCAGGTTTAAATCCGCCATAATTTGATTTATCTTCTGTAATTGTTTTTTGTGTCTTACTTGGTTTACTTGCTTTTTTAGCAAGTGTAAATGTTACTGTAACTTTGCCGGAATAATGATTTTCATTATTTGCTTCAATAATTGCCGCAATATTAGTAATGCTGTTTCCTTGTACTTTAATTTTATTAATATCTACCTGTGGATTTAATTGTTTTACTTTTTCTTTAATTTGTTCTTCCGTTGGTTGTGTTTGTCCGCTACTAATTTCAATATTTCCTAAATCAGGTTGGATAATAACACCTGACAATTTAATTTTTGAAAATATTTGAATCATATTTTTAAGTAAATCAGGATTTGAAATAAATTGATTCATTATTTCATTTAAGGGTGATGATGACAAATCTTCAAATTTATTTTGATTTTGTTTTTTAATTTTTTCATATTTTTGTACTTTTTCTTTAATTTGTTCTTCTGTTTTTTTAATTCCTTTAGAATTAAGTTTTTGTTTTAAAATTTCTGTTATCTCAGGATTATTTCAAGAAAATAATTCTAAAACAGCAGAATCTGAAATATTTATATTAATCTGAGGATGATTTAATAAATGTTTAACAATATCAATATTATTAGATTGAAAAGTTGCATTTAATAGTGGCGTTTTACCAAATAAATTTATTTTATTTACATTAGCAGACTTTTCAATTAATAGCTTTGTAATTGCTTCGTGGTCGTTGCTTATCGCATTGTGTAAAGGAATATCACCATTTTTGTCCGTTACATTTACATCAGCACCATTATTAATTAATTCTTCAACTATTTCTAAACTACAATCTCTTTGGGCTGCAATATATAAAGGAGTTAGTTTACCATTATCTTCACTAGTTTGTGCATTTGCATCAGCGCCATGAGCAAGTAATAATTTAACAATTTCTAAATTATCATCCATTATTGCACCATTTAAAGGTGATAATCCGCTTTCATTTGCAATATTTACATTGACATCTTTTGATAAAATTAATTTTAATATATCTATATTACCTGATGATACTACTGATATTAAAAAATTCTTATCAATAATTTTATTAAAATCTTCTTTTGGAAAAAAATCAAAACTTTGATTAACAATAAAAGATTTAAAAAAATTTCTAAAATTTATTTGGTTTTTTAGTGTAGATACAATGTCGCATTTAAGAATTGCTGCTTTAGCATTTAAAATAAATTTTTTTATTATATAATCTTTTTTTTCTTTATCTAATTCTAATTTATTAATAAATTCTTCTAAAACATTTTCAATTTTATTCAATTTATCTTTACTTATTAAAATTTCAAAAATTTCATTTTCTATCATGTTATCGATTCTTTTTTTATCAAGAATGATTTTTATTTCATTGGAAATATCTTCTTTAATTTTTTGAATAATTTTTTCTTTTGTTAAATATTTTTGTTTTAGTTTTTCCTCTTTTTCTTGTATTTTAATTTTAAATTCTTTTTTTTGATTAAGTTCTGCTAAAACTTTTTCAATTTTTTTATCATTAATATATTTATTGTATTTTTCTAATTCTTTTAATAATAATTTATCTAATCCAATTTTTTCAAATTTATTGTTTTCCTGTAATTCATTGGCTTGTTGTCCATACTTTTTTCATATTTCTTCTAATTTTTTTATTTCAACTTCAGTATAAACAAATTTAAAATTATATTTTTCTATAAGTTTTTCATCATTAAGAAACTTATTCATTACTTCAAAATAAGATATTTCACAATCTAATTTTTTAAAAATTGCTTTCCTCTGTTCTTCTAAAAACTCACTCGCTAGTGTTAACCCGCCCCTTAATTGCGGTGCATAATTTTTTCAATTAAGCTCATACTTTGAAGTAATTTGGGCAGTGGTTTCAGTAATATTTTCAACTTTGATTTCACTAATATCTAAGTTAGAATTTAGTCCCTTAACATGTTTTAAAATTGTTTGTGAACTATTATCTGGTATTTTTCCTAACTCACGTGTTATTACAACATCTGATAATTTTTTTTCATCTTTTTGTAAAGTAGTATTCTTTGATTTGCCAGTATTACCGCCAGATTTAGAAGGTTGGTTTAAAAAACCAGGTTTTAATCCCGCAAACGAATTTTCGGCAATTTTAAATGTTATTGTAACTGTGCCAGTATAAATATTTGGATCTGGTAAATTAATAATATTTTGAATATTTTCTGGAATATTTTTAAATACAACTTGTTCTTTTTTGTCTTTATCTTTGTAGTGATTGAAATATTTAAGATGGGATCCGAAACGCATGGCTTCACTGGTTACAAAAATCATGCGCACTAAATCATCTTTAATATCCTGGCTTTGTTTGTTATCATTATTAACTTTTGCTAAATTTGCAATGGCGTCATTTAAAGTCTTTTGCGAAATAGGAATACCTTCTGAATTTGGATTTATAGCGTTTAAGGTTTGTTCTGGCCTTTGATTAGTTCTAGGTGTATAATCTTCTTTATAACCTAAATCAATTTTTTCACAACTATATTCTTCGGCAATTTTGTTGTTTACTTCAGAATTTCCTCGATAATATCTAATTTTATTTAATTCCTTCGTTTTTTGGCCAATTTTATCATTAAATTGATTTTTTAATGACGATCAGTCTTTGGCATTGAAGACAATATTTTCTTTTACTTTAAATTGCTTAAATTTTTCATTTAATGTATTCTGAATTTTTTTAATTTTATCTTGATTTTTCTTTTTATCTTTTTTTAACGTTTCAACTTGTTCTTTTAATTCATTTAATTCTTTTGCTGCAGGCAATGATAATAGTTCTTTTCATTTTTTTATTTTATTTTCTAATTCATTTATAATTTCTTCTTGAAAATAAAAATATTTGTTTTGATTATTAATAAATCCTAGTAAATAAAAAGTATTTAAATTAATTACTAGTTTTATATTATTATTTTTGTTTTTTATATTTAGAATTAAAATTCTTGTTTTATTTTCTTTAAATTCACTTAATCCTAAAGCTGCATCTAATTTTTTAAGAAGTTTAATATTCTCGTTTCGTACTTTTTCTTTCTCATCTGTTTCAAATAAAGGTGTTCTAATAATTCCTTCGTTATTTATCATTCTTAACGGATCAATTTGGTTATTTTTCACAAAGTTTTTTAACATGTTTTGAATTTCTTTGGCATAATCTTCATTTAAAGTAATTTCTTTTTCAATAAATTCAACTTGATTATCTGTTTTGCTTGTTGAAGATTGGGATTGTTGTTCATTTGATGGTTGTGTTTGTCTTTTTGGACGATTTAATGTTTCTGGACTGTTTTTAATTTTAGCTTTATTGTTATTAGGCTTGTTGGCGACTAACGGTCCGGCAGCATTACTGGTTAGCAAAATTATCCCCAGTAATTCTAAAAGTTTTTTCATATTAGTCAACTTCCTTTTATTTAATTTTTATTAAATTATCATCAACATGCTTTTTCCAAATCTTAGTCTGGAATCTATTCACTTTGCAGTTTCATTATATACCGTCAAACAAAAAAATTCTACTTTTACTATAAATAGACTTCTTACAATACTATGATAATAACTGGAAATTGTAGATTGAAGCAATTAAATTAAACTTTGTTAAAATTACTCTACACCAAGAAAGGTGATTTTTTTATGTTAGAAATTAATAATAATGTAAAAACCTTAGAAAACAAGCATTGATTCAGTTTATTTGCAACTCATAAAAATATGTACACCAATAAATGTGAACAATTAGCCAACGCATATGAAAAATTAGATGAGTACTTATATAAATATCATTATCGCTTAAAACAAGGTTATAAAGTAGTTCATTTTGCAACAAGAACAATTATTACAATTTTTGGTGAAGTTATTTTTAAACGACGCCGATATAAATATTGAAATCAAAAATCAGGTAAATTTGAATATGTATGTTTATTAGATAAAGAAATTGGTTTATTGCCCAAACAACGCATTTATTTTGATGTCCAATTTAAAGTTTTAAGTCTTCTAGGTGATGGTAAACGGTATCGCGATGTTTTAGATGCTCTAAATCATTGTTATATTTCAAAAGGTAGTATTTCAAATATTTTAAATAAATACGATATTGCCGAATATTTTCAACTAGCAGAAAAAGAAACTAAAACTAGAATTGATGTCAAAAATAAGGATTTATATATTCAGCTAGATGAGACATTTTTAGCGACATTAGATCATAAAGTTAAACAACAAGACCAAAGAATTCGTTTAGTTACTTTTCATACCGGACATAAAGAAAAAAAATACAAAAATGCTCGTAGAGCATTAGAAAATAAACGAGGTAATTTTCTAATGTTAAAAGTTGGTAAACGAATAAATACGATGGATTATCGTGATTTATTAATTAAAGAATTGCAAAAACATTATGTTAATATTAATTATGACAAAATAATTGTTTGTGGTGATGGTGATACTTGAATTAGAGAAATTGCCAATAGTTTCGGTAATGTTAGATATATTTTAGATGGTTATCACGCTATTAAAAAATTAAAACAAACTGCATTTAATATTGTTTTTGAAAATCGTAAAGTAACACTAAATAGTTGAATTGAATTATATAAAAATGGAAATCATCAAGAATTAGTAAAAAGTATTCGGAATGTTGCTAAAAATGAATTAAATAAAGATATTAAAACAAATTTAAGAAAGGCGAGTAATTATTTCAGTAATAATAAGCAAGGTATTCATAACCAAAATTTAGAATGAAATATCGGCTGTAGCATTGAAAGTGATGTATCACATTTAGTGAAACAACAATTAGGATATGGAGCAAAAATATATAATCATAAGAATTTAAATAACCTATTACATTTAAGAATGGCAAATTTAAACAAATTAAATGTATTACATTATATTAATGAAAATATTAATTCAGAAATAGAAATCAGAAAAGAAATATATAAAAATTCATTATGAAATAAATATAATAATAAAAATGATGATAGTTGAATTAATTATAAAGGTAATGCTGTAACAAATAAATATAATAGATTTAAGTAAGTAAAAATATAAAATTAATATATTTAGTTAAAATTTAATAATAATTAACAATTTTTATTGTGTAAAAATTCAATAATATGATAAAATGCTAATGAATAAAAATGACAATAACAAGAAAGGCAGGATTAGTTTAGTAATTAAATAATATAATTAGCTGATTGTTTTACTTCTTCAAAGCAATACCTAAGAAAACTAAACGCGACCAAATTATTATTTTCATTGCATTAGCGAAACATTTGTTATATAATTTTATTGCTTTTATGCATTATAGCTTCGGTACAAGAGCAAATGCAAAGGGAGAGATATAAATGCGACAAACGACAATGATTAATTCACAAGATGTGAAAAAAACATGATACATTATTGATGCCAGCGGTTTAATTTTAGGACGCTTAGCAACAAAAGTAGCAAGTATTTTAAGAGGTAAACATAAACCAACATTTACCAGCCATGTTGATTGTGGTGATAATATTATTATTATTAATGCTCATAAAGTAATATTAAGTGGTAATAAGCTGAATAATAAAAAATATTATAATCACTCTGGTTTTGTTGGTGGTATGAGAGTGCGAACAGCTAAGGTAATGCAAGATAAGTATCCAATTGAGATGGTTGAAAGAACTATTAAAGGAATGTTACCCCATACTAGTTTGGGAAGAAAACAAGCTAAAAATTTATTTGTTTATGATAGTGAAAAGCACCCCCATAGTGCTCAAATGCCAAAACTATTAGTATTACAAGAAGAAGGGAGTTAATCGAATTAATGAAAATAAAAAAAGAAATTATTTATCGTGGTACGGGTAGAAGAAAAACATCAGTAGCGCAAGTAGTATTAACTTCAGGAAAAGGGAATATTACTATTAATAATAAACCGGCACTTATTTTTTTTCCTTATGCAACATTAATCCAAGAGTTAGAACAGCCATTGTTAGAAACGGATATGAAAGAAAGTTTTGATATTAATGTTAAAGTTAATGGTGGTGGTTTTAGCGGTCAAGCTGGAGCTACGAGATTAGGTATTGCAAGAGCATTATTAAAATTTTCACCAGATTATCGGATGAAGTTAAGACAAAAAGGTTTAATAACTCGTGATTCACGAATTAAAGAAAGAGATAAGTATGGATTAAAAGGTCCCCGAGCAGGAAACCAATTTTCAAAAAGATAATTTATATTTTAGCATATATCTCAAATATATGCTTTAATTGGGACTATAGCTCAGTTGGTTAGAGCGCACGCTTGATAAGCGTGAGGTCGGTGGTTCAAGTCCACTTAGTCCCACCATTGATGGGCCCGTAGCTCAGCTGGGAGAGCACCTGCCTTGCACGCAGGGGGTCGGCGGTTCAATCCCGTTCGGGTCCACCATTTTAATTTCATTAATGACTTAAACTTAATTTTATTGTTTGAATAATAAATAAAATTAAGTTTTTTTTGTTAAAATCATTTACAACAATTTATTTATTGTTAAAATTGTTTTATTACTAGATGTAATGTATTTGGGAGACTTGTTGTAATGAAAAAAAGAGTAAAGTTTAAAAAGCCTAGTTTTTCCAAGCAAGTGAAATTATTTTTTCAAAAAATTCATAATACTAAATTTACTCGCATTATGAGAAGTTTGTTATTGCTAACATTAGCAGCATTACTATTAACTTTAACTTTTAATTATTTTATTAATCCCGTAGGTTTTTACAATGGTGGTTTTAGTGGGATATCGCAAATTATTGTTTATTCAATTTTTTCATCACCTAAAGAACAAGCGATGTGGTTTTACATTGTTGTTTTAATGTTAAATATTCCTTTTGTAATTTTTGGATATTTTAAAGTTGGCCGATATTTTACTGTTTATACTTTATTTTTTATGTTAATGCAAACAGCATGAAACTTTATTTTACGAGCAATTCCGATTTTAGATCAATTAAAAATTATGGAAGAATTAATTTTACCTAAGGATACTGATACGGGAAAAGCAGTGATGACTTTAGCGGCTTTTATTTATGCTTTTATTGGTTCAATTATTTGAGGTTTTGCTATCGCAATTGCTTTTATTGCTGGTGGTAGTTCTGGTGGTTCAGATTTTTTAGCTGCTTATTTAGCAGTGTGAAAAAAACAAGGTGTTGGTAAATTTCAAAAATATATGAATTATGCAATTATTGTTTTAGCAATTTTAATTAAATATTTTGTGCAAAAAAATGAAGATAATTTAATTTATGCTTTTTTTAAAAATTTTACTTTATATGTATCAATTATTTTTGCAACGATTAGTACTGTTGTTACTAATTTTATTTATCCAAAATTTAAATTAATTAATGTAATGATTTTTACAAAATTACCATTAGATGTTTGTGAATATTTTAAAACTCATGAATATCCTCATGATACTACTTTAATTAGTTCTAGTGATATTAAGAGTGGTAAAGTTTCGGGAACAATTTTTGCGACAATTTCTTTAATAGAATATAAAAAAGTTAAATATAATGTAACAAGAATTGATAATAAAGCGTTTATTGTTGTTATTCCCGTGACGATGGTTTATGGTACCTTTAATATTCAAAGGTTTAATTAATATTCAAAATGCTAACCAAGGAGTTGACCAATGAAGCAAGGTTTTCTAAGATTTTTAAAAATAGTTGATTGGAAATTTATTACGATGGCAATTGCGATTATTTTAATAATTTTTTCATTACCAATTGTTATTTTAACGGAAAAGGAAA
Source organism: Spiroplasma endosymbiont of Dromius quadrimaculatus (assembly GCF_964031155.1). NCBI lineage: Bacteria > Bacillati > Mycoplasmatota > Mollicutes > Entomoplasmatales > Spiroplasmataceae > Spiroplasma > Spiroplasma endosymbiont of Dromius quadrimaculatus. Next base: position 124,039 of record NZ_OZ035010.1, read on the forward strand.
CTATTATTCATAATGATAAACGAGAATTTGTTTTAAGAAATAATTTAACATCGTTATTAGCAATGGTATTTTTTACTTCTGGTAATAGTCTTTTTTTTCAAAGATTAATGACATCACCAGAGTTTTTAGCTTTAATTGTGCTAATAATTAATATTATTGTTTATAGTTTAGCTGGGATTTTTTATATGATGAAAGGGGTTTCCAAAAAAAGCGCATTATTTCTACAATATCTTTTTTAACAATTATCGTTTTAATTGGTTTTATTTTGTTAATTTTATTTATTGTTCAAAAAAATCGTGAAATTAGTGGTTGAAATTATGTTTATATTTTCCACGCTATTAATTTACAAGTAGTTTATTTTCTACCGTTTTTAGGTTATATTCTTTATTTTGTTAGTTTTGGTTTATACTTATATTATTTTTTTACTAAATGCAATAAAAAATAAGATTTAGATATTTTTTAATAAAAAAATAATATAATATAAATAAGGAGGTTTATAAATGCAATTCGTTATTCGTGGTAAAAATATTGAAGTAACTGAGGCGATTCGTGAACGCATTATTAATAGTTTAGAAAAAATTAGTAAATATAAAATTATTAATCTTGATGATACCATTCATGTTGAAGTAAGAACTTATAAAGAAAATTTAAGTCGAGTTCGTGTTGTTCTTGATTTAAAAGGAAAGAGTAATCATTTACAAGCTGAAGGTCAGCATATTGATTTATATGTTGCCATTGATGAGGTGCGTCATAAGTTAGAAGAACAATTACGAAGAATGAAGGACCGTTGAATTCCACGGGGTAAAGAAAAATTTACGAAAGTAGAATTTCCGGTTGATTTAACATTAGATGAGGATATCTAATGCCATTATTAAATTAGATAAAATATCTTTTATTTTAAAAATTTATTGCTATAATTAACCCATAGATTTAACTCTTAGTGGAGGTGATGGGTTAATTTAATAAATTAGTATTTGGAAATTAAATGTTTATTTTGTATAAAATAACCAAAGAAGTTATTGTAAAAATAAAATTTCAAAGTAAAATAACATATATAGTAAAATAAATGAAAAGGGAGAATTAAATATGAAATTATCAGGATTAAGATTAATAACAGCTTTAGCAGGACTTCCTGCTATCGTAGCATTACCAATTATTGGTTGTGGCACAAAAAAAGCCGCAGCAACTACAGTTACTGATAAAGCAATTGATGCGATTAAGTTTGATGATGCTGCTGATGCTGATGCTTTTGCAGTTGCTGACGCAGCAGGATGAAAAGATACCACTATTCTTGCAGAGATTCAGAAAAAAGTTGATACGAAAGTTAAAGCTGCGGATGAGAACGCTAAAGCGGTTGAGGCAGCATTAGTTGGAGCACTTCCAGCAGCTCCCGGACCAACTAAAAGTGCTGAAGTTAAATTTAGTGTAAAAGCAAAAGATGCTGCTGATGGAACATTTTCAAAAGAATTTACAATTAAAGTTACTCAAACAGGATAGTAATATCGTAATTTAGAAAAAGTGTTAAGAAAATACACTTACAGTTGTAAGTGTATTTTTTTTATAAAAATTATTTATTAATTAAATTCCTTGAAAAACTAATATTTGTTAGTAAAATGTTTATATAACAAAACTTGGAAAGAGGGATTAATTATTTATGAAGTGACTTATACAGTTTTTAGCAAGTTTGACATTAACACCACTAATTATTGTGATGCCATTAGTAAGTTGTAGCAATACTGAGATGAAACAGTCAGGAAGTTTAGATAGTCGGATTAGTAGTTTATCTGATATTGTGGAAATAAAAGATATTCCTCCGGCCAAGTGAAATTCTTTTGGTTTGCAATTATATGCTGTTATGGATTTGATAGAAAAACTTGGAATGGATTTAAATGAAGCCAAAGCTAATTTAAACTTTGATGAAAGTTCTCCGTTTGATACATCCCATAATGTTGTGGAGTTAACGATTACTGTGCGAGCAATGCCAAATAAAGGGAAAGCAAAAAAAGAAGTTAAATATATTTTTACAATGAAAGCAGATAAGCAATTCTTTTTAACTAATATCTTGTAAAATTAGTGATTTCCCAGTAATATAACTTATATAACAATACATGCAAAGGAGAATTAAATATGAAAAAAAGTTTTATATCATTTTTAGCAACCTTAACATTAACCCCCATGACATTGATGACAGTAATACCGACCGTATCTTGTAGTTTAAAAAGTATTGATGCTCGTATTAATGCGTTACCAGATACTGTGGAAATAAAAGATGTCGATGAGAAATGGTGAGTTTCGCATGACTTGACTGGTCTAATTGTATATGATATAGTGACTAAGTTAGGATTAAGAGTTGATGAAGCGATTTCGCAGATTGATTTTGTTGATCCTGGTGAAATTGATGTAACAGGTACTACTGCCACTGTCGATATTACTATTAAGGCATTAGAAGGAAAAGGAACAGCATCCAAAACCGTTAAATATAATTTTATTAAAAAAGTAACAAGTTAGATTTTAGTCGTTAGTAATATTTAAATCTTAACCATATTAATTTTGAAATACATTTACAAATGTAAGTGTATTTTTCTTTTTAAAAATAATTTTATAAATCCTTTTAAAAATTGGTGTTTTCTAATATAATTGCTTATGGAAATTAATATTTCAGGGAGTTTTAAATGGGTGTTATTTTAAAAAATATTAGTATTGATTATGGTGAAACATTAGCGGTCAATAATTTTAATATGCATGTGAAAACAGGACAATTAGTTACTTTGTTAGGACCGTCTGGTTGTGGAAAATCAACAACGCTTTATGCGATTGCGGGATTATTACAAGTTAGTCAGGGACAAATTATTTTTAATGGCAAAGATGTAACCAAACGGTCACCACAAAATCGTAATATTGGTTTAATATTCCAAAATTATGCTTTATATCCGCATTTAAATGTTTTTAAAAATATTGCTTTGCCTTTATATCAAGATAAAAAATTTAAACGCACTGTTAGAAACAGTAATACTAATATTCGGTTATTAATTAAAGATTTGCAAGATAGTGGTTTAAATGTTGAAAAACAAGGATTTAAAGATCAGATTGCAAAATTACTTTCGGAGTATTTAGAAACTTATGATAAGTTAGTTAATGAAATGATTGCTGATTATTTAGCAGGTATTTTTAAATTTCATAAGCGTGAAGCAGCAATAATTTATAATGAAAAGCATTTAGAAACATTTCGTAATCGGATTCATAGTCAGTGATATGATCAGTCAAGATTAGCGGTTCATATTAAATATTGTGATTTTTTAAATTTAATTTATCGTAATATTTCACAGTTAAAAATAACTATTAATAATAATTTAAGTAGTTTTAAAGCAACAAATAAGAATTTTAAAACTCGGGAAATTGATTTTGCAATTAATAAGTTTTTACTGCAAATGAAATATAATTATTTAAATCCTGCTAAAAGCAAGTTAAATGCTTTAAAAATAGTAATGAAAGATCATCAAAAAGCATATAATGAATTAGTTAAAAATTTTAAACAACAACAAAAAAAAGATCATGCTTTACAATATAGTTTGAGTCATAGTAAGTATGTGAGTTTTTTTAAGAAACATCGGCAATTATGAGATAAAGAAGAACAAAAGGGACTTGATAAGTATCAAAAGAAAATTGGTAATAATTTATTAGCAGCTTATGATGAGATGTTAATAAAGTTAACAGCAATTGCTAATGAATATTATCAGTTGTCACCCGCATTAATAACAATGAAAACTGCTGAGCAGTTAAATACTGAACTACAAGCATTAAAACAACAATTAACTTCATTTAGAAAAGAAGTTAATAAGAGTGTTAATCTTGTTGCTCAGCAAGTAGAAATTACTAATCAATTAAAGAAACGACCAGGTAATTTATCTGGTGGTCAACAGCAAAGAGTAGCAATTGCAAGAGCCATTGTTAAAGCTCCAGATATTTTATTGTTAGATGAACCGTTATCTAATTTAGATGCCAAGTTACGAGTAACAACAAGAGAGTGAATTCGGCGTTTTCAACAAAAATCACAAATGACAGCAATTTTTGTAACTCATGATCAAGAAGAAGCAATGTCAATATCTGATTATATTTATATTATGAAGCAAGGGGTATTACAACAAGTTGGAACACCACATGAAGTTTATAATCAACCAGTTAATAAATTTGTTGCACAATTTATTGGTAATCCGGCAATGAACTTTTTTAATGGCGTAATTGATAAGCAACATAATATTTGAATTGATGAAATTAAGATTGGTAAAGCCATAAAAGCTAAATCTGGTTATATTACTATTGGGATTCGCCCTGAAGATTTAAAATTAAATAGTGATGCCTTAAATACTAAGTTTGTTAATAAAGAACCTTTAATTGGTGAAATTTCTTTGTTTGAAGAATTAGGTCGGAGTGCTTTTGTCACTATTAAGATTAAAAATAATGAATATGTTAAAGCAGTTTATGATATGGATGAAGATAAGTTTTATGAACACGGTGAAAAGGTAAAAATTAATTTTGTTAAAAAGACGATTTTTTTATTTGATCCAGAAACTGAATTAACAGTGGAGGTTATTTAATGGCTAGTAAAAAACCGATTGAAAAATCTTTACAAACAAAATATTCCCAAAATTTTTTTAATTATTTAAAGCGATATTACAAAAAACCTAATAGTGCTCAAAAACGCGATAGTACTCTTATTTCATTAATTTGATTAACACCAGCATTAGCATTATTAGGAATATTTATGTTTTATGCAATTTTTATTGTTGCTAGAACAGCTGTTAATGGTGGTCCGGAAATTGCTTTTAAATTTTCATGAAAGCATTTTGAATTAGTATGAAAAAATCGTGAATTTCAAATTGCTTTAAAAAATTCTTTAATTTATTCAACAGCAGTTGTACCTTTATCATTAATTATTTCATTAATAGTTGCTAAGTCATTAACTAGCATTATGTCAAAACGAATTTTTAATTTTTTGCAAGGTATTTTCTTTTTGCCATATGTTACTAGTGCGATGGCTGTTGCTATGACTTTTGCTTTTATTTTTAGTCCTGAAGGAGTGATGAATACTTTATTTGCGCTTTTTGGTTTGGAAAAACGACCTTGATTAAATGATGCTAATTATGCGATTTGAGTTTTAATTATTTATGGAATATGAAAATCATTACCTTTTAATATCATTATGTTAACAACAGCGTTATTAAAAATAAATAATCAATATTATCAAGCTGCTGCTATTGATGAGATGCGTAAAAGTAAGCAGTTATTTAAAGTGACAGTACCTTTAGTTATTCCGATGTTAATTTACTTATTTACTATTGGATTAATTGATTCGTTTAAAATATTTCCTTTAGGATTATATGCTAATTATATTCAAGCATCTACTTATCAGATTCAAACAGTTGTTTTTTGAATTTTTCAACGCCGAATGAATGCTAGTTACAATGAAGCTGCGGCAGCTTCAATAATCTTAATGATAATTATTTTATTAATTACAATTGTAACGCGAATTATTAGTAAACAATTATCAAGAAAATATAGTTAGGAGATTTTATTGATGAATAATTTGGGCAAGAAAATTAATAAATTGTTAAAGATGCGTTGCAATAAAATTGGTTTATGATTTAAAACTTGAGTCAGTCGTCAAACTATTGTGCGTAAAATCAATTTTACACAACAAATGGCGGGAAATAAAGGTTGAGAAAAATGAATTAGCATTGCAATTCGCTTCTTATTTTTATTAGTTATGGCTATTATTGTTGTTTTTCCATTTTACTGAATGATTATTACTTCATTTAAAACTGATGCTGATTTAGATCCAACAAAACCACAAGGATTATGACCTGAAATTTGAACTTTTAAGTGGTATACATATCTTTTAGAAAATTCACAAATTAATGTTGGCAAGTATTTATTTAATTCGTTTTTAGTAGCATTTCTTTCCACAATATTGAAATTATTTATTTGTGCTTTAGCGGGATTTGCTTTAGCGCATTATCGGACAAAGTTTCGCGAAGCAATATTTATTTTGTTGTTATCAACATTAATGATTCCTGGGGAAGCGATTATGATTGGGCAGTATTTGCTAATGTTACGGATTGTATGAGATAATACCTTAGAAGCATTAGTAATTCCATTTATTGCTTCGGCTTTTACAATTTTTATGTTACGCCAAGCATTTGAAGGGATTCCGAAATCAATTGTTAGTGCTAGTAAGGTTGATGGGTTATCAACTTTTAAATTTTTTTGAAAAGTAGCGTTGCCATTAGTTCAACCAGTATTATGAACAGCGGGATTAATATCTTTTATTGCTAGTTGGAATGCAGTATTATGACCCGTAACAGTTTTAGATGCTGATTCAAAATGAGTAACTTTACCAATGTTATTATGAGAATTAATTCAAGTAACAGAACCAGGACCTAATAATCCAAGTACGCTAAGAGATCCACAACATTTAAAAATGGCATCTGCTGTTATTTCTATTTTGCCAATGATTGTTTTATATTTACTTACTAAGAAACGTATTATTAATAGTATTACAAAAGATAGTAGTGGAACTAAGGGCTAGGAATTAATAGGAAGGAATAACAATTAATGAAAAAAATTAAGGTAATGCTAACAGCAACAATTTGATTAGGTGCAATTTTAACAACTTTGGCTTGTAGTCATCCGGAACGAAATGTCATTATGACAACTTATTTTAAAAAAGGTCAATTTCAATGAAATGCTTTAGAAAAGGTTATTAATAATTTTAATGCTGTCAATGCTAATAACTCGGAATTTGATCATCGCAAAATAATTTTAAAATTTGTGCAAAATAATGGTGTTGAGAAGGAAGTTAATGCTGGTTATTATGGTGTGAGAAAGTTACCTAATTTGTTTACTAGTTATGCTGATGAGGTTGTTAAATACTCTAAAACTTTACAAGAACAGTTAGTTGATGTTAAGATTCCCGATCTTAGTCCTTGTATTGATAAACCAAGCATTATTGATTCTTATTGACAAGAAACAATGTATAAGGGTAAACAATATACAGTTCCGATTGGAAAGTCATTAGATTTAATGTTTATTAATAAGAAATTATTGTTAGAAGTATTTGCTAAAATTGAGGGTTTAACTCCGCAAGCAAATTTGTTATTACCACTGGGCGATAATTTAAGTAATTATCAAGGAATGAATAGACAATGAAAAGTTAATAAAAGTATTGATTGAAGTAAATTTCAAGACCAACTTAATGTTTTAAAAGAGTGAAATTCTTTGGAAACAATGAAAGCGGGAATTATTACTTGAAGTAGTTATCTTAGTTTAGTGCAAGTAACTAGTCATTTATTAAAAAATTTAGCTAATTTAAAGAATCTTAATGAAGTGTATGCAGTAGCGATGGATGATTTGCCTAATGGATTATATGCGCAATATGCTAATAATGAGGCATTAAATTCTGAAACAAAATCTAATGAATTTCTTTATCGTGAAAATAGTAGTGGTGAATTTGTTTTAAACTTAAAAGGAAAGTCTTTTGAAATATTGCAGAAACATTTAAGCGGTCTTCAAAAGTTAAAAGATTTAGCTAATCGTACGTCTAATGATATTAAGCGCAATACAGGATTGCATGTTAAAGTACCAACAGCAACATCACCACAAGGGACATTTGCTAGTACCTTGTTTAATCAATCTAAAGCTTTAGTCGGTATTGGTTCAACATCAGGAGTTCAGTTTTTGTTACAGAAAAAACGCCTTAAACCTGAGGATATTTGAGCGTTACCGTTACCATTTTCTACAGGTGGTAAGTATGCTATTCAACAAGGTCCAGGAATTGCGATGTTTAAAATGAATGATCCGATTAAAGATAAAATTTCCGAAGCATTTATTAAATATGTAACATCACAAGAAGCTAATGAAGTTTATGCTTTTGATTCAGGATATTTGCCAATTAATAAAGCTTCCTATGAAACTGGTTCTTCTTATGGTCAAAAATTACATGATGCTCCATCAGAATCTTATTTACAGGTTATTGCACAAGTATGAGAATTGATGAATGCCAAGAAAATAACAACCGCCTCGCCACCATTAACACAATGAGGTGCAATATTTCGTCAAACGGTATTAAAGTCATTAAATATTTTTTATCAAGATTTATTAAATGCATCATATCCTGAAAGACCATTAACTGAGAAAGAATTTTTAAATATTCTTAAAAGGCAAACCAAAGATGATGGGATTCATGAATTTATTATTGAACAATAAGGTTTTAGATATTTTTTATTAAAATATTTTAAAAATGTAACTAAATATATTTAGTTACATTTTTTTAAATTGAAATATAGTAAAATATCATTCTAGTAAATTTCTGTATGCTATTAATAAAATTAAGGTTATTAATTAAGGGGGTTATAGGCTTAAACTATTTATTATTTTATATTAATCTAGTATTTTATTAAGTTAGTAATTAATAAAAATATATAAGGATGGTAAAAAATGAACAATTCAAAACAAGGATTAGTAGCTTTATTAGCAGCAATATCAATTTCAATAACACCGGCGTTAAATATTAGTAATATTACTAATAAGTTAGTAAATAAAAATTATGCAAATGATAGTGAACGTGATAAAAGGCAAATTCAATTGTATTCAGGAATGATTGAAAAGAATATTCAAACCCAATTAAAGATTATGAAAAATGAAAAAAATATTGTTGCTGAACGAATTGTTAAATATAATCTTGTTGCTAAAACAATTAAAATTCTTGAAGATAAAATTAAAAAACATTTGAATGGGATTGCAAAGGAAGATATTGAATTTATTAAAGAACAAATTGATAAATTAAATACTGCTAATGAAGCATTAGAATTGTTACAACTTGAACTTAGTGATTTTGCTATTAATTTTACGCATGTTGATTATTGAAGAATTTATTCGCGACTTAGTCAAGACATTGAATCTCGTAATGTGTGAATTAAACAATTGCAAAATAAATATGTTGATTCTAATAATAATTTAAGTGATGTGCAAAATGCCATTAGAATTAAAATTATTAAAAATCAAATTACAGTATATAATAACTATTCTAATTCGCTAATTTCTATTCAAGATAAAATTATTGTCATAAAACTTCAAGAAGTAGATGCGGATATTGATGCTATGAATCAAAAAATTTCTTTGCAACTTGCTGACTGTGAGGATACTATTAGGGTTTTAATAGATAGTCAAATAGTAACAGCAGATACCCAAGCGTTAATGATTGAACAACTTGATATTTTAAATGGTCAAATTGAGGCATTAGGAGTTGTAAAAGAGAAAATTTTAGAAACTAAAAATGAAACAGAAAAATTTGAAAAAGTAAAAAACTTACTTATTGACATTGATAAAATTATTGATAAAAAACAAACAAATCAACAAGATTTTTTAAATAAAACAATTAATGACAAATAATATCATAATGTTATTAAATTAATATTTATTAAAGTGAAAGGTTTATTTAAAATGATAAAAATCTTTGAGTGTTTTTGTGCTCTAATAATTGCTTTTTCAGTTAGTTCTAAAATAACTAATATTAATTATCATCCTTTGAGGATGAATAGCATTAGTATTGAAATCCAAATTTCTTCATTAAATGGTTTAATTCAAAACCGATTAAATACGATATCAAAAGTTGCTTTACTTAAAGATTTAAGTGCAACCCAGTTACTAGAAAAATTGACTTTGCTTAAAAATGATATTGAAAAAAAAGAATTAGAAATTATAAAATTATTAAGAAAAAATAATCAAGAAAAAAACTTGTTATTGATCAATGGCGATTAGTTAGAGATCGCATTGATTTATTGCAATCAATTCAAAGTGATGTTCTTACTAGTAAAATATGACCAATGGATGCTGAAAAAATTTATCATAAGATTGCAGAATTTATTTCAATTTATGAAGCAATATCATCTAAAATATTAACAATAGATGATGAAATAATTGAACCAAATAATATTTTGAATTGAGAAAATGGTATAACAAGTTTAATTAAGAAATTTTTTGAGAAAGCTTATGACTGAAATTTTAATTCTAATACAAAAATAGCAGAAGTTGAAGCAACTTTAAGTAAAAAATTAAAGGAAAATATTGGTGCGAAGTATTTTAATACGATTGTAATGGAAATAAAAGATAAGTCGTTACTGAAACCAACGCTTGGTGAAAATAATATTGTTAATGGTAAAATTTCCTTGGCGATTGAAATAATGGGTATTAATTTATTGGAAAATCTCATTGTCAATCTTGATTTAATAAATATTTAGTTGTCAATTGAGAAATTAGTTAATAAAGTGCGAGCATATTTAGAACAATTTAATGAGAATAATCCTTTTGATTTAGATGGAATGAGTTCCGCTAAGACATGAAATGATCTTTTTGATAAATTTGAAAACAAGTTATTTTTAGAAATCGGTTTTCATAAAGAAGTAAAATTAGCTATGAAAGGTGGTGGTGCTTTGCTTACAGATAAAATTGGTATTGGTAATTTTGTTCCTCAAATAGAAGGTGATGCATGAATAAGTAAAGATAAACTTTGACAACGGGTTGCTTTTTACATTGGTGATGAGGATTTTGAGGGAACAAGAGTTTATTTTAAAAATATTAAAATGGTTGATGACCATTTAGCTTATAATGTGAAAAGATATTTAGAACAATTTCAAAGAAAAGCATTTCATTTAGATGGAATAACTGTGGATATGACATGAAAAGATGCTCTTAATAAATTAAAAGATAGTTTGCAATTAGATTTTGATATTGATTTTAATCGAATTAAAAATCTTGATATTAATGACAAAAATATGAAAATAGGTGATGATTCGTTTTACAGTGCAAAATATATTTCCTTTAATGTTGGTAATAAATTAGTTTATAATGTAAAGATTTTTTTTAAAAATATAAAAATGTCTGATGACTATCTTTTTAATAAAGTAGTAAAATTTTTACAATATTATAATGATAATGAAAATACTTATTTTAATTTAAGAGGAATGAGTTCTCATAAAAAATGAAAAGATGTTCTTGAGAAAGTAAAAGAAAGGTTAAAAAATGCTTTTGGTAATGAGTTTTATCGAATTAAAGATTTGGATATAGGTAGCAAAGATAAAGAAATTGGGGATAAAAATTTAAAAAATGCTAATAATTGACAAAATATTTATTTTACAGTTGGCAATAAGTCATTGGTCATAAAAGTTTATTTTCGAAATATTACCTAAGTTGGGATAATGATTTATTGAATGTTATTGCAGTTGCTAAATAATATTGATATTATTCTTTCTGTTGCTCTTGATAAAAATGATAATTTATATATGGGAAGGCAATCAGGCGTTTATTATCTTAAAGAAGGAAAAGAAGTTAAAAAAGTATTGGATAATCAAGATGTATTTTTGATTATGTTTGATAATAATAATGATTGATATTATGGAAGTAGTAATAAATTATATTTTGGTAAAAAAGATGCAATAGGAAAATTAATTTTTAAAGATTTAAACATAGCAATGGATTCACTGTTTATTGATAGTAATAATAATTTGTATTATATGAATGATGATTTGCAATTATATTTTATTTAGTAAAAATTGATAGAAATAAAAATGGTTTACTTTAAATTAAAGTAAACCATTTTCTTATTTATTTAATATTTATTATTGTAATTTTAAAGTTAGCTTCTTGAATATTACCAACTTGAATATTTACCATAAAATAACCTTTTTTGTCAGTAGAACTTACTCCAAAATAATTTCGATCATTAATGAAATCATTTCATTTAAGATTTGTCTTTTTAGTAAGAGTAATTTTAATTTTTTCATTTTTAAATTTATCTTGAATTTTTTGATTTAACTTTTCTAAAGTTTCAACAATACTATTGTTAAATTTAACATCTAAATCAAATTCTTGTTTTAAAAAATTTTTAATTTCTGTGAAGACAACTTGGTCTGATTGTTTAATGTTTATTAATTTAAGGGTTAGGGTTGTATTTTCTTGCAAATTACCAACTTTAATTTTTAAAAGAAAATTTGTGTGGTTATCTTTAGTTTTTATATATTCTTTAAGAGTAGTTTTCTCTTTATCAATTAATTCTAAAGTATTAATCCGATTATATTCGTTGCTTAGGGTTTCTTGCAATTTTCTTTTTAAGGTTAGTTCTACTTGTTCTAATGTGGTGTCAATATCAAAATTTCAGTCGTAGTCTTTTTTTAAAAACTCTTTAATTTTTTGTTCTAATTGTTTGTCGCGTGGTTTCATTTTAGCATCGTAGTTTTTAATTTGATAAATTAATGGTTCTTCATCACTAATAATAAATTTAAAATAACTAATTTGCAAGTTAGTTGAAGCATTTTTTAAAATGGACTGATAAGTAGTATTATCAGATGATGTTTCATCGCCTGTGATATCTAGTTTTATTGTATTAAGTAATTCTAAATGGTCGCATTTAGTTTTCTTAGGTATTTTTTAAAAAAGAAAAAATAATCATTTACTATAAATTATTTCAATATTCAAATTAAGTATATATATCCTATGTACGATTTTTGTTGTAAAAAATTATTTTAATATTGTTTTTGTAAGCATTTTACTTAGGTTTTATAACCTTTTATTAAGATTATGTTTGTTAATATTAAATATTTTGTTTTATTACTTATTTTTTAAATAAAAAGGTAATCAATTTTTAGTTGCTTTTCTTTCAAAATTATTTAAACCTTTTCCTACCTAACAAAACTTTATGCGTCCTTCTAAATTGTCATTAGTATCTTCATTATCTTTTAATTTATTAAGGTAATTTGTCATTGCTTCATCAAAAATTGTTTTGACTTCATTGTTAGATTGAATCTTATTATTATCAGCGAATTTGTCTCATATTTCTGTAGGAATTTCAAATGCTTTTTGTTCTTTAATAACTTTTCAATATTTAAAGTATGCTATTAATATTGTTGTCATCTCGCCAAATTTGTTATTAAAAGTTGTGTTGATTGAAGTTAATTTCATTTTTTCTAAGTTAATTTCATTAAGGGGAAAACCGGCATATGAGGCTTTGGAAATAACAAAGTCAAATTTTCCTAAAATAATTGTTGTATCAGGTTTTGGACTTTTAATTTGTTTAGCGGTTAGATTTGGATTTAAGATTTCAAAATCTTCTTGTTGAAGTAATAATTTATATAGTTCATCTTTTAAATCAGATGCGGAATTAATGCTTAATAGTTTTTTAAAAGTAGCATTATCTTTAATATCTAATATTGGTAACTTTTCATTTTTTAATTCACTAGTTCTAATTTTTAGTTCATTTTCATTATTTTTATTGATTTGTTCCATTATTTTTTTTTGTAAATCTTTTTTACTATTAATATTTTCAAAGGTTAATTTTAAATTATTTAAATCAAATTTACTTTGGTTAAGATGATTTTTTAAAGCGATAGTTAATTGACTTTGTTGGTCTTCATATCTTTCCAAATTTTTTGTTAAGTAAATATCTAATTTAGATGTGTGGCTAATATTAGTTTTTTGCATTTTGATTTTTAAGTTTAAATCTAAATTTAATTTGTAAATATAAAAATCATTTTCTGATTCTGATTGTGATATTTTTGATTGATTTCGTAATTGACTGATAATATTAAACATTTTATTAGCAGAAACATCACTAACATTAAAAATAGTGATTTCTTTATCAATTGTTAATGGTGTTTGAATGTTCTTAAAATGAACCATATTTTCTTTAATATTTTTATTTAATGGTTGAATATAATCTTGATCAATTTTATTTAATAATTGTTTACTTAAATCGTTGCTTGTGGGTAAAATAATGTTGGCGTTAGTTTTTTTTCGTTTACTAATTGATTCATTATTTTTTGAACATTTGTGTCACTGATATGTAATTTTTCAGCGATAAAAACATTATTATTTTTGTCATTAAAATCTTGAAATTTGTTATTAATGCTATCTTTAATTTTACTAATTAAATCATTTTTATTTGGATCATCAGTTTCTTGGTCAATTTTATTACTAATGTTGTTGCCACTACAACTTGCAAGTAATAACGGTGTTGAAAAAGAAAATAAGAACATTATTGCTATTTGTAATGGTTTATACATTTTTACACCTCACTATAAATAAATTATGGATTTATTTTTAAATTTTTTAATAATTACATTATGAAATATAAAAATTAAGTAGTCAATGATTTTATTAAATTATGTCAATTTTTTTAATAAAATCATTCTTAAATTAATTTTATTAAAATATGTTAAAATTATTTATTAAAAATAATAAATTTAGTAAAATTATTTATTATTTTAAAATTAAGAGAATTTGTTATAAAATTACCTTAATAAGGAATTTTAGGAAGGTAAAAATATGAAAGATAAGATTTTGCAGTTAATTAAGGAACATAACCGAATTATATTGCTTCGTCATATTATTCCTGATGGTGATGCTTATGGTGTGCAGTTAGGTTTAAAAGAAATAATTAAAACTAATTGACGTGATAAGATTGTCCTAGCAGCGGGAACGAATAGTGATTATTTAAACTTTATTGGGACTATGGATACAGTGCGTGATGATGATTTTAAAGATAGTTTAGTTATTATTGGTGATTGTGGTAATTTAGCACGAGTTGATGATGACCGATATAAATTAGCAAAAACTATTATTAAGATTGACCATCATCCCAATGTTGAACCTTATGGTGATATTATTTGAGTTGATGAACAATTTGGTTCAGCTAGTGAAATGATTGCTTTATGAGTTAAGGAATGTAATTTAAAAGTTACGCCGTTAGCAGCAAGAATTATTTATCATGGAATGGTAACAGATAGTGGTCGTTTTCTTTATTCACGAACTAATGCCAGAACATTTAGTCTTGCTAGTTTTTTATTAATAAAAGGGTTTGATTTAGATCAATTATATCGTGAAATGTATCAAATTAGTGAAGAAGATTTAAAATTTATGAGTTTTGTTTATGAAAATTATCAAACTTCAAAGAAGGGAGTTTTATATTTAGTATTTGATAACAAAACATTAAAGAAATTAGGCATTAATCATAATACTGTTGCTAGTAAGGTCAATCTATTAGCTAATGTTAAAAATAAACCAATTTGAGTATTTTTTTGTGAGGATGAAAATCATAATATTCGTGTTGAACTACGATCAAATAAATTTTTTGTTAATACTGTTGCTAGCAAATATAATGGTGGTGGTCATAATTTTGCTGCGGGAGCACGAATTAATGATTTTAATGATGTTAAAAATATTATTAGTGATTTAGATGAAGTGATTAGTAGAGGAGAACCAAAATAAGTGGTGAATTTGCAGTTTATAACTCATAATGAGGCACAAACAGAAGCATTGGGAGCTATTATTGCTAAATATGCTAAGCAGCCGGGTTTTATTTTGTTGCAAGGAGCATTGGCGGCTGGGAAAACAACATTTACAAGATATTTAGCAAATGCCTTGCAAATTTCAGCGGTAGTTAATTCGCCAACATTTGTTATTATGAATGAGTATGTAATTCCAAAACAATCATTTAAATTAATTCATATGGATGCTTATCGTTTAAATAATGATGAAGATTTAGAAATGTATGAAGAGGCATTTAATAATAATTTAAATATTATTGAATGATATGAAAACGTTTTACAAATTATTGATTTTAATAATGCGTTAATCTTACAATGGAAGATAATTGATGATACTACCAGAGTAATTAATTTGAGTGGTAAGGGTCTTCTTGCAACGCAAGTAATTAAATTTTTACAGGACAATGATTTAAATGTTAAATGTTAAGGCAATTAGTTATTTAGCTCTTAGTGTAGCCTTACTACTATTATTTACTTTTACGCCATTTCTAGGTTATATTCAAATTAGTGTTATTAGTATTACTTTAGTTCCTTGTGTGGTAATGATTATTAGTATTATTTGAATTAAAATTTTAAAGTGGAACCCATTTATTGTTGGTGTTATCTCAGGATTATTATTAGGATTAAGTTCTTTTTTAGCATCATTTGTGATGGGTGGACCTTTGGCAGTAGTTTTTCAAAATCCATTATTTAGTATTGTACCAAGATTATTAGTTGGTATTGTTTCAGGGATTATATTACAATTTCTAGTATTGCGTTCTAAATTTCGTTATTGATTAACAATTATCATTTGATCATTTTTTGTTATTAGTACTAATTCTTTTACAACTTTAGCAATGATTTATTTTTTAGGAGATGCGTTTTTTCCTGATCTTAATGTGTTGCAATATATTAGTTGATTAGCATTAGCAACAAATTATTTACCAGAACTTATGATTACAACTTTAATTATTTTACCAATTGTTAAGGTTATTAATAAAATAGGTTAGCAAAGGAGGATATTTATGAAGTTATTAGTTGATATTGGTAATAGTTTAATTCATTTAGGTGTTTATCAAGAAAATCAAAAAGTATTTTATGAGCAATTATCTAGTAATATTAATGTTGATAAATTATTATCTTGTATGGAAGAAGTTCTTGAACCATTTTTATTAAAAATTCAACGATGTATTGTTAGTAGTGTTAAACCGCAATTTAATTCGGTAATTGAATTATTAGTTGAAAAATATTGTTGGAATTATTTACTTGTTGATAGTGTGTTAAAAACAAATTTAAAATTTGTTTTAGATGATGTTATTACTTTGGGTGCTGATTTAATAGCAGCAGCGGTAGGAGCTGTTAGTGTTTATCCAAATCGTAATATAATTATTATTGATATGGGGACAGCAACAACAATTTCGTGTATTAAAGATAATTCGTTTATTGGTGGTGCAATATTGCCAGGATTACTAACAAGTGGTGAAGCTTTAATTGAAAAAGCAGCTTTATTGAAAAAAGATCCTTGATTTTTGCCACCAGAAATGATTGCTAAGAATACTAAAGATTGTTTAAGCGTTGGTATTATTTATGGTCATGCGATGGCAATTAAAGGTATTGTGGAAACTTATCAAAAACAATTAAAAGATTCAGTAGTAATAATATTAGGTGGTAATTATTTTTTTGTTAAAAATATTTTGCAAGATTATCAATTTATTAATGATTTAATTTTTACTGGTTTAAATATTTTATGAACATTAAATGAAGGTGAAGAATAATGAAAACATTATTTTTAGATACAACAAATGGATATTTAGTAATTATTTTACAAGATGATCGTGGTTTATTAGATAGTTTACAAATTTGAAATCATCAAAAACACACTGAGAAGGCAACAGTTTTAATAGATGAAATGTTAACTAATCATAAATTAAGTTGATTTGATATTGATAGTTTATATTTAACTGTTGGTCCGGGAAGTTATACTGGAATTCGGGTGGGGATTACAATTGCGAAAACAATGAAAGCTGTTAATGAGACCTTGCAAGTTTTTGTTACGAATAGTTTATTATTGCAAGTTGGTAACAAGCAGGCGATTAGTGTTATTAATGCTAAAACTGATCAATTTTTTGTTGCGGTTTATGATAATTTTCATCCGATGGTTTTGGAACAAGTGGTTACAAGAAATAATTTATTTTTATTGAAAAAAGAATGAAAAAATTTTAAGTTAATTGAAGATTATCATCGGGTTGATGTAGTAGAAAATTTTTTACAAATTAAACATTTATGTAAAAAAGTAACTAATGTTGATGATTTAGAACCATTATATTTAAAGGAATTACAACTTAAAAAGCATTATGAATAAAAATAAAAATTTTGGATGTTATTTTTTTAAATTTTAGATATAATTACTTATGTGTGTTAATCACTATGGAGCAGTACTCAAGTGGTTAAGAGGGCTCCCTGCTAAGGAGTTAGGTCAAGCAATTGGCGCGCGAGTTCGAATCTCGTCTGCTCCGCCATTAATTTTAAATAATTTGATATTTGTTGTTAACAACTTTACAATATGTAAAGTTGTTTTTTTGTGATATTAAGATAAAATTAATACATATTTAAAAAACAATATTTTATTTATAAGGTGGAATTAAATTAATGTTAAATAAAAAAATGCGTTTAGCAATTACTTTTGTTCTTTTAGTACTTTTATTGGTGACTTGTATTTTTATTATTGCTAAATATATTGATTGATTATGAATTATTGGTGTCGTAACAATTTCATTTGGAACTTTAACAGCATTAATTATTTTTGTTTCCAATCGACCAGCACGAACAAAAATTTCTTGAATTATTGCTGTGTATGCATTACCAATTGTTGGTATTATAATCTTTATTATTTTTGGTCGAACTTATCGTTATACTAAAGCACAAAAGTTTTATTTAAAAAAATATCAAGATTTTTATGCTAAAGAGGATTTTAATTACACGAATAACTTTTTAAAAAATCAAATTAAAGAAGAACGAAGTATTTTACATTTGACTACTAATATATCACAAAGACCACTATATAATCATACGAAAGTTGATTTAATAACTAATGGAATTGAAAAGTTTTCGTTGTTATTTAAAGACTTAGAAAGTGCTGAAAATTATATTCATATTAATTATTTTATTTTAGATGATGGTGAAGTTTTAAAATATTTGACACAGTTATTAATTAAAAAAACTTATCAAGGTGTTAATATTCGCTTAATTTATGATCATGCTGGAAGTTTTTTTACGGTTTATCATGATACAATTCAGAAATTGAAGCGAGCTGGTGTTCATTTAAAAAGATTTTCACCGATAAATTTACCTTTTATTAGTGGTCGTAATAATTATCGTAATCATCGTAAAGATGTTATTATTGATGGCAAAATTGGTTATACGGGAGGCATTAATGTTGGTGATGCTTATTGTCATTTAAGTTCTAAATATGGCTTTTGACGCGATAGTCAAGTTCGTTTGCAAGGTAGTGCTGTTCGTAGTTTAGAGTTAATATTTTTACAGGATTGATATTTTACAACTGGCGAGTCGTTAGTGTTTGATAAGAAATTATTAAAAAATGAACCATATGATGGTAAAACTAGTAATATTGTTCAGGTTATTGATGATGGTCCCAATACTTATGAAACGATTCAAAAGGATATTTATGTTAAAGTTATTTCTAGTGCTAAAAGTCGTATTTGGTTATCGACGCCGTATTTTATCCCAACTGATGATATTGTGACGGCATTAAAAAATGCTGCTAAGTCAGGTGTTGATGTGCGATTATTAATGCCAGGAAAAACTGATAAATTTTTTATTCTTGATATTAGTCGTTCATATTATGATGAATTATTTAATTCGGGGATAAAAATTTATGAAATGAGTAAGATTTTTAATCATTCAAAAACAGCATTAATTGATGATAATTTAGTCATTATTGGATCAACTAATTTAGATTTTCGTAGTCTTTATCACGATCATCAAACTATTGTTATTCTTTATGGTGATGCTAATAAGCAACTAGAAAAGAATTATTTATGAGATATTGAAAGAAGTATTCTTTTAACGACATCGCCGTTAAAGAAAAAAAATTGATTTTATCGGATAATGATTTTGCCAATTGTTAAAATTTTTGATCCCTTATTTTAGGAAAGGAAAATAATAATGCACAAAACGAAAAAAATTAATAAAAAAATTGCTAAGCAGTTAGAAAAACAAGATTCTCCTGTAAGTTTAGAAAAAAAACCGGAAGTTAAAGAAAGACGAGGTTTTTTTAAACATTTATTTTCAAAAAGTGTTCAAACAGTTAATAAAGTTGATATTCATTTTGGATGAACCCGAAATGCTACTAAAAGAATTATTAAGCAATTATTATTACAAAAGGTTGATCATTTTTATTTTTATAGTTCCATTGCTAATATTTTTTATATTTTGGAGCAAGGAATTAAACCGGTAAAATCTAAGAAACTTAAAGAAAATGAAAAGTATATTGTTTGAACATATTTAGAAAAAGATGATCATCTTGAATTAGAATTATCTACTAGTAGTCGTCATCAGTTTTGAAGTTGATGCTTAGAAAATAAGATTGATTTAACTACGGTGGCAATTTTTTATATTGATTTAGTGAAATTATATGAAAATACTAAAAAAGATTGAGAGTTTAATAATAATTTGCAACGAGTTATCATTAATGAACCAATTAGTGTTAATGCTATTAGAGCAATTTTAATTAAAGATATAGAAATATACAAAAGATTACAACAATATGTTTCTCATCAACAAATTGATATTAAAATATTTTATGGTGATAAAGGTATTATTGAAGAAATTAAAGGAAAGGAGTTAAAAGTTAATGAATAAAAATCTTAATAAAATTACATCGTTGGAGGAAAATTTTAGTCAATGATATACTGATTTGATTGTAAATGGTAATCTAATTGATTATGGAGTAGTTAAAGGAGCACCAATTTTAAAACCGCATGGTTATGCAATTTGAAAAAATATTGTGAAAAATTTAGAAATCAGATTTTTAGAAGTTGAAATTCAAGATGTTTATATGCCTTTATTAATTCCTGAGAGTTTATTAAATCAAGAGAAAGAACATATTCAAGGTTTTGCCCCTGAATGTGCTATTGTTACCAAAGTTGGTGATAAAAATTTAGATGAACCGTTAGTTATTAGACCAACTTCTGAAGTTTTGTTTGGGACATATTTTTCAAAAAATATTTCTAGTTATAAGGACTTACCATTAAAATATAATCAATGAGCGAATGTTATTCGTTGAGAAAAAACAACAAGACCTTTTTTAAGAACAACAGAATTTTTGTGGCAAGAAGGTCATAGTGTTCATAATAATATGGAAGAAGCCCAAGATTGAACGGTAGAAATGATGAATTTATATGTTAAATTTTTTAAAGAAGTTTTAGCTATTGCTGTTCTTAATGGTAAAAAAAGTCTTCACGAAAAGTTTGCTGGTGCTGCTGATACATATAGTTTAGAAGCATTAATGTTAGATGGGCAAGCATTACAATCAGCAACTAGTCATTATTTTGCCCAAAATTTTTCTAAAAATTTTGATATTAAGTTTACTAATGCTAACAATAAAGAAGAATATGGTTATCAAAATTCGTGAGGGATGTCAACAAGAGTTATTGGGGCTTTAATTATGTCTCATAGTGATAATAGGGGATTAGTATTACCACCAATGGTAGCACCAATTCAAGTAGGAATAATTCCCATTCAAGATGATGAGCAAGTAAGAAAACAAGTTAATAGGATTTATCAACAATTAAAAACTAAATATCGTGTTGTTATTGATAATTCTTTAAAGTCATTGGGTTATAAGTTAAGTAATAGTGAAATTCAAGGAGTTTGTTTTCGCATTGAAATTGGGATTCGGGAATTAGAAACTGATGAAGTATTAATTGTGCGCAGAGACACAAAAACAAAATTGATGGTTAAGATTAATGATGTGGAATCATATTTAAAAACTAATATGGAACAAATGCAAAATGATTTATATGCAAGGTCGTTAAAGCGGTTAGAAGCGCAAGTATTTGTTGTTAATAGTTTTGATGAATATGAACAACAATTGAAAACAAAAACAGGGTTTTTTGGTGCTTGATTTTGTAATCGTATTGAGTGTGAAGCAGAAATTAAACAGTTAACTAGTACTGTTAGTCGTTGTCAAGATTTAGAAAAGCAGGTTGAAGAAAATTCTAAATGTTTTAAATGTAATCAAAGAGCAAAAGGTCATTTTTACTTTGCGCGGGCATATTAAAAAGGAGGAAGAATTTAATGAATTGATTAGTTGAAATTGCTAAATTATTGAAAGAAAAAAAGGGTATCAAAGTAAAAATATCATTAGAAACTAATTTCCGTAATTTAGGTTTGGACTCTTTAGAATTGATGGATTTAATTATTTTAGCAGAAGAAGAATATAAATTTCGGATTCCTGATAATAAGTTAAGTGATATTAATACTGTTCAGGATTTAATAATTATTATTGAAGAAGTAGTAAATAGTAATAGTTAAAAAGGGCGTTAAAATTGTGAAATGAGATTATGAGAAATTAACGCAAGTATTAAAAAATAAAGGACATCGTTTAACTAATATTAGATTAGCAATATTAAAATTATTATTAAAGAAACAACATCTAAATATTAATGGCATTATTAGAGAACTGAAAAAACAAAATGATGAACATA
Organism: Spiroplasma endosymbiont of Dromius quadrimaculatus; assembly: GCF_964031155.1. Lineage (NCBI taxonomy): Bacteria > Bacillati > Mycoplasmatota > Mollicutes > Entomoplasmatales > Spiroplasmataceae > Spiroplasma > Spiroplasma endosymbiont of Dromius quadrimaculatus. The sequence goes on from NZ_OZ035010.1 coordinate 146,120, forward strand.
AGAATATTAATGTCATGTCAGTTTATAATACTTTAGATTTGTTTTTGCAAGAAGAATTGATTTATCTTAATGTTTTTAATGGCCGAGATATTGTTTTTGAATTATCAAATCCTGTCTTAGTTCATTTAGTTTGTGAAACTTGTCATAAGGTTATTCATCTTAGTGAAGATATGCATTTAAGTGATCAAGATTTTCAAGATAATTTGAAAAAATTAGAAGAAAAATTACAAAATGCTGATTTTAAACCGATGCATTATAAATTAGAAGCACATGGAATTTGTATATCTTGTCAGGAAAAAAATCAAGAAGGTAATGAATAATCTTTAAAATTTCTTTATAATTTACTTTGTCATTTTTAATAACTTTGATAGAATATATTTATTGTAGGGGTATAGTTCAATTGGTAGAACAGCGGTCTTCAAAACCGCGTGTTGTGGGTTCAAGTCCTGCTACCCCTGCCAATAAAATTAGTTATTAAGAATGATATCAATATAAAAATAACCATTATTGTTATCATTACAAATGGTTATTTTTATATTTTTTAATGAAATATATTGCATTTTTTGGAAAGTTTACCTAAATTTACCTGATGAAATGTTTTTGCGATATAATTTAAAATTATCAGGAAGATAATATAAATGAAATAAGGAGGCCATTTTGGAAGATTTTGATTTTATTAAGAAATTAAAGCATATAAAGTTTAATGAAGACAATGTTATTAATGCCAGCATCGCTACATTTATTTTAAATAACTTAGAACAAATTGATGATTGAACATCAACAAGTGTTGCTGATGCTTGTTTTACTTCTTCTAGTTCAATAATTCGCTTTTGTCAAAAATTAAATCTAAGTGGTTGAACTGAATTGAAGTATCAATTAAAACTTATTAATCAAAGAATTAAAAATTCAGGACGACAAGTTAATACTAATGTGCAATTGAAAAATAATATTACCTATTTTTTTAATGAATATATGAAAATAAGAGATGAGGATAATAATCGATTATATTTAGATTTTATTAATAAAGATACTGATTTAATTGTTAAAAAAATTATTGATGCTAAAACAATCTTTATTTTTGGTTTTGGAATTTCATATTATCCCGCTATTTCTTTCACACAAAGATTAAGATGAGTAAATAAAAATGTTATTTGTGAGAATGATATTAATGTTATTTATTCGTACTTGCCATTAGTTACTGCCGATGATGTTATTATTTGCCTATCATTAAGTGGTACAAATAAATTAATTGGTGAAATAATTGAAGAAGTAAAAGATAAAGCTTATTCAATTGGTATTTTTTGCAAAGAAACAAAATTAGTTAAAAGTTTTAAATCTTATTTTTTAATTAAATCGGAAGAAGAACAATTATGAAGTGTTTTTTCAATTAGATTGCAATTATTAATGCAATTATTAGATTTCTTGTATGCAAAAATAATTAGTTTTAATTTATAAATTAAAATAAAGGTAGGATTGAATTAAATGGAATTTAAACATATTTTTAGTAATTTTAAAAAACTTAAGCTAACATCTAATAATTTTCAACTAAAAAATACTTTAAAGCATTTTCGTAATAAAACAAGTTCAGGATTACAAAAACTTGCTAAATCATTAATGTTTCCGATTGCTATTTTACCTATCGCGGCAATATTGAATCGTGTGGGCGGATTAATGATGACTAAAGATTTTGGAATTACTGAGAACGGTGTTATTTGATATATTGGTTCAGTATTGCAGGTTATTGGTGGTGGTGCTTTTGCTAATCTTTCTGTTCTTTTTGCTATTGGCGTGGCTTTTGGTTTTGCTAAAGATAATCGTGGTGAAGCAGCTCTTATTGGTTTTTTTGCTTATACAATATTAATTGGTCTAATGACCATATTACCAAAAATTGTTTATTCAACAATTTTATTAGATGTTAACTTAGAAAATAAATCAAAACTTTTATATCAACTTAAAGGCAATAAAGTTATTTATTCTATTGATATGGGAGTTTTGAGTGGCATTATTGCTGGTATATTAGCAGCTACTTGTTATAATCGTTTTCAATCCATTAAGTTGCCAACTGCTTTGTCATTTTTTTCGGGAAGAAGATTTGTGCCATTAGTTGTTATTTTGGTTTCTTTACCAGTTGCTATTTTAGTGGCAATAATTTGACCTTGACTTCAGTTAGGACTTTTAAGTTTTGGACAAACTATTATTCCTGAAAAAGTTGACAATTCAACGCGTCATATTCAATGAGGGGTTGCTAGCGTTTATACAATGTTTAATAGAGCATTAAATGCTAGTGGTTTAATGCGTGTTTTTAATATTTATTTTTTTTGACAACACCCTTATACTACTTCACAGAACGGAACAGTTATTAATGGCGATATTCCTGCATTTCTTAGTAATGATTTAGTTGTTGGCGCTGGATTATTTCAAAGTGGGTTTTTTCCTATTATGATGTTTGGATTACCTGCTGCTGCCTTGGCAATCATTAAATGTGCTCATCCTGACCGAAGAAAAAAAGTTATGGCATTATTACTTGGAGCGGCGTCCGTTTCATTTTTAACTGGGGTTACTGAACCGTTAGAATTTAGTTTTATTTATGCAGCCCCCGTACTATTTTTTGTTCATATTGTCTTATCAGGCATTATTTCTGCAATTACTGTTGGTTTAGGAATTCGGATTGGCTTTGGGTTTTCTGCTGGTGTTATTGATTATATTTTAAGTTTTTATCAATCAATGAAAATTGCTAAAGTAACTTGGGAGTCAGGTTTTGCCCAAGTGCTGGCAAATCCGGCTTGAATACTACCAATTGGTATTATAAGCGGGGGGGCTTATTACTTTTCTTTTAGTTATTTGATTAAGAAGTTTAATTATCAGACATTAGGTCGCGAGGAAAATGTTAGTGAAATAAATAATTTGGATAATAGTTTACCACTGTCTTCTTATCAGTTATTAGCGAGAGAAATTTTGGATATTTTAGGTAAAGATAATATTATTAGTGTTGGTAATTGTGTTACAAGGGTAAGAATTGTTGTTAAAAATGTTGATGCTGGAAAAATTGAACAATTAAATAAAGTCAGATTTAAAGTAAGAAAAATTGTTAATAGGCTTAATCCGAAAATGATTTCAGATAAGGATTTACAACTGGTTGTTGGCAATGATGCTCAATTTATTGCTGATGAGTTAAGAAAAATGCTTCAATCATCAGAAGTGTTGTTGGCAACTAATTTTTAAAAATAGAAAATAGTTTTTATTTTAAAAGCATTAAAAGAAGGTAACTTGGCATTATTGTTATTGTTAGTGCTGTAAATAAAAAAGGTAGCGTTGCTACCTTTTTCTTTGTTAATTTTATTTATTGTTTAACAACAATAATTCCTACGGAATTAACACCGGCGTGACTGACAAAACAGTTAGGGAGGAATGCTTTTTTGATTTTAAGTTCGGGGTGGTTGGTTATAATTTTGTTAATAATTGTGGTGACTTTTTTATCACATTGTGATGTGAGAATTTCTAAGATATAATTTTCATTATTAATAAATTCTTTAATTTTTGTGATTACGCTTTCAATAGCGTTGTTTAAGGTTCTGGCAATTCCACTTTTTTCTGATATTTCGCCGAATTTAATAATGACTTTAACGCGGATTAAACTTATTAGGGAAGCAACAACAGATTTAGCACGACCACCTTTAGAAAGTCGCGAGATATCTTCAGGGATAATGTAAATTAAACTATTTTTTTTAACTTGGGTTACCATTTTATTAATATCATTAATGTTGCCACCATTAGCTACAATTTCACTAGCTTTAATTGCTAATGTACTATTAAATGTAGCAGCGCCGTTAGTATCAATAATATGAACGCGGTTTTTAAATTCATTTTCTTGTGATAGCATATAGGCATTTTGGTATTGACCAGATAATCCTTTAGCAATCGGAATAAAGATAATTTCATCATTTCCTTCAGCTAATAGTTTTCGCCATAAGCTCATTAGTTTCCCTGGTGATGATTGACTAGTTTTAGTATATTCACCATTTTTAACACGAGCATAAAAATTAGATTTTTTAATATCACTAGTGGTATCTTCAATTTCAGTTCTATCTTCAAAACTTATTAATAAAGGAATGATATTAATATTCTTTTCTTTTAGGGTTGTAGGGTCAAGGTTGCTAGATGAGTCAACAATAATAGCAATTTTCTTATTTGTGTTGGACATTTTTTTCTCCTTTACTTTATTCAATATACAAGTACAAATGTATTGTATCCGGTGTGAGCAGCAATAACATTAGATATTAAACTCATATGCTTAATTGTAAATTTTTCTTTAGTAATGATTTTAATTACTTCTTCTTTTAATTCCATATCACATAATGAATGCATAATTGTTAATTCGCCAGCACTGTCATAGCGCTTTTTGATTTCTTTTAAAACCTCTTTAATTGCTTTTTTAAATGTTCTGGTTTTATCAAATTTATCAATAAAACCATTAAATTCTAGGATTGGTTTAATTTTCAATAAATTAGCTAGGGTAGCAGCAGCACTGCTAATTCTGCCCCCACGAACCAATGTATCTAATTGATATGGAAGAATGAAGGCACAATATTTTGTTTTCTGTTCATCAATAAAACCTTGTAATTCATTAATAGGTCGTTCTTGTAAAAATAGTTCTGCGCGGTTAATCATTTCTTTATTAATGTCGCCAACTGCTTCGCTATCAATTATATAGACTTTGTCTTTATAAGCATTATCTTGAGCTAGTAATACTGCACTTTGATATTGTCCCGATAAATGGGAAGAAATCGGAAAGAAAAGAATTTGTTCATATTCTTGTAGTAGTTCATCTCATTTTTCTTTTAAAATTCCTGGTGGCGTTTGACTGGTTTTAATTGGTTCAGTTTCTAAAATTTTATAAAATTTATCAATAGTAATTTCTTTATTATTGTCAGCAATAGTTTTATTGTTAACATTTATCATTAAAGGGACAAATGCCATATTATGTTCTTTTGCTTGTTCTTCATCATAACCAGTTGCTGAGTCCACTAAGATAATGTATTGCTTCATTAATTTTACACCTCACAAAAATCTCTATTTTGTTTATTAATCAATTATAAACTTTGATATAATATTATTCAAGAAAAGAAATAGTAAAGGATAATTTGATGATAAGAATAGCAAAATTTGTAATCAAAAAAGAAATTTTATTAAAAAACTATATTACAATATTTATTAAGTAGTAAAATTGATATATTAAAACTAATAATTATATAAGAGATTTGAGGCTATTTAAATGACAAAATTTAAATTTGATGTTCGTATTAAAGAAGGCTATTATAGTGCGATTTATTTTTTAAAAACCCAAAAAATTCTTAAAAAGTATTTTCCTAATAATATTGTTACGATGCAATTTTTTCAAAGACAAGATAATGTTATGCTTTGTGGTATTGATGAAGTTGTGGCATTATTGAAAGAATTTGTAAGGCCATTAGAAAAAATATCTGTTTATGCTTTAAATGATGGTGATATTATTAAAGCTAATATTCCGGTTTTAAAAATAACCGGTCCTTATCATTTATTTGGTTACTTAGAAGGAATTATTGATGGCATTTTAGCAAGAAGAAGTAGTGTTGCTACTAATTGTAATGAGATTTTAAAAGTTAGTAATGATAAACCAATCATCTTTATGTTTGATCGTAATGATGACTATCTTAATCAACAAGGTGATGGTTATGCTGCATATATTGCTGGTATTAAATCACAAGTTACGAGAGCACAAACTGAATGATGAAATAATCAAGAAATATTGGTTGGGACAATGCCCCACGCTTTAATTCATGGTTTTAATGGTGATATTATTAAATCTTTAGAAGCTTATAGTGAATTATTTCCTAATGATAAGTTAGTAGCATTAGTTGATTTTGATAATGATGTTATTAATACTAGTTTAAAAGTATGTCGTCATTTTCAAAATCGTCTTAGTGCTGTTCGGGTTGATACTAGCATTAGTTTAGTTGATAAATATTTTACTGTTAAAGAAAATCAAGAGAAATATTATAATGAAAATATTATGGGTATAAATCCAATTTTAATTAAGGCTTTAAGAAAAGCAATGGATGATAAAGGTTTTAATAATGTAAAAATTATTGTTAGTTCTGGATTTGATAAAGCGAAGATTAGTTGATTTGTTAGTGATAATACCCCCGTAGATTTTTATGGTGTGGGAGCGACTATTGGTAAGTTTGATATTCATTTTACTGGTGATTTAGTGCAATTAAATAATAAAAATTTTGCTAAAGTTGGTCGTGAAAATATTGAAAATGATAAGTTAGTACAAAAAATCTAATTTTGATTATGTTATAATTTAAAAGAACGCATGCTTCTTTTAAAAGGAGGGTCATAATGAATACTAATGATTTTAAAATTAAATATGGATTAAATGGTCCATTATCAAAACTTTATGAAGAAAATAGTCATCAGCAAAAAATTGCAGAGTCAAAAATTGCTGAAAATCGTCGTAAACAAAGAAATTGAATGCAACAAAAGCAAGTATATGGTTATGAACCAACAGAGATTATTTCACCAATTACAGGTTCTAATGCTAAGAAAGAAAGTATTGCTAGTGATAAACCAAAAGATTTTTCATTAGTAAATAATACTTATAGTATTAGACCACAATCATTAGTTAGAACAACAAAGACTTATAGTTCAATTGAAGAATATGTTAATGAGCATGTTCAGCAAGAAATTATTAATCGTAAAATTCAAAAATATCAAGATTTTTCAATATATGTTGAAGGAAGAAATATGACAAGAAATGTTAATCCAATTCCAATTGATTTTATTAATCGAAAAAGTGATAACAGTGTTAATTTAGCAACTAGTGATGCACATTATGATGATACTAGTTATATTCGGGCGCAAAGTTATGTTAATCGTTTTAATGATATTCATCAACGCGCTAGTAAATTTTATGATCAACAGCAAGTTACTGAAAAAAATCGGAGCATTGTTAATTTAATTGATGAAAAACAAAAATAAGAGAAAGAATGGTAAGAAATGGAATTTTTAGAAGAATTGCAAGCTCGAGGACTTTTAAAACAAGTTACTAATAGTGAAAAAATAAAACAGGCTAAGAATAGTAATGCTAGTGTTTATTGTGGTATTGATCCAACAGCAACATCATTGCATGTGGGGCATTTATTACAAATTGTTTTATTATATCGCTTTTCATTAGCGGGTTTTAAACCGCTTGCTGTTATTGGTGGGGCGACGGCAATGATTGGTGATCCGAGTTTTAAAGTTGAAGAAAGAAAATTATTAGATGCTAAAACAGTAAAATTAAATAGTGATGCGCTTGCTTTACAATTAGATAAATTATTAGATCATAATATTAAAGTTTTAAATAATGATGATTGAATATCAAAATTAAATTTAATTGATTATTTAAGAGATTTGGGGAAAGAGTTTACGATTAATTATATGCTTGATAAGGAATCAATTAAAACAAGACTCGCAACAGGAATTTCTTATACTGAATTTTCTTATATGCTTTTACAAGCATATGATTTTTGATATTTATATAAGAATTATCAATGTTTAGTTCAAATTGGTGGTAGTGATCAATGAGGGAATATTACTGCTGGAATTGAATTGATTCGTAAAAAAGAACAAGATAATCATTTAGCAAGTGGGTTAACGATTGAATTATTAACGCAAAGTAATGGTGTTAAGTTTGGTAAAACTGAGCAAGGAACAATTTGGTTAGACGCTAATTTAACATCCCCATATATTTTGTATCAGTTTTTTGTTAATCAAAATGATGCTGATGTTGAAAAACTTTTAAAATGATTAACTTTGTTATCATTAGATGATATTTTGCAAATAATGGCAAAACATAATGTTAATAAGGCTAAAAGATATGCCCAAAAGGTATTAGCAAAAGAAATTGTTGCTTTTGTTCATTCCCAACAAGAAGTTATGGTGGCGATTAATATTAGTGAAGCATTATTTTCGCAAAAAGTTATGCAGTTACAAATGAGTGAAATTCAACAAATGAAAAATGCTGTTCCGTGAATAACTGTTAGTCAAGAACATAAACTTATTGATTTACTTTTATTACTTGAAGTATGTAGTTCTAAAACTCAAGTTCGGGAACTATTAAAGAGTAATGCTATTTATGTTAATGAGCAACTTATTAATGATGAAAACTATTTATTATCTAAAGATAAATTGCTATATGATAAAATAATTTTTATTCGTAAAGGTAAACAACATTATTATATTGTTGAAGTTAATAGCCATTAATGTTTAAAACAATAAGTTATTTTCATAAAAATTTATCTTGTTTTTTTAAATATTTTATTGCATAATTTGTATATAATTTTAAATAGGATTTAGCAGTTAGGAATGTATTATGCAATAAAAAATAAAGAAGCTTACTATTAAGCTTCTTTATTTTTTTAATAATTTGTTTAAAGAAAATTGCTTAAAAATGGAGGAGCATTATGCCAAAAGATATTAATACTTTTATTATTAATCAAATTAAACAGTATATCAATGAATATATTAAAGATGATATTGTATTAAAAGCGAAGTTTTTTAAGATGATATGTTTACAAACTAAAAATGGGGATAATAATATGCTTCCTGAACTTTTAGTTTATCTCTATTGTATGAGTAAAAATCGTAATGCTAACATTTCTAAAGAAAATATTGATAGTTTAGTTAGTTTAGTTGAAAATAATAATATTTTAGAATTTAAAGAAAAACTTGAAATGGTAACAAGTTATTAAAAGTTGCTTATAGTAAATTTCAAAAGTTCATTGATGATAAAAAATATGAAAAAATTTGTGATATCTTGGATAAATATAGTTTATTTCAACGCAGTTCAAAATTAAATAATTCTTTTAGAAGAAAAAATATTATTTCTAAATATGTTAATAGAATAGTAACTGACGAAGAAATTTCTTTTTTTGATTGTTTACGAAAAAAATGCAAGTTATTTTCTGAAAATGGAACAAGGAGTCGTTTATACATAATGCCATTAATATCGCATCAAAATAAAGTTAAAGAAGAATTATTTTCTAAACAGGAAGATAATTTAAAGTTAATGCAACCTGTTTATCAAGAAGTGCCAATAGGTGCTAATGATAAGAAAAATAAGCGAGATTCTAAAAGTGATTTCATTGATTTTGGTCATTGAAGTTCGCAAGAAAAACTTTGCATTTCAAGGATAGATAGCAATCAAAAACAACAAAAACGAAAAGAAAAAGCAGAATCATCAAAAAAACAATATAACGAAATAAGTGAATAATAATTAAAAATTAGCTAAATGAATAGGAAGTTTTAAGGATGAATAATGAGATATTTTTAATGCAAATAAATGGGTTGATAGTAAGAATTCCGCAATTTTTATGTCAAATATTGGAACTAAATACTAATAGAAATATGCAATTACAACAAGTTGAAGAGCAACTGAGTAATCCGTTAACTTTACAACATATGCAAGAAAGATATGCTGATGCGACTAATTTAGCATTTTTACAAGATCAATTGCGAATTTTTCAACAAAATTGTTTTAATAATTGAGAAAATGTTGGTCCGCAAACAAGAAATTCACAAATTATTTTTGTTAGTGAAAATCTTAGTAATATTTTAGGAATTGCTAGAATGCCAATAGAATTATCGATTCAAGAGCAAAGTAATTTTATAATATCAAGATTATGAGAAAATGCTAATAATGATGTTGACGGCGGATATATTCCCCTGCATCTCGCTATTTTAGAAGGTAATGTCCCGCTAACACAGTTATTGTTACAATGTGATAGTAGTAATGTTAATTTTCAGACACCCAATAATGAAACATCGCTTCATCTAGCTACGCGTACTAATAATATTAGATTAAGTGAATTATTACTTGCCAATGGTGCCAATGTTGATGTTCAAGATAATGGCAATCTGACAGCTCTTTATAATGCTGTTGATAATAATAATTTAGTATTAGCTAGTTTATTAGTAGGAGCTGGTGCTGACCCAAATTTACCTGATGAAGAATCTGAAGAGGATCTGCCACTTCATCTTGCTGTCCATCACGATAATCTTTTATTAGTACAACTTTTACTAGAAAATGGTGCAAATCCTAATTTACAAAATGAAAATAGTGAAACCCCGCTTCATCTTGCAATGCGGAGCACTAATGTTTTGCCATTAGCTCGGTGCTTATTAGCATATGCTGCTGATATTAATGCCCAAAATGATAGTGAAGAGACAGCCCTTAATATTGCTGTGCGTTGTGCTAATTATGATGCGGTCCATTTATTAGTAACCAATGGTGCTGATGTGACAATACTAGATTCTGAAAATCAATCACCAATTTATTTAGCTTTACTTGATGATGATTTAAAAATGATTAAGTTATTTATTGAGTATGGTGCTGATGTTAATTGTTGTACTTCTAGTGGTGATACGCCTCTACATTTAGCGTTAAATGAAAATGACTTTGAATTAGCACAATTATTTATTGAAAGGGGTGCTAATCCAGATATTCTATTTAATGATAATAATACCCCGTTGCATATCGCAAGTCGCAATTTTGCCGGATTAACATTTATGCAAATGTTAATTCAACAAGGTGTTAATGTAAATACTACTAATATGGTGGGTAGTATGCCAATTCATGAAGCGACATTTGTAAATAATATTTCAGCAATGCAATTATTAATTAGTGAAGGAGCTAGTGTCAATGTTATTAATAATATTGGAGCGCCATTGCATATTACAATAATTACTGGTGCGATTACAACAGCAACTTTTTTATTAAGAAATCGGGCTGATGTCAATATTAGAAATAATAATCTTGATACGCCATTACACTTAGCAGCTATGGGGAAAGATTTTAAAATGGTGAAGATACTACTAGAAAATGGTGCTAATATTAATGTTCAAGATTATTGTGGTCTTACGTCGTTACACTGAGCAGTTTATAATAGTGATGTCATAACAACTACTATTCTCTTAGAAGCAAACGCTGATATTAATATTAGAGGATTAAATGGGGCCACACCATTTGAACTTGGAGAATATTTTAATAATTTTGAAATAAGAAATTTGATGTGAGAACAAGTTAGTAAGAATATTAAGAAAAATGATGCTAATATCTGTTCAGTGGAAAAAAATAGTCAGCAACAACAAAAAGTTTTATTTAATCATAAAAAATGTCACAAGCAAAAAATAGAAGTGGCAACAAATAATAGAAATTCTAAGAGATTTAAAGTTAATGAAATTTCACAAAGAGATTTAGACGAGGCAGGAACATCAGGAGTTACAATGAATACTAATACTGAAATAAATATCCAGTCAGAACCGAGTTGTCCTTTACCAAATTTATCACAATATACTTTTATAGATGAAAAAATGTCAGAACAAACCAAAAACGAAAAAAAGAATGATGATTTAATCAAGTAGATGTTAGAAGATAGAGAAAGAAAGGATAGAGAAAGAGAAGCTCTTTTATAGCTTTAAATAGTAAAAAGACTTAGAGGATTATCACTCTAAGTCTTTTTACTTATCTTTAATTATACTTAATTTATTATTAAATAATACGGTTATATCATTCAACAATTAAAGATTCATTAATTTCCGAATTTAATTCATTTCTTTCAGAATAACGAAGGTAAGTTCCAACAATATTTTTGCGATCAAAACTAACAAATTCCAATGTTCCAGCATTTAATTCAATTGCTTCTAACAGTTTTGGATTGTTCTTATAATTTTCTTTAATTGTAATCTTATCATTAGGTGATACACGATAAGAAGGGATATTAACTTTCTTACCATTTACTAATATATGACTATGATTAACTAATTGGCGAGCTGCCCTTCTTGTTCTTGCTAAACCTAAACGATAAACAATGTTATCTAAACGAGATTCTAATAAAATTAAAAAGTTGGTTCCCGTAACACCACTCATTTTTTTGGCTTTTAAAAATGTATTTCGAAATTGTTTTTCATTTAAACCATACATATGTCTTACTTTTTGTTTTTCTTGTTGTTGTAAACCATAGTTAGATAATTTTCTTCTTCTTGCTCCGTGTTGTCCTGGAGCAGTTGTGCGTTTTTTTCCTTTAGCAAATTCTTTTCCAGTTTCTAAAATTGAAAATCCAACTCTTCTTGAAATTCTAAAAATACCTCTTTTATATTTTGACATAATAAAAACTCCCTTATTAATATATTTGACATTATAAAATCAGTGAGTTTAAATTAAACTCTAATTAAGATAGATTACTATTCGCCATTGCAGCAAAGGCTACTTAAAGTAAAAAATTAAGCAATCTATTTGCAACTTAATTATGTTTAAAAGCTGTGATTTAATTGTCTTTAAGTATTATATAAATTACTTTCTTAAATGTCAATACAAGTTTATTTAAGTATGTAGAAACCATATACATATGACAAGATTTTGGTTTTTACAAACTTGCTGTTAATTAATAAATAAATATGAGCTCATTTATTTATTACAAGAAATATAAGGTTAAATTAATATTTATTATTTTTAGTTATGCCTTGTATTTTTTTGTGCCTTGATAATAATAAACTAAGTTAATTAGTAAACGAAGTTTACTAACAAATTTTGTTAAACATAAATGTTTAAAAAAATAAATATTTAACTTAGTTAGATAACTAAGCTAAATATAACTTAGTTTAATATAACTAAATATTGTAAGGATGGTATGTATATGAGAAATATTGAAAATATTTTTTTAAATACTGAAAAATATCTTTTAAAAGAAACACAAAATGCAGTACTTATTAAAGCACCAGCAATTCCGTGATTGTATGAATCTACTGGTATTTGGTTTTCGAAACGATTTGTTTATAAAGGAAAATATGAGAATTCTATTTGTATAGGAATAATTAGAGATGGTGAATATCGGTTAGTTTTTATTAATGATAAAGGTCAAGAGTCTAGTTTGATTTTAGGTCATGAGTTGTTAGGTTTTTTTGTTGCTGAAAAAGCATATGATAAAAAGGTTGTAAGTTTTGATTATTTTAAAAATTCATTTTAAAAATGTTTTACGGTGTTTTAAGAATAGGGGTAAATAAAAAAATATTTTAGTTAGTTTTTATGGTGTTTAAACGGCGCGGAAAGCGTATGCTCCGCCCGTTAATTATCTATGTTAGTTGAGTTTATTTAACTAAGTTATTGCAATTTTTTTGAGGAGTTTTAGAAATGAAAATGTGAGTTAATGTGGATGAGTCTGGCAAAGATTATTGTCAAGAGTTTATATATTCTATTAATAAAAAAACTGGATTAGAACAAAAAATTTGAGTGTCTAAATCTGCGGTTGAATCTGTTAGAACTGATTTAGTCGGTGATAATTGACTTTGTGTGTTGATATTGCATATTAAAAGATTAAAAAATTAAGGAGAAAAGAAAGATGAGTATATTTGGACTAGTGTTTTTTACGATTTTAACATTATTACTAGCATATTATATTGCAGTTAATATTTATCGTTTTTTTAAAGATAAAAAGAAATATGGTAGTGAAGCAAAGCAGTTGCCAAAAGATTTTACTTATTCACAACGAATATTTATTGCGAAATTTAAGAAAAATTTATTAGAAAAAGATGGAGAAGAAATTAACAAATAAAAAATATTTAGAATATTTTTAAAAGTATATAGATATGACTAAATTTAACTATAACACAAAAATAAATAAAATTAATCGAATTAAAAGTACAAAAAGGGTTAGAAAAATTAAAAAAATTAAAAAAATGTTAAAAATAGGAAAGATAAATTAAAAGGTAGGGAGAAAAAAGTGAAAGTATGGTATGGTATTGCTTCTTCTGAAGAAGAACAAAAGATAGATAGAGTATCGCAGTTATCTGTATATATTAATGGTGATAACAATACTAAACCTAATCGTGTATGAGCGCGTGATTATGGTGTTGGTCATGTAGAGATAGATATTTTTCATGATGTGTGGGTTTTTATTGATGCTATGTTATTAATTAAGGAAGTTGGTTGTTAAATGTTTAAAAAAATAATTGTTGAGTTAATTGAATTAATTTATCCAACTGCCGATTTACCACCCCAAGTTGTATTTTTGTTTTCAATTTTAATAATTATAATGCTCTTCTCAGCAATTATTTTTCTACTCTTTTGACCTTTTAAGCGGTAATTATTATGTTTTTAGCTGTTTGAAAAGATTTAAATTGAGAACAAATTAAACAGACTTTTTGAGATTTGTTTATCCAAATTACAATTATTCCGGTTCATATTACTGGAGATAAAGAAATTGATTTGACTAAGGAATTACTTTGACTTTTAATAGCAAATATTGCGTTTTGACTGGTATTAGTAATTATTGTCTTATTTATGGTTATTTTATTTTATAAAGTTAAATCTTATTTCTGTTAATAAATATAGAATAAATATTTTGTTTAGAGGGGAGGTGATTGTATGTTTGGAACTTTTTTAGTAGATGCACCGACAGTAGCTATTACTGGTGAACAAGCGGTTACTAAATTATGAAAAGCGTTAATTGGAGCGTTTGGTCACATTTGAACCGATATTATTGGTGGTAATATGCCAAATGTTGTTGATTTTTTTGCTACATATTGAGTTTTCTTGCTTGGAGTAATTATTGGTTTATTTTTAATTGCTTTTAAAATGTTTGAAAAATTAATGCCCGGTAGATAGTAATAAAAATAAAGAAAGTGTGATTTAAGTTATGCTATTGTTTAAGAAAATAAATTTAAGATTATATGATTTTGTGGCTTTAAATCGCACTTTATTTATTATTGCATGATTTTATGGTGTAATTTTGTATTATTATAATCCTCAAAGTTGACGAATGTTATTTGATATTATTTATTTATTAATTGCTTTGTATATTTTATATACTAAAATTTCTCATTTCTTTGCTCGCCGTAATTTTGTTAATTTTCTATTAAATTCACCTTTAAATTTGGTTATTGGTGCTTTAGGGACAGGAAAAACTGCTCTAATGGTTTTAGCTTCTTATTTGTTAAGTGGTTGAAAAACGATTTCTACTTTTCCGATTACAGATAAACAAATGCTTTCATTAGGGCATATGTCACTTTTAGATTATAATTATCCAATTTTAGATGAAAAACATTTACTGTTATGAGATGAAACTAACTTATTTTTAGAAGGAACTGATTATAAAGAAAATGATAGAGTAACCCAAGGTTTACAAGAATATTTCGCTTCGGCTCGCCAATTTACCCATATCGTATTAGCAAGTGGACAACGAGCTGAACATATATGGGTTAAAGTTCGTGATATTGCGAATTCAATAATTGTTGGCATTAGAAAAAAACCGGTTAGTATCTTTCGTCCTTATTTACAAGTTATTTATGGCACTTTTAAATCGGTAAGCGAATACGAGCAATGACGATTAACTTTAATTAATGCTAAAAATGATAAAAAAGGTCGCAAAATTAAGTATCGTAGCATTCCGGAATTAGACATTTATTTCTTTAAGTTGAAAATTCCGATATCAATTTTAAACCTTTATGATAATAAATATTTATCATTCTTGCGTGAATTAAGTAATCGTGCTTTGAATGATAATTATCAGCATAAATTTTGAAATGATAATGTAATGGATATTGAAGCATTAGAATATTTAAAAATGGAAAAATTCAGTAAGATACTTACTAAGTTAAAAAATAATTTGAAGAAGAAAAACAAGT
Source organism: Spiroplasma endosymbiont of Dromius quadrimaculatus (assembly GCF_964031155.1). Classification (NCBI taxonomy): domain Bacteria; kingdom Bacillati; phylum Mycoplasmatota; class Mollicutes; order Entomoplasmatales; family Spiroplasmataceae; genus Spiroplasma; species Spiroplasma endosymbiont of Dromius quadrimaculatus. The sequence continues at coordinate 161,822 of NZ_OZ035010.1, forward strand.
AAAGGAGTTTAAAAAATGGAAAACTTAGAAAAAATGGCTAGTTTGATTGGCGATATGTTTTATAAAGTTTTTGATTTAATTTGAACTTTAACCATTCCCGGAACAGATATTCGCATTATTATTTTTCCGCTAATTATGCTTGTGATAAATCTTGTAATTGGTGGTATTTTAGGTATTCATATTGAACGACCAAAAGTTGGTTTTCGTAAAAAATATCAAAAATCAGTTGCTAATTGAGGAGTCAACAAACAAGTTGGTAATTTTCACCACAAAAAAAGCGGCCAAATTACCACAGTTAGACAAAATAAAAATTTTAAATCGTGAAATAGTAAGGGTGCATAACTTAAAGGTAGATAATGAAAAAGACCTTTTTTCATTCAATTGTAAATTCATTATACATTTATTAATCAAATTTGCAAAACAAAAATTACAAACTTATTAAATTCGCACATTTTTAAAAATATTAAATTGAAAAATTATTGTTTAGTTTATATGTTCTTCCATTTAGCATGTTTTTAAGCACGGCCAGCGAAAATATCTTACTTTAGTCAGTACCTTCAAGAAATAAATTAGTTTCATCTCATAACAGCAAATGCTTTTCTTCTAATATCGGATAATTATAATCTAATAAAGACATATGCCCTAATGAAAGCATTTGTTTATCAGTAATCGGAAAAGTAGAAATCGTTTTTCAACCACTTAATAAATAAGAAGCTAAAACCATTAAAGCAGTTTTTCCAGTCCCTAAGGCACCAATAACTAAATTTAAAGGCGAATTTAATAAGAAATTAATAAAACTACGACGAGCAAAAAAATGAGAAATTTTAGTATATAAAATATACAAAGCAATTAATAAATAAATAATATCAAATAACATTCGCCAACTTTGGGGATTATAATAATACAAAATCGCACCATAAAATCACGCAATAATAAATAAAGTGCGATTTAAAGCAACAAAATCATATAATCTTAAATTTATTTTTTTAAACAACAACATCTCTAAATCACACTTTCTTTATTTTTATTACTATCTGCCGGGCATTAATTTTTCAAACATTTTGAAAGCAATTAAAAATAAACCAATAATCACGCCAAGCAAGAAAACTCAATATGTAGCAAAGAAATTAACGACATTTGGCATATTACCACCAATAATATCAGTTCAAATATTACCGAACGCTTTAATTAATGCTTTTCATAAGTTAGTAACCGCTTGTTCACCAGTAATAGCTACTGCTGGTGCTTCTGTTAAGAAAGTTCTAATCATACAATCACCTCCTTTCTAAACAAAATATGATTTAACCTTATAAAATAAAATAACCATAAATAAGACAATGAATACTAATACCATTCAAAAGGCAATGTTTGCTATTAAAAGTCAAAGTAGTTCTTTGGTTAAATCAATTTCTTTACCAGAAACTCACGCCGGAATAACTTTAATTTGAATAAATAAATCTCAAAAATACAATTTTGTCATTTCTCAATCTAAATCTTTTCAAGCAACTAAAAACATAATAATTACCGCTTAAAAGGTCAAAAGAGTAGAAAAATAATGGCTGAAAACAGCATTACAATTATTAAAATTGAAAACAAAAATACAACTTGGGGCGGTAAATCAGCGGTTGGATAAATTAATTCAATTAGCTCAATAATTATTTTTTTAAACATTTTCTAAACCTACTTTTTAATTTCTTTTTCATCTTGTTCTAACAAATTTCGTTTAAACTTTGCAATAAATATTCGTTGTGCATAAGTAAAATCTTTTGGTAGCTGTTTTGCTTCACTACCATATTTCTTTTTATCTTTAAAAAACCGATAAATATTAACCGCAATATAGTATGCTAGTAATAATGTTAAAATCGTAAAAAAACACTAATCCAAAAATACTCATTTTTCTTTTCTCCTTAATTTTCTAATTTTTTAGTACACAAATTATAAGCACGAATATCTCAATCATAACTATTTTTCTTTATTCAAGCTCGAACACAAACTCACTTTTTACCATTTAAATCAGTTCTAATTAAATGAATGACATTTTTACACGCTCAAAATCTTTGTTGTAATCCGGTTTTTTTATTAATAGAATATATAAATTCTCGATGATAATTTTTATCTTTTAAATTAACTCATATTTTCATTTTTTAACTCCTTTAATTTTCTACAAACAATTTGCTTAGGCAAAACATTATGACAAATATAAGCAGTTTCACTTGGTGGATTTTTGTAAACTATACCATTATAAGCAATAAATTTTATTCTTTTATCAAAAACTAATAACTCACACTGATCTATTTTTTCTCTAATTGGTTTTAAAGCAATACTTACTAATGGTATTAACATCGCAAACGGTTTACCTAAATTAAATAAATGTTCTATTACTTGCTTTCTTTTACTAAATGGAGGGTTAGAAATAATATAATCATATCTATCCACATCACTTTTAATGTAATTAAAGAAGTCAATTCCGTCGTCAATATGACTATTCCAAACTTTATGTCCATTTTTTTCTAAAACACATACAAATTCACTATCAATTTTATCAAAAGGACATAAAATAGTACTATTAGGTTTTAAAAATTCTAAAATTGGTTTAATCGCATATTCCTGTGTATATCATTCATCATTAACATTAATTTTATTTAATAAATTAGAATTTAACATAATTAACTATTAATTCCTTTCTCTAATTATTTCTAATTTGTCATTCGCTACTTTTAATTCTTATTTTTTAATTCATTTTTCTTAGTTGATTTCTAAATCTTAAACTTTCTAACGAAGCATAATTTTTACTCTCAAAACCTACATAATCAATATTTTTAAATTCATAAATTACCCCACACATTTTAGTTTTAAACTTGTTAACTGCTGATTTTAAGTACTTTACAAATTCAGAATTTATGGTGCGATTAACAATATTATTCAAAGTATCGGTAAATACTTGTTTTCTAGTAATAGGATTTTGACAGTTGTAAGAGAATTGATAAGCCTTGATATTTAAGTCATACTGATTTAATGATTTTTCATTCAAGACATTTTTAGTAATATATTTAGAACAGTATTTAACAACTGCTTCATTAGTATCTTGTTTAACAACCAAATTTTTATTCAACCCATAAGGTCAGTGTTTAAGAACTAATTTATTTGGTATTTTTTTATCAAGTAAAATATGAAAATGTATAGCCCCTCTTTGTTGATATTCATATGTATAAAAATATTTAATTTCTTTATTCTTTTTTTTAAAATAATATTTTATATTTCTAAAAAATTTTTTTAATTCTTTTTTACATTTTTTAACATCTGTTTCATTTAACTTATAAGTCAAAGTTAAAAATGTAAGTTCTTTAACTGAAAAATTATGATATGCCTTTCTAACAGCACTACATTTAGCACGCACATTACTATTTAACATTTTGGTTTCTCGTTCGCCTTTATTCTTTAAGCCACTAACATTACGAGTATTTGCTTTAATGCGTTCTAAAGGCATAATAACATTACGAATGTATTGACCGTAATAAAATGGTTTTCATATAAAAATCAGTCGGATTTTGAGCTTGTAAATTCATATTTTTTGCTCCTATTTTAGGTTTTCGTTCAGTTGTGTTATTTAATCAAGTAATAGTCGGCTTCGCCGACTACCCGCTAGCGGGCGGAGCATACGCTTTCCGCACCGCTTCGCAGACCAAGATGTTTATCAATTAACTGGACAAGTTTTTTTGATTTTTTGATAATTCAATTTTTTGCAAGTTAACTATTTTGGGGTTTTTATCAAAAGTTAATTCGCAACTAAAAAATGATTTAACATTTTCTTTTAACAGTTTATAAATTTCTTGTTGTTCTAGATTGTTATCATCAATTCATAAGGCTTTTTGTTCGCCGGTAGGCTCAAATAAGTCATTTTCATAACGCAAAAATTCGGCAGAATATCCTGACATAGTAGAACCATCTTTGTTTTTAAATATTTTTCTTTTTATACTAACTAATTTAACTTTAAACATTTTTTAAACTCCTTTTATTTTTATTAAAATTTTTTTAAACTATTTTTGATAAAATTAATTTATCCATTTCTGAATTTAAACACTAAACAAGTTTAAGAAAGGAGACAAAAATGACAGTAATGGATAAACTTTGAAATTCTGTTTTAATTGTTTTTGATAAGATATGACAATTAATTAATAAAGCAGTTAATTATTATCTTCAAAGTACTGATTGACTAACAATTTTAATAATTATTTTACCAATATTTTTCACCATTTTAACTTCCCTAATTTACAAACTTTTTAAAAAATAAATAAATTATATTAAATTTACTTGTTTAGTGTTTAAATTCAGAAATGAATTTTTTTATTTATAATTTATCGTTCCTTTCAAAATTAAAAACCGTTTTCATCACAAGAATTACAGATTCCAACTGTATTTTTATTACCGATGACATAGCTTTCGTTGTCGCATTCAATACAAAATATTACTGCCAAAAGAATATACCCCCAAATAATTTATAAAAACCAAATGTGCAAAACATCTGTGGTTTCTACATAAAATTTGAATGGGGATTATTGACAATATCGGTATTTAATGCTATTGCTATTCTTAAAATTGGACTCATATCTTTCAAATGTGTATTATTAATAGCATTAGTTACTTTTAATTCATTACCAAAATTTCAAATTTCTTCAGCTGTTAAGGGTTTTCCTTTCATTTTTATGACGCGATTTGCTAAACATAAAAAAATATTATTATTACTATTGTCCATATTTTTGCTCTCCTTTTCATTTAATATTTTGGTAATATTTTCTTTCTCAATATTATTAACTTGTTCAGCAAGATATTGTTCATTTTTAATTACATTTTTTGATACATTATCCATAAAGTGTTGTTGTAAACTAAACTTTTGATAGTTAACATCAGAAATAAAATTTGAATGGGGATTATTTTGAATATCATTAATTAAAATAATAGACAGTTTTGAAATTGGCGTTTTTGACATTTTTTTCATTTCATTAATAAGATTAGTAAATTTTAATTCATTGCCAAAATTTCAAATTTCTTCTACTGTTAATGATTGCTTTTTAACTTTTAATACTTCTTTAGCAAAATCTAAAAACATATTTGAAATTCCTTTCTTTAATTAATAAATTTTTATATAAATTTCTAATAATGAATTTAAGGATATCTTTGTTCATTAATTGCATTATCAATAATTTCTTGTTTTAAATTAAATTTCTTATAATTAGCATTCATAATAAAAATGGAATTTTTATTAGTTTGAATATCATTTACTAATATCATTGCTAATGTTGAAAGGGGGCGCTTTGATAATTTTTTCATTCTCATCATACTATTCATAAGTTTTAATTTTTTGCCATATTTTCATATTTCTTTGATTGTTAATGGTTCTTTTTTAAAAATTAATACCTCATAAGCAAAATCTAAATAAATATAATTATGATTATTAGAAAAGTGATTTCCTTTTCTAATAAGTCTAATTAATTCATCCATTATCCTCAACATTTTACCCATTATGATATCCACCTTTTTTCTTGTAATAATTTTGAAATTTCAACAAATAAAACTACCATTCCATAAGTATCGCGTTCACAATACAATAACATATTGGTAGTATAATTATTTTGTCATTCCTTTAAACTAATAGTTTTTCAAGTCTTATTTAACTTTCTAAAAAAATCTGTATCTTTAATTTGCAATTCATTATATAATCGCTTACGAAATAAAGTTGATGCATCGGTTCCCTTTTGCACTTCTAAATCATCATAAGAAAATTCCAAATTAAAAGCCGGTAATGTTTTCTTAATTGAAAGACTACCATTAAATTCTGCTTTATAAATTGCAAAGTTTTTAAAAAAATCCATTAAATCAACTGTTCGTTCATAAATTTGCATTAAGATTTCTTTATGAATGGGATATAATAATGCTAATTTTTTTAAAACTTGCTTCTCAAAACTTTTATTATATGCAACATAAGTACCTAAGCCATAGCACATTAAATCATTAATTAATTTTTCTACTAAAATTAAGCGGTGATCATTTGCGCCATCAGCTAAATAACTATAATGTTTAATATTATGTTTCTCTTCATTAAACTTATTATCCAATAAAATATGAACCGAATATTGAAACGGAATTTGTTCATATGGTTTACTATTATAATATTTAGGAATGGCACTTTTAACAGTTTCAAAATCATACATATAAATGGGATATTGATATTGTTGATATGTTTTTTGTAAATATGATTTTGCTTTTAAATCAAGGATAGATTCTTTTCCTTGAATTACTTTAATTTGTCGAGATTGATTGTAACTAAATTTTTTATTTAAAAGCAACGGGTTGGTTAAATCTAATAAATTATCTTCATAATATAATTTAGCTTTTTTACTTTTTGTTAACTGATAAAGATTAAATATTGTATGTTTTTTAGGCAATTTAGAATAAATATGGTTACAGTAATCATAATTGCCATTATTTATGACATTGACTAGTTTTTAACCACGCTAATATTTTGTCTTCTGGCATTTGAAAAATATTTTTAATTTGTTTAATATCTTCGTTAAAATCGCGCTTTCTTAAATCTTTTTGTATACCATTCATAATATTTTCTTGTTTTGCACCAGTAGTTGTTAAATCATAATCATTTGTTAAAGTAAATAAAGAATCATAGTCTAACGCAAATTGATGGATATAATTGCTATTTAAATGCATTAAATAAATATTTTTAATCTCAATATTGCAATTAGTTAAAATATAATATTGATAAAGCACATCATAAAAATGTTCGCGATGGACCTTAGTTGTTGCCTTAACTTCAATTAAGTCTCAGCCGGTACCATTTCGTTTTAAAATATCAGGTTTAGTAACACAGTCATTATATTCAAATCGTGCTTCAAATAAAATATCAATTGACGAATCTTGAATTTTTTCAATAGTCATTTTTGCTCCTAGATGCCTGTCATAATCATCAAAATCAAAACAATTATAATTACGAATAAAATATTGTTTAGCATGATAACCAGTTTCAATACCATCAAGAACAGGCTCACTATTAATTGTTTGCAATTCATTATTATTTAATAACTCTGATGAATTATTTTTTTCTAAAAAATCATTTTCTGGTAAGTCAAAGAAATAAGTTAATTCCTTATTATATTTTAATATTAAAGGATGATTTTCTTTTCGCAAAAGAAGTGTTTTTTTAGCACATTCACGATAGTTTTTATAATCTTCCTTATAAATCTTATTTATAACTGGTAATAATATCTTATTCTCTTTCTGCATTGCTAAATAATCTCTTCCTTTCTTTTTGTTTGTTAGATATTTAGAGATAAAAAATGACTTAAATTTTAATTAAAATTTAAGTCATTTTACTTCCTTTTTTATTGCAGAGTACATTCCTGAACTGCTATAGCTTTTTAAAAATTTTAAAAAACTGATGATTTTCAATTCTCATAAAAGTATTATGAAATATTAAAATTAAAATAGCAAGGTTATTTTTTCTTTTTATAAAAATTGCTAATCTTTTTTTGTTTAAACTAGTTTTTTCTATGATGTTTTTTGTAAGATGAGAACATCTTTTCTTTGAATAATAAAAATTGAAATAAAGTATGTTATGAGAAGAATAAATAATACAATGCCAACTGTTAATAATAAAGAAATTAATGAAATATGAGTTAGATACATAATTCCTGAGAGTTTAAATATATAACCACCTACAATATATCAAGTTAAAAATGAAAGCCCCACACCACCAGCAAAGAAAAGAATAACAGCAATTAAATACCAACCAATAATTAAACTAACAATTTGCTTAATATGATAACCGAGAATTTTCATTGTCGCAATAATAAAAATATTATCATCAATAATCATTGAAACTAATAAAATTAAAACAATAATTACTACTACTAAGGTTACATAACGAATTGTATCTAAAACACTACTAATGATATTTAAAAGATTAGTAATACCGTCTTTTGCTAAACGAATAATAAGAATGCTATTAAAATTAGCAGTATTCTTAATTCCTAATGTTGGAATGTTAGGTTCTTCTTTTATTAATGGTGGTCTTACTAAATTGTTTTTATTGTTGTTAGTACTAATACTATCAATTGTGACAATCGGAATACTATCTCTTTCATAATAAAGTCCCATTGACCGTAAGGGTTGTAATACTTCATTTTTCCCCATTATAAAGTTATAAAAATTATTATTTTGAAAATCATTACCTTCTTTATTAACATCAATAATGTCATAATTGTCACCATTCTTAATAGCTTCACGATAAACAAAATATTTCGCAATTAGTTTTTCATTAGTGACAATAGTTCATCCATCGGTAGCATTATCAATAATACCAACAATTTTAATATTCATATCTTTAATTCAAAACATATTAAAATTATTAATAATATCACCGACTTGATATTGATGCTGATAATATTCAGCATAACTACGAGAAACAAGAACTGGTAATATGCGACGCTTAGCATCATAATCATTAGGATTATTAAAGTAAAGTTGATCAATGTATTGATCACTATGTTTAATATTTAATATGTCTTGAAAAGATTTTTGATTTACACCATAAACAAAGGCATTAAATCCTGAATTAATCTTTTGAATCGCGTTTAATGTGGGAACATTGAAATAATAACGATTCATCAAATAATCTTGTGTATTATCATATTCTACATAATTAAGGGCTAAATCAATATTTTCAATATTAATATTAATATTGGTATTTTTAAAATCATCAATAATGTTTAAAAAACTCATAATGTCTTTAAAATTAAATTCAGATGGTATTTTTTTACTAAGTTCAATAATTAATTTCCGATTTTTTAAAATAATAGCTATTGTGTCACTACTAACATTAAATTTATATCGTTCAGGAATTTTTATTTGTAACGCTTTAAGACGATTAAATCATTTCATAAGTTGGTTTTGTTTATCAACATTTAACTTTTGAAATATTTGAATAAGACTAATATTAGGATTTTCATTTACAATTTTCTCAATGTCACCGAAAATTTCTTTTAACTTCTCATTGTCAATAGTATTAAAAACACGATAAATAGTTGCTTTTTTAGTATCAGGTTTTATTTCTTCATCTTGTCAATCAACGAGATAATATGCAAATTCTCTATTTGAATTGTGGTTATAAACATTAGATGTCTGAGGAACAATTATATCTTGTAAAGCAATATATTCATATTGTTGATTGTAAAAATAAGTAGTTGTTGCCGATTGTTTTGTATTGTTAGCATTAAATTGGTCATAATCAGTAATATTACGATATTGTTCATTATAGCTGTTACTGCCAGCAACTTTTCATTCGGAATGAAAACTATCAATTTTATGATTCATTGTATCCACAGTTAAATATTGTAAAAATAAAATAAACGAAGCTAATAACAAAATACTACCACTTACTAATCATTTTCCAAATGATTTAGTAAAAAATGCTACTGAAAGACGAAATGAAAACGGAAATTTAACTACTAATGCTTTAAAAAAATGTGCTGCTAAATAACCTTTACTACTATTGGAAGCATAAATTAATTGTAGTACGGGTATTCGTAAAAGAAAGGTTGTTAATCCTCAACAAACAAAAGTAAATAACAATGGTAAAAAGATAAAAAATATTAATAAAATTTTAATATCAAAATAAATCGTTACAATGCCAAAATTATAAATTAACATTGCTCCTGAAAATTGCTTTTGAAATAACAATGAAATTCCAAATCCTAAAATAGCCGCTAAAGATGTAATAATAAAAATTGAACCAATAAAATTAAACGAAATTTGTCAACCTTTATAACCAAATGATTTTAAAATTCCAATTTGAGTGCGTTGGTCATTAATTTCTTTACGAATAAAAAAAGATACAATTAAAACTAATGCTGACATTGAAATAAAAGTTAAAGCAATAAAAACAATACTTTGAATAATTAAATTACTTATTAATTCATCACTTATAACTTTAATAAAATTTTTATTAACATCTTCAATTAAAGTTTTTTCTTTTAATTGCTTGTAAATATCTTTTTGAGCTTGAACTTCATCACCACTAATTGTTAAATAAATATTAGAATTTTCAAAACTACTTTTAGTATCATTACGAAAATGATCATCAAATAAAAGATCAAGGGTAGTATAAATTACGCCATTATCTTTAGGACTTAACTGTTCGGGAATTACTGTTTGAATTAAACTATTTTTTTGAATAAACTTTGTTGTATAACTATTTCCGATACCGACAACAATAAATTTATTATTTTTAATTATAAATGAATCATTAATTTTAATATTATGGACATAACTATAAGTCTCACTAATAACAATTTCATCATTTCTTATCGGAATTCGTCCTTTAACAATACTAACAGGATTATTATTAATTAATCCAATATTTTCTAAATCAAAACTAGGAACAATATCAAATTCCTGACCATTATTATTTTGGATGCGTCCTTTAAAAAATAATGAACTTTTAATATTTTTAGAGTTTGTTGCCATTAAAATTCGCCAATTACGAATGCTAGTTTCACGAAGTGGAACTTTATCACTATCTTTATTTTGAGTAATGACAATTAAATGGATTGAACAAAGCATTGGATCAATAAAAGGTTCTTGTTTATTTTGATTTTCAATTTGACAATTAAAACCTTCATTTTCAAGTTTTGCTAACATTAGCATTAATTTAGCATTATTATTTTCAAAAGGAATGCTAGTATGTTCTGTCAAATCAATAGTTGTATTGCTACTATCATTAATTAACTTTAATTCTGAGGGATTAGAAATACGATGTGTTGGTCGCAAAGGATTTTTATAGATTAAATCATATTTTGATGTAATTTGTTGATTGTTAGCAAACATGGCACTAAAAATGCTAATTGCTAGCACCAGCAAAATTAGTAAACCAATATATTGTAAAAATCGTTTCTTAATAGAACGAAAAGAGTTTTTTAAAAGAACAAACATCTACTTAACCCTTTATTTGGCAACACTGACAATAAAGTGAATATTATTGGGTTTAATCAATATTGATTCATTAATATTATTAATAATGTGGTTTTGTAAATGTTCGCAAAGAGTTTCTAAATTTGTCTCTTTATTTACTTTTAAAACTATTGATACCACTCATTGTTCACTAAAAAAATTAATTTTAATATTTTTTCTCTGAATATCTAATGCTGGAAATGATTTTAAATATGAAATTAATAATTTTTTAATAACTAATTGACTAATTTGCAAGGTACCACTTTTATTTGTCAGAACAGTTAACTTCACGATATCACTCCAAAAATCCACTACTTTAAATTTTTAATATTTAATATTTTATTTTCCAATTTCTAAAATTTTAACTTTATATTTTGTTTCTTTACCTTTAATTTCAACAATATCATTAACACTGTGATCAAAAATGGCTTTAACTAAGGGAGTCTCATTAGAAATTTTATTTTCAAAAGGATCAGCCTCCACAGTACCAACAACTTTAAATGTTGATTTATCATTAGTTTCTAAATTAAGAATAGTTACTATTGAACCAATTCTAATGGTTTTAGTTCCTTGACGATCAGTAGCAATAACTTTAGCACGAGCTAAAGTATCTTCAATTTCTTTAATTCGACCTTCAACTTCAGCTTGGCGATTTCTTGCTGATTCATACTCAGCATTTTCTGATAAGTCACCTTGGTTTCGTGCTTCAACTAATTCTTTAATTACTTGTGGACGAATAATATTGATTAACTCATTTAATTCTTGATTTAATTCTTCTTTACCTTCTTTAGTTAGCAAAATTTCATTATTGTTATTATTATCTTCCATTACTTTGTCTCCTTTATTTAATATGTATTATAACATATATTATTTGTCTTTTTTTGCTTTTGCAAGATGCTGTAAATAATCAAAATAGTTTTGTAAAATTAATTGAGCTGCTAATTTATCTTTATTCATTTTTCGTTTTTTCCGTGAAACATTAGCAGTTAACATTATTTGATTAGCCGATCGTGATGTTAATCTTTCATCTCATAAAATAATTTCGCAATTAGTTTTTGTTTTTAGTTGCAAAACAAAATCTTCAACCATTATTGTTGTTGTACTTTTAGTTCCATTCATATTTAAGGGATGACCAACAATAATTATATCAGGATTTTCTTGTTTAATAAATTGTAATACTAAATTAATAGCTTGAGAAAAATTATATTCAGGAAAATTAATTGTTGTTTTTGATAAACTAATAATTCCTTGACCAATAGCTAAACCAATTGTTTTGCTACCCACATCTAAGCCTAAATATTTCATAACGCATCTTCTTGTTTTAATTGTTGTAATAATTCTTGCATTTTTATTTCATTATTAAATCCACCTAAAGCTAATTGCATATTTCCGCCACCAGAACCTTGACATTGTTTTGTTAAAGATTTAACAATTGTAACGGCACTTAATCCTTCTTTAATTAAAGATTCACTAACAACTACTAATAACGAATTTTTTGTATTAATATTTTTATTAGTAAAAATAATTACTAATTTATTATCTAATAACCGATATTTATCCGCTAATAACTTTAAAGTAGCAATTGCAAGATCATTAAATTGATAAATTAAAATATTATATGTTGGCAATGAAATAATTTCCAGATTTTGATATTGATTAATTTGTTCTTTAATTAGTTTTTGTTCAGCTTTTTTTTCTCATTTTTTAAAAGCAATTTGAAGTTCATAATATAATGTACGCAATTGTTTTCATATATCATTACTAATATTATTCATACTAGTAATGGTATTAAATAGTTGTTCAAGATAACTATCTGTTAATAAATTTTTATTATATTTTGCGAATTTTTCAGCACTTTTTGTTTTTAAATCTTTAATTTGTTCATCATAATAATTATTAATTGTTTGTTTTGATGTTAAAGCTTGAAAACGATAAATACCAGTTCCTTTGGATTCAATACTAGTAATTAATAATTGTTCAATATCACCTGTATATTTAACATGCGTTCCCCCACATAATTCAATAGAATAATTACCAAACTTAACAACACGAACTTCTTTGTCATATTTCTCGTTAAAAAAAGCCATAGCATTCATTTTAATTGCTTCATCATAACTAGTAATATAAATTTCACAACTATCATTTTGCGCAATTCATTTAGTAACTAAATCATTAATAGCTTGTAAATTTTGGGTTGTAATTTCTTTATTGTAAGCAATATCTAGTCGTAAATATTGATAGTTATTAAATGAACCAATTTGCATGGCATCAGCACCTAAAATTTCTCTAATCGCTGAATGCAATAAATGAGTTCCCGAGTGATTTTTCATTCCATAATTACGATGATGATGATTAATAACAGCACAAACAATATCATTAGTTTTTAAAGTACCGTTAACTTGGATCCGATGAATATGTTGCTTATTGGGTGCTAATTTGACATCAATAACTTCGCCAAGCATTGTGGCATTACTAATTATTCCTGTATCGTTAGCTTGACCACCTTTTTCAGCATAAAATGGTGTGGCATCAAGTATCACATCAACAATATCATCTTTAACTGATGTTAACATTTCTTCACCATAAAATAAAACTACGACTTTAGCTTGCGGATTTTCTTCTACTTCGTAACCAATAAAAATGCTAGAGATTTTTAAATCTAATAATAATTTATTTTGCATATCCATCGCTTCAATTTGTTGATTACTTCGTGCATTACGAGCATCTTTTCTTTGTTCTTCTAATAATTCATTATATCTTACTAAATCAATAGTAATTTTTTTTTCACTTGCTAACTCAATAGTTAAATCAATCGGAAAACCATAAGTATCATATAGTTTAAAAGCATTTTCAGCCGTAATTGTTTTTTCTTCAATTAGCATTTCATTAAAATGATTAAGACCTTGTTTTAGATTATTAAAAAACTTTTCTTCTTCCTTTTTAACAGTACTAGTAATAATCTCTTGTTTTGCTTCTAAATGAGAATAATAATCTTTCATCAAGTTAACAACAATAATAACTAATTTATATAAAAACGGTTCATTAATATTCAATTTATGACCATAAACCATTGCTCGACGAATTAAACGGCGAATAACATAACCGCGATCTTTATTACTAGGAAAAACACCATCACCAATAGCAAAAGAAATCGCTCTAATATGGTCACTAATAACTTTAAACGCAACATTAATTTTTGTTTGTTCATTAGGTTTTTCAAAAATATTATTTGGAACATAAGAAACTTTAACTAATTTAGTAATGTCTTCAATTATCGGTAAAAATAAATCAGTTTCAAAATTAGTAGGTACTTCTTGGATTATACAAGCTAATCGTTCTAAACCTGCTCCTGTATCAATATTTTTACGAGGTAAATCATGATAATTACCTTGCCCATCATTATTACTGTCTGAAAAAACAATATTTCAAATTTCTAAATAACGATCATTTTCAATATCATCTTGCAATAACTTCAAACCATAGTTTTCTTTATCTCAAGCAGTTCCCCGATCATAAAAAATTTCCGTATTTGGACCACAAGGACCCTGACCCATATCTCAAAAGTTGGTATCACGACTCCCTAAAATAATCCGATTTGAATCTAAACCAATAACTTCTTTTCAAATTTTAATGGTATCAGTATCATCTAGAAAAACAGTAACAATCAGTTTATTAGCATCAATACCTAATCATTGTTTACTAGTTAAAAATTCTCAAGCAAAAACAATAGCCTCTTTTTTAAAATAATCACCAATTGAAAAATTACCTAGCATTTCAAATAAAGTATGATGTCTTGCTGTGTAACCAACATTTTCAATATCATTAGTTCGCAAGGCCTTTTGTGAGTTTACTAATCGTTGATGAGGTGGAGCTTTTCTACCATCAAAATACGGTTTTAAAGCTGCAACGCCAGAATTAATTCATAATAATGAATTGTCATTAACAGGAATTAATGATGCACTAGGTAAAGCATAATGACCATTTTTAATAAAGAAATCAAGAAATTTCTGTCTAATCTCACTAGTTGTTAAGTATTTCATTAATTTATACCCCTTTAATTTAAAATTTATAAAAGCAATTTCTTATTATAAATATCGTTAGCAACTGCTTTAATTGTTGCTATTGTTGGTACCGCAATAATCATTCCTCAAATACCAATAATTGCCCCAAAAATAGAAATTCCCATTAATATTGTCACCGGATGTAATTTGGTTACTCGTCCAAAAACTTTTGGATAAACAAAAGCATTTTCAATTAATTGAACAATAAATGCACCAACTACAGCAACAATCATTGGTACCCAACTAACTAATTCATTTGTTCCTGATGGTGCTACTAAAGCATCTAATACTCCCGCTAAAGCAATGGGAACCATTCCAATAAATGGTCCCACATAAGGGACAATATTAGCAAAAGTCATAAATAAACCTAATACCGCAAAAGAACTTTTATATGTGGAACCACCCGCCACATAACCAGCAATAACTATCATAATAGTTGTAAAAGTAAACATATAACTCATATCAATTAATATTCCGCGACCATAACCAAATAAAGATTTTTGCAAAGCATTAGCAATAATTTCTTTGCGTTTGATATTTTTCCCAGGAATTAATTGCGTTTTTAAAAAATTAGTAAATGATTTATCGCCACCTAACAAAAACATTGTAATCATAATCGTAATAAATAAACCATAAAAAATACTAGCTATCGTTCAAAAATAGCGATTAAGAAAAATATTAGTTAAATTGGAGGCTGTTGTATAACCATAAATTGTATTAATAATATCAACTAAAAAAGTTGCTGAAAAAAATCATTGTGCTGTGGCGCCAAAACTAAATAGTAACTGATACATTTTCCCTAATTTGTTACCATCAAAAGCAACACCAATTTTTGCATTATTAATTACAACTTCATTTACTAAATTTAAATCATTGTCATCTATAGTAATGTTATTTGCTATTAACCATGCTTTGATTTCAGTATATAAATTTTTAAAATATTCACTAACAGTATCTAATGATGGTTGTTTTAAGTAGCGCAAATAATCAACAACAAATTTATTAGTTGAATCCAAATAAATACCATAGTCATTGCGTAATTTTGTTAATAAAATTTCCCAAGCACCTTTATTATTAATAAGTGCTTTAGTTTTAATTTGACCTAATATGTCTTGTCAATTATCTTTTATTGGTGTTCAATCAACATTAGTTTGTAATCGTCATTGTTCAGTTTCTGTATCATAAGCAAAACCAAAGATATGTGATAAAAGTGATTTATTTTGATCAACTCCTGTACCTTTTCAATTATCTAATCTTTCTTTAATAACTGAACTATCACCTAAGAACTGACTAATAAAACTTACAAATTGGTCAATAAATAATCAAAGCAAAAAAACAATAATAAAAATACCAATAATTAGAGAAATAAAAAAAGTTAAATATTTTGCCACAGTTTTATTAAACTTTAATTTAATCAAACGATAAATTAACGGATTGAGACCTCAAATCACAGCTAATGCTAATCCTAAGGGAATAAAGGCTAAAATAACATTAAGAATAATTTGATCAGCACCCGTAAGTTTTAATAATAAAAGAACTACTAAACAAATTAAAATTATAAATAATCATCTTGTTCATTTGTGGTCAAAACTAATAGTAAATTTGGAAGAATTACCTTTACTGTTACCATTATTCGTTTTTATTTCAATGTTTTTAGTATCTGTCCTTTCCATTTTACAAATCGTTCCTTAAAATATTTTAAAAAATAAATTTACAATTAAAATTATATCATAAGAAATTAAATTTATTAAGAATACCTAAATGGTCGTTATGTAAAAAATTATTTGTTTTAATAATTAATATTTGATAATATAACTACATAAGATTACTTTAGATTTTTCTATTAAATTTACTAAAAAACAGAGAAAGGTTAATTTAGGATGCCAAAATTTTTGCAGTTTTTCTTCATACCTATTATTATTTCAATAAATTCAAATAAC
Organism: Spiroplasma endosymbiont of Dromius quadrimaculatus; assembly: GCF_964031155.1. Taxonomy (NCBI): domain Bacteria; kingdom Bacillati; phylum Mycoplasmatota; class Mollicutes; order Entomoplasmatales; family Spiroplasmataceae; genus Spiroplasma; species Spiroplasma endosymbiont of Dromius quadrimaculatus. The sequence goes on from NZ_OZ035010.1 coordinate 178,839, forward strand.
TTCAATAAATTAATAAATAAAAGTGAACATATTGACTTTAAAATTGAAGAAAAAATTGTTTTTCAATATTTAATCAATCTTTTCAATCGCAATGAAAAAATTCAAATTTATAACTATAATGATTCTAACTATGCCTATCAAAAAACTATTGAAGATAATCTAAAAAAACAAATTATTAATATTATTAATAAAAAACCCTTTGTAAAAGTTAGCGATTCTTCTGGTGAGAAAATATACTTTATTAAACAAAAATATTTAGATTTTAAATTTAAACTAAGTCAATATAATGAATTTAAAAATTATTTAGAAGTTGAATTATGATATGGTAGTTTGCATAATGATATTGAAATTAAATTAGAAGAACAAATTTCCAATGATAATATTATTGATGCTTTAATTCATAAAATTACTTTAGAAAATGACGGTAATTTAATTTTTATTAATCCAAAAATTTCTGAACAATATTGATTACAAAGTATTAATCAAGCAATTAAAAAATTTACTACAAAACCAAAAATAACTATTAACAATTCTATTATTAATATCCAAGCAAATGATATTAATATTATTTCCTTTAAAATTAATGATGTTGTTAATAACAAACTTTCTTTAATGATAAGGTTTAAAGAAATTAAAAAATATTTTCATTTTAAAACAAAATATTATTGAGATCATAAAACAAATAAAAATTTTATTATTTCAAAATTAAAAAATATTAATATTAATATCAATACTCCTAAACAATGAGATAATACAATAATAACATTAATTAAAGATGAAATGATTGAAATAGCTAATCCAGAAATTATTAATCACAATGGATTTAAAATTGACTTAAATTTAGATAAATATATTAATATTATTTTAAAAGAACCGTTTACTATTCATAATTCAAAAAAGACATTTAATATAGCAATAAAATATTTAAACGAAGAAATAATTCATACTAAAATTTCTTTTAATGGCAATGTGTCGGAAGTAAACCAAGAACTTTTAAAAAATATCAAAGAAACTTTAGAAAATAATATTAGTTTTGACCTTGCAGAAATAAATTTTTCTAATTCAAATAATGAAATTTTAAAATTAAAAGAAATTATTAATAGAACTTTAAATGAACAAGTTACTAAAAATAGTCTTAATCCCATTTTTCCTCATAAAATAATTAATAATACAACAATTATTAATTATTGATTAAAAAATGAATATCAAATTGATAATTCCATAACAGAGTTTATTATTAAAATAAAAGAAAATCATAGTCAACAAGATATCAAGGCATCTATTCCCTTAATAACAACTAGCAATAATAATTTAGAAGTTAAATGAAATAATATTTTTCAAGATAATTTTATTGCCTTAAATGAAATGAATCCAACTAACAAAACCTATTTTATAAAAGCATCAGCTTTTAGAGAATTATATTATGAAAATTATTACTTACGACCTGAAATTGAACTTCATAATATTTTAGCAAACTTTAAAAACTACTGATATATAAAAGCCATTTGACAAGAAATTCTTGAAACTTTTAATAAAAAAGTAATTTATGAAAATAAAAAAATAATTTCTGCAAATCAATTTCAATTCAAATTAGCTACCCCTACTCATTTAAAACTTGAAGATGATATTACTACCAGATACGCTAATAAAATCAAACATTTACTACAAACAGAAATTAGTAATAAAAATAACCAAATAGCAAAAAATAACTATAATGCGATTATTATTGAAACGGAAATTAAAAATTATTCACAATTAAAACCAATATTTAAAAATGAAGATAATCATTTTGTATTTGTAATTCCAATTTTAATTGATATTGAAATTAATGAATAATCTTTAAATAAAATTGAGGAGTGCTATTAATGCATAAAAAAAGCATCAGTTTATTAATGTTAATAATAATCTATTTTATTAATATTTCTTTACCACTAGTGATTTCATATAATAATAAAAATATCAATCGGATTTTAAAAGCTAATACTAATGAATGAATCGCAATGGAACCAATAATAAATAAAGACTATAACTTAAATCCTAACGATGTTGCTTCCATTCATAACGCTATTTCGCAAGAAATGAATGATATTATTCCTCGCTTTAATAACAACGAAACTGATACACAATACTATCGTGCTGGTTTCTTATTAACTGAAGAAAAGGAAAATCAACTTGGAGTATTTTTATATTTTAATAATTCCTCTTCAATTCAAGTTTATTTCCAATATTTTAAAGATATAACTAAAGCAGAAATTATTAATGTTATGAAAAATAATTCATTGGCGAAAATTCTTCATCTTCAAGATGAAACAGAACTCCAAAATATTGAAATGTTAAGAGATACATTATATTCATATATTGGTAAAACGATAAATGTTCAAAGAGAATTAATTAATATATCAAAATTAAGATTAAAATTTATTAAAATAGAACAAAATCCGCATAATCCTAATTTTTGAACAGCTTATTTTAACTATTTTAATAATGCTGATTTAATTCCTTTACAAATTTATATTTTTAAACCTCAAAAACAGCATCCCGAACTACCTACTTCTATTACTAATAATAAAAGAAAACAATTTATTATTAAAGTTATTGAATGATTTAAAACTGTCTTTAATGTCACTATTAGCATTGCAACACTTTTATCACTCTTAGCATTAGGAACAATTGGTAATGGCTTGGGCATTGGCGGGAGTTTATCACTTTTACAAGCAGGCACTAGTTTAATTTCCACGGCACAAACTAACACTCTAGATATGTTTAATATCTCACGAGAAAATACCTTCAATACCGAACTAACCGAACTAGAATATGATATTAGTGATGAATTAACGTCTCTCTTACCTTCAAGAAATGAAACCACTAACTTTATTGAAACCACTATTAAAGAACCACAGGCACCATTTAATTTTTTAGAAAATACTGCTAATCAATGAAAAACTATTTCAAGAATGAAACAAGATTCTCAACCTTTAAATTTTTCAAAGATATTAGCATCCTGAGATAATTATCAAGAAGAAATTTTTAGATTTATTACGAATATTTATCCTTCTAATATTAATCATAATATGGATTATTTACGATGAGGTCGTTTTGACAAATATCGGATTGGTAAGATTAAATATACCTTTAGTAATTTTGAATTTAATATTCCTTTAGAAAATGTTCGTTTTACTAATCCTAGTTCAGAATTAATTACTGCATTTAAAGAAAAAGTAAAGGATATATTTCAAGGTGTTAAATTTAAACTTAATGAAGTTCAAAATTGTAAAAATAATTCTAATTTAATGTCCTTATTAATACCTTATTTATTAATAGGAAATTCTGGTGTTATGATTCAAAATGAAAAACATTATTTTTCAACTGATTCATTTTGAATCAGCAATTATGAAATAATTAATAACGAAAAAATAACTGTTTATTTAGAGCATATTTTATTTAATGAGCCACTAATGATTTCATTTAATCTTTTTTAAAATTCATTTGAAAGGAAAATATTTATGAAAAAAAAATTAATTACTTTTTGCTTATTAATATTTAATTTAAATCAATGAGTTACTTTACAAAATAAAAATATTAATCCCCTTTTAAATAAAAACTTAGTTAATTATTCATCAGAACAATCAGTATGAAATCAACTAGATATTTTCTTTAAAAAAGTCCATAATTTAAAAATTAACTCAGAAACTTCTTATATAAAACTTGAAGGAATTATTGAAACTAAATTAAAAGCAATTGATGCTAATATTAGTGTTATAAAAAGTACTCGTAATACTAGAATAGTGAGAACTACAGAAAATGAATATATAAAAATAAGTATTAAAGTAAAATTTATTAATGTAATAAAAGATTATATTATAATATTAAAAAATATTATTGGTGGTTCACAAAATGTTCAAAATGAAATTAATAACTTCTTTAATGAAACTCATAATTGAAATTTAATTCAATTCCATACGGGTGCTGATGTTTTAGAAATACTAACAAATGAAATCATTGATAAATTAAATGATAAGCTTCAAAAAGTAAATATTAATTTAAAAGCACGATTAAAAACGATAACAAGAGAAGAGAAAATATTAGATGAAACTACAATCATTACAGAAATTACATTTGGTAATATTATGAAAGAAAAAAACATTTTTTTAAAAAATATTAAAAACTATCCTGATATTATTGGTACTATTGGTAATACATTACAACGAGAAGAAATTGATTTAAATTTAACTACCAATAATACTACTAAAGATGTTGAAGAAATTATTAAAGGAAAACTAACAGATATTAATGCTTATATTACTGTTAATGCTATATTAGAACAAAGAAATACTATTAGAAATTTAAATAAAGATAAAGATTTTATTAGATTATTTATTCAACCTTATAAGCAAAAAAGTTGAACTGGAATTATAAAATTAAAAAATATTATTGAATTTAAAAAAATTGATGAAGAAATTAATAATTTTGTTAAAAATGTAATTATTAACACTGATAACTCACAAGAAGAAATTTTAAGTAAAATGCAACAATTTTTTCGCATCAAAATTCATAGTAATATTCAATTACAATTACAAAATGAAAATTCTTATTTAAAGCCATTTAATGATAATATAGAATTTACACTTAATTTTGGAATTAATAGTTTTAATTTTAATGTTCATTTTAAAGATATTATGTTTGGAAATAATATTATAAATAAAATAAATAATTTTTTTGCTCAATGGCATGATTTACAAATAGCAAGTGTTAACTATGGTAAAAGTGTTCTTAAAAAAATAAATCGCAAAATAAAAGAAATTATTGATCCACGATTAGAAGTAAATTTTTTACCTAATAGTAATGATGCTGAGCGAAAATTAAATTATCCTAATGATAAATTTAAGGTAATGATTTTAGGAATTAAAACAGTATTACTAAGAACATTAAATATTAAAAATGTTAAATTAAGAATTGAACATAAAATTAAAGAAATTGATAAATTTTTTGAGAATAATACTTTTAATTTTAATAATAATAATCATTATCATTATGAAGAAATAATTGAAAAACAATTACAAGCAAAGGTTGATAAAAATATTAAAGTTAAAATTGATTCTTTAATTAAAAATAATAAAATAAAATTAGCTATTTTTATTAATGAAGAATTACTGTTCTATGAAATTAAAAGAAATTAAATAAATTTTATTGCTCAATATTAACCATTAAACTATAAATATAAATACTATTAGGCATTAAATAATAAGTATATTTAAATTCAACAAAGTTATCACCTTGTTTGTATTTATAACTAAAAAGTCGAAATAAATTTAATTTAAAGAAAAATACTTCATTTTCAAATTCAATTTTACTATCAATTATTTGTAAAACTTTTTCAATTCTTCAATAGATAACTGACTTTCAAAATAGTTCTATTAACTTTCAAAATTTTAAACTTTCGCTTGTAACTTTTTGTTCTTTTAAAAGAATATCAGAATTTTGTGTAAATTCATATTCTCAACTATCTTTATAAAATGTTTCATCTTCTTTTAATAATCGAAATGTAAATTGATGCAATTTATTATTATCATACTTATAACTAATAACAAGTTTATTTTCTAAAATATTGTGATAAAAACCTTTAATTGTAATCTTTTCACTACTTATTTTTTTATATTTATTAAAATCTAAGTCATTAGCAATTATATTATAAGCAACTTGATAATAAAGTTTTCATTTATTCTTAATTAATTGTAAAATTTGATTTCAATTATCTTTAACCTTAACTCATTCATTATTAAAAATGAAATAATTTTCATTACCAATAATACCATTAAATAATGCCATCATTGTATTTACTGATTGTTCATCAGTAATATTATGTTCATTACTTTGCTTAATATTATTACTAAAACCGTTACTATTAAAAAAAATTAAAATTATTCCTATTGTTTTAAAAATATTCATAATCTAAACCTCATATACTCGAATATCTTCTAATATTTCCATAAATGTATCATTAATTAATTCTCAATAATAATTTTTTTGGATATCTGGTGTTAAAAATCAATATGTAAAAGCTTCAGCAAAATACTCATTTTCAAAAAAGTATGGTGATGAATTAGCAGTTTTTCCAAAACCTCAACCATAATGACTAGGTAATGCTGTAAATAAAGCTAATTTTCTTTGCAATGCTGTTATTGAAGTAATTATTCCATTTGATGGAATAATTTTATTATATAAAATTTCAGCAAAGTTATATTCTCATATTCGTTGTTTTTGATAAATTTTTGGTGAAATATCACTAATAAGTGTATTTCTTGCTTCATCACATGAACTAATATTTATTGCGCGATTAAAATTAGCTTGCAAAATGCGATCATTAATAATATAAAGAAAATGAGCAAGAGCATGGCCTCATTCATGAACAATACTACCATATTCATCATTATTAACAGCACTAAAACCAGTAAGATAATCTTCCTTAGCACTAGTATCATAAATATCAGAATTAATAAAAATACAACTAAAAGGATAATCTAAAGACTTAGAAGGAACAAATGTAGCTCTAATTTGGGAAAAATCATTTTGATCTAAAGGTAAAATATTCTTACTGGAATTAATATAAATTCCTAAAAACATATTCATTAAACTTTGTGTGGGAATAAAATTAAACAAAAAATTAAAGATTTTAACTAAAGCATCTTTTAATTTTCTTTCATTTATAAAATCTACTCCTTGAATAATATTATCCTTGTGAACTCGGTTTACTTGAAATTGTTCATTCAAACTATTAAAATTAGGATATTGGATATGATTATAGATCCGATTAAATTCTAAAACTTTATTTTCGTTAGCTTTTTGATATTTCTTTTGCTCTAATGTTTCTAAAAATTTTTTATCAGTTTCAGATACTGTTGCTACATCTAAGACTCGTAACATATCAAAAGAATATAAGTTATTATCTAATAACTTTGATATTGTCACATTATCAATATTCCGATCAAAGCGAATTAAATCACTCATATTTACGATAGTATTACTAGAAAAATTAAAAAAAATAATAAATAATAAGATTTTTGTTGTCATATCTTTAACCTCTAACTAAACAGTAATTTCATTAATATATTCCATTTGCCTAACTAATTTTTATTATTATAAATTCTATTTCAGTTTAATAACAAGAATAGTTAAAGTTTCATAACTAAGTCTTCAAACTCAAAACTGTTCATTATTAAATTCAAGATAAAATGATTTGCCAGTTTCACTAAGTTTAATTTGAGGATTTCATTGCATATGGGTTAGGAAAAAATTAGATATCATTTGTTTTTTTTCGGTTCGTAAAACTTTCTCTAAACATTGTTGCCCTAAAATATTCAATAAAAAGAAATTATGATGCGTATTTAATAATTTATCTAATCAAATATGCATGATTTTAACTTCAGTAATTTTAAATTGGAGTTGTGTTTGTAAAATACCAACTTTAATTGTTATATTAAAATGATTATCATTCTTTTTAAGTTTTTCATTAATATTTTGCGAACTATGAAATAATTGAATTTTCGAATGAATATTCTTAACTAATTTTAATGCTAGTTGATAAGCATTGCTTCTGATATGACTAGTTGTTAAAAAATGTTGTTCAAAAGAAAATGATTGACTAAATAACGATTTTACTTTTGTCATTATTTCAAAATCTGATAAACCAATATTTTTTAATTTTATTGTAATGGAATTATTTATTTGATCATTAATTAATATATTATTAATATAAACCATTAAATAAATCTTTTGAGTTCCTGAGTTTAAATTTTTATTTTCATCAAAATAATTTCATAATTTAACTTGCACAACTTTACTATCATTACCTAAATAATTTTTAAGTTCTTGATTTATTTTATTAATAACATTTGCTTGGATATGATTAGCCGTAAAATTTCAATCATATTCAATTTCAAAAAATTTTTTTACTTTAATAATAAGGTGATTAAAATCTTCTTCTTCATTTATTTCTTCTTCATCATTTAAAGTCATAATATATTTATCAAGATTCATTATCATATTACTAATGATGATTAACATTTGCTCGCGTTCATAGTTTCCTAAAATTAATAAATTAGATATTATTAACCGATTATGTTTCACCTGTGTCATTATTGTTTTTAATTTAGTTTTTCAATCATTTAAGTATTTTAGTTTATTTACCTTATTAATTGATAAATCTTGAAAAATTTGAATTTGTAAGTTTTTAATTTTTGTAATTAAAACATCAATTTCATTTTGCAAACGAATAAATTCATTTAACCGGTATTCATTTGTTAAATTAGGGTCTTGAACAACTTCTAATTGTTCGTTTATTAATGTTTTAACATTTTTATATCAAGAATTAATATTAGTATCGTTATTAGAAAATAATAAATAATCATTTTTACTATTTATTATTGTAGCTACAACACTATTACTTCCTAATAAAGTTCCTATAATACTAAATAATATTGAAAATTTCACAATTAAGCACTCTCCTTAATTATTATGATATCAAAGAATAATAAAAAAATAATCAAGTGATTGATTATTTTTTAAAATTTTATTTACAATAACTAACTAGTAATTTTATTGTTCCCGTAATTGTTAATTGCATTATTTTATCATCTAAAATGATTGCTGATTCACCCATTTTAAAAGGTTCATCATTTATTGTTCCCGCCCCACTAACAACTGTTAATTGTAATCACTTAGTTTCATTAAAATCGTAAGTTGTTGGCAATGAATTATTAATTAAATGTAATGAAAAATATTCATTATTAACTAATAATCCATTTTCACGATGAATAACATCTAAGTTAGTATCAGGAACAGTAATTGTTGCTAAACTATCTTTTAAATGTAATGCTCGTAAATTTCCTTCATCATCTTTACGATCAAAATCATAAAGACGATAAGTAATGTCAGAAGATTGTTGTAATTCAAAAATTGTAACTTCGGGAGTTATCGCATGAACTTTACCAGGCGGAACATATAAAAAATCTCCGGGAACGATGGCAACTTCTTTTAAAAAATGCTTTCATTGCTTTTCATTAATCATTGTTGTTAATTGTTGATTATCATTAGCGCTATGACCATAAATAATTTTAGCATCTTTGGGACAATCAAGAATATATCAACACTCTGCTTTTCCTAGACTTTGATGATGAGCTTTAGCATATTCATCATTGGGATGAACTTGAACACTTAAATAATCATCACTAGTAATAATCTTACTTAATAATGGAAATTCATTATAAGTTAAATTAAATAAATTTTTATTTCTTTCATAAAAATCTTTTAATGTTAGTCCTTGAAATGAACCGTTTATAATAGCAGTAGGATTTGAATCTAAAGCACTAATTACTCAAGCTTCTCCCATATTTGTTTCATTATTAATATCATATCCTCAATTTTGAAGGCGATGAGAGCCTCATATTTTTTTAAGAAATTGCGGTTTTAATTTTAAAATTTGTGACATTAATTATTTCCCTCTTTTAAATCAAGTAGTATATTTCATAAAATTATATTTTTTTAAATTTAATTCATTATTTTTTATCATTAGTAATAGTCCATATGAAAAGCAAGTTATTAAGGTTCCAACAGCAATGATAATTAAGAAAATTGCTGTTTGCGGTCCATATGGAACGGCGCCAAGGAATGCCATAATTGGCCCTCCATGTTGGGCATAATTTTGAATTGAAAAAATTCCCGCTAATCCACCAGCAATTGATGAGCCAATAACATTAGCAATAATAGCTCTTTTAGGATCCCTAATTGCAAAGGGAATTGCACCTTCAGATATACCAATTGTTCCCATAATTAATGAGGCAATTCCTGCTTGTCGACTTTCAGCATCAAAATATTTACGAAAAATTATTGTACTTAAACCCATTCCAAGCGGTGCTACGGGAATAGCGGCTGCTATTGTTCCCATTGGTTGATAAATTTTCATTGTAACTAATGTACTAGCAGTAAAGAAAGCAACTTTATTAATTGGACCACCAATGTCAAATCCTGCCATTGCTCCAATTAATAACCCCATTGCAAAGGCAATTCCTAAGCCAATATTTTGATTACCATAAACTCAGGATAAACCATATTGCACTCAAGTCATAACATAAGAAATTGGGGCACCAATAACAAAAATAAATGTTAAAGATAACAATCCTCCAACCAAAATGGGAATAACAAAAATTGGAATGGCTGCTGATAGTGATTGTGGTACTTTTCACGAATTAATTCATTTTACTAAATATCCTGCTACTAATCCAGCGATTAATGCACCAACAAAACCCATTGGTACCATATCAATTGGTTTATTTGTAACCGAGTCAATAATATTTACTTTAAAAAACTTAAAAAAATTATTTCCCTCGTTTCCTATTAATGATGCTACCATTGCTGGCACTAAAGCAGCCCTACCCGCAATTGAATAAGCAATAAAACCGCCTAAAATAGGAATCATTAAATACATGGCACTAGCCCCAATAATATTTAAATATTTTAAAAATTCAATATCATCAGGTGTAGCATTATTGTTTCCTGTAATAATTTTTGCTAAGCTAATAGATAGTGCAACTAAAATCCCTCCCAAAATAACAAAAGGTACCATATAACTAACACCGGTCATAAAGTGTTTTAAAATAGAACTATTATTTTGTTTATTTTTAGTACTAAAATTAATTGCAGACAATACTTTATTACTATTTAAAGCATCAATTAATAATTGTTCAGGATTTTTAATTGCTTGACTTACTTTAACTTGTAAAATTTTTTTATTAGCAAAACGACTTAAATCAATGCCAATATCAGATGCAATTAAAACTGCATCAGCATTAGCAATATCTTCATTAGTAAATGAATTTTTAACTCCCGCTGCTCCATGAGTTTCCACATTAATGCCATAATCTAACTTCTTTGCTGCTTGTTTTAACTTGTCAGCAGCAATATAAGTATGAGCAACACCAACTGGACAAGCAGTAATGGCTAAAATATTTGTTGGTTTTGATACTATCTTTAGTTCGTTAGCTTCTTCGCAAAACAAAGCATTAATAATTTCTTCTTTACTAAGGCTACTTGTTAAAATTTCTTTAACTTTTTCATCTAATAATCTTTGAGCAATGGAACTTAAAATATTTAAGTGTAAATCACTAGCTTGAATTTTAGGAACAAGTAAAACAATTGCCATTTGCACAGGTTGATCATCAATTGCTTTTCAATCCATTTTTTGTTTAAAACGCAAAAACATTACTGTTGGTTTTTTAATGACATCATCTTGGGCATGCGGAATAGCTAAACCAGCACCCATTCCCGTTGATGTTAAAGCTTCTCTTGCTTTTAGTGCTTTAATTAAAATAGTATCATCTTGACTGTTAATAATATTACTTTTAACAGCTAAACGAGCAATTTCATTAAAAATATCATCTTGACTATTAACATCAAGATTAAAAACAATATTGTTTAATTTTAATAAGTTTGTATTCATTTGTTTAATGCCTTTACTATATCTTTATATACTAATATTATCATATTTTTAGAATTTTAAATAATATTATTTTAATGTGAAAATTTATTGTATTGTTATATCATTTAATTCATTAATCATATTATCTGGTAATATTGGTGCTGATGGCATTGAATTTAACAATTCTTCCTTTATTCTTGTTTTCTCAACAGAAGTTAAGTTATTATATAGTTCATTTTTATAATTTTCTAGTTTCATTAAATGTTCTTGGCGATTTTTAATTTCAGCAATAATTTCATTTTTTTGTGCCATTTTCTGATTTTTTCTGATTTTTAATTCTTTTAACTTATTAATTGTATTCATACTCTTATCAATCCATCCATTTTGAATTTCTTGGAGTAGTCTTGCTTCACGAATTATTCTTAATTGTTCATAATAATGAAGTTTTCTTTCTTTTTCTAATATGAAGTTTTCTAATTTTGGAAATGACTGATATAATTTATTTTCTTCATTTTGAATAATTAATAATATCCTAAATGTTTCGCTTTCAAGTTTTTGTCTTTGTTGTTTATGACAATTCTCTTCAATTTTTTGTTTGTGAGCAAGTAGCTCTAATTGATACTTTTGTAATTTTTTTATTTTATTTTCAATTAATTTTCTTTGATTTTCTCTTTTAATTTTTTTTCTGATAATTTAACTAGTTCATCAATTACATCAATTTTCAAGTCATAGTGCTCCCTACCGCGTACAGTATGTTGTTGGGTCATTTCTAATAACTGTTGATAATCAATTAACTTATTATTAATTTTCACTTTATAATCTTCTAAATGTTTTATATAATGTTTTACCTTTATTTGTTCCTTTTTAATTAGTTTTAATTCATCATTGCTTTCAGTTGCTTTTATGTTATGACTCATATATTACTTTATTACCTTCCTAATATAACTTATTGTATTAAAAACATCAAATAAAAAAATAATCCAAATTTAGATTAAAATCGCGTTATTTTTTTATTAAAAGTTGTAATTAATACAATAATTATATCACAAAATTATTAGTTTAAATCTCACAATTTAATATTATGTGGAGGAATTATTTTTCGAAAAACTTTTTCTTTACTAACTACGGTAATAAAAAATTCACCAGTTAAAGCAATATCAGCTGATTTTAAATGACCAGCAAAAGGTTTATGTTCCGAATTGCCAACCGTAATATGACAATGTACTAATGGAATATTTGGATTCATAGCATCTCAAGCAATACTTCCCATAGCACTGGTTAACTCTAACATTTCACTAATAGTAACTCAGTCATAATCTTGCCTTTCTAAGACATAGTATCCGAGTGTACAATTTTTCACAGCACCAATACCTTGGATTTGACAAAAGCCTCATTGCTTTTCAAGCATAATTTTTTCTAAAGTGCTGACAATTTCTTCTTCTACTTCTAATCGCAAAGCATAAACATTAGATTGTAACATTTTCAATTTCATTAATTTTCTCCTTATCTTTAAAAGTCTATCATTATTAAATGATAGACTAATCTTATATTAAAAATTATATTATTAATTTATTCAATTACTTTTTTTCATAAGTTAGGTAAGTAATCAGTAAAAAATTCATTTAATAAATTTCAACTAACTGATAATCGCTCAGAATAAATTGGTTCTAACATTCACTTAGTAAAAAGTTCAGCAAATAACTCTTGTCTAGCACCAAACCTAATAGTCCCTTGATGCTCATTTCCTTCTTTATCTTTATAACCAGTTTTAAAACCTTGTCTAGCATAATTGCTACTAGACATTATATATCCTAACATATTACTAGCAATTCAAGATTTAGTTTCTTTTCTATCATTATCTACTGAATAACTATCAAAATCGCTACTATCATAACCTAATTTAATACCTAAAAATCTTATTAGTTCATCTGATGGTTTAATTGCAGTTCGATCAGCCATTTTATTAATGAAAGTGTCATTATTAATATTACTATTGTAATTTTCATATCAATATTCTAAATACGGTATTTTACCATTTCAAACTTTTTCATCTGGCAATACACCACTATTTAAATTAAATGGTTGAAAAGTTAAAGCAATATCAAAAACATGACCATATTCATGAATAAAAACATACACTAATGAATCATTACTTGTATAACCATCTTTTTTATAATTATTAGTAAGTTCTTTTTGGTCAAAAGCTTTTTCTGAAAAAGCAACATACTGAAGATTTTTATAAAATTCATACACAGTAATTCCTCTAAAAATTTCTTCACTTGCTTCTTCAGAAATGCTTGCACTAAGCACTCATCGTAAAATATTTTCCTTATTATAATAATTACTTAAATAACTAAAAAGATTAACAATTTGCGTTTTATAATCAGTTCCAAGATAATTTTCTTTTTCCAGTTTATTTAATATTGTATCTCAATCAAATAATACTTTCTGATTATCTCTTAAAATCGTATTATCAATAGCATTTCGTAATGATGCAAAATCATTAAAAGCATGGCGTTTAGCAAAATCAAACCTATTACGAGCCACATTTTCAAAAATTGTTGGGCGATGATTTAATATTTCTTGACATTGATTAATTTTTGCTTTATTAGCTTGATAATACTCTTTAAAAGTAGTATCCGTTAAAGGTTCTAACAACTTTTGGTGTTCTTCATCATAAACATTAGTAATGTCATTTTTATGACGGAAATTACAATTAAAACTATCAAATGCTTTGCTATCATTATAAAGTTGTGGTTTAGTAAATTCAAAAGAACTAATTAATGCTATTATTGTTAGACTTATGGCCTTTGATTTCTTTAACATTTCCTACTCCCTTTCAATTTTTTATTGTTTCTTTATAAGTTTTAGGTAAATAATCAGTAAAAAATTCCTGTAACAATTCTCATTGGACACTTAGTTCGTCATTATACAGTGGAGTTAATAATCATTGTTCCATTCAATTACCAATTAAATTTCCTTCATATGATAAGGAATATTTTATATTACCAAGAAATGTTTTAACTAATTTAATAACAGCAAGACAATGACTTTTTGATAATGAATTATTAAATCAAGGATTATTATTTTCTAACTTTTCAATAATAAACTTATCCATTGTTGCTTTCATATTAAATGAAGAATGTCAAGGCTGATAACTTCTTTCTTCGAAATTAATTTTTTTTAAAGTATTATATCTAAATCATCCAGGGCTAAATTTACCAAGGGCAAAACCACTAGGATGCATTTGGTTTTTATTATCAGGCAAATAACCACGATTTATATTTGCTGGTTCAAATTTCAAACTTTCTGCTAAAACTTGACCATATAAATGAATTAAACCTACAGTAGGAGTATTAAAACCTAAATAACCTTCTTGATGCTTTTGATTAATATACTTTTGATTATTAATATTTGGTGATAAACTTAAAAATTGTCAACCGTTTTTATAACTATTTACTACCATCCCAAAAAAGTGATCATAACTAATACCAGCATCATTATATTGTTCCAATTCATCAATTGCAAATAATCATTTTTGAGTATTTTTTTTACCAAATATCCGACTGAAATAATTATAAATCATTAAAAAATGTGAATCTTCATTTAAATCTTTACGAGATAATTGTTCTGAAAAATTATATTTAAAATTTGATCAATTAAAAAAAGCTTTAATTTTATTATTAAAATTACTATCTTGTTTCAAAACAACAGCATCCAATTGTGCTCGTAAATCAGGAACAGAAAAATAATTTTTATCATAAATATCTAAATTATCAATAGCTTTAGTATTAGTAGCTGTAGAAACCATATACATATGACAAGATTTTGGTTTTTACAAACTTGCTGTTAATTAATAAATAAATATGAGCTCATTTATTTATTACAAGAAATATAAGGTTAAATTAATATTTATTATTTTTAGTTATGCCTTGTATTTTTTTGTGCCTTGATAATAATAAACTAAGTTAATTAGTAAACGAAGTTTACTAACAAATTTTGTTAAACATAAATGTTTAAAAAAATAAATATTTAACTTAGTTAGATAACTAAGCTAAATATAACTTAGTTTAATATAACTAAATATTGTAAGGATGGTATGTATATGAGAAATATTGAAAATATTTTTTTAAATACTGAAAAATATCTTTTAAAAGAAACACAAAATGCAGTACTTATTAAAGCACCAGCAATTCCGTGATTGTATGAATCTACTGGTATTTGGTTTTCGAAACGATTTGTTTATAAAGGAAAATATGAGAATTCTATTTGTATAGGAATAATTAGAGATGGTGAATATCGGTTAGTTTTTATTAATGATAAAGGTCAAGAGTCTAGTTTGATTTTAGGTCATGAGTTGTTAGGTTTTTTTGTTGCTGAAAAAGCATATGATAAAAAGGTTGTAAGTTTTGATTATTTTAAAAATTCATTTTAAAAATGTTTTACGGTGTTTTAAGAATAGGGGTAAATAAAAAAATATTTTAGTTAGTTTTTATGGTGTTTAAACGGCGCGGAAAGCGTATGCTCCGCCCGTTAATTATCTATGTTAGTTGAGTTTATTTAACTAAGTTATTGCAATTTTTTTGAGGAGTTTTAGAAATGAAAATGTGAGTTAATGTGGATGAGTCTGGCAAAGATTATTGTCAAGAGTTTATATATTCTATTAATAAAAAAACTGGATTAGAACAAAAAATTTGAGTGTCTAAATCTGCGGTTGAATCTGTTAGAACTGATTTAGTCGGTGATAATTGACTTTGTGTGTTGATATTGCATATTAAAAGATTAAAAAATTAAGGAGAAAAGAAAGATGAGTATATTTGGACTAGTGTTTTTTACGATTTTAACATTATTACTAGCATATTATATTGCAGTTAATATTTATCGTTTTTTTAAAGATAAAAAGAAATATGGTAGTGAAGCAAAGCAGTTGCCAAAAGATTTTACTTATTCACAACGAATATTTATTGCGAAATTTAAGAAAAATTTATTAGAAAAAGATGGAGAAGAAATTAACAAATAAAAAATATTTAGAATATTTTTAAAAGTATATAGATATGACTAAATTTAACTATAACACAAAAATAAATAAAATTAATCGAATTAAAAGTACAAAAAGGGTTAGAAAAATTAAAAAAATTAAAAAAATGTTAAAAATAGGAAAGATAAATTAAAAGGTAGGGAGAAAAAAGTGAAAGTATGGTATGGTATTGCTTCTTCTGAAGAAGAACAAAAGATAGATAGAGTATCGCAGTTATCTGTATATATTAATGGTGATAACAATACTAAACCTAATCGTGTATGAGCGCGTGATTATGGTGTTGGTCATGTAGAGATAGATATTTTTCATGATGTGTGGGTTTTTATTGATGCTATGTTATTAATTAAGGAAGTTGGTTGTTAAATGTTTAAAAAAATAATTGTTGAGTTAATTGAATTAATTTATCCAACTGCCGATTTACCACCCCAAGTTGTATTTTTGTTTTCAATTTTAATAATTATAATGCTCTTCTCAGCAATTATTTTTCTACTCTTTTGACCTTTTAAGCGGTAATTATTATGTTTTTAGCTGTTTGAAAAGATTTAAATTGAGAACAAATTAAACAGACTTTTTGAGATTTGTTTATCCAAATTACAATTATTCCGGTTCATATTACTGGAGATAAAGAAATTGATTTGACTAAGGAATTACTTTGACTTTTAATAGCAAATATTGCGTTTTGACTGGTATTAGTAATTATTGTCTTATTTATGGTTATTTTATTTTATAAAGTTAAATCTTATTTCTGTTAATAAATATAGAATAAATATTTTGTTTAGAGGGGAGGTGATTGTATGTTTGGAACTTTTTTAGTAGATGCACCGACAGTAGCTATTACTGGTGAACAAGCGGTTACTAAATTATGAAAAGCGTTAATTGGAGCGTTTGGTCACATTTGAACCGATATTATTGGTGGTAATATGCCAAATGTTGTTGATTTTTTTGCTACATATTGAGTTTTCTTGCTTGGAGTAATTATTGGTTTATTTTTAATTGCTTTTAAAATGTTTGAAAAATTAATGCCCGGTAGATAGTAATAAAAATAAAGAAAGTGTGATTTAAGTTATGCTATTGTTTAAGAAAATAAATTTAAGATTATATGATTTTGTGGCTTTAAATCGCACTTTATTTATTATTGCATGATTTTATGGTGTAATTTTGTATTATTATAATCCTCAAAGTTGACGAATGTTATTTGATATTATTTATTTATTAATTGCTTTGTATATTTTATATACTAAAATTTCTCATTTCTTTGCTCGCCGTAATTTTGTTAATTTTCTATTAAATTCACCTTTAAATTTGGTTATTGGTGCTTTAGGGACAGGAAAAACTGCTCTAATGGTTTTAGCTTCTTATTTGTTAAGTGGTTGAAAAACGATTTCTACTTTTCCGATTACAGATAAACAAATGCTTTCATTAGGGCATATGTCACTTTTAGATTATAATTATCCAATTTTAGATGAAAAACATTTACTGTTATGAGATGAAACTAACTTATTTTTAGAAGGAACTGATTATAAAGAAAATGATAGAGTAACCCAAGGTTTACAAGAATATTTCGCTTCGGCTCGCCAATTTACCCATATCGTATTAGCAAGTGGACAACGAGCTGAACATATATGGATATGGGTTAAAGTTCGTGATATTGCGAATTCAATAATTGTTGGCATTAGAAAAAAACCGGTTAGTATCTTTCGTCCTTATTTACAAGTTATTTATGGCACTTTTAAATCGGTAAGCGAATACGAGCAATGACGATTAACTTTAATTAATGCTAAAAATGATAAAAAAGGTCGCAAAATTAAGTATCGTAGCATTCCGGAATTAGACATTTATTTCTTTAAGTTGAAAATTCCGATATCAATTTTAAACCTTTATGATAATAAATATTTATCATTCTTGCGTGAATTAAGTAATCGTGCTTTGAATGATAATTATCAGCATAAATTTTGAAATGATAATGTAATGGATATTGAAGCATTAGAATATTTAAAAATGGAAAAATTCAGTAAGATACTTACTAAGTTAAAAAATAATTTGAAGAAGAAAAACAAGTAAAGGAGTTTAAAAAATGGAAAACTTAGAAAAAATGGCTAGTTTGATTGGCGATATGTTTTATAAAGTTTTTGATTTAATTTGAACTTTAACCATTCCCGGAACAGATATTCGCATTATTATTTTTCCGCTAATTATGCTTGTGATAAATCTTGTAATTGGTGGTATTTTAGGTATTCATATTGAACGACCAAAAGTTGGTTTTCGTAAAAAATATCAAAAATCAGTTGCTAATTGAGGAGTCAACAAACAAGTTGGTAATTTTCACCACAAAAAAAGCGGCCAAATTACCACAGTTAGACAAAATAAAAATTTTAAATCGTGAAATCAAAGGAGTAAATAAATGTGTTTAAATTAATAATATTATTTATTCTTGTTTCTGTTTTTTCTATTTTTGCTTTAGGTGATTTTTTAGGTTTATGAGCCTATGTGCGTGAGGGTTTAGAATATTTTAATAAAGTTTTATCAAAAAATATTAAAATTTTAGATTTGTTTAAACCAATGATAAGGTTATTTTCCCAACATCCGATTTTCCAAATTTTAGGAACGATTTGTATTTTATCAACAATATATTTAATTTTAAGAGGACCTACTGAATAAAAAAATACTTTGAAAGGAGTTAAAAAATGAAAAAGTTAAAGAAAATATTAAGTATTAAATGATTTAAAAGCATTTTAGGTTTTGTGCATTTTTTTATTATATTTCATACTGTTATGGTTATAATTTGAGTATTTTTAACAAGAATTAGAACTAACACAGATGAGTTTTTTAAAGATTTTATATTGTTTGATTTTCAAAATGTATTTTTTAAGGTGTATTTTTGATTATTAATGGTTTATTTGTTAATGACAGTTGTTAAGTTAATTATTAAGCGTTTTTATTTTAATAAAGTAGTTAGAAAACATCAAAAAGAAGTTATTAATATTTCTGAATGTCCATTATATTATGAATATAAATTTTCTCATGCTTTTAAAGCAATAAAAGAGAGTTTTAAGTCGTGATGAGATGCATAAGATTATTTCTTGATTTATTATAATGTTTATTGGTTTGGTGCCATTAGGGGTGTTCTTTGATACAAAACAACCACCAAAACCTAATATGGAACAATCCTTTATGAAACGAGAAAAACGAGCTACAAATCCCAGTCAATGTGGTAATAGTTGTGAATTAGAGTTTGCTAGCATTAAACAGAGTGCTTTTATTTATAATCCTTATTTTCAAAATAATTTTAATTCTAATCTCTTACAAGTTAAGAATCAGGGTTTAAATATTCCGTATGATATTTCAAGAAATGTTGGGGGTGGTTATTTTCCAAATCCTAGCCTTATTTTATTGGTTAAAGAAAAATCCAATGTTTATGATGAAGTTAATAATTTTTATCGTAATAATGGTACATATTCAAGTAATGCTTATGTTGTTGATAGCTTAGTTAAATTTAAAATTTCTATTTATGAATCAGAAGGTATATTTTATTTAAATTCATTTTCTGCCGAAATGCCCCCTTTACCCGAAAAAGAGAACGAGCAATTATTACCAACAGTAATAACTAAAAATGATGGTGAATATCAGTATAATCAGTTTCAAGATAAACTTGATTATTTAATGATACAACGCCGAGATTTTGATAAATTTAATTATAGTTATTTATATTGAGTCCCAATTTTTAATTTCTTTGACGATAATTTTAAATATATGAGTGAAATTTCAATTAAATTAAATGGTTTTAAACAAAATAGTAAATTTAATTTAAGTCGCAAAAACTCATATCCTAAACCTGATATGATGGAAAAAGTTATTTTTAGGGAACTTTCCTTTTCCAGTTTTGGTGATGTTATTACTATAAAAACTGAACATGGTAGCATTGTGGGTAATAACGAGTTTTTAGAAAATGGTAAATCAATTTTAAAATTTGGGTCAGTAACAAGTTTTGGAAGAGATTTTATCAACACCTTTTTCGGACAAATTAATTATTATGGTAATACTTTCCATTTTTTACGCTATGATGACAAATTAAAATTTGATTTTAAAGATTTTATGCTTTATTATCAAAAAGATTTAACTATTGATTTTATTAATGGTTTATTTAATAAAATTTATAAAGTTTTAGGTGAGTTTTTTGTACAATTCTTTTATGCGAGTTTTGATATGGATGCTTCTACTTATGTAGAATTAGATTACAAAGGAATGCAACAAATTCCTAAAAATGTTTTACAAATGGGTTTTTTCTATCGTTCCTTAATTACTTTTTATCCCAAACAGTATTTAATTAACTTTGGTTCAACAATGGAAAATAGTAAGAATATGATTTTTCGTTCCTATTTCTTTGTTAAAGATAAACAAATTGCCAATGGTTTTAATACTGGTAAAAGTTCTTATCAAATAGATTTTAATGTGTTAAAAGCATATGATAATCAATTATGAAACTCCACTAGTAATAAACTGCATTTTTATAATGCTAAAGTCGATGTCATGTATGGAATTAATATTTTTACACTAACTTTTCCACTATATAAAAAGAAAAACGAAAGCACTGAATATCATTATTCTTTATACGATTTTAACATTTTGAATTCAACAGCTTTTATTGGTGGCGGAATAAGCGGAAATATGGATGACTTAATTCCAACGCCCAGCTGTTCTTATTGGGGTTTATTTAGTGCCATATCGTGTGGCATTCAACATGCTTCTGTTAGCGTGTTAAATTGATTACTTGGTCTTTCTGGAATTAATCTTTTAATTCGTCCTCTTGCTGATATTGCCAAAACAACAATTAATTTTACGAAAACTGCTTTCCCAGTATTTGAAGTTATTCCGGCATTTCAGATGTTATTTGAATTTGTAGTGCCCTTAGCAATTTTGCTAATGATATTAAAAAAGTTTTCTTAAATGTTTCCAATATTTTTATATAAAATATAATTCCTTTGAAAGGAGGATTTTTATTTATGTGAAAATTTTTATCAGCTTTAAATTTAGTATGTATAATGTTTATCTCGGGATGTAGTAAAAATAGCAATGATTTAAAAAAATATGATTTAGAGTTTGCTAGCATTAAACAGAGTGCTTTTATTTATAATCCTTATTTTCAAAATAATTTTAATTCTAATCTCTTACAAGTTAAGAATCAGGGTTTAAATATTCCGTATGATATTTCAAGAAATGTTGGGGGTGGTTATTTTCCAAATCCTAGCCTTATTTTATTGGTTAAAGAAAAATCCAATGTTTATGATGAAGTTAATAATTTTTATCGTAATAATGGTACATATTCAAGTAATGCTTATGTTGTTGATAGCTTAGTTAAATTTAAAATTTCTATTTATGAATCAGAAGGTATATTTTATTTAAATTCATTTTCTGCCGAAATGCCTTATTAACTTTAGTAATTTAATAACCATTCTTGAAAATCGTATTTTTTGTAATACGGTTTTCTTAATTTAAGGAGTTTAAAAAATGAAATATATTATTTCCCAAGCTGATTTAGCAGATTTAAAAGCAAAAGTACAAAGTTGACTAAGTGCTAATTGCCGTAATCCTTATTACTATAAAACTAAAAAACGCATTACTGCCTATTTAAATTTATGCACTTATTTTTATATGGAAGAAACTACTTTAACAAAACTTATTAAAAAATATTTTAAGAATGCAACGAAAACCTTTTATCGTTGGGCGGAAAAAATTATGACTGCTTATTATTCTGATAATTTAGATTTGTTATTGTTTAAAACTATAAAACCACAAAATCTTAATTATCAATATAGTTTAAATTCTCGTGAAAAGGTATGTGATTTATATTTTGATTATAAAAATCTTCAAGCAGGTGGAATGTGGTCTTTATTTAATAATTTAAAAATCGGTTCTCACGATATTAAAAATTCAGAAGTTCCTAAAAATATCAAAACTTTTTATCGTTGAATTAAATCTGACCCTCGTTGAAAAGAATTAAAACAGCAAATCAAACAAACAAAACGCCATTTTAAGCGTTATGAAGTTTCTGAGATTGGTCTTTTACAAATGGATGCTAAAATTATTACCACATCAAATTTTCCGGTTGATAAAAAATATTACATTTATGATTTCATTGACGAAATGACACGGATAGTATTTGGTTATGTTTATGATAGTTTAGGAACCAATAACGCAATTAATGCCATGCAAAGAGCAATAAAAGATTTTAGCGAACTTGGTATAACAATTAAACGCCTTCGTACTGATAACGCTCCAGAGTTTACTACTACTAACTGAAGTAATAAAAAATCATACAAAGTAAAAGAAAGGCCTTTTACAACCTTTCTTTCGAGGAACGGAATTGTTCACGAAACCACACCAATCCGTTCTCCTCAGAGCAACGGAAAGATTGAACGATTCCATCAACATTATACCAAATTATTTTATTCTAAGGATAAAAAATTAAATCAAAATGAGCTTCAACATTATTTAAACAAATATTATTACTTTTATAATTTTGAACGCCGTCATTCATCTTTAAACAGTAAAACACCTTTTCAAAAATTGCAAAAATTTTTACTATTAGTTTCTTAAAATAAATGCACTGCCATTCGGTGATAATTTAATTTCTTAAAAATAATTCCGAGACTGCCTTTCTTAATTACTTCCAAATCCAAGGGGTATTTCAGGCTGTAATAGATGAAATGCTACCCACGCACCATTTCCATAATCATAAGAATTTAATCCTCATAAATTTAATGTTACTCATCCAGCAATTATAACCGCTACTGGTGCTAGTGGAGGGAATGCTTCTGCAATTTGTTGAGCTAGTTCAGTTATTGAATGCCCGCCTTCAATAAGGCTTTCAATTTCATTATGACTAAAATGTAGTCTGCAATAACCAAATCAATATCAATATGTTTCAAATCAAACTCCCGAATCTTTTAATTGATAACTATCAATTATTATTGGTTTATTGTAATTTTCTCTTTTATTTCTATTTAAATTTTCTAAATTATCAGCCTTTTGATAATTAATTTCATTTTTTGCTGGAGCTGGAGCGTTTCCAACAAGTCCCGCCATTCCGCTCCCTGCTATTGTTATTGTTCCTAAAATTCCTAGTAATTTTTTCATATTAATCAAATCCCTTTCGTGAATTTTTACTAATTAATAAAATTAATAACACCTTTTCCTTTCTCCAAATTTTAATCTACAGTCTTTTTACCTTGGAATTTAATTGTAAACTATTTTTGAAAATTTCTCGCATTATTTTATAATTTTTTGTCCCTTTTTTAAAAAATCTCTTGTGTTTGTCATAAGTCTGTGGTATATTACATTAGTATTAGTAGCATTAGAAAATTTTTTTATTAGTTTCTTATTATTAGTATTAGACTTTTTAAAAAATTCTTGAATACATTGATTAATAAACTTAATTTCATTATTAGAAACATTAATATCAAAATCAGTTTCAACTTGTATTCTATCTTGTTTACTAAATAAATCTTTTTTAATAGTAGAAACTAAAGCATTAGGATTATTACTAGTAAAATTGCAATTTAGTGATGATAAAATTTCTTTAGTATTATTTAAATTCATAGGAATAACATTTATTCCTAAGCAAAGATTGATAGTTAATGCTAAAGAAAAATTTTTAATTTTAGACACTATTAGTCTCCTTTCAGAAATATTAATAAACTAAAGATATGGCAAACAAATCTTTATCATTTTTTAACAATATTAAATAATTCCATTCCTAATTGATAATGAGCATTTTTTGTGGGATGAACTTGATCAAAGAAAAGAAAATTATCAATGTTATGAAGATTACAATAATCATTAAATTCAACAATAATGTCACCTTTATTTTTCTTTACTCGTTCTAAAAATCCATCTAATTCTAATTTTGAACAACCCTTTTTAGTTTCTTTACCCGCTAATAAAAAATTATTTGCTATCTTTTTAAATGTTGTAAATAAATCATATAATTTAACATAGTTAGCAAAATCTTTATTCACTTTATTAACCATTATTGCTAATTTTTGATTATATTTTTTAATAACTTCAGTAGTAATTAATGGCCGATCTTTAATTATAGGAGTATCAGCAATGTCTGGTAAATTACCAATAACTATTCTTTGAGCATTAGAAGCAATTAAACGACGCAAATTTTCTTCTTGTCTTTGAACCACATTATCAATTAACACATCATCAATTTTATCCACTCATACAAAACATTAGCCCCCAAAATAATAACAACTAAATCATCGCTTTTAATTTTGTGCTGTGTTAATAATGCTGTTGTTTGCTTTGTTAAAGAAATTTTACTTTGTAATAAATTACCAAACTTATTATTACTAGTACCAGCAATTACTTGGGCGGCACCAGTAGAATAATTGTTGCCTAATTGTTGGAATTTTCACCCTAAAAAACTAATTTTAAATTCCGCAAGAAAAGCTGGTGATAAAGATAAATTTAACTTATTAGCTAAGACTTCAACAGCTACGGGCCCATTACTAAAAGAATTGCCATAAAATGGCGGTTGAAATTCTACTCTTTCAATTCCTGTTAAAAAACTAGGGATTTTACCTAACATTGTATTAACTAAATCTACTAATGCACCATTATCCGATAAACTGTCGCCTAAAGCATAAATTTGATTATATTTTGTTTGATTTTTTGTTTGATTTTCAGTATTATGGTTTTGTAAATTAATCGGAGTTGTTATTAATGAAGTCAGTAAAAATAAACTTAATAAACTTTTAGAATTATTTAACATTATAATTCACTCCTTTACATATAAAATAATAAGACCCAAAAAAATGATAAGTTATCAATATAGTCGTTAATAAGTTAAAATCTTAACTTAATTAATCTTTTTTTGAGAATCACAACCTTTATGAGAAGATTTTATATTTATTTTTTAGGAGCTTATTATTAAAGTGATTATATCAAATTTATTTAAAATATTTATAAATATAAAATAAAAATAAAACTGCCCTATATAAAATATAGAGCAATTAAGATATGACAGTAATTTATGCTATCACCAATTAACTAAATTAAATAGTTCTAATCCTAATTGATAATGAGCATTTTTTGTGGGATGAACTTGATCAAAAAAAAGAAATTCATCAATATTGTTAATATTACAATAATTATTAAATTCAACTTCAAAGTTCCCCTTTGCTAATTTAACTTTTTCAAAAAGATGATCAACATCTAAGTTTGAACAACTCTTATAGATTTCTTTCCCTTGTTTTAAAAAGTTACTAGTAACTTTTTTCATCAAGGCATAAATATCATATAGTTTAACAGTTTGATAATATTTACAATTAACTTTTTCAATCATTAATTTTAATTTTTCATTATATATTTTGATTTTTTTATTAGAAAGCATTACTTTTTCTTTTGCCATTGGAATCGTAGATACATCGGGTAAATTACCAATAACTATTCTTTGAGCATTAGAATTAATTAAACGATTAATATTATTTTCTTGCGTTAAAACAATTTCATCCAGCATTTTATCAGTAATATTTGTATTTCATAAAACATCATTACCACCCATAATAATAACAATTAAATCTTTGCTTTGAAGTTGATGTTGTTGCAATAATGCTGTTGTTTGATAAGTTAAAGAAATTTTTGTTTGTAAAAAACTTCTAAACTTACTATAGTTATCTGTTCCAATTACTTGTGCGCCTGATGTTGCATAATTATTACCTAATTTTTCAAAAGTTCATCCTAAAAAAAGCATTTTAAATTCATTAAATCATGTTGGTATTAAAGATAAACCTAATTTATTAGCTAAAACTTCAACAGCTACGGGTCCATTACTAAAAGAATTATTATAATATGGTGATTTAAAGGCAATTTCTTTAATTCCTGCATAGTTTTTTAAAAAACTGGGAACTTTTTCTAACATTTGATTTGCTAATCCTACTAATGAACCATTATCTGACAGACTATCTCCTAAAACATACAATTGATGATATTTATTATTTTGTTGCAGATTAATTTGGTATTTTATCGGAGTTAACATTAGTAAAAAGGATAAAAATAAAGATTTTAATAAATTACTTTTTTGAACCAAAACTATGCTCCTTTTAAATATAAAATTTTTTCATACAAAATAAATTAGGTTTATTATCAACCATTGCCTATATAATTCACCTTCTTTTAATATTTGTTATTTTAATTATACCAAATATTAAAAATGACACGAAAATTAATATTACAAATTTTAAATTAATTTTGTTTTTCAAAACTTATTAAGAACATTTTCTGCTAAACTTAATTTATTATTTTCTTTCGCTGTAAAGAAAAATGGCGATGCTGTTGTCAATGCATACAGATAATCATCCACTACTTCTAATATTATAATTAAATTGCTATTAAAATTATCAAATTCATAAAAACTACCATTAAGATTAATTTTAAATATAACACCAGCAAAATTACTAGCATAAAAATTATTATTATAAAATACTAAATTTCTAATTCCTGCGACCAAGTTAACAAAAAGATTAAAATTACCTTTACTATCGCTTTTAAAAATTTCACCATTTTGTAGAGCAATATAGATATTGTTATTAACAAAAATCATATCATTAATATTTTTATCAAAATTACTTAATTCAGTAAAATTACCGACTGTACTTTCTTTAAAGAGTTTACTGCTACTTGTTCCATAATTAACACCAACATATAAACTATTATTAAAAGAACCTATTCTGATAATTTTAGTACCACTATCAGGCACACTAAATATTTCTTCAAAAGTATTAGAATCTTTAACTAAAAAAACTTTCCCCGTATCAGTACCTAAATAAAAATTATTATTATGAACAGCAAGACTTCAAATCATCCCACCAGTTCAATTGGTTAATTTTTGAAAGTTACCATTTTTATTACCTTTAAAAAGTTTTTTGGTTATTGTTCCCATATAAATATTGTCATTATATACTAATGCACTTCAAAAAGCATCAGAAATAGGAATCGTTCCTAACTCTTGAAAGTTACCAGTCCGATCACCTTTTAGAATTCTGTTATATAAAAATACATAAAAACTACCATTACTATAACTAAAAGTTGGAATTGTTTGCAATGGATTTCCAAAATTAGCAATTTCAGTAAACGGACCAATAAGACTCATTAGTAATGGTTTACTAGTACCAGTTCAATACTTTTCATCATTCCCAACAGAAATAGTTACTCATATATCCCCTTTCACTTGTAAATTACTACTAATATCATTAGTTGCTTCACTATCAGCAAAATATTTAAATTTTGCCTTAGTAGAAAGGGGGCGCTTAATAAATTGCTCTTCTTTAATAATCTCTTGTTGTAGTTTATTATATTGATTATTTGATTGATAAATAATTGATTGTAAACTATTTAAAGTGCTTAAATCTTTAACACTTAAAGAACAAGCACTAATAATATTAAGAACTTGTATTAATCAAAAAAAGATAACTATTAGCGATACATTCTTTTTCATAATATCCCTCACTTTTCATTTATTAGATGATGTCATTTATGATGATATTTTACCACTATGGATTATTTTATTTTCCATTAATCTTTTAACTAATGTTGTAATTCGTGGTTTTTCTAATGAATTAACAGCTTTAATAAAAATATTTTTTTGACCTAAAAGATATAATTTCTTTTGACAGCGAGTAATAGCCGTATAAATAAGATTTCTTTTTAACATATATGTTGCACTACTGTCAATAATCATTATTACAAACGGGTATTCACTACCTTGTGATTTATGAACAGAAATAGTATAAGCTAAAATAAGATTATTCAACTCCTGATGGTGATATTCAATAATTCTTTGCTCATAACGAACAATAATAACTTGTTTATTTTGTTCATTAGTAATAATGCTATCAATAATCCCAATATCACCATTATAAATATCTTTTTCACTATCATTTTTAGTTTGCATTACTTTATCACCAACACGAAAAATAGTTGTTGCAATTTTAATTTGCATTTTATCTTTACAAAAAGGATTATAGGCTTCTTGCAATATTTCATTAATTGCATTAATGCCACAGCGACCATTATACATTGAAGCAAGAACCTGAACTTCAAAGATATTGCTTTCATTAACTAATTGTAAAAATATCTTTGCCAAATTTTCTAAAAGTTGCTGGATTTGATAATATTCAATAAATTGAACTTCATTACTATTAGTAAATTCATAACTAAAATTATTTTGTTGCATTTGATATGCTAAATTAATAATTTCTGATTTTTCAAGTTGACGATAGACTTTCTGTAAACTAATAATATTTAAATGTGATACTTGTAATAAATCTCCTAAAACATTGCCACTACCAACAGAAGTTAATTGATTGTTATCACCAACTAAAACTAATTTATGTAAATTAGGACTAGCAACTAATAAATTATTAAATAAAATTGTATCAAC
Source organism: Spiroplasma endosymbiont of Dromius quadrimaculatus (assembly GCF_964031155.1). Lineage (NCBI taxonomy): Bacteria > Bacillati > Mycoplasmatota > Mollicutes > Entomoplasmatales > Spiroplasmataceae > Spiroplasma > Spiroplasma endosymbiont of Dromius quadrimaculatus. The sequence continues at coordinate 207,792 of NZ_OZ035010.1, forward strand.
CATACTCATCTCATCAACAACAATTAAATCAAAATTTAATGGCTCAGTTTCATTATGATTAAATTTATTGTGATTCAAATTTCATTTTAATAATTTATGAATTGTCATTGCTTCAACATTAGTTTGCTCTTTTAATCGTTTAGCGGCTCTTCCTGTGGGCGCACAAATCGCAACTGTATTATGAGGATAATGTTTTTGATATAAAGCAATAATTCCTTTAATTAAAGTTGTTTTTCCTGTCCCTGGTCCACCATTAATAATGGTTAAATTTTTTTGACTAAATTTTAATAATGCTAATTGTTGTTCGTTATTATAACTAATATTATTTTCTTGTTCAATAATATGAATATCTTCAATAATAACAGCATCATTAATATTGTTATCTAATTTTTGTAATTGATTTAAATATTTAGCAATAAAAATTTCACTATAATAAATTTCTATATCATAAAAATTATTATTATCAACGATAATTTTATTTTCATTAACAGCTTGCATTACTACTTGATTAATTAATTTTTCATCTAAAATACTATACTTCATAAGTTGTTTTAAAATTATATTAACTGGAAAATAACTATGTCCTGTCTTAAAGGACTCTTGACGAATAATATATCTTAATGCATATACTAAACGCGAAACATTATCAAGATTAATTTCTAACACTCTAGCGAGTTGGTCAGCTTTATGAAAAGTTCAAAATTCACATTGATCACTTAACACATAAGGATTAACTTTTATTAATTGTAAAAGTTTTTCTCCATATTGTGCTTGTAACTTATGCAATAAATCAAAAGATAACTGAGCTCGTGAAAATCATTGTGTTAATTGATGATCATTTTTTTGCTTTTTAATTTGTTCATAAATAATTTGCGCTTGATTTTTTTTAATACCAATATTAAATAAAATCTTATCATCACAATAAATCTTATTTAAAACATCATCTTGTAAATAATCAATAATCTTTTGAGCTGTAGTTTTACCAATTGTCGGAAATAATGGTGACGACAAATACTTCACTAAATATTCATTGTCTTCAATAATTACTGTTTTATATTCTTCAACTTGAAATTGTTTACCATACTTTGGATGACTAACAAATTGCCCTTGTAGTTCATATAACTGTTCGGGTTGCAAATTAAATAAATAACCTTTAACAAAAATATAACGATTAATACTATCATGTAACAAAAACTTACAAATTATAAAACCATTAGTTTCAAAAACAATTGTTTTTAAATAGCCTTTAATTTTTTCCATTATGTTCTCCTTAATTACTAAAAAAGATTTTACTTATTTTTTAAATCATTATAAGGAAACTCATGATTCAAATAATGTCAATAAGCTGGGTTCGGATTAGCACGAGAATAATTTTTTTTAAATTGTTTTCAAGCACTATGAAAGTTATCTTGTGATAAATGGTTATTAATAACTAAATAAATAAAGACTAATGAAGCACTACGATTAACTCCTCAAACACAATGAACGAAAACATTTTCTTCCTCTTTAAGATGTTCATCAATAAAATTTAAACCTGCTTTTAAAACTTTTTTGTCTAAGGTACCAATTTCTGGATAATCTAACAAATTTAAATATAATTCTTTTTTATCATCGCTTAAATAAACTTGTTCTGATTGGTCATCAAGATTAGGGATTTTTTGAGCAAAAAAATCACTCGCAGCACTGACGATAAATTCACAAAATGCTGGTTTTGATTGATAATCTCCTAAATATAAATAATTAATAATTTTACGATAATTTTTCATTTTTATCTCCTTTTTCTTTTATGTTTCATATCATAACGATAATTAAAAATATACACATAAAATCATACTAAAAATAATAATAAAATAGTAAAAATAATCATAAAGAAAATAAAAGTAAATATACCATCAAAATTAATAAAAGAAACTTCTTGATTATATGAAAGAAATGGATAATTATAAATTTTAATCCAATCAATCTTACCATTAGTAGTAAATAAATCTGGGTGTTTATTATGATCTAATAAGCGTAATGCGCCCCGCACTAAAATAAACATTAAATAAATTAAGGGATATAAAATAATAATTCATAGCTTTCAACGAAAAAAATTTCTTGAATAGATTATATCTTCATAACTAATAATCACAATGTAAATAATTAACAGTAAAGGAATAATACCATTTTGAAACGCAATAATAATCCAATGTCAACCTTTAATAGTATACGGTGTGGATATTAATACTCATGGAAAAATAATTATTCAATAAACTAATAAAGTAAATGATGCATAAACAGAAAAAGCAATTTTAGCCGTTGATTTAGTCCACCTTGTTAATCCTTCATTACGATAAAAGACTAACGCATTAACAAAATATGCTAAAATTAAAATATTTACTTGCACCACAAAAAAACTTAAATAATTACCACTCCGACCATTAGCAGGGGTTTCATCAAAAGCTGTTCCTTGATAATCAAATAAAGCTATCAAATAACCAATTACCAAAACAACAATACATAAACTAATAGCAATAACTTTATATATTGTTCTTCAAGTTAATAAACCCAAAATATAATGTTTAACCATTATCTTCAATTCTCCCTTTACTAATAATTTCAGCAACTAATTTCAATGTTATTTTTGCCAACTTCCGACTAATATTGTCTAAACTCTTATTAAACTGATTAATATTTTTTAATTGATGATAAACATTATCCGAAACTGCTTTTAAAACTAAGATGGGACATTGTTGTAAATATGCTACTTGACAAATAGCTGCACATTCCATATCAACAATTGTTACTTTCTTACCAACATTTTCTTGAATTATTTGTGCTTGGGATACACTATTAATAAAACTATCACCTGTAGCAAGATTAGTTATCATAATATTATTATTTTTACTAAATTTTTTTCAAGGTTCATAAATACAATTATATGCTTGTGGCAATTTTGGTAATTGTCCATATTTATAATCAAATGCTGTTAAATCAACATCATAATAAAAGACTTGTTGAACCAAAAATAATGAACTAATTTTTATTTCTTCACTAATAGCACCAACACTACCAATATTAATTAATAAATCTAAATTATAATTTTGTAACAAATGATAAGTATTAATAGCACTATTAACTTTTCCAATACCACTTTCAGTAATAATAATTTGGTGGTCAAGATAATTTCATACAACTAAATTCTCACTAATATCTGTTTTTTTAGCAATTTTACTTAATTCCTTATTTAAAATTGTTAACTCTTGGCTCATTGCCGCTATAATTCCAATTATCATTATCTGCGCACCATTTTAGAATGACGATATTGTCGTTTTTCAAAAATAACATTATTTAATGAAATGAATAAATAAGTTAACCCAGTAATTAATATAAATATAAATAAAAATGTTACTGTAATTGTTGCAATACCATAAGTATAATGATGATAGTTTAAAAATCAATAAGGATATTCTAAATCAAAACTTTCTAAGGGAAATTTCTCATAAAGACTATCAATAAATGAATTTTGATGGCGAAGTTCACCGCGGACCATTATAAACAAAAAATAAAAAAATGGATAAATATAAACTTTATATAAAGATTGACGATTAAATCTTCGTAAATCATAATGAAATTTACCTGACATTCAAAAAAAATAAATAAGCATTCCTATCGGAATAATAAAATGTAAAAATATTGTAAAAATTCAACCTTTAAGGTCATATGTAGTTTTATTAACAATTCCTGGTAATAAACCAGCCGTAAAAACTATTGAAGTAACAGCAATATATACCGTAACAAATAAACGAATCAAAAAGGAATGGATGTCTAGTTTTTGATAAGTAAAATGAAAATATGCCACAAAATAAAAATAAATAATAACAATAATATTAGTTTGTTGCGTAAAAAAAGAAATAAAAATTGTTCCTTTATCAGTATATAATAAATCATATTTTGCTAAATAAGAATGGAAAAATAAATAATCAATAAAATCTCAAATTAAAACAATTGTACCAACAATAGCAAAAATCAATGTATGAAAACCTTTAACTGAAAAACTACGACTAATTTTTTTCATTTTTATTCTCCTTACAATTAATTATATAATTAGCTATCATAATTTAAAAAAATTTTTTATAAACTTTTTCAATTTCTTGACCAATATTGTCAATACCATTTTTATTAACTACTTCTAAATAATGATAATAAAAAATTTTTTTAAAAGCTTCATCAAGATTAGTAAATGCTAATTTTCGTAAATTATCAATATGAGGATAATTTCTTTCAAAAGAAATTTTATCAGCAATAAAAATAATTTTATCTAAATTACTCATTGTAACAGCAGCAGTAGTATGATTACTAATTGCTAATAAAATTTCTTTATCATTAAAACCTAAATGATGTTCTAAATATAATGCTCCTGTTTTTGAATGTCAAGTTGGTACGGGTTCACTTAAAAATTGTGGTAAATACTGTTGTAAATATTGCTGATGTTGAGCATCTTCTCATTGTTTAGTTATATCGTGATAAACGCCTGCTATTTCGGCTTTTAAACAATTAACTTGATAATGATTCGCTAATTGTTTTGCCATTGTTCCTACATTTAAACAATGAAGATAACGAGTTTTATCCATATGTAATAACAAACGATCAGCAATATAAAGTAAATTATCATTAATATATGCTAAAACTTTAGAATCAATTGTTGTTATCATTCCTTGGCGAATTTTAGTTGAACTAATATTAGCAAAAAGTGGTTGTAAAATAACTTTATTATATGATTGTAATATCTTTTCATTTAAAAGATATTCTGCTCTTTGAGCAATAACAAAAATAACTTTAGTTTTTAAAATCGCAATATTATGTCAGCGATGCAAATTATTAGCTTGATCAGAACCAACAATAATATAATATTGATGATTAAAACCATATTTTTCTTGTAAAGATATTACCGTATCAATCGTATAGGAAATGCCTTGACGATCTACCTCACAAGTTTCTAACTTCATTCAAGGATATTTACTAATGACAAGATTAATCATTTTAATCCGATGAAGAGAATTAGTTAATTGTCGTTTTTTTAAAGGTGAACAATATGCAGGAACAATTAAAAGCATATCAGCTTTTAATTGTTCATAAGCTTGAAGCATAATTTCTTTATGTTGGTTATGAATAGGATCAAAACTCCCACCAAAAATAATAATTTTCATCTTATTCCTTTCTGATTATACTATTGGTTTAATAATTTGATAATCACAATTTTCTGGTAATAGCAACCTCAATTTTTGCTTTCGAGCTTTAAATGAAATTCATCCATAACCATAAATTTGAATGCCAATTTTTTCTTCATCATCTTTAGAAATTTTAATTTGATGTTCAACCATTTTAGTATTTGGTTTTAAAAGTAAAATTTGTTGCTTTCAAATTCGCGAACAATTTTCAATCTTACTACGATGTAAAACTAATTTATTAGAACCATAAAAATGAAATGATGTTGCTAACCCTTCAATAAATGAAAATTGAAATAATCCCACAATAGTTATTGTTTGTCCATATTCCAATTGATAAGTTTTACTTTTAATTTTTGATTCAAAATTTAAATTACGATAAGCATTACTATTTAAATAATAATTTAATTCATTGCTATTAGCAAATCCTGGAGTATCATAAAAATATAAGTAGTCACGATAAGCAATAGCAATTAGATTCATTGTTGTATTAGGAAAATAACTTATTAATGGTAATTTACGAGGAAACTGTTGTTGTAATGATAATATCTTATTAATTAATGAACTTTTACCAACATTAGTTTTTCCAATTCAATAAATATCAGTTTGCTGTTTTTTTAAAAATTCAACAAATTCATCAATAAAATAATTTTTTGTACTACTAATAAGAATAATATCAATTGGTTCTAGTCCAATTAATGTTATTTGTTTTCTAACCCAATCTTTAAGTTTATTAAAAGCAATATATTGCATTATGGTATCAATTTTATTAATTATTAGATAAAATCTTAAATTCTTTAATTGATAATGATACTGCCAAATTAAACTGCCAAAAAAGTCCATTATATTAATAACATAAAAAACTACCCCATCATTATTTTTAATCTTCATAAATAAATCATCATAATTATAATTAACATTATTAACATTTACTAATTCATTATAATGTTTAATCCGAAAACATCGCCAACAATAAAAATGAGAATTATTTTGAAGTTTTGCAATGTAACCAGCTTGTAAATTATTATTAGATTGTAATTCTGAACCACACCCATAACATATCATCGCGATCATTTTAACGATTTAAAAAATTATTAAATTGTTTATTTTTAAGCATTATAATTTCTTCCTTATATGGTGGTTCAGAATTATTTCAAGGAGTTTCTAAAATTTTAATTATATTAGCAAATTTAGGATGATAAAGAATACTACACAAACTATCAAACCCTAAATTACCATAACCAATATTCTCGTGGCGGTCTTTATGGGAACCTTTAATATTTTTAGAATCATTAAGATGAATAACAAATAATTTATCCAAACCAATTATCTTATCAAATTCTTCAATAACTTGTTCTAAATTATTAACTAAATCATAACCCGCATCATTCAAATGACAAGTATCCCAACAAACACCAACTAAATGTGAATATTTAACACCCCGAATAATTGTTTGTAATTGCAAAAAATTAATTCCTAATTCACTACCTTTACCTGACATTGTTTCTAAAGCAATTTTAATATTTTGATTAGGTTCCAACACTTCATTTAACCCATCAATAATATATTGTAAACCAATACTAGCATCAGCACCAACACTACTTCCAGGATGCAATACGATATATTTAGCACCAATTGCTAAAGAACGATTGATTTCTGTTTTTAAAAACTCCTTAGCTAGCAGATAAGTATTAGGATTAATACTATTAGCTAAATTAATAATATAGGGTGCATGAATAATAACATTATTAATATCTAAATTATGGTTTTCTAATCCTCGTTTAAATTCATTAATTTTTAACTGGTCTAAGGGTTTTCTTCTTGTATTTTGAGGGGCTCCTGTATAAAACATCATAGCATTAGCTCCATAACTAATAGCCTCATTTAATGCTCCTACTAGATAATCAGGATTTTTCATTGATACATGACAACCTAATATTAATTTATTTTTCATCAACATAATCACCTTTATATTTTAAGTTATATGCAAATTATACTATAAATTATTTTCTTATCTTACATAAAATAAGAAGTAAGGCGAATAACCTTACTTCTTAAAACTTTTCTTACGATATTTTTGAATAACTTTTTTAACTTCTTCTTTTCTTTGTTTTTTATAACCTGGTTTAATTGGTTGAGAATGATACTTGGAGATAACTTTTTGTAAATCATTTACTGACGCTTGGGGAATATTTTTAATAACCTTCTTTGCTGGTTTCTTAACTTTTTCATTTCATAATGTAAAATTAATTCCCTTTTTAGTTAAATATGCAATTCCCTCTTCATCTGACGAATCATAAAATAAATAAGAATATCCATGATATTTTCCTCTACCTGTTCTTCCTGCACGATGAAAATAATATGTTAAATCATACGGTAAATTTAATGAAATAACATGTGAAACTCCTGGTAAATCAATACCTCTTGAAGCAATATCAGAGCAAACAACAAATTTAAATTCAAGATTATTAATTCGTTTTAGCATTTTAATGCGTTCACGCGATTTTAAACTACTATGAATTTGTCCGACTTTAATATTTTGTTCTTGTAACAAATCAAGAACTTGGTCCATATCTTCTTTTTTATTAACAAAAATTAAACATAAAAATGGATCAACTGTTGTTAAAAGATTTTTCAAAATTTCAATCCGATTACGATATCGGGTTTTAACTAAAAAATGTTCAATATTTGTTTGAATTTTATAATCACTTAAATCAAAAATTGTCGTATTTTTTAAATATTTCTTTAAAAAATTTTGTAATTCATTATTAATAGTTGCTGAAAATACCATAAATTGTGTATTTGAAGCAAGTTTCGATAATAAAAAATCTACTTCATTAACAAAATCTAAATCAAAAACCATATCTACTTCATCCAAAACAACCATCTTACTAGTAGTTAAAGCTAACGCTTGTTCATCAATCATTCGCTTTAATCTTGTTGGTGTTCCAATAACTAAATGCGGATAATTAGTATTAAACTTTTGCTTTTGTTGCTCTAAATCTTGACCACCAATTAAATTAGCAATTTTCAAATTAGGATTATTTTTAATAAATTTTTGACTAACATTATATATTTGTACCGCTAACTCTCTTGTTGGTACGATTATAATCGCTTGCGTCTTGTTAATTGTTGGATTAATTTTACTTAAAACTGCTAATAAATAACCAACAGTTTTCCCAGTTCCTGTATTGGCACTAACAATAACATTTTGTCCCTTAACCATTAAAGGCAACATCTTCTTTTGAATATTTGTTGGAGCAACAAATTTTAATGAATCAATTGTTGCTAACACTTCATTACTTAAACCAATATCTTGAAATCTCATTACTACCACCTCTAAATAGTTTTAATAAAAACTATTATTTTTTTTCAAATCAGAAGTAATTATACCACAAAATAAAACCGCAGAGAATTTACTCTACCTACCGGGTCGCGTTTAGTTTTCTTAGGTATTGCTTTGAAGAAGTAAAACAATCAGCTAATTATATTATTTAATTACTAAACTAACCCTGCCTTTCTTGTTGTTGTCATTTTTATTCATTGCTATTTTATCATATTATTGAATTTTTACACAATGAAAAATTATTAATTTTATTAAATTTTAACTAATATTTTTACTTACTTAAATCTACTATATTTATTTGTTACAGCATTACCTTTATAGTTAATTCAACTATCATCATTTTTATTATTATATTTATTTCATAATGAATTTTTATATATTTCTTTTCTGATTTCTATTTCTGAATTAATATTTTCATTAATGTAATGTAATACATTTAATTTGTTTAAATTTGCCATTCTTAAATGTAATAAGTTATTTAAATTCTTATGATTATATATTTTCGCCCCATATCCTAATTGTTGTTTTACCAAATGTGACACATTACTTTCAATGCTACAACCAATATTTCATTCTAAATTTTGATTATGAATACCTTGCTTATTATTACTGAAATAATTACTCGCCTTTCTTAAATTTGTTTTAATATCTTTATTTAATTCATTTTTAGCAATATTACGAATGTTATTTACTAATTCTTGATGATTTTCCATTCGTATATAATTTAATTCAATTATTTAGTGTTACTTTGCGATTTTCAAAAATAATATTAAATGCCGTTTGTTTTAATTTTTTAATAGCGTGATAACCATCTAAAATATATCTAACATTACCAAAGCTATTGGCAATTTCTCTAATTCAAGTAGCACCATCGCCACAAACAATTATTTTGTCATAATTAATATTTACATAATGTTTTTGTAATTCCTTAATTAATAAATCACGATAATCCATCGTATTTATTCGTTTACCAACTTTTAACATTAGAAAATGACCTCGTTTATTTTCTAATTCTCTACGAGCATTTTTGTATTTTTTTTTCTTTATGTCCGGTATGAAAAGTAACTAAACGAATTCTCTGGTCTTGTTTAACTTTTTGATCTAATGTCGCCAAAAATGTTTCATCTAGTTGAATATATAAATCCTTATTTTTGACATCAATTCTAGTTTTAGTTTCTTTTTCTGCAAGTTGAAAATATTCGGCAATATCATATTTATTTAAAATGCTCGAAATACTAGCTTTTGAAATATAACAATGATTTAGAGCATCCAAAACATCACGATAGCGTTTACCATCACCTAAAAGATTTAAAACTTTAAATTGGACATCAAAATAAATGCGTTGTTTGGGCAATAAACCAATTTCTTTATCTAATAAACATACATATTCGAATTTACCTGATTTTTGATTTCAATATTTATATCGGCGTCGTTTAAAAATAACTTCACCAAAAATTGTAATAATTGTTCTTGTTGCAAAATGAACTACTTTATAACCTTGTTTTAACCGATAATGATATTTATATAAGTCTTCATCTAATTTTTCATATTCATTAGCTAATTGTTCACATTTATTAGTGTACATATTTTTATGGGTTGTAAATAGACTTAATCAATGCTTGTTTTCTATGGTTTTTACATTATTATTAATTTCTAACATAAAAAAATAACCTTTCTTGGTAGAGTAATTTTATTCATTTATGATAAAAAGATAGGGAGCATCAAGATTTAATTTAGAAATTAATTTAAAATTTTTATAAGTAAATTGTAAATTTATTAAATTTTTTCATATTTAATGACCTAAAAAAGTAGAAATTCTTATTTGATGATTTATAATTAAATTCCAAAGTAAGAAGACTTTAGACTAAGATTTGGAGAAAGGATGTTAATTATTCAGTAAATTTTATTAATTACTAAAAATTCGTGAAAGGGATTTAATTAATATGAAAAAAATACTTAGTTTATCAAGTGCAATAACAATAGCGGGTGGTGGAATAGCAGGAATTATTGCCAATAGTTCTTATCCAACACAACAAAAATTAGTAGGTACAAGTGCAAGTAGTTTAAGTAGTGTTGTAGTTGTGCCAAGTTCAGTTGTTGCTTGAAGCAACCCAAGTTTCACTACATTTACAGAGGTCACTGGTACAAATGGTCTAATTTCAAGGTTAATAGTAACTCCAAATGGTGATATTTATGCAGGAACTGCTATTAGTAGTTTGGATGGCATTTTTACCGGTAAGGTGTATAAAAAGGATACTAATGAAAATGTTTTTAAAGAAGTTACTGGTACAACTGGTGCAATTGACAGTTTAATGGTAACTCCAAATGGTGATATTTATGCAGGAACTATTATTAGTGCGGGTACAGAAGGAACTACTATCGGTAAGGTGTATAAAAAGGATGCTAATGAAAATGTTTTTAAAGAAGTTACTGGTACAAATGGTGGAATTAAAAATTTAATGGTAACTCCAAATGGTGATATTTATGCAGGAACTTTTACTGGCAGAAAGAGCAGAAATAGTGTTGGTGTTAATGGTAAAGTGTATAAAAAGGATACTAATGAAAATGTTTTTAAAGAAGTTACTGGTACAAGTGGTGAAATTATCAATTTAGTTGTAACTCCAAATGGTGATATTTATGCAGGATCCTTTATTACAGAAGGAACTATTAATACCGGTAAGGTGTATAAAAAGGATGCTAATGAAAATGTTTTTAAAGAAGTTACTGGTACAACTGGTAGAGTTGACAGTTTAATGGTAACTCCAAATGGTGATATTTATGCAGGAACCTTTACTAGTAGTTTGGATGGTATTTTTGCCGGTAAGGTATATAAAAAAGGAAGTTATTCAATAGCAAATGAGACTTTTGAAAAATGATATAAATTTTTAGCACCTGATGAATTAAAAATTGAATTTAATTTTAATACTGTTAATAACATTAACGTTCTTTTTGAAAATGAAAAAAAACAAGAGTTTATAAAAGAATTAAAATTAATAGTTAATAAAATACCAAAATCAGATCATTCTGGAGCCGGGGGTTCAATAACAAAAGAAGATGTAAATACAGTGGCTAATGTTATTTGACAGCATTTTCCTGATTTTCATGAAACATTTGAAAATATGACAAGTTCTCAAAAAATCATTATTAAAACAAATACCATTGGTTATTGAGATGTCAACAGCCCAAATAACAGTATTTATATAAATTAAATTTAGAAGTAATCACTTTAATTGAGATAAGCATAACAAGTTTAATTTCTTGTAAAAAATAAAAAAATATTCAAACCAGTAATTAAATTAAAATTACTGGTTTCTTATTTTGTTAAAATAGAAAAAAATAAAAGTTGCTTAGTTATTAAGAATAAAAAGATTTTCCCTAATCACTCATCAGTTTTTAAAATATTTTATTTAGTATTTCAAAATATGGTTAAGAAATGAAAGATGCCAATTCAAAATTGGGATAGTGCGATTTCACATTTAATGATAAAATTTGAAAACAAAATGAATTTAAGTTAATTACTTAGAGATGCAGTTAATTGTACAATCCCCATTTTACAGTTTAATTATTTTTTTAATTCTGCTTTAAAAGATAGTATTTTTATTGGAGTAGTAATTGTTTCATTAGCAATTTTAACATGAATATTTGAGGCAATAAATTCTGTTTTATCAAACATTTTGTCATTTTTTATTTTAATTTTTAATCTTTTAAGCTCGTTTCATACTATATCATTTTTCTCAAAATATAAACTTTTTAAACCACAATTAGGTCTTCAATTTTCTTCACAACTACTAGTTCCATCATATTTTAATCACTTTGGAATATTAATAATTTCTTCTTCTTTGGTGTTATAAAAATCTATTTCATATTTATCGTTATAGTTATATGTAATTTGAATTTTAACATTTGATAAATTTAACACATAAGCTTCTTTGCTTTTTCTTTTATTTCTAATTAATGAGTTTGTTGGTGCTTCGTAATTATTAATATTTTGGGGAATGGTAAAAATGTTATTCAAACTAATAATTAACACGGTAAATATTTTAATAAACATTTTTATCACTCCTTTTAAAATATTTTATTTTTCATTATTCTTTTAGTTTTAATCTTTTTTAATATAAAACAAATTAAGCAGTTTACTATTTCTGTTATGGTTACTCATACTAATGAATAACCTATAATCATTAACTTGCCAATTGCTCCAAAATTTTTAATAAATTGTTGCAAATTTTCAATATCTGTATGTAATAATAAAACTATACTTAAAGATATGAATATAATGTAATTAAGTATTATTCATCAATATCTTTTTAAAAAATTAATGAATTTGTTTAGCTTCATTTTTTAAGATTCTTTTTGCTTCAATTTTCTGAATAATAAAGCGGATTAATTTTTCAAATTTAATTGCAAAATATATTGCTCCGCCTCATCAAAAAACAAATATTCCCGCTAGCTAAATACTGATATGGTTTTCCAAAGTAGCATTAGAATAAATCAAACTATAATCGCTGTTAAGAATCAAAAGGCAATGTTTGTTATTAAAAGTCAAAGTGTTTCTTGGGTTAAATCAATTTCTTTGCCACCACTAATATGGGCCGGAATAGTTGTAATTTGAATAAATAAATCTCAGAAAGTTTGTTTAATTTGTTCTCAATTAAATTCCTTTAAATTTATTGTCATTTTTTATTTCCCAAAAATCATTTTTATTGGTAAATACATAATTGAAATTAATGCGAAAAGAAAAGTAATGATAATAATTAATCCGGCAATAAACGCAACTTGTGCAGGCATTTTTTCTATTGGAACAAACAGTTTTAAGAATTCCATAATAATTTCTCAAAACATTATTTTTTATTCTCGTTATTTTCTTTTGAATTAGGAGCTTTAACTTATTCTTCAAAGCGAGCAATAAATACTTTTTCGTCTTTTGTAAAATTACCAGTATTATTTTTAATGGCATTTTTATATTTAATTCTAATTTTTATTTTGGCATAAATTTTATAAGCAAAATATGCCAATAGCATTATGCAAATGATAATAAATATTATTCCAATCGCAATATTCATTTTTAAGCTCCTTTAAAATAGTTATAATTTATATCTTTTTTGTTGTTTTCTTTTTCGGCAATGAAAAAACCTAATAATTCTTGTCCTTTAATTAACTTGGTTTCTTTTTGATTAATTAAGATTACTTGATATATTTACTATCTTTTATTATTCCGATGCAGATGGAATTTTCATATTTTCCTTTATAAACAAATCGCTTTGGAAACCAAATGCCGATTTGTTCATTAAATCACGGAATTTTTGGTGCTTTAATAAGCATTGCGTTTTGCGTTTCTTTTAAGAGATATTTTTTAGTATTTAAGAAAATGTTTTCAATGTTTTTCATAGTAAATTACCTTTCTTATTTGTTATAAACTAAGTTATATTAACTAAGTTAGTTAACTTAGTTTTTTAAACACTTATATATCGCAGATTTAAGTGTTTAACAAGCTTTGTTAGTAAATTTTGTTTTTTTAATTAGATAAAGATTTTAACAATTTTAAACTTAGTATGCCCCCTATATATAGAAATTTCTACACTTTAATGTCCGCATCCTACCCTTGGAACTAATTTAATAGCGTGTATATTTTTAGGAAATCCACCCATTCATTTTTTTATTGCAAAATGAAACAAATTGCTATAGCTAATAGGGTGTTATCTATTAACTGGTAAACTTCTTTTGATTATGGCGACCACCCACAATTTATCGTGCTTTAATACATACCAACATTATTAATTCACTTTTATTTAATTTTCAAAGAACAAATTTTTAACACCTTATAAAATAAAAAGACAATCATTGCTGACTGCCTTAATACTTATTCAAATCTTTACCTAACTAACAAAACTTTATGCGTCCTACCTATCGTTCATTAGGAAATCACAATATATTTTTATAAACTAATTAACTAGTTGTTGCAATTGGTAAATTAACTGGTATTAAATTAGTTAATATACCATTTATTTTTCTGTATCCAATAATTCTAATTTTTGCAAATTTTGAAGTTGTTAAATCATAAGGTTGTGTAATGATCTTATCATTTACAAAAATTCAAACTCCGATATCAAAATCATTTTCAGTTAAAGCATTATCAATTTTTGTAAGTTCTTTAAAAACTTGTGGTTTTAATGCATTTTTTACTTCAGTTAAATCAACTTTTAAAGGGTTTTTAGCAATAATCTTTGCTGGTGATTCAATTGAAGTAATACTATAAATTCCTTTTTCAATTTCTTTTGATTTATTGTCATTATTGCAAGAAACAACAATATTTAAAACAGTTACGCTTAAAATGGTTATGCCCAATAAACTAAATAATTTTTTCAATTTTTTACCCTCATTTCTATTTTTTATTAATATAATTGACGTTATATGTATGCAAAGATATTTAAATTAATCAAAAGCAAATTAAACTATCAACACTTCTCTCGCCAAATTTCAGTCTGTTAATCTTTTTAATTTGGAATTTAATTATAAAATATTTCTCAAACTTTTAATAAAAATGATTTTTCTTAACTTCTTTTAAATTTGTTATTTTTGAAATAAAATTAATAAATAGAAAAAACTGTAAAACTTGAAAGTTTTACAGTTTTTATTAAATACTTATTTCAATTAAACTAAATCTCAATTTGCAATTTTTGCAGTCTTATGTTTTTTAAAATTCTATTTATTTTCTCTTCACATATAAATTAAACAATTAGCTGGTTCACCACAAGCACAAGTACCAGCATTTTCTTTATCTTCTTTAAATTCTACTTGCGCATCAAAAAATTCTGAATAACCAGTTTCAATTGATTTATTTGCTAATGGTCCTTTATTAACAGCCATAATAATTGTTTTTCCTTCGCTTAATGCTGATGTAACTAAATCAACATTACCATCAAAGATTTCTACAACATTTTCTAAATTTTTAGGCATTACTATAACTCCTTAAAATTATGTCTTCCTTACTAATTAATAGCTTCAATAGCCACAGTAATGACTTTTCTTAAAGCATCACAAGAACTATTAAATTGTTCTTGTTCTTGTTCACTAATATCCAATTGTACTACTCTTTCAATGCCATTACTTCCTATGACTGCGGGAATACCTGTATAAATATCTTTTTGGTGATATTCACCGTTTAAATAAGCACCAACAGGTAAAATCACTTGTTCATCATTTAAAACTGCTTTAACAATTCTTGCTAAACAAACACCAATTCCATAATGAGTAGCTTTTTTTAGTTTAATTATTTCATAAGCTTTTTGAATAACTAATTTATGAATTGATTTTAATGTTTCATCATTAATCAACTGGTTTTTCTTTAAAGTCATTAAATTTTCAGCACCAACAATTGCTTTGGAATATAATGCAACGGATGAATCACCGTGTTCACCAACAATATATGCGGTCACCGATGTTGGTGAAATTTTAAAATGTTCTCCTAAAGCAAACATTAATCGCGAAGAATCAAGAATTGTTCCTGATCCAAAAATACGATTTGTAGCAAAACCACTAACTTTTTGAGCAACAAATGTTAATACATCAACAGGATTAGAAGCAATAATTACAATACCGCCAAATCCAGAATTTTTAATTTCTTTCATAATATTACTAATTATTTTAGCATTATCAACTACTAAATCTAGTCTTGTTTCATCAGGTTTTTGCGGACGGCCAGCGGTAACGACAATAATATCAGCATCTTTACAATCAAGATATGAACCGTTTGTTACTTTATGAAAGGGTCTTTCTTGTCATGCTAAAGTATCTTCAAAGTCTAATCTATTACCGTGGGCAACATCTTGAAAAGCATCAATTAAAACATATTCTGATGCTAAACCAGTATTAATGCAAGAATACAAGAATGATGAGCCTACTGCTCCACAACCAACTAAAACTATTTTTCTTCTATTATTCAATATTACCTACCTCCTATTAAGTTTATTTTATCATTTTTTAACATAAATTATTTTACAAATATTAAATCTCTTGAAGACTTAGTTAATATTTCATAACCTTTCTTAGTTACTAAAATATCATCTTCAATTCTAACACCACCTAATTGAGGAATATAAATTCCTGGTTCAACAGTAATTACCATTCCTACTTCTAAAATAATATCTGAATTATTGGTTATATATGGATATTCATGAACTTCAATGCCTAAACCATGACCAGTACTATGAGTGAAATATTTACCATAACCTTTTTTAGTAATATATTCACGACATATTTTGTCAATTGTACCTGATGATATTCCAGGAGCAATCGCCTTAATTCCTAAATCTTGAGCTTCTAAAACAATCTTATAAATATCTTCCAATTTTTTATCTAGTTTATTACCAATAACAAAAGTTCTTGTCATATCAGAACACAATCCTTGATAAATAACACCAAAATCACAAGTGATAATTTCATTATTATTTATTACTTTATTAGTAGCCCTACCGTGGGGTAACGACGAACGAACGCCTGATGCTACAATGCAAACAAAACTCGGTTTTTCACCACCAAATTTAAGGAAATTATCAATAATAATTCTTTCTAATCGCTTTTCAGTCATATTAGGTTTTACTTTTTTAATAATTGCTTTAAATGTTTTATCACCGATCTTAGCAGCCTGTTTTAATTTTTTAATTTCATCCTTAGTTTTAATCATACGGATTTTATTTACTAATACAGCTTTTAATGAAACCGTTAATTTTTCACTTCAAGTTGTAAATAAAGCATATGAAGTATATTCGCTTTCAAAACCTAATGTTATAATGTTATGTTTCTTAATTAATTGATTTAATTGTTCATAAATATTTTCCATTAAAATAATGTCATCAATATTTTTTGCCTGCATTTTTCCATCTTCAATATATCGTCCATCTAAAATTAAAAACGACTTTTCTTTAGTAACTAATAAATATCCTGCTGTTGAAGAAAATGTTGTATATCACAAACGATTATAATCAGATGTAATTAATAAAGCATCAACTTTTTGTTCTTTTAATAGTTTTTTAACAATTTTATTTTGCATAATATTTATCCTTTCGTATTAATAAATTAAATATAAAAAAAAGAAAAGGATTATTTCTTTTCTTTATGCATTGTTTTTGCGTTACAACGCGAACAATATTTATTGAATTCTACTCGTTCGGGATGCAACTTTTTATTTTTCTTATCAATATAATTTTCTTCTTTACAAATTTCACAACGTAATGTAATACCTTCACGCATCCTTGTTCCTCCTTTTATACCCAATATGTTAAATTATATAACAAATTACTAACAAATTACTAACAAATTATTAACACATAAAAACTGCAATAATTAATGTCAACACTAAACTGGCAATACTCTTTTGCAATATTAAAAGTTAAATTATGATTATTTATTAACTAATTTTGGACAATAAAATAAAAATATAAGAAACCAAAACCACCAAAAAAAGATATTAATAAAAATAAATTTACTTTAAAACGATACAAGCAAACAAAACTAATAATAAAACTGATTACTAAATAAAGCATTACTTGAATAGTTTTAGTACTTTTTTCATAAATCCATGAAAAATTACTATCTAAAAAAATATTACTAATTAGACCAATAACTACTCAAATTAAAATTGCAATCGTTACTGGTTTCATTATTTTATAAATATTATGAAATAGTTTATTTTTTATATTTTTTCAAGATTTATTATTAGCTCAAATCATAATAAATGCTGCTGGAACAGTCATCAAGATATATGCTACTAAAACTACAATAATAGTAACACCAATATTATGATTAGGTTTAGTTATTATTGTTGCTAAAAATCCTGTAATTTTTGTTGCAAAAGGTCCAGGTGTTGCATTTGTTAAACCAAAAATCGTTTCCAATTCAGGAGAACTAATAAGTAATGTATCACTAACACGATTTAAAATATCTAAAAAATAATACTTAAATAAAGCAAAAAAAGCTTGCCCACCCCCAAAAGTTACTAAACCAATTATTAAAACGCCAATAAAAAATAGCAAAATTAACATTATTTTTTGCCTCGTTTCTTTTTCGGTTTATGCTTTTGTCTTAACCGCAGATAATTATAAAGAATAGTAACCAAACAAGAAATAATAATAACAACTGCCGGAAAGTTTAAATACCACAAATTCAGTTGTCATGTTAAAGCAAGATATCCCACACATAAGAAAATAATCGGAATACTTATAGTTAAAGATAATTCCTTCATACTATTTCTTAACATTTTAAAAATCATTTTCGCTAGCAATGCTAAAATAACTGGTAAGATTGCTAAATTAATATAATATAAATATTTAATATCAATATATTTAAATAGTAAAGTTGCAAGAAAAATAAAAGCAATCATATTAGGCAAGTATGCAACAAACGATGCTAATAGTGCTCCAGTAATACCAGCTATTTTATAACCAACAGAAGCTGATACTTGAAAAATGCTTGGTCCAGGAATAGTATTTGCTAAAATTAATAAATGATTAAATTCATCCTCAGTTATTCATCGCTTTTTAACTACAACTTCATTTTTAATTAAAGGCATTACGGCATTACCGCCACCAAAACCAAAAAAAGATATTTTCAAAAAAACATAAAACAATTGTCAATATAATTGCCATTTTGAATATTTTGTTTTTTTCATCATATCAACCCTTAATATCTTATAAAAAGAAAAAGAATCAGCATCTAATTCTCTTTCTTAATAATTTCAATTTATTATTTTCTTAGTTTTAATTGTTCAATTACTTTACGATAACGATTAATATCATGTTCTTTTAAGTAATCTAACATATTTCGTCTTTGTGATACTTTTCTTACTAAACTTCGTTCAGTAACAACATCTTTACGATGTGTTTTTAAATGTGCAGTTAAATTAGTAATATCCGCTGTTAAAAGTGCTATTTGTACTTCTGCTGAACCCGTATCTTTCTCTTTTCTACCAAATTTAGCAATAATTTGTTTTTTATCCTCAGCTGTAATTGCCATTTAATAAATCCTCCAATAATTATAAACTTAACTAAAACCAATTAATAAAACAGAAGGTATTTTAAAAACTTGTAATAGTCGTATTCGTATAAATATTAACCTATTTTACGAAAATATTCAAGTGTTTTGCTGTAATCTTCACTAATTAACTGTTTTAAATGTTCTAAACTTTTAACAGCAACATTATCTCGTAAATACTTTAAAAAGGAAATTTTAATTTTTACACCATAAATATTATTATTGAAATTAAGAATATATGATTCACATTTTAAAACATTATCAATTCTAATAATACAAGAAATTGCTTGATAGTTTTTATTATCTAAACTAACATTAGTAATATAAACACCCTCATTTAATATTGAAAAATTATCATTTAAATGAATATTTGCTGTTGGAAATTGAATTTTATTACCTAATTTATTACCTTTAACAACAATACCTTTAATATTATAAGGTTGCAATAATAACTTATTAGCACTAACAATTTGTTTTTTTTGTAGTAACTGACGAATATACGTTGTTGATACCCGAATATCATTATTAATTAAAACTTTATTAACAACAATTACTTTAGAAAAATTTTTCTGCAAATGACTAATATTTCCCAGACCAAAATTTGCAAAACGAAAATCATCACCAACAACGATAATATCAATATTCAATTGTTTAAGATAAAAAATAAACTGTTCAATTAATCATTTTCTTGTATTATCATTAAATGGAAAAATAACAAAATTATCAAATCCCATTAATGAAACTAATTTTTGCTTATCTTCCATATCAAGCAAGTCATCATATTGTTGTTGTAAAATTATTTTCTTTGGTGCGATTGAAAAAGTAAAAAATAGTGATTGATAATTATTTTCTTTAGCTTCCTTTAATACTGTTTGAGTTAATAACTGATGTCCAATATGAAGCCCATCAAAAAATCCTAAACTCGCTACTTGTTTATTTGAAAATTGCTGTTTTTCATCAATAGTATTAATTATTTTCATCATTTCATAATCCTTTTTTACAATAATATTTATTATCTAGTCCCTTAACATATATTGCTAATGGGATTTGATTATTATCAGTTAACAATACAGTATCATTTTCAACATCTTTTAATTGAATAACCTTACCATTTTTAATATCTTTTGTTTCCTTAACATTAATAAGTGGCATATAGTCTTGTAATACATTTGATAATGAAATCATATTTCGTTCTTGAATTTTATCAAGTTCACAACAATTACTAATCTTATATGCACCACTAGCTATTCTTTGCAATTTTTTTACTGTTGCTATCGTATTTAAAGTTTTAGCAATGTCTACTACTAAACTACGAATATATGTTCCTTTTGAACATTTAACTTTTAAGGAAACATAAGGAAAATCAAAACTTACTAACTCTAAATAATCTAACTTCACAAGTCGTTTTGCTAATAATACTTCTTGGTCCTTGCGAGCATATTCATAAAGTTTTTTCCCTTGAAACTTAATCGCCGAATATTTAGGAGGTATTTGATTGTATGATAACGGAAAAAACTTTAAACAATTAAGAAATTGCTCTTTCGTAATTAACTTATTATCATTAGCAATAACATTACCAGTAATATCACCACTATTAGTTAAAACATTAAATTGCATTGTTACTAAATACTCTTTCGTTGCGTTCAATAATAATGAAGAAATCTTTGTCGCTTGATTGACCAAAATTATTAGTACACCAGTAGCTAGAGGGTCTAAAGTTCCGGCGTGACCAACTTTATAATATTTAAACTTTTTTTTAAGATAAGATACTACTTGATGCGATGTCATCCCAGTAGGTTTATCAATTAGTAAAATTCCTGAATTCATTATAATAAAAAATCTCCAAAGATATTATATCATACTTAAAAGACCTTGAAAAATTTACCAATACAACTAAAAAGGAAACAATTAAATTGTTTCCTCCAAAAACTTAATACACATATTTTCTCAACTCTTTCAATATGCGTAAGCATTAAGTAAAACTATTACTAGAATTACTTAGTTAAATATTAACACAATATAATCAAATTATCATCCTTTTTATTAGCAACAAGAAATCCTTTTAATCCATCATTAATTTAAGTAATTATTCAGTTAATCATTGCTGTCTTTGTTCACTTGCTTGCTCTGCTTTTTCTTGTTGTTCTGCTTTTTCTTGTTGTCTTTTTTCTCTTGCTTGTCTTTCCTTCGCTTGTTGTGCTAACATTTGCTTTGCTACTTTGGCAGTTTCTGCTTCAAGATTAAAAATTGTATTGCGATCAAAACTAGTTCCTGCTTGTGGTGCAGTTTGTATTGGATCTCCTACTTTTGTACTAGTAGAAGCACCAGTTGTGAGACTACAACATAAAAAATCAGGTAAAGAACAACCTAGTTTATTACAAGAATATTTATTATTTAAAATAGAACTAACAGGAGCTACTCTTGCATATTGCTCATTACCAGTTGTTTTTTGATTTTGTGCTTCCTGTAATTTTCTTTTTCTTTTTTCTCTTGCTTGTTGTGCTAGCATTTGCTCTGCTACTAATTTGCTTTCTTTCCAAATTTGATGTTGTTCTTCCCGCTCTCGTTGGCTTTTTTCTCTTGCTTGTCTTTCCCGCTCTTGTTGGGATAACATTTGTTCTGCTACTTTGGCAATCTCTGCTTCAAGTTTAAAAATTGTATTATCCATTGCAGAGGATGTTAAATCAATAAGTTCAATATTATTTATTTGTGTTCTAGTACTAGTAGAAGGTTGAGAAAAAACATCAAATTCATCTACTATTGGAGAGGATGTTAAATCAATAAGTTCAATATCACCAACCATTTCTTGAGAAATCAATTTTAGACTATCAGCATAAATCATATCACTTTTCTTTCATCAGCGCGATTCTAAATCTCGTAATTCTGTTCACACAGTATTTTGATTTGCTTGGTTATTTAAATCAACTTTTTCTTGATGTTGTTGATCCTCTAAATCTAAAAAACTGCTGTTGATAAGTCGTTCAGCAAGTCCTTCTAATGTTATTTTATTAGTATCTTGCAAGGAATTATTACAACATCTTAACTTGTTATCAAATTCTCCACTTATTTCTTTTAGTTGACATTCTCACATCTCATCAGCAATTTTTCTTTGTTCTAATTGCTTTTTTCTATTTATATCAATATTTTTTTTAATTTCTAGTAATCATTTATTTTTGCAATTTTGTTCTCACTTATTAATATCATCATAATTAACTACATTAAAAGATTTAATGAATTCGTTAGAATTATTTAATTCTTTCCTTTGTTTACTTGTTAAGTTTTGACCTTGCAATTGTTTTATTTCCAAGTCATTAATTTTTTTTATTTGCGCTTCTATTTCTCGGCGCTTATTTTCTTGTTCAATTATCTTATCTTCTATTTCTATTTTTAGCGATATTTTATCATAATCAAGTTGCCTATCTTGTCATTCTTTTAACTTAGATATAAAACAAGTTAAATATTTAAAGTTTTCTCCTGAAAAAATACTATATAAAGCCATAGGTCTATACATTTTTTCTTCTGTCACTCCGATTCTTTCCATAAAACTTCCAGCCCCAAACATTGAAAAACTATATTGACTTTGCTTTATCAAATCAGTATATCTTTGTTTATATTCTTTATTTCTTCTAATTTCTTCTTTTTCGATTCGTTCTTTTTGAATCTCATATACATTTAAAACTTCTTTTTCAATATTAGCAATTTCTTGTTGAAATTTATTCATAAATTTTCATTTCCTTTTTTAATTTTAATTTTTAAGTAATTAACTTAATTAATCTGCTAATCTTAACAATAAGAAATAATTTTAACCAATCGTTAAATTTAAGTAATTATTCAGTTAATCATTGCTGTCTTTTTTCTTTTTCTTGTTGTCTTTTTTCTTGTTTTCTTCTTTCTCTTGCTTGTCTTTCCTTCGCTTGTTGTGCTAACATTTGCTCTGCTACTTTGGCAGTCTCTTCTTCAAGTTTAAGAATATTTTCTAATATTTCTTTTTCTGCTTCACTTTGTGTATTTTCTTGCGTCTTTTTATCATTAGTTATTTTCTTATTAAGTTCTATTTCAGAATAATTAGAACTATTAATATTGATAGTAAAGTCCATTAAATCAATTAAAGGACAACCTAGTTGTTCTTGTTGAGTACTATTATCGGAGGAAAAAATTGGCAACTGGGATAGTTGCCTATCAACTGTTTCATTAGATAAAATATTAGAATCACAGTTCATAAATGTTATTTCATCAAAAGGAATCTGATTTTTTTCTTCAACTTGTTCAAGAAAAGTTAAATCAATAACATTTTCATTGCTTATTGCACTAGTAGAAGGAACTGACAATACTTTATCGGTTGCACTCACTATTTTAGCTCGCTTCTTAGTATTAGATTTTAGAGGAACAGCTTCTGTACTAATAAGATGTTGAGAAAGAATATCTAAATTAGATATTTCTTGTTCGAAAATCAACTTCATATTGCCATCATTAGTTTTATTAATTATTCTTCTTCAATTACATTCTAAATTTCATAATTTTGTTCAAACATCATTTCTTTTTATTTCTTCTTGAATTAAGTTAGCTTGCTTGTTATATTCTTGTCTTTCTAATTTTCTAAGTGTATTTTTTATAGCTCGTTCTTTAACTAATGCTACCGGTATAACATCTTGATATTTATTATCTTCTTCTGCTATAATCTTATTTTCTTTCTCTAATTTTTGTTTATAAACTATTAAGTCATTTTCAAACTCTCTTTTTGATTTCATTGTATATAAAATCTCTTTTTGTTGATGTATTCACATTTCGTTACTCATTTTTCTTCGCTTTAATTCTTCTTCATTAATTACTAACAGTTTTTCTTTAGCTGCTAGCAAATACTTATTTTTGGAACTTTGTTCTCACTGAAACATATCATCGCAATAATTAACAATACCTAAAGAATCAAGATCTTGTTGATACGAATTAAAAATCTTTAATTCCGCATCATTTAAATTACCACATTTTAATTTTTTGATATTTAATTCATTAATTTTTTTAAATTTCTTTTCTATTTCTCGGCGTTGATTTTCTTGTTCCACCATTTTATTTTCTATTTCTATGTGAGCTGTTGCTGCATTAAAATGAAGTTGCATATCTTGTCATTCTTTTGCTACACATAAAAATTCATCCAAACAAGAATAGTTTTCTCCAACAAACAAATTATTTAAAAGCATTGGATTATTCAGATTTTCTTTAGTTACTTCTAACTTTCCTATTAAAGTTTCTTTATTAAAAATTGAATCATTAAACTTATTTAATTTCATGATATGAATTTGTTTTTTCTTATATTGTTCAATTCTTCTAATATCTTCAATTTGGATTCTTTGTTGTTGAACTTTATACATTTCTAAAAATTGCTTTTCTAATTTATTTTTCTCTTGCTGATTTTGATCCATAAATTCTCGTGTCCTCTCTTCATTTAAATTTAAATGATTAAATTAATTACTACTTTTTTATGTAAGGATAAAAAGAATCTAGTATTATCTAGACTCTAAAATTACATAATTATTTTTTCTTTTTAAGATATTATTTTTATTTAAATAAAAAAATAAGACTAATAACTAATCTTATTTAAATAATTAATGCATTTATCCTTAAATTCAAGTAATTAATTTCTTGAAAAAGAAAATTATTAACTTCCTGATACCGAAAATATCTCATAAAAATAACTTAATAAACTTTGTTCACTATAAATAATTGTCGCTGGTTGATAGTAAAAATATGAAAAACAACTAATAATAATGTTAAAAACAACCCTAGTATTTTCAATTTGATAATCATTAGCAGACAAAATAACTTCTTCTTGATAATTAATAATTATCCGGTCAAGATATTTATTAGATAAAGAATGAATGCTATTAAAGACATAATAACAACTATCTTGTTTTTTAATTACAGTTAAATAACCACTAGTTGTTTGTGGTTTTGTTATTTTTGATAATCCCAAAATACTAGTTAAAATCAACAATCCAACGACTAAAAAATAAATTAAAACACCATTATTGTGAATTGACTTATGAATTATTGGTTTCACTAGTAATTACTCCGGATGATGATACTATCACCTCTTGCGAAAAATAAGTCTTCAAATTATTGTCATGACTAACAAAGATAATTAAAGCGTCATCAAAATATGTTAATAACAGTTTAATTAATTTAATTTTTAATTGCTGGTTAACATTACTTAATGATTCATCAATTAAAATTATTTTCCACTGATGATGAAAGAATAATGATAAAAAAGCAACAACTTGTCGTTGACCAGAACTTAAATTGCTAGCATTATTATCACATTTAGTGTTAATATTCAAATTTATTGCTTGTAAAAGAGCACTAACATTTAATTTTTCCAATTTTGTTAAATTCAGTAGTTGATAATTAAAATTAACAATATTATCTAAAACTGTTCCATCATAAACATAGGGATGTTGTTGCAAATAACAAATAATTTCATTATGAGCAAGAAATCGCATATCTTGATTATTTAACAAAATAATTCCTTGATAGTTATCATACATTCCACCAATAAGTTTTAATAAAGTAGATTTCCCACTACCAGAAACGCCACTAATAAAATTAGTTTTTTTAAATTGATAATTAATTTTTTGAAAAATAATTTGATCACAATATTTAAACGACACATTTTGCAATGAGATTGTTGAAATAGTTGCTTCGCACAAAGAATTATGCTTAATTTCCTTTTTAAAAAATAACAGCGGTTTTACACGATTAATCGCTTGTTTCAGTTTTTTTCTCGTAATAATTAGCTGACCAATTTCTTGAAAAAAGTTTGTTACATAGCCTGTTAATGAACTAGCAAATATTATTTGTCCTAAAGATATCATATTACTAGCAAGTAACTTACTTGCTAAATACAATATTAATAAATTACAAAGACTAATAATCAACTGTTCATAGTGGTTAACTTTAACTTCAGCATTAGATAAACTAATACTAGTTTTTTGTAATTGGTCATAACTTTGTTGAATTTTAAATAAAACAACATCATTAATATCACAGCCTATTCTTTGCGTTGCTGATTGAATTAGTTGTAAATATTGTTGATAATGAAAAATCGTTTCTTGTTTTTGTCTAATTTGTTGATGATAACAAAAATTATGAAATAACAAATTAATACATAACAAAATTAATGACTGCAATCCAATCGCTAGTAAAAATCATCAATGAATAAAAAATAACAATATAGCACTAATAATTGCCATAACAAAAATATGAATACCTTGTAATAACTTTGTTGTTAATAAACTACAAACAATAGTTAAATCCTCAACTCTTTGCAATCAATCACTATCTTGATATTGTTCCATTATTATAAAATTACTTTCACTAATAGCAAAATAATATCGATGTGTCATACTAGTAATAAAATTATGAGTTAACATTAAAATTATTTTTTGTTGACAAAAACTAACAATCATTTTCATTAAAATAATAATTATAAAACCTAATAAAATCTTTAATCAAATATTATTTAAAATAAAAAGATGATGACTATCAACAAATACTTTTACTAACATATTTGCTAAAAAATTAATTACCGTTAATAATAAATTAATAACCAATAGTCCCAAAATTATCATTAAATATGGTTGTAATAAATAAAATAATGAACAAGTAACAAGATTTTTTTGTTTACTAGCAAGGATTATTGTTTTAGCACTAATAATTAAAGTATCCAAATAAATATTTTGTAAATATTCATTTGTTACTCATTGTAATTTTTCCTTGCTAGGATCAGCAATTAAAAATTTTTTTCGATGTTTTTTATAAACAACAATAAAATGAGCTTCACCATTGTCATTATTAACATATAAAATTCAAGGCGTTTTTAATGATAACTTTTGAAGTTGCTCAAAATTACAATGATATGGCGTTAATAATACTCCCTGTGAATAGGCTACCGCTTTCAATGTTTTAATACTTCAATATTCTCATTGAAATGATGCTTCTTGTTTTAAAGTTTCTAATGAAATTCGTTGCTTGTGATAATACTTAATTAACATTGCTAAACAAGCAACAGCACAATCATTTTTTTGCTCTTGTCATATTAATGGATACAACATTTAATCCCCATTACTACTTTTACTTATCTAATATTTTTTTCCTTGTAAAACATAAAAAAATCTCGTTAATTATTAACGAGAAAATTTACGATTTTGTGCTTGTTTAAATAAACGTTTTTCTCTGGGAGAAAGGAAGTGTTTACGCTTTTCTAATTCTCTTTTAATTGGAGAAGCAGCTTTTTTAAATCTGCGTAAAGCTTGATCAATATCTTCTCCATCCTTTTTTACAACAACTGTGGCCATTTAATTTTCAACTCCATTTTCCTATATTTTTTTACATATGAATATTTTATAGCTAGACCCTATAATTATAATTTTTTTTGCTATAAAATGCAAATGATTTAATAAATATGATATAAAATTGCAAATAATGAAACAAAATTCACAAAAAATTAAAACCATTTTTATAACTAAAATTAATTAGCAACTAAACCATCAATAACGCTGCTTTACTAATCCCCAGCCGGTCTGCTCCACCTTTAATAAGTTTTATTGCCTGTGCTTTAGTTTTAATTTTCCCTGACGCTTTAATACACATTTCATCCTTAACAATACTACGAATTAATTTAATATCTTTAACTTTAGCACCACTTTTAGCAAATCCTGTTGAAGTTTTAATAAAATCTGCTTGTGCTTGCAAAGCTAATTTACAAACTTGAATTTTTTCTTCTTTCGTTAATAATGCAGTTTCAATAATAACTTTTAAAATTTGTTTTGGACATACAGCGCGAACATGCTTAATATCATTTAATACTACCGTATATGCCCCTTCTTTTAAAGCTCCGACATTAATAACCATATCAATCTCATCGGCACCATCACGAACAGCTTGTTCTGTTTCCAACACTTTAATATTTGTAGGCACCGAACCCAATGGAAAACCAACAACAGTACACACATTAACCTTTGTCTTTTTTAACAAATTTTTAGCATGACTAACATAAATAGGATTAACACATACACTAGCAAATTTGTGCTTTTCAGCATCCACACAAATTTTTTGAATGTCATGACTCGTAGCATGTGAACTTAATAAAGTATAATCAATAAATTCATTCAGTTTCATAAAACAAGCAGATCTCCTTACTAATTAATTTTTAATAACACAAATATGTTACTAAAAATTAATTATACTACTAATTATTTATTTTTAATTATTAATTCATCATTTAGGGTAGAAATTTCACTTTTTGATAATGCCTCTCATTTTAACCTTTGAATAAAAAACTTAATATCAAAGATAATTGTTACTAAACCAAATATTCCAGAAATTCCAATTGATAAACCAAATGCTAAAATAGCATTTTGGTGATTTTTAGCAATTAAAATTAATAAATTAGCTAAAATTGACATCACTGCCATCAATACGATTAATATTAAGTATTTATATGCTTTAAATTGATATTTAATATCAAAATTCTTAATTGATACATAAGTTAATCAAACATAAACCATTATTAAACATAAAGTTATTAATGGAATTAAATAACTAGCAATTTCAAAGCCACCACTTAAAGGTAAATTTGATTTTTGAACGCTAATAAATACCATTGTTAAAAACAATCAATTAATTGCAAATAATAAATTTAAAATTGCACCCATTCGCTTTGAACTTAAAGACATTCTTATTGCTCCTTTAACTTTTCATGTTCATAACCGATATTAGCAAGAAATGCTAAAACAGCTGTTTCTGATCTTAAAACTCTTTTTCCTAAATTAATTGCATGAAAACCTTCAAAATTAAAAAATTCTAATTCTTTATCACTAAAACCACCCTCAGGTCCACAAATAAAAGTAATACTTGTTGACTTGGATAATGGTAACATTAGTGCCGACAATGAACGGGTTGCTAATGCTAATTCATTAGCAATTAAATTTAATGCGCTCTTATAAGGAATAATAGCAGTAAAATCAGTAATAATATCAACAATTTTTGGAATTTGATTACGATTCGACTGTTGTGCTGCTTCTTTAGCAATCTTTTGTCAACGCATCATCTTTTTTTTCTTATCATCATTTCGTTTAATCTTAGTAACACTTCGTTCTAAAGCAATACCAATAATTTGTGTCACACCTAATTCAGTTGCTTTTTGAACAATTCAATCATTACGATCTTGTTTAAGCAATGGCATTAATAATGTTACAACTATTTCTAATTCGGTATTTTCCAATAAATTTTTTTGAATTTCAACTTTTAATTGTGGTTTCTTTTCAATTATCTTCGTTTGATATTTTTTGCCATTATATACAGCAATTAACAAGTCATTAATTTGAAATCTTAAAACATTAACTAAATGATGAGTATCAATATCATTAAAAATTAAATTGCCGAATTCATCTTGAAAATGAGCAAAATAACATTGCATTATATCACCTACTCCAATATTAATTATATCATTTTTAAATCATTACCCAAACCGTCCTGCAATATAATCTTCAGTTTCCTTTTGTTGTGGTGATAAAAATAATTTTCTTGTTCTTGCCACTTCAACAATTTTACCCATTAAAAAAAATGCTGTTTGATCAGAAATTCTTGCTGCTTGTTGCATTGAATGAGTCACAATAATAATTGTAAAATCTTTTTTTAATTGCAATATTAACTCCTCAATTTTACCAGTAGCAATCGGATCTAATGCTGAAGTTGGTTCATCCATTAATAGCACTTCTGGTTTAATAGCAATTGCTCGAGCAATACATAATCGTTGTTGTTGACCACCGCTTAAACTTAAAGCTGGACTTTTTAAATCATTTTTAACTTCATCTCATAATGCCGCTTTTTTTAATGAATCTTCAATTATTTCATCCAATTTTTTTCGATTTCTAATTCCTAAACTTCTTGGTCCATAAGCAATATTATCATAAATTGATTTTGGAAAAGGATTAGGTTTTTGAAAAACCATACCAATCGTAGTTCTTAAAGCAATAATATCTTGTTTATTATCATAAATATTTTTTTGTTGATAAATAATTTCTCCCGTAATTTTAGTTCCTTCAATTAAATCATTCATCCGATTAATTGACCGCAATAATGTTGATTTACCACAACCCGAAGGACCAATAAGAGCCATAATCTTATTTCTTTTAAATATTCAAATTAATATTAAATAGTGCTTGTTTCTTACCAAAATTATAATAAAAATTAAAATCAGAAATAGCAATACTATATTTCTTATCAACAATTTTAACTTTAACCTTATCGCGAGAATGTTTTTGCTTTTTAGATTTATTAGGAAAGGATGTCTTTATTTTTTGTATTCAATTGATGTTCTTTTTCTTTTTAGCCATAACATTACTCCTTTTAAATTATTATATGAATATCCAAAATTCTTCTTTTCCCTTGTAATATATTTAACTAATAAATTTAAGGCAATAATCAATAAAATTGTAATCGCAGCAATTTCATAAGCAATGATTTTTGCCAATTGATAAGCACTAATTTTAATTAAATGAGCAGGACCTGCCACGATATCAGGTTCATTTATTAATTGATAAATTTTAACAGTTAAAGTAGTACCTGGATCTAATAAATTTTGTGGCATAAAAGGTGATGATGACAAAGTTAATAACGCAGGCATACTTTCACTAATAACTTTACTAATAGCAAAGACAATCCCCGTA
This sequence comes from Spiroplasma endosymbiont of Dromius quadrimaculatus, assembly GCF_964031155.1. Classification (NCBI taxonomy): domain Bacteria; kingdom Bacillati; phylum Mycoplasmatota; class Mollicutes; order Entomoplasmatales; family Spiroplasmataceae; genus Spiroplasma; species Spiroplasma endosymbiont of Dromius quadrimaculatus. The sequence goes on from NZ_OZ035010.1 coordinate 239,096, forward strand.
ACAATTCCCTTTTTACAATTCGGTAAAATAATTTTAAAAATTGGGACAATTTTTGTAACTCCTAATGCTAAAGAAGAATCACGATATTCTTGAGCAACACCATTTAAAGCATCTTCAGTAGTTTTAATAATAATTGGTAATGTTAAGACCCCAAACATCAATCCAGCACTAATAAAGTTATGACCAATTCCTAAAATATTAACAAACACAATATAACCAAACATTCCAAAAACTACTGAAGGCGTTGCAACTAAAGCATCAACTGAAAAACGAATTAAATTAGCAATCTTACTAGTTTTATTAGCATACTCATTTAAATATATTCCTCCTAAAATTCCTAACGGAATAGAAACTACTAACGAACAAACAATTAATAATAATGTTGAAACAAATAATGGCGTTAAATCATATGAACCTTGTAAAACTTCACGATACGGTGTTAAAAAAACTGTTGATTGAATCCCTTTAATAATAACATCACCAATAATTCAAATAACCATTGATAATGTTATTATTGTTGATAAAAACATTAATAATATCCAAATAACATCTTTTAATTTGTTAAACTGACGATGAAATTTCAAAATTTTACTTTCATCATAGTAACTTAATAACCGTTGGTTAGAAATTTGATGATCTTCTAATACCGCCATATTTCTTCGCAAAACTTTTGTAATAAAATAAATTTTAAGCTTTTTTGTATAACTAACGCCTTGAATTTGATTGTTGGCTACTTTATATGTAGCTAAAATAACAATATTTAAAATTGATACAAAAATGATTAAAACTAATCCTAAAGCAAATAAAGCTGATGTATGAATTGTTGAAGCACTTTCAGCTAACTCAATACCAATTACCGTAGCTAAAGATGTTATTCCTGAAAAAATAAATCCTAAAAATCCATTTTGAAATGTCGGTATTTGATATACTAATCCTGAAACCATAATCATCGCTGTAACTTCACCAATAACCCGACATATCCCAAAGGTAATAGCGCCAATTATCTTGGTTCGGACCGCTTTTTTTACAACTTTAAAAGCAGAACTAGTCCGTGATACCCCCATCGCTAACGAAGCAAACCGATAAGAACTAGGGACACTATTTAAAGCATTACAAATTAAAGCAATAATGGTAGGTAAAGCCATTAATGCTAAAATTGTCGCTGCTGTTAACATATTAGCTGGTGATGATGCGCCAATTTGTTTATAAAAACTGCCAATAACTTCTAAACCAAAAATTCCAAAAATAACCGGTGGTACACCAGCTAATAATTCAACTAGAAAAATCACAATGCGCTTAATTTTCTTTCCTAAAAATTCACTAATTAAAACTGAAGTAAAAATTGCTAACGGAATCGCAATTAACATTTCTAAAAAAACTACTAACAAAGTAGAAATAACAAAACTCATTGCGCCAAATTGTAAAGTATCCGCTAATCAAGCTTTACTAAAAATAAAATTTCAAAAGCCATATTTCCTAAATACTGGTATTGATTGATAACTAATAAATACAATAATAAAAAATGATATAATAATAGCCGCCAAAGCCGCACAAAAAATCAGAATTTTATTAAATAAATCAAGATAATATTTATGTTTAAAAATCTTATTATGAAACTGAACCATAATTTCTCCATCACTTAATTAGTTTGCTTAATCAACCATTCAGGTTCTTCACTTTTTCATTCAAAATCAAATATTAAACCTGTTTTTTCAAATGCTAATTTACCACTATGATCATCATTCATAAAGTAAATAAACTGACCAATCAACTCTCTTTGTTTACTTTCATATCAAAATAAACATGCAAATAAACGATACAAAATATATGATTTATTAGTTAATGATTCAATACTAGCTTTAACACCATTAATCGTAAAAGGGACTAAATTATTAGCAAGAACCGAATCAACATTTGAAAATGAAACATAACCAATGGCATTATTAGTATCTCTTACTTGATTAATCATTACTGATGTTGAATTAGCAATTCTTAAACCACTAGAAAAATCACTGCTACCCATTTCTAAAAATCCTCGCCAAACATCTCTGGTTCCACTTCCTGATTCACGATTAACACCAATAATCGTTTCATTATTAGCACACCCATTTCCTAATAAATCTGTTCAAGTTTTACTTTTACCAGTATATATATCTCGTAAAACACTTACTTTATCCTGAGAAATATTTGTAACATTGCAATTAGTAGGAGCTTTAGCAATAATTACCATTCCATCAATTGCAAAATTAAAAACACGATAATTACTATTATCAATATACTCTGACTTAACATCTCTTGAAGTAAACCCCATCACTAGTGTTTGATTTTTAACACCATTTTCACCAGCTGATGAACCCGTACCATTATATGCCACCTTACGATTATATTTGTGATTAAAACCTTGAAATTTCGGAGCATTTAACTGATCACCATATAATAAGATATGCATTAAAGTCATCACTGAACTAGAACCACCAAATAAAATAATTTCACTTTTCTGACAAGCAACAAGATTAATAATAGTAATGAATGAAAGCAAATTTGCTCCTAATCAAGAAAACATTTTTTTCATCACAATGATTAAATACCCCATTCATAACCTTAATTATCACAATAAATAACAAGGTAATAATAACAAAAAAAAGCATAATTACAATAATTCTTAAAAAATTACCGTTTAAAAGTTAGAAGAATCTTTTTTAATTTTATTTAAAATATCTTCAATTTTTCTACTTTCACTTAATGATTGATCATAAACAAAAATTAATTGCGGAACTTTATAAATCGTTAACTGTTGACCTAATTTTTTTCGGATTAATCACAAATTTTGTTTTATCGCTAATTCAATAATCTGCTTTTGTTCTTGGAAAACCAAAGAATCATAATATACTTTAGCAATTGTGCGATCATTATTTAATTTTACTTCCGTAATTATTAATTTTTGCAAAACTTCATTCTCATCTTTAACTTCTTTTTGCAAAATATTTGTTAGCAAGCGTTGAATTGTAGTTTGTAATCTTTGAAACTTAACATTTACCATTACTTAATTTCCTTCAATAAATAAGATTCAATAACATCATTTTCTTTTATATCATTAAAGTTTTTAATAGTTAACCCACATTCAGTTCCTTGTCGTGATTCTTTAATATCTTCTTTTTGATGTTTTAAAGATGATAAATCACCATCATAAATAACAATACCATCTCGTAAAACCTTTACTTTACTTTGACGACTAATAACACCTTCAATAACCATACATCCCGCAATGACACCAACCTTAGAATAATGAAATAATTGGCGCACAGCAGCTTGTCCTAAAACAATCTCTTCAAACTTCGGATCTAATAAACCTCTTGCTGCTTGTTGCAATTCTTCAATTACTTTATAAATAATATTATGAAGATGAATCTCAATTCCTTCATCTAATGCCAATTTTCGCACAACAGAATTAGGTCGCACATTAAAACCATAAACTAAAGCTTTTGAAGCAACAGCTAAGGTAATATCTGATTCACTAATTGGTCCAACTGAAGAACGAATAATTCTAATACTAATATCATCAATTTTAATTTTACTTAATGACTGTTTTAAAGCTTCTAAACTTCCCTGAGTATCAGTTTTTAAAATAATATCAATATGTTTCAAATTACCAGCTGCAATTTCATCAGATAAATTTTCTAAATTTAAAGTTTTAGTTTTTCTTCGCTCATTAATTTCATCTTGTGTTTTTCTTGATAACGCTACTTCACGAGCTAACTTATCATCACCAAACACCATAAATGGATCACCCGCCTTAGGAACAAAATCTAAACCATGAATTTCAATTGGCATTGAAGGTGTTGCTTCCTTAATAGCAACATTACGATCATTTTTCATATCACGAACCCGACCAAAAGAAACTCCTGCTACCAAAGCATCTTTAATTTTTAAAGTTCCATTTTGAACTAACAATGTACAAACGGGACCAACATTACGATCTAAATGCGCCTCAATAACTGTTCCACTAGCAAAACGACTTGGATTAGCTTGTAAACCTTGCATTTCCGCTAATAATAAAATTACATCTAATAATTCATCAATTCCTGCACCAGTTAAAGCACTACCTTTAACAAAAATTGTATCACCACTTCACTCTTCCGAAATTAAATCTAAAGTTGCTAAATCTTTCATAATTAATTCCACATTAGCAGACGGCAAATCCATCTTATTAACAAACACAATAATTGGCACATCAGCAGCTTTAGCATGATCAATTGCTTCTTTAGTTTGTGGCATAACACCATCATTACTAGCAACAACTAATACAACAATATCAGTAACTTTAGCACCCCGAGCACGCATTTGCGTAAATGCTTCATGTCCTGGCGTATCCAAAAAAGTAATAATTTTACCATCCTTTGTTTTAATTTGATAAGCACCAATATGTTGCGTTATACCACCAAATTCTTTCTCAGTAATTTTAGATTTTCTAATATTATCTAACAAAGTTGTTTTACCATGATCAACATGGCCCATAATGGTAACAACTGGTGGTCGTTCTTTTAAATCATTAGTATCATCAATAATATCTAAATTTTCTAACAAATTTTGATGCGTAATAACAGTTTCCTTTTTAAAATCTAAACCAAATTCTAAACATAACTCACCAATTAATTCTTCATTCAAAAAATGATTTTGCGTTAACATTTGTCCTTTATTAAAAAAATATTTAATAATTTTCACAACAGGAATATTTGTTTTTTTAGAAAACTCAATAATTGATAATGGTTCACTAAAAATAAAAATCCCATTATCAAGATGTGAATCACTTCCTGTTTTTAATTGATTTTTAATAACTATTGTTTGTTTTTTTCTTTGATTACTTTTTTTCATACAATCACCACTCCTAATTAATTACTATGCTCCTGTTCTTTTACAACTTTGACTAATAATAAATAAATATTATCAACAATTTGTGTTTTAAAAATCTTTTCTAATAATTGTTTTTTTTGCATTTTTTCAATAATAGCAACTTCTCGCTTAACATAAGCACCTTTACCAGCAAGACAATAATTTAAATCAACCAAAACTTGTCCTTGTTTTGTTTTAACAACTCTTATTAACTCACTTCGTAAAACAACAACTTTTGTAACAATGCATTGCCGATATACTAATTTTTGTTTTGCCACCAATATTTTTTTCCTTTATTTAATCTTTATCTAATTCATCACTATCTAATTCAGTATTAGTATTATCAACATTATCTTGCGGAATTTGTTTTTCTTCATTAACAATATTATCTATTTCTTCAATACTTGTTTCTAACTCTACAAGCAAATTATCTTTCTTGATTTTAAATTGATGTTTATTTTGTAACTCTTGCATTTGCTGTTCCGATAAATTACCATTTCATTTAAAAATAATATTTTGATTTAAAGCATCACTGAAAGAAATAATATTAATTTTTCATTTTGTTAATTTTGCTGTTAATTTTGCTGTTATTCCTTTTTTACCAATAGCTAATGAATAATGCTCATCAGCAACGATAATATTAGCTTCATTAGTTTGTTCATCTAAACTAATAGAAATCGCTTTAGCTGGCGATAAAGCATTAATAATAAATGTTTTTATTTCCGCATCTCACTTAATAAGATCAATTTTTTCATCATTCAATTCATCCATAATACTTTGAATTCTTTTTCCTTTATTACCAACACAAGCACCAATCGGATCAATAGTTGGGTCATTACAAAATACTGCAACTTTTGATCTTTGTCCTGCAATTCTTGCAATGACTTTAATTTCAATTATTCCTTCATAAATTTCTGGAACTTCAATTTCTAATAATCTTTTTAAAAATCCTGGATGAGTTCTTGAAGCTAAAATTTGTCCAAAATTTTTCGTTTTATTAACATCCTCAACATAAAACTTTACTTTATCACCTAAATAAAATTTCTCTGTGGGAATAATATTTTTTTTAGGTAAAATTGCAAAAGTACGATCAACAATTTTTAATAAATAATAGTTTTCTTCAATATTATCAATTGTGCCAATTAAAATATCATCTTTCTTAGAAATATATTTTTCATAGACAACTTCTTTTTCTGCTTCTCTTAAATGTTGCTTTAAAATTTGTGCTACTTGTAATGCCGCTAAACGAGAAAATTCATCAGTATCAACAGGTTCATAATATATATTATCAATTGTTAAATTTTTCTCTAAATTTTTAACATCATCTAATAAAATTTCAGCAAACTCATCTTCAATCTTACTAACAATCTTTAATAAGCGATAAACTTTAATTTGACCAGTTTGTTCATCAAAGTCTACTTTTATTAAGGCTTGTGGGTCTAAATATTTTTCATAAGCTTTTATTATTCCTTCTTTAATAGCCTCAATAATTAAACTGCGATCAATTTTCTTTTCTTCCACCAAAAGATCAATTGCTTTTAAAATTTCTATTCCATCAATCATCTTATTTTACTCCTTCTAACACTATTATTGTCAACATTTTAATTATGACTTTTAAATTAGATGAAGGTGAGGAAATCCTCACCTTCATCTGCCCTAATTACTTGTTAATTATATAGTGTTTTGACTACTATTACAAGAACTAAATTAATCATTCCCTAACATAGAAAAACTGTAAACTTTTTAAGTTTACAGTTTTTAAATAATATTAATTTTATTAAACTAAATTCCAAATTGTTAATTTAGAAATGCTCATTAGAAGTAATACTAATGGCATCAGAACTAATAATCCATTGTGATTTTTTAAATAACTCATTTATTGTAAGAATTCAACTTTTTGGCAAAAGTGATAAAAATATATTCAAATTTGACAATGAGATTTTATTAATAATTTTTAATATTTGGCAATGAATCAAAATGAGGGCATAAATTATTCGGTGGGTGATGTTTTATTTAAATAAATATTTATCTATTAAAATAAAACTAACTAAGAAAAAGACAAACTTATCTTTTTTAACCATTTTTATCATAACACAAAATTACAAAATTGCAAACGAAAAATAATAATCCCAAAAATTATTTAATAAATATTTATTGAATTTTTTTAAATTTTAAATAAATGCTTGTGCTTGTCGAGAAATATTATTATTTATTAAAAATTGGTAATTATCATTATTTTTAAAATAATAACTATGTTCTTTTTGCAGTTTTTTATTTAACTTATTAAGATAAAACTCAATTAAATTAACCCCGTTTTCTTTCGCCATTTTCATTGCAATCATATTTTTGAAAACTTTTTCACTATATGATTTAGAGCCATATCCTTTTAATCATTTTACATTATGCGAAATTTGTGATTCAGTGCATGACCCTTTATATCAATCTTCTTTATAAACCTTAATTCCATCTTTTCTTTTATTAATATAATTAATAAATTTTTTTATATCTTCTTTTTTATCTTTCAAAAATGGATGTTCTTTAATGTTCTTAATTTTTATTAAATTTTTTAAATATTTTATCGCTTCATCAGGGTCGCCACTTTTAAATAATTTATTCATATCTCAATAAATTTGTTTTCTTATTTTTTCGTTATCAGTTAAATTTTTAGTAAGTTTTCTTCTTCGATAAGGAACTATTGTTTTTAATTCTTTCATTAGGTGAAATTCATCTAAAATATAAATTGCACCAATTTCATTAGCGAATTTTTGAATTCATGTTGCCCCATCTCCTGCAAGAGTTAATTTACAATTTTCAATATTATAATTTTTATGTAAAAAATGTAAAAATTCTTTTTTATATTTTTTAATAAGATAATATTTATTTTTTACTGATTTCATTACGATAAAAATCTTTTTATCTCTTAAAACATTTTTATTTTTAGTGCTTTTTATTTCATCATATCCAGTGTGGAAATACGCTACTCTAAACATGTTTTTTTCTATTTTTTTATATTTTGTTAAATTACCTAAAAGAATCATCAACACCAGCATATAAATATGGTGTTTGAACATTGATTTTTTCTGTCTTTGTTTTTAATTGTTCTTTAAATAATTTAGCAAAATCAACTTCTTTATTAATATTTGTAATTGACATCTTAGATATCTTTAACTTCGGAAACATATCCTTAATATCTCTTTGTCTTTTAGCACTATCCATTTCTTTTCAAATTGATATTTTAACACTTAAAATAATTGTTTGATTATTTTTTAATCCAATTGATTTATTTAATAAAGTTGTTGTTCTAAATTTATTTTTTTCATCATCATAATAACGGAATCTAGAAACTTTAATTATAATATTACCAAAAGGAGTTTTCATAGTTTTATCTTTTTTTCCTCATAAAATAAAACCATTTTTACCATTACAATTTTGTTCTCTTAATTCTTGATCAAGGTTTTCATATTTCTCTTTTAATTTTTGTTTTTCTATGAAATTAACATCAATATTTACTTCTTCAACAAAGTTTATATCTTTTATCAAACTATTTAAAAACATATATTTTTCTCCTATAAATCATCATTGCATGATAGTAAAATTTTATACTGCTTCAAATAATTTGTCAGCAGTCATAGTCATATTTTTATTGAGAGAAAGAGAGAAATTAATTAACCTTCTTATTCTATTTTCTTTTTGTTTATTATTAGTTATTTGTTAAATAAATTCATTGCTTGTCTTCATTTAGGCATAGTTTCCCTTAGGAATTGGTTTAATTAATCACTTGCGACTACTCTTCTGCCCCATGTAGTACTAATTTAATTAGTTGATTAACCTTATCAGATATCCTCCCACTTCGTTTATTTTTTAGTGTTCCAGCTTGACCACTTTGTGAAATCTTACTATTTATAAAAAATAATTATTCCTTTTCAGAATAATTATTGGTTTCTTGTCTTTTGATTAATTCTATTTCAAGGTTTTTGATTTTTTGTAAAAGTAAATTTATCATTGTTTTATTTTGAATAGATTTGTAATTTGTATTTTCATACTCTCTTAATTGCATTTTTAAATTATTAATATTTATTGTAATTTTTTCTGTTGTTAAATTAGCAAATTCATTAATGTAATTTTCTTTTATTTCTTTTTTGTTATTTTTAATATCATAAAAATATTCTTGATTGAAATTGATATATTCGATTTCTTTTAATTTAAATGTGTTTGTTTTTTCTACTAACTTTAAATCTTTTCATAGTTTTAAAGTTATTTTCATTGGATTATAGCGTGCTATTTTAACAATTCCTTGACCTTGTTTTAAATTTGCTAATTCACTAGTTAACATTAGGGGGTGACTTTTTAAATTTTTTGAAACACTAATATTGCTTTTATTTTCATTAATACTAATTTGTTCGATTGTTTTTGTTCCAAATAATTCACTATAATATTTAATTGTTTCTAAATCGTTGGTATGTAAGAAAATATGCATCCCACAGTTATTTAAAATAATTTTTGCTATTGTATCACCATAATTTAATTTTAATTGGTTAATATCTTGTAAAATAAATTGAAAAAATATGTTTCTGCTGCGCGAAATACTAACTCATTTTTCAATGTTATTTATTTTTGTTAAATTAGCAAATTCATCTAAAATAAAATATACTCGTTTTTCTAGTTTTTGTTCGATTGTTTCACTTGCTTTATTTGTTAAAAATTGATAAATTTGACTAATTAATATTGCTATTAATTTATAGTAATTATCATTTTCGTCACTAAATATGATGTATAAAACTGTTGGATATTCGATAAAATCATTGTAATTAATATCATTTTGGGATGTTAAATTACGAATAAAATCATTGTTAAATATTTCTAAACTTTTTGCAACAGTCATTAAAATAGCATCTAGTGTCCGATTTTCTTTACTATCAACCAAAACTTGGCTTGCGGTTATTTTGGCAATGCTGGTATTTTTTCGATTATTAAGTCATTTAACTAGATCTTTTTTAAAACTAGCGATTGCTGCCACTGACGCCATATTAAATTTGTTGAAAAATAATTCTTTTTTTAAAATTTCTTCTATTTCTGTTATTAAATTATTTTTGCTTATTTTATCTTCATAATCTTCTAATAATGCCAAAATAATTCCTTGAATAATCATACTTGCTGAATTATTTCAAAATTCATCTTCAATATTTTTGTCAATTAACATACGACTAAGTGATCTAATTTTATCTTGATATTTTATTTTTCATCTCGTTTTTTCTTTTTCGTTATTTGTCATTATCATTTTAATAAAGTCGTCATAAATTAGTTTTAGTGGATTTCAAGTATTTCCTTTTTCTAAATTACGAAAATCAATAACTTTTATTTTATAACTATTTTCTGCTAAAAACCCACTAGTTAAATTATATAATTCTCCCTTGGGATCGGTTATGATCATAGTTGGTTTAGCAGTTGATTTTCCATTTAAATAAATTGTTGGTAATACTATGCCTTGTGTTTTTCCGCTTGCTGTTGAACCAACAATAACACTATGAATATTGTTTTTTAAATTAAACAATAAATCTTTTTTGTTTTTATTACAATTAAAAACAAAGCCTGTATTTTTATAATTATCTTTGATATTAACTCTATCACTAATATCATCAATTTCTTTTATACTTAATCATTTACTATCACCAAAATCTATTTTATCAGTTGTTTTAATTGCAGTTTCTTTACTCTTCACTTTACTAAATAAAACAAAATAAAAAAACCAGCAATAAAACGCTAAACTTAATCCAACTGTTATTAATAATCCGTATTTATTTTTAATTACATAATTTCATCAGGATAATATTTTAAATTGCTTAATTTCATTGATAAATATTGTAATTTCTTTTCAATTAATAAAAATTGAATAACCTATTCCAAATAATGTTAAACAAAAAATAAAAATAATTGGAACAAAACATAGACCAATTAATAAACTTGTTTTTTTCTTTTTTATTTTATTTCACATATTTTTATAACTCTCTTTCTAAACTGCTCACTAAATCATAACCTTTTTGCATAATAGGATTAATTTTAAAAACCATTTCATTAAATTCTTGTTCAATTAAACTCATATTTTTAAAATCTGATTCTTTTGCTCCAGGAATGGTGGTGATAATTTTGTAGTATTTGATTTTTTCTGCTAAATCTAAATATTTAGTTAATTGGTTTATTTCATAATCTGTAAAATTATTTTCATATTTTAAATATTGTTTAATTTCATAAATTAAACTATCATAATCATCACTGATGCTTTTAATTTTGTTAAATTCTTTAACATTGTCTTTGGTAGACTTGTATTGATCAAATAGATTATTAATTTCATTTTCTAATTTATTTCGTTCAAATTCCTTAACTTGCCGAAAATTCATAGCATTATAACTACCTTTACTTCCAATTTCGCCAGGTTCGATTTCATAACCTGCTTTTGTTAAATAATTAGCATGATAATTATTGAATTTTTGTAGTTGTTTTTTACCCCCAAAAATCCGATTATTACTAATTATGTATCTTTTTTCATTAAGTTTTTTTGAAAAAATTTCACTAATTGGAATAAAACCGAAATGAATATGAGGTGTTGTTTCGTCCATATGAACTGCTGAATACAAATATCCCATATCTGTTTTAAGATTATTTTTCATTCATTGTTTCATAAAATTTATTTCAATATTAACTCATTCATTTAATTTATTCCAATTGATACTTTCAGGAATTAATTGTCCCATTTTCCGCGTATCTGTTTTTTTATCTCATACTTGAATATCTGTAAATTGACATATTCCCATTTTTTCAAATCATTCTTGCCTCGTTGCTGGCAAAACAATTTCTATGTAAGTATTATGTTTATTACAAAACTCTTTAAAAGTTGATTTTTGTGCTTCACTATATTTTTGTTGTTGCTTATTTCAATCTTCTTCTATATTTTTTAATAATTTAAATCTTTTATTATTTGCTAACTCAAAACCTTTATCATTGCTAATTTTTTCTTTTATGCCATTAACATAGTAAAAATTATATTTTGTAAATTCAGGGTTAACATTTTCAGGTACCTTAATTCTAAAATTATGTCGTATTAATTTATCAACTGTACCACTTTTATATTTTTTAAAAGTTGCAATGGGTGGTGATGACTTAAATTTATATTCTTTTTCCATATTTTATTCCTCCTTGTTGGAAATTTTTACCTTTTAAAATTTGTTAAATTTAAAAAGCCAAAATTACTACTCATCATACATTTTGGCTTTGCCAAAAAATATCAAAAATTTCATTTTTATTTTGTCTAATTAATTGTCTTTTTTCGGAAATTTATTACCATTAAAATATTTTAAATTTTCTTGGTGTATTTGTTTTTTCTCGGCTTTTTTAATTAAACATTGTTTATCCATCGCCAACAAAAAAGGGTGCAGTTTTTCTCAATTAACCTCGCCCTCAATTTTCCCATCTTTATTTTTGATATAAAAGTTTTGATTTTTAAAAATTATAATAAAACAATATTCCTTATTATATTGTAATTTACAATATTTATTATTTATATTAATACTTGCATAAGGATACAATAAATCTTTTATCCTTAACTCAATTCATTTACTACCTTTATTATCATAATAAGGTTTTGTTAAAATTAAATTACTTGTCATAATTTGATAACTTATATATTTTTCTGTTTCTTTCATTTTGATAGTTCCTTTCTCTATAAAATTATTTTTACTCTTTTTATAATTTTTAATGTTAATAAATAAAATATTGGCAAGAATATTATATTTGTAATTAATATTCCGATAATTATTTGTTCTATATTTAAAACACCTAAATTTAATCAAAAAAGCACAAAATCAATCGGAAGATAAATAATTATGTTTGCTAATAAAATTAGAATAATTTTAATAATATGATTTATTTTGATTCAATTAATTAGTTTAATTGAAATTGCCAATAAGCCTGTGCCGATATTTCAACATAATGATCCCACAGTAAAACCTCATAATGTTAAATCAGATAGAAAATGGCCCATAAATCCGACTAATAAACATCAATATCAATTTAAAATAAATCCGCTTAGAAAAATAGGCATTAAAAATAATGGAATTGTTGTTCTTGGAATAATTTGGATTCGCATAGTTTGCGATAATACAACCATCATGGCAATTAAAACTGCCACATAATTTATTTTTTTAATTAATTGAAAGTTATTCATTTTTTAAAAACTAAATTTAAGTTGTATTTTCTTTAATCGCTTTTGTATCATTGCAAAGTAATTATTATTCATTTCACAACCTAGTCATTTTCGGTTTAACTGTTCACAAGCATACGCAGTTGTACCACTGCCTAAAAAACAATCTAAAATTAAATCATTTTCTTTGCTATATTTTTGAATTAAATCGCCAAATATATTTAATGGTTTTTCTGTTGGATGTTCTGTTATTTTATAAGCTGAACCTATTGGGTTTTTAAATATTGTTTTTTTATTTTCATAGTTATTTTGATAATTTGGAATTGGATGCTTTTTAGCATAAATAATCATGCAATATTCTTTATCTTGCAAAATAAAACTATTAGTTGGCATTGGGTTTGTTTTTTCTCATAAATAAAAATCAAAATTCATATTATTTTTATAAACTCAATCTAAGTAATCTTTAATTTGTCTTCTATTCATTCAAATTAACATAAATTTATTTTTTGAAATTCGATAAAATTCATCTAAATAAGTATTTATATCAAATGAATTATGTAAATTATTATCATAGATAGCATTAATATATTTATTTATACTTTTTGATATCCTATTTTCATTTCTTTGCTCGTTTTTTCTTTTTGGCAAATTATATAAATAAGGTGGATCAGTTAATATTAAATCAACGCTATCATTTTCTAAACTTTTAATAAAAACTAATGCATCACCATTTATTAATTTTCCTAAATTTGTCTTAAATATCATTAACACCACCACCTTTCTAAAATAAAAAAATGTTTTCTTTGCTATTTTTAAAAAATAGACAAAAATAAACATTTTCTTTATTTTTTATTAAAATTATGTAAAAAAATAACTAAATTTAATCATTTTTTAAGTTATTTTTGCATTATTTTAATTATCTTTTTTTCCAAATCCGGCTTTTTCTTTTTTGTTTGCTTGGATTTCAATCCGATATCTTTCAAATCCTGAAACAAAAAATAGCCCTTGTCCTTTTACACTACGAGCAATATAATCTTGTTCTGCTGATGTTAATCCGCCATAACTTTTATATAAATTAATTACTTTTTCTAGGTCGTTAGGTTTTAACCCCATAATAAACGAATATTGACTATTATTAATAATTGCTGTTGTTTTCTTTAAAACGGTTTCATTTTCTACAAAATCAGCGATGTTTTGTGTTGCCACAACCAAAGCACCATTATATTTGCGAATCCTTTTTGTCATTTGGTACATAAAATTTAAAGCAACTGGGTTATCTTTATCGATTGCTAAATGAGCCTCATCAACAATTATCACTATTTCATTATCATCTTTGAAACGATTTTCTTTTACTTCTTTTTTGATAATATTTAGCATTAAAATTAATTGTGCTGCGTTTGTTTTTTTGTCATCTAAGTCAAACAAATTATAAACATCATAAACAACAAAATTATTTTTAAATTTTATCGTTGTATGTCCATTTCAAAGTGCTTGATATTTTCCATCATTTAAAAAATCGGTTGCTATTAAATCCATAAATTCTTTTAAAAGTTGATTTTCATTATTAATATATTCTTTTTCTAATAAGTCATAAAAATCAATCATAATTGGAAAATCATTGTTATTAATTTTGTTAATATCGCTATTATTTGTAATGTTAAATTGGTGATATAATAATTTCAAATATTTTGTTAATAAATTAATTTCTCGCCCGTTAAAATCAGGATAAAGTGTTTTGAATCACTGCTCTAAAAATCTTAAATGATTTGATAGGGGTGATGAATTGGTATTTTCTAATTCATCAATAAAGTTATTATCTAAAATTTGTAGGGGGTTTATTTTTCCTATCGAAGCATCTCCTGCGTCAATTCAATTTCCATCATAATAAACACATAATGGTTTGTATTCTCGTTCAGCATCAATAACAACCACTTTACGACTCATCATGATATGATGATTTATTATTTTTTTTAACAAATATGTTTTTCCCATTCCTGTTGTACCGAGAATAAACATGTTGTGGTTTGTTCTTTTGCTCGTAATTTTAAATTGATCTCACAACACAACATTCCCCATATTATTTGTTCCTAAGTACATTCCTTGTTTATCATGTAAACCACTATCAATAAATGGAAATGATGCTGCTAGGGTACTTGTTGGCATTTCTCGACCATATTTTTTTATTATGACCTTATTGTTATAGGGTATAAAACCTTTTAAGCCACTAAATTGTTGATATCACAATGGATTAAGTTTAATATCCATTTCTTTTAATGCTTTTGTTAATCGTGTTTGTGCCTGTAATAATGTTTTTTTATTTGTTCCATAATTTAAAAATAAAATATTAACATTTTTTAATAATTCACCACCACCATTAACCTCATCAATTAAATGGTAGTATGTTTCTAATTCATAGTTATTTTCATTTGTATTAACATATGATTTTGTCATTACTTGTCGTGTTTGGGTTGTTTGAATGGCACTGTTGATTGCTTTTTTTGTTTCATCATAATTTAAAGGATTTATATTTCAAATAATAGTTTGCTCATTTGAAAATAAACAAGCCCCTCATAAATCGTTAATAAATAAAGGATAGTCCTGAATTGTATTAATTGAATAATATAAATCATTTGCTATAAAATAATTTTTTTTAATATTTAGGTAGTTAAATTGCAATAATCTTACTAAATTATCTTTATTTTTATTAAAATCTGTTTTATTTAATGGTTTTTCATATGGATTTCACATTAATTTTAAGATTTTTGTTATTTCGTAATTAGATAAAATATTACAATTAATTTTTCCTTTATATAATTTATCTTCTAAAAATAATATTTTTTCATTTAAATCTTGTTGACTATTTCCGTACACAAAAATAAAAAAACATTTTTCGGTTTTTATTTCATCGTTTATTTTAATTAATTCTTTTTTTAAAAAAGCAATATTATTTTTAATTTGTTTTGTAATTTTTACAAATTGATTAAAACTAATTTCTTTGTCTTTATAACGGATTTGCGTTTTATTAATTTGTTTTTGTAAATATTTAATGTTGTCATCAAAATTTAATGGTAATTCTAACTTTAAAAAAGTTATTGGAAAATTAGCAAATTTAAAAACATCTTGCAAATCTCGTAATCTTAATATTTGCTCTTCACCGCTTAATAAAGTAATGTCAAATCCTTTTATTTGAATTGCTCCAATTAGCGTCTTTTTTAAAGTACCTTTTAAAATTCCGTGAGTTGTAATAAAGTTATTACCAATAACTTTATTATATGGCACCAGTAAACTTGTTTTGTTATTACTATATTTCTTACAACTAAATAGGTAATTTATTTTATAATATAAGCATTGTCATCCTTTTAAATTAGTTTTTTTATTTGTAATAATTAGTGGTAAACTAATTAAAATCATTATTGATGATGATAATAATTTTATTCATAGTTTTCATTGAAAACCAAATATAAACATAATTGTTAATCCAACCCAAACGGCAATTATTAAAATATCCGTTATTGTTATATTGCGTCAAAAACGATATTTGGCATCTTTTAGTTTTTTTGGTATTACATTTTTCATATTCTGCACCTCTTTCTTTTAAATTAAAAACGACATTTAAAATGCCGGTTTAAAAACTATTTTCATATTTATAATATATATATATATATATATATATTCCTATAATAAAATAACTTTCATTGCTAATTTGCCCCTTAAAATGCGTAATAAGGGTATTAAATAAAGGGGTAATAAATATATATTATTTATTGTTTTTTTATTTTCTTTTTGTTTTTACTTTTTTTATCTATTTTGCCCCCAATTTTTTTATTTAATTGATTTTTAATGATAATTCAAGTTATAAACCCACCAACTATCCCACAACTAATCAAAGTCATAAAAAATAAATTAACTGGTTTTTTAAAAAACTTTTTTCAACCACTTTCATTATTTTCATTATGATTGGGATTCATTGGTTTGTTTGGTTTTTCTGGTTTATTTGGATTATTATTATCTCCATTCCCATTATTTCCATTGGGATTATTGGGATTCATTGGTTTATTGGGGATGTTAGGTATAATTCCCTCTGTTGGGGGAATTTCATTCGGTTTGCTAGGAGCATTTTCTGTTATTGGGTTGTTTATTAATTTATATGAAATATTCCCAATCACTTTTAAACTATCATCCAAAGCATAAATAGTAATTTTTAGTTCACTATATTTATTTTCTTGAATTTTTTTCATAAATTCCTGTAATTCATTATCATTAATATTAATTTTTCCCCCATTTACTCCTTGCAATGATATTTGATAATCAATATCTTGTTTTAAGATTTCATCTAATTTATTAATTTTAAAACCTTGTTTAATATATTCCATAATATAATTATTAAAAATATTATCTTTTGTTTTATCTTTAAAATTATATTCTTGATTTTTATACTTAATTTTACTTAAATCAATGACTTTACTTTCATCATAATTTAAGTTGTTAATAACTTTAAATTGGTTTGTTTCCCCAATTAAGAACATTGATGTATTTAGTGCTTTGATTTTTATCGTTATTGCTTTTGTTTGTTCTTGTTGATTAGTTATTAATTGGTTTAAATCATCATCAGTTAATTTTTGTCATTGGCTATTTTTATATATTTGAATAATATAATCTTTATTTATTGTTGCTAATAAACTAAGTTTATTTATTTCTTGTCAAACATATTTATTAATTTTATCTTTAATAGTTTTAATGTCTTTGACATTCATTTTTAAAGCACTAATATTTAAATCATTTAATGCTTTAAAATTATTGATACTTTCATTAACTGCTAAATGATTACGAATATCAGAAACATAGTCTCGCCAATATGATAATACTGCTTCATAATTTAATTTTGCTAAATCATTGTCTGTGTTTCACTTTTTATAGTTAATCATGTAATCTTTTAGATGTCTTCCTTGTGTTGTATTTCAAAAATCACCAGCATCTTGACTATCAATTGAATTTAAAAAATATCCATAATTTGAACTTTTATTTTTATCAACATAAATAAATTTGTGTTGATAAAATGGTGTTTGGGTATTCCCATTTAAATCATTAAAGCGTTTTTGTTGAATAATAAAATGAAATCACCCGGCACTTGTGTTAACATCCCCAGTTTTGCTTTTTTCTAATTGATAACCATTTTCGAATTTAGTATTTAACTTTTCATTTGATAAATAACGAATAACTTTTTCAATGTTGTCATTATTGTAAAAGTTTTCAAAACCAGCTCCGACTGCACTTGCTTCTGCTAAATAACCGATATCATAATCATTAATATTACTAGTTTTTATTAAATTTCCATCTTTGTCAATTGGATCTAATGGAAAGGGGGTGTTAGATTGATGTCGAATTCAGATTAATTGCTTTTTCGTCCCTGTTTCTTTATTAATTTCTTTATCATAATTATCGTTTTTGATTGATTTATTTTCATTGCTAGGGTCTTTGATAAATTCATTTGTTAGTTTTTCATAGTCAATATTCTTAGGCCCTCATCCCATTAATTTTAATTGTAATGATGGGGTAATTGTTTCAATTAAAATGGTTAACTTAAAATTACCTCCAATATCTCCATCAATTTTGGGGTTTGGCCGGTGGATAATTTCAATCTCATATTTATTAACTTTTTCTTTATCATCAAAAGTATATGTGTATAAACCATTAACAGCGTTTAAATTAACGACATTTATTTTAACGATATCATAATCAGGGTCATTGTTGTTTTCTTTTGGTTCAATATATTGAAAAAATGTTGTTGTATGATATTTTATTATTCCTTTATTATATTTATTTTCCTTTCCCTCACCATTATTGATAACTTCTTCGACATCATTAATCATTTCAATGCCCTTTTCATCACTAATTTTTCCTGGCGTTATTAAAATCCGTTCCTGAATTTTACTTTTTCAATATTTCGCACTTAATGAAAAATTGAGTTTTGTTTTAAAAACTCAATTTTCTCATTGTTCTGTTAAATGATTAAAAATATTAAAACTTGTTTTAAGATAATAATTATTGTTTTCTGTTATTAAGGCGTAATTTGGTTTAATAAGTTTTTTTCATTCAATTATGCTTCCTTTTTTGCTTAAAACATTAAATATTTTATTATCTAAGATAGTTTTAATTGCATTTCAATTACTTTCATCTAAAATATTGGTTGATGTATCACTTTGATAAATAATTGTTTGATTTAATTCGTTTTCGATTCTATTTTTGGCATTAACAATATTATAATCACTATCATAATTTAAAGGTGTTTTAAATTCTCATATTTCAGAACTGCCATTTTGGTAATTTTCAATATTAAAACTTGTTTTAAGATAATAATTATTGTTCCTTTTTTCTAATTGATAATTTGGGTTTAAAAATTCAATTCACCCCTGTGTATCATTATTATCATTTAGTGCTTTTCTGATTTTGCTATCCATTTCTCTTTTAATTTCGTTTCAATTATTAGCGCTTTGTGGGTTATTATCAATATTAGAATAATAACTAAGTTCTTTATTTTAGTTCCCTTGTTAAATTACCTTTCATCTCATTAAAACTAAAACTCGTATTAAAAAACAAACTATTAACTTTTAATCAAGTTTTAGCTCATGTATTCATTGAATTTCATCCATTACCGGCATAAGCATAAACTAGAAAATCAATTTTAATTTGATTATTTTCTAATTGGTATCTTACCTCCACTCATCCTTTCCCCTCGTTTTGTGTATAACCCGCATAAGAATTAAATATTCGTGATGTTTTTTCATTGGCACTTATTTGACTTAAATTTATATAGTGATAAGCATTATAATCAACCATATCTGCCATACTATGATCAACATATCCTTCATAATCTATTTGAATCTGGGAATACTTATTTTTAAAATCATTTCAATTGCTGGCATAATCTAAAATATTAATATAATAATATGGTGATTCTACTTTTTCTGTATAAGCACCACTTCAAGTTCCATCAGTTTCAACATAAATATCATCATTTCAATTAATATTTTTTGTAAAACTTGGGGCTGTTGGGTTAAAACTTTGCTTTGCATTTTTACTGATAATTTGTTCTTGCTTTGATATCAAAAATTTATCATTGATGGTTGATTTAAAAATAAGTGGTTCACTTATACTGATTGTAGCTGTTAATAACAATGACACCAATATAGTTTTTTTAATAGCATATAACCTCCTTTCTCTAAAATTTAAAAATCATTTTTATATTCCTCCTTACTGTTTATTAGTATTGATTAAGAAACAAAACACAATATAATATTCATAATTAAAATACCAAAAATTAAAAATAGTAGTGGTAAGATTAATAAAATAAATAATTTTTTACCCTCGATTTCTTTTTGAAACACAATAAATCTAGTTATTATTTGTCATAAAATAGTTATAGTAAATAGTACAAATATTGCTATAAGTTCAATTTTTCAGTTCATTAAATTTACTTTTTTCTTTAAAATTTAAAAATAATTTTTATTGAAATATAAAAACCACGCAAATGAAGGACCGCGTAGTAGATATTGTGCAAATTCGTTTTTTGAATTTATAAAATCTGGAATAATAAATATTAAAAATTTGAATACTTTTTCCATTTTATTTCAAAGTTGGATATATTAAACCAAATCATAACCCAATCACTAACACAAACAACACCAAACAACCTATACTAACATAAAATATTATTTGGCAAGTTTTTTTGTATTTCGTTAACTCAATTTGTTTTTTCATTTTTTGCACTTTAATACCTAGAAACTTTCATAAACAACCAAGCAAACCAATTACAGCAATGGTTCCCACCATTCCCATTATATTGTTTAACATCATTTACACTTCCTTTCTTTTTTATCTCTTATTTGTGGTAAATAACTTGTCAAGTATTCGTTTCAAAATTCTCATGTTTTTGTTTGCATGTTTTGTTTCGTTAATAACCAATATGCAAATCCCTCTGCCAATAACTCATCATCATCACTTAATCCATAATTACTGTTGGCAAGTATCTTTAACACTTTTTCTTTGTCTAGTTCTGCAAATTTATTTAAGTTATTAATTTTTTGTGCTAAAAATTGCTTTAAATAAAAAATATGATTGATTTTAAATATTTCTCAATCATAAAAATAAAAGATATGTCCTAATTCGTGGATTAAAATATGAAAAAAGTTATTGGTTGTAAATTGTCCTTTGTGTCATTCATTATTTATTGTTTTTTCAAATGTACAAGATAAAATCTTTTTGTTTAGCAAAATAGTTTGGTGATTATTTGTTTGTCCCAAGACATTATTATCACCATCAATCACATTTTTAATTTCTATTTTCCTTAAAATTTCATTGATATTTGTTTTATTTCAAATATTTGCAACAAAATTATAAAACAATAAAATAAGTTGTTTTAAATTATCTTGGTATTGTTGACAAATATTATTAAGTAAATTTTGTCAGTAATTTTGTTGTTCTAATTTTCAATAACCTTGTAGTTGTTTATAAGTACTAAATTTTGTTTTAAATTTCATTGATAAATTATTATCTGCTTTGCTTAAAAAAGCATTTGTTAGATGTTTGATAGTATCTGTCTTATATTGATTAAAGAAAATTCCTTTATAACCTCGCTGTTGGATTAAAACAGGGTGGGGCAAATATCTTTTTTCTAAATCAATATTGGTTTTTAAATTAACTTTTAACTCATTTTCTGTATTGAGCGAATGCAGAGGTGGTTTGTTATTTACAATATTACCAC
The DNA here is from genome assembly GCF_964031155.1 of Spiroplasma endosymbiont of Dromius quadrimaculatus. Lineage (NCBI taxonomy): Bacteria > Bacillati > Mycoplasmatota > Mollicutes > Entomoplasmatales > Spiroplasmataceae > Spiroplasma > Spiroplasma endosymbiont of Dromius quadrimaculatus. Next base: position 260,941 of record NZ_OZ035010.1, read on the forward strand.
AACTAAACAATGTCATTGTGTTTGTACACGATAACGAAAATATCGTCAACAAATTAAGTAATTTTTTCATCCATTTTTGTATTTCCTTTCTCTTTTAACAAAATAAAAACCAGCAATTAAAATTACTGGTTTGAATAGTTTGCTTATTTTTCACAAACAATTAAACTATTGAAGTATTCAGAACTAATTTTGGTTCTGCTTCTTGTGTAAAAGAAATTTTTGCTTTTCCATTAAAAGTTATACTATTATCTTCATTGATAATAATTTCGCTTGGCAATAAGCTATATTTTTGTAATATTTGCATTGCTTCTTTAATTGATAATGTAATTGTTTGTTCTTCATTATTATCATCAATTATTTTAGTCGTAATTGTTCCGCTAATTTTTTGTTTTAAATTTAATGTAGTTTCATATTTAATTTCTCTTACTGAATATTTAATTAATGCTTTTTCATTAGGAGCAAGTTCTATTTCATCTCCAGGTTCATTAAAAACTAAAATCATTTCTTGTTCTTGTTTATTTGTGTTTGATAAATCAAATTCATTTGATAATACATTAATGATTTCAGAATTTTTATTATTTATATTTGTAAAATCTGTTAATTTTATTTCATCATCAGAATTTATGTTTCAATCATTTAATTTATTTTCTTGTTTTGTTTTAATTAAGCCTGTTATAATTTGAAATCCTAATTTTGATTTTGGATTATATTCACATTTAGGTATTTTAACTGTTTTTATAACTGAAGAAGTATTAATTCGTTCTCTTTTTTTTAAAACATGCCTCTTTAAAATTAACAGTATATAATAATTTTGAATTGGCATCGTTCATTTCTTAACCATATTTTGAAATGCTAAATAAAATATTTTAAAAACTGATGAGTCATTAGGGAAAATCTTTTTTCTTAATAACTAAACAATTTTTTAATTTTGACAAAATAAAAACCAGTAATTAACTAAAATTACTGGTTTGAATATTTTTCTTATTTTATCACAAGAAATTTAAACTTGTTGGGCTTGTTTTAATTAAAGTTATTGTTCTAAATAGCTAATATCGTTTTTATAAAACCTTATACTATAGTAGTAACTGTATTTGTTTTTATCGACCCTTCTCTTTCTGATAAAAAAAATGCTTCACCGTTAAATGTTATGTTATCATTGTTTTTATCTATAGTAATTTCATTGGGTAATAAACTATATTTTTGTAAAATTTGCATTACTTCTGTAATTGATAATGTAACTACTTGTTCTTTATTGTTATCATCAATTATTTTGGCAGTAATATTTCCTGTAATTTTTTGTTTTAAATTTAATATAACTTTAGATGTAATTATTCTTACTGGATAAGTAATTTTTAATTTTTCATTGGGATTAAGTTCAAATTTATCAGCGGGTACCTTAAAAATACTTAAAATCATTTCTTGTTCTTGTTTATTTGTGTTTGATAAATCAAATTCATTTGATAATACATTAATGATTTCAGAATTTTTATTATTTATATTTGTAAAATCTGTTAATTTCATTTCATCATCAGAATTTATGTTTCAACCATTTAATTTATTTTCTTGTTTTGTTTTAGTTAATCCTGTTGTAATTTGAAATACTAATTTTGATTTTGAATTATATTCACAAGCGGGTACATTAAATGATCTTGTATTTGGAGTTTTATTGATAATTTCTCTATCAGAACATACATTTTTAGGAGCATTAGATCATAAAAATGAATTTTCTCTTTTTGTTATTTCAGTATTTGAAAAATTTAAATTATTAGTATCAATATATTTTATTTCTTTAAATTTTAAATTAGGGTTTTCATCACGAAACTTAAAAAATACTGCTCTTTTAATTAATTCATTTAAATTAATAGCATTAATTTCATCTTTATTTTTAATTTTATAATTAACAGTAACTTCACCAAAATATTTACCATTGTCTTTTGCTTTAATTGTAGCTGATGTATCTCTTTTATTAATAATTTCTAATTGTGATATATCTAAATTAGGATTTAAATAATTTAATTCATTTAAAATAATTTCATCATTAATAATGTTATTAAAACGTAAATTATTTATTTGAATAATAATATTTAAAAGCATTTTAGTTTTAGTTATTGCAAATACATTACCACTTTTTTGTTCAATTATAATAGAAATAACTGCTTCATTTATTCCATTAATTTTAATTAAGTTTGATGAAGGTCTTGATTTAAAATATAATCCATCATCTGTTGCAAAATAAGTAGCACCAGCAACTGTAGACTTAATATTTCTGTCATGGATTGCAATATCATTAACTTGCCCTTTTATTTCGCTAATTTCTATAGCATCATAATTGTTTGGTTTATCTTCAATCAAATAAATTTTTTTATTTGCAGATATTGCGTAAGCTTCTCCTGTTGATTGAGAAATTATAATGCGATTAACCTTGTTATTTATTCCATTAATTTTAATTAAGTTTGATGAAGGTCTTGATTTAAAATATAATCCATCATCTGTTGCAAAATAAGTAGCACCAGCAACTGTAGACTTAATATTTCTGTCATGGATTGCAATATCATTAGCTTGCCCTTTTATTTCGCTAATTTCTATAGCATCATAATTGTTTGGTTTATCTTCAATCAAATAAATTTTTTTATTTGCAGATATTGCGTAAGCTTCTCCTGTTGATTGAGAAATTATAATGCGATTAACCTTGTTATTTATTCCATTAATTTTAATTAAGTTTGATGAAGGTCTTGATTTAAAATATAATCCATCATCTGTTGCAAAATAAGTAGCACCAGCAACTGTAGACTTAATATTTCTGTCATGGATTGCAATATCATTAACTTGCCCTTTTATTTCGCTAATTTCTATAGCATCATAATTGTTTGGTTTATCTTCAATCAAATAAACTTTTTTATCTAAATTTTTTAAATTATTTGTTTTTAAATAACTGATTTCACTTTTTGCTGAAGTTGGAGCGTTTCCGACAATTCCTGACATTCCGCTTCCGGCCATTGTTATTGTGCTTAATAAACTAAGTAATTTTTTCATATTTATATTTTATCCTTTCTTTTTGTTATTGCATTAAATTGCAAACGATATGTAATCATATTATATTTAAAATAATAAATGTCTTTTATTTCCACAAACATAGAAAATTGTTAGGATTGTTTGATATAATTGCCTGTGGAAATATTATGCTTTATCAAAGTTAAACATTTCTTTTTAATTTAACTCATAACAACCTAAACATTATCTATTTAGTAAGTTAATACTATCATAAAAGATAAAATATGATAAATGTTGCATATTTTATCTTTCTTTATTTCCTTTCTTTTAGTTTTAGTTCCATTTCTAAGATTTCTTTTTTTAATCGTAAATTTTCATTTTCAAGGGTTAAATCATTATTGTTTATATTATTATGTTTTTCGGTCTCAATTAATTTAGTAATTTTTTGGACAATTACATCAACACTTGATTTATCAAATATTTTATCTTTAATTGCTTCTTTAATTTCTCGTGTTGGAACCCCATAATGTGCGGCTTGTTCTTGCAAATCCAACAATCTATTTTTTTGTTCTTCTTGTTTTTTTAATGGTTCCAATTCTGCTTTTAATTTAGCAATTTCTGTTCGTTGTGTTGGAATATCTTTTTCATAAGATTTAATTAATTTATGTGTTGTTCTAGATGGTTTATCTCTTTTATTTCATTTTGTTTTATTTTCACTATTTTTTCAAATTTCATAATATTCTATTTCTTGTTTATAAAGACTGAATTTACCTTCATCTTTTTCCAATTCCTTTTCTCTTATTTGAATGCGATATTCGAGAAAAAGAATTGCTCCGCTTTTGTAGGCATCGTATCATTCTCACGCTTGATCTCAATCTTTTTGATTATATTTAGCATCTCGTAAATTACCAAGACCATCAACTTGTTTTAGTCATGGGTATTTAGTGGTTGTTGGGACATTTCGTCCAAACTTTTCTAACACTCACATGACATTATTTTTGTCATCATCATTTGATCTGTCAATTGATAAACCACCACCAAAAGCATGAATAATAGCATCAAGAATTTCGTTTAACTGTTCTCTGTTTTGCATTTTGGCAACGCGTTCTCAGTTGACTTCTCCACCTAATAATCGTCATAATCCCATAATTTATCACTCCTTTTTACTTTTATTATAACGCAATTAGAAAATTTGTCAGGTGTTTTTTTACTTATGACTTTTCTTTTCTTGTTTTTTCGCTGATTTTTCATCTCATTTTTTCTGTCTAGCATCTGATTTAACATTATGCTTTTCAAATTTCTTATTTAATTTAATATCTTTTTTATAAACTTTTTTAACTGGCTTATTGTGTTTTGCTTGTTGTTTATTTTGTGGATTAACAAAAACAAAACTATTATTTGGAATGTTTAATTTATCTTTTACTTTACTTACTTTCCCAAGTTTTTTGTTTAAAGATTTTTTTCTTAATTTAGTAGATTTAATTGTATTCCTTTTGTTTTCTTGGTTTCCTTTGCTTGCTAGTTGTGGATTGATTTTTTTATAAGTTGCTACAAATGGTGTGGCAATGCCAGTTCCAAATTGTTTTCAGAATCTTTTTGCTCCACCTCCGCGAGCTGCTCCCACTAGTTTACTTGTTGCTAGGGTTGCAACACCAAGAACACCAAGACCAAATCCTGCTAAACCAGTAAATACCAGCTCTTGAACTCATTCCTTCTGTGGCGTGTCAGAAATGGCGATAATCAAGTGGTTTTTCTTGGTGAGATTGATTGCCCGATGTTTCGCCATCACCATCATCGCCTGCCATTGAACCCATCGCGTTCATGGTTTTTTCACCCATGCTAGAACCACCCATTGCCATTGCTCTTTTCGCTCTTTTACTTTTGGCAAATCCGAATGCTTTTCCTGCCATTTTAGCAGCACCAAGTGCCATCATTCCGCCGGCCACAGTTGATCGCATTGAATTCATTCCTTCGCGAATTCCAGCTGCTTCACCAATTAAGTTGGCAACAACATCCGAAAATGCCAGCACTGCCAATCCACCACCACACATCATCAGAATAATAAACAATGATTTACCAATGCCCTCAATACCTAATCCTGCTAAATTAGTACTTAAAATCGTTTGAATTGTTGTCATAAATATAAAGTATCCTGTTAAAGTGGCGGTTGATGCTAGAAATTTTGCAATTACCATATCTTTTCAAATAAATGCTCCTTTACCATTATCAATTGTCATAATAACCATTACTCATGGTGAAATAATAAATAAGAAAAACAATTCAATTATTTTTTGCACCAAAGCAATTCCAATCATAAACATTGCAAACAGCATAAATCATACCCCAAAAACTTCGGCAATCATATTAAAATCACCAATATTGTCAGGATAGGAATAATTGCTTGGTATATTATCACCACTACCATCTCAATTGGTGTTTCCAATATTGTATAGGTAATTTGCAATATTTCCGTTTTCACCTCCAAATCCCGATATAATCATTTTGGCAATGTTAGCAATTGCAAAATTAGCCAAAAAGAAAAAGATTGGAATTAAAAAGATAAAAATAAATGCCTTACTACCATTTTGTAAGGCAACAATAAATTTTGTTTTTGTTTCGGTGGCATCTTGAAACAAAATTTTAATCATGGTAATTGTAAATATTAAAGAAAATAAACAAATAGCCGTAATGACAAAATATCAGAATGCCATTGGGATATTTTGAAAACTAAATTCTTGCTTTGATCCAAACATTAAATCGCCAACTACTCCTCCTGTTAAATAATTTAATACGTTGTTAAATGATCCAATTAATTGTAATGGCCCTTGTACAAAAATTGACCATATTAACCTATATAATGCATTAACTATCATTTTTTATCACTTCCTTTCATTTTTTTATCAACTATGTTCCAATACTAGGATTATATGTTTTAATAACTTGTAAAATAACATTCATAACAGCAATAAATACCAATATTGCAATAATAACTATAATTGGTCATTTTAAAGCAATTAAATCATTTCCTCTTGCTTCGGGGTTATCAGCGTTTCGCATTATTGAAATTAAAATAATAATTAATTTTCAAATTGCAAAAATAACTGCTAAACCCATAAATACCCCTAAAACAACATTACTTCATAATATAACAACGTCCATTATTCCACTAAAATCTGCTGTGTTGTTTGCTTTCATATTTTCATCCTCCTTTGTTATTTTAAAAATTTGCTTTTATTAATTTTTTGATAATATATATTTTTCTTTTTTTGATAGTATTGTTGTTTATTATTAAAGTAATTTTTAATATTGTTTTTCTTAGCCATTGCTATCTTTCCTTTCAAAAGGCAGGCAAAATAAATGCAATAATAAATTACCAATCATAAAATCACAATCAATTCCAAGCGAGATTAAAAGCAAAATAGGGGAAATTACTAGCAACAAAATTCCACTAATAATTGTTAACGGATATAAAAGTCATTTTCATCAAACTTTTCTCTTATTTTGCATCTTTAATTTTTCCTTTCTATTTGAAACATTGCTGTAAAAATTCTTTCTAGCACATCCACAACAATACTATTGCCAGCTTGTTTATAAAGTTGGGTTTCTGAAACAACTTTGCTTGCTTTATCAAAGTCTTTATTCCTAAATCCCATTAATAATCAACATTCTCTTGGAGTTAATACTCGTAAAAAGTATTTTTTTTCATCAATTAAAAAAGATAGTATTTTAATACTATCTTGTTGTTGTAATTTATGGTTATCAACGATGATTTTATTGACATTACTTGCTGCGATTGTTCCCATATGGTTATTTTCTGTTTTTCAAAACCGATTATATGAACCGTTAACTAGTAAACCGTCTTTTGCTCGTGGCAAAACAATAAAATTTCTATAATTTTTAATTGGAATTGCTATTTTTGCTGATTTTGAATTTATAGTTAATGTATCTAGATATATATTTTCATTACTAGCATCATATACTCTATTTTCTTGTTTATAAGAATTAAAGTCTATTTCCGTTTTGCCACGAACATTAAATTTTATATCATTTGGAATTGCAATAATTCCAGCATTTCCTCATCGCATTTGTTTTGTTGTAATTGTATAAGCACATTGTTGAATGATTTTAAGTTTATTGTTTTCAATTGCTTTTTTCATTGATTCTTGTCTAATAAAATATTTTTCATTTATATTATTTTCTAAAATATCCTTTACCAAAAATTTTAAATTACAAGGTTGGGGATATTGAAATTTAAAATCTTGCTTTAATGTTGAAATCATAAACAATCTTTTCCGATTTTGGGGAATTCCATAATCCTTGGCATTCATTGTAAAATATTGGTTATAATATCCTAATTCACTAAGTTGATTTTGGAGATTTTGAAATCCGACAAAAAACTTTTTACTTAATAAATTTGGTACATTTTCCATTAAAAGATATTTTGGTTTTGTTGGCATTGTGCTTATTAAATCAACAACTTTGTACGCTAAACCACTTCGCTTGCCATTTAATCCTTGCCCATTATTATTGGCATTTGATATGTCTTGGCATGGAAATGATCAAGTTATTAAATCAGCATACGGTAAAGTTTCTAGTTTAGAAATATCACCTAAATTTGGTGTGTCATAATCATTAAATATTGCTCGATATGATTTTTCAGCGTATTTATCGTTATCACAAAATGCAACTACTTTATGGTTAATTCCAATCTTTTCTAATGCTTTTCTTTGACTTCCAATCCCAGCAAATAATTCAATTATTTTAAGCATATTTTAATAACACTCTTTTAATTCTCTATAAATAATTTGTTTGGGTAAAATATTGTGACATATATATGCTGTTTCACTTGGAGGATTTTTACAAACTATACCATATATAAGCAATAAACTTTATTCTTTTATTAAAAACTAATAATTCACACTGATCTATTTTTTCTCTAATTGGTTTTAATGCAATACTTACTAATGGCATTAACATTGCAAATGGTTTTCCTAAAATAAATAAATGTTCTATTACTTGTTTTCTTTTACTAAATGGAGGGTTAGAAATAATATAATCATATCTACCCACATCACTTCTAATGTAATTAAAGAAATCAATTCCATCATCAATATGACTATTTCAAACTTTATGTCCATTTCTTTTTAAAACACGGACAAATTCACTATCAATATTATCAAAAGGGCATAAAATAGTGCTATTAGGTTTTAAAAATTCTAAAATTGGTTTAATCGCATATTCCTGTGTATATCATTCATCATTAACATTAATTTTATTTAATAAATTAGAATTTAACATAATTAACTACCAATTCCTTTCTTAATTGTTTTTAATTTCATCTAAAATAATTTTTGTATTTTTAATCTTTGTTTTAATTTTTTCTAAATCTTTCTGATCAAAATCACTATTTTTAATTTCACTTAGTAAATTTAAAGCACTATTTAAGTTGTTTATTTGTTTTTCTAATAACTTAATTGCTTGTTGTTTTTGTTCGTCTGTAAACTCATTTTCTTTTTGACATAGTAAAATTTGATATTCACAATTATTTAGTTCAGATATTTTGATAAATTTTTCTGCTTGTGTTTGTTTTAGTTCTGTTTGATAGTCTTCTTCGTTTTCATAATCATTTTTACTATTTTCAATTTCTTTAATTGCTTCATCATATTCTTTTATTTCTGCTGTAATTTCTTGTTTTAATTTTTCATAGTAAAAAAAATCTTTGGTTATTGGTTTTTTTGGTTTTGATGGTGGCAAGTGTGGTTTGTTATTTGCAATATTGCCACAACCAATTAATGGCATTGTACTTCCACACGATAACGAAAATATTGACAACAAACTAAGTATTTTTTTCATATTTGTTGTATCCTAAATAAAAACCATTATTTCAATAAATTGGGATTATCAATATTTTCTAAATATTCTAGTAATTGTTTTAGTTCTGTTGCTGTTAATTTTCGTTGTGTTGTTTTGTTATCATAATGATTATTGTATTCATTTAGTAAATCATTATTAGCAGCATGATTTTTGTTTTGCAAATTAAACTGCTTTTTGTTTTCTTGTTTTAATTTTTCAAAAGTTAAAAGTAAATTTTTTCCCACAATATTACCATTTTTATTATTGATACTACTATTGACTACATAGTTTTTATTTTCATCAATTTCTAAACTAAAATAATTTTTATAACTTGATAAGCCTAAACAATTTTTATTTAAAACAACGCAATCTTTTTGTTTGTTTATTAAAATGTGCGTTTTATTATTTATTTCTTGTGAAATTAAATTTTGGTTTAAATAAATTTTTTTTATCATATTTAACACCTCACTTTATTTTTTAAATTTTTGGCATTTATAGAATTTTCTAAGCGTTAATCATTCTGAATTTGAAATAGTGAACTCTTGTTCGCATCTAATACAATCAATAATTATTTTTCCATTAAATCTTGCTTTTGGTTTTGAATAATCTTTTTTTATGATAATCACCTCGCTTTTTTTGCTTTTAATTTTATTTTTCATAAAATTAATATCTAATAAGTAGGTTAAAAATAAATAAACCGAAAAACCAATTCTTAACGAACTGGCTCTATATTTCTTTCTGACTCTTTTTGTCAATTAATATCAGATAAATGATTTACCACTGTATAACCAAATTTATCTTCAACATAATTTTCTATAATTTCATTTCACGATTTTTCTTGCAATTCTTTAAACTTTTTGGTTAAATATTCATCAATATCTTTTATATAATCTATCATTCCGCTTGATCAACAATATCCCGTTCAATATTGTTCTAAACCAAATTTATATCAAAAGTTTTCTTTTTCTTCATGATCGGTATTTTTTGAAATTAAATCCGTTATTTTATAATGATCTTTTATATTATCTGAATCTTTTATAACTAAATACATGTTTTATCATCCTTTCTTTTTTATTTATCAGAAATAAAAAACCAACTAATTTTAATAAATAGTTGGTTTAATTTATTTTTTTATCTTATTTGATTTAAAATATTTTCAATATTGTTAACTTTGTCAATTAAAGCTTCCATAATTTGTTCTAAATTATTTAAATTGTTTTCTGTTGTTGTTTTAATTTCGTTAATTAAATCGCTAATCGTATTTTTGATATTATTTTCAACCATATATATTTTCCTTTCCTCATTTGTTTTTTTTATTGATAGAAGGAGAGAGATTAATTAATCTTCTTATCTTTTTTCCTTTTTGTTTATTATTAGTTATTTGTTAAATAAATTCATTGCTTGTCTTCATTTAGGCATAGTTTCCCTTAGGAATTGGTTTAATTAATCACTTGCGACTACTCTTCTGCCCCATGTAGTACTAATTTAATTAGTTGATTAACCTTACAGATATCCTCCCACTCCGTTTATTTTTTAGTGTTCCAGCTTGACCACTTTGTGAAATTTCTTACATTTATCTATACCTATTATTCTAATTTTTGATATTAATAATTTTTCATTTATTTTGTTCAAAAACTAATTTTTTAATAATTAAATGATTATTTTGGCATTGCAAAGTTAAAAGCCAAAGGTTAGCATTTATTTTTTGTTTATTAATAAATTCTAACCTTGCCAAACAATGCCGAGCATATTTTTTATAATATCAACCGTCTTTTTTATTTTTGGTTAATTTTGTAAAGTACTCATTGATATAACACTGACATTTGTTAATTAGTGTTGATTTATTTTTTACTTTACTTTTAAACTCTTTTTGACAGAGTTCTTTTAAAGACACTCGTAAAACCTCCTTATAAATAGTAAGATTTCTAAAATTTTTTTATTGTGGAACACTCACCCTTTAACCATTGCAGATTAAAGATTTATCCCTAAACCACGATAACTCTTTTATATTGCCTAAAAGAATTGCCTACATTGTGTCGTAGCGGTACGGCCACCCCTATATTGTTTATCCTCGCTTGCTTGGTTTAACGACATTCCAAGTAGGAGAGTTTTATTTAGTTGGTCTTGCTATTATTTTTTTAAACTAAGCAAGGTTAACGACAATTTTAACCTAATTAAAAAAGATAGAATTTTATTTCTATCTTTTTCTTAGTTTTTGGAAATTTTATACCAACCGAATATTTTACGCGGTCTTATCAAAAATTTTATAAATAGTAAGATTTCACAAAGTGGTCAAGCTGGAACACTAAAAAATAAACGAAGTGGGAGGAAATCTGATAAGGTTAATCAACTAATTTAATTAGTACTACATGGGGCAGAAGCGTAGTCGCAAGTGATTAACTAAACCATACCTAAGGGAAACTATGCCTAAAAGAGGATAAGCAACAAAGTTATTTAACAAATAACTAGTGAAAAAAAAGAAAGATAGTAAGATTAATAAATTTTTCTCTTTCTATTAATAAAAAATATGATTACGATTGCTGACAAATTATTTTAAGCAGTATATGATTTCACTATCATTAAATGATGATTTATAGGAGAAAATTATATGTTGAATGTTTTTAACACTATTGATTTTAGAGAAAAAGTAAATATTGATGTTAATGAAGTAGGAAAAAGATTAATATTAGAAGAATGAGAAAGCACTGATCAAGAATTAAGAAAACAAAATTGCAATGGTCAAAATGGTTATATTATGTGAGGGAAAAGACCTTTTACAGAAAAAACAGAGTATGGCGATATTACTTTTTATAGAACATTATTTCGTTTTTACAATAAAGATACTAATAAATATGAATTTGTTTTTTTATTTGATAAAAAAATTGGGAGAAAAAAATGAAGTAGAATTAGCATTTTTATTAAAATAGCAATTTGAAAAGAAATGGATAGTGCTAAAAGACAAAGAGATATTAAGGATATGTATCCAAAATTAAACATATCCAATATGACAATCACAAATATTAATAAAGAGGTTAATTTTGATAAATTATTTAAAGAACAATTAAAAACAAAGACAGAAAAAATAAATGTTCAAACACCATATTTATATGCTGGAGTTGACGATTCTTTTAGTAATTTAACAAAATATAAAAAAATAGAAAAAAACATGTTTAGAGTAGCATATTTCCATACTGGATATGATGAAATAAAAAGTACTAAAAACAAAAATGTTTTAAGAGATAAAAAGATTTTTATTGTTATGAAATCAGTAAAAAATAAATATTATCTTATTAAAAAATATAAAAAAGAATTTTTACATTTTTTAAATCAAAATTTTAATATTGAAAATTGTAAGTTAACGCTGGCAGGTGATGGAGCAACATGAATTCAAAAATTCGCTAATGAAATTGGTGCAATTTATATTTTAGATGAATTTCACTTAATGAAAGAATTAAAAACAATAGTTCCTTATCGAAGAAGAAAACTTACCAAAAATTTAACTGATAACGAAAAAATAAGAAAACAAATTTATTTAGATATGAATAAATTATTGAAAAGTGGCGACCCTGATGAAGCGATAAAATATTTAAAAAATTTAATAAAAATCAAGAACATTAAAGAACATCCATTTTTGAAAGATAAAAAAGAAGATATAAAAAAATTTATTAATTATATTAATAAAAGAAAAGATGGGATTAAGGTTTATAAAGAAGATTGATATAAAGGGTCTTGCACTGAATCACAAATTTCACATAATGTCAAATGATTAAAAGGATATGGCTCTAAATCATATAGTGAAAAAGTTTTCAAAAATATGATTGCAATGAAAATGGCGAAAGAAAACGGGGTTAATTTAATTGAGTTTTATCTTAATAAGTTAAATAAAAAATTGCAAAGAGAACATAATTATTATTTTAAAAATGATGCTAATCACCTACAAAAAGAACATAATTATTATTTCAAAAATAACGCTAATCACCAATTTTTAATAAATAAAAATGTTTCTCAACAAGCAAGCGTGTTTATTTAAAATATAAAACAATTCAATAAATATTTATTAAATAATTTTATAAATTATTATTTTTGTTTTGTAATGGACGCATAAAGTTTTGTTAGGTGGGAAAATATTTGAATAAGTATTAAGACAGTCAGCAATGATTGTCTTTTTATTTTATAAGATGTTAAAAATTTGTTCTTTGAAAATTAAATACAAGTGAGTTAATAATGTTGGTATGTATTAAAGCACGATAAATTGTGGGTGGTCGCCATAACCAAAAGAAGTTTACCAGTTAATAGATAACATCCTATTAGCTATAGCAATTTGTTTCGTTTTGCAATAAAAAAATGAATGGGTGGATTTCCTAAAAATATACACGCTATTAAATTAGTTCCAAGGGTAGGATGCGGATATTAAAGTGTAGAAATTTCTATATAGGGATATACTAAGTTTAAAATTATTAAAATCTTTATCTAATTAAAAAAACAAAATTTACTAACAAAGCTTGTTAAACACTTAAATCTGCGATATATAAGTGTTTAAAAAACTAAGTTAACTAACTTAGTTAATATAACTTAGTTTATTCATAAGAAAGGTAATTTATTATGAAAAACATTGAAAACATTTTCTTAAATACTAAAAAATATCTTTTAAAAGAAACACAAAACGCAATGTTTATTAAAGCACCAAAAATTCCGTGATTTAATGAACAAATCGGCATTTGGTTTCCAAAGCGATTTGTTTATAAAGGAAAATATGAAAATTCTATTTGCATCGGAATAATAAAAGATAGTAAATATCAAGTAATTTCAGTTAATCAACAAGAGCAAGAAACCAAGTGAATTAAAGGACAAGAATTATTAGGCTTCTTCATTGCCGAAAAAGAAAACAACAAAAAAGATATAAATTATAACTATTTTAAAGGAGTTTAAAAATGAATATTGCGATTGGAATAATATTTATTATCATTTGCATAATGTTATTGGCATATTTTGCTTATAAAATTTATGCCAAAATAAAAATGCGAATTAAATATAAAAATGCCATTAAAAGTAATACTGGTAATTTTACAAAAGACGAAAAAGTATTTATTGCTCGCTTTGAAGAATGAGTTAAAGCTCCTAATTCAAAAGAAAATAATGAGAATAAAAAATAATGTTTTGAGAAATTATTATGGAGTTCTTAAAACTGTTTGTTCCGATAGAAAAAATGCCTGTACAAGTTGCGTTTATTGCCGGATTAATTATTATCATTACTTTTCTTTTCGCCTTAATTTCAATTATGTATTTACCAATAAAAATGATTTTTGGGAGATAAAAAATGACAATAAACTTAAAAGAATTTAATTGAGAACAAATTAAACAAACTTTCTGAGATTTATTTATTCAAATTACAACGATTCCAGCTCATATTACTGGTAGCGAAGAAATTAATTTAACCGAAAAACCACTTTGACTTTTAATAGCAAATATTGCTTTTTGATTATTAACAGCGATTATGGTGTGATTTATGCTAATGCTACTTTGAAAAACCATATCAGTATTTAGATAGAAACAAAATTAATGTCGCGAAGTTACATTGTGATGCATTCACAAAGAAATTCAAAATTAATTAGGAAAAAATACAATCGTGTTAAGGTTAATCGTGGTTTTAACAAATTTAAGAAAAACTTTGAATATAAATGATGAATGTTTTAAAAAGAAAGGGGGTGATTTATATGATTGGAACTTTCTTGGCCGATGCACCAGCAACAGTAGAAAAAATAACAGCTAGTGACGCGATGACTAAATTATGAAATGCGATTATAACAGCGTTTACTAAAATGTGAGAAATTATTGCCGTTAATATGCCACAAGTCGGTAACTTCTTTGCTGACTACTGAATATTCATTTTTCCATTTATTTTGGCAATATTCTTTATTTGCTTTAAAATGTTTGAAAAATTACTTGGAGCGGTACGCTAACAAAAAAATAAAGTGAGGTGCAAGATGAAATTTTGCAAATGAATAATAGAAAAAAATAACCATTTTATTGAATTGAATCGCACCTCATTTTTAATTTTATGACATTGAGGAGCAATTTGATATATTTACAACGGTTATTTTAAAAACATTGTGAGCTATTTATTTTTAGCAGGTTGTATTTTAATTTTCATTTTTAAAATCAGTAATTTAACACAAATTAACAAAGTTATTAATTTCTTAAAAAACTCACCGTTAAATATTGTTATTGGTTCATTAGGAACTGGAAAAACTGCTTTTCTAGTATATGCATCAAAATTATTAAAAAAGAAGAAATATCACATCGCATCAACATTTCCATTACTAGAAACCCAAAAATTAAGTTTAGGACATATGGGATTGTTAGACTTTGATTATCCGGTATTGCCAGACAAAACCTTACTTTTGTGAGATGAAACCAACTTATTTTTAGAAGGAACTGATTGAGAAAAAAATAATACTAAAAACGAAGAAACCGGTATTCAAGAATATTTCGCTCTAGCACGACATTTTGGTCATATTGTGTTAGCTAGCGGTCAAAGAGATAAACATATTTGAGTTAAAGTTCGCGATATTGCTAATAATGTGATTGTGGGCATTCGCAAAAAACCTGTTAATATTTTTCGCCCCTATTTAAAAGTCATCTATGGCACCTTTACGAGCATTGAAGAATATGAACGCTGACGAAACACCTTAATTGATGCTAAAAATAGTAAAAAGGGTCGTCGCATTAAATACCGTGATATTCCTGAACTTGATATTTATTTTTTTAAACTAAAAATTCCTCTGCCAATATTAAACACTTACAATTCTTTTTACCTAGCATTTTTAAGAGATTACTTAAATTCAAAAGTAAATCCTGATTATGAAGACAAATACTATACTGATACAGCAATTGATTTAGAAGACTTAGAATACTTAAAAATGGATAAATTTAGCAAATTTTTAAGAAAAATGAAAGAAAAGGAATAATAAAAAATGGAAAATCTCGCAAAAATGGCCGACTTTCTCGCTCAAATGCTTTATAAAGTTTTTGACTTAATTTGAAGTTTAGAAGTGCCGGGAACGAATATTCAACTAATATTTCCTCTATTCTTAACACTGGCTGTAGAATTTCTTATGGCAATTATTCTTGGATTTGGTAGTCAACAAGTTAATTTGGAAAAACAACGCCAATATGCGGTTAAAAATAAAGGTCGTTTAAGTGCCTGAGGAAAAGCTAAAAAACAAATAAAACCAATAAAAACAAAACAAGGGAACTAACAATGTTTAAACTAATTATTATTTTTATCTTAATAACTGTTCTTGGATTATTGGCTGGTAGTCATTTTGAAACTTTAACGAACTATATTAGCGAGGGACTTGCCAATTTCCAAAAGTTTATTACTAGCAATTTAACAATTTTAGAACTATTTAAACCAATGGCTCGGACATTTTCGCAACACCCAATTTTTACCATTCTTGGTGTCACTTGTGTACTTATTGCTTTATTTATTGTGATTAAAGGACGATAAAAATATGAAAGGAAAATTAAAATGAAGAAACTTTTAGGAAAATTATTTAAAAAAGATAATTCAAAAGAAAAAATGCCATTAAAATTAAGAATTAAAAATTCTTTTAAAAAGCAGTGGTTAAAAATAGTATTAAGTATCATTTTCATTTTTATAAGCTTATTACTTTGTGCATTAACAGCAATTGATACTAAATGAATAACTGGAACAAGTAACGAATTTAATGAGTTTATGAATAAAGAGATGGTTGATTTCTTTGGCAAGTTCAATAGTGGTATTATGCTAGCAGGAATATTTGTTTTTTGATGAGGCGGAGCAATATATTTTGCAATTAAATTTGAAAAATTCATCCGCTTTATTATTCAGAAAATTAAAGCAAAAAGAACCTTAAAAAATGAAATCAAACAAACTAATTAATTCTTTAAAAAAATATTGATGGAGAATTTTACCTTACATTTTTATGATTATTATCTTTTTTATTCCATTTTTAAAATTGGAAACTAATGATTTGAAATTATTATATGAAAAATTTGAAGTATTAATTTCACTTATGATACTAGGATATTTAGATATATGCATTACAATAGCAGTAGTTATAAACTGTAGCATTGAGTGACTTATTAAAAAAATCAAAACCAAAAGAACAATGAAAAATAAAATATTTTAAAAAGGAGTGATAAAAATGTTTATGAAAATATTTACCGTGTTAATTATTAGTTTCAATAACATTTTTACCATTCCCCAAAATATTAATAATGACGAAATAACAACACAATCACTAATTAGAAACAAAAGACAAAATAACCAAATTTACGAAAAAGAAGTTAAACTTGAAAATTTAAAAGAAGTTGAAATTGAGAATATTCAACAGCATCATGATGAATTAAAAATAATAATAAAAGTTCCTATAAATATAAATAAAAAAAATCTTGAAGAAGTACTTAAAGAAAGACCAAAACCAACAAATGATAAACTTGAATTTATAACTCCTGCTTTTTCAAAAAACAATGAAATAAGAAAAAATATTGAAGATTTAACAGGAAAATATGGCAAAATAATTAACCAAAATAACAATAGAAAAACATACAAAATCCAAAAGTTTATCCAATTAGAAATGACAATAAATTACTATGATCACTCAAGCGGATATAGAATAGAAATAAATCCTAGAAAAACATTTATCATTAAAACAGAAAAAGATACAACCGACATTGATTTGCCAGAAATAACCAAAAAATTTGATGGAAACCATAACTATAACGATGTTGTTGATAATCTTGATTATTTAATGATTCATCGCGGTGATTTTGACAAATTCAATTATTCTTATCTTTATTGAACACCAGTATTTAATTTCATTGACACCTTAGAAAAAGGTTATTACAAAGAATTTACGATTAAAAATCACGGCTTTAAAGACGAGAGCTATTTTTATCATAAGACTTCAACTATTTTACCAAATTCAGAAATAATCGACCCTACAAATGCAACCAAAATTGAAGTTATAAAAAAAATTAAAAAAAGACTTAATGAAAAAATTAACAATCTTGCTGGCGTAAATAATGCAATTGAAGGCATCGACTATAATACAGAAATTAAAGATAATGACAACAATTACTTAGACGATAGCACTACTTTTGATTTAACAACAGACAATGTCGCTGACAGAACATTTACCGTTAAATTCACCGCAATTGAAACGAGCACACAATTGCAAGGAACAAATACGATTAAAATGGTCATTCCGAAACAAGATGATAACAACGATAATGTCCTCAAAATTAAGGCATTTAATAAAACCCTAATTGCTGGAAATAACTATTTACAATTATTACACGGTGAAAATGAAATATGAAAATATGACACCACAAGAGCTAACGATTATTACCTAATTAAGTACCTTTTCGGAACCTTAAATTACCTCAATGTTAAATTTAGTTTTCTACGATATGACCCCGATTTAAAAAATGATATTTACCTATATTTTAAAAATAACATTCCTAGTATTAACAACAGCGATTACAAAAATGTTTTTGATGAAATCTATGAAATTCTTGGCAATTTCTTTGCTAGTTTATTTTATGCGACTTTTGATATGGACGAAAAAACTCATACCGAAATTGATTTTAAGGGTATAGAAAACTATAAGAAGGATTATTTTATTCAAATAGGTTTCTTTTATCGTTCATTAATTACCTTTTATCCCAAAAAATACTTAGTAAATATTATAGGAAACTCAGAATTATTACTAAGAAGTTATTTCTTTACTTTTGACAAAAAAATGCACCAAGAGAATTACAATGCTATTAACAATACCAATAGCATTTATCAAATTAATTTTAATGTCCTTAAATCTTACGACAATAAACTAATTACCTTGCCAACCAGCAAGACTGCTAACAGTATTAATTATCTCAATACCGATATTGATATTCGTTATGGTATTAATATTTTTACCTTAACTTTTCCACTTTATCACAAAGGTAATATTTCTAACTACAATTTTAAAATTTATGACTTTAATGTATTAAATTCAACAGCCTTTATCCCTGATGGTTCAAATAACAGTGAATGAGACGATTTAATTCCACCAGCAAATTGCAAATATTCGGGACGATGAATACCAACATTTAATGATATTGGTTGTGCCATTCAAAATGCTGGTATCAAAATGATAAACTGAATACTGACAGCGTCACAAATCATCACGATTTTACGACCATTAGCAATTATTGCAAAAGCAACAGTTAACTTTTCAACCGATATTTTTCCAGTTTTTAAAACAGTACCAGCTTTTTACTATACCTTCCAATTTTTAATCGGTTTTGCCATTTTTCTAATGATTTTAAGAATTTTCGTGTAATATATATATATATATATAGAAAAAATAAAGAAGTTAAAATTATGAAATTTTTAAATATACTAACTCTCTTGGAATTAGCAACATTATTCATAACTGGTTGTAATAATAAAACAAATAAATCAATAACACCACCAATGATTAAAAATCAAATTTATGAAAAAGAAGTTAAACTTGAAAATTTAAAAGAAGTTGAAATTGAGAATATTCAACAACATCATGATGAATTAAAAATAATAATAAAAGTTCCTATAAGTATAAATAAAAAAAATCTTGAAAAAGTACTTAAAGAAAGACCAAAACCAACAAATGATAAACTTGAATTTATAACTCCTGCTTTTTTAAAAAACAATGAAATAAGAAAAAATATTGAAGATTTAACAGGAAAATATGGCAAAATAATTAACCAAAATAACAATAGAAAAACATACAAAATCCAAAAGTTTATCCAATTAGAAATGACAATAAATTACTATGATCACTCAAGCGGATATAGAATAGAAATAAATCCTAGAAAAACATTTATCATTAAAACAGAAAAATAAGTTAACTAAATTTAAAAACTGTTAAAATTACTACCCTAAAAGGTGGTTGTCTATGATGACAATACTCTTAAACAACTAAGCAACTTTTCATTTTTTATATTTTAATAAAATAAGAAACCAGTAATTAATTAAAATTACTGGTTTGAATATTTTTCTTATTTTTCACAAGAAATTAAACATGGTGTACTTGCTCCAATTAAAGTTATTGTTCTAAATAGCTAATATCGTTTTTATAAAACCTTATACTATAGTAGTAACTGTATTTGTTTTTACCGGCCCTTATCTTTCTGATGAAAAAAATGCTTCACCGTTAAATGTTATGTTATCATTGTTTTTATCTATAGTAATTTCATTGGGTAATAAACTATATTTTTGTAAAATTTGCATTACTTCTGTAATTGATAATGTAACTACTTGTTCTTTATTGTTATCATCAATTATTTTGGCAGTAATATTTCCTGTAATTTTTTGTTTTAAATTTAATATAACTTTAGATGTAATTATTCTTACTGGATAAGTAATTTTTAATTTTTCATTGGGATTAAGTTCAAATTTATCAGCGGGTACCTTAAAAATACTTAAAATCATTTCTTGTTCTTGTTTATTTGTGTTTGATAAATCAAATTCATTTGATAATACATTAATGATTTTAGAATTTTTATTATTTATATTTGTAAAATCTGTTAATTTCATTTCATCATCAGAATTTATGTTTCAACCATTTAATTTATTTTCTTGTTTTGTTTTAGTTAATCCTGTTGTAATTTGAAATACTAATTTTGATTTTGAATTATATTCACAAGTGGGTACATTAAATGATCTTGTATTTGGAGTTTTATTGATAATTTCTCTATCAGAACATACATTTTTAGGAGCATTAGATCATAAAAATGAATTTTCTCTTTTTGTTATTTCAGTATTTGAAAAATTTAAATTATTAGTATCAATATATTTTATTTCTTTAAATTTTAAATTAGGGTTTTCATCACGAAACTTAAAAAATACTGCTCTTTTAATTAATTCATTTAAATTAATAGCATTAATTTCATCTTTATTTTTAATTTTATAATTAACAGTAACTTCACCAAAATATTTACCATTGTCTTTTGCTTTAATTGTAGCTGATGTATCTGTTTTATTAATAATTTCTAATTGTGATATATCTAAATTAGGATTTAAATAATTTAATTCATTTAAAATAATTTCATCATTAATAATGTTATTAAACCGTAAATTATTTATTTGAATAATAATATTTAAAAGCATTTTAGTTTTAGTTATTGCAAATACATTACCACTTTTTTGTTCAATTATAATAGAAATAACTGCTTCATTTATTCCATTAATTTTAATTAAGTTTGATGAAGGAAGGTCTTGATTTAAAATATAATCCATCATCTGTTGCAAAATAAGTAGCACCAGCAACTGTAGACTTAATATTTCTGTCATGGATTGCAATATCATTAACTTGCCCTTTTATTTCGCTAATTTCTATAGCATCATAATTGTTTGGTTTATCTTCAATCAAATAAATTTTTTTATTTGCAGATATTGCGTAAGCTTCTCCTGTTGATTGAGAAATTATAATGCGATTAACCTTGTTATTTATTCCATTAATTTTAATTAAGTTTGATGAAGGTCTTGATTTAAAATATAATCCATCATCTGTTGCAAAATAAGTAGCACCAGCAACTGTAGACTTAATATTTCTGTCATGGATTGCAATATCATTAACTTGCCCTTTTATTTCGCTAATTTCTATAGCATCATAATTGTTTGGTTTATCTTCAATCAAATAAATTTTTTTATTTGCAGATATTGCGTAAGCTTCTCCTGTTGATTGAGAAATTATAATGCGATTAACCTTGTTATTTATTCCATTAATTTTAATTAAGTTTGATGAAGGTCTTGATTTAAAATATAATCCATCATCTGTTGCAAAATAAGTAGCACCAGCAACTGTAGACTTAATATTTCTGTCATGGATTGCAATATCATTAACTTGCCCTTTTATTTCGCTAATTTCTATAGCATCATAATTGTTTGGTTTATCTTCAATAAAATAAACTTTTTTATCTAAATTTTTTAAATTATTTGTTTTTAAATAACTGATTTCACTTTTTGTTGAAGTTGGAGCGTTTCCGACAATTCCTGACATTCCGCTTCCGGCCATTGTTATTGTGCTTAATAAACTGAGTAATTTTTTCATATTAATTAAATTCCTTTCGTGAATTTTTACTAATTAATAAAATTTACAACACCTTTTCCTTTCTCCAAATCCTAATCTGCAATTTCTTTACTTTGGAATCTCATTATAAATCATCAAATAAGAATTTTTATCATTTTTTTCGGTTTATTGAATACTAAAATTTGTTAAAGTTACTATCAAGAAAGGTAATTTATTATGTTAAAAATTAATAATAATGTAAAAACCTCAGAAAACAACCATTGATTTAGTTTATTTACAACCCATAAAAATATGTACATCAATAAATGCGAACAATTGGCTAATGAATATGAAAAATTAGATGAATACTTATATAAATATCATTATCGGTTAAAACAAGGTTATAAAGTAGTTCATTTTGCACCAAGAACAATTATTACAATTTTTGGTGATGTTACTTTTAAACGACGCCGATATAAATATTGAAATCAAAAATCAGGTAAATTTGAATATGTATGTTTGTTAGATAAAGAAATTGGCTTATTGCCTAAACAACGCATTTATTTTGATGTCCAATTTAAAGTTTTAAGTCTTTTGGGAGATGGTAAACGGTATCGTGATGTTTTAGATGCTCTAAATCATTGTTATATTTCAAAAGCTAGTATTTCAAATATTTTAAATAAATACGATATTGCTGAATATTTTCAACTAGCAGAAAAAGAAACTAAAACTAGAATTGATGTCAAAAATAAGGATTTGTATATTCAACTAGATGAGACATTTTTAGCAACATTAGATCAGAAAGTTAAACAAGACCAAAGAATTCGTTTAGTTACTTTTCATACCGGACATAAAGAAAAAAATTACAAAAATGCTCGTAGAGAATTAGAAAACAAACGAGGTCATTTTTTAATGTTAAAAGTTGGTAAACGAATAAATACGATGGATTATCGTGATTTATTAATTAAAGAAGTACAAAAAAATTATGTAAATATTAATTATGACAGAATAATTGTTTGTGGTGATGGTGATTCTTGAATTAGAGAAATTGCGAACAGTTTTGGTAATGTTAGATATATTTTAGATGGTTATCACGCTATTAAAAAATTAAAACAAACCGCATTTAATATTATTTTTGAAAATCGCAAAGTAACACTAAATAGTTGAATTAAATTATATAAGGATGGAAATCATCAAGAATTAATCAAAAACATTCGTAATGTTGCTAAAAATGAATTAAATAAAGATATTAAAACAAATTTAAGAAAGGCGAGTAATTATTTCAGTAATAATAAGCAAGGTATTCATCATCAAAATTTAGAATGAAATATCGGTTGTAGCATTGAAAGTGATGTATCGCATTTAGTAAAACAACAATTAGGCTATGGGGCAAAAATATATAATCATAAGAATTTAAATAATCTATTACATTTAAGAATGGCAAATTTAAACAACTTAAATGTATTACATTACATTAATGAAAATATTAATTCAGAAATAGAAATCAGAAAAGAAATATATAAAAATTCATTATGAAATAAATATAATAATAAAAATGATGATAGTTGAATTAATTATAAAGGTAATGCTGTAACAAATAAATATAATAGATTTAAGTAAGTAAAAATATAAAATTAATATATATTAGTGAAAATTTAATAATATTAATAATTTTTGTTGTGTAAAAATTCAATAATATGATAAAATGAAAAAGAATAAAAATGACAATAACAAGAAAGGCAGGGTTAGTTTAGTAATTAAATAATATAATTAGCTGATTGTTTTACTTCTTCAAAGCAATACCTAAGAAAACTAAACGCGACCTTTTGTAATTTTGTGATTTTATGTTATTATCAAGATGGTTAAAAAAGATAAATTTGTCTTTTCCTTAGTTAGTTTTATTTTAATAGATAAAATATTTGTTAAAATAAGACATCACCAAACGAATATTTTATTCCATCCTTTTTCGTCTTTTGTGAAATTACCAGTATTATTTTTAATGGCATTTTTATATTTAATTCGCATTTTTATTTTGGCATAAATTTTATAAGCAAAATATGCCAATAGCATTATGCAAATGATAATAAATATTATTCCAATCGCAATATTCATTTTTAAACTCCTTTAAAATAGTTATAATTTATATCTTTTTTGTTGTTTGCTTTTTCGGCAATGAAAAAACCTAATAATTCTTGTCCCTTAATTAATTTGGTTTCTTTTTCTTTTTGATTAATTGAAATTACTTGATATTTACTATCTTTTATTATTCCAATGCAAATTGAATTTTCGTATTTTCCTTTATAAACAAATCTCTTTGGAAACCAAATACCGATTTGTCCATTAAATCACGGAATTTCTGGTGCTTTAATAAGAATTGCGTTTTGTGTTTCTTTTAAAAGATATTTTTTAGTATTTAAGAAAATGTTTTCAATGTTTTTCATAATAAATTACCTTTCTTATGAATAAACTAAGTTATATTAACTAAGTTAGTTAACTTAGTTTTTTAAACACTTATATATCGCAGATTTAAGTGTTTAACAAGCTTTGTTAGTAAATTTTGTTTTTTTAATTAGATAAAGATTTTAATAATTTTAAACTTAATATATCCCTATATAGAAATTTCTACACTTTAATATCCGCATCCCCTACCCTTGGAACTAATTTAATAGCGTGTATATTTTTAGGAAATCCACCCATTCATTTTTTTATTGCAAAACGAAACAAATTGCTATAGCTAATAGGATGTTATCTATTAACTGGTAAACTTCTTTTGGTTATGGCGACCACCCACAATTTATCGTGCTTTAATACATACCAACATTATTAATTCACTTGTATTTAATTTTCAAAGAACAAATTTTTAACATCTTATAAAATAAAAAGACAATCATTGCTGACTGTCTTAATACTTATTCAAATCTTTTCCCACCTAACAAAACTTTATGCGTCCTTTATTTGTTTAAGTACAAATTATTTTTGACAAACTTCTTTTTCTATTCTTGCATCACTTAAATATTGTTCAGCTTCTTCAAATATTTTATTTGCCTCTGCTATATTTCTAGCTTCACAATAATTTAAATTTTGCTGTTCTTCTTCAAGCGGTATTTTTTTAAAACTAGCATCTAATTTTTCTTTTTGTTTTCTGATTAATTTTCTCGCTTCAATTTGCTTTTGCTGTTCTATTTTTGCAAGTCTTAAATCTTCATCCCATTTTCTCTTTAATTGCTCATATTTATTATTATTTTGTTGTTTTTTATCCTTACCATTCATTATTGTATTGCTCCAATTCTAGTTTTAAATTTTATTATGATGATTTATTAATTTGCAATTTTTAGTTTAAATATTTTAAAATGTGTACCAGCAAAATGTAAAGGAATATTAAATCCTTGCTCATCTTGAAAATTAATTTCTTCAATCATAGCATTTTTAATTTTATTTTTTATTAATTTACTTAAATTCATTTTTTCTCCTTAATAAGTTTTATGGTTTCAATTTAAAATAAATTTTAAACAAAATATCTTTAAAAATTTCTAATTAAATAACAGTGGTTCTTTTTGCTTTTTTCCTCTTGCTGACTCTGCTTTTTCTTGTTGACTTCTTTCTCTTGCTTGTTTTTCCTTCGCTTGTTGTGCTAACATTTGCTCTGCTACTTTGGCAGTCTCTGCTTCAAGATTAAAAATTATACTCCGATCAAAACTAGTTCTTGCTTGTGGTTCATTAGATAATAATTCCTTTTGTGGAAATAGTTTTGGAACATCATCAATTTCAAATTTACTTTTCGGTTTAGCCCCAGTTGCATCTCATTGTTTCGCAATTTTTGGACTAACATTATTTACTTGATGCTGAAAATTTGCATTTTTTTCATTATAATCATCGATTTGTGCAAATAATGTGGCAATCTCATTTTCAGTTAAGGTTGGTTTGTTTTGCTTATCTCATCAACCTTTATTATCTTCTTTTTCAATCGTAACAATATTTTTAAAATAAAAATATGTTGTTTTATCCTCAACAAGATTTAAAGTAAAGCAAGGCAACCCTTTTATTTCTCGCGTCGTACCAACTATAACTAATTCTTTGCCATTATCAATTGTTTTTCCTAAACTAATCGCTGGCCGACCATATTTGTGGTCTCATAATTCACCGCGATTAACATTAATAATCGCTGCTAATTCTGCATCTTGATTTTCTTTTGCTAATTGCAAAATAGTTAATTGTTCTAAATTTAATTTTCTTTCTTTAATATTAATATTAGTAATTTTTTCTTTAATTTGATGACCAAATTTTAATAATACTTCAGAATCATCTAATTGTAAGTTATTTACCTTGTCATTTCATCATTTAATTTCTGTATTAAATTCATCTTTATTTAAACCGGCAAAACTTTCTTGTAAATCAGGAAAAAAATTAATAAGCGAACTTGCATTTGGTTTTGACATTAATTGCTTGCGATTTGAAATGCACTCTTGTTTTGCAATAATTTTTCGCTCTTTATCTATTTGAGCAATATTCGGTTGATACGAAACGATTTCTATTTTAGACTTAGTACTTTTATTAGAATTTATCTTCTGCTGTGGAGTTTTTTGTTTTGGTCAATCAATATGTCGTGCCTTTGATTGTTGACCTTTAGGTATTTTTGGAACTTTAGGAGGATAAATTCGTTTTTCTTCCACCGGAGTTAAATGATAAACTTGTTGTTCATTAACAGACTTTTTAGATGCATTTTCATTTTCTTTAAATTCTTTAAGCTTTTGTAATCCTAATTGAAAGTTTTTTTCTTTGATATCATCATTAGCGCAACATAAAACATTTTGACTAACTGCTTCTTTTTCAATTTTTATTTGTTCAGCTTCTAATTTGCTTTCTTTTCAAATTTGCGATTGTTCTTGATATTGCATTAATTTTTCTTCATTTTCTTGCTTTTTTTCAAGTTCTAATAAAAGATTATTACTCGTTGATAATATTAAATTAAATCTTTCAAAATCTAATTGATATTCTTTTAAAGACTTAAAAAATAATTCATCTTCAATCTTTTTAGAAGCCTCTCAAGATGATTCGTGAACTTTTTCATATATTAATTGATATTTGTTAATATACTCATTAACAACCTGATAATGTTTTAAATAATCATCATTATTAAAACTATTAAAAATTTTAGCTGCTGCTGGATTATTTAATAATGCACTATATTTAAAATATGTTCTAATTTGAAAAGCATTATATTGAGCATCATTATGCATTTTTATGAGACCAATTTTTTGTACTTCTTTACTCCTAAGCTTGCTCTCAACAAGCATATAATTAACATAAGATACTCCCAATTTTTTATCAAGATTTTGAAATGTTCATACTAAAGCAGAACTACCACGAATATCCTTAATATGAATATCACAATTTTTATCATCTACTAACAACTTGAATATTTTAAAATTTTTACCTGCTGCCGCAGCATGCAATGGAGTAATACCACACATATCTTGACTATTAGGATTTGCACCATTTTCTAATAAATACTTACATATTTTTTCTTTTTCATTTTCTACTGCCATCCGTAAGGGACTAATCTTTCCAGCATCTTCTAAATTAACATTGGCACCAGAAGTTACTAATAAGTTGACAATTTCAAAATTATTTGTATCAACTGCAATTTTCAAAGGGGTAACTTTTATTTTTACAGATTGACAATTAATATTAATATTAGAATACTTCATAAGAACTTTTATTATGGATATATTTTCTCTTTTTACTGCTATATGTAATGGAGCCAATCCCTCACCATTATTAGTATTATTAATATCCATTATTTTTCATTTATTAACAATAAGATTAACAGCTTCAAAATGATTTGTTTTTACTGCTAAATGTAACGGTGTAAAACCATTTTTGTTTATAATATTGATATTAATATCAAGGCGTTGTAACAATGTCATAACTACTGATTTGTAATCTTTTTCTAAAGCATAAACCAAGGGGAAAATATTTTTATTATTATAATCATTAATAGCAGTAAATTTTTTATTACTAATTAACATATTAGCTATTTCTAACTTACCATTAAATAATGCCGTATGTAAAGCTGTCCAGTTATTTGCATCCTTAATATTTAAATTACATTTGCCATTTTTAATAAATGCACTAACAATATCTAAAGTACCGAATTTAATTGCTAAGTGTAAAGGACTATCAAATCCTTGCTCATTTTGAAAATTAAGTTCTTCAACCGTAGCATTTTTAATTTTATTTTTTGTTATTTGATTATTTTTTATTAACTCACTTAAAATCATCGGGCTTCTCCTTATTAATTAAAAATAATAATTCAAATATTTAAAATTAAAAAACTCATTAATTGTAATGAGTTGATTTCAATTTTAATAAATCAATATTTATTTATTTTTTTAATTATGTAATAAAAATTAAAAATTTACAATCCTAAAACATGAATTCGTTCACTAATAAAATTAGTAATTATTTCTTATTTTTTTTAATTGGTTTTATTACAAAATAATATAGTAAATACCAAAATATTAAACTAGTTGCAACTAAACTAAAGGCAATGATAATAATTATTTTTATACCAATTTTATTTTTTTCTTCAATTAATTTTTTTATTGTTGACAATTGTGGTCCATTATTTAATTTTGGTTGTTCTAATATAGGAATTGATTCAATATGGGAACCAAAAATATATTTGCTATTATTAGTTGCTTGAACAATGATGTTTCGATTTACAGTTCAATTGCTATCATTTAAATTATCAGTGTTAATATAATAATCAATTTTTTCAGTAATTCCTGAAAATTTATTTTCTAATTGTGTTTTTATTTTTTGAACAATATCATTTTTAATGACTGTACCTTCTATTGTGCTGACATTTTTACTGTTAATTATTTTATATGGTTGTAAATTAAATGGAACAGTTTTTATATGTGGCTTTGCTATTATTTTAGCATCTAATAATAATTTAAAAATTCTTTTCTCCACTGAATAATACATATTATTATTTTTATCAAAAAAAATGGCATTAATAGCACCATTAATTCCATTAATTTTTCTCACTGTTGTTTCACCACTTTTTAAAACTTCTATCCCCGCAACTGTTCCAAAGTAAACATCATTATTACTATTAATAGCAATCGCACGAACAGCATCATCAACACCATCAATTTTAGTTGCAGTAGTTGCACCAACTTTCAAAACATATGCCCCTGCTTCATACTTAGAATAATAAATATTATTACTACTATCAATAGCAATTGAAAAAAGATCAGTAAGAGAAGAGAATTTATTTACTGTTGCTTCGTTTGCTTTTAAAATATAAGTGTTATTCTTTGTTCCAAAATAAACATCATCATTACCAGTAATAGCAATCACACGAACAGCATCATCAACACCATCAATTTTAGTTGCAGTAGTTGCACCAACTTTCAAAACATATGCCCCATTGCTAAAAGTACCAAAATAAATATTCTTATTGCTATCAATAGCAATGGCACGAATATGGCGATATTCATTAATATTTAAAGCATCCTTACATACTAATTTTGCTTTGTTAGTTTTTTGGTCAATAACATAAGTACCGTGATAAGTTCCAAAATAAATGTTATTATTAACACTATCAACTGCAATAGTACCCACATTATGAAGTAATTCCTCCTTATTACTTATTATGATTTCTTCACCAAGCGGTTTAATATCATTATTAATAACAGTCTCGATATTACTTGTTGGGACGGGTAATGTTGGTGCTGTTAAACTCATTATACTTGCAATAGAGAATAATACTTTCATTTGTCAGCTCCTTAAATATGATTATTTACCATAAATTTTAAGATTTTGGATTAGAAATATTATACTATTTTTTTGATAATTTTTATTTTTTTTTTGATAATTTTAATTTTAGATACTATTTCTTCTAGTTGTTTACTCCAACATACAAGCATTTACAGCATCACTAATAATATTTTGCAAGTTATTAGTTTCAAAAACTTTAATTGCTGCCATTGTTGTACCATCAGGCGATGTTACATTTTCTTGCAATTTTTTTAGCTCTAAATCACTATTTAAAATATTTGTCGCAACACCAAGTAATAAACCACCAACAATTGTTTTGGCTTCATCTTTACTAAGATTATTATTTTCAGCAATTTCTATTAACGGTTGTAATCAATGATATAAATAACCACTAGCACTACCACAAATAGCAATAAACAAATGAATTTGTTTTTCACTTAATGAAATGGTTTTACCACAATAATTAAAAATGTTTAATGCTTGCTCATTAGCTTCAACATTACCCTCTTCACAAATCATTGTCATTGAATTATTAAACTGACAAGAAGTATTGGGCATTACTCTTGTAACCCCACAATCTTTAAATATTGTTTTTAACAATGTCATATTAATTCCCGATGCCACAGAAATTATTATTTTCTGAGTAAATAAATTTGTTAATTGCTCTTTTAATTTTAAAATATCTTGTGGGGTTAATGCTAAGATAATTATTTCACAATCGCTTAAAAATTCTCATTGTTTACTTACACTAATATGACGATTATTTCAATATTGAAAACTTTTATCACTATTAATAACAACTTTAATATTTTCATTAGTAAAAGCATTAGTATTTAATAACCCATCAATAATTGCTTTCCCCATATTACCAGCACCTAAAAATCCAATTTTCACTTTAATTAACTCCTTTATATGTTTGTAATAATTATGACATAAAAAAAATAACCTTTTAGGTTATTTTAAGCTCGGTGCTGATATTTACCATCAACTGTGGAAACAACAATATAATCATCTGTATTAATAAATAATGGTACTTGTAATGCTAATCCAGTTTCAGCAACTGCTCTTTTGCTTGGCGAAGAACTACTATCACCCTTAACAGCCTGTTCAGCTTCAATAATTTTTAAAGTTACTTTATCTGGTAACGAAATCGTTAAAATTTCATTATCATATTGTAATACTTGAACTGGTAAATTAGAAGTTAAAAACTTTAATTCTCATGCCATTTTTGTTTTATTAATTTCAACTTGTTCATAACTTTCATTATCCATAAAAATCAAGTTATTGCCATCACTATATAAATATTGCATCACGCGTTTATCAAGATGCGCCCGTTCAACTTTATCACCACTAGTAAAAGTTAAATTAATAATTGCATTGCTTCGCAAATTTTTAACTTTAGCTTTAACATTTGCTTGGCCTCTTCCAGCTTGAGCACGACCAGTATCTAAGACTAAAAATAGATTACCACTATGTCTAAAAGTCATGCCATTGCGTAAATCATTAACATTAATCATCTTTATTTCTCCTTTTGCCTTTGCAATTTATTTCTAATTAACAAAACTTGTAAATTCATTATGGCATTAATTTGATTTGGGGTTAATTTATTGATAATATTTTCATAATGAAAAAGTTTGTCGGTTCACATTTTGTTAAATAATAACTCATATTTATTTTCTAAATTTAGTCCAAACATAATTTGTTCATCACTAACAATTAAACAACCGTGCGTTTTATTAATAACAATAATCTCATAAATAAAATTATTATCTTTAATTAATAATTCGTCTTCAATAAAATAATTGTGGTCTTGCACTCATTTACGAATTTTAGACATTTCATTATTTGTTTGAATTATATAACGATTAATTGATTGATAATCATTAGTTAAAATATTAATAATTGTCTTGGCACCTAATCCCGCAATAATAACACAATTAATGTTATCACTAGCATTAATTCATTTAATGCCATCTCCTAAAATTGGAAAAATATTATTTTGTAATTGATTTTGAATAATATTTTTCTGAGCTTGCGCTAATGCTTTAGGATTAATATCACTAACAAAAATATTATTCATTCCTTTTTTCTTTACTAAATAAATAGCAACTAAACCGTGGTCACAAGCAATATCAGCAACAATATCATTAGGATTAACTAAATTAGCAATTGTTGCTAAACGATGAGATAGTTTCATTATTAACCTTTATAAAAATCTTTCAAAAGTCTTGACCTTGAAGGACTTCTTAATTTGCGACAAGCTTTAGCTTCAATTTGACGAATTCTTTCTCTGGTAACACCAAATTCACTACCAACTTCTTCTAATGTTTTTGGTGAATCATACTTAGTTAAATGTTTATCAATAACATAATCATTTAAATTAATTACCTTTTCAATTGGCGTATCAAACTTAAAATCTAAATTCATTATTTCACTAATTAATTCATCTTTTTCGCTTCCCTCTTCTGCTAAATCAACTAGCGATCGAATTTTAGTTGGTAGTAAACCAAAACGCATCCGAATAACCTTTTCCTCGCGTTTATTTAAGATTTCTTCAAAAACCTTATCTAATTGTTCTCGTAATGATTCTCGTTCAGCATAATCATCTGGTGAAAAAATATCTTTGTCTTCAACAAAATCAACAAAGTGTGTATCATCTTCTTCGCCAATTGGCTTTTCTAAAGAAACTGGTTCCATTGATAATCGTTTAATTTCACGAACTTTTTCAGCAGTCATTCCCACCAAACCAATTTTTTCTGCAACTTCAGTGTGGGTTGGTTCCCGACCTAATTCTTGAGTTAATTGGCGTTCAATTCTTGTTAATTTATTAATAGTTTCCACCATATGAACCGGTATTCTAATCGTTCTTGCTTGATCAGCAATCGCTCTTGTAATTGCTTGACGAATTCATCAAGTTGCATAAGTAGAAAATTTAAATCCTCGGCGATAATCAAAACGATCAACTGCTTTCATTAAACCAATATTTCCTTCTTCAATTAAATCTGAAAAATCTAAACCACGATTAGTATGCCTTCTAGCTACTGAAACAACTAACTTTAAGTTAGAAATAATTAACTTATTTCGTCCATATTGTTTAATTTCAAGATCAGATGAATCCAACATTCTTGCATATTTTACTTCTTCTTCTTTTGTTAAAATTTTACTTGAACCTAAACGATTAAAGTAGGCTTTAATAATGTCATGAATTTTAGTTTCATTAGAAATACTTGGACCATTATTTTTAAAGTTAATAATAATATCATCATCTTCATCAAAAATAGCTCGCTCTTTAACAATATCATCATCTTCAAAATCAGAATGTTCTAAATCAATATCAACTTCAACTTCATCATCATCAACTAAATCGGTTCAAACAACACCATCATTTTGTAGTTCATTAATAAAAGATTCTAAGAGTCCATCTTCAATATCTAACATTTCAAATGCTTTTAAAACCTCTTCTTGACTAATATGATTATCATTTTTTTTAATCTTTTTTAATAAGTCATACTTAATCTCATCAAAAGTTTTTATTTTTTTAAATATTCTTTTTCGCATCTATTGACCACTCTTTTCTCTTTTAATATTTTTTGACAAACTAATAATTTTTTGCCCAATCGCTATTTTTTCATTAACATTATTAGTTGCTAATCATTTTTTTGCTCATTTATCTTTTTCTAATTTAATTAAATAATTATAAATAGTTTCTTGACAATCATTAATTAACTTAGGTCGATAAACAAATTCTTGTTTATTATAAAGACTATAAATCATTTCTAACGACTTTTTTACTTGTTCTTGTTGTAATGATTTTAGAAAATCTTCATAATTTACTTTTCCTGCTTGCGGATTTTTATCATATCAACTAATAATTTCTGATAATAAAACTTTTTTAATGGGATCAATTAAGGAAAAATTATTTAATTCGCTATTAGTTAATGTTTCTTTTGTATAAAGTAACGAAAATATAATAATATTTTCCGATTTCTCAATCGGATTTAAATATAAATTCTTATTAGCCCCAGCATTTTTAGGATTTATTTTATCAGTAGTTCCTATTGTTTGCTTAGCAAACAATGTTTGTTCAAGGATTTTTTTATTCAAATTAGTTATTGTTTCCAACTTATTTAAATAAAAATTTACTTCAACAGCACTATGTAATAACTGAAAAAATGGAGTAACTTTTTTTAAAAGTTCAGTCACATTATCAATTTTCTTTAAATCTAAATTATTTTGAAAATAATTTAAAACAAAGTCTAAAGGATGAATACTATTTTTAATTAAAGCACGAACTGCTACTGCACCTTCTTTTTTAATTAAATCATCGGGATCCAATGTTGTTGGATTGTTTATTACTTTAACATTAAATTTGTGATACCATAATTCACTAATCATTTTAAACGCAGCTATAATTCCAGCATCATCACCATCCAAAAATAAAATAATTTCATTAGTAACCTTTTTTAATATTGAACAATGTTGTGCACTTAAACTTGTTCCCATAATGGCAACGGCATTGTTAATGCCAATTTTGCTTAAAGCAATAATATCCATAAATCCTTCACAAATTAATAAATACTTATCTTGATGCAAATGATTTTTTGCAAAACTTAAGTTATACAATAATTGATTTTTTTTAAAAATATTAGTTTCTAAGGTATTCATATATTTTGGTTGTTGATTTTCCAAATATGAACGACTCGAAAAACCAATGATATTATGTTCTATATCACGAATCGGAAACATAATCCGATTTCTAAAATAATCATTAAAATGATTATTTTGATAAACAACTAAACCAGAAATAACTAATTCACTAGGTTTATAACCTTTTTGTTGTAAATATGCTACTAGTCCATCTTCGCTAGGCGCCAATCCAATACTAAATTGTTCTCTTAACTTATTATCAATATTTCGCTGTTCTAAATATTTTTTTGCTTGAATACCAATTTTGCTATCTAAATGATACATAAAGTATTCACAAGCTAAAGCATTAATCGCAAATATTTTCAAAGTTTCACTATCATATTTATTTTTTGTTCATTGCTCTAATTCTTGTAAATCAATATTTACAAGTGCTGCTACTTCTTTTAAAGCTTCTAAAAAGGAAATTTTTTTATATTTTTGCAAAAAAGTAAAGACATTCCCAGAAGCTTGACAAGAAAAACACCGATAAATTTGTTTTTCAGGAGAAACACTCATTGAAGGCGCATTGTCTTCGTGAAAAGGACAAACTGTTCAATAGTTACGACCTTTTTTTTGCAATTTTAAATATTGACCAATAATTTCAGTAATATTAGTTCTCGTTCTAATGAGAGAAATTTTTTCAGGATTAACCATACTAGCTTTATTTCTCCTTACACTTTAATTTTGCTCTTGCAAGTGTTTAAGGTACTTTCTTAATTTTCTAACTTTTACTCGTTTTTGCACCATCGTGTCACGAAAACGCACCGTTACACTTCTTCTTCACCGTCTTAAGCTTTTAAAATCAACCGTAATACAATAAGGCGTTCCAATAGCATCCTGACGACGATATCTTTTCCCAATATTTTGCGTTTCATCATAAGTTGCTAAAAAATCGTTAGCTAACTCTTCATATAATTTATACGCTTCTTCATTTAATTGCTTACTTAAAGGTAAAATAGCAATATAATAAGGAGCCAAATTATGATTTAATCGCAATATCGTGCGTTTACTATTATCTGGCAAAATCTCAACATCATAAGCATCATTTAAAATGGCCAACATTAATCTGCCAACACCGACTGACGGTTCAATAACATTCGCAAATATCTTCGCATTTAATTCTGAATCTAAATAACTTAAATCTTCATCACTATGTTCACTATGCGTTTTTAAATCAAAAGAAGAACGATTACTAATACCCCATAACTCTTGCTTACCAAAAGGAAAATTATATTCAATATCCACAGTTCGCTTCGCATAATGAGCTAAAACACTATCTTCGTGTTCATTTAAACTAAAATTACCCTGTTTAATACCAACATCTAATAAAAATTGCTGACAATAACTTAATCAATAATCAAATCACTCCGTTTGATCATTAGGATTAAAAAAAAATTCCAATTCCATTTGTTCAAATTCTCTTGTCCGAAAAATAAAGTGTCCCGGAGTAATTTCATTACGAAAAGCTTTTCCAATTTGACCAACCCCAAAGGGCAATTTCTTTCTTAAACTTCGTTGAATATTTTTGAAATTTACAAAAATTCCTTGCGCTGTTTCTGGTCGTAAATAAACAACACCTTGATCATTTGCTAAAACCCCTTGTTGAGTTTTGAACATCAAATCAAATGAACGAACCGCTGTAAAATTATTATTCTTACAATTAGGGCACACAACTTGATGTTCTTTTAATAAGGCTTGCAATTCATCAGCACGCAATTTTTGAAAATCAACAGTCACATTACTTAACAAATGATCCACCCGAAACCGCTTAATACAACTTTTACAATCCACAAATAAATCGTAAAAATTATCAAGATGCCCCGAAGCCTCCCAAACACTACTGTTCATAATAATGGCACTATCCAGTCCAACATTCAAAGGATGCTTCGTCACAAACCGTTCCCATCACAAATGTTGCAAACGATTTTTCAACTGTGCTCCCAATGGACCATAATCCCAACTATTACTTAACCCACCATAAATTTGCGAACCCTGAAAAACAAAGCCATACTCCTTCAAATGATTAACTAACAATTCCATTCTCTTATTAATATCCGCCATAGCAACCCCGCTCTAAAAAACAAAGACCCAAGACATTATTCATTCAAATACTACTTAAATAAAACCCGAGTTCTTCACAATAATTATATTAAATTTTTATTTATTTTTATATATGCAATAGCAATATCTAATGCACCAAACAAGTATAGAATATACCGTATATTTTGTCAACCTATTATAAGTGTGTATTACTTTACATTATAAGGGTGTGTTACCTTACAAAGTTATGGCGAATCGTTTTATTAATTTTATAAGCATCCTTATTATTTAATGTCATAATCGACGGTACTGAACGAAATTCATATGCCATTATTTTTTGCCTCTTTCTATTCCATTTCATATTGCTGTTCTTTTTCAATTGTGAATCTTTTAATTTCGTCCTTTAAAATTTGATTTTCTAAAGATAAAAAAGTTATCATTTCATACGGATCTAATTGCTCAGTCATTGTAGTAAATTTACTAATTAACTCTTTTTGTTGCTCAAAAGATAGTGTTGTAACCTTTCTTGTTATTGGCTCCTTTCACCGACTTTTTAAACAAGTAGTATTTACTTTTTCAATGCCTTGGTTATAAAAATAAGTTGTCTTGTCACCGATATTTACGGCTATTGGTTTATCTTTAGTAGTCTTACCTAATACCGTCGTACCCCATCATACTAATTTATCTAAACTATCTGTTCTTTTAAGACGATAAAAATGCATTTTTAATAATTTTAATTTCATAATTTTTCTCCTTTATACTATAGCACAGACATATGTTAGTTTCAAGAGGTTTTTAAAAGTTTATTTAAAAAGTTAAATGGGGTGTCTTTTATTGTTCAATGATTCCTTTGGAAGTTATAAAAGTAATAATATTCATTTAAATATCTTTGTAATTCATTAGTATTAAATCTTTTGCTATCATCTAACAATAATAAATTATTATAATTCTTATGAAATCTTTCTATCTTACCGTTACTTTGCGGTGACCTTATTGGTGTGGTTTCGTGGATTATCTTATTATCTTTTAAATATTTACTAAAGGGTCTTTCTTTTATCTTATATTCATTTTTATTACTTCAATTAGTAGTAGTAAATTCTGGAGCATTATCGGTTCTAATTCGTTTAATTTCTATTCCAAACTTCTTAAAATCATATATTGCTCTTTGCACAGCATTAATCGCGTTATTAGTTCCCAAACTATCATAAACATAACCAAATACCATTCTTGTTTTTTCATCAATAAAGTCATAGACATACATATTTTTTTCTACCGGATATTTTGACTTGGGAAAGTGTTTAGCATCCATTTGTATTAATCCAATTTCTTTTACTTCATAACGACGGTAATAGCGTTTTTTTTTCTTTAATTTTTTGTCTAATTTTATCATAACGAGGGTCATTTTTAATTCAACGATAAAAGGTTCTAATATTTCTTGGTAAATCATATTTATGAGCGTCATGTTCGCCTCTAAGGAGGTTGTTATATAATGACCAAACACCGCCAGCTTTAATGTTTTTATATTTGTAAAATAAATCACATACTTTTTTACGACTTTCAATGGTAAATTGATAATGGGGATTTAATGGTTTTGTTGATTTAATTAGTAAATTACTAAAATCATTTGCATAATAACTACTAATAATTTTCTCAGCTCAACGATAAAAAGTTATGTCAATATTGTGAAAATGTTTTTTAATTAATGATTTTAAAGTATTTTTTTCGGTATAAAATTGTTTGCATAGGTTTAAATAATTATTAATTCGTTTTTTAGTTTTATGATAGTTTTTATCTCGGTAAAAACTCTTTAATCAGAATTGTAAGCGTGCTTCTAAATCTGATAATTGGTTTTCAGCGATAATATATTTCATTGTTTATAACCCTGCTTTCTATTTAATTGTTTTTGTTAATTTATTTTTATTATAATCAACCGTTGCTTGTAAATTTATTAATTTTTTTCATATTTAATGACCTACAAAAGTAAAAATTTTTGTTTGTTGGTATATAATGAAATTCCAAAGTAAGAAGATTCCAGACTAAGATTTAGAGAAAGGTGTTGATTTTTTAATAAATTTTATTAATTTAGTAAATAATTAAGAAAAGGATTTGATTAATATGAAAAAATTACTTTCTATGGTGACAACAATTACAAGCTTCTCAAGCATAACACCAATAGTCTTGGCAAATGCTCCAGTGAAAATACAAGAAAATAAAAATTTAGTAACATCAATGCGTACTAAAAGACAAGTATTATTAACAAATTATTACTCTAAACAAAAAATTACTGGAATAAGTGATATTGAATCATATTATGGCAGTGCAACCGATAAAGAGGGTAATTTTTATTTTGCAACAAGAAATGGGTTTTATATAATAAAAAGTGGTACAATAATCGCTGAAAAAGTTGTGGGTATAAATGATAGTACCGTCGGTGGATTAATTATGGCTGATAAAAATAATAATGTTTATTTTGGAACAACACAGGGTGTATATAAATTAAAACCAGGGATGATAATACCAGTAAAAATCGATGGAATTAATAATGGAATGGTAGGAATTATTGATAGTAATGATAATGTTTATTTTGGGACAAATAATGGTAGCGGTGCTTATGTTTTAAAATATGGTGAAAGTAGAGCAAAACAAATATACGGGATGTCTAATAAAACATTTTTTACCGTTAATAACGATAAAGAAAATAATACTTATTTTGGAACAAGCGATGGAGCCTATATTTTGAAACCTAATCATACTACTGCCACAAAAATAGTTGGAGTATATGGTCATGTTTATTATTTTGTAGTTGATTCAAAAAATAATGTTTTTATTGGAACACAGAATGGTTTGTATATAAAAAATGGTGAAATGAGTGCTATAGCATTTGAGGGAATGCCACATAATATTCGTTCTGTTTTAATTGATGATAATGATAATTTTTATTTTGGAACAAATAATGGTTTTTACTTGCTAAAATGTGGCGAAACAAAATCTAAAAAAATTAATGGTGTAACTGGAGAAGTTCACTCAATTGTTTTGGGTCACAAAAATGTTTATTTTGGAGCTAGTAGCGGTGCTTATGTGTTAAAGAACAATGAGTTGTCAGCAACCAAAATGAATGAAAAAGGCAATAAAATTATTGGAGTTAATAGAATTATTTTTGATAAAAATAATTCTAATATGTATTTTTTAACTTATAACGATGGTATTTTTAAAATTAAAAATAAATATCAATTAAATGATGTTATTAAAATAAATAATTTAAAAATTGATAATAATTCTGATAAATCTATTTTAAATGAATTAAATTATTTAAATCCTAGTTTAGATATTTCACAATTAGAAATTAAAGAAAAAGATAACACATCAACAACAATCAGAGTTAAAAGCAATAGTGATAAATACTTTGGTGAAAATAAAATATACTATGTTATAAATAATCAACAAAATAAAATTATTAATTTAAATGAATTGATTAAAAAAGGAATATTTTTAAGTTTTAGAGATAAAAATAAAGAAAATATTGTAAAAGAAATTAAAAATATCAATATAAATAATTTAATATATTCAAATGTAACAGTAACAAAAAATATTGAACCAATAATTAATAAAACTAATGAAAATATTTGTTCTGGTAAAACAATTTTAGAAAATAATTTACCAACAGAACAAAAATTAAGAACATCAAATTGTAAATATACAATCCAAGAAATAAAAAGCTTTCAAATTACAACAGGTTTAAGTAAAACAACTGGATCACAAACAAATTCAGAAGTTAGTTCTGGTTTTACTAATTCTAATAGTTCAACTAGTAGTTCACAAGTTGGACATAGTAAAATTGATTCATCATCAGAGTCATCAGAAGTATCAGGTAATGCTGGTTTTAGTTTATTTGGTTTTAGTATAGGTGGTTCTGGTGGCGGCGGTGGCCAAACGTCTTCTACAAGTGAAACAAGTTCATTGACATCATATAGCTCTACTCAAGATATTACTAAATCAATTCATAATTCTTTTTCAAATTCAATTTCATTATCAAATAGTTTTGACTTGGGAAATAGTCAAGAAATGCAAAATATAAAAATTTTTGAATTAGAATTACCTTTCCAAGAACTTAATATTGAAGGTAACCAAACTATTGAAGTTAGTACTTTTTTAGATAAAGTTTTAGTGCAAATTATATTAAATTTAAAACAAAATATTAATGGTGAGATTAATGCAGAAATAATAAATGAAAATAACGAAAAAACTATATTTGAAATTTCAATTAAGGAAATTATGCAAAAATTAAAACAATATAATCTTTTGCCACAAGAAATTACTATAAATAACGACAACAATATAACTTTTAATGGAAAAGCTAATTTGTCTTATCAAGGTTCTACTATTGGAAAAACTAAATTAACAGAAATTGAAACATTTTAAAAGGAAGGAAGAATGTTTATATTATAAAAAAACTATTAAGAATACTTGGTTCAATAACATTCTTAAGTACTGTGCCAATACCAATTATGGCTGTAAAAATAATATCTTTAAAAAATCAAAATAAGCAAACTGATTTAGATGTTAATTTAAATAATGATAAAAATTCAAAAAAAATCATCCAAGGAAAAGCTAAAAAACCAATTTCTAATATAACTAGAAGATCAAGCAGTTTAAAAAAAGTATTTGCTAAAATTAAAAAATCTAGTAATTTTTCTTCTAAAAATAGAACACATCCGGCTTCAAAATATGGAACTTATATAAACTTTTTAAGAGAAAGCACAAATTATTTTGAAATTACTAAAAATGTTGAAAAATTAGAAGGAGTTATTAATACAAATTACCCAAACAAAAAAGTATTTAAATTAAAAAATGGTATTAATAAACATAAAATTATTCCATTAAGTAATGAAAATCATGAAATTGAATTAGTTTTTGATACAAGTAATTTATATTTAGAGGGAATTATTAATATTGATAAAAATCATAACAAAACATATTGATATTTCTCTGATTCAAAAATAAAAAATTTAGATAATAACATTACTTCAGAATCTCTTAATTTTTCAGGAAATTATAGCAGTTTAGTAGGTGAAGATACAATAGAAATTAGTAGAAAAGATATTAATAACTCTATTAGTAATTTAAGTAATATCACCAAAGAAAATAGGCATACTATTAAAAATGATTTAGTACGAACTATTTTTATAACATCAGAATCAATGCGGTTTTTTTCTGTTAGAGATAGTATTAAGAAAATTTTAATTGATGATAATAAAAAAGTTATTTGACAAGATCATAAAGATACTCTTAACAATTGGGGTAAATATAGCAAAAAATATTATAAAATGATAGAAACAGGAATTACTCCAAAAAACGAAGAAGAAAAAATAATTAATATTGCCGTTTTAGCTCCAAAAGATTACCAAAAATAAGAGACGGATCAAAAGAATAATCAAAAAATGAAAAAGTTATTATTAATTTTAGGTCTAATTGGGGCAAAGGCAAAAGTATAATCAGTTTAATTTCTCGTGAAAAATAAGCAAACTATTCAAGCCAGTAATTTCAATTAATTACTGGTTTTTATTTTGTCAAAATACAAAAAATGAAAAAGTTGTTTAGTTGCCCAAAAGTGTTTGTTATCGTAAAAAGTCATCTTTCTTTGGGCAGTTATAGTTTTTAAAATATGCTATTTAGCATTTCAAAATATGGTTAAGAAATGAACGATGCCAATTCAAAATTAGGGTAGTGCAATTTCACATTTAATGATAAAATTTGAAGACAGAGTGAATTTAAGTTAATTACTTAGAGACACAGTTAATTATACAGCTCCAGTTAATTTTGTACAAAGCCCCCCGTATTTTAATTTGTTTCTGATTGTGCATTAAATTCTAGCATTTTTCACCAGTTTCACCTTACACCTGCAAAAGTATCTTTTTGATACTCAAATTTTATTTTAATATTTTTTATTTTAATATTTTGTTTTTGTTCTTTTTCAACTTCTGTTCATTTTGTATTTATTTGTAATTCGTTAAGTTTTTTAATAATATTAACTTGATTTTGATTTATATAACTTTGAATTCGCCCTTTATTGTTCCATAATTCTTCTATAGGATTTATGGGTTTTATTCCTGATTGCTTCTCTATATCATTTAATAAAAATTGTAATTCTGTTTTTCACGCCGGTGCAGGTTTATAAGGAGTTTCATTTTTTCATATTGTAAATTCTGCTTTTGTTAAGTTAATTTCAGACACTTGATTACTTTTTTTACTGTCTGAGAGAGTTGGTTCATTTATTTTTTTAGAGCACGCAGATACGGGTAATATTGTTAATCCTAAAATAGCCATTATACTTAAAATTTTCATTTTTTAACTCCTTTATTTTATTTTTTCAATATATATATATATATATTATATATTATATAAAAATTCTTAATATCATTAGAAAGATGGCAAAACCAATTAAAAATTGAAAGGTATAGTAAAAAGCTGGTACCGTTTTAAAAATTGGAAAAATAGCAGTTGAAAAGTTAACTGTTGCTTTTGCAATAATTGCTAACGGTCGCAAAATCGTGATGATTTGTGAAGCGGTGAGTATTCAGTTTATCATTTTGATACCAGCATTCTGAATGGCACATCCAATATCATTAAAAGTTGGTATTCATCGTCCAGAATATTTGCAATTTGCCGGTGGAATTAAATCGTCTCATTCACTGTTATTTAAACCATCAGGGATAAAGGCTGTGGAATTTAAGACATTAAAGTCATAAATTTTAAAATTGTAGTTAGAGATATTACCTTTGTGATAAAGTGGAAAAGTTAAGGTAAAAATATTAATACCATAACGAATATCAATATCGGTATTGAGATAATTAATACTGTTAGCGGTTTTGTTGCTTGACAAGGTAATCAGTTTATTATCATAAGATTTAAGGACATTAAAATCAATTTGATAAATACTATTGGTGTTGTTAATGGCATTGTAATTATCTTGGTGCATTTTTTTGTCAAAAGTAAAGAAATAACTTCTTAGTAATAATTCCGAATTGCCAGTAACATTGATTAAATATTTTTTGGGATAAAAGGTAATTAATGAACGATAAAAGAAACCGATTTGAATAAAGTAATCCTTCTTATAGTTTTCTACGCCCTTAAAATCAATTTCGGTATAAGTTTTTTCGTCCATATCAAAAGTCGCATAAAATAAACTAGCAAAGAAATTACCAAGAATTTCATAGATTTCATCAAAAACATTTTTGTAATCACTGTTGTTAATATTAGGGATGTTATTTTTAAAATATAGGTAAATATCATTTTTTAAATCGGGGTCATAGCGTAGAAAACTAAATCTAACATTGAGATAATTTAAGGTACCAAAAAGATATTTAATTAGGTAATAATCGTTAGTACTTTTGGTATCATATTTTCAGATTTCCTTTTCAGCGTGGAGTAATTGCAAATAGTTATTACCTGCGATTAAGGTTTTGTTAAATGCCTTAATTTTAAGGACATTATTGTTGGTATCTTCTTGTTTCGGAATGACCATTTTAATCGTATTTGTTCCTTGCAAT
This sequence comes from Spiroplasma endosymbiont of Dromius quadrimaculatus, assembly GCF_964031155.1. NCBI lineage: Bacteria > Bacillati > Mycoplasmatota > Mollicutes > Entomoplasmatales > Spiroplasmataceae > Spiroplasma > Spiroplasma endosymbiont of Dromius quadrimaculatus. The sequence continues at coordinate 304,925 of NZ_OZ035010.1, forward strand.
TGTGTACTTGTTTCAGTTGCAGTGAATTTAACGGTAAATGTTCTGTCAGCAACATTATCTGTTGTTAAATCAAAAGTAGCACTATCATCTAAGTAATTGTTGTCGTTATCTTTAATTTCTGCATTATAGTCGATGCCTTCAATTGCATTATTTACGCCAGTAAGATTATTAATTGTTTCATTAAGTCTTTTTTTGATTTTTTTTATAACTTCAATTTTGGTCACATTTGTAGGCCCAAATATTTTTGAGTTTGGTAAAATAGTTGAATTTTTGTGATAAAAATAGCTCTCATCTTTAAAGCCGTGATTTTTAATCGTAAATTCTTTGTAATAACCTTTTTCTAGGGTGTCAATGAAATTAAATACAGGTGTTCAATAGAGATACGAGTAATTAAATTTATCAAAATCACCACGGTGAATCATTAAGTAATCAAGATTATCAACAACATCGTTATAGTTATGGTTGCCATCAAATTTGGTGGCCGTTTCTGGTAAATCAATATCAGTCGTAGGTTTGACTTTCAATTGTGCATCAAGTTCTAGCATTTTTCACCAGTTTCATCTTACACCCGCAAAAGTATCTTTTTGATACTCAAATTTTATTTTAATATTTTTTATTTTAATATTTTGTTTTTGTTCTTTTTCAACTTCTGTTCATTTTGGGACGCATAAAGTTTTGTTAGGTAGGAAAAGGTTTAAATAATTTTGAAAGAAAAGCAACTAAAAATTGATTACCTTTTTATTTAAAAAATAAGTAATAAAACAAAATATTTAATATTAACAAACATAATCTTAATAAAAGGTTATAAAACCTAAGTAAAATGCTTACAAAAACAATATTAAAATAATTTTTTACAACAAAAATCGTACATAGGATATATATACTTAATTTGAATATTGAAATAATTTATAGTAAATGATTATTTTTTCTTTTTTAAAAAATACCTAAGAAAACTAAATGCGACCAATTATTATTTTTGTTTTGTAATTTTGTGATTTTATGTTATTATCAAGATGGTTAAAAAAGATAAATTTGTCTTTTCCTTAGTTAGTTTTATTTTAATAGATAAAATATTTGTTAAAATAAGACATCACCAAACGAATATTTTATTCCATCAATTGATGATGTTTGAAAAAATACTCCTGGAAGAACCGTTAATCTTAATATTGCCATTAATTATCAACAAGTAAATTGACAAAAATAAAGTAGTAAGAAAGAGAGTAAAAACTACCACCTATTCATCGGTAGTAGTATTTGGACATGAGTATGATAATGAATTATGGTTTAAAGAACCTATGGATGATCTTAAAGATTTTTGAACATTATAAAGTTGCTGGTAATTTACCAACTAATAAAAAAGTAAGAAAATATTCACGATATCAAGAACGATGAGACCATGCACAAGCGTGATTAAAAGAATGTGAAAGAGAATAACAAAGTGATATAAAGGAATTAAAGATGAGTATTTTGCATGAACCTTCTGAAGAACAAAAAAAAATAATATTACATTTAAAAGAAAATAATGTTGTTGTTCAAGCGGTTGCTGGTAGTGGTAAAACTACTACCAGTCTTCATATTGCTAAATATTTTAGTGATTGTAAAATTTTATTACTTACTTATAATGCTCATTTAAAATCAGAAACAAGAAAAAAAGTTGGAAATCTTGGTTTAAAAAATATTGAAGTTCATAGTTTTCACGCTTTTGGTTTGAAATATTATCAAGAACCAAAATGTATAACGGATAATGGTTTAAGTGAAATTATTAAGCAACAACAAAAACCTAAAGTTAACATTGGATTTCAAATTATTATTATTGATGAATCACAAGATATTAAACCTCTGTTTTATGAGTTCGTTTGTAAAGTTATTAATGATAATATTCTTAATGCCAAAATATGTTTACTTGGTGATAAGAACCAGTCAATTTATTCTTATGAAGGTGCGGATTCCAGATATATTACTTTGGCAAGTAAATTATTTGATTTTAATGAATATAGTTGAAAACAATGTACATTATCAGAGAGTTTTCGGGTTAATGATAAAGTCATTAATTTTATTAATGAAGTTTTTTATCAAAAACCACTTATGAAATCAACAAAAATTTCTCAATATAAACCTGAATATATTATTGCTAATGTATATGAAAGTGAAGAATTATATAAAAAAATTAAAAAAGAAATTGAAACTTGAGGTTATGATAATATTTTTCTTTTAGCGCCGTCAGTATTAAAAGATAAAACGCCAATAAAATGTATTGCCAATAAACTATCTAGGGATGGGATTCCGGTTTATGTTCCATCAAATGATGATGAAAAATTAGAAGAAAAATTTTTAAAAGGAAAATTAGTATTTTCAACATTTCATCAAGCAAAAGGTTTGGAAAGAAAATTAGTAATAGTTTTTAACTTTGATAATGGTTATTATAAGTATTATAATCACGAGTCTAATCCAATGATACCAGCAAATCCTTTGTATGTAGCGATAACAAGAAGTTTAGAGAAATTAATTCTAATTCATAATTATAATCAATCATTTTTAAAATTTTTAGATGTTAAAAAATTATTTTCATATTGTCAAGGAATTAATTATTTAAACAGTTATGAGACTAATTGTTTTAAAAGAAAAATGCAAGATTATGATGATAATTTTAATTATCAAGCTTCAAGTATTAGTGTTGTTGATTTAGTAAGGCATGTTCCATCAAATATTGTTAAGAATTGTATGGAAAAAATAAAAGTTGAAGATTATATTAATCAAGATTTTCCACAAACTACTGTGTTAAATTTAAAAGATTATGTTCAAGAAAAAGGTTTTATTGAACAAGTTTCTAATATAACGGGGACAGCGATACCACTTTATTATGAGTGACATTGTAAAAAGGATCTTAAAAAAGTTAGTTCTTTAAATTTATTATTAAATTTTTTAAAGGAAAGAAGAGACTACACAAAAGAAGAATATCCTGATTTATTTAAACACGAAAAGTTCATTAAAGGTTTATACGAAAATGAAAAATTGCCGGTTAAAGATTTATTGCTGTTAGCTAATATATGAATTTATATTGTTGATAAGTTTAATTTTAAGTTAAATCAAATTAGTAATGAAAATTATAATTGAATTACAGAAGAAAATTTAAGTAATTTTATGCAACTGATGGAATATCATATTTCTACTGGTAGTGCATTTGAACAACCATATACTCATTCTAAAGTTGCAGAATTATATGATAAAACTTTAAATGGTTTTATTGATTGCATTGATTTTAAAAGTAAGAATGTTTGGGAATTTAAATGTGTTAGCAGAGTTACTGATGTTCATTTCTTACAATTAGCTGTATATGCTTATTTATTTGAAATTAAACAACAAGAACGAGTTTCTATTTTAAATAAAAAAGCAAATGATATTTTTAGTTTAAATAAGATAGAAATTAATGACATAATTGAAATTTGTAAGTGAAATCAAGTATATTTTGCAAATTTTCAAAGATTTAAGCAAAATAAAATAATTATTTTAAAAGATAATAAGATAAAAAAGGTTAAATTAAAACATTTTCAAAAAAATATTACTTTAGAGAAGAAGTTTAATGTTAATAGGAAAACTTTTACTAGTAAATATAATTTTTTTCTTTTTAATATATTAAAAAATAAAATTTACAGACTTAGTTTTGAGTTTAGTGACCTTAAGAAAATTGTGGATTTACTAGTTTGAAACAAATTTTTTGAATCCGGTACAATGACTGACATTGAATTTATGAGTTCTAATCAAAAAATTAAGGATAGATATATATAATTGATACATTAAGAAATAGGTTAGTGAATAGTAAATAAAACTATTATTTCATATTTACATTGAGCAAATAATAATGGCGTGGTTATTCATTTTTATGCTTTAATACCGCTTTATTTTGTTGGAAAATAGACTATGTGATGGGAAAATAAAATATGATTTTAGATAAAGATAAATTATTTTATAGTGGGATAGTTATTTCAGGAACTATTCAAATCTTTCTTATTACTTTTTTACTGTTTATAAAATAATTTAAATTTGTATTGTATTTAATTCCACTTGTTAGTTCAGAGTTTAAGTATCTACTTACACCACCATTATGAGAGCAGGTTCCCTTGCCACTAGAACTACTATAAGTTCCATTGCGACATTGAACTTTATAGCCCCAGAACTTGTATCATCCATCCGCTTTGGGAGTAAAGAATACAATAAGCAAAATCACACTATGATTATTATTCCAAAAATAGTTAATATTAATTTCTTAATTATATTATTGTCATTTTGTTTTTCTAGTATTTCAGATATCAAATTTTTATTATCATTTTGTTCCATAAAAAACTTCCTTATACCTTGCAATCTTGATTTTATAGTTATTGTTCACTTTCCTTATTTAATTGTGAAATTTGCTTTTTTTCGTTCTCATTTAATTCATAATAACTTTTTACTATTTTAATTATTTCTTTTTTTCTTTTGCCTTCTAAATAAGTTTTTTTATATTTAAAGCTGGTTCTATTGTCTAAAAGTAATTTTTTTAGTTCGCTAAATAATGATGAAGCAATTTCTTCTTCAAATATATAATTTTCAGGATTATTAATTTCTAAATTTTTTAGAGAGTTTGTTATTTCTTTATAAATGTTTTCTCTTAATTTTTTTTCTCATTTTATTCAAAAAACTATTGCCAAAATTATTATTACAATAACAGTTCAAAAAGTTTCCATAATTTTAATTTCCTTCTAATAGATTTAAGGAGACATACAAGGTCTCATTGTTAAAATTTTTATTTAATAATGTTCTTTATCATAATTCATTAGTTTTGGTTTCAATTAATTTAATAAGTGAATATGTTAATCAACAAGAAAGTCAAAAACTAATTAGTGAGGCAATAAGTGAAATCAATTTGCCATTTATTAAAATCCTTTCATTTTTATGTGTTACTAACATTTTACATTTTTAATCAAATATTTGTATATATATTCATTTTTTATTTTTGTTAATTTAATTTTATTTAGTTGTGCTAAAATAAATTTAAATAATACGAACCCTTTTATATAGTGTTCATATATGCACATTATAATGTATTAAAGTTATTTTAAAGGAGTTTAGAAATGAAAAATTTAGTAAAATTACCATATATTTTAATGGTAAGTGCACCCGCAATTAGTAGTGTGCTTCCCTTAACGAACAATAATTTATTAATAGTATCAAGTATATCAAGTAATCAAATTAAAAAACAAAGTTTTCAAAATTTATTCCAAAATTTTTCTTACATTAAAGGTGATATTAAATTAACTAATAATCTTAATGAATGATATAATAGTTTACCGATTAATGCTATAAGTGTTATTAATGAAAAAAACTATAAAACTATTATTTCATATTTACTTATTAATAATGTTTTAACAATTGAAAATAATAAAATTATTTTAAATGTAAAAAAGAATGAAACCGTTATGTATGTTTGATCAGAATTTTATTGATATTGATTTGGTTATTGAAGATTACATTTAGATGCTAGTGATTGCTTAAATATTGCCCATGTTTTAAATAATGGCGGAGATATTGGTAGTATAATTGGTGATCAATTACCAAACTTTGTGGGAAATGTAACTTCTATTGTTTCTGGCATTATTTCTATAATGGGAGCAGATTTTAGTTATTGAGCAAATAATAATGGCGTGGTTATTCATTTTTATGCTTTAATACCGCTTTATTTTGTTGGAAAATAGACTATGTGATGGGAAAATAAAATATGATTTTAGATAAAGATAAATTATTTTATAGTGGGATAGTTATTTCAGGAACTATTCAAATCTTTCTTATTATTTTTTTACCGTTCTGTTTATTTGATTTATCTTATTTATATGGTTATTTTCAAGAAAATTGAAAAGCAACTGAGTGAATATGAGTCTCTTTGATGATTAATTTTGGTGCCATGATTATTAGCTTATTAGTAAACATTATTGGATTTTTCTTAAGATATTCATATTTTCGGATTATTCACGGAATATTAATTAGTGCTACAAGTATGTTTACAATATTTTTTATTTTTACAGGAATATTGATTGTATTATCATCACAAAATAATACTTTTATTAATCGTAATAGCAAAAAAATGTTTTCCATAGGTTCAAAAGGAGCTTTAGTAATGGCTATTTTGCCAGTTGCACAAGCAATTATTATTTTTAGCATTAGTAATTACTTTGCATGATTAGCAAAAAGTATTGCTCATTTTGAAACTCAAGCATTAATTTTTATAATATTTTTCTGTATTGTAGGAATTATTAGTGTTATTTTAACAACAATTGTTTTAACTAATAAAATAATTAGTTCTAATAAGCTTTTAATTATTACCATTAGTATTATTATGTTAGGTTTTCCAATGTTATTAGGAACGATCTTTGGTTTAATTTTATTAGTTAGTCAAATGGAATATATTGATGAAATAACTATTTAATATTTTCTAAAACATTATATAGTGAATACTTTTTAGTTAAGAATATATGTTAAAATAAAAGCAATTATACTTAACATGATGAAAGGAGTTATGATAAATGAAAGAAAAATGATTAAAATTTGCTCCTATTAGTAAAGAATTTTAGATATAGCATTTTTTTATGTTCAAAGTGAAAATGAACTTTTAAGTCTTGCTTTGTTTAAAGAAAATAATGAATTTTATATTAATGAATAAACTATGCATCTAAGTATTTATTAATCTGTGTTAAAAGACTTTAAAGAAGATTTGTCTTATTATTCTAAAAGAACATTAACTGAACACGAAAATGAGAATGAGAAGAACGAGTTGAAAATCATATTGGCGAACTTAAGGATTCACAACTTGGCAGTTGAACAAATCACTACAGTTCTAGAGTTGATTTATTTATATATGTAATTAAGTAATATTTATCTAAGCAATTACAAGTTTTTTATAAACATGAATATTCTGGTGAAAAAATTTGCCATAATTATGACTTTATGTATTTAGGATTAGATGATAGTTTGATGCCATTACTAGAAAACAATGATATTAGTATTTTTTCTCATAAATTAGAATTATTTTCTGAAAAAACAGTTTAAAGAAAAAAGGAAATATGATTTATGTATCGGTTATATTAATCTTAAAAATAGTAAATTTGGTGAATTTTATAGTTGTGATGGGGGCTCTAAATGTAAAAATACATTTAATATAGAAAGTTTATAAAAAAAAGTAGTAGAGAAAGATAGTTATTAGAGGTATTTTAGTTATATGGCATGAAATAGTAAATTTGATCAATATATAGAAGATTTTAAATTGAAAACTGGAATAGAATGTGTACCAGATGGTGAAGGGGGTAACCAAAATATAATTAAATCTGGTAAGGCGACTAGAGCTACTCTTTTTGGATTATTATGTAATATAATGCTAGCGGGAATATTTGTTTTTTGATGAGGCGGAGCAATATATTTTGCAATTAAATTTGAAAAATTAATCCGCTTTATTATTCAGAAAATTAAAACAAAAAGAGTCTTAAAAAATGAAATCAAACAAACTCATTAATTCTTTAAAAAAATATTGATGAATAATACTTAATTACATTATATTCATATCTTTAAGTATAGTTTTATTACTACATACAGATATTGAAAATTTGCAACAATTTATTAAAAATTTTGGAGCAATTGGCAAGTTAATGATTATAGGTTATTCATTAGTATGAGTAACTATAACAGAAATAGTAAACTGCTTAATTCGTTTTATATTAAAAAAGATTAAAACTAAAAGAATAATAAAAAATAAAATATTTTAAAAAGGAGTGATAAAAATGTTTATGAAAATATTTACCGTGTTAATTATTAGTTTCAATAACATTTTTACCATTCCCCAAAATATTAACAATGACAAAATAACAACACAATCATTAATTAGAAACAAAAGACAAAACAATCAAGTGTCTGAAATTAACTTAACAAAAGCAGAATTTACAATATGAAAAAATGAAACTCCTTATAAACCTGCACCGGCGTGAAAAACAGAATTACAATTTTTATTAAATGATATAGAGAAGCAATCAGGAATAAAACCCATAAATCCTATAGAAGAATTATGGAACAATAAAGGGCGAATTCAAAGTTATATAAATCAAAATCAAGTTAATATTATTAAAAAACTTAACGAATTACAAATAAATACAAAATGATGGTCGCGTTTAGTTTTCTTAGGTATTGCTTTGAAGAAGTAAAACAATCAGCTAATTATATTATTTAATTACTAAACTAACCCTGCCTTTCTTGTTATTGTCATTTTTATTCTTTTTCATTTTATCATATTATTGAATTTTTACACAACAAAAATTATTAATATTATTAAATTTTCACTAATATATATTAATTTTATATTTTTACTTACTTAAATCTATTATATTTATTTGTTACAGCATTACCTTTATAATTAATTCAACTATCATCATTTTTATTATTATATTTATTTCATAATGAATTTTTATATATTTCTTTTCTGATTTCTATTTCTGAATTAATATTTTCATTAATGTAATGTAATACATTTAAGTTGTTTAAATTTGCCATTCTTAAATGTAATAGATTATTTAAATTCTTATGATTATATATTTTTGCCCCATAGCCTAATTGTTGTTTTACTAAATGCGATACATCACTTTCAATGCTACAACCGATATTTCATTCTAAATTTTGATGATGAATACCTTGCTTATTATTACTGAAATAATTACTCGCCTTTCTTAAATTTGTTTTAATATCTTTATTTAATTCATTTTTAGCAACATTACGAATGTTTTTGATTAATTCTTGATGATTTCCATCCTTATATAATTTAATTCAACTATTTAGTGTTACTTTGCGATTTTCAAAAATAATATTAAATGCGGTTTGTTTTAATTTTTTAATAGCGTGATAACCATCTAAAATATATCTAACATTACCAAAACTGTTCGCAATTTCTCTAATTCAAGAATCACCATCACCACAAACAATTATTCTGTCATAATTAATATTTACATAATTTTTTTGTACTTCTTTAATTAATAAATCACGATAATCCATCGTATTTATTCGTTTACCAACTTTTAACATTAAAAAATGACCTCGTTTGTTTTCTAATTCTCTACGAGCATTTTTGTAATTTTTTTCTTTATGTCCGGTATGAAAAGTAACTAAACGAATTCTTTGGTCTTGTTTAACTTTCTGATCTAATGTTGCTAAAAATGTCTCATCTAGTTGAATATACAAATCCTTATTTTTGACATCAATTCTAGTTTTAGTTTCTTTTTCTGCTAGTTGAAAATATTCAGCAATATCGTATTTATTTAAAATATTTGAAATACTAGCTTTTGAAATATAACAATGATTTAGAGCATCTAAAACATCACGATACCGTTTACCATCTCCCAAAAGACTTAAAACTTTAAATTGGACATCAAAATAAATGCGTTGTTTAGGCAATAAGCCAATTTCTTTATCTAACAAACATACATATTCAAATTTACCTGATTTTTGATTTCAATATTTATATCGGCGTCGTTTAAAAGTAACATCACCAAAAATTGTAATAATTGTTCTTGGTGCAAAATGAACTACTTTATAACCTTGTTTTAACCGATAATGATATTTATATAAGTATTCATCTAATTTTTCATATTCATTAGCCAATTGTTCGCATTTATTGATGTACATATTTTTATGGGTTGTAAATAAACTAAATCAATGGTTGTTTTCTGAGGTTTTTACATTATTATTAATTTTTAACATAATAAATTACCTTTCTTGATAGTAACTTTAACAAATTTTAGTATTCAATAAACCGAAAAAAATGATAAAAATTCTTATTTGATGATTTATAATGAGATTCCAAAGTAAAGAAATTGCAGATTAGGATTTGGAGAAAGGAAAAGGTGTTGTAAATTTTATTAATTAGTAAAAATTCACGAAAGGAATTTAATTAATATGAAAAAATTACTCAGTTTATTAAGCACAATAACAATGGCCGGAAGCGGAATGTCAGGAATTGTCGGAAACGCTCCAACTTCAACAAAAAGTGAAATCAGTTATTTAAAAACAAATAATTTAAAAAATTTAGATAAAAAAGTTTATTTTATTGAAGATAAACCAAACAATTATGATGCTATAGAAATTAGCGAAATAAAAGGGCAAGTTAATGATATTGCAATCCATGACAGAAATATTAAGTCTACAGTTGCTGGTGCTACTTATTTTGCAACAGATGATGGATTATATTTTAAATCAAGACCTTCATCAAACTTAATTAAAATTAATGCAATAAATAACAAGGTTAATCGCATTATAATTTCTCAATCAACAGGAGAAGCTTACGCAATATCTGCAAATAAAAAAATTTATTTGATTGAAGATAAACCAAACAATTATGATGCTATAGAAATTAGCGAAATAAAAGGGCAAGTTAATGATATTGCAATCCATGACAGAAATATTAAGTCTACAGTTGCTGGTGCTACTTATTTTGCAACAGATGATGGATTATATTTTAAATCAAGACCTTCATCAAACTTAATTAAAATTAATGGAATAAATAACAAGGTTAATCGCATTATAATTTCTCAATCAACAGGAGAAGCTTACGCAATATCTGCAAATAAAAAAATTTATTTGATTGAAGATAAACCAAACAATTATGATGCTATAGAAATTAGCGAAATAAAAGGGCAAGTTAATGATATTGCAATCCATGACAGAAATATTAAGTCTACAGTTGCTGGTGCTACTTATTTTGCAACAGATGATGGATTATATTTTAAATCAAGACCTTCATCAAACTTAATTAAAATTAATGGAATAAATGAAGCAGTTATTTCTATTATAATTGAACAAAAAAGTGGTAATGTATTTGCAATAACTAAAACTAAAATGCTTTTAAATATTATTATTCAAATAAATAATTTACGGTTTAATAACATTATTAATGATGAAATTATTTTAAATGAATTAAATTATTTAAATCCTAATTTAGATATATCACAATTAGAAATTATTAATAAAACAGATACATCAGCTACAATTAAAGCAAAAGACAATGGTAAATATTTTGGTGAAGTTACTGTTAATTATAAAATTAAAAATAAAGATGAAATTAATGCTATTAATTTAAATGAATTAATTAAAAGAGCAGTATTTTTTAAGTTTCGTGATGAAAACCCTAATTTAAAATTTAAAGAAATAAAATATATTGATACTAATAATTTAAATTTTTCAAATACTGAAATAACAAAAAGAGAAAATTCATTTTTATGATCTAATGCTCCTAAAAATGTATGTTCTGATAGAGAAATTATCAATAAAACTCCAAATACAAGATCATTTAATGTACCCACTTGTGAATATAATTCAAAATCAAAATTAGTATTTCAAATTACAACAGGATTAACTAAAACAAAACAAGAAAATAAATTAAATGGTTGAAACATAAATTCTGATGATGAAATGAAATTAACAGATTTTACAAATATAAATAATAAAAATTCTAAAATCATTAATGTATTATCAAATGAATTTGATTTATCAAACACAAATAAACAAGAACAAGAAATGATTTTAAGTATTTTTAAGGTACCCGCTGATAAATTTGAACTTAATCCCAATGAAAAATTAAAAATTACTTATCCAGTAAGAATAATTACATCTAAAGTTATATTAAATTTAAAACAAAAAATTACAGGAAATATTACTGCCAAAATAATTGATGATAACAATAAAGAACAAGTAGTTACATTATCAATTACAGAAGTAATGCAAATTTTACAAAAATATAGTTTATTACCCAATGAAATTACTATAGATAAAAACAATGATAACATAACATTTAACGGTGAAGCATTTTTTTCATCAGAAAGAGAAGGGCCGGTAAAAACAAATACAGTTACTACTATAGTATAAGGTTTTATAAAAACGATATTAGCTATTTAGAACAATAACTTTAATTGGAGCAAGTACACCATGTTTAATTTCTTGTGAAAAATAAGAAAAATATTCAAACCAGTAATTTTAATTAATTACTGGTTTCTTATTTTATTAAAATATAAAAAATGAAAAGTTGCTTAGTTGTTTAAGAGTATTGTCATCATAGACAACCACCTTTTAGGGTAGTAATTTTAACAGTTTTTAAATTTAGTTAACTTATTTTTCTGTTTTAATGATAAATGTTTTTCTAGGATTTATTTCTATTCTATATCCGCTTGAGTGATCATAGTAATTTATTGTCATTTCTAATTGGATAAACTTTTGGATTTTGTATGTTTTTCTATTGTTATTTTGGTTAATTATTTTGCCATATTTTCCTGTTAAATCTTCAATATTTTTTCTTATTTCATTGTTTTTTAAAAAAGCAGGAGTTATAAATTCAAGTTTATCATTTGTTGGTTTTGGTCTTTCTTTAAGTACTTTTTCAAGATTTTTTTTATTTATACTTATAGGAACTTTTATTATTATTTTTAATTCATCATGATGTTGTTGAATATTCTCAATTTCAACTTCTTTTAAATTTTCAAGTTTAACTTCTTTTTCATAAATTTGATTTTTAATCATTGGTGGTGTTATTGATTTATTTGTTTTATTATTACAACCAGTTATGAATAATGTTGCTAATTCCAAGAGAGTTAGTATATTTAAAAATTTCATAATTTTAACTTCTTTATTTTTTCTATATATATATATATATATATATATTACACGAAAATTCTTAAAATCATTAGAAAAATGGCAAAACCGATTAAAAATTGGAAGGTATAGTAAAAAGCTGGTACTGTTTTAAAAACTGGAAAAATATCGGTTGAAAAGTTAACTGTTGCTTTTGCAATAATTGCTAATGGTCGTAAAATCGTGATGATTTGTGACGCTGTCAGTATTCAGTTTATCATTTTGATACCAGCATTTTGAATGGCACAACCAATATCATTAAATGTTGGTATTCATCGTCCCGAATATTTGCAATTTGCTGGTGGAATTAAATCGTCTCATTCACTGTTATTTGAACCATCAGGGATAAAGGCTGTTGAATTTAATACATTAAAGTCATAAATTTTAAAATTGTAGTTAGAAATATTACCTTTGTGATAAAGTGGAAAAGTTAAGGTAAAAATATTAATACCATAACGAATATCAATATCGGTATTGAGATAATTAATACTGTTAGCAGTCTTGCTGGTTGGCAAGGTAATTAGTTTATTGTCGTAAGATTTAAGGACATTAAAATTAATTTGATAAATGCTATTGGTATTGTTAATAGCATTGTAATTCTCTTGGTGCATTTTTTTGTCAAAAGTAAAGAAATAACTTCTTAGTAATAATTCTGAGTTTCCTATAATATTTACTAAGTATTTTTTGGGATAAAAGGTAATTAATGAACGATAAAAGAAACCTATTTGAATAAAATAATCCTTCTTATAGTTTTCTATACCCTTAAAATCAATTTCGGTATGAGTTTTTTCGTCCATATCAAAAGTCGCATAAAATAAACTAGCAAAGAAATTGCCAAGAATTTCATAGATTTCATCAAAAACATTTTTGTAATCGCTGTTGTTAATACTAGGAATGTTATTTTTAAAATATAGGTAAATATCATTTTTTAAATCGGGGTCATATCGTAGAAAACTAAATTTAACATTGAGGTAATTTAAGGTTCCGAAAAGGTACTTAATTAGGTAATAATCGTTAGCTCTTGTGGTGTCATATTTTCATATTTCATTTTCACCGTGTAATAATTGTAAATAGTTATTTCCAGCAATTAGGGTTTTATTAAATGCCTTAATTTTGAGGACATTATCGTTGTTATCATCTTGTTTCGGAATGACCATTTTAATCGTATTTGTTCCTTGCAATTGTGTGCTCGTTTCAATTGCGGTGAATTTAACGGTAAATGTTCTGTCAGCGACATTGTCTGTTGTTAAATCAAAAGTAGTGCTATCGTCTAAGTAATTGTTGTCATTATCTTTAATTTCTGTATTATAGTCGATGCCTTCAATTGCATTATTTACGCCAGCAAGATTGTTAATTTTTTCATTAAGTCTTTTTTTAATTTTTTTTATAACTTCAATTTTGGTTGCATTTGTAGGGTCGATTATTTCTGAATTTGGTAAAATAGTTGAAGTCTTATGATAAAAATAGCTCTCGTCTTTAAAGCCGTGATTTTTAATCGTAAATTCTTTGTAATAACCTTTTTCTAAGGTGTCAATGAAATTAAATACTGGTGTTCAATAAAGATAAGAATAATTGAATTTGTCAAAATCACCGCGATGAATCATTAAATAATCAAGATTATCAACAACATCGTTATAGTTATGGTTTCCATCAAATTTTTTGGTTATTTCTGGCAAATCAATGTCGGTTGTATCTTTTTCTGTTTTAATGATAAATGTTTTTCTAGGATTTATTTCTATTCTATATCCGCTTGAGTGATCATAGTAATTTATTGTCATTTCTAATTGGATAAACTTTTGGATTTTGTATGTTTTTCTATTGTTATTTTGGTTAATTATTTTGCCATATTTTCCTGTTAAATCTTCAATATTTTTTCTTATTTCATTGTTTTTTGAAAAAGCAGGAGTTATAAATTCAAGTTTATCATTTGTTGGTTTTGGTCTTTCTTTAAGTACTTCTTCAAGATTTTTTTTATTTATATTTATAGGAACTTTTATTATTATTTTTAATTCATCATGATGCTGTTGAATATTCTCAATTTCAACTTCTTTTAAATTTTCAAGTTTAACTTCTTTTTCGTAAATTTGGTTATTTTGTCTTTTGTTTCTAATTAGTGATTGTGTTGTTATTTCGTCATTATTAATATTTTGGGGAATGGTAAAAATGTTATTGAAACTAATAATTAACACGGTAAATATTTTCATAAACATTTTTATCACTCCTTTTTAAAATATTTTATTTTTCATTGTTCTTTTGGTTTTGATTTTTTTAATAAGTCACTCAATGCTACAGTTTATAACTACTGCTATTGTAATGCATATATCTAAATATCCTAGTATCATAAGTGAAATTAATACTTCAAATTTTTCATATAATAATTTCAAATCATTAGTTTCCAATTTTAAAAATGGAATAAAAAAGATAATAATCATAAAAATGTAAGGTAAAATTCTCCATCAATATTTTTTTAAAGAATTAATTAGTTTGTTTGATTTCATTTTTTAAGGTTCTTTTTGCTTTAATTTTCTGAATAATAAAGCGGATGAATTTTTCAAATTTAATTGCAAAATATATTGCTCCGCCTCATCAAAAAACAAATATTCCTGCTAGCATAATACCACTATTGAACTTGCCAAAGAAATCAACCATCTCTTTATTCATAAACTCATTAAATTCGTTACTTGTTCCAGTTATTCATTTAGTATCAATTGCTGTTAATGCACAAAGTAATAAGCTTATAAAAATGAAAATGATACTTAATACTATTTTTAACCACTGCTTTTTAAAAGAATTTTTAATTCTTAATTTTAATGGCATTTTTTCTTTTGAATTATCTTTTTTAAATAATTTTCCTAAAAGTTTCTTCATTTTAATTTTCCTTTCATATTTTTATCGTCCTTTAATCACAATAAATAAAGCAATAAGTACACAAGTGACACCAAGAATGGTAAAAATTGGGTGTTGCGAAAATGTCCGAGCCATTGGTTTAAATAGTTCTAAAATTGTTAAATTGCTAGTAATAAACTTTTGGAAATTGGCAAGTCCCTCGCTAATATAGTTCGTTAAAGTTTCAAAATGACTACCAGCCAATAATCCAAGAACAGTTATTAAGATAAAAATAATAATTAGTTTAAACATTGTTAGTTCCCTTGTTTTGTTTTTATTGGTTTTATTTGTTTTTTAGCTTTTCCTCAGGCACTTAAACGACCTTTATTTTTAACCGCATATTGGCGTTGTTTTTCCAAATTAACTTGTTGACTACCAAATCCAAGAATAATTGCCATAAGAAATTCTACAGCCAGTGTTAAGAATAGAGGAAATATTAGTTGAATATTCGTTCCCGGCACTTCTAAACTTCAAATTAAGTCAAAAACTTTATAAAGCATTTGAGCGAGAAAGTCGGCCATTTTTGCGAGATTTTCCATTTTTTATTATTCCTTTTCTTTCATTTTTCTTAAAAATTTGCTAAATTTATCCATTTTTAAGTATTCTAAGTCTTCTAAATCAATTGCGGTGTCAGTATAGTATTTGTCTTCATAATCAGGATTTACTTTTGCATTTAAGTAATCTCTTAAAAATGCTAGGTAAAAAGAATTGTAAGTGTTAAGTATTGGTAGAGGAATTTTTAGTTTAAAAAAATAGATATCGAGTTCAGGAATATCACGATATTTAATGCGACGACCTTTTTTGCTATTTTTCGCATCGATTAAGGTGTTTCGTCAGCGTTCATATTCTTCAATGCTCGTAAAGGTACCATAGATGACTTTTAAGTAGGGGCGAAAAATATTAACGGGTTTTTTACGAATTCCCACAATTACATTATTGGCAATATCACGAACTTTAACTCAAATATGTTTATCTCTCTGACCGCTAGCAAGCACAATATGACCAAAATGCCGTGCCAGAGCGAAATATTCTTGAATACCGCTTTCTTCGTTTTTGGTATTATTTTTTTCTCAATCGGTTCCTTCTAAAAATAAATTGGTTTCATCTCACAAAAGCAAGGTTTTGTCAGGCAATACTGGATAATCAAAGTCTAACAATCCCATATGCCCTAAACTTAATTTTTGGGTTTCTAGTAATGGAAATGTTGATGCGATATGATATTTTTTCTTTTTTAGTAATTTTGATGCGTATACTAGAAAAGCAGTTTTTCCAGTTCCTAATGAACCAATAACGATGTTTAATGGTGAATTTTTAAAAAATTAATAACTTTGTTAATTTGCGTTAAATTACTGATTTTAAAAAGGAAAATTAAAATACAACCTGCTAAAAATAAATAACTTACAATGTTTTTAAAATAACCGTTGTAAATATATCAAATTGCTCCTCAATGTCATAAAATTAAAAATGAGGTGCGATTTAATTCAATAAAATGGTTATTTTTTTCTATTATTCATTTGCAAAATTTCATCTTGCACCTCACTTTATTTTTTTGTTAGCGTACCGCTCCAAGTAATTTTTCAAACATTTTAAAGCAAATAAAGAATATTGCCAAAATAAATGGAAAAATGAATATTCAGTAGTCAGCAAAGAAGTTACCGACTTGTGGCATATTAACAGCAATAATTTCTCACATTTTAGTAAACGCCGTTATAATCGCATTTCATAATTTAGTCATTGCGTCACTAGCTGTTATTTTTGTTACTGCTGGTGCTTCTATTAAGAAAGTTCCAATCATATAATCACCCCCTTTCTTTTTAAAGCATTCATCATTTATATTCAAAATTTTTCTTAAATTTGTTAAAACCACGATTAATCTTAACACGATTATATTTTTTCCTAATTAATTTTGAATTTCTTTGGGAATGCATCACAATGTAACTTCTTGACATTAATTTTTTCCCTATCTAAATACTGATATGGTTTTTCAAAGTAGCATTAGAATAAATCACACCATAATCGCTGTTAAGAATCAAAAAGCAATGTTTGCTATTAAAAGCCAAAGTGTTTCTTGAGTTAAATCAATTTCTTTATCACCACTAATATGAGCCGGAATAGTTGTAATTTGAATAAATAAATCTCAGAAAGTTTGTTTGATTTGTTCTCAATCAAATTCTTTTAAGTTTATTGTCATTTTTTATCTCCCAAAAATCATTTTTATTGGTAAATATATAATTGAAATTAACGCGAAAAGAAAAGTAATGATAATAATTAATCCGGCAATAAACGCAACTTGTGCAGGCATTTTTTCTATCGGAACAAACAGTTTTAAAAATTCCATAATAATTTCTCAAAACATTATTTTTTATCCGCATTATTTTCTTTTGAATTAGGGGTTTTAACTCATTCTTCAAAGCGAGCAATAAACACTTTTTCGTCTTTTGTGAAATTACCAGTATTATTTTTAATGGCATTTTTATATTTAATTCGCATTTTTATTTTGGCATAAATTTTATAAGCAAAATATGCCAATAGCATGATGCTGATAATAATAAATATTAGTCCAATTGCAATATTCATTTTTAAGCTCCTTTAAAATAGTTATAATTTATATCTTTTTTGTTGTTTTCTTTTTCGGCAATGAAGAAGCCTAATAATTCTTGTCCCTTAATTAATTTGGTTTCTTGCTCTTGTTGATTAATTGAAATTACTTGATATTTACTATCTTTTATTATTCCAATACAAATCGAATTTTCATATTTTCCTTTATAAACAAATCGCTTTGGAAACCAAATGCCGATTTGTTCATTAAATCATGGAATTTTAGGTGCTTTAATAAACATTGCGTTTTGTGTTTCTTTTAAGAGATATTTTTTAGTATTTAAGAAAATGTTTTCAATGTTTTTCATAATAAATTACCTTTCTTATTTGTTATAAACTAAGTTACATTAACTAAGTTAGTTGACTCAGTTTTTTAAACACTTATATATCGCAGATTTAAGTGTTTAACAAGCTTTGTTAGTAAATTTTGTTTTTTTAATTAGATAAAGATTTTAATAATTTTAAACTTAATATACCCCTATATAGAAATTTCTACACTTTAACATCCGCATCCTACCCTTGGAACTAATTTAATAGCGTGTATATTTTTAGGAAATCCACCCATTCATTTTTTTATTGCAAAATGAAACAAATTGCTATAGCTAATAGGATGTTATCTATCAACTGGTAAACTTCTTTTGGTTATGGCGACCACCCACAATTTATCGTGCTTTAATACATACCAACATTATTAATTCACTTGTATTTAATTTTCAAAGAACAAATTTTTAACACCTTATAAAATAAAAAGACAATCATTGCTGACTGTCTTAATACTTATTCAAATCTTTTCTTACCTAACAAAACTTTATGCGTCCTTGTGTAAAAATTCAATAATATGATAAAATGAAAAAGAATAAAAATGACAATAACAAGAAAGGCAGGGTTAGTTTAGTAATTAAATAATATAATTAGCTGATTGTTTTACTTCTTCAAAGCAATACCTAAGAAAACTAAACGCGACCATAGTTAATGTATCTAGATATATATTTTCATTACTAGCATCATGTACTCTATTTTCTTGTTTATAAGAGTTAAAGTCTATTTCCGTTTTGCCACGAACATTAAATTTTATATCATTTGGAATTGCAATAATTCCAGCATTTCCTCATCGCATTTGTTTTGTTGTAATTGTATAAGCACATTGTTGAATGATTTTAAGTTTATTGTTTTCAATTGCTTTTTTCATTGATTCTTGTCTAATAAAATATTTTTCATTTATATTATTTTCTAAAATATCCTTTACCAAAAATTTTAAATTACAAGGTTGGGGATATTGAAATTTAAAATCTTGCTTTAATGTTGAAATCATAAACAATCTTTTCCGATTTTGGGGAATTCCATAATCCTTGGCATTCATTGTAAAATATTGGTTATAATATCCTAATTCACTAAGTTGATTTTGGAGATTTTGAAATCCGACAAAAAACTTTTTACTTAATAAATTTGGTACATTTTCCATTAAAAGATATTTTGGTTTTGTTGGCATTGTGCTTATTAAATCAACAACTTTGTACGCTAAACCACTTCGCTTGCCATTTAATCCTTGCCCATTATTATTGGCATTTGATATGTCTTGGCATGGAAATGATCAAGTTATTAAATCAGCATACGGTAAAGTTTCTAGTTTAGAAATATCACCTAAATTTGGTGTGTCATAATCATTAAATATTGCTCGATATGATTTTTCAGCGTATTTATCGTTATCACAAAATGCAACTACTTTATGGTTAATTCCAATCTTTTCTAATGCTTTTCTTTGACTTCCAATCCCAGCAAATAATTCAATTATTTTAAGCATATTTTAATAACACTCTTTTAATTCTCTATAAATAATTTGTTTGGGTAAAATATTGTGACATATATATGCTGTTTCACTTGGAGGATTTTTACAAACTATACCATTATAAGCAATAAACTTTATTCTTTTATTAAAAACTAATAATTCACACTGATCTATTTTTTCTCTAATTGGTTTTAATGCAATACTTACTAATGGCATTAACATTGCAAATGGTTTTCCTAAAATAAATAAATGTTCTATTACTTGTTTTCTTTTACTAAATGGAGGGTTAGAAATAATATAATCATATCTACCCACATCACTTCTAATGTAATTAAAGAAATCAATTCCATCATCAATATGACTATTTCAAACTTTATGTCCATTTCTTTTTAAAACACGGACAAATTCACTATCAATATTATCAAAAGGGCATAAAATAGTGCTATTAGGTTTTAAAAATTCTAAAATTGGTTTAATCGCATATTCCTGTGTATATCATTCATCATTAACATTAATTTTATTTAATAAATTAGAATTTAACATAATTAACTACCAATTCCTTTCTTAATTGTTTTTAATTTCATCTAAAATAATTTTTGTATTTTTAATCTTTGTTTTAATTTTTTCTAAATCTTTCTGATCAAAATCACTATTTTTAATTTCACTTAGTAAATTTAAAGCACTATTTAAGTTGTTTATTTGTTTTTCTAATAACTTAATTGCTTGTTGTTTTTGTTCGTCTGTAAACTCATTTTCTTTTTGACATAGTAAAATTTGATATTCACAATTATTTAGTTCAGATATTTTGATAAATTTTTCTGCTTGTGTTTGTTTTAGTTCTGTTTGATAGTCTTCTTCGTTTTCATAATCATTTTTACTATTTTCAATTTCTTTAATTGCTTCGTCATATTCTTTTATTTCTGCTGTAATTTCTTGTTTTAATTTTTCATAGTAAAAAAAATCTTTGGTTATTGGTTTTTTTGGTTTTGATGGTGGCAAGTGTGGTTTGTTATTTGCAATATTGCCACAACCAATTAATGGCATTGTACTTCCACACGATAACGAAAATATTGACAACAAACTAAGTATTTTTTTCATATTTGTTGTATCCTAAATAAAAACCATTATTTCAATAAATTGGGATTATCAATATTTTCTAAATATTCTAGTAATTGTTTTAGTTCTGTTGCTGTTAATTTTCGTTGTGTTGTTTTGTTATCATAATGATTATTGTATTCATTTAGTAAATCATTATTAGCAGCATGATTTTTGTTTTGCAAAGTAAACTGCTTTTTGTTTTCTTGCTTTAATTTTTCAAAATATAAAATTAAATTTTTTCCCATAATATTACCACTTTTATTATTAACGCTACTATGGATTACATATTTTTTATTTTCATCAATTTTTAAACTAAAATAATTTTGATAACTTGATAAACCTAAGTAATTTTTATTTCAAACAACACAGTCTTTTTTCTTATTTATTAAAATGTGCGTTTTATTATTTATTTCTTGTGAAATTAAATTTTGGTTTAAATAAATTTTTTTTATCATATTTAACACCTCACTTTATTTTTTACATTTTTGGCATTTATAAAATTTATTAAGCGTTAATCATTCTGAATTTGAAATTGTGAACTCTTGTTCGCATCTAATACAATCAATAATTATTTTTCCATTAAATCTTGCTTTTGGTTTTGAATAATCTTTTTTTATGATAATTACCTCCCTTTATTTTTATCTCCATTATTTTTTATTTCTGATAAATAAAAAACCAACTAATTTTAATAAATAGTTGGTTTAATTTATCTTTTATCGTATTTGATTTAAGATATTTTCAATATTGTTAACTTTAACAAGTAAAGCTTCCATAATTTGTTCTAAATTGCTTAAATTGTTTTCTGTTATTGTTTTAATTTCGTTAATTAAATCGCTAATTGTATTTTTGATATTATTTTCAACCATATATATTTTCCCTTCTTCGTTTATTTTTTATTGATAGAAAGAGAGAGATTAATCAATCTTCTTATATTTTTTTCTTTTTGTTTATTATTAGTTATTTGTTAAATTACTTTGTTGCTTGTTATTCTTTAGACATAGTTTCCCTTAGACATTGGTTTAGTTAATCACTTGCGACTACTCTTCTGCCCCATGTAGTACTAATTTAATTAATTGATTAACTTTATCAGATATCCTCCCACTTCGTTTATTTTTTATTGATAGAAAGAGAGAGATTAATCAATCTTCTTATACTCTTTTTCCTCTTTTAGGCATAGTTTCCCTTAGGCATTGGTTTGGTTAATCACTCGCGACTACTCTTCTGCCCCATGTAGTACTAATTTAATTAATTGATTAACTTTATCAGATATCCTCCCACTTCGTTTATTTTTTAGTGTTCCAGCTTGACCACTTTGTGAAATTTCTTACCTATATATACCTATTTTTCCTAATTTTTGATATTAATAATTTTCCATTTATTTTGTTCAAAAATTAATTTTTTAATAATTTGATGATTATTTTGGCATTGCAAATTTAAAAATCAAAGTTTAGCATTTATTTTTTGTTTATTGATAAATTCTAATCTTGCTAAACAATGCCGAGCATACTTTTTACAATACCAACCACCTTTTCTGTTTTTAGTTAATTTTGTAAAGTACTCATTGATATAACACTGACATTTGTTAATTAGTGTTGATTTATTTTTTACTTTAATTTTTAATTGTTTTCAACAGAGTTCTTTTAAAGACACTCGCAGAACCTCCTTATAAAATAGTAAGATTTCTAAAATTTTTTTATTGTGGAACACTCACCCTTTAACTATTGCAAGTTAAAGATTTATCCCCAAACCACGATAACTCTTTTATATTGCCCAAAAGAATTGCCTTCATTGTGTCGTAGCGGTACGGCCACCCCTATCTTGTTTATCCTCGCTTGCTTGGTTTAACGACATTCCAAGTAGGAGAGTTTTATTTAGTTGGTTTTGCTGTTATTTTGTTAAACTAAGCAAGATTAACGACAATTTTAACCTAATTAAAAAAAACTGATTTTATTTCAGTCTTTTTCTTAGTAGTTTTTTTAAAATTCTCACCAAACGATTTCTTTATGCGGTCTCATACCGGGCATAAAGAAAAAAATTACAAAAATGCTCGTAGAGAATTAGAAAACAAACGAGGTCATTTTCTAATGTTAAAAGTTGGTAAACGAATAAATACAATGGATTATCGTGATTTATTAATTAAGGAATTACAAAAACATTATGTGAATATTAATTATGACAGAATAATTGTTTGTGGCGATGGTGCTACTTGAATTAGAGAAATTGCCAATAGTTTCGGTAATGTTAGATATATTTTAGATGGTTATCATGCTATTAAAAAATTAAAACAAACGGCATTTAATATTATTTTTGAAAATCGTAAAGTAACACTAAATAGTTGAATTGAACTATATAAAAATGGAAATCATCAAGAATTGGTAAAAAACATTCGTAATGATGCTAAAAATGAATTAAATAAAGATATTAAAACAAATTTAAGGAAGGCGAGTAATTATTTCAGTAATAATAAGCATGGAATTCATAACCAAAATTTAGAATGAAATATCGGTTGTAGCATTGAAAGTGATGTATCGCATTTGGTAAAACAACAATTAGGCTATGGAGCAAAAATATATAATCATAAGAATTTAAATAACTTATTACATTTAAGAATGGCAAATTTAAACAAATTAAATGTATTACATTACATTAATGAAAATATTAATTCAGAAATAGCAATCAGAAAAGAAATATATAAAACTTCATTATGAAATAAATATAATAATAAAAATGATGATAGTTGAATTAACTATAAAAGGTAATGCTGTAACAAATAAATATAATAGATTTAAGTAAGTAAAAATATTAGTTAAAATTTAATAAAATTAATAATTTTTCATTGTGTAAAAATTCAATAATATGATAAAATAGCAATGAATAAAAATGACAATAACAAGAAAGGTATGGTTAGTTTAGTAATTAAATAATATAATTAGCTGATTGTTTTACTTCTTCAAAGCAATACCTAAGAAAACTAAACGCGACCTCTAATATGATAAATATTGAAATAAAATGAAAATAAAATATAATTAATAATATAATATATAGAATTAGAGAATATTATAAATTAATAAAAGAGTAGAAAGGTGGTAAGATGAAAAATATCTTAAAATATTTGATAACAATGTTAATGTTGTCAACTGCTATTCCTGTTTTAAGTGTAGTTGCTTGTAGTAAAAATAATAATGATATATCTGAAAGTTCTGAAGAAAAAGTTATAGTAGATCCCATTGTTCAGGCTAAAAATTTAATTAATGAAGAAATATTGAATAAACATCGAGAAAAAATTTATACTGCTAATAGTTTAGGGTTAAGTGATACCCAAATTAGAAGTACTATGACTCCATTAGTTAGTCAAGCAAAATCTGGAAATTCCGCTGTGTATTTGGAAAATAATGAGAAAATTAGTGAACAGATTTTGCAAATATTGCAAAATGATTTAATTGGTTCTATTAACATGAAACTTAGAGAGAAAATGACTTATTTTGCAAATATAAGTAATCCGACAAGTTTTACTAAAGATAGGGCTAGATTTACAGTAACAAAAGTATCTTTTGACCAAATGATTAGAGTTCTTAGCGATTTAAAAAATAGGAAATCAAATAATTTAAATAGTCAATCTGATGATAGTAATAAGTATTATGTTTATAAACTACAATTATTAATTGAACTTGATTTGGTTTTAAAGCAAGGTCAAGCCACCCATAATATTTATCTTGATATTTATTTAACACAGGATAAAACTGCTTTTGAGAATAAGATTTCTGAGTTAACGCCGTTAGTACGAGAACATATCAAAGCGAATGTTACCTTTGACTTAGAAAAGTTGGAATATCAAGCTTTAAGTGAAACAAATATAAAAAAGCAAATCTTAAACCAAATTAATAGTAATAATGAAGAAAAATTAAGTATTTCTAATGCGGGTTTAAAACCAAAACTATTAATAAATTCTTTAAATTCAACAACAAATTTTATTAAGGAATTTTTGAAAATTTCTGATGCTGTAGAAATAAATACTAAAATAAGTGATTTTTTTACTAAAAATAATGAATTTCAGAAATATAATTCTGATTTTGTTAGCGCACCGGATAATAAAGAAATTTTCTTGGGAAGTTTTGATTTTACTTTTTGAAATTCTACTTATTTTGATTTACCATTGCAGAGAATTGAATTAAAAGATAATAAGATTACAGTTTCTAAAGGAGCATTTGCGACACAATTATTGAATATTAGTGAAGTTCTGAATTATTATTTTTCAAATGTTTTTTCTGAAAAGAGTAAATTCCGAAGTAATTCTCGCAATTCTGTATATGTATATCTGATAGTTCCTTTAACTGTATGAAAAAAATATATGAGCTTAACTAATGGTGCTGATGATTTAAAGGTTTATAATGTAAGAAAAAAAATGAATAAGATTTTTCAAGATACAATTGAAGAGCATAATAAAAAATTATTGCAAGAAAGGAACTTTAAGCGTTCTGTCTTTAAGACTTTGACTGATGAAACTAAAATACTTGTTAATTGGAATTTCCGCCAAATAATAGGTGCTTATCGAGGATATTCGGGGTTAAGTAGTGTTTCTGTTCAATTAGAAGTTGGTTTTTTTATTTTAAATATTATCAAAAATGCTGATTTTTGATATGGTTTAAAGATTTAATGTACAGACAATAATAATATAATATAAAAAAATTTACTTAAGGTTTACTTAAGTAAATTTTTTTATTTTTTGTTTAAAATTACAGGAATTATTAAAGGATTTCTTCGTTTTATTTTTGAAATATAAGGACTTAGGGTTTCTTTAATTTCTTTTTTGATTGCTCCAAAAGTAGGGTGGTTACTAGCTAATACCTTTTTGATTGCCTTTGTTACAATGTTAATTGATTCAGCAATAAGAGCACTGGAATCTTTAACATAAAATGAGCCACGAGAGATAATTGTTGGATTACATAGTAATTCATTAGTCTGACTATTAATGGAAACAACAACAGCAATTAAACCATCATTAGCAAGAATTTGGCGATCACGAGTTATTCTTGTTGTTAAACCAGAAGTATCTTTACCGTCAACATAAATTGCACTAGCTTCAATTCTTTTTCCAAGAATAGCTTTACCTTTGTAAAGATTAATTTGGTCACCATTGGCACAAATAAAGATATTTTCTTTAGCAACCCCAACGCTTTCTGCAGTTTGTCCGTGTGCTTTTAACATACGATAATCACCGTGCATTGGCATAAAGTATGTTGGTTTAATTAAGGTTAGCATTAGTTTTTGTTCTTCTTGTGAAGCGTGTCCTGATGTATGTAAAGAATTAAATGAGGAGTTTTCTAAGACATTAGCCCCTAACCGTGATAAGCGGTTAACAACCATTTCAACACTAGCTTGATTTCCGGGGATAGGACTAGAAGAAAAGATAACGGTATCACCAGGAATAATAGAAATTGCTTTATGAGTTCCAGTTGAAATCCGTGAAAGTGCTGCCATTGGTTCTCCTTGGGAACCTGTACAAATAATTAAAATTTTATCTTTATGATATTGATCAGTTTCGTGAGGTTTAATAAATTGTTTGTCAGAAATCTTTAAATGCCCCATTTCACGAATAATTTTAATAATTCGTTCTAAACTGCGACCAAAAATTAAAATTTTGCGATTATATTTTTGTGCTACTTCAATAATTTGTTGAATCCGGTGGACATTAGAAGCAAAAGTAGAAATTAAGATTCGTCCTTTAGCTTTTAAAAAGTAATCACTAATATTTTTAATAATTTTTGTTTCGGTCATTGTATAACCTTCAATTTCAGAATTAGTTGAGTCTGATAAAAATAAGGTAACACCCGTTTGCCCCATTTTTGCCATTTCTTCTAAATCTGCTTTATGACCTAATGGTGTTCAATCAAATTTATAATCACCAGTGGTAACGACTTTACCATTAGGAGTATTAATAGCAATGCCAAAAGCATCAGGAATTGAATGATTAACAGCAAAATATTTCAGTTGAAAGTTTTTTAGCAGACCTTTCATTTTATTTTGATCTTCATTGCTACCATCAATTTCAATAATTTTGGTTTTTTGACCAATATTAAACTCTTTTAATCGTTCACGAATTAAGGCAGCTGCTAGTCTTGGTGCATAAATAAAAGGAATATCAATTTCTTTTAAAAGATAAGGAATACCACCAATATGGTCCTCATGGCCGTGAGTAATAAATATTGCTTTTACTTTTTTAGCATTTTCTTTTAAATATGTATAGTCAGGAATAATCGCATCAATTCCTAATAATATTCCTTCGGGAAATTTAACACCAGCGTCAATGATAATGATTTCATCATCATGTTCAATACAATAAGTATTTTTACCAACTTCTTCTAAGCCACCAAGGGCAAATACTTTAGTATTTCTAATATCATCAATAATAATTTCATTATTTTTGTTAGATGTTTGATTTTCATTGAAGATTTCAATTTTGGTATTTGGTTTATTTTTTTGATTTGTTGTCATGAATTTTTACACCTCACTCATTATTAAATGAAAGGTTTACTTAAAATTTTAAAAAATCATTTTTGCAAAATTTTTTTGTAAACATTTTATTTTTGGTTGCCTTTAAATTTAGGCAATTTTAGTTTATTTATTTCTCAGTTGAAATATTTAGTACTTCGCTTATAAGTATAACCAATTGTCATTCTTTTTTCAAGGTTCATTTTTATCAATTAGGTCATAGTATAAAATACCTTCTAAATGTTTTTGTTCGTGTTGAAAAACAATTGCTTCATAGCCACGAACAGTAATCGTAACATTTTTTTTCTTTAAATAATCATAACCAGTAACAATAATTTTAAAATAACGCGGAACAAACCCTTCATGGTAATTATCAACGCTTAAACAACCTTCGCCACTTTTTAAAGCAATAATTTGTTCACTATGAGCTGTAATTTTAGAATTAATTAAGGCATGTTGAATGATAGTTTTTTTATTATTTTTATCAATTTGTTCAATATGAATGTAATACATTTGCTTATTACAACCAATTTGGGGGGCTGCTAATCCCACAGCAGGAATTAGTTTTAGTGATGCGTTTAATGTTTCATTTTGGGAAGTAATAACAAAATCAATTAGTTTTTGCATTATTAATTCATCGTTTTTTGATATTGGAAATAATACAGGTTGACATTTTTCGCGTAATTTAATGTTATTATCTTTAACTAATCATTCATTACTAGGATTGTTGTCTTGGTACATAATTTACTCCTTATTTTGCTTATTTTTATAGATTATAGCATAAGTTTTTAGTATAATTAATATATTATTTATAGGTGAGAAAATGAAAATTATTGCAGGAAAATATTATAAAAAAAATCTTATTAGTCAACAAAGTACAACAACAAGACCAATTTTAAGTAGAGTTAGAGAGAATCTTTTTAATGTTTTAAATAATTATTTTTATTATGAAAATAAAGTGGCATTAGATCTTTTTGCTGGTAGTGGTAGTATTGGTCTTGAAGCATTATCAAGAAACATTAGTTATTGTTATTTTAATGATTATGATTCGCAGGCATTAGAATATTTAAAAAAAAATATTGTTAATTTAAAAGTTGCCGATCATAATTATATGATTACTAACTTATCATATTTGGTATGTTTAAAGTTTTTAGTTAATAATAATATTAAAATTGATTTAGTTTTTATTAATCCACCGTATAAAGAAATTAGTTATTATTATGAAACAATAAAGTATTTATTGACACAAAATATTGTTAATAACTATGGTATTATTATCCTTGAATCTAATGCCACATTAGATATTAATTATGAGCATTTAGAATTATTAACAATGAAGAAATATGGTAGAATATTCTTATATTTTTATCGCTACACTATGGAACGGAAGTAATATCTTAAAATGGATAAAAAAATGGGATTATTAATTATTCTTTCTGGACCTAGTGGGGTTGGTAAAGGAACAATTAGAGAAGAATTATTTAAAGACCAAAATTTAAATTTAGTTTATTCTATTTCAATGACAACAAGAAAACCAAGAAGTAATGAATTAAATGAAAAGGATTATTTTTTTGTTAATGAAAATGTTTTTCAAGAGAAAATTGCTAATAATGAGTTATTAGAATATGCTAAATTTGTTGATAATTATTATGGGACACCAGAAAAATATGTTGATAAATTATTATCACAAGGTAAAAATGTTGTTTTGGAAATTGAGGTTCAAGGAGCGTTACAAGTATTAGCAAAAAGACCAGATGCGATATCGTTTTTTGTTTTACCTCCTAGTTTTGAAGAATTAACTAGAAGAATTATTGCACGTCGAAGTGAGCCAGAAGATATTGTTCAGAAGCGATTATTAAAAGCTAAAGGGGAAATGAATATTACTAGTAAATATAAATATGTTATTGTTAATGATAATTTACAACAAACTGTTTCAGAAATTAAAACTATTATTATGAATGAAATTAATGCTAATAAAAATTAAAAATCTAAGGAAGAATTTTTCCTTAGATTTTTTCTTACTAATTTACGATATAATTATATTATTAGGAAAGTAAAGGGGATGACTTGATATGAAAGTTAGCTTCCATTTTAATAGCGATATTGGTCAGTTTCGTGCTAATAATCAAGATGCAGTTCAATTTGTAAAAAATGAATATGGCCAATATTTTGGTATTGTTTGTGATGGTTTAGGAGGACATAATGGTGGTGAAACTGCTAGTTGAATGGCTGTTAATTTATATGTTAGCTTATTTGTTAAAACTGACTTTAGTAATTTTGGTGATTATGAAGTTAATAACTGACTTCGGCAGGCAACAATGTTTGTGCAAGAATCAATGATTAATTATGTTAAAGAATATCCGCAGTTAACTGATATGGGAACTACTGTTTCTTTAATATTAATAACCAATAACAAAGCTTATTTATTAAATATTGGTGATTCGCGGATTTATGAGTATTATCAAGAGAATTTTCAGCAATTAACAACTGACCATAATGTTCTTAATATGTTACATAATAATAAAACTAATGCTAATATTGAAAAAACATTGTGGAAAGCACTAACTAGTGCTTTAGGACCAAATAAGAAATTGCAAATTGATACTTTCTTAGTTAGTAATATTAAAGGCATAACTTTTATGCTAACTACTGATGGATTGCATGATTATTTAGAAAATTATGAAATGATTGATATTTTACAGAGTAATAATAAGTTGTCACAAAAAGCTAAGAGTCTAGTTGATTTAGCATTGGATAATGTTTCAACTGATAATTTAACAATTCTTATTGTTGAGATTAAATAAGGAGTTATGACGGATGCAAATAGAAAATGGTATTATTTTACAACAACGATATCAAATAATTAATAAAATTGCTAGTGGTGGGATGGCAGATGTTTATCGGGCTAATGATAGTTTTTTAAATCGGATTGTAGCGATTAAGATTTTAAATCAACAAGCAGCTAATAATTCACAAGTTTTAAAGAAATTTTATAAAGAAGTGGAAGCAACAACGAGAATTCGCCACGATAATGTTGTTGAAGTTTATGATGTTTTTGAACAAGATAACCGCTGATGTATTGTTTTAGAATTAGTTGAAGGTTATACATTAAAAGATCGATTACTACGAACCGGACCATTATCAATTAAAGAATGTTTACAGATTTTTCAAAGCATTTTAGATGGTGTCGCTGTTGCCCATCAAGGAAATATTGTTCATCGTGATTTAAAACCAGAAAATATTTTAATATCTTTTGATGGTAAGATTAAAGTATCTGATTTTGGAATTGCAATTATTACTGATTATGATAAGACAACAACAACTAAAATTGTGGGAACAGCAAAATATATATCGCCAGAAACTGTCCAGTCATTACAAATTGATCATCGTAGTGATATTTACTCATTAGGAATTGTGTTATTTGAATTGTTAACTGGTTCTTGTCCTTTTAATGGTCAAAATCCAACATTAGTAGCGGTAAAGCAAGTTAGAGAACCGTTACCAAGTGCAAGAGGGATTAATCCAAATATTTCACAAGCATTGGAGAACATTATTATTAAATCAACGGCTAAAAATTGTGAGGAAAGATATCAAAGTATTAAAGCGTTAAGTCAAGATATTAAAGCATTACAAGATATTAGTAATGCTAAAATAAAACCTTTAAAATTGAAAAATTGCATTGTTTTAACACGCGATAACCGAAAGCAAAAGATATTTATTAAAAATCGTGAGCAATTAATGTCATATTTTTTAACTCCTAAGTTTCTAATGATGATTGCTATTATTACTAGTTTTATTTTTCTTGTTTTCTTATTATTGGTATTTTATAGTATATGATTGGTTTAGTCATTCGCGTTATTAGTGAGTTTTGTAATGTTATTATCAATAATGAAATTTATCATTGTCAAGCAAGAGGAGCTTTAAGATTATCTAATCAAAGAATTCTTGTTGGTGATGTTGTAACTATTGAAGTTATTAATGAACAAGAAAAGCAAGCAACAATTATTGAAATTCACCCCCGAAAAAATCAATTAATGCGACCAGCAGTAAGCAACATTGATCAAGTTATTATTGTTAGTGCTTTAAAACAACCTAATTTTAGTAGTTTTTTACTTAATAAGTACTTAATATGAGTTGAAGTTCACAGTTTGGCAGTAGTTTTAGTTTTTACTAAAGCCGACTTGTTATTATCTGGTGATAAGGTTTATGATTATATTTCTAGTTATAAAAAATTAGGTTATGAATGTTTAACTTTATCGATTAATCAGCCAAGTAATCAATGAGAAAAGTTAAAGGAAGTTACAACTGATAAGATTTCAATTTTAAGTGGCCAAACTGGGGCTGGGAAGTCTTCAATTTTAAATATGTTAGATCCGCAACTTAAAATTAGAACGCAAGAAATATCTAAGGCTTTGAATCGTGGTAAACATACGACAACGCATAATGAATTAATAATTATGGCAAATAATATTAGAATTATTGATTCACCAGGATTTTCATCATTTTCGTTGAATGATATATCATTATCAGAAATAGCGAGTTCATTCCGGTTCTTTAAAAAATTTCTTGTTAATTGTCATTATCGGCAATGCCGACATTGAAAAGAACCAAAATGTGGTGTTAAACAAGCATTAATTAATAAAGATATTCCGCAATTTATTTATGATGATTATATTAAAGTTTTAGAACAAAAACAATTACAAGAAAAAGGAAGGTACTAAATAATGAAAAAACTTATTATTGCTGCTAGTATTTTAGATGCTAATTATTTGTGTTTAAAAAAGCAATTACAACAGTTGCAAGAAGCAAATATTGATTGAATCCATTATGATGTTATGGATGGTAATTTTGTTAATAATTTAAGTTTTGGAGCTAAAATATTACAAGATATTACTAAATATTTTGATATTTTTATTGATTGTCATTTGATGGTAAAAGTTAATTGTAATATGGCAACATATTTAATGCCATATATTGAAGCTAAAGCTAGTAGTATTACGATGCATTATGAAGCATTAACACCAGAGCAAATAAAAGAATTCATTAGTTTTTGTCAAGATAATAAAATTAAAAAGGTTTTAGCTTTAAATCCAACAACACCAATTGAAGTATTAGAGCCATATTTAGAACAATTAGATGCCGTTCTTTTAATGAGTGTGGTTCCTGGTAAAGGCGGACAAAAATTTATAATGGCATCGTTAGATAAGATTAAAAATTTAAAAACCAAAATTGTTATTAATAACTATCATTGTTTAATTCAAGTTGATGGTGGTATTAATAATGATATTGCTAAATTATGTCAAAAGCAAGGGGCTGATGTTGTTGTTGTTGGGAGTTATTTAATGCAACATTCACATATGAAACAGGCAGTTAAGGAATTAAAAAATAATGAATAAAGATTGTTTTGTAATTGTTTGTCAAAATATTAATATTGATTTATCAAAGTGAAAAGATTGTCAATTTATTGGTGTTGAACAAGGAGCCATAAAGCTAATTAATGAAAATTATCCGATTGTTTTAGCTTGTGCTGATTTTGACCACACTAGTAAGGAACAGTTAGAAATAATAAAAAAGCATGTTAAAAATATTGAAATATTACCACAAGATAAAGATATTTTAGATAGCGAATATGCTATTAAAAAAGCGATTGCATTAGGTGCTAAAAAGCTTATTTTAGTAGTGGATGGTTATCGTTGAGGAATGATTTATGGTTTGATTAACTTATTAATTAAGTATCATGATTATAATTTAGAAATATATAATGAAACGAATATTTTAAAATTTATTAATACCACCACATTTTTTTTAAAAACTGAATATCTTGAATATCGTTATTTTGATTTTTTACCGTTGATGGATACTAAATTAAATTTAAAAGGTTTTAAATATCCTTTAAATGAAAATTATGAATTAAAACCATATGATAATTATTTTATTAGTAATGAATTAGAAGCTCTTAGAGGGGAAATTAATATTAAACAAGGTTGTGGTATTTTAACAATTAGTAAAGTATATGAAAAAATGACTAATATTATTTAGTCATTTTTTCATATACTATTAAATTCCTTTGCGTTTTAATGTTCTTAAAGCACGAGTTGACATTTTAACTTTTTTTACTTGGCCATCAATTTCCATTTTTACAGTTTGTAAATTAACATTTCATTTTCTTCTTGATGCATTCATGGCATGAGAACGCTTATTACCAGACAGAACACTTTTACCAGTTATTTCACATTTTCTTGACATTTTAGTTCTCCTTTATAAAATCAATATCACAACAATAATAATATCATACTTATTGAGCTTTTCAACAATTAAAAGGACGCATAAAGTTTTGTTAGGTGGGAAAATATTTGAATAAGTATTAAGACAGTCAGCAATGATTGTCTTTTTATTTTATAAGGTGTTAAAAATTTGTTCTTTGAAAATTAAATACAAGTGAGTTAATAATGTTGGTATGTATTAAAGCACGATAAATTGTGGGTGGTCGCCATAACCAAAAGAAGTTTACCAGTTAATAGATAACATCCTATTAGCTATAGCAATTTGTTTCGTTTTGCAATAAAAAAATGAATGGGTGGATTTCCTAAAAATATACACGCTATTAAATTAGTTCCAAGGGTAGGATGCGGACATTAAAGTGTAGAAATTTCTATATAGGGGTATGCTAAGTTTAAAATTATTAAAATCTTTATCTAATTAAAAAAACAAAATTTACTAACAAAGCTTGTTAAACACTTAAATCTGCGATATATAAGTGTTTAAAAAACTAAGTTAACTAACTTAGTTAATATAACTTAGTTTATTTATAAGAAAGGTAATTTATTATGAAAAACATTGAAAACATTTTCTTAAATACTAAAAAATATCTCTTAAAAGAAACACAAAACGCAATGTTTATTAAAGCACCAAAAATACCGTGATTTAATAAACAAATCGGCATTTGATTTCCAAAGCGATTTGTTTATAAAGGAAAATATGAAAATTCTATTTGCATCGGAATAATAAAAGATAGTAAATATCAAATAATTTCAATTAATCAAAAAGAAAATGAAACCAAATTAATTAATGGGCAAGAATTATTAGGTTTCTTCATTGCAGAAAAAGAAAACAACAAAAAAGATATAAATTATAACTATTTTAAAGGAGTTTAAAAATGAATATTGCGATTGGAATAATATTTATTATCATTTGCATAATGCTATTAGCATATTTTGCTTATAAAATTTATGCCAAAATAAAAATTAGAATTAAATATAAAAATGCCATTAAAAATAATACTGGTAATTTTACAAAAGATGAAAAAGTGTTTATTGCCCGCTTTGAAGAATGAGTTAAAGCTCCTAATTCAAAAGAAAATAATGAGAATAAAAAATAATGTTTTGAGAAATTATTATGGAATTCTTAAAACTGTTTATTCCGATAGAAAAAATGCCTGCACAGGTTGCGTTTATTGCCGGATTAATTATTATTATTACTTTTCTTTTCGCATTAATTTCAATTATGTATTTACCAATAAAAATGATTTTTGGGAGATAAAAAATGACAATAAACTTAAAAGAATTTAATTGAGAACAAATTAAACAAACTTTCTGAGATTTATTTATTCAAATTACAACTATTCCGGCACACATTACTGGTGGTAAAGAAATTAAATTAACCGAAGCACCACTTTGACTTTTAATAGCAAACATTGCTTTTTGACTCCTAACAGCGATTATGGTGTGATTTATTCTAATGTTACTTTGAAAAACCATATCAGTATTTAGATAGAGAAGAAAGTAATGTCAAGAAGTTACATTGTGATGCATTCCCAAAGAAATTCAAAATTAATTAGGAAAAAATACAATCGTGTTAAGGTTAATCGTGGTTTTAACAAATTTAAGAAAAACTTTGAATATAAATGATGAATGTTTTAAAAAGAAAGGGGGTGATTATATGTTTGGAACTTTCTTAGTTGATGCACCAGCAGTAACAAAGATAACAGCTAGTGACGCGATGACTAAATTGTGAAACGCAATTATAACAGCGTTTACTAAAATGTGAGAAATTATTGCTGTTAATATGCCACAAGTCGGTAACTTCTTTGCTGACTACTGAATCTTCATTTTCCCATTTATTTTGGCAATATTCTTTATTTGCTTTAAAATGTTTGAAAAATTACTTGGAGCGGTACGCTAACAAAAAAATAAAGTGAGGTGCAAGATGAAATTTTGCAAATGAATAATAGAAAAAAATAACCATTTTATTGAATTGAATCGCACCTCATTTTTAATTTTATGACATTGAGGAGCAATTTGATATATTTACAACGGTTATTTTAAAAACATTGTGAGCTATTTATTTTTAGCAGGTTGCATTTTAATTTTCCTTTTTAAAATCGGTAATTTAACACAAATTAACAAAGTTATTAATTTCTTAAAAAACTCACCATTAAATATTGTGATTGGTTCATTAGGGACTGGCAAAACTGCTTTTCTAGTATACGCATCAAAATTACTAAAAAAGAAGAAATATCATATCGCATCAACCTTTCCATTACTAGAAACTCAAAAATTAAGTTTAGGACATATGGGATTATTAGACTTTGATTATCCGGTATTGCCAGACAAAACCTTACTTTTGTGAGATGAAACCAATTTATTTTTAGAAGGAACAGATTGAGAAAAAAATAATACCAAAAACGAAGAAAGCGGTATCCAAGAATATTTCGCTCTGGCACGACATTTTGGTCATATTGTGCTGGCTAGCGGTCAAAGAGATAAACATATTTGAGTTAAAGTTCGTGATATTGCCAATAATGTAATTGTGGGAATTCGTAAAAAACCCGTTAATATTTTTCGCCCCTACTTAAAAGTTGTCTATGGTACCTTTACGAGCATTGAAGAATATGAACGCTGACGAAACACCTTAATTGATGCTAAAAATAGTAAAAAGGGTCGTCGCATTAAATACCGTGATATTCCTGAACTTGATATTTATTTTTTTAAACTAAAAATTCCTTTACCAATACTTAACACTTACAATTCTTTTTACCTAGCATTTTTAAGAGATTACTTAAATTCAAAAGTAAAACCTGACTATGAAGACAAATACTATACTGACACCGCAATTGATTTAGAAGACTTAGAATACTTAAAAATGGATAAATTTAGCAACTTTTTAAGAAAAATGAAAGAAAAGGAACAATAAAAAATGGAAAATCTCGCAAAAATGGCCGACTTTCTTGCCCAAATGCTTTATAAAGTTTTTGATTTAATTTGAAGTCTTGAAGTGCCGGGAACAAATATTCAACTAATATTTCCTTTATTCTTAATGCTGGCTGTAGAATTTCTTATGGCAATTATTTTTGGATTTGGTAGTCAACAAGTTAATTTAGAACGAGAACGCCGATATGCCGTTAAAAATAGTGGGCGTTTAAGTGCGTGAGGAAAAGTTAAAAAACACCACCAAGAGATATCCGCTAGAATCAACAAACAAGACAAACAAGTCGGTAATTTTCACCACAAAAAAAGCGGTCAAATTACCACAGTTAGACAAAATAAAAATTTCAAATCGTGAAATCAAAAGAGTAAATAAATATGTTCAAACTAATTATTATTTTTATCTTAATAACTGTTCTTGGACTTTTAGCTGGTAGTCATTTTGAAACTTTAACGAACTATATTAGCGAGGGTCTTGCCAATTTTAAAAAGTTTATTACTAGCAATTTAACAATTTTAGAACTTTTTAAACCAATGGCACGAACATTTTCGCAACACCCAATTTTTACCATTCTTGGTGTAACTTGTGTACTTATTGCTTTATTTATTGTGATTAAAGGTAGATAAAAAATGGAAAAATGAACTAAAAAACAAGAATTAGAAATAGAGAATGACAAATTAAAAATTGCTAATGTCATATTAGAAAATAGTGTTAATACTCTTAAATACATAATAATGGAAAAAAATAAAGAAATCTTAGAACTAGAAAAGTGAAATACTATTCATATTAATCAAAAATCAGACTTAATAATTGAAAACCAAAAATTAAAAATTTTTAAACACAAAAGGAGAATAAAAATGAAAAAACTTTTAGGAAAATTATTTAAAAAAGATAATTCAAAAGAAAAAATGCCATTAAAATTAAGAATTAAAAATTCTTTTAAAAAGCAGTGGTTAAAAATAGTATTAAGTATCATTTTCATTTTTATAAGCTTATTGATTTGTGCATTAACAGCAATCGATACTAAATGAATAACTGGAACAAGTGATGAGTTTAATAATTTTATGAATAAAGAAATGGTTGATTTCTTCGGCAAGTTCAATAGTGGTATTATGCTAGCAGGAATATTTGTTTTTTGATGAGGCGGAGCAATATATTTTGCAATTAAATTTGAAAAATTAATCCGCTTTATTATTCAAAAAATTAAAGCAAAAAGAGCGTTAAAAAATGAAATCACACAAGCTCATTAATTCTTTAAAAAAATATTGATGGAGAATTTTACCTTACATTTTTATGATTACTATCTTTTTCATTCCATTTTTAAAATTGGAAATTAATGATTTGAAATTATTATATGAAAAATTTGAAGTATTAATTTCACTTATGATACTAGGATATCTAGATATATGCATTACAATAGCGGTAGTTATAAACTGTAGCATTGAGTGACTTATTAAAAAAATCAAATCCAAAAGAACAATGAAAAATAAAATATTTTAAAAAGGAGTGATAAAAATGTTTATGAAAATATTTACCGTGTTAATTATTAGTTTCAATAACATTTTTACCATTCCCCAAAACATTAACAATGATGAAATGACAACACAATCACTAATTAGAAATAAAATAGAAAGTAATAAAGTTTATAATTTTGAAATTAAAAATTTAGAAAAAGTGAATTTTTGGATTTTGAATTCAACAAATAGTGTTGCAGAGGTTAACATATATAAAAAAGATAATAGCAATCTAAATGAAAAATTACCAGAATTAAAAAACTTAAATGATTTTACTTTCCAATTTACAAAAGAATTGCAAAATAATCAGGATAAACAAGAAAAAATTAGAAACTTAATAACAACACATGGACAAAAAATAAAAGAAAATAGCACTTATAAAACATGAGTAATTAATAAAAAAATAACAATTAAAGCACATGGCACAGATTTATATAATTTCAAAGATTTTTTCGATAAAACAAATTACAGATTAAATGAAACAAATAATTTTGAAATTAAAATTGAAAAAGACAGTACAGACATTGAATTACCCACAACAATAACTAATTTTGACGGTAACCATAACTATAGTGATGTTATTGATAATCTTGACTATTTAATGATTCACCGTGGTGATTTTGATAAATTTAATTACTCTTATCTCTATTGAACACCGGTATTTAATTTCATTGACACCTTAGAAAAAGGTTACTATAAAGAATTTATGATTAAAAATCACGGCTTTAAAGATGAAAGCTATTTTTATCACAAGAATTCAACTATTTTACCAGACTCAGAAATAATTGACCCTACAAATGCAACCAAAATTGAAGTTATAAAAAAAATTAAAAAAAAACTTAATGAAGCAATTAATAATCTTACTGGAGTAAATAATGCAATTGAAGGCATCGACTATAATACAGAAATTAAAGATAATGACAACAATTACTTAGATGAAAGGGCTACTTTTGATTTAACAACAGACAATGTCGCTGACAGAACCTTTACCGTTAAATTCACTGCAACTGAAACAAGTACACAATTGCAAGGAACAAATACAATTAAAATGGTCATTCCAAAACAAGAGGACACCAACGATAATGTCCTTAAAATTAAGGCATTTAACAAAACTCTAATTGCTGGAAATAATTATTTACAATTACTACACGGTGAAACCGAAATCTGAAAATATGACACCAAAAAGGCTAACGATTATTACCTAATTAAGTACCTTTTTGGAACCTTAAATTACCTCAATGTTAAATTTAGTTTTTTACGCCACGACCCTGAATTAAGGAACGATATTTACCTTTATTTTAAAAACAATATCCCTAGTATTAACAGTAATAATTATAAAAATACTTTTGATGAAATTTACGAAATTCTTGGAAATTTCTTTGCTAGTTTATTTTATGCTACTTTTGATATGGACGAAAAAACTCATACCGAAATTGATTTTAAAAGTGTAGAAAACTATAAGAAGGATTATTTTATTCAAATCGGTTTCTTTTATCGCTCGTTAATTACTTTTTATCCTAAAAAATATTTAATCAATGTTACTGGTAATTCGGAATTACTACTAAGAAGTTATTTTTTTACTTTTGACAAAAAAACGCACCAAGAGAATTATACTGCTATTAAAAATAATAACAGTATCTATCAAATTGAATTTAATGTCCTTAAATCTTATGATAATAAACTC
Organism: Spiroplasma endosymbiont of Dromius quadrimaculatus; assembly: GCF_964031155.1. NCBI lineage: Bacteria > Bacillati > Mycoplasmatota > Mollicutes > Entomoplasmatales > Spiroplasmataceae > Spiroplasma > Spiroplasma endosymbiont of Dromius quadrimaculatus. Next base: position 344,868 of record NZ_OZ035010.1, read on the forward strand.
ATCGCCTTGCCAACCAACAAGACTGTTAATAGTATTAATTATCTCAATACCGATATTGATATTCGTTACGGTATTAATATTTTTACCTTAACTTTTCCACTTTATAACAAAGATAATACTCCTGACTACAATTTTAAAATCTACGACTTTAATGTTTTAAATTCTACAGCATTTATCCCCGATGGTTCAAATAATAGTGAATGAGACGACTTAATTCCGCCAGCAAATTGCAAATATTCCGGACGATGAATACCAACCTTTAATGATATTGGTTGTGCCATTCAAAATGCTGGTATCAAAATGATTAACTGAATATTAACAGCGTCACAAATCATTGCCATTTTACGGCCGCTAGCAATCATTGCAAAAGCAACAGTTAACTTTTCAACTGCCATTTTTCCAATCTTTAAAACAGTACCAGCTTTTTATTACACCTTTCAGTTTTTAATCGGCTTTGCCATTTTTCTAATGATTTTAAGGATTTTCGTATAATATATATATATATATATATATATTGAAAAAACAAAATAAAGGAGTTAATTTTATGAAATTTTTAAATATAACCGCTATTTTAGGATTAATAACACTACCAATAATAGGGTGTTCTAAAAAACCAAATGAATCAGTAGAACAAAAAAATAACAAAAATAAAACTTATGATTTTAAAATTATAGACTTAGAAAAAGTGAATTTTTGGATTTTGAATTCAACAAATAGTGTTGCAGAGGTTAACATATATAAAAAAGATAATAGCAATCTAAATGAAAAATTACCAGAATTAAAAAACTTAAATGATTTTACTTTCCAATTTACAAAAGAATTGCAAAATAATCAGGATAAACAAGAAAAAATTAGAAACTTAATAACAACACATGGACAAAAAATAAAAGAAAATAGCACTTATAAAACATGAGTAATTAATAAAAAAATAACAATTAAAGCACATGGCACAGATTTATATAATTTCAAAGATTTTTTCGATAAAACAAATTACAGATTAAATGAAACAAATAATTTTGAAATTGAAACTCCTTAAATAACTAAATTTAAAAATTGTTAAAAACCACCCTATTAAAAGGTGGTTTTCTATGATGACAATACTCTTAAACAACTAAGCAACTTTTCATTTTTTATATTTTAATAAAATAAGAAACCAGTAATTAATTAAAATTACTGGTGTGAATATTTTTTATTTTTACAAGAAATTTAAACTTGTTGTGCTTGTTTCAATTAAAGTTATTGTTCTAAATAGCTAATATCGTTTTTATAAAACCTTATACTATAATAGTAACTGTATTTATTCTTGCTGGCCCTTCTATCTCTGATGAAAAAAATGCTTCACCGTTAAATGTTATTTTATCATTGTTTTTATCTATAGTAATTTCATTGGGTAATAAACTATATTTTTGTAAAATTTGCATTACTTCTGTAATTGATAATGTAACTATTTGTTCTTTATTGTTATCATCAATTATTTTGGCAGTAATATTTCCTGTAATTTTTTGTTTTAAATTTAATATAACTTTAGATGTAATTATTCTTGCTGGATAAGTAATTTTTAATTTTTCATTGGGATTAAGTTCAAATTTATCAGCGGGTTCCTTAAAAATACTTAAAATCATTTCTTGTTCTTGTTTATTTGTGTTTGATAAATCAAATTCATTTGATAATACATTAATGATTTCAGAATTTTTATTATTTATATTTGTAAAATCTGTTAATTTCATTTCATCATCAGAATTTATGTTTCAACCATTTAATTTATTTTCTTGTTTTGTTTTAGTTAATCCTGTTGTAATTTGAAATACTAATTTTGATTTTGAATTATATTCACAAGCGGGTACATTAAATGATCTTGTATTTGGAGTTTTATTGATAATTTCTCTATCAGAACATACATTTTTAGGAACATTAGATCATAAAAATGAATTTTCTTGTTTTGTTATTTCAGTATTTGAAAAATTTAAATTATTAGTATCAATATAATTTATTTCCTTAAATTTTAAATTAGAATTTTCATCTCTAAATTTAAAAAATATTGCATTTTTAATTAATTCATTTAAATTAATAATTTTATTTTGTTCATTATTAATTAAATAATAGATATTTATAATATCATTATTTAAATTATTTTTTTCTTTTACTACAGCTGAATTATTTGTTTTATTAATAATTTCTAATTGTGATATATCTAAATCAGGATTTAAATAATTTAATTTATTTAAAATTGTATTATCAGAATTATTATTAATTTGTCCTAAATTTGAATTTAAATCATAATTACTGTATTCATAAACATTACCATCTGCCGAACCAAAGTATAGTTTATTATTCAACACTACACCAGAAGACTCAATTCATGAATTTGCTGTAATGACAACTTTTTGTTGTCCTGTTTCTGGATCATATTCATATACTTTATTATCACCAGCACCGAAGTATAATTTATTATTAAAAATAACACCAGAAGACCTTATATTTTCAGCATTATTTATTTTAATAACTATTTTTTGTTGTCCTGTTGTAGGATCATATTCGTAAACATTTCCGGGAGTATCTGAACCAAAGTATAGTTTATTATTCAATACCACACCAGAAGATTTTATAGAATTATTATTAATTGCTTCAAAAATAATTTTTTGTTCTTTTAAAATAGAATTATATTCATAAACATTACCATCATCTGAACCAAAGTATAGTTTATTATTCAATACCACACCAGAAGACCAAACTGCGCCATTTGTTGTTATAACTATTTTTTGTTGTTCTGTAACGGGATCATATTCATAAACATTATAATCTCATGAACCGAAATAGATTTTATTATTCAATATTACACCAGAAGAACGAATTAATCCTTTTGTTTTAATAGCAATTTTTTGTTGTCCTGTTGCAGGATCATATTCATAAACATGATTATCACTAGAACCAAAATAGAGTTTATTATTAAATACTACACCAGAAGACCAAATATTGCCATTTGTTCTAATGACAATTTTTTGTTGTCCTGTAGCAGGATCATATTCATAAACATTACCATCTGCCGAACCAAAGTATAGTTTATTATTCAATAGTACACCAGAAGACCAAACTTCGCCATTTGTTGTTATAACTATTTTTTGTTGTCCTGTTGCAGGATCATATTCATAAACATGATTATCACTAGAACCAAAATAGAGTTTATTATTTAAAATAATCCCATCAGATCGAATTGTTCCCTTTGTTGTAATGACAATTTTTGTTCTATTTATTTTATTATTTTGGTTATTACTCCGTTTTTGTCTTTTATTATTAATATTTTCTAATTTTTCTTTTTTATAAGGACTATTAGCAACAATTCCCGCTATTCCACTGCTCGCTATTATTGTACTTAATAAACTAAGCAACTTTTTCATGTTAATCAAATCCTTTTCGTTAATTTTTAATAATTAATAAAATTTACCAAACAATCAACATCCTTTCTCAAATTTGTACAGTCTAATTAATACAAATTAATTATAAACTATCAAATAATAATTTCTATTATTTTTTCAAAATATTGAATACTAATTCTAGAAAAACATTTATCTTTAAAAATAAACTAACAAAATTTAACTTTGTTAAATTTTCTCTACCAAGAAAGGTGATTTTTTATGTTAAAAATTAATAATAATGTAAAAACCTTAGAAAATAAGCATTGATTCAGTTTATTTATAACCCATAAAAATATGTACACCAATAAATGCGAGCAATTAGCTAATGAATATGAAAAATTAGATGAATACTTATATAAATATCATTATCGCTTAAAACAAGGTTATAAAGTAGTTCATTTTGCAACAAGAACGATTATTACAATTTTTGGTGAAGTTATTTTTAAACGACGCCGATATAAATATTGAAATCAAAAATCAGGCAAATTTGAATATGTATGTTTGTTAGATAAAGAAATTGGTTTATTGCCTAAACAACGCATTTATTTTGATGTCCAATTTAAAGTTTTAAGTCTTCTGGGTGATGGCAAACGCTATCGTGATGTTTTAGATGCTCTAAATCATTGTTATATTTCAAAAGCTAGTATTTCGAATATTTTAAATAAATATGATATTGCTGAATATTTTCAACTAGCAGAAAAAGAAACTAAAACTAGAATTGATGTTAAAAATAAGGATTTATATATTCAACTAGATGAGACATTTTTAGCGACATTAGATAAGAAAGTTAAACAAGACCAAAGAATTCGTTTAGTTACTTTTCATACCGGACATAAAGAAAAAAAATACAAAAATGCTCGCAGAGAATTAGAAAACAAACGAGGTCATTTTTTAATGTTAAAAGTTGGTAAACGAATAAATACGATGGATTATCGTGATTTATTAATTAAAGAATTACAAAAACATTATGTGAATATTAATTATGACAAAATAATTGTTTGTGGTGATGGTGATACTTGAATTAGGGAAATTGCCAATAGTTTTGGTAATGTTAGATATATTTTAGATGGTTATCATGCTATTAAAAAATTAAAACAAACTGCATTTAATATTATTTTTGAAAATCGCAAAGTAACACTAAATAGTTGAATTAAATTATATAAGGATGGAAATCATCAAGAATTAATCAAAAACATTCGTAATGTTGCTAAAAATGAATTAAATAAAGATATTAAAACAAATTTAAGAAAGGCGAGTAATTATTTTAGTAATAATAAGCATGGTATTCATAATCAAAATTTAGAATGAAATATTGGTTGTAGCATTGAAAGTGATGTATCGCATTTAGTAAAACAACAATTAGGATATGGGGCAAAAATATATAATCATAAGAATTTAAATAACCTATTACATTTAAGAATGGCAAATTTAAACAAATTAAATGTATTACATTACATTAATGAAAATATTAATTCAGAAATAGAAATCAGAAAAGAAATATATAAAAATTCATTATGAAATAAATATAATAATAAAAATGATGATAGTTGAATTAACTATAAAGGTAATGCTGTAACAAATAAATATAATAGATTTAAGTAAGTAAAAATATTAGTTAAAATTTAATAAAATTAATAATTTTTGTTGTGTAAAAATTCAATAATATGATAAAATGAAAAAGAATAAAAATGACAATAACAAGAAAGGCAGGGTTAGTTTAGTAATTAAATAATATAATTAGCTGATTGTTTTACTTCTTCAAAGCAATACCTAAGAAAACTAAACGCGACCCAATTAAAATATTATTTTGACATTTAAACGGATTAATGTTATCATTTATATTGGCGAAAAAAAAGAAAGGAGTTAATGTAATGAAAATGATAATAATTACCAATAATTCTTTTCTTAAATTAATTCCAGTTTTTAGCACTTAAATATTTATATTTAAGTGCTTTTTCAATATAGAAAGGAAGCAGATATGGCTCAAAATTTACTTTTAACAGCATCACAAAAACCGCAAAATTATTATCAATGGTTTTTATTTTCTTGTCAGCATGTTTTTGCAATGTTTGGTGCGAATATTTTAGCACCATTAGTTATCAATAATATTTCCGGTCAAATGATAATTACTACTTCAATGGCATTATTTGCTTCGGGATTAGGAACCTTAATTTATATATTAGTTACTAAGGCAAAAGTTCCAATATATTTAGGTTCTTCTTTTGCATATATGACAACTATAGGCACATTATTAAAAATAACGGATCGGACTAGCAATGGTTCTGTTTTTTTAGCGTTATTTTTTGTTGGTTTAGGATATATGTTAGTTGCTTTAATTATATATTTTATTGGTAATAAGTGAATTAATAAAATCTTACCACCCGTAGTAATTGGACCAATGATTATTATAATTGGTTTATCGGTGGCAGGAATTGCTATTAATAATTCAGGTTTAAATCCTCCAAATTGAGTAAGTGAAAAAGAGGTTTATCCTTACTGAATAGCAATTTTAATTGCAGGAATTACTTTATTGGCAATTATTAGTTTTAATATTTTATGTAAAGGAATTTTTAAGGTAATTCCGATTTTATTGGGAATGATTGTTGGATATTTAGTCGCATTAATATTTCATTTTAGTAGTAGTTATGAAATTATTAATACATCTTTACTTACAAATATTAATAATTGAAGCTGACACCCTTGAAATAAAAGTGTTTTTAAAGGAATTTGAAACATTGATAATAAAATATTAGTTACTGCTATTTTTAGTTTATTACCATTAATATTTATTACGATTGCTGAGCATATTGGTGATCATATAAATATTGGTCAAATTACAGGAAATAATTATTTAAAAAATCCAGGATTACACCGGACATTGTTAGGTGATGGTTTAGCTACTTCGGTGTCAGCAATTATTGGGGGGCCACCTAATACAACATATAGTGAAAATGCTTCGGTTGTTTCAATTACTAGAATGGGTTCTGTTTGGGTAACTGGTGGAGCGGCAGTAATCGCAATTGGGGTTTCATTTTTAGCTCCGGTTACGCAAATAATAACGATGGTTCCTAAACCCGTTATGGGAGGAGTAGGAATTGTTCTTTTTGGATTAATTGCTACTAATGGCATTAAAGTATTATTTGATAATCAAGTAAATTTAAATGATATGAAAAATATATTTGTTATTGGTATTATGCTAATTTTAGCCATTGGTCAAGCTGTTCTGAATATTGCAGATGGTTTAAGATTAACAGGTATGTCATTATCTTCAATTGTTGGTATTATTTTAAATTTATTATTGCATAGTAATTTATGAATTAAACTTAAAATTTTATTAAATAAGGAATAATCGTATTTAAATTTATTCTTGTGTTGTATCTTAAAGTTAGAATTATTGTAACTAAAAAATCCGGAAATTTAATAAATGCAAAATTGTTAAACTATGGCATTTTTAGTTGCAAAAAAATTAAAAGTAGATATAATTTAAAATGATTGAATTAAACAATTGCCTAGTTAGCTCAGTTGGTAGAGCAACCGGCTGTTAACCGGTAGGTCGTAGGTTCAAGCCCTACACTAGGCGCCATTTTAGGGCCCGTTGGTGAAGCGGTTAACACACACGCCTTTCACGCGTGCATTCACGGGTTCAAATCCCGTACGGGTCACCATTAAGTGATATAAATAATCTAACTTTACAATAAAGTTGGATTTTTTTGTTTTTATGATAATTTATTGGTGGTGTTATTTTATAGTAATTATTATATAATGAAACTATTGTAAATATTTAAGGAGTAAATTATGAGCAATAGTTTTTTAAAAAGCAATTGATTGTTAAGAACGCAAGACGATATTAGTGAAGTTAATTGATGCTACTAAAGTTATATATGAAATGTGAAAAAGAAACTTTGAATCAAGTTATAGCTTTAAGAAATACTAACCATACTAATACTAATAAGTTTTAGAAAGGGAAGATGTTAAAATTAATTTTTAGTGTGATAAAGGATGGAAAATTCATTAACAAATAAAATTCCTGTAGAAGTTGAATGTGCTATTAATGAAAATATTAATGTTATTTTTAATGGATTAATGCTCTCTGCAACTGATGAAAAATATTTAAATCTTTGATATCGGTACTGAGGTTTGTTATTAATAATTTTAAGTTTTATTGTGATGTTGCCGGTAATTTTTTTATCTTTTGTTTTTCAATGAGCAATGGCCATTCCTGTTTTTCTAATTATTATTACTATTATTTGTATATTAACTGGGATAACAATTTTATTTTTAAGAAATAAGGCTTGAACTAAGTTAATTAGTGCTTTTAATAATTTAGAAACATTAAGTAGTTTTTATTCATATTATACAAATATTGCTTATCCAGAAGTAGTTATTAGTGAAGTTAAAGCAGGACTCACTAATTTGCCAGTTAAACATCAGAGTTTCTATAATGATTTTTTTTATAAAAATACTTTTGTGGGTAAATATAAAGATTTTCCTTTTCAATTTGGAACTATTATTTATGAACATTTAACTACTAGCAGTGATAACAAAGGAAATTCTTATTTAAGAAGAACATATTATCGCAAGTTGTATTTAATTGCGAAAACAAAAGCAACAAATTTAATAACTACTGTTAATCGTGAAGATTTAAAAATTATTCGTTCGTTAAGAAAAAATAAAGATTGTTTTGAATCAGCAGAATTTGCCTCATTATTTAAATTACAAGATGATGATCCAATTAATTTAAGAAAACTTTTTACACCAATAGTTATGGAAAAATTAACAACAGTGGCTCTTGATAATAATAAGAAAATTCCGCAAATATTAATTAATAATGATGAATTTTCGTTTATATGAGATTTAGGTCCAGTTGCTAGTCCAAATTCCGAATTATTATGTTCTTTTCATAAAGTTCATTCTTTAAATCAAATTAGAAATGTTATTTTGGATAATGTTTATTATGATATTGAAATGGTTATAAAGTATTTGCGCTGGTTAGAAGCATTTAATGTTAATAATGAAAAAGGTTAAATTTTAAAATATAGTTGTTAGTGTAATGTACCACAGATGTTTTGCACAATCAATAAAAATCTTAAAAAAGGAGAAATTAATTTATTAATTTATGATAAGATGTAAGAATATAAATTTAAAATTAATAAAGGATAAAATATTATGAAAAAATTTCTAAGTACTTTAGGTGCAATTACATTAGTAGGAACAAATGTAACAAGTTTAGTTGCTTGTAATGGCAAATCTGAAACAAATAAATTACCACAACAAAATAATTTAGAGAGCTTATTTTATGATAAACATAATGTATTTTATAAATCAGCAATTTGAAATAATAAACTTTATGTAAGCGGGACAAAAGATGACGAAAAAAAGTTTTATGAATTAGATTTAGATGATCCGAATAAAAAACTTAATGAAATTGAAGGTATTAATGATGAAATTTGAAGTTTGCTTGTTGTAAATGATAAACTACTTTACATTGGAACAAAAAATTATGGTTTATATGTAATTGAGCTTAATGATTCAAAAAAACAACCTAAAAAAATAGAAGGAATAAGTAATTGAGTTGATAGTTTGCTTGTTGTAAATGATAAACTTTATGTTGGAGGAAGTGATGGTTTATATGTAATTGAGCTTAATGATTCAAAAAAACAACCTAAAAAAAATGATAGTATTCCAAATAATATTCCATATGAAAAAAATAGACTTGAAACGCTTTCTTCTTATAAAGATAATATTTATATTGGAATAGAAACAAAATATTTTGGAAATGAAGGTAAAATTTTTAAATTAAATACAAAAACTAATGATTTTTCTATTTTTAAAGAAAAAGATAACAATAACGATAATTTAAGAACTATTTATGTTTCATATGTTGTAAATAATAAACTTTACTTTCATACAAGAAATTCTTGATATTCTGATCCAGGAAATGGGAAATTATATGAATTAGATTTAGATGATTCCAATAAAAAACCTATAGAAATTAAAAACATTAATTGGGACGCATAAAGTTTTGTTAGGTAAGAAAAGATTTGAATAAGTATTAAGACAGTCAGCAATGATTGTCTTTTTATTTTATAAGGTGTTAAAAATTTGTTCTTTGAAAATTAAATACAAGTGAATTAATAATGTTGGTATGTATTAAAGCACGATAAATTGTGGGTGGTCGCCATAACCAAAAGAAGTTTACCAGTTGATAGATAACATCCTATTAGCTATAGCAATTTGTTTCATTTTGCAATAAAAAAATGAATGGGTGGATTTCCTAAAAATATACACGCTATTAAATTAGTTCCAAGGGTAGGATGCGGATGTTAAAGTGTAGAAATTTCTATATAGGGGTATATTAAGTTTAAAATTATTAAAATCTTTATCTAATTAAAAAAACAAAATTTACTAACAAAGCTTGTTAAACACTTAAATCTGCGATATATAAGTGTTTAAAAAACTGAGTCAACTAACTTAGTTAATGTAACTTAGTTTATAACAAATAAGAAAGGTAATTTATTATGAAAAACATTGAAAACATTTTCTTAAATACTAAAAAATATCTCTTAAAAGAAACACAAAACGCAATGTTTATTAAAGCACCTAAAATTCCATGATTTAATGAACAAATCGGCATTTGGTTTCCAAAGCGATTTGTTTATAAAGGAAAATATGAAAATTCGATTTGTATTGGAATAATAAAAGATAGTAAATATCAAGTAATTTCAATTAATCAACAAGAGCAAGAAACCAAATTAATTAAGGGACAAGAATTATTAGGCTTCTTCATTGCCGAAAAAGAAAACAACAAAAAGGATATAAATTATAACTATTTTAAAGGAGCTTAAAAATGAATATTGCAATTGGACTAATATTTATTATTATCAGCATCATGCTATTGGCATATTTTGCTTATAAAATTTATGCCAAAATAAAAATGCGAATTAAATATAAAAATGCCATTAAAAATAATACTGGTAATTTCACAAAAGACGAAAAAGTGTTTATTGCTCGCTTTGAAGAATGAGTTAAAACCCCTAATTCAAAAGAAAATAATGCGGATAAAAAATAATGTTTTGAGAAATTATTATGGAATTTTTAAAACTGTTTGTTCCGATAGAAAAAATGCCTGCACAAGTTGCGTTTATTGCCGGATTAATTATTATCATTACTTTTCTTTTCGCGTTAATTTCAATTATATATTTACCAATAAAAATGATTTTTGGGAGATAAAAAATGACAATAAACTTAAAAGAATTTGATTGAGAACAAATCAAACAAACTTTCTGAGATTTATTTATTCAAATTACAACTATTCCGGCTCATATTAGTGGTGATAAAGAAATTGATTTAACTCAAGAAACACTTTGGCTTTTAATAGCAAACATTGCTTTTTGATTCTTAACAGCGATTATGGTGTGATTTATTCTAATGCTACTTTGAAAAACCATATCAGTATTTAGATAGGGAAAAAATTAATGTCAAGAAGTTACATTGTGATGCATTCCCAAAGAAATTCAAAATTAATTAGGAAAAAATATAATCGTGTTAAGATTAATCGTGGTTTTAACAAATTTAAGAAAAATTTTGAATATAAATGATGAATGCTTTAAAAAGAAAGGGGGTGATTATATGATTGGAACTTTCTTAATAGAAGCACCAGCAGTAACAAAAATAACAGCTAGTGACGCAATGACTAAATTATGAAATGCGATTATAACGGCGTTTACTAAAATGTGAGAAATTATTGCTGTTAATATGCCACAAGTCGGTAACTTCTTTGCTGACTACTGAATATTCATTTTTCCATTTATTTTGGCAATATTCTTTATTTGCTTTAAAATGTTTGAAAAATTACTTGGAGCGGTACGCTAACAAAAAAATAAAGTGAGGTGCAAGATGAAATTTTGCAAATGAATAATAGAAAAAAATAACCATTTTATTGAATTAAATCGCACCTCATTTTTAATTTTATGACATTGAGGAGCAATTTGATATATTTACAACGGTTATTTTAAAAACATTGTAAGTTATTTATTTTTAGCAGGTTGTATTTTAATTTTCCTTTTTAAAATCAGTAATTTAACGCAAATTAACAAAGTTATTAATTTTTTAAAAAATTCACCATTAAACATCGTTATTGGTTCATTAGGAACTGGAAAAACTGCTTTTCTAGTATACGCATCAAAATTACTAAAAAAGAAAAAATATCATATCGCATCAACATTTCCATTACTAGAAACCCAAAAATTAAGTTTAGGGCATATGGGATTGTTAGACTTTGATTATCCAGTATTGCCTGACAAAACCTTGCTTTTGTGAGATGAAACCAATTTATTTTTAGAAGGAACCGATTGAGAAAAAAATAATACCAAAAACGAAGAAAGCGGTATTCAAGAATATTTCGCTCTGGCACGGCATTTTGGTCATATTGTGCTTGCTAGCGGTCAGAGAGATAAACATATTTGAGTTAAAGTTCGTGATATTGCCAATAATGTAATTGTGGGAATTCGTAAAAAACCCGTTAATATTTTTCGCCCCTACTTAAAAGTCATCTATGGTACCTTTACGAGCATTGAAGAATATGAACGCTGACGAAACACCTTAATCGATGCGAAAAATAGCAAAAAAGGTCGTCGCATTAAATATCGTGATATTCCTGAACTCGATATCTATTTTTTTAAACTAAAAATTCCTCTACCAATACTTAACACTTACAATTCTTTTTACCTAGCATTTTTAAGAGATTACTTAAATGCAAAAGTAAATCCTGATTATGAAGACAAATACTATACTGACACCGCAATTGATTTAGAAGACTTAGAATACTTAAAAATGGATAAATTTAGCAAATTTTTAAGAAAAATGAAAGAAAAGGAATAATAAAAAATGGAAAATCTCGCAAAAATGGCCGACTTTCTCGCTCAAATGCTTTATAAAGTTTTTGACTTAATTTGAAGTTTAGAAGTGCCGGGAACGAATATTCAACTAATATTTCCTCTATTCTTAACACTGGCTGTAGAATTTCTTATGGCAATTATTCTTGGATTTGGTAGTCAACAAGTTAATTTGGAAAAACAACGCCAATATGCGGTTAAAAATAAAGGTCGTTTAAGTGCCTGAGGAAAAGCTAAAAAACAAATAAAACCAATAAAAACAAAACAAGGGAACTAACAATGTTTAAACTAATTATTATTTTTATCTTAATAACTGTTCTTGGATTATTGGCTGGTAGTCATTTTGAAACTTTAACGAACTATATTAGCGAGGGACTTGCCAATTTCCAAAAGTTTATTACTAGCAATTTAACAATTTTAGAACTATTTAAACCAATGGCTCGGACATTTTCGCAACACCCAATTTTTACCATTCTTGGTGTCACTTGTGTACTTATTGCTTTATTTATTGTGATTAAAGGACGATAAAAATATGAAAGGAAAATTAAAATGAAGAAACTTTTAGGAAAATTATTTAAAAAAGATAATTCAAAAGAAAAAATGCCATTAAAATTAAGAATTAAAAATTCTTTTAAAAAGCAGTGGTTAAAAATAGTATTAAGTATCATTTTCATTTTTATAAGCTTATTACTTTGTGCATTAACAGCAATTGATACTAAATGAATAACTGGAACAAGTAACGAATTTAATGAGTTTATGAATAAAGAGATGGTTGATTTCTTTGGCAAGTTCAATAGTGGTATTATGCTAGCAGGAATATTTGTTTTTTGATGAGGCGGAGCAATATATTTTGCAATTAAATTTGAAAAATTCATCCGCTTTATTATTCAGAAAATTAAAGCAAAAAGAACCTTAAAAAATGAAATCAAACAAACTAATTAATTCTTTAAAAAAATATTGATGGAGAATTTTACCTTACATTTTTATGATTATTATCTTTTTTATTCCATTTTTAAAATTGGAAACTAATGATTTGAAATTATTATATGAAAAATTTGAAGTATTAATTTCACTTATGATACTAGGATATTTAGATATATGCATTACAATAGCAGTAGTTATAAACTGTAGCATTGAGTGACTTATTAAAAAAATCAAAACCAAAAGAACAATGAAAAATAAAATATTTTAAAAAGGAGTGATAAAAATGTTTATGAAAATATTTACCGTGTTAATTATTAGTTTCAATAACATTTTTACCATTCCCCAAAATATTAATAATGACGAAATAACAACACAATCACTAATTAGAAACAAAAGACAAAATAACCAAATTTACGAAAAAGAAGTTAAACTTGAAAATTTAAAAGAAGTTGAAATTGAGAATATTCAACAGCATCATGATGAATTAAAAATAATAATAAAAGTTCCTATAAATATAAATAAAAAAAATCTTGAAGAAGTACTTAAAGAAAGACCAAAACCAACAAATGATAAACTTGAATTTATAACTCCTGCTTTTTCAAAAAACAATGAAATAAGAAAAAATATTGAAGATTTAACAGGAAAATATGGCAAAATAATTAACCAAAATAACAATAGAAAAACATACAAAATCCAAAAGTTTATCCAATTAGAAATGACAATAAATTACTATGATCACTCAAGCGGATATAGAATAGAAATAAATCCTAGAAAAACATTTATCATTAAAACAGAAAAAGATACAACCGACATTGATTTGCCAGAAATAACCAAAAAATTTGATGGAAACCATAACTATAACGATGTTGTTGATAATCTTGATTATTTAATGATTCATCGCGGTGATTTTGACAAATTCAATTATTCTTATCTTTATTGAACACCAGTATTTAATTTCATTGACACCTTAGAAAAAGGTTATTACAAAGAATTTACGATTAAAAATCACGGCTTTAAAGACGAGAGCTATTTTTATCATAAGACTTCAACTATTTTACCAAATTCAGAAATAATCGACCCTACAAATGCAACCAAAATTGAAGTTATAAAAAAAATTAAAAAAAGACTTAATGAAAAAATTAACAATCTTGCTGGCGTAAATAATGCAATTGAAGGCATCGACTATAATACAGAAATTAAAGATAATGACAACAATTACTTAGACGATAGCACTACTTTTGATTTAACAACAGACAATGTCGCTGACAGAACATTTACCGTTAAATTCACCGCAATTGAAACGAGCACACAATTGCAAGGAACAAATACGATTAAAATGGTCATTCCGAAACAAGATGATAACAACGATAATGTCCTCAAAATTAAGGCATTTAATAAAACCCTAATTGCTGGAAATAACTATTTACAATTATTACACGGTGAAAATGAAATATGAAAATATGACACCACAAGAGCTAACGATTATTACCTAATTAAGTACCTTTTCGGAACCTTAAATTACCTCAATGTTAAATTTAGTTTTCTACGATATGACCCCGATTTAAAAAATGATATTTACCTATATTTTAAAAATAACATTCCTAGTATTAACAACAGCGATTACAAAAATGTTTTTGATGAAATCTATGAAATTCTTGGCAATTTCTTTGCTAGTTTATTTTATGCGACTTTTGATATGGACGAAAAAACTCATACCGAAATTGATTTTAAGGGTATAGAAAACTATAAGAAGGATTATTTTATTCAAATAGGTTTCTTTTATCGTTCATTAATTACCTTTTATCCCAAAAAATACTTAGTAAATATTATAGGAAACTCAGAATTATTACTAAGAAGTTATTTCTTTACTTTTGACAAAAAAATGCACCAAGAGAATTACAATGCTATTAACAATACCAATAGCATTTATCAAATTAATTTTAATGTCCTTAAATCTTACGACAATAAACTAATTACCTTGCCAACCAGCAAGACTGCTAACAGTATTAATTATCTCAATACCGATATTGATATTCGTTATGGTATTAATATTTTTACCTTAACTTTTCCACTTTATCACAAAGGTAATATTTCTAACTACAATTTTAAAATTTATGACTTTAATGTATTAAATTCAACAGCCTTTATCCCTGATGGTTCAAATAACAGTGAATGAGACGATTTAATTCCACCAGCAAATTGCAAATATTCGGGACGATGAATACCAACATTTAATGATATTGGTTGTGCCATTCAAAATGCTGGTATCAAAATGATAAACTGAATACTGACAGCGTCACAAATCATCACGATTTTACGACCATTAGCAATTATTGCAAAAGCAACAGTTAACTTTTCAACCGATATTTTTCCAGTTTTTAAAACAGTACCAGCTTTTTACTATACCTTCCAATTTTTAATCGGTTTTGCCATTTTTCTAATGATTTTAAGAATTTTCGTGTAATATATATATATATATATAGAAAAAATAAAGAAGTTAAAATTATGAAATTTTTAAATATACTAACTCTCTTGGAATTAGCAACATTATTCATAACTGGTTGTAATAATAAAACAAATAAATCAATAACACCACCAATGATTAAAAATCAAATTTATGAAAAAGAAGTTAAACTTGAAAATTTAAAAGAAGTTGAAATTGAGAATATTCAACAACATCATGATGAATTAAAAATAATAATAAAAGTTCCTATAAGTATAAATAAAAAAAATCTTGAAAAAGTACTTAAAGAAAGACCAAAACCAACAAATGATAAACTTGAATTTATAACTCCTGCTTTTTTAAAAAACAATGAAATAAGAAAAAATATTGAAGATTTAACAGGAAAATATGGCAAAATAATTAACCAAAATAACAATAGAAAAACATACAAAATCCAAAAGTTTATCCAATTAGAAATGACAATAAATTACTATGATCACTCAAGCGGATATAGAATAGAAATAAATCCTAGAAAAACATTTATCATTAAAACAGAAAAATAAGTTAACTAAATTTAAAAACTGTTAAAATTACTACCCTAAAAGGTGGTTGTCTATGATGACAATACTCTTAAACAACTAAGCAACTTTTCATTTTTTATATTTTAATAAAATAAGAAACCAGTAATTAATTAAAATTACTGGTTTGAATATTTTTCTTATTTTTCACAAGAAATTAAACATGGTGTACTTGCTCCAATTAAAGTTATTGTTCTAAATAGCTAATATCGTTTTTATAAAACCTTATACTATAGTAGTAACTGTATTTGTTTTTACCGGCCCTTCTCTTTCTGATGAAAAAAATGCTTCACCGTTAAATGTTATGTTATCATTGTTTTTATCTATAGTAATTTCATTGGGTAATAAACTATATTTTTGTAAAATTTGCATTACTTCTGTAATTGATAATGTAACTACTTGTTCTTTATTGTTATCATCAATTATTTTGGCAGTAATATTTCCTGTAATTTTTTGTTTTAAATTTAATATAACTTTAGATGTAATTATTCTTACTGGATAAGTAATTTTTAATTTTTCATTGGGATTAAGTTCAAATTTATCAGCGGGTACCTTAAAAATACTTAAAATCATTTCTTGTTCTTGTTTATTTGTGTTTGATAAATCAAATTCATTTGATAATACATTAATGATTTTAGAATTTTTATTATTTATATTTGTAAAATCTGTTAATTTCATTTCATCATCAGAATTTATGTTTCAACCATTTAATTTATTTTCTTGTTTTGTTTTAGTTAATCCTGTTGTAATTTGAAATACTAATTTTGATTTTGAATTATATTCACAAGTGGGTACATTAAATGATCTTGTATTTGGAGTTTTATTGATAATTTCTCTATCAGAACATACATTTTTAGGAGCATTAGATCATAAAAATGAATTTTCTCTTTTTGTTATTTCAGTATTTGAAAAATTTAAATTATTAGTATCAATATATTTTATTTCTTTAAATTTTAAATTAGGGTTTTCATCACGAAACTTAAAAAATACTGCTCTTTTAATTAATTCATTTAAATTAATAGCATTAATTTCATCTTTATTTTTAATTTTATAATTAACAGTAACTTCACCAAAATATTTACCATTGTCTTTTGCTTTAATTGTAGCTGATGTATCTGTTTTATTAATAATTTCTAATTGTGATATATCTAAATTAGGATTTAAATAATTTAATTCATTTAAAATAATTTCATCATTAATAATGTTATTAAACCGTAAATTATTTATTTGAATAATAATATTTAAAAGCATTTTAGTTTTAGTTATTGCAAATACATTACCACTTTTTTGTTCAATTATAATAGAAATAACTGCTTCATTTATTCCATTAATTTTAATTAAGTTTGATGAAGGTCTTGATTTAAAATATAATCCATCATCTGTTGCAAAATAAGTAGCACCAGCAACTGTAGACTTAATATTTCTGTCATGGATTGCAATATCATTAACTTGCCCTTTTATTTCGCTAATTTCTATAGCATCATAATTGTTTGGTTTATCTTCAATCAAATAAATTTTTTTATTTGCAGATATTGCGTAAGCTTCTCCTGTTGATTGAGAAATTATAATGCGATTAACCTTGTTATTTATTCCATTAATTTTAATTAAGTTTGATGAAGGTCTTGATTTAAAATATAATCCATCATCTGTTGCAAAATAAGTAGCACCAGCAACTGTAGACTTAATATTTCTGTCATGGATTGCAATATCATTAACTTGCCCTTTTATTTCGCTAATTTCTATAGCATCATAATTGTTTGGTTTATCTTCAATCAAATAAATTTTTTTATTTGCAGATATTGCGTAAGCTTCTCCTGTTGATTGAGAAATTATAATGCGATTAACCTTGTTATTTATTCCATTAATTTTAATTAAGTTTGATGAAGGAAGGTCTTGATTTAAAATATAATCCATCATCTGTTGCAAAATAAGTAGCACCAGCAACTGTAGACTTAATATTTCTGTCATGGATTGCAATATCATTAACTTGCCCTTTTATTTCGCTAATTTCTATAGCATCATAATTGTTTGGTTTATCTTCAATAAAATAAACTTTTTTATCTAAATTTTTTAAATTATTTGTTTTTAAATAACTGATTTCACTTTTTGTTGAAGTTAGAGCGTTTCCGACAATTCCTGACATTCCGCTTCCGGCCATTGTTATTGTGCTTAATAAACTGAGTAATTTTTTCATATTAATTAAATTCCTTTCGTGAATTTTTACTAATTAATAAAATTTACAACACCTTTTCCTTTCTCCAAATCCTAATCTGCAATTTCTTTACTTTGGAATCTCATTATAAATCATCAAATAAGAATTTTTATCATTTTTTTCGGTTTATTGAATACTAAAATTTGTTAAAGTTACTATCAAGAAAGGTAATTTATTATGTTAAAAATTAATAATAATGTAAAAACCTCAGAAAACAACCATTGATTTAGTTTATTTACAACCCATAAAAATATGTACATCAATAAATGCGAACAATTGGCTAATGAATATGAAAAATTAGATGAATACTTATATAAATATCATTATCGGTTAAAACAAGGTTATAAAGTAGTTCATTTTGCACCAAGAACAATTATTACAATTTTTGGTGATGTTACTTTTAAACGACGCCGATATAAATATTGAAATCAAAAATCAGGTAAATTTGAATATGTATGTTTGTTAGATAAAGAAATTGGCTTATTGCCTAAACAACGCATTTATTTTGATGTCCAATTTAAAGTTTTAAGTCTTTTGGGAGATGGTAAACGGTATCGTGATGTTTTAGATGCTCTAAATCATTGTTATATTTCAAAAGCTAGTATTTCAAATATTTTAAATAAATACGATATTGCTGAATATTTTCAACTAGCAGAAAAAGAAACTAAAACTAGAATTGATGTCAAAAATAAGGATTTGTATATTCAACTAGATGAGACATTTTTAGCAACATTAGATCAGAAAGTTAAACAAGACCAAAGAATTCGTTTAGTTACTTTTCATACCGGACATAAAGAAAAAAATTACAAAAATGCTCGTAGAGAATTAGAAAACAAACGAGGTCATTTTTTAATGTTAAAAGTTGGTAAACGAATAAATACGATGGATTATCGTGATTTATTAATTAAAGAAGTACAAAAAAATTATGTAAATATTAATTATGACAGAATAATTGTTTGTGGTGATGGTGATTCTTGAATTAGAGAAATTGCGAACAGTTTTGGTAATGTTAGATATATTTTAGATGGTTATCACGCTATTAAAAAATTAAAACAAACCGCATTTAATATTATTTTTGAAAATCGCAAAGTAACACTAAATAGTTGAATTAAATTATATAAGGATGGAAAAATCATCAAGAATTAATCAAAAACATTCGTAATGTTGCTAAAAATGAATTAAATAAAGATATTAAAACAAATTTAAGAAAGGCGAGTAATTATTTCAGTAATAATAAGCAAGGTATTCATCATCAAAATTTAGAATGAAATATCGGTTGTAGCATTGAAAGTGATGTATCGCATTTAGTAAAACAACAATTAGGCTATGGGGCAAAAATATATAATCATAAGAATTTAAATAATCTATTACATTTAAGAATGGCAAATTTAAACAACTTAAATGTATTACATTACATTAATGAAAATATTAATTCAGAAATAGAAATCAGAAAAGAAATATATAAAAATTCATTATGAAATAAATATAATAATAAAAATGATGATAGTTGAATTAATTATAAAGGTAATGCTGTAACAAATAAATATAATAGATTTAAGTAAGTAAAAATATAAAATTAATATATATTAGTGAAAATTTAATAATATTAATAATTTTTGTTGTGTAAAAATTCAATAATATGATAAAATGAAAAAGAATAAAAATGACAATAACAAGAAAGGCAGGGTTAGTTTAGTAATTAAATAATATAATTAGCTGATTGTTTTACTTCTTCAAAGCAATACCTAAGAAAACTAAACGCGACCCATTAATTGTTCGGTTTGAAGTTTAATTGCTATAAATGATAAACTTTATGTTGGAGGAAGTGAGGGCTTATTTGTAATTGAGCTTAATGGTCCAAAAAAACAAGCAAGAAAAATTTTTAGTGAAGTTATTAATGATTCAATAACCTCGCTGATTATTGATAAAAAAATTATGTATATAACAGCAAAAAATAGAAATATATGAAAATGATTAATTAAATAAAAATGAAAATATTTTATAGCAATTAAGATTGCTATTTTTTATTTTTGTAAAAAGAATATGAAAGTAATGTATCAAAAAACTACTTAGTTTATTCGGTGTGTTTTTGTTGTCACGCGAAAGTACAATGCCATTATCTAATTGTAGTAATATGTAGAAAATAATAATCCACATTTACCAAAAAATAATTGAGATAATGATTTAAAAGTTAAGAGGGAATTAATTTATAAAATTTTGTAGTATTTGAAATGGAGTTTTAGTATTTAATGCCGAATGACAGCGTTGAAAGTTGTAATAGTAATAATATTGATTTAAGAAATGTTGAAGTTCATTTTGATTTAGTTTTTTATCCTTAGCATAAAATAATTTGGTATAATGTTGATGGAATCGTTCAATCTTCCCATTAGATTGAGGCGAACGAATCGGTGTGGTTTCGTGAATAATTCCATTTTTTGAAAGAAAGGTTGTAAAAGGCCTTTCTTTTACTTTGTATGCTTTTTTATTACTTCAATTAGTAGTAGTAAATTCTGGAGCATTATCAGTGCGAAGGCGTTTAATTGTTATGCCAAGTTCACTAAAATCTTTCATTGCTCTTTGCACAGCGTTAATCGCGTTATTGGTTCCTAAACTATCATAAACATAACCAAATACTATGCGTGTTATTTCGTCAATGAAATCATAAATATAATACTTTTTATCAACTGGAAAATTTGATGTAGTAATGATTTTGGCATCCATTTGTAAAAGACCAATCTCGGAAACTTCATAACGCTTAAAATGGCGTTTTGTTTGTTTGATTTGTTGTTTTAATTCTTTTCAACGAGAGTCAGATTTAATTCAGCGATAAAAAGTTTTAATATTTTTCGGAATTTCTAAATTTTTAATATCGTAAAAACCCATTTTTAAATTGTTAAATAAAGACCACATTCCACCAGCTTGGATATTTCTATAATCAAAATATAAATCGCATATTTTTTCACGAGAATTTAAATCATATTGATAACTAATTTTGTTAGGTTTTGTATATTTGAAAATTAAACTATTAAAATCATCATTTTGATAAGCGATAAGAATTTTATTAGCTCATTGATAAAATGTATTTCGTGTACTGTGAAAATGCTTTTTTACTAATTTATTTAAAGTTATTGGTTCTAAATAAAATTGATTACATAAATTTAAATAACTAGTAACTCGTTTTTTAGTTTTGTGATAATGTTTGTGGTTATAAATTGTTCTTAATCAACTTTGTAATTTTGCTTTTAAATCTGCTAAATCACCTTGAGAAATAATATATTTCATTTTTAAACTCCTTAAATTAAGAAAATCGTATTTTGTATATACGATTTTCAAAAATATTTATTAAATTACTAATTTTTATTAGGCATTTCCGCTGAGAAAAAGATTAAGGAATAAGGACTTAAATTTCTTAATTTAATCACAATATCAACTACTTTTGGAATAGTATAAATTTTTTTACTACCAATAGATTGAAAGGTTCCATATTTTTGAAAAAAATCTTTTATAGGTAGAAAAGTTTGACTATCCATAAAAAAAGGCAAACGATTAGGATAATTTTTATTTTGATTTTTAACATCATTAGGTAATTCAATATCAAATTTAGATAAATCAAAATAAACACCAGAATCAAGAACAAGAGTAATGTTTAATAAACTAGAAAATTGTAATTCACAACTATCTCCACATTGAGTAGGATTGGTTGCTCGTTTTTGTCGCTTCATAAAGAATTGTTCCATATTAGGTTTTGGTGGTTGTTTTGTATTAAAGAACGCCCCTAATGGTACCAAACCAATAAACATTACAATAAATCAAGAAATAATCTTATGCATCTCATCACGCCTTAAAACTCTCTTTTATTACTTTAAAAGCATCAGAAAATTTATATTGACTATGTTGCGGACATTCACAATTAGTAACTTGCATTTGATGCTTTCTAAAAACTTTATTAAAGTAATAACCCCTAATAAATAACTTAATAGCAGTTATTAACAAATAAACCATTAATAATCAAAAATACACTTTAAGAACTACATTTTGAAAATCAAATAATATAAAATCTTTAAAAAATTCATCCCCTTTAATTTGAAGAGCCGTTAAAAATATTCAAATTATAATAACAACACTATGAAGTATAATAAAAAAATGTATAAAACCTAAAACGCTTTTAAATCATTTAATACCTAATATTTTCTTTAATTTTTTCATTTTTTAACTCCTTAAAATTAAATATATTGTTGATAAAATACAAATCGTTCCTAAAATTTGGAAAATCGGATGTTGAGAAAATAACCTTATCATTGGTTTAAACAAATCTAAAATTTTAATATTATTTGATAGAACTTTATTAAAATATTCTAAACCCTCACGCACATAGGCTCATAAACCTAAAAAGTCATTTAAAGCAAAAATAGAAAAAACAGCAACAAGAATAAATAAAATTATCAATTTAAACATTTTAAAAACCTACCTTTTTATTCGCCGTCCGTGTTGGTTAATTCACGGTCTGTTTTTAGAACTATTACCACTAAATTTCTTAATTGGACCACTAGATGATTGTTTCTTAGTTCCTCAATTAGCAACTGATTTTTGGTATTTTTTACGAAAACCAACTTTTGGTCGTTCAATATGAATACCTAAAATGCCACCAATTACAAGATTTATCACAAGCATAATTAGCGGAAAAATAATAATGCGAATATCTGTTCCAGGAATGGTTAAAGTTCAAATTAAATCAAAAACTTTATAAAACATATCGCCAATCAAACTAGCCATTTTTTCTAAGTTTTCCATTTTTTAAACTCCTTTACTTGTTTTTCTTCTTCAGATTATTTTTTAACTTAGTAAGTATCTTACTGAATTTTTCCATTTTTAAGTATTCTAATGCTTCAATATCCATTACATTATCATTTCAAAATTTATGTTGATAATTATCGTTCAAAGCACGATTACTTAATTCACGCAAGAATGATAAATATTTATTATCATAAAGATTTAAAATTGACATCGGAATTTTCAATTTAAAGAAATAAATATCTAATTCCGGAATGCTACGATACTTGATTTTGCGACCTTTTTTATCATTTTTTGCATTAATTAGAGTTAATCGTCATTGTTCGTATTCGCTTACCGATTTAAAAGTGCCATAAATAACTTGTAAATAGGGCCGGAAAATACTAACTGGTTTTTTTCTAATGCCAACAATTATTGAATTCGCAATATCACGAACTTTAACCCATATATGTTCAGCTCGTTGTCCGCTTGCTAATACGATATGGGTAAATTGCCGTGCTGAAGCAAAATATTCTTGTAAACCTTGAGTTACCCTATCATTTTCTTTATAGTCAGTACCTTCAAGAAATAAATTAGTTTCATCTCATAACAGCAAATGCTTTTCTTCTAATATCGGATAATTATAATCTAATAAAGACATATGCCCTAATGAAAGCATTTGTTTATCAGTAATCGGAAAAGTAGAAATCGTTTTTCAACCACTTAATAAATAAGAAGCTAAAACCATTAAAGCAGTTTTTCCAGTCCCTAAGGCACCAATAACTAAATTTAAAGGCGAATTTAATAAGAAATTAATAAAACTACGACGAGCAAAAAAATGAGAAATTTTAGTATATAAAATATACAAAGCAATTAATAAATAAATAATATCAAATAACATTCGCCAACTTTGGGGATTATAATAATACAAAATCGCACCATAAAATCACGCAATAATAAATAAAGTGCGATTTAAAGCAACAAAATCATATAATCTTAAATTTATTTTTTTAAACAACAACATCTCTAAATCACACTTTCTTTATTTTTATTACTATCTGCCGGGCATTAATTTTTCAAACATTTTGAAAGCAATTAAAAATAAACCAATAATCACGCCAAGCAAGAAAACTCAATATGTAGCAAAGAAATTAACGACATTTGGCATATTACCACCAATAATATCAGTTCAAATATTACCGAACGCTTTAATTAATGCTTTTCATAAGTTAGTAACCGCTTGTTCACCAGTAATAGCTACTGCTGGTGCTTCTGTTAAGAAAGTTCTAATCATACAATCACCTCCTTTCTAAACAAAATATGATTTAACCTTATAAAATAAAATAACCATAAATAAGACAATGAATACTAATACCATTCAAAAGGCAATGTTTGCTATTAAAAGTCAAAGTAGTTCTTTGGTTAAATCAATTTCTTTACCAGAAACTCACGCCGGAATAACTTTAATTTGAATAAATAAATCTCAAAAATACAATTTTGTCATTTCTCAATCTAAATCTTTTCAAGCAACTAAAAACATAATAATTACCGCTTAAAAGGTCAAAAGAGTAGAAAAATAATGGCTGAAAACAGCATTACAATTATTAAAATTGAAAACAAAAATACAACTTGGGGCGGTAAATCAGCGGTTGGATAAATTAATTCAATTAGCTCAATAATTATTTTTTTAAACATTTTCTAAACCTACTTTTTAATTTCTTTTTCATCTTGTTCTAACAAATTTCGTTTAAACTTTGCAATAAATATTCGTTGTGCATAAGTAAAATCTTTTGGTAGCTGTTTTGCTTCACTACCATATTTCTTTTTATCTTTAAAAAACCGATAAATATTAACCGCAATATAGTATGCTAGTAATAATGTTAAAATCGTAAAAAAACACTAATCCAAAAATACTCATTTTTCTTTTCTCCTTAATTTTCTAATTTTTTAGTACACAAATTATAAGCACGAATATCTCAATCATAACTATTTTTCTTTATTCAAGCTCGAACACAAACTCACTTTTTACCATTTAAATCAGTTCTAATTAAATGAATGACATTTTTACACGCTCAAAATCTTTGTTGTAATCCGGTTTTTTTATTAATAGAATATATAAATTCTCGATGATAATTTTTATCTTTTAAATTAACTCATATTTTCATTTTTTAACTCCTTTAATTTTCTACAAACAATTTGCTTAGGCAAAACATTATGACAAATATAAGCAGTTTCACTTGGTGGATTTTTGCAAACTATACCATTATAAGCAATAAATTTTATTCTTTTATCAAAAACTAATAACTCACACTGATCTATTTTTTCTCTAATTGGTTTTAAAGCAATACTTACTAATGGTATTAACATCGCAAACGGTTTACCTAAATTAAATAAATGTTCTATTACTTGCTTTCTTTTACTAAATGGAGGGTTAGAAATAATATAATCATATCTATCCACATCACTTTTAATGTAATTAAAGAAGTCAATTCCGTCGTCAATATGACTATTCCAAACTTTATGTCCATTTTTTTCTAAAACACATACAAATTCACTATCAATTTTATCAAAAGGACATAAAATAGTACTATTAGGTTTTAAAAATTCTAAAATTGGTTTAATCGCATATTCCTGTGTATATCATTCATCATTAACATTAATTTTATTTAATAAATTAGAATTTAACATAATTAACTATTAATTCCTTTCTCTAATTATTTCTAATTTGTCATTCGCTACTTTTAATTCTTATTTTTTAATTCATTTTTCTTAGTTGATTTCTAAATCTTAAACTTTCTAACGAAGCATAATTTTTACTCTCAAAACCTACATAATCAATATTTTTAAATTCATAAATTACCCCACACATTTTAGTTTTAAACTTGTTAACTGCTGATTTTAAGTACTTTACAAATTCAGAATTTATGGTGCGATTAACAATATTATTCAAAGTATCGGTAAATACTTGTTTTCTAGTAATAGGATTTTGACAGTTGTAAGAGAATTGATAAGCCTTGATATTTAAGTCATACTGATTTAATGATTTTTCATTCAAGACATTTTTAGTAATATATTTAGAACAGTATTTAACAACTGCTTCATTAGTATCTTGTTTAACAACCAAATTTTTATTCAACCCATAAGGTCAGTGTTTAAGAACTAATTTATTTGGTATTTTTTTATCAAGTAAAATATGAAAATGTATAGCCCCTCTTTGTTGATATTCATATGTATAAAAATATTTAATTTCTTTATTCTTTTTTTTAAAATAATATTTTATATTTCTAAAAAATTTTTTTAATTCTTTTTTACATTTTTTAACATCTGTTTCATTTAACTTATAAGTCAAAGTTAAAAATGTAAGTTCTTTAACTGAAAAATTATGATATGCCTTTCTAACAGCACTACATTTAGCACGCACATTACTATTTAACATTTTGGTTTCTCGTTCGCCTTTATTCTTTAAGCCACTAACATTACGAGTATTTGCTTTAATGCGTTCTAAAGGCATAATAACATTACGAATGTATTGACCGTAATAAATGGTTTTCATATAAAAATCAGTCGGATTTTGAGCTTGTAAATTCATATTTTTTGCTCCTATTTTAGGTTTTCGTTCAGTTGTGTTATTTAATCAAGTAATAGTCGGCTTCGCCGACTACCCGCTAGCGGGCGGAGCATACGCTTTCCGCACCGCTTCGCAGACCAAGATGTTTATCAATTAACTGGACAAGTTTTTTTGATTTTTTGATAATTCAATTTTTTGCAAGTTAACTATTTTGGGGTTTTTATCAAAAGTTAATTCGCAACTAAAAAATGATTTAACATTTTCTTTTAACAGTTTATAAATTTCTTGTTGTTCTAGATTGTTATCATCAATTCATAAGGCTTTTTGTTCGCCGGTAGGCTCAAATAAGTCATTTTCATAACGCAAAAATTCGGCAGAATATCCTGACATAGTAGAACCATCTTTGTTTTTAAATATTTTTCTTTTTATACTAACTAATTTAACTTTAAACATTTTTTAAACTCCTTTTATTTTTATTAAAATTTTTTTAAACTATTTTTGATAAAATTAATTTATCCATTTCTGAATTTAAACACTAAACAAGTTTAAGAAAGGAGACAAAAATGACAGTAATGGATAAACTTTGAAATTCTGTTTTAATTGTTTTTGATAAGATATGACAATTAATTAATAAAGCAGTTAATTATTATCTTCAAAGTACTGATTGACTAACAATTTTAATAATTATTTTACCAATATTTTTCACCATTTTAACTTCCCTAATTTACAAACTTTTTAAAAAATAAATAAATTATATTAAATTTACTTGTTTAGTGTTTAAATTCAGAAATGAATTTTTTTATTTATAATTTATCGTTCCTTTCAAAATTAAAAACCGTTTTCATCACAAGAATTACAGATTCCAACTGTATTTTTATTACCGATGACATAGCTTTCGTTGTCGCATTCAATACAAAATATTACTGCCAAAAGAATATACCCCCAAATAATTTATAAAAACCAAATGTGCAAAACATCTGTGGTTTCTACAAAATATAGTTGTTAGTCTATTGATAATTGTGGTGATTTTGTATTATAATGTTAAAGTAATTTGTAATGCGGGTTTGGCGGAATTGGCAGACGCACCAGACTTAGGATCTGGCGTTTTACGACGTGGGGGTTCAAGTCCCTTAACCCGCACCATTTACTATAAAATGTGCACTTAATAGTGCATTATTTTTTTAATTAATTAGTATTATTTTAATAATTAATAAATAGATATTTAAAAAATGAAAAAGGTGGGTTTAATGAAAATAAAAATAATTTTTATTGATATTGATGGGACTTTGTTTAATGATAATCATTGTCTAACTGAATTTAATAAGGAAATGTGTATTACAGCTCAAAAGCAGGGTGTTATTGTTGTTATTAATACAGGAAGAATTACTGCTAATGCTATTAGTATTGCTAAACAAATTAATGCTCATAAATTTAAAAGTTTTGTTGTTGCTAATAATGGTGTTCATATTTATTCATTTAAAGATAAAAAATTAATTTTTAATGGAAATATTAATAATGATGTTGCTAAAGCGGTTTATCGTTGAGTTGATAATAAAGGTTTTAAATGTCAATTGTATACTGAAGATGGTTCTTTTGTTAATCGCCTTGGAGAAAATTCTAGTTATTGAGCTGATGTTATGCAAGCAAAATATACAGTATTGAATGATATTGATGATTTAAATAGTGATATCGCTCGGATTGTTATTATTGCTAAAACTATTACTAGTCAAGTTGCTTCTCAGGAATTAATTAATGAATTTAATGAAAAATTTTCGCATTTAGATATTAAAGAATATCATCCAGGAATATATGAAATAACATTGCCAAAAATGAGTAAAGGTTATGGTGTTACATATATTTGTGATTTATTAGGAATTAGTGCTAGTGAAGCAATGGCGTTTGGTGATTCATATAATGATCAATGATTAATGCAAGCAGTGGGTCATCCAGTGGCAATGGATAATTCAGTTGAGATTATTAAAGAATTATCTAATTATATTTGTCAAAGTAATAATGAAAATGGTGTTGGTAATATGATCCGTAAACACATTTTGAAGTAAAAATATTATTATTTTAATTATGTTAAAATAATAAAGAATGAAAGGAGAATTTAAAATGGTTATTAAAACAGATGTAAGTAAGTTTGATGAAGCTATTAAAACTGGTAAAGTTATTATTGATTTTTATGCGGATTGATGTGGACCTTGTAAAATGTTAGCACCAATTTTTGAACAATTATCTGATGAAATGAAAGAAGTTTCTTTTGTTAAAGTTGATATTGATGAATCACAAGAATTGGCACAAAGATTTAATATCAGTTCAATTCCGACATTATTAATTTTTGATGATGGTCAATTAAAAAGAACTTTAAATGGTTATAAGTCCAAAGAAGAATTAAAAACGGCTTTAAGTTAAAATTAGTAATTTTTTTCTTGCCAAATTTAATTTTTTATATTATTCTTAAACTATAATTTCATAAGAAGGGAAGTTTAAAAATGAAAAAACCATCAATTAAAGACAAAGTAGCTGATTTTATCGTCGAAGAGTATAAAAAATATGGGATTACAAAAAGTAAAGCTAACGATATTTTTGATAGTATTATTAATATTTTAACCGAAGAAATTCAGAGTGCTGAGAGAACACCTATTTCAGGTTTTGGTATTTTTAAAACTAAAGAAAGAAAAGCTCGGGAAGGAAGAAATCCGCAAACAGGAGAAAAAATCGCTATTCCTGCGAGAACTGTTGTCAGTTTTAGTCCTTCAACAACTTTAAAAGAAAAAGTTAATACA
Organism: Spiroplasma endosymbiont of Dromius quadrimaculatus; assembly: GCF_964031155.1. Classification (NCBI taxonomy): domain Bacteria; kingdom Bacillati; phylum Mycoplasmatota; class Mollicutes; order Entomoplasmatales; family Spiroplasmataceae; genus Spiroplasma; species Spiroplasma endosymbiont of Dromius quadrimaculatus. Next base: position 374,459 of record NZ_OZ035010.1, read on the forward strand.
AATAGTTAATAATTATTAAAAAATTATTAAAAATATTTGAAAAATTACAGTAATTACTGTAATTTTTTTTATTTAACTTTATCGTTTAGTAAATAATAAAAAATTAAAATATTTTACTATTGTTATTGTAATTGTGCTAGAAAATAGTAATATTAGTTTATTAAGAATGTGCTTAGTTATTTATTTAATAGGATAAGCAATTATACAAATTAATATTAATGTCATTAATAATCATTAAATAAATGATAAGTAATCCTTATTTTCACTATATTTATAAAAGGAGGAATAAATTAATGAATAAATTACTTAAAAAATTATGTACTTTAACATTGATCATATCACCAGTTTTACCTATTATTTGTTGTTCTAGTAGTAGTGAATCGTTAGATGAGCAAAATGATTATACATATAGTTTAGAAGAAATTAAGAATCATTTAGAAGCAGGTATTGATGCTAGTAATTTAAGCGTTCGCGATGCTTATGTTAAAGGCTTAGACTATCTTTCTAGTTATATTAAAAAACAACAATCATTAGTTAGGGTTAGTTTAGCAGATCGCTCCCAACGAGAAGAAAAGCTTGTTTTTACTGACGACAGTGTTATTGTTAAAATTGAAGTTATGTTGGGAACCCAAAATATTTTAATTAATGCTAAATTATTAAATGTAAATTCAGAATTACAAATGCGATTAAATGAATTATTTAATGATTTAGAAGGACAAACGATTGATGGTTCAAGTTTAAATAGTTATCAAAGATATAAAGATGCATTTGAATTAATTAAGAAAAATTCTCATATCGCAAATGATAAATATAAGTTTATTATTAGTTTATCGCCAGATAGTGAAAATATTAAGATGTCAGATGCTAATAATGTAATTCCCATTACTTTTAAAATTGCTGAAGAAGAAGCAACAAAAATTGTTAATATTACTGTTTCTAATGTTGAATTATCAGCATTGGATGCAGCCCTTAAATATATTAAAATTTTAGATATTAATAAGGAACTTACTACTCAACATAAAAAGGAACGAATAATAGCATATATTAATAAAAAATTAGAAAACTTGGCAAATGATGTAAAGGTGACAGAAATTATTGATGTTAATAAAAAAATCGTTGTTGATGAAGAAGGTAATGCAAAGGAAAAAGAAGAACCACTATCTGGTGTTAAAGATAACATTTTGACAATTATGTTACAAGATGGTAATAATCAAACTCAAACTGGTAAGATTACACTACGAAATTTTCAAACTTTTAATCCGAAAATGGGATGAGAACAAATAATAGATATTGTTGAAAAAAATGATATTGTCTTTACCTTAAAAGTAACGCATCTGGATAAGTTTGAAAGTAAAGAAGAAAAAAATCTTGCTGATTTTAAAAACTTAGTGAATAATGCGATGGAAAATCAAATAATGAAAGATAATTATGATTATGCAATTCATTGAGAATTAGTAGCGGTGACAACAAGTGTATTTAATACGGAAACTCCTACTAAGTCAGGAGAAATAAGAAAAATAAATGTTAGATGAAAACTAGAAGGTAGTCGTATAATAAGTAACGAAAAAGAGATTAAATATATCGTTATTCCTTAGAACCTAAAATAAATGCTATTTAAGCATTTATTTTTCTTGTAATCAATGTTAGTAATGGTAAAATATTGGTATATTAATGTCTTATTAAAATGAATATTAGCAATATAGAAAATAAATTTATTAAATTAGTAGTTTGCTATTAAATTAATTATTATTTTTTAATAAGGCGTAAATTAACATAGAAGGGATAATGGACTATGAATAAAAATTTGCTTTTGCAATTAAGTATTATTTCTCTATTGGGAAGTAATTTATTAGCACCGCTTAGCGATCAGTATATTAATAGTTTAAAAGAACAAAATAATGATCAAACTATTCCTGAGGGAGTATTATTTATTCCTGATATTGATGGGTCTTCATTACAAGAAAATGAATGAACTTATGTTCATGGTTTAAAACTTTTTAATAATTTTATCGGTTCAATTGAAGCATCAGCTAAAGTTGTTTTACAAAATGAAAACTTGTTAAGTAAAAGTCTTACAAAGGGAACTAATATCTTTTTTGTTAAAATAATAGTTGGTAATGAAGTTCGTTTAGCTGTGGGGCGATTAATTAATGTTCGTCTTTCCATTGAAGAACGCATTAGTGAACTTATTAAACATTTAGAGAAAACTATTGATGGTAGCAAGTTATCTAAGGATATTAGTTATGAACAAGTAATTAATTTTGCTAATTTATTAGCAAATAAGCAAGATAATAAAATTAAAATTTCATTAAATAATTCTCAAGATGCAAAAAAATGCTAAATTTGGGAACTAATTTTCTTAAAGTTGATGTAAAAATTAATAATGTTATTAAACAAAAAATATTATCTTTAAAAAATGTTAAAGACAATAATGATTTATTTTTTCAAGAAATTTTAACAGCGTTTGTTAAACCAAAGCTTGTTATTGATGGTAAAACATTATTTGTTAATGATACATATCGTGATGCTTTACAGTTAATTAAAAATCATATTGAAAAAGCATTGCCAATTGCAAAAATAAGTTTAGAAGATGTTAATCAAAGTTTTCAGCAAATAAAAGCAAATCGTGTTCAAGTTAGGGTAGTAATTCGGATTGCAAATATTTCGCAGGTCGCAATATTTAATATTAAAAATATTGTTGTTCGTAGTCAACACAGTGCTTGAGATAATTTTGTTGCATTAAATGCAAAAAATTATTCAAGTGATAATTACTTTCTTTCACAGTTATTTAAACAAGAAGAAAATCAAGATTTAATAAATGTTAATACAGTAAAAGAAGAATTGGATGGGTCACTAATTTATGGTGAAGGTTTAACTAGTGCCAATACAATTGCAGATGCTTTTAATCAATGAGTGGATGAGTTTGATGCCTTATATGATGAGGTAAAATTTTCATTAGATCCTAGTGTTGATGGTACAGAAAAATTACAAGAAGATGAAAATACTTTTGTTATTAAAATTTCATCTGGTAAAGAATGGGCAACTATTGTTGGTGGTGTTACTGGTGTTGAATTATTAGATGAAGATCGGTTAAATAATTTTGAAAAACATTTAGAAAATCCGATTGATGGCAGTGCCTTAAATACGGGACAAACACATAGTGATGCCTTAGATTTTCTTATTGATAAATTATCAAACTTTGATAATTTTGTTGAAATAACATTAACTAATTTATCAGTTGATGGTAGTAAAAAATTAACTGTGAATTCTAAAATTAATATAACTATTAAGTCAAATGATGTTAAACGCAGTAAAGAAGTGATAATTAATAATATTAAATTATCACATCACGACCGTTTAAGTATTGTTAGTACGCAGTTAAAAGAAACAATTATTGATGGTGCTTCATTAAATTCAAATCAAACTTATAATGATGCTTTACAATTAATAGCTAATAAAGTTAAAACTTTGGATATTGGTGCTACTGTAACATTAGTAAAAGAATCTTTAAATACGAAATTAGTTGGTAATGAAAATTTAATTAAGGTTATTGTTACGATTGGTGATCAATATGAAACTATTGAAGTTAAAGTTAATAATGTTACTTTATCAGATGAAGATCGGATTCAAAAAATTATTAAAGAAGTTCTTAATAATCCAATTGATGGGTCATCATTAAATACTGATAATAATATGGCAAAAGCATTAACATTAGTAGCAACAAAAATAAAAGCAATTGATAAAGATATTAAAGTTTCATTAGCAAAACCAGAAAATGGTACTACAAAATTAATAGAAAATAATAATTTATTTAATGTTATTCTTCAACTAAATAAAATTAAAGAAACAATAGGGATTAGTATTAATGATGTTAAATTATCAGCGAGTGATCGTTTAAAAGCATTAAAAATTGAATTACAAAATAAAGTTATTGATGGTAATATTTTAACTACTGACAATACGGTTCACGATGCTTTTGATAAGTTAATTAAACCAGAAATTGAAAGAATTGTTAAACAAGCAACGATTACTTTAGTGGATAATGGTAAAGTTAAACTTAATAGTAATGAAAATCTTATTAAAGTTAAAGTTGAATTAGAAGGTAAAACAGAAGAAATTTCTTTTAAAGTAGTTGCTGTTAATTTATCTAATAAGGATCGTGTTGAAAATTTAGTTACTAAGATTAAAGATAAGAAATTTGATGGTTCTTCATTTGATACTACCAAAACTAATAAAGATTTATTAGAATTTATTAAATTAGAAATTGCTTTACTTGATGATAAAATATCAGTTGTTCTTAAAGATCCAAATATTATTGCCAATAAAATAGTTAGTCCTGAAAATAGATTGGTTTTATTAGTAAAATTAGGAGAAGTAACTAGAGAAGTTGCTATTAAAGTAGATAATGTTAAATTGTCATCCGCTGATCGCTTAGAAAATATTTTTAATAAATTTAATAATAAAGAAATTGATGGGTCATCATTAACTAGTGATAATACATTTACTGAAACTTTACCCCTTATTAGTGATGAAATAAAAGCAGAAGATAAAGATATTACTATTAAATTAGTAGAAAATGGTGCTTTAGATATTAATGAGAATATTATTAAATATATTCTTCAAATTGGTAATGAAACAAAAGAAATTAGTTTTAAAATTATTAATGTTAAGTTATCAAATGAAGAAGTTATTAACAATTTAGAGCAATGACTTTTAGAAAAGGAATTTGATGGTATTGGATTAACAACATCAAATCATATTAGTGATGCATTGCCAAAAATTATTACTGAAATTCAGAAGCAATATCCAGTTGCAACAATTTCATTGGATGATATTGAAGATGCTAAGGAAAAACTAACTGATGATTATAGTATTATTCGGATTAAAGTTAATGTTGGTGATTTAACAGTTGATATTCCAGTTAAAATTATTAATATTGAATTATCTGATGTTGATCGTTTAGAAAAAATAAAACTTATTTATGGAAGATAAGAAAATTGATGGGTCATCATTAACTACTGATAATAAAGTTAAGGATACTTTAAGTTTAATTAAACAAGAAATTGAGAAATATGATCAAAATGTTACTATAACTATTAGTGATAATAATATTTTAGATAATAATTTAGTTGTTGATGAAAATAAAATTGTTGTAACCATTAAGTCAGGTAAAAAAGTTCAAAAAATTATTGTAGCTGTTACTGGTGTTGTTATATCTGATGCTGATAAAGTAAAAGAATTTATTAGTAAGATAACTACTAATACGATTGATGGGTCATCATTGACTACTGCGGATACTGTTAAAAATGCTTTAGATTTAATTAAGGAAAAATATCCTGATAGTGGTGTAATATTTTTATTACCAGATAATATTAACCCTAATAGTAAGTTAAAAGAAACTAATGATATTCGTGTTGTTATTAAATCGGGTGATAAGAGTGCAGAAACTAATTTTATTGTTAAAAATGTTAAATTAACTGATAGTGATCGCTTAGATAAAATTATTAATGGATTTGATAATAAAGAAATTGATGGTTCGAAATTAACAACTAATGATGCCATTGAAAAAATTGCTAATCAAATAAAAGATCAAATTAGTCAATTTGATAAAAATGCCCAAGTAGAATTTATAGGTGATCCGATTTCAAAATTAAAACCTGATGATAATTCTTTAACATTTAAGATAAAAATTAATAATGAAGAAAAAGAAGTGACAGTTAAAGTAACTGGCGTTATTAAATCTACGGAAGATAAAATTAATGAAATTATTAATGCTTTTAAAGATAAAAAAATTGATGGGTCATCATTAACTACTGCTAATAAAGTTAATGATAGTTTAAGTTTAATATTAGCAAAAATTAGAGAAAATAATCCTAAAGCGATTGCTAAAATTACTAATATTAATGTTGCTACTAGTAAATTAAAAGAAAATGAGAATTCATTTAAGATTACTATTATTTTGGATGGTATTGAAAAAGAGATTGAAGTAACAGTTGAAAAAGTAAAATTATCACCAGTTGATTTGATTGATAAAGCAATTGATAAATTTAAAGAAGAAAAAATTGATGGTTCTGGTTTTACGACTGATCAAACTTATGAAGAAGCATTAAAAATTGTTCAGGAACAATTAGATAAGATTGCCCCGGGAACAACTGTTGAATTATTAGATAAAAATGAAAAAGATAAGAAATTAACTAAAGATGATAATGAAATTAAAGTGCTTATTAAAACTGATAATGATGCGAAACCAACAGTAATTACAATTACAAAAATTACTGTTAGTGATAAAGATATTATTAAAAAAATTAAAGAACAAATTGAAAAAGATAAAGATATGTTAATTATTGATGCAACTACTAATGAAACGATTGGTGATGTTATTAATAGATTAAAACAAATTGCTAATGAAACTGATAAGAATGTAAAAATTGTTACTGATATGGACTTAAATCAAAAATTAGATGCTAAAGATAATAAGATTTCCTTTAAAATTGTTTCTGGTAAGGAGTCAAAAGGAGTTATTATTGATTTGGGTGGTGTTAAAATATCTAATGAGGATATTTTAAAACAAGTTCAAGATAAATTAAAGCAAATGGATGGTTCATCATTAACTAGTGGTGATAGTAAGGAAAAAACTATTGTGTTAGTTAAGAAATTATTAAAAGATTTAATTAAAGAATATGGTATTGGGATTAAATTATTATATCCAAAAACTGATGCCAATAAAAAATTAACTGTTAATAAAGATACTGTTGATTACGAAGTTACTATTAATGGTGAAAAATATCAAGTTAGAGGACAATTAATTAATATTAAAGTTGACCCTAATATTAAGCGTTTAAATGATTTAGCAAAAGAAATTAATAATATGGAAGTAGATTTAGGACTGCTATGTATAAGACCTAAAGATGTATTAGTTAAACAAATAATTAAGCAATTAGAAGAAAGAGGATTTACTAACTTAAATGATGTTACGATTGAATCACTAGATGTTCCTAATGTCTTGAAAAAAACTTTAGATTTAGTAGGTGGGTTTTTAGGTACTAAAAAATACGCTAAGGTTCGTGTTAAAGTTACAATTGGCGGTTATGAAAAAATTGTTGTTGTAAAATATGCTGTTGTTGTTGTTGATCCTACCTTATGTATTCTTGGTTAAAGTGCAAAATGGCAAACTAGGAGTTGAAAAATATTAGCTAAGAATTTTAATAACAGTTACTTAATTTAATTGGTACCGTTATTATTTATGTTATAATAACTTTTGTAAGTAGAAAATTTAAAACGGTTTCCACAATAGTTTTTGATTTTCTACTTTCTTTTTATTTTTTATAAGTTTAATATTTTTTTGCATTTTTATTTATTTATGTTATTATTTATAGGAACATAAATAAAAGAAAGTAGTGTTACACTCACCTGATAGCAACATATTATCGTTATGGGTAAACAGCTAATAATAATTTTAGATTTTAAATCTAAATATTTTAATGGTGAGTGTGTATTAGTACACACTTTTTCTATGTTGTTATAGGAGGTTTTCTATTTTATGAAACATAAGCCAAATACTGATTTTATTAACCAAAATATTCCTTTTCGTGAAGTTTTAGTTATTGATCAAGATGGCAATCAATTAGGTGTGATGTCACGAAATGATGCTTTAAGGACTGCTAAAGAGCAAGGACTAGATTTGTTTGTTGTTGCACCTAATGCTAATCCGCCAGTGTCGAAAATTTTAGATTATGGCAGATATAAGTATGAAGAGCAAAAAAAAGATAAAGATAATAAAAAAAAGCAACGAATTATTCAAAACAAAGAAATGCGTTTAACACCTAATATTGGTGAGCATGATTTGCAATTCAAAGCTAAGAAGGTAATAGAATTTTTAAAAAATGGTGATCGGGTTAAAATATCTTTAAAGTTTCGAGGTAGGGAATCACATCGTAAAGAGTTTGGTTATGAAACATTAATGCGGTTTTATGATTTAGTAAAAGAGTATTGTGAAATTGAAAAAACACCAAAGTTAACTGGTCAGTTTTATGATATGTATTTAATTGCTAGAAAAGATAAAGATTTAAATAAAGAAAAGGAGCAAGAAAATGCCAAAAATGAAAACAAAAAAAGCATTACAGAAACGAATTAAAATTACTGGAACTGGTAAATGAAAGCGAAAGCATGCTTTTACTTCTCATTTAGCGCAAAATAAGTCAACTAAACAAAAACGACATTTAAGCAAAGAAGGAACAGTAGATAAAACTGATTACCGAAGATTAAAAAATTTACTACTTAGTTAGAAAGGAAATATAATAATGGCAAGAGTTAAAGGAGGCGTTACTACTAAGAAACGCCGTAAAAAGGTTTTAAAACAAGCTAAAGGTTATTTTGGTTCAAAACATACATTATTTAGAACTGCTAAAGAACAAGTAATGAAGTCTTTAGCATATGCTTATCGTGATCGTAAAAAGCGTAAATGCGAGTTTCGAAGTTTATGAATTACACGAATTAATGGTGCTGCTAGAGAATGTGATATGTCTTATTCACAATTTATTAATGGTTTACATAAAGCGAATGTTGATATTAATCGAAAAATGTTATCGGAAATGGCAATTCATCAACCAGCTGAATTTAAAAAATTAGTTGATTTATCTAAATCAGCATTAGAAAAAAAAGATTAATTTTATCTAGTAATAATTTATAAGTTATTACTAGGTTTTTTTATTTTTTTATTTGCAACTTGAAAAAATATAATTATAATAAATAAAACAATATAAGTTAGGGATGTGTGAAACATATTTTAGATTTACAATTATGAAAACAAATTATTAGTTTGCAAAAAAAGTTAGATGCAAGAATTTTAGAAGAAAAAAAATTATTAGTTGAAAAAACAATTGATAAACGATTTTTAGCTTTATTAGTAGAATTATCGGAATTTAGTAATGAATTACGATGCTTTAAATATTGATCAAATCGTATGACATATAAGTCAAAAGAATTAGTTTTAGATGAATTTATTGATTGTCTGCATTTTCTTATTAGTATTGGATTAAGTTTTAATATTGATTTAGAAGCATATTCTTATGAATTAAAGCAAGAACAAGATTTAACATTGTTAATATTAGAAACTTTTAATCATACGATTGCTTTTTGAAAAAATATTACTAATGATTATGCTAACATTTTAAATCATTTTTTTACAATTGCTAATGTTTTGCAGTTTAGTTTTCAAGATATTTTTCAAGCCTATTTAAATAAAAATGAGATTAATCATCAACGAATAAGTAATAACTATTAAGGGAGAAGTAAAGATGTTTTTATCATTATATGATTTTTTTAATCCAGCAGGAAGTTTTGGTGAAGTTATTACTAAAATTGGTGTTACTTGACAATATTGATTGCCAGTTATTTTATCATTAATTGCTTTGGGTTGTTTGTTTATTTTTAAAACAGGATATGTTAAGTTAGCACAAAATAAATTATTTTTAAGAATTCTTGGTATTTTTCAAATTTTCTTATATTTTCTTTATTATTTTTTACATTTTTTATATTTATATTATTTTAAAGAATCAGGAAAAAATTTACGAGGTTGACCTTGAATTTTCCCGTTTCATTTAAGTTCAATAACACAAATTATTAGTGGCATTTTATTAATTAAGGCTAATGATAAATTATTTAGTATTACTGCACCTTGAGTAGTAATTATGGTTTTTGCAAGTTTACTAATTCCGGCTGATAAATCGTATGGACCGCAACATTTTTCTTACTGGTTATATTATGTTTTACATGTTATTATCATTTTTACTTATTGATTTTTATATATGTATGGTATTGTGCAATATCATCGTGATTATTTATTATGAAGTTTTATTAGTTTAATTATATTTAGTTTAATGGCTTTAAGTTTTAATGCGTTTTCATTAGTTATTGCGAAAAATGAAAATGAAATAACTAATTTATTATTTATTGGTCGTGATGGTTATCCATTATGAGGTAGTGGTAATAATCTTGTTACTACTGCTAATATTTTTGATCGGACTGGTCGTTTGTGACCATTAGGTTATATTTTTATATTTACTTTTGGAATATTTTTTACATCTTTAGGTTATTTAATTTTAACGAAGGTGCAACCTTATTTTTCTAAAAAAGGAAATAAATTTGTTCCTTTAAAAAGAGTAAAACAACCGTGGGATTTTAAAGCTTTGGGAATAATGTTTTTAAACATTAAAACAATATTTAAAAAGTAGTATGAGGATGGTTATTAGATGCTTAAAAAGCAATTAGTTTATGAAAATGTAGCGTTGGATTATTATTTGCAACAAGGTAAAAGATTATCAGTAAGATATTATTCATCGGATATTATTGTCAATGCCCCCTTAGGAATGAAAGAACAATATATTGAGGATTTTCTTATTAGTAATTGAAAAAAATTACAGAAAATTATTAATAAATCCTCAAAGATTTTAATTAATTTGCGTCAAAAACCATATTTTGTTTATTTCTTAGATAAGAAATATGAGGTGCAAATTAATTATTTTGCTAATAACAATAAAGTTATTTTTGTCGCAACAACTGTTGTTGTTAATTTAAAAGGCAATGATGAAAAGCAACTTGTGAAAAATTTTAATAAATTTCTTAGTAAGCAAGCTGAATTATATTTGAGTTCCCGAGTTGCATTACTTGCTAAAACAATGAATTTAAGCTATCAACAACTTAAGTTTAGAGTGATGCGTAGTAAATGAGGTGTTTGTCATTTTAACAAGCAGAAAATTGTTCTAAATTCCAAAATTATGCATTTTAATTTTGAGGTTATTGACTATGTTATTATTCACGAGTTAGTACATTTATGAGAACCTAATCATAGTCAAGCATTTTGAAAATTAGTGGTGCAATTTTGCCCTAATTTTAAAGTTTGTCAGCAGATTTTAAAACAAGTTTTTTTGTAAAATTGTTCTGATTGTAAAATTAACAAAAGTAATTTGATGTTAGTGCTTAAAACAATTTAAATTTTATTAATAAATATTGAATATATATTTTTTAAATATGATAAAATATTTTTGAAGTTAGCAACATCGGTATTTAATTTAAAATTAATAATTTATATATTACATAAGAAGTGAATCATTTTTGATATTTTTTGTTTTAAAAAGGAGGAATTAGTTATAAAAAATAATTAATAAAAATTCTCATAAAAGGTTTTGATATATATGAAAATTCGTTTGACATTATTAAGTAGTTTATTACTTAGTAGTCAGGGAGTAGCAGTTATTATTAATCAAGTTAAGCAACAAGAATTTTGTAATGAAACTAAAATGGTATCAAAAACAGCTGCCGATATTAAAAAAGAATTAACTTCTTTTTTTGCTAAAACTTATGACTGGGGTTTTAGTACTTATAATATTTATGGTGATATTTTAGTAAAACTTAAAAAAGAATTAAAAACTATTAGTGAAAATTTTATTGTTCAATTTGCGATTGCTAAAAATACTGATCGGATTGCTATTAAAACGCTTAATAATAGTGTTTTTAGTTTAAAACTAGTTATTAGTGATAATTCTTTTGGTAATAATGATATTTATCAATATGATTTAAAATTACAAAATATTGCTAATATGTCGTGAATTAAACCTGATCTTTTTAATTTTTTTCATCAGAAATTTGATTATGATTTAGATAATACTAATACTTATCAACTTGTTTTATTAAAAATTGAACAAGAATTAACGAAAATGCTTGCTAATAAATATAAAATGCAAATATCATTGCCAGAATTTACTGGTGAAAATAAATATTTAGAAGTCGGTGTCAATATTATTGATTTTCATTTTATTATTAGTGATATATCTTTTTATATGCCGATAACAATAGTTAATGTTAAAGATAATCGTTTAGCTAAGTTAGTTCAAATTGTTCAGTTTTTTAATGAACAATTTGATTTTAATATTTATCAGTTCACTGATGTTCAGACAGTATTTGCTTTAATTAAAGATAAAATTAAAAATGTTTATGAAAATATTGATATGGCATTAATTAATAATGAGCAAGAATTTAAAAGTGGTAGTGATATTTTAGAAATAAGAGTTAATTATTTTGGTCAAGTTTTAAATACTAAGGTGTTATTAAAAAATATTAAAAGTTATGAAGATGCAAAAAAAGAAGTTAATGCTTTTTTTTATAAAACTTATGATTGAGGTTTTAATTCGAAAACTAATTATCAAACTGTTACTAAGACATTACAAGAAAAGATGAATTTAGTATTTAGTAATGAATTAGCAAAACATATCGCTTTTGAGTTTGTGAATATTAAAGATAATTTGGAAATATTGGCTCATAATTTAAATGCCTCTGGTAATATTTTAATTGCTCTTAATGTTACGATTGGCAATTTTTATAAATTTTCGCAAATTCTTGATTTAGAAAATGTTGGTTGATTGGATCTTGAACTTAATAAAATTTCTGTTGATGTTAATATTGATATTAGCGGTAATCAAATTGCTGATACCCGAAATGGTGGCGATTATACTGAATATTTTAGTAAAAAATATGATATATTTGATGAAATTTATAAAAAACTTCATCAAAAATATGACAGCAATGAATCACTTTTTAATTATTTTATTAATATTCAATTGGTATCAGGAAATTATTCTGTTGAAAGTAAGCAATATAAAATTGGTAAATATTTACAATTGCAAGGTTCAATTAAAGATGATGTTATTTCTAAAATAAATAAAAATTTAAAATTAGGAAAAAGAGGTGAATTATATTTAGTAATAACTGATGAGTCAAAATCAACTTATCGTAATTGAGATTTTATTTTTCAATATTTTTATGCTCAATATGACTATATTGAACTAGCTAGTGGTAGTGATTGAATAAGCAAAGTTAATAATTGATATGGATTATCATTGGATTTTGCAAAATTAAATTTAAAATTTGATTTATATGAACCAGTTAGATAATTTTCATAGTTAATAAAGGAGTTTAAAAATATGAAAGGATGTTTATTAGCTATTGTTCAATTGTTAACAATTGTAAATTATAGTAATAATTTAATTTTTTTTGAAAATAATATTGTTGAACAATTTAATCGTGATGTTAATAATTTTAAGATTTCTAGTTTATTAGTAACAAAAACCGAAAAATTTAAAATGTTGCGAACCTTAGGTTCATATGGTCTTAGTGAAGAAGAAAAAGAATTTTTAAATCATTATTAAGACCGCATAAAGAAATCGTTTGGTGAGAATTTTAAAAAAACTACTAAGAAAAAGACTGAAATAAAATCAGGTTAAGACCGCATAAAGAAATCGTTTGGTGAGAATTTTAAAAAAACTACTAAGAAAAAGACTGAAATAAAATCAGTCTTTTTTAATTAGGTTAAAATTGTCGTTAATCTTGCTTAGTTTAACAAAATAACAGCAAAACCAACTAAATAAAACTCTCCTACTTGGAATGTCGTTAAACCAAGCAAGCGAGGATAAACAAGATAGGGGTGGCCGTACCGCTACGACACAATGGAGGCAATTCTTTTGGGCAATATAAAAGAGTTATCGTGGTTTGGGGATAAATCTTTAACTTGCAATAGTTAAAGGGTGAGTGTTCCACAATAAAAAAATTTTAGAAATCTTACTATTTATAAGGAGGTTCTGCGAGTGTTTTTAAAAGAACTCTGTTGAAAACAATTAAAAATTAAAGTAAAAAATAAATCAACACTAATTAACAAATGTCAGTGTTATATCAATGAGTACTTTACAAAATTAACTAAAAACAGAAAAGGTGGTTGGTATTGTAAAAAGTATGCTCGGCATTGTTTAGCAAGGTTAGAATTTATCAATAAACAAAAAATAAATGCTAAACTTTGATTTTTAAATTTGCAATGCCAAAATAATCATCAAATTATTAAAAAATTAATTTTTGAACAAAATAAATGGAAAATTATTAATATCAAAAATTAGGAAAAATAGGTATATATAGGTAAGAAATTTCACAAAGTGGTCAAGCTGGAACACTAAAAAATAAACGGAGTGGGAAGGAAATCTGATAAGGTTAATCAATTAATTAAATTAGTACTACATGGGGCAGAAGAAGTAGTCGCGAGTGATTAACTAAACCAATGTCTAAGGGAAACTATGTCTAAAGAATAACAAGCAACAAAGTAATTTAACAAATAACTAATAATAAACAAAAAGAAAAAAATATAAGAAGATTGATTAATCTCTCTCTTTCTATCAATAAAAAATAAACGAAGAAGGGAAAATAGGACGCATAAAGTTTTGTTAGGTAGGAAAAGGTTTAAATAATTTTGAAAGAAAAGTAACTAAAAATTGATTACCTTTTTATTTGAAAAATAAGTAATAAAACAAAATATTTAATATTAACAAACATAATCTCAATAAAAGGTTATAGAAACTAAGTAAAATGCTTATAAAAACAATATTAAAATAATTTTTTACAACAAAAAGCATACATAAGAAATGTATACTTAATTTTAATATTGAAATAATTTATAGTAAATGATTATTTTTTCTTTTTTTTAAAATACCTAAGAAAACTAAACGCTACCGGGAAAATATATATGGTTGAAAATAGTATCAAAAATACAATTAGCGATTTAATTAACGAAATTAAAACAACAACAGAAAACAATTTAAGCAATTTAGAACAAATTATGGAAGCTTTACTTGTTAAAGTTAACAATATTGAAAATATCTTAAATCAAATACGATAAAAGATAAATTAAACCAACTATTTATTAAAATTAGTTGGTTTTTTATTTATCAGAAATAAAAAATAATGGAGATAAAAATAAAGGTAGGTAATTATCATAAAAAAAAGATTATTCAAAACCAAAAGCAAGATTTAATGGAAAAATAATTATTGATTGTATTAGATGCGAACAAGAGTTCACTATTTCAAATTCAGAATGATTAACGCTTAATAAATTCTATAAATGCCAAAAATATAAAAAATAAAGTGAGGTGTTAAATATGATAAAAAAAATTTATTTAAACCAAAATTTAATTTCACAAGAAATAAATAATAAAACGCACATTTTAATAAACAAACAAAAAGATTGCGTTGTTTTAAATAAAAATTGTTTAGGCTTATCAAGTTATAAAAATTATTTTAGTTTAGAAATTGATGAAAATAAAAACTATGTAGTCAATAGTAGTATCAATAATAAAAATGGTAATATTGTGGGAAAAAATTTACTTTTAACTTTTGAAAAATTAAAACAAGAAAACAAAAAACAGTTTAATTCGCAAAACAAAAATGATGCTAATAATAATTTACTAAATAAATATAATAATCATTACGATAACAAAACAACACAACGAAAATTAACAGCAACAGAACTAAAATAATTACTAGAAGATTTAGAAAATATTAATAATCCCAATTATTGAGATAATGGTTTTTATTTAGGATACAACAAATATAAAAAAATACTTAGTTTTTTGTCAATATTTTCGTTATCGTGCGGAAGTACAATGCCATTAATTGGTTGTGGCAATATTACAAATAACAAACCGCACTTACCACCATCAAAACCAAAAAAACCAATAATCAAAGATTTTTTTTACTATGAAAAATTAAAACAAGAAATTACAGCAGAAATAAAAGAATATGATGAAGCAATTAAAGAAATTGAAAATAGTAAAAATGATTATGAAAACGAAGAAGACTATCAAACAGAACTAAAACAAACACAAGCAGAAAAATTTATCAAAATATCTGAACTAAATAATTGTGAATATCAAATTTTACTATGTCAAAAAGAAAATGAGTTTACAGACGAACAAAAACAACAAGCAATTAAGTTATTAGAAAAACAAATAAACAACTTAAATAGTGCTTTAAATTTACTAAGTGAAATTAAAAATAGTGATTTTGATCAGAAAGATTTAGAAAAAATTAAAACAAAGATTAAAAATACAAAAATTATTTTAGATGAAATTAAAAACAATTAAGAAAGGAATTGGTAGTTAATTATGTTAAATTCTAATTTATTAAATAAAATTAATGTTAATGATGAATGATATACACAGGAATATGCGATTAAACCAATTTTAGAATTTTTAAAACCTAATAGCACTATTTTATGCCCTTTTGATAATATTGATAGTGAATTTGTCCGTGTTTTAAAAAGAAATGGACATAAAGTTTGAAATAGTCATATTGATGATGGAATTGATTTCTTTAATTACATTAGAAGTGATGTGGGTAGATATGATTATATTATTTCTAACCCTCCATTTAGTAAAAGAAAACAAGTAATAGAACATTTATTTATTTTAGGAAAACCATTTGCAATGTTAATGCCATTAGTAAGTATTGCATTAAAACCAATTAGAGAAAAAATAGATCAGTGTGAATTATTAGTTTTTAATAAAAGAATAAAGTTTATTGCTTATAATGGTATAGTTTGTAAAAATCCTCCAAGTGAAACAGCATATATATGTCACAATATTTTACCCAAACAAATTATTTATAGAGAATTAAAAGAGTGTTATTAAAATATGCTTAAAATAATTGAATTATTTGCTGGGATTGGAAGTCAAAGAAAAGCATTAGAAAAGATTGGAATTAACCATAAAGTAGTTGCATTTTGTGATAACGATAAATACGCTGAAAAATCATATCGAGCAATATTTAATGATTATGACACACCAAATTTAGGTGATATTACTAAACTAGAAACTTTACCGTATGCTGATTTAATAACTTGATCATTTCCATGCCAAGACATATCAAATGCCAATAATAATGGGCAAGGATTAAATGGCAAGCGAAGTGGTTTAGCGTACAAAGTTGTTGATTTAATAAGCACAATGCCAACAAAACCAAAATATCTTTTAATGGAAAATGTACCAAATTTATTAAGTAAAAAGTTTTTTGTCGGATTTCAAAATCTCCAAAATCAACTTAGTGAATTAGGATATTATAACCAATATTTTACAATGAATGCCAAGGATTATGGAATTCCCCAAAATCGGAAAAGATTGTTTATGATTTCAACATTAAAGCAAGATTTTAAATTTCAATATCCCCAACCTTGTAATTTAAAATTTTTGATAAAGGATATTTTAGAAAATAATATAAATGAAAAATATTTTATTAGACAAGAATCAATGAAAAAAGCAATTGAAAACAATAAACTTAAAATCATTCAACAATGTGCTTATACAATTACAACAAAACAAATGCGATGAGGAAATGCTGGAATTATTGCAATTCCAAATGATATAAAATTTAATGCTCGCGGCAAAACGGAAATAGACTTTAATTCTTATAAACAAGAAAGTAGAGTATATGATGCTAGTAATGAAAATATATATCTAGATACATTAACTATAAATTCAAAATCAGCAAAAATAGCAATTCCAATTAAAAATTATAGAAATTTTATTGTTTTGCCACGAGCAAAAGACGGTTTACTAGTTAACGGTTCATATAATCGGTTTTGAAAAACAGAAAATAACCATATGGGAACAATCGTAGCAAGTAATGTCAATAAAATCATCGTTAATAACCATAAATTACAACAACAAGATAGTATTAAAATACTATCTTTTTTAATTGATGAAAAAGAATATTTTTTGCGAGTATTAACTCCAAGAGAATGTTGATTATTAATGGGATTTAGAAATAAAGATTTTGATAAAGCACGAAAAGTTGTTTCAGAAACCCAACTTTATAAACAAGCTGGCAATAGTATTGTTGTTGATGTGTTAGAAAGAATTTTTACAGCAATGTTTCAAATAGAAAGGAAAAATTAAAGATGCAAAATAAGAGAAAAGTTTGATGAAAATGACTTTTATATCCTTTAACAATTATTATTGGAATTTTGTTGCTATTAATTTCCCCTATCTTATTTTTAATTGCCCTTGGAATTGATTGTGATTTTATGCTTGGTGATTTATTATTGCATTTATTTTGTTTGCCTTTCGAAATGAAAGATAGCAATGGCTAAGAAAAACAATATTAAAAATTACTTTAATAATCAACAACAATATTATCAAAAAAAGAAAAATATTTATTATCAAAAAAGAAACAAATTTAACAAAAGCAAATTTTTAAAATAACAAAGGAGGAAGAAAATATGAAAGCAAATAACACAGTCGATTTAAGTGGAATAATTGATGTTGCCATAATGTGAACTAATATTGTTTTAGGAGTTATTCTAACATTGGAGGTTATATTTGCAGGTTGAAAATTAATTATTATTTTAATCTCAATTATGCGAAATGCTGATAATCCAGAGGCAAGAGCAAATGATCTAGGCGCTTTGAAATGACCAATTATAGTAATTATTGGAACGTTGGTAGTAATTGCCGTAATTAATGTTTTTCTGCAAGCTTATAAAGAATATAATCCCGCGATCGGTGGATAGTTTTATAGTTTATATAAAAACTAAAAAAGGAGGTGAATATATATGATAATGAATGCATTATATAGGTTAATATGATCGATTTTTGTACAAGGGCCATTACAATTAATTGGATCATTTAACAACGTATTAAATTATTTAACAGGAGGTGTAGTTGGCGATTTAATGTTTGGATCAAAGCAAGAATTTAGTTTTCAAAATATCCCAATGGCATTCTGATATTTTGTTATTACGGCTCTGTGCTTATTTTCCTTAATATTTACAATTACCATGATTAAAATTTTGTTTCAAGATGCCACCGAAACAAAAACAAAATTTATTGTTGCCTTGCAAAATGGCAGTAAGGCGTTTGTTTTTATCTTTTTAATCCCAATCTTTTTCTTTTTGGCAAATTTTGCAATCGCTAACATTGCGAAAATGATTACATCGGGATTTGGCGGCGAAAACGGAAATATTGCAAATTACCTATACAATATTGGAAACAAATATTGAGACGGAAGTGGCGATAATATACCAAGCAATTATGCGTATCCTGATAATATTGGTGATTTTAATATGATTGCCGAAGTTTTTGGGGTATGATTTATGTTATTTGCAATGTTTATGATTGGAATTGCTTTGGTGCAAAAAATAATTGAATTGTTTTTCTTATTTATTATTTCACCATGAGTAATGGTTGTTATGACCATTGATAATGGTAAAGGAGCATTTATTTGAAAAGATATGGTAATTGCAAAATTTCTAGCGTCAACCGCCACTTTAACAGGATACTTTATATTTATGACAACAATTCAAACGATTTTAAGTACTAATTTAGCAGGTTTAGGCATTGAAGGATATGGTAAATCATTGTTTATTATTCTGTTTATGTGCGGTGGCGGATTGGCAGTGATGGCATTTTCGGATGTTGTTGCCAACTTAATTGGTGAAGCAGCTGGTGTTCGCGAAGGAATGAATTCGATGAAATCGACTGTTGCCGGCGGAATGATTGGCACTTGGTGCTGCTAAAATGGCAGGAAAAGCATTCGGATTTGTCAAAAGCAAAAGAGCGAAAAGAGCGATGGCAATGGATGGTTATGGAATGGGTGAAAAAACCATGAATGCGATGGGTTCTAGCGGTGATGATGATTGGGGTGATGGTGTGAAAACATCAAGCAGTAAATCTCGCCAAGAAAAACCCCTTGACTTTCGCCATTTCTGAAACGCCACCGAGGGAATGAGTTCGCGTGCTGGCATTACTGGTTTAGCAGGCTTTGGACTTGGGGTTGCAACCCTTGCAACAAGTAAACTAGTGGGAGCAGCTCGCGGAGGTGGAGCAAAAGGATTCTGAAAACAATTTGGAACCGGCATTGCAACCCCATTCAAAGCAATTGGTAAAAAATTTAATCCACAATTGGCTAGCAAAGGAACGGAAACTAATATATCAAAGACAATAGATTCTAGTAGATTAAGAGAAGAATCTTTAAATAAAAAACTAGAGAAAGTAAGAGGTAATTTAATTGTTAAACCAATTACAAATCCACAAACTAAAAAAGAAATAAGATTAAACAAGCAAATTACTAAATTAATTAATAAAACTCCGAAATTACAAAAAAGAGAAACTAAGGTTAAAGATATAATTAAAAAATTTAATGATAAACAAAATTATCTTAAAGACAAACAAGACATAAAAACTAATATTAAAGATTTAAATAAAACAAAAAATATGGCAAATAGAGTTAATATTCATAATTTCAAAAATAATTTAAAAAATGCGAAAAAAGACTTTAAATCAAAAACAAAAAAATAAATAATCATAAGATAAAACCACCTGACAAATTTTATAAATAAGGTATAATTTAATAAAAAGGAGTGATAAATTATGGGATTATGACGATTATTAGGTGGCGAAGTCAACTGAGAACGCGTTGCCAAAATGCAAAACCGAGGTATTGCAACCGAAATTTATACTACAATTTTAAATGCACTTGGGGGGGAACATCAATCAATATTCCACTAAGCATTGATAGATTAAATGATGATAAACAAAATAATGTCATGTGAGTATTAGAAAAATTTGGCCGTGATATTCCTACAACTGCTAAATATCCATGATTAAAAAATTCACATATTGGTGCTGAAAATTTGTTACCTAAAAATGCTAAGCAAAAAGATTGAGATCAAGCGTGAGAATGATACGACGAATATAAAAAAGGAGCAATTCTTTTTCTCGAATATCGGATTCAAATTCGCGAAAAAGAATTGGAAGAAATGGAAGAAGATTTAGCGGAGTATAAATCACGAGTAGAAAATTGGGATACCTGAAAAAATAGCGAAAATAAAACAAAAGAAAATAAGCCAAATATAAAACCCAATCGTGATACTTATAAATTAATTAACTATCGGGAACGAAATATTCCTAAGCAAAAAGAAGAAATTAATAAATTAAAAGCAGAATTGGAACCATTAAAAAAGCAAGAAGAACAAAAAAATCGATTGTTAGATTTGCAAGAACAAGCCACACATTATGGGGTTCCAACACGAGAAATTAAAGAAACAATTAAAGATAAAATATTTGATAAATCAAGTGTTGATGTAATTGTCCAAAAAATTACTAAATTAATTGAGACGGAAAAACATAATAATATAAACAATAATGATTTGACCCTTGAAAATGAAAATTTACTCTTGAAAAAAGAAATTTTAGAAATGGAACTAAAATTAAAAGACGCAAATAAAGAAAGATAAAATATGCAACATCTATCATATTTTATCTTTTATGATAGTATTAACTTACTAAACAGATAATGTTTAGGTTGTTATGAATTAAATTAAAAAGAAAATATCAACCTAGTAAAAAAGCATAATATTTCTACAATTAAGTAGATCAAACAATTCTAACAATTTTATATATTTGTGGAAATAAAGGCGAATAAAAAATAAGTTATTTTTTACAATTTAATAAAATAACAAAAAGAAAGGAAATTATACAAAATGAAAAAATTACTTAGTTTATTAAGTACAATAACAATATCAAGTGGTGGAATGACCGGAATCGTTGCCAATAGTCCTTATCCAACACAAGAAAAAGAAATAAAATTAATAAATAGTGAAGTTAATTATTCACAAATAAATAATTTAGAAATAAATACAACAAAAACAATTTCTTTAAATAATTATTTAAAATTTATTAACAAAGATTTTAAAGAAATTGAAGAAATTAATAAATCAATACAAAATATTGCAACTGATAATCAAAATAATATTTATTTTAATACTATAAAAGATTCTCCTGGTTATGGCGGGAAGTATTTTGATTCTCTTTATATTTTTAAATATAAAGAAAAGAAAATAATATCAATTAATTTTTCAAATTTAATTCCTAATTCAAACGAAAAATTAATATCATTAGATATAAATAAAAAGGATGATGTTTATATTTCTTTTGAAAGTGGCAAAATTTATTTATTAAAATCAGGTGAATTAACAGCAACAAAGATTGAAAATATTCCCAATAATTTCATTCATTATTATATAGATAAAAATAATAATAATATTTATTTTCAAACAAAAAACAAGGATTTGTATATTTTAAAATCAGGTGAATTAACAGCAACCAAAATAAATGGAATAAATACTGATGATACAATTTGAACAATTTACATAAAAGAAAATATAATTTATTTTGGTGGTTTAAACGGGGCTTATTTTTTAAAAAACGGTGAAACAACGGCTACAAAAATAAATGGAGTAAAAAACAATATTTTAGCACTAGCTGTTGATAGTCAAAATAACATTTATTTTTCTAGGTGACGTGATGGGCTGTATTTATTAAAATCAAATGAAACAAAACTAATAAAATTTAATAAAGAACATTTTGTTCCCAGTTCAATTTTAATTGATAAAAATGATAATATTTTTTTAGGTGAGGTTGATGTTAGTTTTCGTACTGAAAATGGAAATTTTATAGGTATAATAGATAAAAAAATGAATGAATATTTAGATTTTATTATTGATAGTAAAAATAATATTTATTTTGGAACAAAAAATTATGATATATACACTATCAAAAACAATAATAATGTTATACAAAAAATAAAAAATTATTTTACTATTGATATTCATAATATTGGTTCATCCGCTTTATCATGCTTTACTGTTAGTAATCATAAACAAATTTGTGAAGAAGGTTTTTCTAAACGAAGAGGATTAGGCACTTATATTTTAAAAAATGGCGAAACAACAGCCATAAAAAATGAAGAAATTAATAATATAATAGTTAATTTAATAAGTATCGATAAAAATAATAATATATTTTTTGCAACTGACAATGGCATATATTTTAAAAGCTCATTAGATGAAATTAATAACAATTTTAATTTAGGAGAAATTTATAATAATGAAGATAAAATAATAATATCTAACTTATTTTTAGAAGATCCTCTTTTTTTAAAAAATAAGAAAATAAAAATTATTAGTAAATCTTCTATATATTCAAAAATATTAATAGAAAATGGATATAGTTGATTAATAATTAATGTTAATTATAAAATTACTAATGTAATTAATATTAATTCTTTTGAAAAATTATTAAATAAATTAATTAATGCAGAACCTTATAATATAAAACGAGAATTATTTCCATTTACATTACATTCAGGAACAACAAATGTTTCAGTCTCTAAAATAAAAAGTTTTGTTATTAACATTAATAATTTAAATTTTGGAAATGTTGAAGTTACAAGAGATTCAAAATTATTACATAGTGTTAATTTTAAAGAGGCATGTTTTAAAAAAAGAGAACGAATTAATACTTCTTCAGTTATAAAAACAGTTAAAATACCTAAATGTGAATATAATCCAAAATCAAAATTAGGATTTCAAATTATAACAGGCTTAATTAAAACAAAACAAGAAAATAAATTAAATGATTGAAACATAGATTCTAATGATGAAATGAAATTAACAGATTTTACAAATATAAATAATAAAAATTCTGAAATCATTAATGTATTATCAAATGAATTTGATTTATCAAACACAAATAAACAAGAACAAGAAATGATTTTAGTTTTTAATGAACCTGAAGATGAAATAGAACTTGCTCCTAATGAAAAAGCATTAATTAAATATTCAGTAAGAGAAATTAAATATGAAACTACATTAAATTTAAAACAAAAAATTAGCGGAACAATTACGGCTAAAATAATTGATGATAATAATGAAGAACAAACAATTACATTATCAATTAAAGAAGCAATGCAAATATTACAAAAATATAGCTTATTGCCAAGCGAAATTACTATCAATGAAGATAATAGTATAACTTTTAATGGAAAAGCAAAAATTTCTTTTACACAAGAAGCAGAACCAAAATTAGTTCTGAATACTTCAATAGTTTAATTGTTTGTGAAAAATAAGCAAACTATTCAAACCAGTAATTTTAATTGCTGGTTTTTATTTTGTCAAAAGAGAAAGGAAATACAAAAATGGATGAAAAAATTACTTAGTTTGTTGACGATATTTTCGTTATCGTGTACAAACACAATGACATTGTTTAGTTGTGGTAATATTGTAAATAACAAACCACCTCTGCATTCGCTCAATACAGAAAATGAGTTAAAAGTTAATTTAAAAACCAATATTGATTTAGAAAAAAGATATTTGCCCCACCCTGTTTTAATCCAACAGCGAGGTTATAAAGGAATTTTCTTTAATCAATATAAGACAGATACTATCAAACATCTAACAAATGCTTTTTTAAGCAAAGCAGATAATAATTTATCAATGAAATTTAAAACAAAATTTAGTACTTATAAACAACTACAAGGTTATTGAAAATTAGAACAACAAAATTACTGACAAAATTTACTTAATAATATTTGTCAACAATACCAAGATAATTTAAAACAACTTATTTTATTGTTTTATAATTTTGTTGCAAATATTTGAAATAAAACAAATATCAATGAAATTTTAAGGAAAATAGAAATTAAAAATGTGATTGATGGTGATAATAATGTCTTGGGACAAACAAATAATCACCAAACTATTTTGCTAAACAAAAAGATTTTATCTTGTACATTTGAAAAAACAATAAATAATGAATGACACAAAGGACAATTTACAACCAATAACTTTTTTCATATTTTAATCCACGAATTAGGACATATCTTTTATTTTTATGATTGAGAAATATTTAAAATCAATCATATTTTTTATTTAAAGCAATTTTTAGCACAAAAAATTAATAACTTAAATAAATTTGCAGAACTAGACAAAGAAAAAGTGTTAAAGATACTTGCCAACAGTAATTATGGATTAAGTGATGATGATGAGTTATTGGCAGAGGGATTTGCATATTGGTTATTAACGAAACAAAACATGCAAACAAAAACATGAGAATTTTGAAACGAATACTTGACAAGTTATTTACCACAAATAAGAGATAAAAAAGAAAGGAAGTGTAAATGATGTTAAACAATATAATGGGAATGGTGGGAACCATTGCTGTAATTGGTTTGCTTGGTTGTTTATGAAAGTTTCTAGGTATTAAAGTGCAAAAAATGAAAAAACAAATTGAGTTAACGAAATACAAAAAAACTTGCCAAATAATATTTTATGTTAGTATAGGTTGTTTGGTGTTGTTTGTGTTAGTGATTGGGTTATGATTTGGTTTAATATATCCAACTTTGAAATAAAATGGAAAAAGTATTCAAATTTTTAATATTTATTATTCCAGATTTTATAAATTCAAAAAACGAATTTGCACAATATCTACTACGCGGTCCTTCATTTGCGTGGTTTTTATATTTCAATAAAAATTATTTTTAAATTTTAAAGAAAGAAGTAAATTTAATGAACTGAAAAATTGAACTTATAGCAATATTTGTACTATTTACTATAACTATTTTATGACAAATAATAACTAGATTTATTGTGTTTCAAAAAGAAATCGAGGGTAAAAAATTATTTATTTTATTAATCTTACCACTACTATTTTTAATTTTTGGTATTTTAATTATGAATATTATATTGTGTTTTGTTTCTTAATCAATACTAATAAACAGTAAGGAGGAATATAAAAATGATTTTTAAATTTTAGAGAAAGGAGGTTATATGCTATTAAAAAAACTATATTGGTGTCATTGTTATTAACAGCTACAATCAGTATAAGTGAACCACTTATTTTTAAATCAACCATCAATGATAAATTTTTGATATCAAAGCAAGAACAAATTATCAGTAAAAATGCAAAGCAAAGTTTTAACCCAACAGCCCCAAGTTTTACAAAAAATATTAATTGAAATGATGATATTTATGTTGAAACTGATGGAACTTGAAGTGGTGCTTATACAGAAAAAGTAGAATCACCATATTATTATATTAATATTTTAGATTATGCCAGCAATTGAAATGATTTTAAAAATAAGTATTCCCAGATTCAAATAGATTATGAAGGATATGTTGATCATAGTATGGCAGATATGGTTGATTATAATGCTTATCACTATATAAATTTAAGTCAAATAAGTGCCAATGAAAAAACATCACGAATATTTAATTCTTATGCGGGTTATACACAAAACGAGGGGAAAGGATGAGTGGAGGTAAGATACCAATTAGAAAATAATCAAATTAAAATTGATTTTCTAGTTTATGCTTATGCCGGTAATGGATGAAATTCAATGAATACATGAGCTAAAACTTGATTAAAAGTTAATAGTTTGTTTTTTAATACTAGTTTTAGTTTTAGTGAGATGAAAGATAATTTAACAAAGGAACTAAATAAAGAACTTAATTATTATTCTAATATTGATAATAACCCACAAAGCGCTAATAATTGAAACCAAATTAAAACAGAAATGGATAGAAAAATCAGAAAAGCACTAAATGATAATAATGATACACAGGGATGAATTGAATTTTTAAACCCAAATTATCAATTAGAAAAAAGGAACAATAATTATTATCTTAAAACAAGTTTTAATATTGAAAATTACCAAAATGGCAGTTCTAAAATATGAGAATTTAAAACACCTTTAAATTTTAATAGCGATTATAATATTGTTAATGCCAAAAATAGAATCGAAAACGAGTTAAAGCAAACAATCATTTATCAAAGTGATACATCAAACAATATTTTAGATAAAACTAATTGAAATGCAATTAAAACTATCTTAGATAATAAAATATTTAATGTTTTAAGCAAAAAAGGAAGCATAATTGAATGAAAAAAACTTATTAAACCAAATTACGCCTTAATAACAGAAAATAATAATTATTATCTTAAAACAAGTTTTAATATTTTTAATCATTTAACAGAACAATGAGAAAATTGAGTTTTTAAAACAAAACTCAATTTTTCATTAAGTGCGAAATATTGAAAAAGTAAAATTCAGGAACGGATTTTAATAACACCGGGAAAAATTAGTGATGAAAAGGGCATTGAAATGATTAATGATGTCGAAGAAGTTATCAATAATGGTGAGGGAAAGGAAAATAAATATAATAAAGGAATAATAAAATATCATACAACAACATTTTTTCAATATATTGAACCAAAAGAAAACAACAATGATCCTGATTATGATATCGTTAAAATAAATGGGGTTAATTTAAACGCTGTTAATGGTTTATATACATATACTTTTGATGATAAAGAAAAAGTTAATAAATATGAAATTGAAATTATCCACAGGCCAAACCCCAAAATTGATGGAGATATTGGAGGTAATTTTAAGTTAACCATTTTAATTGAAACAATTACCCCATCATTACAATTAAAATTAATGGGATGAGGGCCAAAGAATATTGACTATGAAAAACTAACAAATGAATTTATCAAAGACCCTAGCAATGAAAATAAATCAATCAAAAATCCTAATTATGATAAAGAAATTAATAAAGAAACAGGGACAAAAAAGCAATTAATCTGAATTCGACATCAATCTAACAGCCCCTTTCCATTAGATCCAATTGACAAAGATGGAAATTTAATAAAAACTAGTAATATTAATGATTATGATATCGGTTATTTAGCAGAAGCAAGTGCCGTCGGAGCTGGTTTTGAAAATTTTTACAATAATGACAACATTGAAAAAGTTATTCGTTATTTATCGAATGAAAAATTAAATACTAAATTCGAAAATGGTTATCAATTAGAAAAAAACAAAACTAGTGATGTTAATACCAGTGCTGGTTGATTTCATTTTATCATTCAGCAAAAACGCTTTAATGATTTAAATGGGAATACTCAAACGCCATTTTATCAACACAAATTTATCTATGTTGATAAAAATAAAACTTCAAATTATCAGTATTTTTTAAATTCAGTTGATAATAAAAATGCGAGTGATTTTTGAAATACAACACAAGGAAGACATCTAAAAAATTACATGATTAACTATAAAAAGTGAAACACAGACAATGATTTAGCAAAATTAAATTATGAAGCAGTGTTATCATATTGACGAGACTATGTTTCTGATATTCGTAATCACTTAGCAGTCAATGAAAGTATCAATAATTTTAAGTCGCTAAATGATTTAAATATTAGTGCTTTAAAAATGAATGCCAAAGATATTAAAACTATTAGAGATAAAATTAATAAATATGTTTGACAAGAAATAAATAAAATCAGTTTATTAGCAATAATAAACAAAGATTATATTATTCAAATATATAAAAATCAGCAATGACAAAAATTAACTGATGATGATTTAAATGAACTAATAACTAATCAACAAGAACAAACAAAAGCAACAATGATAAGAATTAAAACACTAAATACATCAATGATACTAATTGGAGAAACAAACCAATTTAAAGTTATTAACAACTTAAATTATGATGAAAGTAAAGTCATTGATTTAAGTAAAATTAAGTATAAAAATCAAGAATATAATTTTAAAGATAAAACAAAAGATAATATTTTTAATAATTATATTATGGAATATATTAAACAAGGTTTTAAGATTAATAAATTAGATGAAATATTAGTACAAGATGTTGATTATCGAATATCATTGCAAGGATTAAATGGTAAAAAAATTAACATTAATGATAATGAATTACAAGAATTTATGGAAAAAATCAAAGAAAATAAAGGTGCTGAGCTAAAAATTACTATTTATGCTTTGGATAATAGTTTAAAAGTTATTGGGAGTGGTTCATATAAATTAACAAACAACCCAACATCAGAAAATGCCCCCAATAAACCAAATGAAATTACCCCAACAGAGGGAATTATACCTAACATTTCCAATAAACCAATGGATCTCAATAATCCCGATGGAAATAATGGTAATGGAGAGAATAATAATCCAAATAAACCAGAAAAATCAAACAAACCAATAGACCCCAATCCTAATGAAAATAATGAAACAGGATGAAAAAAGTTTTTACGAAAACCAGTTAATTTATTTTTTATGACTTTGATTAGTTGTGGGATAGTTGGTGGATTTATAACTTGAATTATCATTAAAAATCAATTAAATAAAAAAATTGGGGGAAAAAAAGAAAAAACAAAAAGGAAACAAAAAAACAATAAATAATATCTATTTATTCCCCTTTTATTTAATATCCTTATTACGCATTTTAAGGGGCAAATTAACAATTAAAATTATTTTATTATTAAAAATATTTATTATAAAAATAGTTTTTAAACCGGCATTTTAAATGTCGTTTTTAATTTAAAAGAAAGAGATGCAAAATATGAAAAATGTAATACCAAAAAAACTAAAAGATGCCAAATATCGTTTTTGACGCAATATAACAATAACAGATGTTTTAATAATTGCCGTTTGAGTTGGATTAACAATTATGTTTATATTTGGTTTTCAATGAAAACTATGAATAAAATTATTATCATCATCAATAATGATTTTAATTAGCTTACCACTAATTATTACAAATAAAAAAATTAATTTAAAAGGATGACAATGCTTATATTATAAAATAAATTACCTATTTAGTTGTAAGAAATATAGTAAAAACAAAACAAGTTTACTGGTACCATATAATAAAGTTATTGGTAATAACCATATTACAACTCACGGAATTTTAAAAGGTACTTTAAAAAAGACGCTAATTGGAGCAATTCAAATAAAAGGATTTGACATTACTTTATTAAGCGGTGAAGAGCAAAGATTAAGATTACGAGATTTGCAAGATGTTTTTAAATTTGCTAATTTTCCAATAACTTTTTTAAAGTTGGAATTACCATTAAATTTTGATGATAACATTAAATATTTACAAAAACAAATTAAAAAAACGCAAATCCGTTATAAAAACAAAGAAATTAGTTTTAATCAATTTATAAAAATTACAAAACAAATTAAAAATAATATTACTTTTTTTAAA
This sequence comes from Spiroplasma endosymbiont of Dromius quadrimaculatus, assembly GCF_964031155.1. Lineage (NCBI taxonomy): Bacteria > Bacillati > Mycoplasmatota > Mollicutes > Entomoplasmatales > Spiroplasmataceae > Spiroplasma > Spiroplasma endosymbiont of Dromius quadrimaculatus. The sequence goes on from NZ_OZ035010.1 coordinate 404,178, forward strand.
AAAGAATTAATTAAAATAAACGATGAAATTAAAACTGAGAAATGTTTTTTTCTTTTTGTGTACGGAAATAGTGAACAAGATTTAAATGGAAAAATATTATTTTTAGAAGATAAATTATATAAAGGAAAAATTAATTGTAATATTTTATCTAATTACGAAATAACAAAAATCTTAAAATTAATGTGAAATCCATATGAAAAACCATTAAATAAAACAGATTTTAATAAAAATAAAGATAATTTAGGAAAATTATTGCAATTTAACTACCTAAATATTAAAAAAAATTATTTTATAGCAAATGATTTATATTATTCAATTAATACAATTCAGGACTATCCTTTATTTATTAATGATTTATGAGGAGCTTGTTTATTTTCAAATGAGCAAACTATTATTTGAAATATAAATCCTTTAAATTATGATGAAACAAAAAAAGCAATCAACAGTGCCATTCAAACAACCCAAACACGACAAGTAATGACAAAATCATATGTTAATACAAATGAAAATAACTATGAATTAGAAACATACTACCATCTAATTGATGAGGTTAATGGTGGCGGTGAATTATTAAAAAATGTTAATATTTTATTTTTAAATTATGGAACAAATAAAAAAACATTATCACAGGCACAAGCACGATTAACAAAAGCATTAAAAGAAATGGATATTAAACTTAATCCATTGTGATATCAACAATTTAGTGGTTTAAAAGGTTTTATACCCTATAACAATAAGGTTATAATAAAAAAATATGGTCGAGAAATGCCAACAAGTACCCTAGCAGCATCATTTCCATTTATTGATAGTGGTTTACATGATAAAAAAGGTATGTGATTAGGGATAAACAATATGGGGAATGTCGTATTGTGAGATCAATTTAAAATTACAAGCAAAAGAACAAACCACAATATGTTTATTCTCGGTACAACAGGAATGGGAAAAACATATTTTTTAAAAAAAATAATAAATCATCATATCATGATGGGGCGTAAAGTTATTGTTATTGATCCTGAACGAGAATACAAACCATTATGTGTTTATTATGATGGAAATTGAATTGACGCAGGAGATGCTTCGATAGGAAAAATAAACCCCTTACAAATTTTAGATAATAACTTTATTGATGAATTAGAAAATACCAATTCATCGCCCCTATCACAAATCATTTAAGATTTTTAGAACAGTGATTTAAAACGCTTTATCCTGATTTTAACGGGCGAGAAATTAATTTATTAACAAAATATTTGAAATTATTATATCACCAATTTAACATTACAAATAATAGTGAAATTAACAAAATTAATAACAATGATTTTCCAATTATGAGTGATTTTTATGACTTATTAGAAAAAGAATATATTAATAATAAAAATCAACTTTTAAAAGAATTTATGGATTTAATAGCAACCGATTTTTTAAATGATGGAAAATATCAAGCACTTTGAAATGGACATACAACGATAAAATTTAAAAATAATTTTGTTGTTTATGATGTTTATAATTTGTTTGAGTTAGATGACAAAAAAACAAACGCAGCACAATTAATTTTAATGCTAAATATTATCAAAAAAGAGGTAAAAGAAAATCGTTTCAAAGATGATAATGAAATAGTGATAATTATTGATGAAGCTCATTTAGCAATCGATAAAGATAATCCAGTTGCTTTAAATTTTATGTACCAAATGACAAAAAGAATTCGAAAATATAATGGTGCTTTGGTTGTGGCAACACAAAACATCGCTGATTTTGTAGAAAATGAAACCGTTTTAAAGAAAACAACAGCAATTATTAATAATAGTCAATATTCGTTTATTATGGGGTTAAAACCCAACGACTTAGAAAAAGTAATTAATTTATATAAAAGTTATGGGGGGTTAACATCAACAGAAAAAGACTATATTGCTCGTAGTGTAAAAGGACAAGGGCTATTTTTTGTTTCAGGATTTGAAAGATATCGGATTGAAATCCAAGCAAACAAAAAAGAAAAAGCCGGATTTGGAAAAAAAGATAATTAAAATAATGCAAAAATAACTAAAAATGATTAAATTTAGTTATTTTTTTACATAATTTTAATAAAAAATAAAGAAAATGTTTATTTTTGTCTATTTTTTAAAAATAGCAAAGAAAACATTTTTTTATTTTAGAAAGGAGGAGGTGGTGTTAATGATATTTAAGACAAATTTAGGAAAATTAATAAATGGTGATGTTTTATCTTTTGTCAAAAAATTAGAAAATGATAGCGTTGATTTAATATTAACTGATCCACCTTATTTATATAATTTGCCAAAAAGAAAAAACGAGCAAAGAAGTGAAAATGGGATATCAAAAAGGATAAATAAATATATTAACGCTATCTATGGATAATAATCTACATAATTCATTTGATATAAATACTTATTTAGATGAGTTTTATCGAATTTCAAAAAATAAATTTATGTTAATTTGAATGAATAGATGACAAATTAAAGATTATTTAGATTGAGTTTATAAAAATAATATGAATTTTGATTTTTATTTATGAGAAAAAAACAAATCCAATGCCAACTAATAGTTTTATTTTGCAAGATAAAGAATATTGTATGATTATTTATTCTAAAAAGCATCCAATTCCAAATTATCAAAATAATTATGAAAATAAAAAAATAATATTCAAAGATTCAGTCGGCTCAGCTTATAAAATAACAGAACACTAAACAAAAAAACCATTAAATATATTTACTGACTTAATTATAAAATATAGCAAAGAAAACGATTTAATTTTAAATTGTTTTTTAGGCGGTGGTACAACCGCATATGCTTGTGAACAATTAAACCGAAAATGACTAGGTTGTGAAATAAATAATAATTATTTTGCAATGATACAAAAACGATTAAAGAAAATACAAATTAAATTTAGTTTTTAAAAAATGAATAACTTTCAATTAATTAAAAAAATAAATTATGTGGCAATTTTAATTGCCATGATGGTTGTATTATCGCAAACTATGCGAATCCAAATTATTTCAAGAACAACAATTTTATTATTTTTAATCCCTATTTTTCTAAGCAGACTTATTTTAAATTAATATTGGTGTTTATTAGTCGGATTTATGGGATATTTTCTATCTGATTTAACATTATGATGTTTTACTGTGGGATCATTATGTTGAAATATCGGCATAGTTTTATTGGCAATTTTAATTAAACTAATTAATTGAATCAAAATAAATCATATTATTAAAATTATTCTAATTTTATTAGCAAACATAATTATTTATCTTCCGATTGATTTTGTTATTTTTTGATTAAATTTAGGTGTTTTAAATATAGAACAAATAATTATCGGAGTATTAATTATAAATACAATATTCTTGCCAATATTTTACTTATTAACATTAAAAATTATAAAAAGAGTAAAAATAATTTTATAGAGAAAGGAAATATCAAAATGAAAGAAACAGAAAAATATATAAGTTATCAAATTATGACAAGTAATTTAATTTTAACAAAACCTTATTATGATAATAAAGGTATTAAATGAATTGAGTTAAGGATAAAAGATTTATTGTATCATTATGCAAGTATTAATATAAATAATAAATATTGTAAATTACAATATAATAAGGAATATTGTTTTATTATAATTTTTAAAAATCAAAACTTTTATATCAAAAATAAAGATGGAAAAATTGAGGGTGATGTTAATTGAGAAAAACTGCACCCTTTTTTGTTGGTGATGGATAAACAATGTTTAATTAAAAAATCTGAGAAAAAACAAATACACCAAGAAAATTTAAAATATTTTAATGGTAATAAATTTCCGAAAAAAGAAAATTAATTAGACAAAATAAAAATGAAATTTTTGATATTTTTTGGCAAAGCCAAAATGTATGATGAGCAAGCATTTTGGCTTTCTAAATTTAACAAATTTTAAATGGTAAAAATTTCCAAAATAAGGAGGAATAAAACATGGAAAAAGAATATAAATTTAGGTCATCACCGCCGATTGCAACATTTAAAAAATATAGTAGTAAAAGTGTTAATAAACTAATAAGGCATAATTTTAGAATTGGAATACCGGAAAATGTTAACCCTGAATTCACAAAATATAATTTTTATTATGTTGGTGATAAAAAAGAAAAAATTATAAATGATAAAGGTTTTGAGTTAGCAAATAATAAAAGATTTGAATTATTAAAAAATATAGAAGAAGATTGAAATAAACAACAACAAAAATATAGTGAAGCACAAAAATCAACTTTTAAAGATTTTTGTAATAAACATAATACTTACATAGAAATTGTTTTGCCAGCAACAAGACAAGAATGATTTGAAAAAATGGGAATATGTGAATTTACAGATATTCAAGTATGAGATAAAAAACAGATACGCGTAAAATGGGACAATTAATTCCTGAGAGTATAAATTATTATAAATTAAATGAATGAGTTAATATTGAAATAAATTTTATGAAACAATGAATGAAAAATAATCTTAAAACAGATATGGGGTATTTGTATTCAACAGTTCACATGGACGAGACAACACCCCATATTCATTTTGGTTTTATTCCTGTTAGTAAAGTTTTTTCAAAAAAGCTTAATGAAGAAAGATACATAATTAGTAATAATAGGATTTTTGGTGGTAAAAAACAACTACAAAAATTTAATAATTATCATGCTAATTATTTAACAAAAGCAGGTTATGAAATAGAGCCTGGTGAAATTGGTGGTAAAGGTAGTTATAATGCGATGAATTTTCGAGAAGTTAAAGAGTTTGAACGAAATAATTTGGAAAATGAAATCAATAATATATTTAATGAATACAAGTTTACCAAAGACAATATTAAAGAATTTAACAAAATTAAAAGTATTAGTGATGATTATGATAGTTTAATTTATGAAATTAAACAATATTTAAGATATGAAAATAATTTTACAGATTATGAAATAAACCAGTTAACTAAATATTTAGATTTAGCAGAAAAAATGAAATACTACAAAATTATAAATACTGTTGCTAATCCAAAAACAGCAGATTTTAAAAATATGAGTTTAATTGAACAAGAATTTAATGAAATGGTTTTTAAAATCAATCCGATTATGCAAAAAGGTTATGATTTGGTGAGCAGCCTAGAAAGAGAGTTATAAAAATATGTGAAATAAAATAAAAAAGAAAAAAATAAGTTTATTGATTGGTTTATGTTTTGTTCCAATCATTTTTATTTTTTGTTTAACATTATTTGGAATAGGTTATTCAATTTTTAATAATTGAAAACAAATGACAATATTTATCAACGAAATTAAGCAATTTAAAATATTATCCTGATGAAATTATATAATTAAAAGTAAATACGGATTATTAATAACAGTTGGATTAAGTTTAGCGTTTTATTACTGATTTTTTTATTTTGTTTTATTTAGTAAAGTGAAGAATAAAGAAACTGCAATTAAAACAACCGATAAAATAGATTTTGGTGATAGTAAATGATTAAGTATAAAAGAAATTGATGATATTAGTGAAAAAGTTAATATCAAAGATAATTATAAAAATACAGGCTTTGTTTTTAATTGTAATAAAAACAAAAAAGATTTATTGTTTAATTTAAAAAACAATATTCATAGTGTTGTTGTTGGCTCAACAGCAAGCGGAAAAACACAAGGAATAGTATTACCAACAATTTATTTAAACGGAAAATCAACCGCTAAACCAACTATGATTATCACTGGCCCTAAGGGGGAATTATATAATTTAACCAGTGAGTTTTTAGCAGAAAATGGTTATAAAATAAAAGTTATTGATTTTCGTAATTTAGAGAAAGGAAATACTTGAAATCCATTAAAACTAATTTACGATGACTTTATTAAAATGATGATAACAGATAATGAAAAAGAAAAAATAAAGTGAAAAATAAAATATCAAGATAAAATTAGATCACTTAGTCGTATGTTAATTAACAAAAATATAAATATTGAAGATGAATTTTGAAATGAATCAACAAGCATGATTGTTCAAGGAATTATTTTGGCGATATTAGAGGATTATGAAGATAAAATAAACAAAAATAATTTAACAACAGAAATCGAAGAAATTTTAAACCAAGAATTATTTTTTAACAAATTTAATATGGCATCAGTGGCAGCAATCGCTAGTTTTAAAAAAGATTTAGTTGAATGACTAAATAATCGAAAAAATACCAGCATTGCCAAAATCACCGCGAGCCAGGCTTTAGTTGATAGTAAAGAAAATCGGACACTAGATAGTATTTTAATTACTGTTGCAAAAAGTTTAGAAATATTTAACAATGATTTTATTCGTAATTTAACATCCCAAAATGATATTAATTACAATGATTTTATCGAATATCCAACAGTTTTATACATTATATTTAGCGATGAAAATGATAATTATTATAAATTAATAGCAATATTAATTAGTCAAATTTATCAATTTTTAACAAATCACGCAAGTAAAACAATCGAACAAAAATTAGAAAAACCAGTATATTTTATTTTAGATGAATTTGCTAATTTAACAAAAATAAATAATTTTGAAAGATGAGTTAGCATTTCACGCAGTAGAAACATCTTTTTTCAATTAATATTACAAGATATCAACCAATTAAAATTAAATTATGGTGATACAATAGCAAAAATTATTTTAAATAATTGTGGAATGCATATTTTCTTACACACCAACGATTTAGAAACAATTAAATATTATAGCGAATTATTTGGTACAAAAACAATCGAACAAATTAGTATCAATGAAAATAAAAGTAATATTAGTGTTTCAAAAAATTTAAAAAGCCATCCGCTAATGTTAACTAGTGAGTTAGCAAATTTAAAACAAGGACAAGGGATTGTTAAAATATCACGCTATAACCCAATGAAAATAACTTTAAAACTATGGAAAGATTTAAAGTTATCAGAAAAAACAAAACCATTTCAATTAAAAGAAATTGAATATATCAATTTTAATAAAGAATATTTTTATGATATTAAAAATAATAAAAAAGAAATGAAAGAAAATGAAACTAATGAATTTGCCAATTTAACAACAGAAGAAATTACAACAAATATTAATAATTTAAAAATCCAATTAACAGAATATGAAAAAACAAACTATAAATCTATTCAAAATAAAACAATGATAAATTTACTTTTACAAAAAATTAAAAACCTTGAAACAGAGTTAATCAAAAGACAAGAAAACCAATAATTATTCTGAAAAGGAATAATTATTTTTTATAAATAGTAAGATTTCACAAAGTGGTCAACCTGGAACACTAAAAAATAAACGGAGTGGGAGGATATCTGATAAGGTTAATCAACTAATTAAATTAGTACTACATGGGGCAGAAGAGTAGTCGCAAGTGATTAACTAAACCATACCTAAGGGAAACTATGCCTAAAAGAGGATAAGCAACAAAGTTATTTAACAAATAACTAGTGAAAAAAAAGAAAGATAGTAAGATTAATAAATTTTTCTCTTTCTATTAATAAAAAATATGATTACGATTGCTGACAAATTAATTAAAGCAGTATAAAATTTTACTATCATACAATGATGATTTATAGGAGAAAATTATATGTTGAATGTTTTTAACACTATTGATTTTAGAGAAAAAGTAAATATTGATGTTAATGAAGTAGGAAAAAGATTAATATTAGAAGAATGAGAAAGCACTGATCAAGAATTAAGAAAACAAAATTGCAATGGTCAAAATGGTTATATTATGTGAGGGAAAAGACCTTTTACAGAAAAAACAGAGTATGGCGATATTACTTTTTATAGAACATTATTTCGTTTTTACAATAAAGATACTAATAAATATGAATTTGTTTTTTTTTATTTGATAAAAAAATTGGGAGAAAAAAATGAAGTAGAATTAGCATTTTTATTAAAATAGCAATTTGAAAAGAAATGGATAGTGCTAAAAGACAAAGAGATATTAAGGATATGTATCCAAAATTAAACATATCCAATATGACAATCACAAATATTAATAAAGAGGTTAATTTTGATAAATTATTTAAAGAACAATTAAAAACAAAGACAGAAAAAATAAATGTTCAAACACCATATTTATATGCTGGAGTTGACGATTCTTTTAGTAATTTAACAAAATATAAAAAAATAGAAAAAAACATGTTTAGAGTAGCATATTTCCATACTGGATATGATGAAATAAAAAGTACTAAAAACAAAAATGTTTTAAGAGATAAAAAGATTTTTATTGTTATGAAATCAGTAAAAAATAAATATTATCTTATTAAAAAATATAAAAAAGAATTTTTACATTTTTTAAATCAAAATTTTAATATTGAAAATTGTAAGTTAACGCTGGCAGGTGATGGAGCAACATGAATTCAAAAATTCGCTAATGAAATTGGTGCAATTTATATTTTAGATGAATTTCACTTAATGAAAGAATTAAAAACAATAGTTCCTTATCGAAGAAGAAAACTTACCAAAAATTTAGCTGATAACGAAAAAATAAGAAAACAAATTTATTTAGATATGAATAAATTATTGAAAAGTGGCGACCCTGATGAAGCGATAAAATATTTAAAAAATTTAATAAAAATCAAGAACATTAAAGAACATCCATTTTTGAAAGATAAAAAAGAAGATATAAAAAAATTTATTAATTATATTAATAAAAGAAAAGATGGGATTAAGGTTTATAAAGAAGATTGATATAAAGGGTCTTGCACTGAATCACAAATTTCACATAATGTCAAATGATTAAAAGGATATGGCTCTAAATCATATAGTGAAAAAGTTTTCAAAAATATGATTGCAATGAAAATGGCGAAAGAAAACGGGGTTAATTTAATTGAGTTTTATCTTAATAAGTTAAATAAAAAATTGCAAAGAGAACATAATTATTATTTTAAAAATGATGCTAATCACCTACAAAAAGAACATAATTATTATTTCAAAAATAACGCTAATCACCAATTTTTAATAAATAAAAATGTTTCTCAACAAGCAAGCGTGTTTATTTAAAATATAAAACAATTCAATAAATATTTATTAAATAATTTTATAAATTATTATTTTTGTTTTGTAATTTTGTGATTTTATGTTATTATCAAGATGGTTAAAAAAGATAAATTTGTCTTTTCCTTAGTTAGTTTTATTTTAATAGATAAAATATTTGTTAAAATAAGACATCACCAAACGAATATTTTATTCCATCAAATGGTTAAAGAAGTTTGAAAGGTAGAAGGCAATATTAACCGCTATTTTGAACGCTCCCATTATCATAATTGAGATGATATTAATACTTATCAACATCTTTTAGAAATAGTTACTTCTGATATGAAAAGTATTTATTCGCAACTAGCAGTATCATATGAAGATAATAATATTAAATTGCAACAATTGGTTGCTTCTGGGCGTCATAATATTAATTTTGTTGTTAAAATTAATGAGAAATTATTAATAAAAACATTAACGATTTTGATTCCTAATAAGCAAATTAATAAAATATGAGAAAAAGTTGATACAGAGTTAGAAAAAATAAGTAAAATGCCACTATATGCTGGTAGTTTGATTACTGATTTTATTAATAAAGTAAATATTGAATTACAAACTAATCTGAGTAAGGATTTAAGCATTGTCGTTCATTATAAACCAAATGCAAAAATAATTTCTGATTTTTCGCCAATGGAATTAAAAGTTAATTTTGGTAATGCTGTAAAGGAAAAAATAATTAATTTCACGAATTTGATTAATGAAGCAAATTTTGCGGAATTAATGAATAATTTTTTTACGAATGCTTTAGATTTAAATTTAACAACAAAAAATTCATTAGCGGATGTTATTAGTATTTTGGGTAATAAATTACAAAATGATGTTAATTATATTAATCAAATCAAACTTTTAGCAAATGAGGAATATCCTATTGTAAATCCTATTAGTAATGAAGAAATTGCAAAATTACAACCAGAAAATCGGTTATTAAATGAACAACAAGATATATTTACTGTTACTGATAAGTTAGTTAAATATAATGAGTCTTTATCATCAATTAAGATATTAAATTATGGATATTTAGTGAAATTAAAAAATATTATTAATTATGAGAAGATTGAAGAATTTGTGAATAATATTTCTCAATCGGATGTTTTATTATTTACTAGTGATGATACTAAAGCAATTGCTGTGAATAAGATTCAAAGCAATCTGCAAAGTAAAATTCATTCGCAAATGACATTAAAATTAACTAATGCTGGTGAAGCAACAACAAAACTTAAAGCTTTTACTAATAATGATTTAGAATTTAGTCTTAATTTTGGCATTAATAAATTTATTTTTAAAATTACAATTAATAAAGTTAATGTTGGTAATAATGATATTGATGAAGTTGAAGATTTTTTTAATCAAGAATATGATTTAGATGTTTCCCCGACTAGTAATATTAATGATATTTTGGCAAAAATTAATTATCAATTAGAACAAAAGATTGCTAACTTAAAGGTTATTAATATTAACAGTGATGATGGTAATCGGCGTTTTAAATATTTAAGAGATGAGTTAGAAGTTATACTAGTTAACAATCCGACAAAAATATTTAAGTTAAGATTAAAAAATATTAAATATAATATTGAAAATGAGCGAAGATTAATTGATGAATATTTTGAAGATAACCAAATATTTTTTAATCTTAAAAATCTTGGTGATTTAACAGAAAAAATTAATAATGATTTAAAAAAAATTGATTCTAATATTGAAGTGGTAGTTAATTTTTCTAATGCTGCAAAAATCTTTCACTTTGTTATTTATCTTCAAGGAACGGTATTATTTTATAATATTGTTTGCTAGTTGACTAGATGCTTTAAAAAATGTCAAGAATTAGTTTAGATATTTTGTTTTTCTTTTTTAAACAAGATAGGATATAAATTAAATAAAGGAGGTTTTTTATAATGAGAAATTCTAATTTTTCATTTCGCCGTTTTTTTATAATTTTTGCTAATGTTTTTGTGTTTATTGGCGCATTCTTTGTGTTAACAATGATTACTTTTTATACAATTGCAGCATTAAGAAATGAGATTACGGAGTTAACAGCCTATGATAATGATTTTCGTACGGTAATTACTGATATTATAAATAAGGGTTATTTTCCAGTTATGGCATTAATTATTTATATTGGAGCAATGCAATTAATTTATAGTGCTTTAATTATTAAATGAGCAATATCACTTAATGATGAGCAATTTATTAAACATCGTTGATTAATTTTAGTTTATAGTTTCTTTAATATGACATTTTTTACTGGATTTATGTTGCTTTCATTAGATCAAAAAAGAATTGAGACGGGTATTAAAGCGAAAAGAAAAATGGCACTACATGAATCAAGTGTTTTTGCTTTATCAGGTGCGATGTTAATAATTTTTACTGCTGTTTTACTATTGACAAAAAATCTTAATACTGAAATTGTCAATATAAAACAACCCTTTGTTATTACTTTAAGTGTTGCTGGGGTATTATTATTTGGGGTGATGGGCTTATTGTCAATTAGTAAATTAAAAAATGTTAATTTACCAGATAGTAATTCTTTACAAAATGTGCCAGTAAAGTCGTTTAATGATCAGTTTGCTAAGTTAATGATTGGTTTTAGTCTTATTTTTATATTACTTAAAATGCTTATTGTTCTTGCAATTAATACTATTGGTTATTTAAGTCAAATGTTTAGTCGTGAAAATCGTGGATTTTTTAGTAATATTGGAGCAACGATAAATTTAATTTTTATGTATACTATTGTTTATCAAGTATTTCAAGCATTACTTCAAAAAGATGATCAACCGCTAGTCATTGATTTATCAAATGTTGATACTAAAAGACAACACCAACGGTTTTAAGTAATTTATTATTTAATAATTTTCAAAACTGCTTCTTAATAAAAATAAGAAGCAGTTTTTATTTGGGTGTGGGATAATATTATTAATTTTGAATTTTCTTTCATTTTTTTTACGTTATAATAGCAACTAGATAGAAGGAAGGAGACTTTTAATGCTTTATCAAAAAACTAAGAAGATTGTTAAACCACGAACAAATATTATTTTAATAGTTCTTGCAGGGTTAACAACTAAAATTAATAGTTTAAAGCAAACATTACCAAAAGAAAATATGATTTATTTTCAACAGCATCGTGCCATTTTACCAACTTTACCACCATATAATATGGCTTCAATTTTAACAGGCGCGCCATTGGAGTTTCATGGGGTTACTAATTGAGAAAACAATCGTTTGGTTACGGCGGTTTTGAATACTAAGGATAATATGTATCCAACAATTTTTTATAGTATTAAAAAGCAAAAGCCTGATTATAAATTAAGTGTAATTACTAATTTTCATATGATTGAAAATATGTTGGAAAAATTTTTGTTAGATGAGTTTATTGTTAAGGATACCATTAATTATGTTGATGTTAATATTAATGAATATCAACTATTAACTATTTATGATGATGAAATGTATGATATTGGTATTAAACAAGGTTTTAATACTAATGAGTATGCTTCATTATTGCAAGAAAAAGTTATTGCTATTAATGAAATGATTTTGAAAAATCCCCAATCAACAGTTATTATTACTTCAACATCTGGTGGATATCATCAAGGAGTTGAGAATCAAGGCGGATTAGATTCGCGTGAATTAGTTATTCCTTTAAATATAATTGATAGTCATTTACAAGGAAAAACTCATAAAATTGTTAGACCAACTAGTAATGTTGATATTGCATCAATAATTGCTTATTTAATTGGTGTTGATTTAGTTCAAGCTTCAACGACTAATATTTATGAGGTTTTGCATAAGGTAGGAATAAAATATGTTGAATAATATTAAGTATATTGTTATTTTTGGGTCGGATGCTTATGGATCATATTTACTAGAAGATGATGCCGGAAGTACTTTTAAAATGTTAATGGAAAAAGGCGCATATTCGTTAAATAGTCGGAGTGTTGTTCCGATTATGTCTAGTGTTAACTGAACATCATTATTATGTGGGACCGCACCTAATTTTCATGGGCGTACGCAATGAGATTCCGAAACGGGTGACGCAAAAAGTGTTTATGATTATGTGAATAATAAAAATGTCCCTAGTATTTTTACATTATTTAAAAAGCAAACTAATTTGAAAACAGCAGCATTTTTTCGATGATCGCAATTCCAATATATTTTAGATGTTAATTCATTAGATTATTGAAGTAATGTGATGGTTAAAGATGTTGATTCTTGAAAATCAACTAAGAAAACTATTTGAATTAGTAGTAATGATAACATTAAACCTAATCAGATGATTATTGATGATTATTGTCAATATTTAATTGCTAAAAAACCAGAATTATCTTTTGTTTATGTTAATGAACCAGATACTGTTGGACATAAGATTGGTCATCAAACAACAGAAATTAAAGCAATGGCGATGCAAGTTGATTTGTGAGTTAAACAGGTTTTAGAAACGATTAGTCATATTCCCGAAATGAAAGATAATACATTATTTGTTTTTATTGCTGATCATGGTGGTAAAGGTCAAGGTGATGATTGTCACGGTAATTTTAATGATTATGAGATTAAAGTACCAGTGTTCTTTTATGGTGCTGGTGTTAAAAATACAGGGCAGTTTTTAGAACAAACTATTCAATATGATATTACAGCCACATTGGCTTGATTAATGGAGTTGGATAGGCCTGATTATTGACAAGGAAGAGTTATTTATTCACCATTTATTAGTTATCAAGAATATTATGAGGATGTGATATTGGAATGTTAATTATTGAACAAAAAGACTTAAATTTATTTCGAATTATGCATAATGATAAATGATTGTATAAGGTTTTTTCTTTGCCCAAAGCATTGCAAATTGCTAAAGAATATCAAAAGAAAATTAATAAAGCGTTAACAATTAAAATAATTTTACAAAATCAATAATTAGCAAGTAACTGATTAAAAGCTGATAGAAAATTTTGGTAATAGTACTCTTAGTAAAGAGTACTATTTTATTTGTTTTTAATTAATTTATAAATTAAAAATAAGATATTACTTTAAATTTATAGTAAAATTAATAAGGATTAACAATTAATAGGAGGAAAATATGGCGTATCAAAAAGAATACCAAAAATGATTAAATAATAATGATTTAGAACCACAATTAAGAGAACAATTAATTGCGATGAATGAAAAAGAAATTATTGATGCTTTTAGTAATTCATTAAGTTTTGGCACAGCAGGAATTCGTGGGGTTATGGGGCCTGGAATTGCCAGAATGAATATTTATAATATTAGGAAGGCAACAATTGCTTTTATCCAATATTTACAAAAACATTATGAAATGGATGAATTACAAAAAGGAATTGTTATTGCTCATGATAATCGTCATTATTCATTAGAATTTAGTCAAGAAGTAGCTAATATTTTTACTAGTTATAGTATTCCTGTATACTTATTTACTAATAATGATTTACGACCAACACCATTATTATCATATAGTGTGAGAAAATTAAATGCTTTAGCTGGTGCCGTAATTACTGCTAGTCATAATCCGCCAGAATATAATGGTTTTAAAATTTATGATGAAAATGGTTGTCAATTTTTACCAGTTGTTACTGATGAAGTTGGTAATAATATGGAAAATATTGCTATTGAGGATGTCTTTAAGTTACTAAAACCAATTCAAAAACAATTAATAAAAACTGTTCCCGTTATTGTTGAAGAAGAATATATTAAAGATGTTAAAGCATTACAATTTTATCCTAATGAACAAAAGGATATTAAGATAGTTTTTTCTAATCAGCATGGTACTAGTCGTGATTGAGTAATGAATGTTTTACAAAGTAGCAATTATCAAGTTATTCCTGTTAAAGAACAATGAGATTTTGATTCTAATTTTAGTAACACACCATCACCTAATCCAGAAGTTGCTGAATCTTTTACATTAGCTATTAAATATGCTAAAAAAAATAATGCTGACTTGATTATTATTAATGACCCTGATAGTGACAGAATTGGCATTGCAGTTTTACATCATAATGAGTATATTTTATTAAATGGTAATGAAACAGCACCAATTTTGTTAGAATACTTATTAAGTCATTATCAACAGCAAAAAATTATGCCATCTAATCCAGTAATGTATAATACTTTTGTTACTGGTCATTTAAGTGATTTGGTAGCAAAATCTTATGGTTGTGAAGTTATTAAAACATTAACTGGTTTTAAATGAATTGGTAATGAAATGGCAAAAGAAAAGACACGGAATATAAATTTTGTTTTTGGTTTTGAAGAAGCATATGGTTATGTTGTTAAAGATTTAACTCGTGATAAAGATGGTGTTGCCGCAGCAATGGTTATTGCTGAGGCTTGTAATTATTATCGCCAACAAAATAAGTCATTAGTAGATGTTTTAGAAGATATTTATCAAAAATATGGGTATTTTTACTTTAATACCGTTAATGTTGTTTTAAAAGGTACTAGTGGGGAAAAAGCGATTAAGACGATTTTAGCAAAGTTAAGAAAAGATTCAATTGTTAGTTTAAATAATATTAAATTAGCAAAAAAAGAAGATTATTTGCAAGGTTTATATAATATGCCTCCCCAAGATTTATTAAAATTTTATTTTAATGATGGTTCGTGGTTGGCGATAAGGGCTAGTGGTACCGAACCAAAAATTAAATTTTATTTTGTTTGTGTTGATAAATCAGTGAAAGCAGCAAAAATAAAAATGGAATTAATGTTTTCCGATTTAGAAAAAAATTATTTACATTTAAAGAAAGGGAAATTAGATGATTAAAGATTTAAAAGCAAATAGTAATGTTCTTGATAAATTCTTAGTTGAAAAAGTTAATCAAGGAACAGCAAGTAATGGAGCAACATATTTAACAGTAACTTTAAAAGATAAAACAGGACTTATTGAAGCCCGCTTATGAAATTCACAACGCGAAGATGCAATTAGATTACAAGCAGGAGTAATTGTTGAAATTAATGGTTTAGTTTCAGAATATCAAAGAAGTTTACAAGTTAAAATTAATAATTATGAAATTATTCCTTTACAAGAAGCAGATCTTAATTTGTTTGTTAAAAGTGCTCCAGTTAGTGAAAGTTTAATGTGAGAACAAATTAATGAGTTTATTGGGGAGATTAAAAATAATGTTTGAAAACAAATTGTTGAAGAAATTTTAAAGACGCAACAAGATCGTTTTAAAATTTCTCCAGCAGCGGTTAGACATCATCATAATATTCATTCGGGATTAATGTGACATACACTAACTATGTTACAAACAGCAAAAGCGATTTGTGAAATTTATAATGATCGTAAAATTAATAAAAGTTTATTATATGCGGGAATTATTTTACATGATATGGGAAAAACTAAAGAATTACAAGGTGATTTAACAGTTGAATATAGTGTGCAAGGTAAATTAATAGGACATATTTCAATTATGGCTGGTGAAATTGCTACCATTGGCGAGAAATTACAATTAGATATGCAACAAGTAGTTTTATTACAACATATGGTTTTAGCAAGTCATGGTAAAAATGAATATGGTTCGCCAGTTTTACCACAAATTATGGAAGCAGAAATTTTGCATCATATTGATAATTTAGATGCGAGAATTTATGCGATTGATAGTGGTTTAGAACAAGTTGAAAATGAAGCTTTTTCACAACGCATTGGCGGACTAGAAAATCGTAGTTTTTATCGTCACAATTATTTTAACAGTGAAAATTAAATAATTAATTATTAAAAAAAGAATTCCTAACAAATCTAGGAATTCTTTTTTTAATTAAATTTAAGTTTTTTTTGTAATGCTATTAGTTTTTTACTGTCAACAACGATTTGACTTTTCGGTAATTGTAAACCACTGTGAGAAGAATATTTAGGGATAATATGTAAATGATAATGTTCAATAGTTTGTCCAGCAAGAATACCATTATTAGAAATAAAATTAAATGCTGAAGTATTAAGTTGCACTTCAATTTGCTGAGCGACTTTTTTAGCAGTAATATTAACAAAAGAAATGATGTCATCATTAGTATTAATAAAATTTGTACTATGAATTTTAGGGATAACTAGGGTGTGTCCTTTGTCAAGGGGCATAATGTCTAAAAAGGCAATTGTATGTTCATCTTCATAAATTATATGACTAGGAATTTCGTGCAAAATTATTTTGCAAAATAAACAAGATTGTTCATTCATTTAATAATCCTCCTTGTTTAAAAAAGAGAACAGTTAACTGTTCTCTTTTTTTGTAAATTAATCATCTTCTTCATCTTGGAAATAAGTAGATAAATCTTCTCATATCTTTTTATCGTAAATATTTTTCTTAGTTACAATGTATTTTGTATATAAATATTGACTAGCATTCTTTTTTAAATTATCATCTTTGGAAATTGTAAATAATAATTCATTAATTAATGATGTTTTTTGATTATTAGGAAGATTTTGCATTCCCGTATTATTGCGGGCACTATTTTTTTTAGTTCCCGTTTTATTAGTATTATTTTTTCACTCAAATTCTATTCCCTTATCAATTTGAATTTCCTTATCATCATCAATTTTATAACCTTTAAACAAATCAGTGACAAAAATTGGGAGAACATAAATTTTAGATACATAACGACGGTCTTCAGTATAAAATTTATTTATTTCAGAATCGTTAGGGGCTTTACTACTAGCAAAGCCAACAATTTGTCTCTCTTTCACTTGTTCTTTATAAAAATCTTCCATTGTGTTATCACCATAAGGATTATTATCATTACCATAAGCAACAAAACCACGAAAACCGGCCATGTTAAATATTGGATCAAAAATTGTTTTGACTTCATTATTATCAGGTTTAAATTTATTTTTGAAATCAGTATCTGGAATTAACATAACATCATCGCTAGGTAAATTTGCTTCATTTTCCTTTTTAACTTTTACTTCTCAAACCATTTTTATTTTACTATCTCAAACATTACCTGAATCAAATGTTTGTACACTTTTAGGAACAGTTCAACTTATTGGCAATGAATAATTACCATCTTTTTTTAATTCAAAAATCCGATCTTGTAATCAAGTCATTGTCATTAAATTATCAAGAATAGTAGGTTTAATTTGTGCATTATAGTAATCAGCAAATCGTTCACGAACTTTAACTTTATAATTTATGGTTTCATTGTTGGCACTTGTGATTTCGGCTGTCATTAAGTCATTAATGCTTGGTTGAATTGTATCAGTATAGGCCTCATCTTTTTCTTCATCTCAAGTTCCTAAAATATGTCATTTCGCTGATTGCTTAATGTCGTATCCTTGTTTAGTAACTGTTGCTTCTAAGAAACTATTATTTAATCTTGCTTTTAAGTATTCTTGATATAATTTATCACCTGCTATTTGGTTTCAAAGGTTATCAAATTGTTGCAAATAATTGGTAATTTCTGTCTCAGATAAGTTTTCAATTTTTTTGCCTCGCATTTTCGCATATATCGTAACAAATTCATTACGAGCAATAATCTCTTTAATAGCATTAAAACCATAATCACTAATCTTACCTTTAAATTTATCAAATAATGCTTTTCCAGTAATATTATTTTTATCGGTTATTTCTAATAATTCAATAAATTGTTCTTCTTGAGTTTTTTCAGATATATTAGTATCAATGCGGTCTTTAGATTTACTACAAGCAATAACAGTTATAATAGGAGAAGATGAGATTAAAATTGTACTCGTGAAACTGACTAATTTCTTTAGTATTTGCATCTTAATGTTTCTCCTTTTCTAATGGTAATCAATAGTTACTAATTTCTGTTGATGAATAAAGGTTCCCTGTTAAAGAATGGTTGTTTTTAGGTTTAATAGATGTGGGAATATTCCCTTTAATAGTTCATAAGTTATCTTTATTATTCATAAAGTTATCATTAATAACTGTATTAACATCAATTAATGCTCCAATAGTTTGATTTTTATTGGAAGGAATCTTATTAATGGCATCATTTTCATCATTTAGATTTTTACTTAAAATATTAATTTTAGTTCCTAACAGTGACGAACGAGAAGTTTTAAATATTTTACCTAAAATAGCACTTCATTTATCTTGGTCAAATTCAATGTATTCTTTATATCATTCATTATTTGGTTTATCATCATCTCGTTCTAATCACGCCATCATATCTCAAAATCAAAATCATCAGTTTTCATTATTGTCAATATTATTTTGGGAAAAATCAGTATAAGTTTTAATTTCATTCAAAGGATTAAAACCAGAACTTTCACTTTGAGGATTATCATCAACGCGTTTTTTAAATTCATCAAATAAATATTGTAAATAGGGAGTTTTAGCAAGACGCATATTTATAGGTGAAGTTATTGCCGGATATTTGCCGTCACTTTCTTGATTTTCGCCAATATCACCTTCAGCATCATAACCTTTTCATAAGTCGTCATAACCATTAATTTTAATAAAACGCACTTCATTCGTATCAGCAATAAAAACAACTTTATCAGTACCAATTTTAATTTTTTTAAAAATAATATTTTTGTTGCTATCTTTTCGTTCATCATTTAAATCCTTTAAAAGGGCATTAAAGTCAGTTGGGATACTTCCGCCATCAGTACCATCGTATGCTAAATCATAAGTCGCTGCTTTAAACATTGGACTAAATTTATCATTAGAACTATCTAAAGTTAATAAATTAGGTAATTGACCAAAGGTTGTTTTGTTATCATCGCTATATAAACCAGCCAATTGTTCAAAAGATTTACTTTTAGCATCACTTAAAAAATCATTAATGTTTTTTAAATTCTTATTTTCATCAAAATCTTTTGCTTCAATGCCATCTTCTAAACCATTTTTGTCTTTACCATCATATTTAAAATTAATTTGAGAAACTAATAACGGTTTTAAATTAAAGTATCATTGTTCAGCAATAAATTTTTGCTCTTTACTTAATTTATTTGATTGTTGAGCATCAGGGTTCATCATTACCTTATTGCTCTCATCAAATTTAACAAGATTTTCTGGCTTGATAGCAAAAGTATTGAAAAGACTTTTAATTTTTTCTTTTAATTCATTATTATCATTAAGTTCATATGCTTTTCTTAACGCTCGGTTCCGAGTTTCGGTTTCGGTTTTACTACCATATCATAAATCAATGTTAAAATTATCACCATCGCTGTTGATTTTCTTTATTAAATCATTGGCAATTCTTTTAATTTGCTCCATACTATAGCGATCATAATCAATTTGAAAGTCATTAATAAATTTTTTTCGAAAAGTTTCATAAACATTATTGGGAGTAGAATTATCTAATAATAAATGATCTTTAAATCCTTCTGCACCGCCTCATTTTTTATATTCTTTAGCTTCTTCTTTGGTTTTATTATTTCCTCATTGTTTATGTAAAGTTCCTTCAATATAAGTATTTAAATTGGTCATCATATTATCGTAACTTTTTTTAAATATCGGATCATTTTTTTTGCTTTTAAGAACAGATAGTTGTAAGCGTTTAGTAAACTCAACAAATTGTTCTTTTTTAATTTCATTATTGTTAATGAAATTATTGAAAAGTTGATCAATTGTAATTCGATCTAATTTTCCTGAAAAATCATCTAATTCTTTAAATTTTAATGTTGGAAGGTCAAGAAGTACTTGCGAACCATCATCACCAATAAATTCTCATTTATTGGAGCAAGCTGCTGATGTCATTATTGGACTTATTGATAACACCAAAGTAAATGGTAAAACTATCTTTTTCTTCATTAATCTCGATCACTCCTTAAATATTAGTTTTCATAAAATATTTAATTTTACAATACATATTATACACTATATAGTAAAAATGTAATTTCTAAAATACGGGCATTTTATGTTAAGGATAGCAATTATCGCCTAAATTAGGTAAAATATACTAGTAGTTAATTAAATAATAATTTCTTAAAGTTATTAAAAATTCTTATATCTAATATTTGTAGATAGACAAATAATTAAATGAATTATTAAAATAGTTAAAGATAGAAAGGAAGAAATTAATTAATGACAGATATAAAAAATATTAAGAAAGATTTTCCCTTTTTTCAGAAAAATAAAAATATTGTTTATTTAGATAATAGTGCTACTAGTTTAAAACCACAATGTGTTATTGATAATATTATTAATTATTATTTAAAATATTCTACTAATCCTCATAATACTGATTTTTTACTAGCCTATGATTGTAATGAGAATATTCAAAAAATTCGTAAACTAGTTGCTGAATTTATTAATGGTAAGGATAGTGAGATTATCTTTATTCCTTCAACTACTTTTGGATTAAATCAATTGGCTTTAGGGTTAGAAGCATTAATTTCTAAGGATGATGAGATTTTATTAACAATGGCTGAACATAGTTCTAATTTATTACCTTGGTATCGTTTAGCAAAAACTAAACAAGCAAAGATTAAATATATTGGTTTGGAAGATTTAACGATTACTATTACTAATATTAAAAAATTATTAACACCGAAAACTAAAATTGTTAGTTTTGCAAATATAAGTAATGTTTTAGGAACTGTTAATGATACTAAAGCGATTTGTCAAGCAATTAAACAATATAATCCTAACATTATTGTTATTATTGATGGTGCTCAATCAGTTGGTCATATTAAAACTGATGTTCAAGATTGAGATATTGATTTTTTAGTATTTTCTGGTCATAAGATGTTAGGGCCAACGGGTATTGGTATTTTATGAGGAAAAAATATGATGTTATCTAAATTAGCACCAATGTTATTAGGTGGCGGTAATAATGCTATTATTAATGAGAACGGAACATATTCTTTACTACAAGGATATATGAGTTTTGAATCAGGAACGCAAAATATTGCTGGTATTTTTGGTTTACAAGAAGCGATTAAGTATTTACAAAATATTGGTTTAGAAACAATTCATAATCATATTACTAGTTTAAAAGATTATGCTGTTAATGAAATACGAAGAGAAAATTTAAATGTAACAATTTATAATCCTAATGCTAAAAGTGGCATTTTAATTTTTAATGTTAATAATGTTGTTGCTCACGATGTATCAGTTAATTTAGCTAATAACTACAATATTTGTCTTCGTAGTGGTAGTCATTGTGCTAGTTTAATTGATCAAGTACTTGGTGTTAAAAGTTCATTACGAGCTAGTTTTTATATTTATAATACTAAAGAAGATGTTGATAAATTAATTATCGCATTAAAAACGGGAGGTAATTTTATTGATGATTTCTTATAATGAATGAAGAAAGATAATTATTAATCATTATCAAAATCCTCAGTATCAAGGTTTTATTAAACATAACCAAGCAATTGAGCGATTGCAACCTAATTTAAGTTGCGCTGATCAGTTAAATTTACAGTTAGTAGTTATCAATGATGTTATTGTTTCAGCTCGGTTTACGGGTTATGCTTGTGCAATTGCAACTTCTAGTGCTGACTTGATTTGTCAAACCATTACTAATAAATCAAAATATCAAGCAATAGCAATTTTAAATAATTATTCATTAATGATTAATGTTAAAGATTATGATAGTGATATTTTAGAAGACTTAATTGTATTTACTCATACTAAAAAGCAACCAAATCGTAAGCAATGTTCATTATTAGCAAGTAGTGGATTTTTAATGATGTTATAATAAATTATAAGGAGGTGCTTAGATGTTTGATAAACATTTATTACGAAAATCAGCTTTAAAAGTAAGATTAGCAATGGTAAAAGATGATAAAGAACAATATGATCAAAAAATTATTAATTTTATTACTAATAACGACGATTTTCAAAAAGCAAAAATAATTGGTTTATTTTCACCTATTAGGGGAGAAGTTAATGTTAATCTTTTAATTAGTTTTTGTTTTAATAATGACAAGATTGTTGCGTTACCAAGAATGCAAGATGATAATTCTTTATTATTTTATCAAATTACTAGTTTTGATGATTTAGTAATTGATAATAATTACAATATTTTACAACCTAATTTGCAATGTAAAATGTTAATGACTTCGGAAATTAATATTTGTTTCTTACCGTTTTTAGCGTATGATAGTACCGGCGCTAGAGTTGGCTATGGGAAAGGATATTATGACCGAACTTTAGTAGATTTTAAAAATCCAATTATTGGAATTGGTTATAATTGACAAAAAACTATAGAAGAAATAACAGTTGATAAAAATGATATTTTAATGCATCAAGTAATAACGGAAATTGGAATTGAAAAATTTTAATTTTTAAAGATATTTATATTTTTTATAAAAAGTAAATTTTTTGCAAATAAAAATGAATATTTATTTTTCTCAATGTTATAATTAGGTATCATGTGAATATATGAAAATATTTACTGAAATCAAAGGAGAGATTTTATGTATAAAAAAGGTGACATTGTTGAAGCAAAGTGTACTGCTGTTTTACCATGAGGTGTATTTTATGTTATTGAAAACATCGTTGATAATGTTAATGAAGACAGTACTTCTTCACATTCAAAACCAGAGCGAGTAACTGGGATGTGTCATATTAGTCAGTTTTCTGATGGATATGTTAAAGATATTAATGAATTTGCAGAAGTTGAAAAAGTCTATCGCTTAGAAGTGTTAAATTTTGATGTTGATAAAAAGCAACTAAGTTTAAGTCATAAAGCACTTCATAAAGAAGAACAAAATCGTGGGTCCGTACATATTAAAGAATCAGGAGCAGGATTTGAAGATTTATCTAATAACTTATCGCAATGAATTGATAATAGTGAACAAATCAGTGAAAGTGACGAATAATAGATGATTAAAACAAATATTAGTTATACACACTTAACAAATCAAGAACTTAATAAATATCAAGATAAAATTCATTCAATTCATAAAACAATGATTACTGAAAGGAAAGGTCTTGGCAGTAATTTTTTAGGTTGAGTTGATTTGCCAAAAAATTATAATAAAACTGAATGAGAAGCGATGAAAGTCATTGCTAAACGATTAATTCCTGAAATTCAAGTTTTAATTGTTATTGGTATTGGTGGTTCTTATTTAGGCGCTAAAGCAGCTATTGATATGATTAAAGGATTATATTCCCAAGATTCATTAGAAATAATATTTGTTGGTAATACATTATCATCAACATATACTAATCAAGTTTTAGAATATGTTAAGGATAAAGAATTTGCTATTAATGTTATTTCTAAATCAGGAAGTACAACCGAACCAGCGATTGCTTTTCGTCTTTTTAGAGATTTATTAGAGCAACAAAAAGGTAAAGCAATTGCTAAAACAAGGATTATTGCTACTACTGATGCTAAAAATGGGATTTTAAAAAACTTAGCAAATCAAGAAGGTTATGAAACTTTAGTTATTCCTGATGATATTGGTGGTAGATTTTCAGTATTAACGCCTGTTGGTATTTTTGTAATGGCAATGGCCGGAATTGATATTGATAAGGTTATGCTGGGAGCTAATCAAGCATATAAATATGCTGTTGTGCGAACAATATTACATCAAGAAAAGCAATATCCTGTAGAAATGTTAGTTAGTTATGAAAGTCAGATGTCTAGTTTGGCTGAATGATGAAAACAGTTATTTGGTGAATCAGAAGGAAAAGATAGTAAAGGAATTTTACCTGCTAGTGTTAATTTTTCTACTGATTTACATTCCTTAGGACAATTTATTCAAGAGGGAAGTAAAGTTTTATTTGAAACAGTTTTACAAGTTAAAAAGTCCTCTTTGGATGTTAAAATTGCTACTAATAGTGATGATGTAGATCAATTGAATTATTTAACTAATTATTCTTTACATCAAATTAATGCTTTAGCTTTAGAAGGAACAATTGATGCGCATAGTAATGAGGGGAAAGTTCCTAATATTATTTTAGAGTTAGAAACAATGGATGAAATAATGTTTGGTTACTTAGTGTACTTTTTCTTTAAAGCTTGTGCAATGAGTGCTTATTTACTAGAAGTTAATCCTTTTAATCAACCGGGTGTTGAAGTATATAATATATAAGAAAAAAATGTTTAAGTTATTAGGTAAGAGTTAATAATTAAAGGATTATTTAATTTTTAAATAATTAATACTTTAAAATTATTATTATATTTAGGATTTTTAAAGATAAAATAATTGACAATGAGAATGTTTTTTTATATTATTATAAAGTCCTAAATTAAATGGGTTGTTAGCTCAGCTGGGAGAGCACTCGCCTTACAAGCGAGCGGTCGGCGGTTCAATCCCGTCACAACCCACCATTTGCTGGCTTAGCTCAGCAGGCAGAGCAACCGCCTTGTAAGCGGTAGGTCGTAGGTTCAATTCCTATAGCCAGCACCATAAATTATTTGGAGGGATAGTGAAGTGGCTAAACACGGTTGGCTGTAAACCAACTCCTTAGGGTTCGGGGGTTCGAATCCCTCTCCCTCCACCATAATGTTGGGGTGTAGCCAAGTGGTAAGGCAAAGGACTTTGACTCCTTGATGCGGTGGTTCAAATCCACCCTCCCCAGCCAAATTTAATATGCTCCGTTAGCTCAGTTGGTAGAGCATCTGGCTTTTAACCAGAGGGTCGCAAGTTCGAGCCTTGCACGGGGTACCATTAATGCCTAAGTGGTGGAATTGGTAGACACGCTGGATTTAAGCTCCAGTAAATGTTAAAGTTTGTGTCGGTTCGAGTCCGACCTTAGGTACCATAAAGAAATTTAAAGCAGAATATTCTGCTTTTTTTATTTTGTTTTTCTTGTAATTTTTAATCATTTATTACATAATATAAATAATTGAAAATATTTATTTATTTTTTAATATGAGCTTCAAAGGAGATTAATAAATGAGTTCAAAAGAAAAACCATTACATAGTTTTGATGATAGTAATGCTGTCCTTATTAAAGATCATATTTCACATGAAGAGACATTTGTTGAAGTATTTGAATATGCTTTTCAAAAATTACGCGATCCGTGATATAAGACATTTCTATTTGGCATTATGGCAGGTTTTTTTGTAGCAATTGCTTATGTTATTGTTATTGTTGCTTTATCAGGATTTATTATTAAAGACAGTAATGGAAATTTAAAACCTAATGGGATGCCTTCTGGTATGATTGCTTTAATTACAGGACTAACTTTTACGCCAGCAATATTAATGGTTATTTTTATTGGAGGGACATTGTTTACTTCTAATTCATTGACATTATTACCAATAGTTAAAAGAGAAGCAAAACTGCGTCGCATGCTTGTAAATTTATCTTTAGTATTAGTTGGTAATTGTTTAGGAGCATTAATTGTTGCGATATCAACTTATTTAATGGGACATATGAAAGTTGATTCTGAGTTTTATAATGCTTTTAAGTATATTTATGATAAGAAAATCGGTTCTAGTCCGAGTAATCTCAATTGGACAGTTTTTTTAAAAAATTTTGTTAGTGGCATTTATTGTAATATTTTAATTGCGGGGTTGTTCTGAATGAATATGTCTGTTAAAAATTCAGCAACTAAGGTATTATTATGCTTCTTTGTAATTTTAGCATTTGGAATTTCTGGTTTTCAACATATTGTTGCTAATGCTTATGTTTGAATGACTGGTTTATTTTTAAATAATGGTATGGTTGGTCAAGATTTTGGAACATTTTCAATAATGAATATGCTACCAACATTGTTAGGTAATTTTATTGGCGGTAGTGTGGTATTACCAATGGTTTATTTATTAGTATTTAAAAAACGAATTAATGCAGAAATCGCTGCTGGAAAATTTAAAGGAACTAAATTATAGTATTAATTAAGTAGAATGAAAATGAACCGCGGAGTAATCCGTGGTTCATTTTATTAGTATATGATACCATCACCTGCACATTGGAAATGAGTTTGTAAAAGTTTATTTTCGTGCATTTGTATTAAGTGATGATATTGCTCCTTTAATTCTTTTAGCTCTTTGGGGCTAATTAGTTTTTCACAAATAAGACAAGTCATTATGTAGTCCTTTCAATTTCAATATTATATTTAGTAATCTTTTAATTTCCTTCATTATAACATTGAATAAATTGAATGGTTAGCAATGCTAACTAATTATTACATTATAGCCAGCTTCTTGAATTTTTTTAAGAATTAGTTGGGTATATTCTTTGTCTAATGTGTTAATCGTGAAGTCTAATTGCATTTGTTGTGATTTTAAATTAAGTTGATTAGTAGGGCGATTAAATTTTATAAATAACAGCATTATTAACTTTTAATAATTAAATATTTTTTTATTTATGGTTTTAGTTATAACAATATTTGTAATTACTTATTGATATATATATATATATATATAATTGATTTATTCATTGGAAAGGAGTATTAATAAGATGTTTTAAAAATTATAATATTTTAGATAATTTTTTATACTAATAAGTTATAATAAATGTAGTTATTAGTTCAGAAATAACTAAAAGACAAAAATAAAAGGAAGGTTAATCGTTGATGATAAAATCAAATAAAAATATGTTAAAACTGCTAGTTGCGTTAGCATTTACAATGTCACCAGTTTTTGCTGTTGCTGCTTGTAATCCTAGTACTAAAGATGACCAAGCAAAATTAAAAACAGGAGACTTAAATAAATTAAGGATTATAGCCCCTGAAATTGAAGCTTTTAATAATGTTAAAGACAAAACTGCTGTAACAACAGACGAAATTACTACTGTTGTGAATACAATTGTTAAAACTGCCATTGATCAAATTGTTACTGAAACTAATTTAAAAGTTGACTATAATATTAAAATTGAAAAAGATAGTAAAATAATTACGGGTACTTATGATTTGACAAGCAAAACTGCTCTTGATAGAACTTTTGATATTACAGTTATTAAAACTCAAACTGCAAAATTAAAAGGAATACATAAATCACAAAGGATTGTGTTTCCCGAATTAAAAGGAGCAGAAGAAGTTGTTATCAAAGCAGATTTAAGCACCTTAACAAATATTGATGCTCCAATAACTGTTGAAGCCACTGAAAATACTAATACAAGTGCTGATATGATTAAAACTGCTGTTAAAAAAGAAGTTTTAAAATTAGTTAAAAATTTACCGAATGGAACTGTTGTTGAAGCTGCTGATTTAGATATTACTGTGAAAAAAGGTAATGATAATTTAACTGGTGATTCAATTGATTTAAAAGATGGTCTTACTTTAAATGTAGAAATTAAAGCAAGTGATGCTGGTAAAACAAAACTTGAAGGTGAAAAAACTATTACTGTAAAAATTGCTAAAATTACACCAGTAGTGGTAAAAGCAGATTTAAGTAAGTTAGAAGCGATTGATTCTCCAATAACTGTTGAAGCCACTGAAAGTACTAATACAAGTGCTGATATGATTAAAACTGCTGTTAAAAAAGAAGTTTTAAAATTAGTTAAAAATTTACCGAATGGAACTGTTGTTGAAGCTGCTGATTTAGATATTACTGTGAAAAAAGGTAATGATAATTTAACTGGTGATTCAATTGATTTAAAAGATGGTCTTACTTTAAATGTAGAAATTAAAGCAAGTGATGCTGATGCTGGTAAAACAAAACTTGAAGGTGAAAAAACTATTACTGTAAAAATTGCTAAAATTACACCAGTAGTGGTAAAAGCAGATTTAAGTAAGTTAGAAGCGATTGATTCTCCAATAACTGTTGAAGCCACTGAAAATACTAATACAAGTGCTGATATGATTAAAACTGCTGTTAAAAAAGAAGTTTTAAAATTAGTTAAAAATTTACCGAATGGAACTGTTGTTGAAGCTGCTGATTTAGATATTACTGTGAAAAAAGGTAATGATAATTTAACTGGTGATTCAATTGATTTAAAAGATGGTCTTACTTTAAATGTAGAAATTAAAGCAAGTGATGCTGGTAAAACAAAACTTGAAGGTGAAAAAACTATTACTGTAAAAATTGCTAAAATTACACCAGTAGTGGTAAAAGCAGATTTAAGTAAGTTAGAAGCGATTGATTCTCCAATAACTGTTGAAGCCACTGAAAATACTAATACAAGTGCTGATATGATTAAAACTGCTGTTAAAAAAGAAGTTTTAAAATTAGTTAAAAATTTACCGAATGGAACTGTTGTTGAAGCTGCTGATTTAGATATTACTGTGAAAAAAGGTAATGATAATTTAACTGGTGATTCAATTGATTTAAAAGATGGTCTTACTTTAAATGTAGAAATTAAAGCAAGTGATGCTGGTAAAACAAAACTTGAAGGTGAAAAAACTATTACTGTAAAAATTGCTAAAATTACACCAGTAGTGGTAAAAGCAGATTTAAGTAAGTTAGAAGCGATTGATTCTCCAATAACTGTTGAAGCCACTGAAAGTACTAATACAAGTGCTGATATGATTAAAACTGCTGTTAAAAAAGAAGTTTTAAAATTAGTTAAAAATTTACCGAATGGAACTGTTGTTGAAGCTGCTGATTTAGAAATTACTGTGAAAAAAGAAAATGGTACAGATGACTTAGATGCTACAACTAGTTTAGCAACGGAAATTACTGTAAGTGTAACAGTTAAAGCAAGTGATGCTGGTAAAACAAAACTTGAAGGTGAAAAAACTATTACTGTAAAAATTGCTAAATTATCTTAGTTTATTAAATAAAATTAATGTGGCTATAAAATTTAAGTAGGGAAAGGACATAATGTTCTTTCTTTTTATTTTGTAAATATTTTATAGAAAAATAGATTTTTTAGTAAATGTAATATACCACAGATGTTTTGCACAATCAAGAAAAATTTTAAAAAAAGAAAAATTAATTTATTAATTCTTGTAATTTTTGAAATGGCGATTTATTTTGTAATGCTGAATGACAGCGTTGGAAGTTGTAATAGTAATAATATTGATTTAAGAAATGTTGTAGTTCGTTTTGATTTATTTTTTTATCTTTAGCATAAAATAATTTGGTATAATGTTGATAAAACCGCTCGATTTTACCGTTACTCTGTGGCGAACGAATTGGAGTGGTTTCATGGGTAACACCGTTCCTTGAAAGAAAGGCTGTAAAAGGCCTTTCTTTTACTTTGTATGCTTTTTTATTACTTCAATTAGTAGTAGTAAATTCCGGAGCATTATCAGTGCGAAGGCGTTTAATTGTTATGCCAAGTTCACTAAAATCTTTCATTGCTCTTTGCACGGCATTAATTGCGTTATTGGTTCCTAAACTATCATAAACATAACCAAATACTATCCGTGTTATTTCGTCAATGAAATCATAAATATAATATTTTTTATCAACTGGAAAATTTGATGTGGTAATAATTTTGGCATCCATTTGTAAAAGACCAATATCGGATACTTCATAACGCTTAAACTGGCGTTTTGTTTGTTTGATTTTCTGTTTTAATTCTTTTCAACGAGGGTCAGATTTAATTCAACGATAAAAAGTTTTGATATTTTTCGGAATTTTTGAATTTTCAATATCATGAAAACCCATTTTTAAATTGTTAAATAAAGACCACATTCCACCAGCTTGAATATTTCTATAATCAAAATATAAATCACATACTTTTTCACGAGAATTTAAATCATATTGATAACTAATTTTGTTAGGTTTTTTATATTTGAAAATTAAACTATTAAAATCATCATTTTGATAAGCAGTAAGAATTTTATTAGCTCACTGATAAAATGTATTTCGTGTACTGTGAAAATGCTTTTTTACTAATTTATTTAAAGTTATTGGTTCTAAATAAAATTGATTACATAAATTTAAATAACTAGTAACTCGTTTTTTAGTTTTGTGATAATGTTTGTGATTATAAATTGTTCTTAATCAACTTTGGACTTTTGCTTTTAAATCGGCTAAATCAGCTTGGCAAATAACATATTTCATTTTTAAAACTCCTTAAAGTAAGAAAACCGTATTACAAAAATACGATTTTCAATAATATTTATTAAATTACTAATTTTTATTAGGTATTTCAGCAAAGAATGAAGTTATTAAATATTGACTAAAACCTAAATCTTTATTTTTAGAAAATGTAATTTTAACATTAACAATTTTATCAATAGTATATTTATTACTTTCACTTTTACCATTACGCTCATAAAAAATGCGAATGTCTTTAAAACCATCAATCGGTTTATAAGAAGTTAAAGGTTCCACAGAATTAGAAACATCAAAAGGTAATTCATTTTTAATAGAACTAATATTTAATCATCCGCCTCAATCATTGCTAGTAGAACTCGTAAAATTACTATTCAAAATTTCAATAAAGTTTAATTCATATTTTTTTGCATTATCAGTAATTAGAGTATTGTTACCTCTATTACACCCAGAAATAAACATTATACATACTAAATTTAAAGCTGATAAAAATTTTCGCATAAAGAAAAATCCTCCTTTCAAAGGAATTATATTTTATATAAAAATATTGGAAATATTTAAGAGAACTTTTTAATTATTATTAATAAAATTGCTAGGGGAATTAAAAATTCAAAAAGATATTTAAATGCCGGAACAACTTCAAACACCGGAAAGGCAGTTTTGGTAAAATTAATCGTTGTTTTAGCAATATCCGCAAGGGGGCGAATTAAAAGATTAATCCCTGAAAGACCAAGTAATCAGTTCAACATACTAACAGAAGCGTGCTGAATGCCACAAGATATGGCACTAAATAAACCTCAATAAGAACAGTTGGGCGTAGGAATTAAGTCATCCATATTACCACTTATTCCACCGCCAATAAAAGCTGTTGAATTCAAAATGTTAAAATCGTATAAAGAATAATGATATTCAGTACTTTCATTTTTCTTTTTATATAGTGGAAAAGTTAGCGTAAAAATATTAATTCCATACATCACATCAACTTTGGCATTGTAAAAATGTAGTTTATTACTAGTGGCATCTCATAATTGGTTATCATACGCTTTTAACACATTAAAATCTATTTGATAAGAATTTTTACCGGTGTTAAAACCATTGGCAATTTGTTTATCTTTAACAAAAAAATAGGAACGAAAAATCATATTCTTACTATTTTCTACTGTTGAACCAAAGTTAATTAAATATTGTTTAGGATAAAAAGTAATTAAGGAACGATAGAAAAAACCCATTTGTAAAACATTTTTAGGAATTTGTTGCATTCCTTTGTAATCTAATTCTACATAAGTAGAAGCATCCATATCAAAACTAGCATAAAAGAATTGTGTAAAAAAACCACCCAAAATTTTATAAATTTTATCAAATAAATTAAAATAATATTTACTTGTCAAATCTTTTAAATAAAAAAACATAAAATCTTTAAAATCAATCTTTGATTTATCATCATAGCGTAGAAAATGAAAAGTATTATCATAATAACTAATTTGTCCAAAAAAAACATTAATAAAATCTTCAGTTCAACCTTTCTTTCAAATAAATTTAATTAATTGTTTATCATTTAAATAAAAAGTAACCATTCCTAAAGAAATCTCAATTCTAAAAACATCACTAAAACTAGAAAATTCTAAGCTATCAAAAAAATATAACGAGTTTTCAGGTTCAAAACTGCGAATTAAAGTAAATTTACTATTTTGTTTAAAACCATTTAATTTAATTGACATTTCACTCATGTATTTAAAATTATCATCAAAGAAATTAAAAATTGGGACTCAATAAAGATAAGAGTAATTAAATTTATCAAAATCTCGTCGTTGTACCATTAAATAATCTAATTTATCTTGAAACTGATTATACTGATATTCACCATCCTTTTTGGTTATTTCTGAGGGTAACGGTTGCTCTTTATCTTTCTCAGGTAGAGACGGCATTTCAGCAAAGAATGAAGTTATTAAATATTGACTAAAACCTAAATCTTTATTTTTAGAAAATGTAATTTTAACATTAACAATTTTATCAATAGTATATTTATTACTTTCACTTTTACCATTACGCTCATAAAAAATGCGAATTTCTTTAAAACCATCAATCGGTTTATAAGAAGTTAAAGGTTCCGCAGAATTAGAAACATCAAAAGGTAATTCATTTTTAATAGAACTAATATTTAATCATCCGCCTCAATCATTGCTAGTAGAACTCGTAAAATTACTATTCAAAATTTTACCAAATTCCAAATCACAACTATCTCCACATTGAGCAGGATTGGTGGCTCGTTTTTCTCGTTTCATAAAGGATTGTTCCATAATAGGATTTGGTGATTGTTTTGTATCAAAGAAAGCACCTAGAGGGACTAAACCAATAAAAGCGATAACCAACCACGACATAAATTTATACATATCTATTTGTCCTTTCTTTTGCGTTTAACTTCTTAAAATAAAGTATATTGTTGATAAAATGCCAATTGTTCCAATGATAATAAAAATTGGGTGTTGCGAAAATAATCTAATCATTGGTTTAAATAATTGTAGAAATTCACTGTTAGCCACAATAACTTTATTAAAATATTCCAACCCTTCATTTACAAAACGCCATAAACCAAGAAATTCATCAAAAGCAAAAATAGAAAAAACGGTAATTAAAAGAAAAATTATAACTAGTTTAAACATTATTTTTTACCTCACTCTTTAACAGATTTGTTAGCTCTTGTCTTTTTATAACTTTCTTTGGCTTGCATTCCAATACCTAAAATAGCAACAAAGACAAAGTTAACAATTAAAGAGATTAAAGGAATAATGATAATCCGAATTCCGGTGCCGGGAATAGTCATACTTCAAATTAAATCAAAAACTTTATAAATAATATCTGCAAAAAATGATGCCATTTTTTCTAGATTTGCCATAATTAAGTATCCTTTCTTAGATTAAAATAATATGATAGTTAATTCCTATCTTTCAAATTACTTTTTAGTAATTCCATAATACGACTAAATTTTTCCATTTTAAGGTATTTTAATATTTCTAAATCAACTTCAGTAGTTTCATAAAACTTATCTTCATAAGTGTCAACAACAATGCGATTAGCAACGGGGCGTAAAAAAGATAAATACTTATTGTCGTAACACTCTAAAACGGACATTGGAATTTTTAATTTAAAAAAGTAGATATCTAATTCCGGAATATTACGATATTTAGTTTTACGACCTTTTTTATTATTTTTAGCATCAATTAAACTCGTGCGTCAGCGTTCGTATTCTTCTACAGATTTAAAAGTGCCATAGACAACCTTTAGGTAGGGGCGAAAAAAATTAACTGATTTCTTAGTAATACCAACAATAACTGAATTAGCAATATCTCTAACTTTAACCCAAATATGTTCAGGGCGTTGGCCACTGGCTAGAACAATATGACCAAAATGTCTAACAAGAGCAAAATATTCTTGTAAACCTTGGGTTGATTTATCATTTTCTTTATAATCGGTTCCTTCTAAAAATAAATTGGTTTCGTCTCATAACAATAAATGTTTTTCTTCTAATATTGGATATTCATTATCCAATAACGACATATGCCCCAAAGATAACATTTGTTGGTCTAAAATTGGAAATGTTGAAGCCGTCTTTCATTTTTTCTTACATAAAAGTTTTGAAGCAAAAACTAATAAAGCAGTTTTTCCAGTTCCCAATGAACCAATCACAATATTTAATGGTGATTTGAATAAAAAATTAATAAAAGATTTACGATTAACTCATTGCATAAATTTAGTAATTAAAATTAAACAATTTAAGATAATACCGATGATATGAAAAAATGAAACTCAATATTGTGGATTAATAACAACAAGAAAAGCATAATAATATCAAGAAATAATAAAGAAAGTGCGATTTAAGCTAACAAAGTCATTGATTTTTTCACAGATATTTTTTAGAAATTTAAGCATTATCGCACTCCTTTATTTTTTTAATTACTATTAACGAACTCTTAATAGTAGTTTTTCAAACATTCCAAAAGCAAATAAGAATAATCCAACAATTGCCGGAAATAAAAAAATTCAATAAGTAGCAAAGAAATCTACTACTAATGGCATTTGCCCACTGATAATGTCGCTTCAGATTTTTCCAAAAAGTCCTACCATACTATCTCA
Organism: Spiroplasma endosymbiont of Dromius quadrimaculatus; assembly: GCF_964031155.1. Lineage (NCBI taxonomy): Bacteria > Bacillati > Mycoplasmatota > Mollicutes > Entomoplasmatales > Spiroplasmataceae > Spiroplasma > Spiroplasma endosymbiont of Dromius quadrimaculatus. The sequence goes on from NZ_OZ035010.1 coordinate 439,087, forward strand.
CAAATTACTAATGGCTTGTTTTCCGGTAATTGCTACTGGTGCATCAGCTAAGAAAGTTGTAAACATATAATCACCCCCTTTCTTTTCAAAATATTTATCCTATATTTATTAACAAAAATAAGATTTAACTTTATAAAATAAAATCAACATAAATAAGATAATAACTGTTGTTAGTAATCAAAAAGCGATGTTGGTTGTTAAAAGTCAAAGTGGTTCTTCAGTTAAATTAATTTCTTTACCACCAGTAATATGAGCTGGAATAGTTGTAATTTGGATAAACAAATCTCAGAAAGTTTGTTTAATTTGTTCTCAATTTAAATCTTTTCAAACAACTAGAAACATTGAAATAAACACTTAATCGGAAGAAAGAGAATACCAATGAAACTGGCAAATAACACAATGATTACAAGAATTGAGAACAAAAATACTACTTGGGGCGGTAAATCGGCAGTTGGATAAAGTAAATCAATTAACTTAATAATTAAATCTTTTAACATTTATTTTATCCTTTCGTTTGAGTTTCTTGATTTTGTTTGTCATTTTTTTCAGTTAAATAAGATAATTTAACAATGAAGCGTTTTTCTTTTTTACTAAAATCCCCTTTAATTTCTTTTGCTTGTTTACCATACTTTTTAACATCGTTCATTCAACGCCACAAACCCCAAGCAACAGCAAAAGCGAGTAATAAGGTTAATAAGATAAAACATATTAGACTAAATATTGCCATTATTTTTCAATTTCCTTTCTATTTAAAGTTTTATTTTTCAAAGCTCTTTTTTCCTTAATCTTCTTAACAATAAGTCAAACTAATTTTTCAACTTGAAAAGCAATAAATATCGCACTACCAAATCAATAAACAAATAATCCAAGCAACATAATTGCGGTATTTAAACCAAAAAACTTATACATATCTTTTTCAATAAAATCAATAAATTCACCATTTGTTCCCATCACTCACTTAGTATCCAATAAAGTTAAAGCTCAAAGTATTAAGTTTATAAAGATAAAAACAATGCTAAGCAATATTTTTAACCAATGATTTTTAAATCAATTTTTAATTCTTATTTTTAATTGCATTTTTTCTTTCATTTTTTAACTCCTAATGTTTCGTTTTTCTTAGTTGATTTCTAAATCTTAAACTTTCTAACGAAGTATAATTTTCACTTTCAAAGCCCACATAATTAATATTTTTAAATTCATAGATTGCTCCGCACATTTTAGTTTTAAATTTATTAACTTTTGATTTTAAGTACTTTACAAATTCAGAATTTACGGTTCTATTAACAATATTATTCAAAGTATCGGTAAATATTTGTTTTCTAGTAATGGGGTTTTGACAGTTATAAGAGAATTGATAAGCCTTGATATTTAAATCATACTGATTTAATGATTTTTCATTCAGGACATTTTTAGTTATATATTTGGAGCAATATTTTACAACCATTTCATTAGTGTTTTCACGAACTCTAATATTTTTATTAATTCCGTAAGGTCAAAATTGTAAAATAATTTTATGGGGTATTTTTTCGGTGATTAAAATATGAAAATGAATAACGCCTCTTTTCTGATATTCATATGTATACAAATACTTAATATTTTTATTTTTAACTTTAAATCAATATTTTAATTTTTTAAAAAATTTATTTAAATCACGCTTACATTTTCTAATGTCAAATTCATTAACATCAGCATAAGTAAGAGTTAAGAATGTAAGTTTTTTACAGTCTCAAAAATTATGATATGCCTTCCGAATAACATTAGATTTTGCACGAATATTACTATTAAGCAGTTTTGTATCACAATTACCTTTATTTTTTAAACCGCTAACATTGCGGTTATTTGCTTTGATGCGTTCTAAAGGCATAACAATATTACGAATATATTGACCGTAATAAATGGTTTTCATATAAAAATCAGTCGGATTTTGAGGTTGTAAATTCATATTTTATGCTCCCGTTTTAGATTTTCGCCAGTTGTGTTATTTAATCAAGTAATAGTCGGCTTCGCCGACTAACCCGCTAGCGGGCGGGGCATACGCTTTCCGCACCGCTTCGCAGACCGAAGTGATTATCAATTAACTGGACAAGTTTTTTTGATTTTTTGATAATTCAATTTTTTGCAAGTTAACTATTTTGGGGTTTTTTTCAAAAGTTAATTCGCAACTAAAAAATGATTTAACATTTTCTTTTAACAGTTTATAAATTTCTTGTTGTTCTAAATTGTTATCATCAATTCATAAGGCTTTTTGTTCGCCAGTAGGCTCAAATAAGTCATTTTCATAACGCAAAAATTCGGCAGAATAACCTGACATCGTAGAACCATCTTTATTTTTAAATATTTTTCTTTTTATACTAACTAACTTAACATTATATTTCATTTTTCTTTTTCCCTTTCGGATTTAAAATTTTTTTAATATGATTAGTAAATTTTTGGTCGCAAACATCTTGATTCCCTAAGTTTCTAATATGCAAACACCAGCGACATATTTTATAATTTATCGTTTCTTTCAAAATTAAAAACCGTTTTCATCACAAGAATTACAGATTCCAACTGTATTTTTATTACCAACGATATAGCTTTCGTTGTCGCATTCAATACAAAATATTACTGCCAAAAAAATATACCCCCAAATAATTTATAAAAACCAAATGTGCAAAACATCTGTGGTTTCTACAGATTTTTTAGTAAAACTTATTGCTTCTTATTTTTAAATGTGATATATTTTGTAATGAACTTACATTATGCGAGTGTAGTTTAATGGTAGAACTTCAGCCTTCCAAGCTGATTGTGTGGGTTCGATTCCCATCACTCGCTCCATTAGATAAATAAAACTAGACTTTTAGAAGTCTAGTTTTTTGTTGTATAATTTATAAGAGTGAGGGAATAGTGATGTTAAGTAATGAAAAGATGCGAAGTGATAATAAGTTAAGAAGTATTTTTTTTGTTTTGTGGCAAGCACTAATCCCGGGGTTGATGATTTGATTACTTTTAGATCCGCAATTAAATTTATTAAAATTGAATTTTAAAGATAGTATTGCTTTTGGATATATGTTTTTAATTGGAATGGGAATGCTACTATATGCTTTTATTACAACATTAGTTTGTTTTTTATGTGGTTATCATCAACAAGAACAGTTTATTTATAGTATTATTGTGATGTTAGAATTTGTTGTGTTATATTTAACTAGTTTATGATTATTATCAGTTTTTTGACGCTTTATTATTGCAATCTCATTAGCTATTTTAGGAACTTTAGTGATGACAATTATTGTGATGACAATTACAAATTATTTTTATAAAGAATAATAACTAAATAAATAATAAGTCATTTGTTCAACCTTTTTGTAACTCTTCGTATTTATCATTTAATATTTCTTGATAGATTAATGATGAAGTTTGTTCTCATAGGTAATTGGCTCAATAGCATCAAATTAGGTTTTGATATTGAATTCATCATCAAATCGTTTTAACATCAGTTATTGTTAAACTAAATTCGTGTAAAAAATGATTAATTAAATTGTTATTACGATAAATAGTTTCGCTAATAAAAGAAGCAATATCAAATAAGGGGTCGTTTTTCATTGCATATTCATAGTCAATAATATAAATTTGTTGCTTAGTAATTAAAATATTGCCAGGAACTAAGTCATTATGGCAAAGTTTTAATTCTTGGGGTTCATAGTTAGTAAAAAAATTAATAATTTTTTGTTCATCACTAGTTAAATTTTTTTGGGAAGTATTTACAAGTCCTTTAAATAGTTCTAATTGTGATTTTCAGTTTCAAGTTTTAATAGTTGTAGGAATTTCTATTTGATGTAAATCTTTAATAAGATGAGCAATTTTCTTAACTAATGAAGGAGTTATTTTAATTTGCGTTAAATTTAAAGCATCTTTAATATGTTTAGTAATATAAAAGAAATATTTATTATTTTGAAAATAATCAATAACCGGAACATTAATATTTTTAACTAATGGTAAAACTAGTTGTTCAGTTTTACGGTCTAAGAAAATATCACAAAATGGTTGTGATTTACGAATAATATAATCTTAATTTTGCTTTAGTTCAATTTATTTTCATATCATACCTCCCAAGTAATTAATTTTATTATATAATGACAATCAATAAATATATTATATTATCTGGAGGTTAAGTAATGAATCAAGAACAAGGATATCTTCATATTTACTGTGGTGAAGGTAAAGGTAAAACTAGTATTTTAAATGGAATGACAATTAGAGCATTAGGAAATGATTGAAATGTAGTATATTTTCGTTTTTTAAAAAATCGTCCCACAGGTGAATTAATATTTTTTGAAAAGCATACTAATTTAACAATTCTTGATTTTTATCATTCATCAAAAAAATTTTTTTGAGAAATGAATGATGAAGAAAAACAAGAATTAAAAGTTGAAACGAGAAAAGGTCTTGAAGTTTTAGTAGCAACTTTAAAAAATTCTAATATTGATTTAATTATCGTTGATGAGATTTTAGGCTGTTTACAAAATCAATTAATTTATGAAGATGAATTAGTGTTAGCATTAGAAAATAAAGCTAAGAATATTGAAGTTGCCCTTTCAGGAAGATATTGTCCAGAAAAATTACAATCAATTGCTGATTTAATTAGTGAGGTAACACCAACAAGACATTATTCAGAAAAGAGTATTTGGGCTCGGAAGGGTATTGAGTATTAATGATAAAACAATTATTTTTAGCAACTACTAATGCTAATAAGTTAGAAGAATTTCAAAACATATTAGGGCAAAAATACGATGTAAAGACACTTTTAGACATTAAGCAGTTTCTGGGTACTGAAAATTGAAGACATTGAAGAAACAGGAGCGACATTTATTGAAAATGCTTTAATTAAGGCAAGAACTTTAAGCAAATTATTACAAAAACCAGTCTTAGGTGATGATTCTGGATTAGAAATATTAGCATTAGATAATTTCCCGGGAATTTATTCGGCGCGTTGGTTGGATACTACTGATGGTTTTATGCAAGCGTCTAATGTTATTTTAGAAAAGATGATGAATATTAAATTCCGAGATTGTCGCTATGTTTGTGCTCTTGCTTTTGTTGATGTTACTAAAAATATTGAAAAAGTGTTTGTCGGTTCGTTAAATGGTTTAATTCATAGTGAACGCCAAGGTAATTATGGTTTTGGTTATGATGCCATATTTTATTTACCAGAATATAAAAAAACGCTAGGTGAAATAACAGCACAAGAAAAAAATCAAATATCACATCGTGCCATAGCAATCCAAAAGATGCTTAATTGAATAAATAAGGAAGATAATAATGAATACTAAAATTAACATTGTTTTATATGAACCAGAAATTGCTGGTAATGTCGGTTCGATTATGCGAACTTGTGTTGCTATTAATGCTAAACTGCATTTAATTGAACCATTAGGGTTCTTTTTAGATGATCGTTTTATTATTCGGTCATCTGCTAACTATTTTGAATTTTTACAATATGAAAGTTATGCAGATTGAAATAGTTTTCTTAGTAAAAATCCTCATGCTAACTTATTTTTTTCCACAAGATATGGTCAAAAACCACCTAGTGCCATTGATTTTACAAAAAGTGAAACACCAATATATTTAGTATTTGGTAAAGAATCGTCGGGTATTCCAAAAACGATATTACAAGAGCATTTGAATCAATGTTTTCGTTTACCAATGAGTATTAATACTCGCAGTCTTAATGTTGCTAATGTTGTTTGTACTGTAAGTTATGAGGTTTTACGGCAATTAGATTATTTAGATTTATCTTTAAATGAAATTCAGAAAGGTAAAGATTATTTACAAAATTAAAAAGCTGGTAATTGAATTACCAGCTTTTTGTTTAATTTAATGTATAAAAATCTTTAAAATCATTAATTATAAAGTCACGAACTAGTCGTGTTAAAGTACTACGATTATATGCTGGTTTTTGCTTAAAGTCGCTGTTGCTAGTTAACATATCATCAATACCATCAACAGCGTCACCTCATTTATTAATAAATCAGCGATATTCACCATTTTTAACAAAAAATATTGTGGGAATACCATTTCCAGGGAGATAATCTGGTTCAAAGCCGTTCTTAATGTTTTCGTTGGTTGCTCATAAGTTTTTTTGTGATTTTTTTAATCATTCAAAAGTATTCTTAACTCACTTAGTTTCAAAAAAAGTTTTATTTCAAGTATTATCATTAGCACCTTTAAAGTCATAATCACTAACAAAAGCATAGCGATTAATTTTTAAATTTTCATCTTTTAAATCCAAAATATCTTTGTCTCAATCTTTTTCTTGCATTCAAAGATCTCATTGTTTTGATAATGTTTGACATCCTGGACAATTTTCTGATCCAATATAACCAATAAATGTTTCTTTATTTTTAATTTTTAATATTATTTCATCATAATTGCTATTACACGCAGTAACAGATATTATAGGTAATATTGTTAAAATAAAACTGCTTTTAATACTCAATATTTTTTTAAATTGCATTTAATTCACCTCTATAAAAATAAAATCAAAACCATTATAACATAAAGTTATTATTTTCTTGTTATATATATGATAACTAAAATACCGGTATTTAATAGTTAGAATATTTATTAATAATAATTAGGTACCTTATATAATTATAGATTTTTAAAAATAATGATATAATTCAAATTATAGAAAAGCAAATGGAGGAAACTAATATGGAAATTATAAATATTATCTTTATGGTGGGATGATTAATAATTGCAATTTCATTTTTGGTTTTTGAACTAGTATCATTAGACTTAACATCAATTTGATTTTCTATTGGTGCGATGGCAAGTTTATTTAGTGCTGCCTTTCAAATTCCATTTTATTGACAAATTTTTGTTTTTGCTGTTATTAGTGTTATTTGTTTGCTTAGTTTAAAACCATTAATTAGTAAAACAATGAAAAAAATTCAAATAACAAAAACTAATGTTGATTTATTAATTGGTCAAACGATAAAGGTTATTAAAACATTTGATGAGGAAGGCCTTAATGGTGAAGCAAAAGCAGAAGGTAAATTATGAACAATAACTTCTAATGATAATGAACCTTTAAAAGTAGAACAATATGTTAAAGTTATTGCTATTAAAGGTGTTAAATTATTAGTTACAAATGAAACGGAGAAAAAATAAATGAATATCATTGGTATTGCAGTAATAATTGTTTTAGCATTAATAATGATTATTACCTTAGTTACATTAGGACTTTCAATTCGCATTGTTCCGCAATCCCATCAATATGTTATTGAAAGATTAGGAAAATATTTTAAAACATGAACATCTGGTTTACATTTTAAAATTCCTTTTATTGATCGTGTTGTTCGCGATGTTAATTTAAAAGAACAAGTTATGGATTTTCCACCACAAGATTCTATTACTAAGGATAATGTAATTATGAAAATTGATACGGTAATTTTCTTTCAAGTAACTGATGCTAAATTATTTGCTTATGGGGCTGAAGACCCTTATCGTGCGATTGAAAATTTATCGGCAACGACTTTAAGAAATGTTATTGGTGAATTAGAGTTAGATGAAACTTTAACATCGCGAGAAAAAATTAATAATAAATTAAGAATTATTTTAGATGAGGCTAGTGATGCATGGGGCGTTAAAGTTATTCGTGTTGAAGTTAAAAATATTATTCCGCCACATAGTATTATTGAAGCAATGGAAAAGCAAATGCGAGCTGAACGAGAAAAACGCGAATCAATTTTAAAAGCAGAAGGTTTTCGGCAATCAAAAATTTTAGAAGCTGAAGGAATTAAACAATCAGAAATTATGAAAGCAGAAGGTAAAGCAAGAGCTGTAGAATTAGATGCTAATGCTAAAGCAGAAGCGATTAAGTTAATTAATGATGCTCAGCCAGCAAAGGAATATATTGCTTTGGAAGCTTTTAAATCATTTGAAAAAGTTGCTGATGGCAATGCTGTTAAAATTGTTGTGCCATCAGAATTAGCAACTATTGCTTCAACAGCAACTATTTTAAAGGAAATTTTTCAACATAATAATAAAAATGAAAAATAATATTTTTAAAAAATATTATTTTTTTATGTCATAATAAAATTAAGGGCATATTTTAAATAATTAAATAGATTATTTAGTAATTTTAAATAATTAAAATTATTTAAAATGTTTTTACTTTCCAATTTCTTATTTATTAAATAAATAAAAATGGATAATTTTATTTTGTTATTATTTGCATTAAATTGATAAAAAATATAAAATTAAAAAGTAGATGTTGAATAAAATTAAAAACTATTAATAATTTTTGAAAGGAGAAAATGATATTGATTAAAAAAAATTCTAACCATTGAAAAAATATTAATAAAATTACTAAAAAAGTAACTATTGCTAGTAAAAATAAATTGTGATTAGGATTAATTTTAACTTTTACAGTTATTGCGATAATTATTCCTGGTGTATATTTATTAACATTAGATATGGTTAGTGTTTTTACCAATGCCATTAATTTAGAAGATAGTGAAAGTAAAAAGATTCCGGATATTAGCCCTAAAATCCTTAATCCTGATGATGGTGAAGGGTTAACTGTTAAACCAATTCCTGATGATGATTCAGCACCGGGGATTGTTAATGATAGGTTACTTTTAGATGGTGCTAAAATTAATGTTAAAAACTATGATAAGTTTAAAAGTTTACGGCTTATTGAATTAGAGAATTTAGTATTAAAATATTTTAAAAATTATGTTCAAAATAATAAATTTTTACAGACAAATAATAAAACTTATAAAAAATTTGATTATCGTTATAAATATCTTACTGCTGAAAATGGTAAAAAAATTGATAATAGTTTTATTCAAGATGATGTGAAAGTAAAAAAAGTGTTAGTTAAAGATATTGAAAGATATGAGATTAATCGCCCTGATATTTATGAAGTTGTTAATGCTAATATTTTTTCACTATCCTTTAATTTAAAAATTATTAATACAAATGTGTTTTATAAAAATTATTTTGACTTTTATTCATTTCAAGGGTCTAGAGAGCAAATTTCTCAAAATAATATAACTAATGCTACTACTGGTTATTTAACTAGTGAACGGGTATTGTTTACTGATAAAGTATTAGGAAAAGAAATTTATCGCGAAGTAAATGATTCGTTAAGAGATTTTATTTTTGCAAATCCAATTGAGTTTGATAATGATATTAAGATTAAACCAATAATTACTACACAATGTCTTAATGAGTGTGCTAGTATTAATGATTGAGATACTTTTAGAGAAAAGTTATATGATGCATCGCAAGTTCTTATTGAAGAAAATAAAATTTATCATTCTGATTTAGTAATTTATATTTATTTTATTAGTACTAATATTAAAGTTGATAAGTTATATGAATCCTATGAGCAATTGCCAATTCAGCCTTTTATTGTAACTAATCATTATACTAATAAAGTTGCTAGTCAGAAATTATTAATTAGTTCCACGAATCGATTGAAACAGAAGCGCAATAAAACTATTGCTGAATATATTGCTTTTGCTATTTCATTTCCAAAACTTGTTTTAGAGAAAATTCAAGATTGAGAATTTTTAAATGATAATTGAAAAGATAGGGTAAAAAAAGGAATTTATAATTATCTTTATAATTATCTTGTAACTAATAAAAAATTTAATATTATTATTGATGATGTTAGTTTACCAATATTATCGAAAAATCAATATCCTAATTTATTAAATTTAAAAAGGAAGTTAAACATTATTGAAATTAAGCAGATTAATTTTAATGCCTACAAATATACTATGAATATTATTGGGTTTAATGATGAAGAAATTATTTTAACGGGAATTAGTTTTTTTGCTTAGAGAAATTATTGTTAGTATTGTTGCTAAAAATATTGTGTTATTAAATAATGAAAGAATGGTTAAAAATGTTAAATAGAAATGATTTAAATGAAAGTAATGATATTTATGAATTAGGTAAAAAACGATTAGATCAAAGTAATAATCGCATTATTACTTTAAAGCAAGATATTAATTCCACAAGAATTTACTATGGTTCATTTTTAGAAATAATGGCACGATTAATATTAATTTTAAGTCAGGTTTTATTTATTGTTACTATTTTTTTGAATGCTATTAATTATGCGAAATGATTTTTAGATTTTAATAGTGAAGTCACAACAACCATTAGAATGATTATTATTTCCATAATATTTATTTTTTCAACGATTATGGCATTGTTGTCATCATTATTTTTTATTATTCCATTATTAGTGTGTAAAACTATTGCTAGTATTAAAAGTTGGTCAATTGTGTTTATTTTAACTGGTAGTATTATTTTTTCTCTTATTTTTGCATTTAGTATTTATTTGAGAAATTATAGTATTGGAACAAATAATAGTATTATTTTAAGTATTGTGGGATTTATTTTATTAATAAGTGGGGCGATATTGTTATTAAGGAAAGTGAAAAATATGTCGCGTGGTTTAGAAAAAGCAATTATTGAAAGTTATTTTCTTTAAATATTATTTTGAACATTAAATTTAAAATGTTATAAAAGATGATGAAAAGTGGTGATATAAGTGAGTTTTAAATTAATAAAAAAACCAACATTAAAAGTTTGATGAAATACTAAACGAGAAATAACATTGCGGTTATTAATAATTATTAATGTTGTTTTATTTTTATGCTTAAGTTATTTCATTGGTTTTGGTTGAGGACAAAATTTGCAAATTGATAAATTTATTATTGGTTTAATAGCGGATAGAAAATTTTTTAAAAATTCATATTATTTAGGACTAAGTAGTTGTGGTTTGACAGCAGTTTTAACATTAATTACGCTTATTGTAATGTTAAAAGTTAAAGAAGAAAATTTTTTGAAAATATGAGTCATCATAATTGCTGTTTTATGAATAATTTATTTTTTAATAGTTTTTACTATTAGTTTATTAAATAACTGTTGACCACAATGATTATTAACTAGTTTTATTATTTTTAATTTAAATTTTCTTATTTTAGAAGTTAGTACCATTTGTTTATTTAAGGAAATAAAATATCAAAAAATTTTAAAGTTATCTTTTGAATATAAAAATGATAATAAAATTGGAGTAAAATAATGACAAAAAAAGCTAAAAAATCACAAAAGAAAAAAATAACGATTAGTAATAATCTTTATTTAAAATTATCAGTTTCTTTTTCAATTTTAATTATTATTAGTAGTATTGGTTTTACTATTTTTAAATCTTATGATTGGTCATTTGAATATAATCCTTATAATAAAGATTGGATTAATTTTTCAAAAGATATTGATAATATTTTTTTATCTGGCAAAGAACATAAATTTTTTGTTGCTGAAAAATCTAACGAACAAAATTTCTTAACAAAAGATTTAGCAAATTCAATTGTTAAAGAATTTAATGAACGTTCACTAGTTAATAGTTTATCTTTATTTAATTATAGTTTACGAAAGGAATTCTTAGATAAATTAAATATTAAAAAAGATGGTTTAAAGTTTTTTTATGAAGCAAAGGAAATTAAGTATCTGAAACTTTTGCCAGTTAGACATAATATGAATAGTTATGGTGTTGTTAATCTTAGTCATAATAACTATTGGTATAATTTAAAAATTAATTATTTATATCAAATAGTTATATATACTGATGAACATCCGAAACCAATAATTTTAAATAAAAGATCTTTATTTACTTATGAGATAAATAATATTGATATAAAAACATTAATCCAAAAATATGTTAAAAATTTCCCTAGTTTTTTTGATTTAAATAATTTTATAAATAATCATTTTCTTGAAATTTGTAATTATGATATTAATGATATTCATCAAGATTTTCAAAATCAACTTGAATTTAAGGTATACTATAATACGCAATATATTAATAGTTTAAAGCAGTTAGATAGTTTTAGCTTTAATAAACAAAATTTATTGTATATTAAACTAAGAAACTTACAAGTTAATTTATCAAAAACAAATATTAATTTTAATATTAAGGAATTACCTAAATATGAAGGAAGAAAACAAATTGATAATAACCCTAGTTTACCACCAACTTTTTTAGGAACAATCCTATTAACTGTTAATGATCAGCAATTAGAAGTAAAATTGAAGTTTCAACCACAAGAAATTATTATTTTTGAATCTGAGGCTGACAATGTTGCGAATTTAAAAATGAATACAGGAGAAGTTAAATAATGGTGTCAAAAGAAAAAAAATTATTTAGTTTTAGTGAACAATTCCCAGAATTTGATAAACTAGAACAAGAATATAATGCTTCACCGCCAACTGAGAAATTAAATGAATTAGATGAACAACGATTTCAATATGTTAATCCGCTTCAAAATAGTTTGTCGCAACGAAAAATGTATTGAGATTCGAAATCAGAAAGAGGTGCTCGGATTTTAATTATTTTCGCACAAATTTGTTTAGTAGTTATTTCGTATTTTTTTGGTCGCGATATTCTTGGGCAATCAATTTTATTATTAGCTGATCAATTAGATTTTCAATTTATTACAGATTTAGAAGTATCATTTGATAAAATAATTGGAATAATTTTTTTAACTTTATCGACATTATATTCATTATTATATTTTATTCCTATGGCCGTTTGTCGGCGTGCGGGCACTATTTTTGGTTGAGCGATAGCATATATTATTTTTGCTGTTTTTTATTTTTTAATAATGATGGTTTTTATTGTGATGGCTTTAGTAGTTTTTTCTAGTTTTAAATTAGTCGCGACTAATTTAGCAATTTATTTAACAATGATTTTTATTTTAGTAGTAATATGAATTGTTGGTGCTGCGGTGTTAATTGTCAAAGCTGATGATATTAAACAACAAATAAGTGTTGAATAAAAAGGAGAATGAAAATAATGGCAAATACAGAACTTAGGCAACGAATTTTAAAGTTAATGCAACAAGCATCAGTTGGTATTTTTGAGAAAGAAAATGTTTTTAAATTGGCAACATTGGCAATGTTAACTGGTGAATCAATTTTTCTTTTGGGAAAACCAGGCGTAGCTAAGTCGTTAGTTTCGCGGCGAATGAAATATTTATTTTGTCAAGCCAATGTTTTTGAAAATTTAATGAATCGTTTTTCAACGCCAGAAGAAATTTTTGGACCAATTTCAATAACTGATTTACAAAATGGTATTTATCGGCGGTTAACAACAAATTATTTGCCAAGTGCGGATATTGTATTTTTGGATGAAATTTGAAAAGCTGGACCTTCAATTCAAAATACATTGTTAACGATTATTAATGAAAAAATATTTCGTAATGCGGGGAAGGATTATAAGGTACCATTAAAATTATTAATATCAGCATCAAATGAATTGCCAGAAGTTAATCAAGGATTAGAAGCATTATTTGATCGCTTTATTATTCGTTATGTGGTTCACGGTATTGCTAATGAAGAAAATTTTAATGCTATGATTGAATCAGCAACTAAATTAGATGTTATTGTTGATGAACAATTACAAATTACTAATAGTGAGTATCATACTTGGTTACAAGAAATTGCTAAAGTAAAATTATCAGATTTATCATTAAAGTTTATTTCTCGGTTCCGGAAAAAATTATATTTAGTAACTGCAGGTAAAGCATATATTTCTGATCGTCGTTGAAATAAGATTGCTTTTTTGATGAAAGCATCAGCTTTTTTTAATGCTCGTCTTGAAACTGATAAACCAGATTGAATTATTATTGTTCATTGTATTTGAGATACAGTAGAACAACAAAAAGAATATGCTAGTTTATTTTATGAAGTTTATACTAATGCATTAACATATGAGTTAAAAGAAAAACAAGAGCAACTAGAAAATCGATTAGATAAATTAAATGAACAATTAAATAAAGTTCAATTAGAAAATATTAGGTTTTCAGTATATACTAATCCTTTTAAAGGCCAATTAGTTGGTAATTATCATCGCTTATTAGTAACAAATAAAGATTTGCCGATTTGTTTTCTTTCATTAGCTGATTATCAAAAAATTAGAAAAAATTTTGATAATTTTGAAATTATTAAATTATCTTTTGGGAAAACCTTAAATCAATTAAATCGTCATATTAAAGTCAATTTATCTTATCATACCGATAATAAGTTAATTGATAGCAAAAAAAATATTTATCCGATTGAAATTGAAGATTTAGAATCAACTTTAAATCAAGTTACAAAAATAACAAAAGAGGTTGATAAAACGGAAAAAGAAATTAAAAATTTAACAAAAGATTTTAAAAATGAAAAAGACCGTTTATATTCTTTATCAGCAATATTTTTTGATGAACAGTATAAAATGATTTTAGATGTTGCTTTTAATGATTTAGAAACTGTTGATGAAGAAAAATTTGATATTTTACAAATTGATTCATAAGAAAAAGAGTTGTTACAAATGATAAAGTTTTTAGAAAATACTATTGATTTAGAATTAAAAAAGCAAATTTTACGATTAAAAGAAGTTGATAAAAATATAGCATCATTTCAAACTTTTAAAACTAATTTTAAATGATTGGCAACAGCATTTGATGATGAGATTAATCATTTTTATGCGAGTCAAATTGAATCAGAAATTATTTCTCAATCATTATCGGTTAACATTAAACAAGAAATTTATTTATATTATTGAATTCGTGAAAATGGCATTAAAGGTTTAAAAGATAATTATGAAAAAGTATATTTTACTTTAGAAAAGGTGTTATCACCATTTGTAATGAAAATGAATTACTATCACTATCTTTTGAATGATAAAACGAAAGACTTACAACTTATTTTTCAAAATTTTATTAATAATTGAGAACAATTATTAATAAAGCGAGTTATTGATTTTAAATTAGCATCAATTAATGAATTAAGAAAAAAATATTTACGCGAAGTATATGACCGCATTGAAGTTGTTAAAAAATTTCGTCGTTTATATGGATTTATTTGAAATTTTTTTGGTCGTTTTTGAGATGGTAATGTTAAAGAACTTGAAAAGTTAGATTTAACACAATTACAAAAATTGGCAAATTTTTTGCAGACTGATCCGGCAATTATGACGATTGCTAAATTATTAGGACGATTAAAAGGGCAATCTGATAAATTAGAAGCGGTAATTACTGAAAAGATTAATATTGAATATGAAATTCGTCCTGCTAGTAAATGACCAGAAGAAATTATTGGGATTACCGAAAGTGCTGATTTAGAACATTTATTACCAATGGAACTAGTTCACTTAAATATTCCTAATTTACAACCAATTTTTTATAAAAAATTTCTTGAAAAAAAATTATCAACATTTGAATTTATTTCTAATGATGTAGTTAATGTTGAAACAATAACAAAAGCAAAAAGTAATCATCCACTTCCAGAAACTGATGGACCATTTATTTTGTGTATTGATACTTCAGCTTCAATGCGTGGTGAACCGGAATATATTGCTAAGGCATTAAGTTTAGCAATTGTTAAACTTGCTTTAAAGCAAAGGCGAGATTGTTATATGATTAATTTTTCTGATTCGTTAGAAGTATTTGATTTAACGACAGTTAAATCATCATTAAAAACTTTAGTTAAATTTTTATCACATTCATTTCATAGTAGTACGAATATAACTCCTGCTATTGTTCAAACTATTAATGTGATGAATCATAAAAAATATCAAAATGCTGATGTATTAATTATTAGTGATTTTTTAACAATTGATTTATCATCAAAACTAGTTAATCAAATTCAAGAACTTCATAATAATCGTAATCGTTTTCATTCAATAACTATTGGTAATAATGGGAATGAACAAGTAACAAGATTTTTTGATAATAATTGAATATATGACCCGCAAAATCCTTTTACTAAAAATGATATTATTGCGGATTTAGAAATTAAAACTAGGAGTAAAAGTAGTGAATAAAAAATATTTAAGATCTAATTTTTTAGAAAAAAGAGGAATTCATTGATGTGAATAAAATTTAAGGCAATACTTTTTAAAAAATCATTTAGTTTAACTTTTTGTGGGTGCATACTATTATTATTTTCGTTACCATTGTGTGTTTTGATTGTTGATAATTCTAATAGTAACCAATTATTAAAAATTAATCTTGCATATATTTTAAGTCTTTCGCCATTAACTTCATCATCAAATGTGGCTTTGATAACTTTTTTGTTATGAGGATTTTTATTTTCTTTAGCAATTATTCCTTTTGTTTATTGAATGAAAAATGATCATCACTATTGACGATTAGCATCATTAATATTACTAATTTGTGTTAGTTTAATAATTTGTGTTATTACGATTATTAGCGTTACTAATGATGGATTAAAAATTATGAATGTTTGAATGGTTTTTATTGGTTTTATTCCTTTTGTAATTGGCATTACTTATGAATGCTATGAGTGATTGTTAGAATTTTTACAGAATAAACAACAACATTTAAATCAAATTAAATATGCTTTAAATAAAGAAAATTCTATTAATCAAGAAGAACAATTATTAATTGCAGTTGATAAATTAAAAATTCGTTTACAAAAATTAAAAAAAGCATTGGATTGTGCTCATATAAATGGTAATATCATTTCGCAAAATTTAGAATTGAAGCAAACTAAAAGTTCTTCTTATAATAAAAAATATTATGAAGATAAAGTTAAGGAATAAAATTTAGTGTAGGATATATATTAAGAATTAGTTAATATCAATGGATTTTTTATGTTATAATTATAGTCCATATTTAAAGAAACTATCTTTTAGGAGGAATTAATAACTAGTGGAAATTGATGATTGGCTCATTTTTAATATGAGTTGACAAATTACATTATCTTGGTTAGCACCAACAATATTTATTTTATTATTTTTAAGTGCTTTTTTTTCAGCAATGGAAACAGCATTAACTTCAATTAATATTATTAGGATTAAAAATTTAGCAAAAACTAATAAAAGGCAGGCAAAAAAAGCTAAAAGAGTGTATCTTTTAGTTAAAGATTATAGTATTACGATTACAACGCTGTTAATCGCTAATAATTTAGTTAACATTGCTTTAGCGACATTTGTTACTTTCTTTTTTGATAATCAATTGGGTTTACCAACATATTGATCATTAATAATATCAACAATGTTTTCTTTAGTGATTGTATTGTTATTTGGCGAAATTATTCCTAAAAATATTGCACGATGAATTCCTGAAAAGTTAGCTATTAGTTGTTCATGAGTGATTGTTGTGGTGCGGTTAATTTTTTACCCATTAGCTTATATGTTTTCAAAAATTAAATTAAAATCAGAGCATCCTTCAACAACAGAAAGAGAGTTATTAGAACTTGTAAAAACTATTGAAAATGAAGGAGTTTTGGAAAAACAAGAGCGTCATTTAATTACTTCAGCAATTATGTTTGATGAAAAAACTGTTAAAACGGCAATGCAATCAAGAGATAAAGTAATAACAATTAATTATAATAGTTCTATTAGTGATATTAAGACTTTATATCGGCAAAAGAGGTTTACTAGAGTACCTGTAATAAATTCTAATACTAAAGTTGTTAAGGGAATTCTTAATGTTAAAGATATTATTATTAATACCCTTGATAATGAATCATTAACGATACCAGCGCTTTTGCAAAAACCGTTATTTTTGTCTAAAAATACCAAATTAAGTGTTGCCTTAGAAAAAATGCAAAAGAGTAAGATGCATTTAGCAATTGTAACAAGTAGTAAAACTAAAAAAGATTTTATTGGTATTATTACAATGGAGGATTTAATTGAAGAATTAGTTGGCGAAATTTATGATGAGCATGATGCAACAGGAAAAATTTATGAAATTGGGCATCATAAATTTCAAGTAGTAGGAACAATTAAGTTAAAAAAGTTATTTCAAACTTTAAATGAATCAGTACCTGTAACGAATGCTAAGTCATTAAATGAATGATATCGTGAAATTAGCGGTGAAGCAAAAATTACTAAGAAAAGTCCAGAATTTCAATATAATAACTATATTTTCCGAATTATTAAAGTAAGAAATTCTTATGCTTCGTTTGAAATTGAAGTATTAACAAATAATAAAACTGAAAATTGAGAATAGTTAATTGGTTGCCTGTTATTATTAAGTAATAGGCGATTTTCTTGGGGAAAATATTTGATTTTTTATTAAAATACTATATAATTAAAAAAATAAGGCCCAAGTGGTGGAATGGTAGACACAATGGTCTCAAAAACCATCGGTTAATCCGTATCGGTTCGAGTCCGATCTTGGGCACCATTAATTTTAGAAAGCATTTTTGATATGAAAATAATTAATTCAATAGATAATTCATTAATTAAGGATTTAGTTAAGTTAAAAGAGAGTAAGTATCGTAAAGAAAAGGAACAGTTTCTTATTGAAGGGTTTCACTTAATTGAAGAGGCTAAGAAACAAAATAAGTTATTAATGATTTTAACAACACAAGATATTGCTAATAAAATAGAAAATTTTAGTAATATAATTGTTGTTAATGAGCAAATTATTAAAAAAATATCTACAACTGTTAACCCACAACCAATTATTGGTGTTTGTAGTTTTTTAGATAGTTATGAAGTTGATAAAAATTTAGTTGTTATGTTAGATAAGATTCAAGATCCGACTAATTTAGGAAACATCATTCGTAGTTGTGTTGCCTTTAATGTCCAAACATTATATATTAGTAATGATAGTGTTGATATTTATAATGATAAAGTAATTCGAACTTCAATGGGGGCGATATTTCATTTAAATATTATTAAAACTAATTTGGAACTTATTATTGCTAGTGTAAAAGATAAAGGTTTTAAAGTTTATGGTACAGTATTTAAAGAAGCTAATAATCGTTTGCGAGATGTAAAATTTAGTAGTCAAGTAGCATTATTATTTGGTAATGAGGGTAAAGGAATAAATCCTCATTTATGACCATTAATTGATGATAATTTTTATATTCCAACATCAAATGGAGTAGAATCTTTGAATGTTGCTAATGCTTTAACTATTAGTCTTTATGAAATAATGAATCAAAATTAATGTAACTTTTTTACTTGCATTTTTTTATGTCTTAGAGAGGAACTTATTAAATAAAAATCGTTAAGAAGATAGCATATGATTGTTATTACTACCACGATATATAAATTAAATGCTTAATTAAAAAAATAAAAATTTTAAAATAATAAATTAATAATGAAATAATGTTTCAAAGAAAAAAGTTTTTTTCACTTTATAGTGTATTAAAATAAAACTGAGCTTTAAGATATTAAATTAATTAGTAACGAAAGAAGGAATGTTAGGGTGAAAAAAATATTAATTATTGGTTCAGGAATTGTTGGTCTTGAACTTGCAAAGGAATTATTAGCACAATCTAATAATAAAATAACAATTATTGAAAAAAATCAAGATGTTTGTTCCGAAACATCAATTTTAAATTCAAATATTATTCATATGGGTTTTGACGCAACACCAGGAACTTTAAAAGCAATCTTGGGAATGCAAGGTCATAATATTTGAAAAAAAAGATATTTGGCGGATAAAAAAGCTAATAATGAGATTATAAAATATGCTCCTTCACAAGTATTGGGTTTTAATGAAGATGATGTTAAAATATTAGATCGGCTTTTAAAGCAAGGAATTGTTAATGGTATTAATAGTAATTTGTTAACATTAAATGCAAATTTATCTAGTAATAAAAATGTTAGCAAATATTTATTAGGCGTTGATTCTTATATTTTAAATGTTAAGAAATATGTAACGCTATTGCTTAAACAATGAGAAAATAATGATCGCATTAAAATTATTAAAAATTGTAGTTTTGTGGCATTAACAACTAAATTATTTTTTGATGGTCATAAAGATGTTATCCCATCTGATTTTGATTTAATTATTAATTGTGCTGGTCATGGGGCTCAGTTTAATATTGAAGAAACAAAAAACTTTAGTTTGTCATTAAGAAAAGGTCAGTATTTAGTTTGTGAAAATGAAGATAATATTGATGTGGTATATTTTTTACCACCAACTAGTTTAGGAAAGGGGATATTGGTTGCTCCAAGTTTTGATAATAAAATAATTATTGGTCCAACAGCAGAAAATCATAATGATTATCATAATCACAATACAATTGATTTAAAAACAGAAACTATTCAGGAATTAATTGCAACAGGGAAAAAAATAAAACCTGATTTAAATTTTAACATTACGAGTATGTTTGCTGGTTCAAGGTCAATTGAAGCAAAAAATGATTTTCATATTGAATGGGGTTCTGAAAAATGAATTAATGTTGTTGGTATATCTAGTCCTGGTTTAAGTGCAAGTCCGGCGATTGCTAAATATGTTGTTAATATGATCCAAGAAAAAGAATTAAAAAATAAAAATTAATAATGATTAAGGATGGTAATAAAAAATATGAAAATTTGATTTGCAAAAATGTTTGCGTTTATGAAACCAGCAAAAGCAAAAGAACAATTAACTGAAGATTTTTTAATTAAAAAATATTTTAAATCTCATCAAGAGCGAGTATTTTGAATAGCAATAATATCATATATATTATATTATTTTATTAGAAGACAATGAAGTGTTGCTGGAAGTGATTTAATTAATAATGGTTTAATGACGAAAGATATTTATTCATTAGTTGGTATGGCAATGGGACTTAGTTATGGGGTTTCTAAATTTGTAATGGGTTCTGTTGGTGATCGTAGTAATGCGCGTTGATTCTTAGGAATCGGTTTAATTTTGTCATCATTAATGAATTTTGTAATGGGATGAACGGTTGGTATTAATATTACTAATATTGTATTAATGATGAGTTCAATGGCTTTAATTGGTTGATTTCAAGGAATGGGATGACCAGCTAGTGCTAGAAGTATGACTAATTGGTTTATTCCGAAAGAAAAACAAATGCGGATGACTTTTTGGAATACATCGCACAATTTTGGAACAGCAATAATTGCGATAATAATTATAATATCGCATTCATTATTAGAAGAATATATTGGTATTGCAAGTTACTTTATTTTGCCTAGTGCTATTGCTTTAGTTGGAGGAATATTAATTTGTATATTTATGAAAGACCGCCCAGAAAGTTTAGGTTTGTTATCAGTTGAAGAACATTATAAAAAGTATTACCCTGAAAAATTAGATATTGAAGTTAAAAAATTTGTTAGTGCTAATGGTAGTAAAAATAAGCTTGTTGAAAAAACTTGATTTTATTATTTTAAAAAATATGTTTTATTAAATAAAAATTTGTGAATTATTGCTTTTGCTAATTTATTTATATATGTATTAAGAAATGGTGTTTCTGATTGAACATTAACTTTCTTTAAAGAACAGCATAATTTTGATGTTAAAAATCAAGGTAAATGATTATGAAGTATTTTTGAATGAATGGCGGTTCCAGGAACGATATTAATGGGATTTACCGCTAAAACATTATTTAAAGGAAGATTAACACCGATTATGATAGCAGCAATTGCTATTACGACATTATCAATTGTTGGTTTATGACAAGCTCAATATCAAAGTATTTGACAAATTGCTCTCTTTATGGGAATTGCTGGTTTTTGTATTTATGGTCCAGTTGCGTTTATTGGGATGCAAGCGATGGATTTATCAAATAAAAGAGTTGTAGCGACAGCTGCTGGTTTTACGGGGATATTTGGTTATTTTGGTGATGCTGTGATATCTAAAGTTGTTATTGGTTCGGGATTACAAAGTTTAAGCAATCGTTGGGATGCAACCTTTATATTTTTAATAGTTTGTGGTGTAAGTGCTTGTATATTATTATCATTAGTATGAAATAAATCGTATCATGATAATGAAAATGAATAGAATTTATAGTTATTATAATTAGATTTAATATTTACTTGTGATAAAAGAAAGATAAAAAAAGAAATTATATTTTAAATATAATTTCTTTTTTTATTAGGGTTTACATAGAATTTGTTATAATTAAACAAGTTATTATATGATAGTAGGGTGAAGTAAATGACAGAACAACAATTACAGGAATTATTAGTGCAAGCAAAAAAAGAAGTTAATGAATGTCAAGATTTAGACCTTTTACAAACTTTAAAAATAAAATATTTAGGTAAAAAATCGCAATTAGATAGTTTATTAGGAACAATGCGTAATTTAAAAAATGAAGAAAGAATTGCTTTAGGAATGATTGTTAATGTTTTTAAGAAGGAAATAATTAGTTTATTCGAAACTCAAGAAAAATTTTTAAAGCAAGAAAATTTGGCATTAGAATTAAAATCAGAAACAATTGATGTTAGTTTACCAGTGAATAGTTTTTTGATTGCTAATCGTCATCCTTTAAATTTAATTATTTGTGAGATTAGTGAAATTTTTGAACAGTTAGGGTATGAAATTGTGCAAGGACAGGAAGTAGATACTGATGAATATAACTTTGAAAGGTTAAATTTAGCTAAAAATCATCCAGCTCGTGAGATGCAAGATTCATTTTATTTAGATAGTAATTATTTGTTAAGAACACATTGTACTAATGTTACGGCTCGTTATTTAGAAAAATATAAAGATGCTTCTTTACCGTTAGCTATTGTTTCTATTGGTAATGTTTATCGTCGTGATGATGATGATGCTACGCATAGTCATCAGTTTATGCAAATTGATGGTTTTTTAGTTGCACCAAATATTTCCTTTGCTAACTTGAAATGAACTTTAAATTATTTAATTAAACGGTTATTTAACGAAGAAAGTAAAATGCGCTTGCGCCCTAGTTATTTTCCTTTTACGGAACCATCAGTTGAGGTGGATGTAAGTTGTACTAAGTGTGCTGGTATTGGATGTAGTATTTGTAAACATACAGGGTGATTAGAAATTTTAGGTGCTGGAATGATTAGTCCGAATGTTTTTATTAAAAATAATCTTGTTGCTTCTTTACAAGGTTTTGCTTTTGGTATTGGTATTGAGCGGATTGCAATGTTAAAATATGGTATTGAAGATATTCGTCATTTTTATAATAATGACTATCGTTTTTTAAAGCAATTTAGAAATTTTTAGAATAATAGGAGAGCGTATATATGATTTTTACTCGTAAATTTTTAAATGAATATGTTGATTTAAAAAATATTAGTAATGAAGATATTGAACAAGCATTAAATGATAGTGGTTTTGAAGTTGAAAGAGTTTTTAGTTTTGATACTTTAAATACTAATATTGTTATTGGTAAAGTATTATCAAAAGTTAAACTTGCTAATTTTGATAAGTTATCGTATTGTATGGTTGATATTAATGAAGAGTTACCGATTCCTGTTGTTTGTGGTGCTAATAATGTTGAAGAAAATCGTTTTGTTATTTTTGCTAAAATTGGTGCTCATTTAGCCAATGGCATGATTATTGAAGAAAGAATGATTGCTAGTAAGCCTTCCTTAGGAATGATTTGTTCATTACAAGAATTAGGAATCCCTAAGGAAGTTTTAGCTAATCAAGATGCTGTTGGGGTTTATTTATTTCCTGAGGATGTTAATTATCCATTAGGTAATACTAATCCTTTAAGTTATATTTTTGAAAATGATACTGCTTTTGTTATTAATTTGACCTATAATCGTAGTGATTGTTTAAGTGCTTATGAATTAGCGCGTGAGCTAGCAGCATTCTTTAAATTGCCTTTAAAATCGTTAATAACTGATGATTTTTCTCATTTAGGAAATTTAGTTAATGATAAGTTATCATTGGATATTAAAATTGATAATAATCTTGTTAAAGCGATGAAAAATGTTACCGTGTTAATTGATAGTAGTGCCGTTACGCCAAAGTGATTATTTTCAAGACTTTGTTATGCTAATATTCGTCCAAATAATTTAATTCAAGATTTACTAAATTATGTTTCTTGAGAAACCGGACAACCATTAGTAGGGTATGATTATTCAAAAATTAATGGTGAAATATCAATTCAAAAAGCGAAGGCAGAAACGAAAGTTAATAACCAAGAGATATCTTTACAAGATTTTGTCATTGTTAGTGATGATATTATTGAAGTGTTAGGTGTTATGACTAACAAGAAATATGAAATTATTAATGCAACTAAACAATTTGTGGTTTTAGCATTACATTTAAATGAGAAGCAGATGTATGAGCAACAGAAAAGATATTTATCATTACTTAATGCTAATAATTTATTACGATGGTCAAAACCATCAAATGGGCATAATTTAGAAATTGCTATCCAAAGGTTTTTAGAGTTATTAACATCAATTGTAACTATTAAACAAGTATCACCAATAATTAATAATAAAGTGTTAGCGATAGAAAATGTAACGATAAAAACATCATTAAAAACCCAGAAAAGTATTTTAGGCATTAGTGATTTAACAAAAAAAGATATTATTGAATTTTTAAAACCGTTAGGGTTTTTAATTTCGGAATCTGGTGTTAATGATGATTTAGTAATTACTGTCCCTAAGTATCGCCTTGATATTATGAATGAGGCTGATATTAGTGAGGAAATTGCTCGCAGATATGGTTATAACAATATTCCTAATATAATGCCATTATTTATGCCATTAACTAAAGAAAAAAATTGAAGTAAATATATTTTAGAAACAATTATTAGTTATTTATTAAATCAAAATATTTTTGAAACAAAAACTTATAATTTAGAGTCAAGTATTAATTTAAATCGTTTTAATTTTTTTAATGTTACAAAACCTGTTAAGGTATTACAACCAATGTCGTTAAATCATCAGTATTTAAGAACTAATTTAGTAAATTGGTTATTAACGATAGCACAATATAATAATTTCCGAAAAATTAATGATATTAAAATTTATAGTTATGAAGATATTTATGATGATTTAAAATTTCATCATCAACAATTATCAATTTTATTGCAAGGTAAATGAATGGATATTCCTTATTTACCACAAGCAATTACTGTTGATTTCATTAATACTAAGGGATTATTGCAAGGAATATTGCGGAAATTAAACTTTAATGATCAAGATATTCAGTATGTTCCTTCAACATACGATGATTTGCATCCGCATTTACAAGCTAATGTTGTAATAAAAAATCAGCAAATTGCGACAATTGGTAAAGTGCATCCAAAAATTCAACAAGAATTAGATTTTAAAGATGATAATTTTATTATTTCATTAAATATGACATTAATTAATGAACTTTTTAAATACGATATTAAATATCAGACAATTATTAGAAATATGTTTTCTTGATTTGATTTGTCGCTTTTAGTTAATAAAGATACAAACTATGATAGTATTATTAAGCCATTATTAAATATTAGTAATAAGTTAGTTGATTTGCAACTTATTAATGAGTATGAAAATGTTGATAAACTTGGTCAAGATAAAAAATCTTGAACTTTACGATTATTTTTTAATGATGCAAGAAAACAACTTACTGATGAAGATTTAAAAGAGCAATATGATTTATTTTTAAAAGCAATGAAAGATTTAAAAGTTATGGTGCGTTAATCGTTATTTATTAACTAGAAAGGTATAAAAATGAAAACAATAATTAATGATAATTTTAAAAATGATGATGAATTACAATTGACAAAAAGAGAAATAGTAATTCGTAATTATAATCCTTGAAAAGCAATATTTTTTATGTGCTTGCCAACGGTTATAATTATGATTATTATGTCAACATATAATTTGATTGATAAGTTTTTAGCATTACAATTTGCTGATAGTTATGTTATTAGTACATTTTTAGAAAATAATCCTTTAATTGAACAAAATAATTTACAAATGTTAGCTCGAAATATTATTAATGTAGCAACCCAATATTCTTCTTCAACAATTGGTTTATTGACAGCGTTTAGTTTATTTATTGCTATTGGGACATCAACAAGGTTTGGTATTGCTTATGGGGAAAGAAATAATCCATTAATATCACGAACTATTGGTAATGGAATTTCTTTAATGATTATTGTTGCTATTGTTTTAACACCAATTTTAGTATTTACTAATGAACCGCTAATTGCTTTGCAATCAAAAAATTCGCAAATGACAAATCCCGAAGTATATAAAATTACTTTGCAGTTGGCAGTTGGTTATACGAAGTGGTTTATTTTCTTTTTATTTTTTGTATTATTAAGTAATTTTTTAATTAATTTATTAAGATCTGAAGGTCAAGGTTTTTGAGCAACAATTATTATTTTTACTTCAGTAATTGTTAATGTTGTTTTAGATATTGTATTAATGGTTTATGGTAAATTAGGATTAGAAGGGGCAGCGATTGCGACAGTTATTTCGTGATTTTGAAATATTGTTTTTGCATTATTAGTTATCTATTTAGATCCGAAATCAAAGTTAAAAATTTATTGAGAAGATTTGAAAATTGAAAAAACGATTTTATATAATATTATTACTATCGGAATGACACCATTATTTATTAATATTTCAGTTGCTGTGACATCAGCACTATCTAATTTTTTTGTTTCAATGTTAAGTAGTGAATTACCTCGGCCGGGTTTTACTGTTCCATGAGTTGTACAGTTATTTGCTGGGATTGCGCCATGAATTGCGTTAACTGATTCTCCTTTAATTGGTGTTAGTCAAGGCGGAAGGGCATTATTATCTTATTCTTATGGTGCTAAAGATTATCAAAGGATTTGGGATATTCTTAAAAGGATAATTTTAGTGCAATTTTTAATATTAATAATTACCGAATTAATTATTGGTATTTTTGGTAATGAAATGTTAAGTCTATTTATTTCTAATGTTGATACGACTTATCGGTGATATTTCTTGTTAAGTTATTTAGTTTATCCAACAGTTGTTGTGCCATATGTTGGGATTATTTTTTATCAATCAATTAGTCGTCCTAAGATGTCATTATTTTTTTCGGCGCTTCGTTCAATAATTGTTTTTATACCTTGTATTATTGTTGGTTATTTCGTTGCTTTGGTAACTAAAAATGCTCATTATTATTTTTTATTTTTAGGTTTGGTAGCACCAATTTCAGCTTTGATATCAATCCCAATATTAATTATGACTTGAAAAAAATATCGTTCTTATTTAAAATTAAATAGTGCAAAAAAAGTGAGGAAGAGTAGTGAAATATTCACAAAGTTATTTAAAAAATAATCCAGTTATTAATTTGGATAATGTTATTACGATTAATCCCGAAGTGATAAGAGCTAGTAATAGTCATATTAAAGAAGTTAATTATGCGCATCTTAAAGGGACAATAGTTTATAACTCACAAGTTAATTCATTAATTATTGATGTGCAAGTGACAGTAACGATAACATTATTGTGTGCTTTAAGTTTACAACCTTTTAGTTGAACTAATGAATGAAATTGAAAGGATGAGTATGGTTTTGATTATTTTAATTGTAATTTAAACTATATTATTAATGAAAAAATATTTTATTTAGATAAGTATTTGTGAGATGAAATATTTGCAATAACCCCTATCAATTTAACAGTAAAAGATGTTAAAATATGTAAGAAAGGTAAGAAATGACAATTTATTACTGAAAAAGAAGTTTATAATTCTTTAGAACAAGATAGTCGTTGAATGCCCTTAAAAAAATTGAAATTAGAAAGTATTAAGGAGGATAAATAATGGCAGTTCCGTTTCGACGTATATCAAAAACAAGAAAAGCGAAAAGAAGAACACATTTTAAGTTATGACATCCAACATTAGTTAGTTGTACTAATTGTGGTGCAAATATTAAGCCCCATCGTGTTTGTAAAGAATGTGGTTATTACAAAGGCAAAGAAGCAGTTAAAATTGGTGAGTAAAATTTGTATTTAATTTCAAATGATAAAAAAAGAGCATTGCTTATAATAGCAGTGCTTTTTTTAAAATTTTTAATAAATTGTGTTAAATTTTATTGAAAAACTTGTTAATTAGGAATATAATGTGTTTACTAGTGGGAGAAAGTGGGTTATAATATGCTGTTAGGACAATTTAAACATAGTCTTGATGATAAAGGCAGAATTATAGTTCCGACACGCTTTCGTAGTAAACTAGGTGAACAAGTAGTCATTTCTAAAGGATTTGATGGTTGTTTAGTATTAAGAGCGTATGATGTGTTTATTAAATGACAAGAGCAAATTTTATTAAGTTCAGAAGGTTTAAAGGATAGTCGTATCTTACAACGACAAATTTTTGCTAATTCTTTAGAACTTAATATTGATAAAGTTGGAAGAATTAATCTTCCGGCAAATTTATTAATATTAGCTAATATTAAGAAGGAAGTTATGATTATTGGACTTGCCAATAAAATAGAAATTTGAGACATTAAGGCCTGAGAAAATTATTTAGTAAATGCTGAAAATAATTTAGAACAATCTGCTCAAAATTTAATAATGAATATTGAGGAGAAAAATTAATGTTAAAACATAAACCAGTTTTATTGTCAGAAACCCTAGACTTATTAAATATTAAATCTGATGGTATTTATGTGGATTGTACTTTAGGAAGGGCAGGACATAGTGAGAAAATTTTAGAAAAGTTAACAACTGGAAAATTATATTGTTTAGAACAAGATAAACAAGCAATTGTTGATGCTAAAGTGATATTAAATAAATTTCATAATTATGAAATTATTGCCACTAATTTTCGTCATTTAAAGAAAGAATTACAATTAAGAAATATTTTACAAGTTGATGGTATTATTTATGATTTAGGAGTATCATCACCACAATTAGATGAAGCAGAGCGAGGATTTAGTTATCATCAAGATGGTCCTTTAGATATGCGAATGGATCAAAACCAAACGCTATCGGCAGAAGTTATTGTTAATAATTGAAGTTTTGAAGATATTGTTAATATTTTATGAATTTATGGTGAAGAAAAGTTTGCAAGAACAATAGCACGAGCTATTGTAAAATATCGTGAAAATAGTAAAATTATAACAACATTACAACTTGTTGATATTGTTAAGAGTGCCTTACCAATGAAAATTTTAAAAAAGGCTAAACATCCAGCCAGAAAGACATTTCAAGCATTAAGAATTGCCGTTAATGATGAATTAGATAGTTTGCGAGTTTCGTTAAAGCAATCTTTGCAACTATTAAAATCAAAAGGGGTGCTTGTGGTTATTAGTTTTCATTCTTTGGAAGATCGGATTGTTAAAACATTATTTAAAGAACAAGTAGTTCCTAAATTTGATCCATTATTATCTAAATTACCAATCTCAATCAAATGGGACCCTAGTTTTGAATTATTAACTAAAAAAGCTGTTTCGCCTTGTGAGCAAGAAATTCAAGAAAATTCTCGTGCTCGTAGTGCTAAATTAAGGGCAATCAGAAAAATTTAAGGAAGGTATTGTTAGTGATTAATCAAGAGCTTTATGCAGTTATTGAAATAGATACTAAACGCATTAAATTTATGGTTTTTAGTTATCATAAATCACAGTTTAATGTTTTGTTTAATCATATGCAAAATGGTAATTTTTGTGATAATGGTGTTGTATTAGAACCTAAAATTGTCGGTAAACTTATTAATATGATGGTTAAAAAGGCTAATTTGCAATTAGCAATTCAAATTAAACGCGTGGCTTTGAATTTAGTAAGTAATGGTTTAACTATTCGTCAGGGACAAGCAATAATTGAAATTAATCGCAAACAACATCGGATTACTAATGAAGATATTAGTAATTTGATTGCAATGAGTAAAAATATTTCTCTTGCTAATGATGAAGTTATTTGTTTGACACGACCATATAAATTTATTGTTAATGGGCAGAAAAAGCTACCATACCCGCCAATTGATGAGTTAGCAACAAGTGTTGCGGTTAATTCGTTAGTTTATACAATTAAAAAAGAAGTTTATAATTCACATTTAGAAGCAATAAATTATAGTAAATTAGAGTTGTTATCTTTAGTTTTAATGCCTTTTTGTCATGCTTGAGCAACAGTTTCTCGCAAAGAATTACAAGATGGAGCAATTATTATTGATTGAAATTATGATAATACGCAAGTAAGTATTTTTGCTAAAGAAACACTATATGATTTAAATATTATTGATTATGGGTTTAAAAATCTTATTGCTGATTTACAATATGCTTTGCAATGTCCATGAGATGTTGCTGAAGACTATTTACATAAAATTATTAATATTGATAATAATTTTTTGGATAATAAGATTATTTACTCTAAATATGATTATGAGAAAAAGAAATATTTGGAGTATAGTCATCAAACATTAAAAAATATTATTATTAGTCGTGTTGAGGCAGTTTTAATTAAAATTACGGAGCATTTGGCACATATTTTGAAAGCAAGAAATTTGCCAATTGTGTTTTTGGGTGAAGTAATGAAGATTGCTGGTTTTGTTAATTATATTAATAAAAATAGTAATTTAGCATCATTACGGTTTTATAATTCTAATATTATTGGTGCTAATGATGAAATTTGGTCAGGACTTATTGGTAATGCTTATTATCAACACTTATTAAACAAAAATACTATTGAAAAAGTATTTTCAATTGATAGAATAAGTAGAGAACCACAATATCCGAACATACCTAAGGATCATAAGTTAGATTATGTTCATAAGTATTAGTAATATTTGCCGGTTTAATTCATAAAGAGGAGATGAAGAGAAATGAATAATGATACTCAACTAGAACAATATGATCAAGTAGCTCATATTAAAGTAATTGGTGTTGGTGGAGCTGGAAACAATGCTGTTAATCGCATGATTGAGGCAGGAGTTCAAGGTGTTGATTTCATTGTTGCAAATACTGATGCTCAAGTATTAAGCGTTTCTAAAGCTCGTGAAAAGATTATTTTAGGCAAACAATTAACTAAAGGTTTAGGAGCAGGTGCTAATCCAGAAATTGGTAAGCAAGCAGCAATTGAAACTGAACCGGAAATTAAAAAGATGTTAGAAAATTCTGATATGGTTTTTATTGCCGCTGGGATGGGTGGTGGAACTGGTACGGGAGCTGCACCAATTATTGCCCGAATTGCTAAAGATTTGGGTGCTTTAACAATTGCGATTGTTACAAGACCATTTACTTTTGAAGGTCGTTTAAGAAGTTCTTATGCTGTTCAAGGTATTGAAGAATTAAGAAAGCATGTTGATTCATTAATAATTATTTCTAATGATAAGTTATTGCAAGTAATTGGTGGTGTGCCTTTAACAGAATCATTTAATGAAACTGATAATATTTTACGACAAGGAGTACAAACAATTACTGATTTAATTGCTGTTCCCGCGTTAATTAATTTAGATTTTGCTGATGTTAAAACAGTTATTGAAAGTAAGGGTAGTGCTTTATTTGGTATCGGTATTGGCACTGGTGAAAATAAAGCTATTGAGGCTGCTAATAAAGCGATTTCTTCACCATTATTGGAAGCATCAATTAAAGGGGCTCAAAATGCGATTGTGAATGTTACAGGTGGTAATACTATGTCATTATTTGATGCTAATGATGCTGTTGATATTGTTCGTCAAGCTGCTGGTAGTGAAGTAAATATTATTTTTGGTGTTGCTGTGAACGAACATTTAGATGATGAGATGATTGTTACGGTTATTGCTACTGGTTTTGATGAAAGACAAATTGAGAAAGCTAATCCTCAGGTTATTGAAGAAGCACGATTAAAAAGATTTCGCCCCGTAGGAGCAGAAAATTTGTCTAATTTTGGTTATGAAAATGATCAGTTGCAAGAACGAAATGTTATTTATAAACCGCAACGAGTTGGTAATTTTAAACCATCACCAGATGGTTTACAAGAGGAATTAAGTAATGATGATGATTTACCACCATTTTTAAGAGGGCGATAATGATGTTCAAAAGAAGACAAAAAAAATCAGCAATATTAGTTCAAAATGATGACATTCATTCTAATCCAGTATTGTCAGAGTTGCATTCAACAATGAGACTTCAAGATAATGATTTAAGTCCTACTGTGCAGTCATTAGCAGTTGATGAGAATTTAACAAAACCATTATTAGAATATGAATTAGAAGCTTATGCTCAAGTTGTTGCTTTAGCAGACCGTTTAGTTGCTGGTGAAAATTTAATTGTTAATGTTGCAAATTTATCACCAATTGATCGCAAACGTACTTTAGAGTTTTTAGGTGGCGTTATTTATACTTTGCAAGGTAAAGCTCAAAAAATTGATGCTTGTGCTTATGTTTTTATTAGTAATGAAAATTTTTAATAGTTATTATTTTAGCGATCAGAGATTTTTATGTAAAATAAATATTTAATAGACATAATTGGTGTCTATTTTTTATGTTATGATTTTAGTAGGTGATGATTATGAATTATTCCAGAGATTATATATTGAATGAGAAACAAATGGTGATTGATAAATTAAAACAAGAAAATAATATTTTAAAACAACGAATTTATACTTTAGAAAAATATATTAATGATTTGCAAAGAAATTTGCATATTAAACAAAATGAAATTATTAATAATGCTAATCAAAATGCTAATGTTATTATTGCTAAAGCCATTAATATTGCTTATAACTTTAAAATTGAATTAGAGCAATTATGATTAGATTTAGAAAGTAAACAAACTGATCCGGTGATGGTGTTAAAATTAATTGATAACTTTTTAGAAAAACAGCAACAAACATTTTTAGTAAATGCTAATGAATCGCATCGCGTTTTTCAAGATTTAGAGGCATCTTTACAATTAGTTAAAAATAATTCATAATTTTAACAATTTTTATTGCATAATTGATTAATATTAAGTTATGGTATTGTAACTTAAAAGCAAAAATAACAAGTTTATATAAGATTTTGTTATTTTTTTATTTTGTTTATAAATTTAAATTAGAGAGGATATTAAAAAATGAATGAAAATATTTTTATAATTTTTGTTGCCAAAAGAATCATAAAGGTTCCTGAAATGATATCACAAATAATAACAATAAATACTAAAATGCAATTTGATGAACTTTATAATTTGTTGATCGCAAATGAAACTAAAAATAAATTGCAAAAGTTTATTACTAGATTTTCTAAAGAAAGAGGTTTGGAAATCAAACAAGACTTTAATAGTTTTATTATTTCATTAGTAGAATATAAAAAAAATCAGCAGATTTTAAAATTATTGCTACTACAAATCGCATTTATAAAATTTTAAAATTAGATAAAATTTCTTTATTTGATGATTTCCCTAAGATTATTAATGAAAAATTGTTAGGGTGAAGGTTTAAAAATAATAAATCTGCAATCGAATCCTTAAAAATAATTTTAGAATTAGGTGCTAATATTAATATTAAAAATAGTTTGGGTGAGACCCCATTACATCGAGCTAAAAATTTTGCTAATATTAAAATTTTAATTGCATATGGTGCTGATGTTAATGCTGTCAATAATAAAGGCATTAGACCAATTCAGAAAACTAGGAATTCTGATATTATTAAGTTATTAAGAGAAAATGGTGCTAATTCTAATATTGACAATAATTTAATAAAATCAATTCCTAAAAGTAAGAGTGCTGATATTATTAAATTATTACTAGGCAATAGTGTTAATGCTAGTAGGGATGCAATTAAATTATTACTAGAAAATTGTACTGATGTTAATGCTGCTATTATTAAATTATTACTAGAAAATTCTACTGATGTTAATGCTGATGTTATTAAATTATTACTAGGAAGTTATCCTAATGTTAATGCACAAGATAGTTTTGGTAATACTTTACTGCATTATGCTAATAATATTACTGTTATTAAAATGTTATTATTTCGTGATGCTAATACTAATATTGAGAATTTTGAAGGTAAAACGCCGTTAGATCTTGCAACTGGTGAAAAGTATGATCTGTTGTTAAAATGTGGTGGTAAATATGGCAGTTTTTCAAAATTAAAAGCGGTTAATTCGCAAGATAGTGAATTAATTGATTTTAATAATATTTTTCATTATGAGAGTAGTGCATTGGAACAACAAAAATGAAATGAATTTTTAAAGGATATAACAACACCACAACAACAAAATAATGATACTGAGGTTTTCGTTAATGATGGTTTTGTCATTAAGCAATCACAATTAGTAGAACAACAAAAATGAAATGAATTTTTAAAGGATATTATAGGACAAGATTCAAAATAACGAAACAGTTTGAATTAAAATACCACAAGTGTTGGAACGATAAAATATTTGTAATTAAGTTTATTTAAGGTGATTAATTTTTTAAATAATATTTTTAAAGGACGCATAAAGTTTTGTTAGGTGGGAAAAGGTTTGAATAAGTATTAAGGACAGTCAGCAATGATTGTCTTTTTATTTTATAAGGTGTTAAAATTTGTTCTTTGAAAATTAAATACAAGTGAATTAATAATGTTGGTATGTATTAAAGCACGATAAATTGTGGGTGGTCGCCATAACCAAAAGAAGTTTACCAGTTGATAGATAACACCCTATTAGCTATAGCAATTTGTTTCGTTTTGCAATAAAAAAATGAATGGGTGGATTTCCTAAAAATATACACGCTATTAAATTAGTTCCAAGGGTAGGATGCGGATGTTAAAGTGTAGAAATTTCTATATAGGGGATATACTAAGTTTAAAATTATTAAAATCTTTATCTAATTAAAAAATAAAATTTACTAACAAAGCTTGTTAAACACTTAAATCTGCGATATATAAGTGTTTAAAAAACTAAGTTAACTAACTTAGTTAATATAACTTAGTTTATCCATAAGAAAGGTAATTTACTATGAAAAACATTGAAAACATTTTCTTAAATACTAAAAAATATCTCTTAAAAGAAACACAAAACGCAATGCTTATTAAAGCCCCAAAAATTCCATGATTTAATAAACAAATCGGCATTTGGTTTCCAAAGCGATTTGTTTATAAAGGAAAATACGAAAATTCAATTTGCATTGGAATAATAAAAGATAGTAAATATCAAGTAATTTCAATTAATCAACAAGAGCAAGAAACTAAGTTAATTAAAGGGCAAGAATTGTTGGGTTTCTTCATTGCCGAAAAAGAAAACAACAAAAAAGATATAAATTATAACTATTTTAAAGGAGCTTAAAAATGAATATTGCGATTGGAATAATATTTATTATCATTTGCATAATGTTATTGGCATATTTTGCTTATAAAATTTATGCCAAAATAAAAATTAGAATTAAATATAAAAATGCCATTAAAAATAATACTGGTAATTTCACAAAAGACGAGAAAGTATTTATTGCTCGCTTTGAAGAATGAGTTAAAGCTCCTAATTCAAAAGAAAATAATGAGAATAAAAAATAATGTTTTGAGAAATTATTATGGAATTCTTAAAACTGTTTGTTCCGATAGAAAAAATGCCTGCACAAGTTGCGTTTATTGCCGGATTAATTATTATCATTACTTTTCTTTTCGCATTAATTTCAATTATGTATTTACCAATAAAAATGATTTTTGGGAGATAAAAAATGACAATAAACTTAAAGGAATTTAATTGAGAGCAAATTAAACAAACTTTCTGAGATTTATTTATTCAAATTACAACTATTCCGGCTCACATTACTGGTGGTAAAGAAATTGATTTAACCCAAAAAACACTTTGGCTTTTAATAGCAAATATTGCTTTTTGATTCTTAACAGCAATTATGGTGTGATTTATTCTCATGTTACTTTGAAAAACCATATCAGTATTTAGATAGAGGCAAAAGTAATGTCAAGAAGTTACATTGTGATGCATTCCCAAAGAAATTCAAAATTAATTAGGAAAAAATATAATCGTGTTAAGGTTAACCGTGGTTTTAACAAATTTAAGAAAAACTTTGAATATAAATGATGAATGTTTTAAAGAGAAAGGGGGTGATTATATGATTGGAACTTTCTTGGCCGATGCGCCCGCAGTAACAAAGATAACAGCTAGCGACGCGATGACTAAATTATGAAATGCGATTATAACAGCGTTTACTAAAATGTGAGAAATTATTGCTGTTAATATGCCACAAGTCGGTAACTTCTTTGCTGACTACTGAATATTCATTTTTCCATTTATTTTGGCAATATTCTTTATTTGCTTTAAAATGTTTGAAAAATTACTTGGAGCGGTGCGCTAACAAAAAAATAAAGTGAGGTGCAAGATGAAATTTTGCAAATGAATAATAGAAAAAAATAACCATTTTATTGAATTGAATCGCACCTCATTTTTAATTTTATGACATTGCGGAGCAATTTGATATATTTACAACGGTTATTTTAAAAACATTGTAAGCTATTTATTTTTAGCAGGTTGTATTTTAATTTTTCTTTTTAAAATCGGTAATTTAACACAAATTAACAAAGTTATTAATTTCTTAAAAAATTCACCATTAAATATTGTGATTGGTTCATTAGGAACTGGAAAAACTGCTTTTCTAGTATATGCATCAAAATTACTAAAAAAGAAAAAATATCATATCGCATCAACCTTTCCATTACTAGAAACTCAAAAATTAAGTTTAGGACATATGGGATTATTAGACTTTGATTATCCGGTATTGCCAGACAAAACCTTACTTTTATGAGATGAAACCAATTTATTTCTTGAAGGTACTGATTGAGAAAAAAATAATACCAAAAACGAAGAAACCGGTATTCAAGAGTATTTTGCCCTGGCACGCCATTTCGGTCATATTGTTCTCGCTAGTGGTCAAAGAGATAAACATATTTGAGTTAAAGTTCGTGATATTGCCAATAATGTGATTGTTGGCATTCGCAAAAAACCTGTTAATATTTTTCGCCCCTACTTAAAAGTCATCTATGGTACCTTTACGAGCATTGAAGAATATGAACGCTGACGAAACACTTTAATTGATGCTAAAAATAGTAAAAAGGGTCGTCGCATTAAATATCGCGATATTCCTGAACTTGATATTTATTTTTTTAAACTAAAAATTCCTCTACCAATACTTAACACTTACAATTCTTTTTACCTAGCGTTTTTAAGAGATTACTTAAATTCAAAAGTAAATTCTGACTATGAAGATAAATACTATACTGACACAGCAATTGATTTAGAAGACTTGGAATATTTAAAAATGGATAAATTTAGCAAATTTTTAAGAAAGATGAAAGAAGAATAACGGTTAACTCTGTTTTTATTAGCGACAATTATTATTTGGACATTAATTAAATTAAGTTAAGTTTTATTTATATTTTTGTTTCATTATCAGTGCAATTCCAACAACAATCATAATTCAGAAAAAAATTGCCATTGGTGTAAAACCAAATAAAAACTCAAATATCTTATATACAAGAGTTCAAGCACCTTTTAAAAATTTTAAAATTTTACTCTATGAAAGGAATAATAAAAAATGGAAAATCTCGCAAAAATGGCCGACTTTCTCGCTCAAATGCTTTATAAAGTTTTTGACTTAATTTGAAGTTTAGAAGTGCCGGGAACGAATATTCAACTGATATTTCCTTTATTCTTAACACTCGCTGTAGAATTTCTTATGGCAATTATTCTTGGATTTGGTAGTCAACAAGTTAATTTAGAGCGAGAACGCCGATATGCCGTTAAAAATAGTGGGCGGTTAAGTGCGTGAGGAAAAGTTAAAAAACACCACCAAGAGATATCCGCTAGAATCAACAAACAAGACAAACAAATTGGTAATTTTCACCACAAAAAAAGTGGTCAAATTACCACAGTTAGACAAAATAAAAATTTCAAATCGTGAAATCAAAAGAGTAAATAAATATGTTCAAACTAATTATTATTTTTATCTTAATAACTGTTCTTGGACTTTTAGCTGGTAGTCATTTTGAAACTTTAACGAATTATATTAGCGAAGGCCTTGCCAATTTCCAAAAATTTATTACTAGCAATTTAACAATTTTAGAACTATTTAAACCAATGGCACGAACATTTTCGCAACACCCAATTTTTACCATTCTTGGTGTCACTTGTGTACTTATTGCCTTATTTATTGTAATTAAAGGTAGGTAAAAAATGGAAAAATGAACTAAAAAACAAGAATTAGAAATAGAGAATGATAAATTAAAAATTGTTAATGTCATATTAGAAAATAGTGTTAATACTCTTAAATACATAATAATGGAAAAAAATAAAGAAATTTTAGAACTAGAAAAGTGAAATACTATTCATATTAATCAAATATCAGACTTAATAATTGAAAACCAAAAATTAAAAATTTTTAAACAGGAAAGGAAAATTAAGATGAAAAAACTTTTAGGAAAATTATTTAAAAAAGATAATTCAAAAGAAAAAATACCATTAAAATTAAGAATTAAAAATTATTTTAAAAAACAGTGGCTAAAAATAGTATTAAGTATCATTTTTATCTTTATAAGCTTATTAATTTGTGCATTAACAGTAATCGATGCTAAATGAATAACCGGAACAAGTGATGAATTTAATAAATTTATGAATGAAGAGATGGTTAAATTCTTTGGTAAATTCAATAGTGGTATTATGCTAGCAGGAGTATTTGTTTTTTGATGAGGCGGAGCAATATATTTTGCAATTAAATTTGAAAAATTAATCCGCTTGATTATTCAAAAAATTAAAGCAAAAAGAGCTTTGAAAAATAAAACTAAACAAAGTCATTAATTCTTTAAAAAAATATTGATGAATAATACTTAATTACATTATATTCATATCTTTAAGTATAGTTTTATTGTTACATACAGATATTGAAAATTTGCAACAATTTATTAAAAATTTTGGAGCAATTGGTAAGTTAATGATTATAGGTTATTCATTAGTATGAGTAACCATAACAGAAATAGTAAACTGCTTAATTCGTTTTATATTAAAAAAGATTAAAACTAAAAGAACAACGAAAAATAAAATATTTTAAAAAGGAGTAATAAAAATGTTTATGAAAATATTTACCGTGCTAACTATTAGTTTCAATAACATTTTTACTATTCCACAAAACATTAACAATGACAAAACAACAGCACAACTAATTAGAAATAAAAGAGAAAGTGATAAAATTTATAATTTTGAAATCGAAAACTTAGAAAAAGTATATTTTCATCTTTTAAGAGATAAAAATAGAGTTGGAGAGATTAACATGTATCAAAAAGACAATATCAATCTAAATAAAAAATTACCAGAATTAAAAAATTTAAACAAACTTATTTTCCTATTTACAAAAGAATTTTACAATAATCAAGATAAACAAGATAAAATTACAAAATTAATAACTACATATGGGCAAAAAATAACTGACCCTAACGGTCCTAATATAAAGCCACATGAGCTTTGAATAATTAATAAAAAAATAACAATCAAAGCACAAAGCACAAAGTTAGAAACTTGAGACAATAGCGATAATACAATAGATTATACATTAAGAAATACAAGTAATTTTGAAATTGAAATTAAAAAAGATAGTACCGACATTGAATTACCAACAGCAACTATTAGCTTTGACGGTAACCATAAATACAGTGATGTTATTGATAATCTTGACTATTTAATGATTCATCGTGGTGATTTTGACAAATTCAATTACTCTTATCTTTATTGAACACCAGTATTTAATTTCATTGTCACCTTAGAAAAAGGTTATTATAAAGAATTTACCATTAAAAATCACGGTTTTAAAAACGAAAGCTATTTTTATCACAAAACTTCTAATAATAAAAATGAAATTAATAATAATGCTTTAAAAATTAAAGCTTTTAACAAAACCCTAATTGCTGGAAATAATTATTTACAATTACTACACGATGAAAGTGAAATCTGAAAATATGACACTGCAAATGCTAACGATTATTACCTAATTAAGTATCTTTTTGGTACCTTAAATTATCTTAATGTTAAATTTAGTTTTTTGAGATACGACCCCGACTTACGAAATGACATTTACCTTTATTTTAAAAACAACATTCCTAGTATTAACAACAGCGATTACAAAAATGTTTTTGATGAAATCTACGAAATCCTTGGTAACTTCTTTGCCAGTTTATTTTATGCTACTTTTGATATGGACGAAAAAACATATACCGAAATTGATTTTAAGGGCATAGATAACTACAACAAAGATTACTTTATTCAAATTGGTTTCTTTTATCGTTCGTTAATTACCTTTTATCCCAAAAAATATTTAATCAATGTTACTGGTAATTCAGAATTACTACTAAGAAGTTATTTCTTTACTTTTGATAAAAAAACACATCAAGAGAATTACGATGCGGTTAAAAAACAATATAATATCTACCAAATTGATTTTAATGTCCTTAAATCCTATGATAATAAACTCATTGTCTTACCAACCACCACCAAAACTGCTAACAGTATTAATTATCTAAATACCGATATTGATATTCGTTATGGTATTAATATTTTTACCTTAACTTTTCCACTTTATCACAAAAGTAATATCTCTAACTACAATTTTAAAATTTATGACTTTAATGTCTTAAATTCCACGGCCTTTATTCCTGATGGTTCCACCAATTCAGAATGAGATGACCTAATTCCGCCGGCGAATTGCAAATATTCAGGGCGATGAATACCAACTTTTAATGATATTGGTTGTGCCATTCAGAATGCTAGTATTAAAATGCTAAACTGAATGTTGACAGCGTCACAAATCATTACGATTTTACGACCGTTAGCAATCATTGCAAAAGCAACAGTTAACTTTTCAACTGCCATTTTTCCAGTTTTTAAAACAGTGCCGGCCTTTTACTATACCTTTCAATTTTTAATCGGTTTTGCCATTTTTCTAATGATTTTACGAATTTTTGTATAATATATATATATATATATATATATATATTGAAAAAATAAAGGAGTTAAAATAATGAAAATTTTAAATACAATAGCTCTTTCCACATTAACAATATTACCAATAGTTAGCTGTTCTAAAAAAGCAAATGAACCAGTAGAACAAAAAAATGAAGATAACAATAAAAAAGATAAAATTTATAATTTTGAAATCAAAAACTTAGAAAAAGTATATTTTCATCTTTTAAGAGATAAAAATAGAGTTGGAGAGATTAACATGTATCAAAAAGACAATATCAATCTAAATAAAAAATTACCAGAATTAAAAAATTTAAACAAACTTATTTTCCTATTTACAAAAGAATTTTACAATAAACAAGATAAACAAGATAAAATTACAAAATTAATAACTACATATGGGCAAAAAATAACTGACCCTAACGGTCCTAATATAAAGCCACATGAGCTTTGAATAATTAATAAAAAAATAACAATCAAAGTACAAAGTACAAAGTTAGAAACTTGAGACAATAGCGATGATAATACAATAGATTATACATTAAGAAATACAAGTAACTTTGAAATTAAAATTGAAAATCCGTAATAACTAAACAATTTTTTCATTTTTCCTATTTCGACAAAATAAAAACCAGTAATTAAAATTACTGGTTTGAATATTTTTCTTATTTTTCACAAGAAATTAAATTGTTGTACTTGTTCCAAATAAAGTTATTACTCTTAAAATTAAAAGTAATTTTTTAGAATTAATTCAGGCTTACCATTTTTTATTGATGATAAAACCGTTTTCCCATTAAAAGTTATACTATTGTCTTCATTGATAATAATTTCGTTTAGCAATAAATTATCTTTTTGTAATATTTGAATTGTTTCTATATTTTAAATTGATAATCTTCATCAAGAGTTTTCTATAAAATTAAAAGCTTTTTTATATTTAATTTAAACAAAATGTAAAATAAAGAGTTTTACCAGTTGTTTTCTGTTTACCAGTTATATTAATTGTTAAATGTTTTTTTGGACATGTTGTTAAATGTTCTAAAACATTTGTATTTCTTAAAATTTCTTCATTATCAATATTCATTACGCGTATTCAGTTACCATTATTTTGTTGAATTAAATTTATTTGTTTATGTTCAAAAATATTAATTTTAAAATCATTTTGTGTTAAAGATTTATCAATTTTTTTTAATTGCTCTAAAAAATTTAATTTTATTGCTGATAATAATTTGTTTTCATTCAAATCTTCCATATTTTTAATATTAAAATTTAATGGAAATGAAATTAAAACATTAGAAATGTTAATTTTTTCTTGTAAATTATATTTATGATGGTTATTTAAAATTTCATCATTTTTACTAGTTCTTAATTCATTAAGAGCATTAAAATTATTATCATTTTCTCCTTTACTTTCTTTACTAATATAAAAAGCACTATTTTGAGAATTTCCTAAATCTTTTCAATTATAAGCTCTTCATGTTCTAACAAACATTGAATCATTTTTAATATTAGAATTTTTATTATCATTTATATTTTCAACTCATTTTAATAATTCACTATGAAAATTTAAATAACCATCATAAATCAAATTTTCCATAAGTTTTCTATCTTCTTCTAAAATATTTCCGCCAGCCCATGTTTCATTTTTTTGATTAACCTTTTGTATTAAATTTTTTAAATATTTTTTGATTTCTTCTTTACTATGTCCTTGAACAAATTTTCAAATAGCAACAGCAGTTTTTAATGATAATTTAAGTTCAACTCTATCATGGCCAGACTTACCTATTACTTTAAAATAATCATTATCCTTTTCAAAAATAGGATTATTTTTATTTAAACAATTATTTTGATTTTGATTATTTTTACTAGTTCTTAATTCATTAAGAGCATTAAAATTATTATCATTTTCTCCTTTACTTTCTTTACTAATATAAAAAGCACTATTTTGAGAATTTCCTAAATCTTTTCAATTATAAGCTCTTCATGTTCTAACAAACATTGAATCATTTTTAATATTAGAATTTTTATTATCATTTATATTTTCAACTCATTTTAATAATTCACTATGAAAATTTAAATAACCATCATAAATCAAATTTTCCATAAGTTTTCTATCTTCTTCTAAAATATTTCCGCCAGCCCATGTTTCATTTTTTTGATTAACCTTTTGTATTAAATTTTTTAAATATTTTTTGATTTCTTCTTTACTATGTCCTTGAACAAATTTTCAAATAGCAACAGCAGTTTTTAATGATAATTTAAGTTCAACTCTATCATGGCCAGACTTACCTATTACTTTAAAATAATCATTATTTTCATCATAATAAAGAGTGTTTGCGTTATTACATTGTAAATTATTTGATGAACTTCTTTCAGTTTTATTTTTATTTAAACATGAATTCAAAAATTCATTATTATAAGTCACTGATATTGGATCAGCACATTCTTCTTCATTTTCATTGTTAATAAAATTAAAATCAACTTCTACATGTCCGATGATGTGCGGGTTAGTTGAATAAAATCTAGCCCTTGAATCATAAATTTCAGTAAATATTATTTCATTATGGTTTATATTATTGTTTTCATTTAACTGAAAAATTCTATTTATAATTTGTTGTCTGGTGGGAGTAAGATGATTGCCAATAACAATAGAAAGAATTTCTCCTAAATGTGTATTTCTAATTATAGAATTTAATGTATGAATATTAGTATGAAAATTAATTCTAGTTCTTCCAAAATAATTTATATTTCTATCATTAACTTCTATTATTGCACTATTATTTGTAATATTTAAAATATTTAGTTGTTCTAAATTTATATTTGATAAATTATTTCTTTGTATAAACATATTT
This sequence comes from Spiroplasma endosymbiont of Dromius quadrimaculatus, assembly GCF_964031155.1. Taxonomy (NCBI): domain Bacteria; kingdom Bacillati; phylum Mycoplasmatota; class Mollicutes; order Entomoplasmatales; family Spiroplasmataceae; genus Spiroplasma; species Spiroplasma endosymbiont of Dromius quadrimaculatus. Next base: position 482,504 of record NZ_OZ035010.1, read on the forward strand.
ATTATTGTATTAGGATTATTATTAGTTATTTCTCCTAAATCAAAATTATTAGGAAGTTGTTGAACAACATTTTCCTCTCTTGTATTAAAAGTTACTTCTCAAGAATCAAAATAATTTATATTTCTATCATTAACTTCTATTATTATTAAATCTTCAGTTATATATGTTACTTTAAATGAATTTGAATTAATATGTGTTAAATTATTTTGTTCACGAAACTCTCTTATAATTATATCACGATTATTATTATCAATATAACCTAAATCAGTATTTTCTATATCATTTTCTGATTGTAAATTATTATTAATAATAAAACTAACATCAAATGAATGAAAATTATTTGTATTTATTCCAACGACATTTACTACCGCACTATTATTTGTATAATTTTCAATATTTATGGTGTAGTTATTTAAATTATTATTTTCTTCTCGAAATCTTTGCGTTATTCTATTAGTAGAAATATATTCTATATTTCCTAAATTTCGATTAATGCTATTTATATTAATGCCCGTTGATGCTCCGCTTTCCATAAAATCTTGATTTTCTTGATTATCAATTTTCTGTTTTTTATTTGGTGGTTCTGGCGAAATTCCACTATCATTTGTTGTTATAACATTAAATCTAACAAAAACATGTCCAAAATAGTCAAAGTTAACTCTGTTTCCAAATGAATTATTTGGTGAAGGTATTATTGTTGCTCAATAAGAATTATCAAGAGAGCGAATATTTACAACTCTTAAATTATTTTCTGTTAGTAAATCTCCTGTTAAAGTATCTCTATTTATTTCTCTAAGATGTCTTAAAATTGTTTCTGGCTCAGAATTAACTAAATTTCCTAAATTTGTATTTCGAATAACTGAAGCTATATTTGTTCTTCTGGAGCTAAAAGATACATATCTAGTTCTTACAAAATATCTGTTTGAATTTGCTCTTCTTGAATAATATCTTATTCTTGCTTGATTTCTTGTAATATTTTCTACATTTATTTCATTTGAACACATCTCTTTCGCGACTTCACACAACCTATTTGTTATGTTTTCAGAGGTATTAGATTCTACAATGCCTAAATTTATTATATTTAAATTATTTCTTTGATTTTCTTTTTTTAAAAATTTATAACTCACTTTTATATAACTAATTGATAGCTTTTTAGTATCGTAATTAATATATATTACTTTTAACATTGCATGATCTTCTGTAAAATATTCTAAAGAAAATTGATATAATTCTAAACCAAAAATATGGCTGGTTTTTATTTTATTAATTAATGTTTTAGCACTAAGATCTTGATCTGATGATATTTGACCTAAATATATTTCATCCAAATTTTCAGAGTATACAGAATTACCAAATTGAGTTTCAATAGTTAAACCTTCGATATTAAATCTTACTTTAAACGATTTATATATTTTTTTACCTTCATAATAATTAATTGTTGCACTTGTGTCAGTTATATTAGTAACTGTAATTTTTGTTTTTTTTACTTGTTTTAATAAAGGATTTCAATAAATAAACATATTTAATATTGTTTCATTGTTATTATTTGGCAATACTCCCAACTTTATAACTTCTTTATCCATTTCCATTTTTACATTAAAATTTACAGTAACATTATCTATTACACTATTTATATTACAATTTATTGTGGCTGAATTTTCTGAAATTATTGTAGTGCTAAAAATTACAAAACTTCCAAAACGAGCATTATATTCTTTAAATCTGTCTGCAATTTTTTTAATGTCATCATCACTACCATCTAGATCTAGTTGACCTAAATTAGTTATTATATTATTAAATCTTTTATTTCTATTTAAAGTTTCTAAATTATTTTCTTGTCGATATTTAATTTCAACATTTGATTTTATTTTTTCTTGTTTTTGATAAGGACTAGTAGCAATTATAGTTGGCAAGGCACTGCTAGAAATAGCGATTGTTCCTAGTAATTCTAAAAGTTTTTTCATTTCGTTATTTCCTTTCTTATTATTACCTATGGATGTGTCAATGTTTAAAATAATATCCCCTCACAAATCGCGAGGTAGCTAAACAATTCTAATCCTTTCCTTTCCAAATCTTATTCTGGAATCTCCTTACTTTGGAATTTTATTATATACCATTGAACAAAAATTTCTACTTTTTTAAGTCATTAAATATGAATAAATTACTATGATCGTACAAACAAATTTATAAAATAGCAATAAATTTTAGAAAAACATTTATCTTTAAAAAAGAAAAATAAGCTAACTAAATTAAACTTTATTAAAATTAATATTAAGAAAGGTGATTTTTTATGTTAAAAATTAATAATAATGTAAAAACCTTAGAAAACAAGCATTGATTCAGTTTATTCGCAACCCATAAAAATATGTACACCAACAAATGCGAACAACTAGCTAATGAATACGAAAAATTAGATGAATACTTATATAAATATCATTATCGGTTAAAACAAGGGTATAAAGTAGTTCATTTTGCCTCAAGAACAATTATTACAATTTTTGGTGATGTTACTTTTAAACGACGCCGATATAAATATTGAAATCAAAAATCCGGTAAATTTGAATATGTATGTTTATTAGATAAAGAAATTGGTTTATTGCCTAAACAACGCATTTATTTTGATGTCCAATTTAAAATTTTAAGTCTTCTAGGTGATGGTAAACGCTATCGTGATGTTTTAGATGTTCTAAATCATTGTTATATTTCAAAAGCTAGTATTTCGAGCATTTTAAATAAATATGATATTGCTGAATATTTTCAACTAGCAGAAAAAGAAACTAAAACTAGAATCGATGTCAAAAATAAGGATTTATATATTCAACTAGATGAGACATTTTTAGCGACATTAGATAAGAAAGTTAAACAAGACCAAAGAATTCGTTTAGTTACTTTTCATACCGGGCATAAAGAAAAAAATTATAAAAATGCTCGTAGAGAGTTAGAAAATAAACGAGGTCATTTTCTAATGTTAAAAGTTGGTAAACGAATAAATACCATGGATTATCGTAATTTATTAATTAAAGAATTGCAAAAACATTATGTTAATATTAATTATGACAAAATAATTGTTTGTGGTGATGGTGATGCTTGAATTAGAGAAATTGCCAATAGTTTCGGTAATGTTAGATATATTTTAGATGGTTATCACGCTATTAAAAAATTAAAACAAACTGCATTTAATATTATTTTTGAAAATCGCAAAGTAACACTAAATAGTTGAATTAGATTATATAAGGATGGAAATCATCAAGAATTAATCAAAAACATTCGTAATATTGCTAAAAATGAATTAAATAAAGATATTAAAATAAATTTAAGAAAGGCGAGTAATTATTTCAGTAATAATAAGCATGGTATTCATAATCAAAATTTAGAATGAAATATTGGTTGTAGCATTGAAAGTGATGTATCACATTTAATAAAACAACAATTAGGATATGGAGCAAAAATATATAATCATAAGAATTTAAATAATCTATTACATTTAAGAATGGCAAATTTAAACAAATTAAATGTACTACATTACATTAATGAAAGTATTAATTCAGAAATAGAAATCAGAAAAGAAATATATAAAAATTCATTGTGAAATAAATATAATAATAAAAATGATGATAGTTGAATTAATAAAGGTAATATTGTATATACAAATAAATATATTACATTTAAGTAAGTAAAAATATTAGTTAAAATTTAATAAAATTAATAATTTTTTATTGTGTAAAAATTCAATAATATGATAAAATGAAAAAGAATAAAAATGACAATAACAAGAAAGGCAGGGTTAGTTTAGTAATTAAATAATATAATTAGCTGATTGTTTTACTTCTTCAAAGCAATACCTAAGAAAACTAAACGCGACCTTTTTAAATAAAATATTGCTAAAAAATGATAAAAAATGTAAAATAAATAATAATATTTAGATAAATATATTTATTTGGGAGGATAAAAAATGGCAAAAATTTTAAAGTTGTTAAGCAACATAACAATTATTGCTATCGCTGGTAGCACAGTAGAACTTGCAGAAATGGATATTATCTTTAATTATTGTTCATTAATCAGAAGAAGTATGAGTAAAGTTTTATTAAAAATAAGTAGTAATTTAGTTAAAATTTTTTCTACTAAAAAACAAGCAGAAAAATCTAACAAATTAATTTTAAATAAAATAATTGTCATAATGAATTTGGTTTTCTTAACATCAAAAAGCAGTTGTCAACAAATATTACTTCACCAATCAGAATCAATAACAACAACTGAAGAAACGACGGGTGCCAGTGATAAATTTAAAAATGAAAGTCAAGATTAACATAAATAAGGAGTTTAAATAAATGCGAATTATATTATCAGGAGTTGTGGGAGCTGGCAAGTCAACTATTAGTGAAAAATTATCAAAAAGATATGCCGATTATTTATTAATGAATGAGCCAGTAAATGAAAATCCATATTTGGATGAATATTATCGTAATCCGCAACAAACAGCTTTTAAAATGCAAGTATATATGTTAATGGCACGAAGTCAACAATTAAAGTTAACTAAGGGTAAAACAAATGTAATTTTTGATCGTAGTGTGATGGAAGATGTTATTTTTGTTGAAGTGTTAAAAGACTTACAACTTATTAATGATATTGATTATCAAGTTTATTGTGACTTTTATAACAATGTGGTTTTAGAAAGTATTTATTTAGATAATTTAATTACTCCGGACTTAATTGTTTTTTTGCGTGTGTCTTCATCAACGGCGATTCAGCGCATAAAAGTTCGTGGCCGAACTGGTGAGTTATTAGTTGATGAAAATTATTGAGTTTTATTAAATGAGAAGTATGAACAATGATATGAAAAATATAAAACTAAGTTTAATTTTTTAGTTATTGAAAGTGATGATAAGTCAATTGATGAAATAACTAATATTATTATTAGTAAATTAAAATAAAAATAAATCACTAAGTAGAAGGTAATAAATATTTACCTTCTACTTTTTGTTATTTTAGGTTAGTGTTATAATTTATTGTGAAATGATTATCTAATGATTGCTTAGTTGTGCACGATAAATTCATTTAGGGAGTATTTTAATGTCGCTAATAAATGTGATATTATTGTTTTAGTTGTTAGACATTTTTATGTCCAATAACCTAGATTTTGGATATTTATTGAAGTTAGTAAGAAATTTTCTTACTAAAAAATAAAGGAGAATTATAGATGCGTGATTGAAAAAGTACTTTGTTAATGCCACAAACTATGTTTGAAATGCGAGCTAATTTAAAAGATAAAGAATTGCATTATCAGCAAAAGTGGCAAAAAGAACAATTATGGTCACAAATTTTATTGAAAAATGAATTTGGTAAAAAGTTTATTTTACATGATGGACCACCTTATGCTAATGGTAGTATTCATGTTGGTCATGCTTTGAATAAAATTTTAAAAGATATTATTGTGCGAAATCGTAGTTTTAATGGTTATTATGCACCATTATTATTTGGTTGAGATACACATGGATTGCCAATTGAAACCGCAGTTACTAAGTTAAATATTGAGTGAAAAAAATCAGATCCAGTTTTATTTCGTAATAAGTGTTATGAATATGCTCAAGAGCAAATAGCAATTCAAAAGCAACAATTTGCTCGTTTAGGATTATTAAATATTCCTAATGATGAATATATTACTTGTGTTCCCACATATGAAGGTTATCAAATTGATTTTTTAATAATGATGATTGAACAAAAGCTTATTTATCGGGGATTAAAACCTGTATATTGGTCACCAAGTAGTCAGACAGCGTTAGCTGAAGCAGAAGTAGAATATATGGAAAAGACATCACCAAGTATTTTTGTTGCTTGTGATTTGAAAGCTGGTAATGGTGTTTTAGATAATGATGTGCGATTAGTAGTATGAACGACAACACCGTGAACATTAACTAGTAATCAATTTATTGCTGTTGGTAAAGATATTGAATATGTTGTTATTAACTCCAACCAAGGTAAATTGGTCGTTGCTAAAGAATTATTAGCAAAAGTTAGTGAACAATGTCAGTTATTAGATGTTAAAGTTGTTAACCAATTAATTGGTGCTAATTTAGTTGGTATTACTTATTTTCATCCGTTATATAGCAATATTATTAATAAAGTAGTTTTAGGACATCATATTACTTTAACTGAGGGGACAGCATTAGTTCATACTGCTTGTGGTTTTGGCGTTGATGATTTTATTATTGGTCAACAAAATAATACGCCCCCAATTGTTAGTGTTGATGATGCTGGTTATTTTACTGATATAATTAATGATGAACAATTATATGGTAAATTTTATGAAGATACTAATAAAATTATTACTACCAGATTAAAAGCTGACAATAAATTATTAGCTTTATCTTTTATTAAGCATTCTTATCCTCATGATTGAAGAACTAAAAAGCCAATTATTTATCGTGCAACTGAACAATGGTTTGTTGCTATTAGTACGATTAAATCACAATTATTGGAACAAATTAATCAAGTTAAATATTTACCAGTTTGAGGGCAAGAAAGAATGCGTCAGATGATTATGCATCGTGATGATTGATGTATTTCGCGTCAAAGATTATGGGGAGTACCGATTACTATTTTATATGGTGAAGATAATGAACCGATTTATGATGTGGCATTAATTAAACATTTTCGTGATTTAATTGCGCAATATGGAACAGCAATTTGATGAAGTTGATCATTAGATAAGTTATTGCCAAAAAATTATGTGCATCATCAAGCCCCTAATGGTAAGTTTCGTAAAGAAACTGATATTATGGATGTTTGATTTGATAGTGGAATTTCGCATTGAAACTTGTGGCAACAAAAGCATTGAAAATATCCTGTGGATCTTTATTTAGAAGGCAGTGATCAGTTTCGGGGATGATTTAATTCTTCATTAACTACGGGTGTTATTAGTCCATTAAAACGAGCTCCTTATGAACAAGTAATTATTCACGGCTTTATTAATGATGAAAAAGGTAAAAAAATGTCAAAATCATTAGGTAATGTTGTTGACCCTTTGGAAGTATGTAATACTTATGGTAGTGATATTTTACGATTATGGGTTTCATCAGTTGATTACACTGATGAAATGAAAATTGGTAATGATATTTTAAAACAAGTTAGTGAAACCTATCGTAAGATTCGTAATACAATGCGTTTTATGTTAGGAAATTTATTTGATTTTAAATTAGAACATATTGTTAAAGATTATGAAATAGTTGATCAGTATTTATTAGTTAAAACTCAAGAATATCATCAAGCAACCCAAGTAGCATATAATAATTATGATTTTAATGAAGTATATGTATTAACAAATAATTTTATTGTTAATAGTCTTTCAGCATTTTATCTTGATTTTACTAAAGATATTTTGTATATTGAAGAAGCAAATAGTATGCGTCGAAAACAAGTACAAACAACAATTTATTATATTTTACAAACGCTATTGTTTAATTTGGCACCAATTTTAGTTCACACTTGTGAAGAAGTTTATGAGCATTTACCGTTAACAAATAAATTATCTTCAATTCATTTAATGGATATGGTCGTCTTACCAACATTTGAAAATATTAAGGAAATTAAAAATATTGGATATAAACTTTTACAATTACGCGAAGATGTTAATAAGGCATTAGAACTAGCAAGAAATGAAAAGGTTATTGGTAAGTCTTTACAAGCTCAAGTTATTATGGAGTTAAATGATAATTATCAAGAGTTAGCAACAATAAATAGTTTAGGACAAATGTTTATTATTAGTGAGTTAATTGTTACTAACAATTTAAGTGAGGGTGTTCAGTATCCAACGGCTAAAATTGCGGTAAAATTAAAACTTGGTGATAAGTGTGTTCGTTGTTGAATGATTGTGAGTGTTACGATGGATGAACTTTGTTCTCGTTGTCAAAAGGTTATTAGTAAATTAGAGGAAAATAAATAATGAATCGTCATTTAAAACAGTGAAAAAATTCAGTTAAGGAATGTTTCAGTAATTATACTTGAAATTTAAAGAAAAAATTATTATTGTTAATAGGTATTTTTATTCTGATTTTAATTGATTTTGTAATTAAAAATGTTGTTATTAATAATTTAAATGAAAATGAAATGGTTAATTTTTTACCAGGATTTATTCAAATAGAGTTAGTATATAACACAGGAGCGGCATTTGGAATTGGTGCTGAAAATCCTCAATTAATGGTTGTTGTGCAAAGTATTATTATTTTGTTAATTTTAGTAGGATTTTTATTTGCCCAAACAACAATGATGAATATTGGTTTAGCATTAATTGTTGCTGGTGCATTAAGCAATTTTGGTGATCGGTTTTCAAATCAAATTGTTGAATGAGGCGTTGTTGATTATTTTTCTTGACAATTATTTCCACCATATTCAATTTTTAATATTGCCGATATGTTTGTGGTTGGCGGAACAGTGGTAATTATTTTTGCAATTATTTTAACACCAATAACTAGTTATTGAGAACAATAAGATGGAAAAGAAATTAGTTATTATTGTTGAAGATGCACCAAGTATTAAAAGAATTGATAAGTATTTGCAATTAAAATTTTCTGCGGTTAGAGGACTTTCTCGTAGCCAAATTCAAAAATTAATTACTAATGAAAAAGTTATTGTTAATAATCAAATTATTACTAATAACTATAATGTTAAGCAAAATGATGTGATTACAATTAATTTTCAAGAAGAGAAATCTTGACAAGGCGAAAATCTTGATGAAAAAGATTTAGATATTGTTTATGAAGATGAGTATTTATTGGTAATAAATAAACCAAAAAATCTTGTTGTTCATCCCGGAGTTGGTAATTGAGATAATACACTAGTTAATATTTTATTAGCTAAAGATATTAAATTATCTGATAATGATATCGCAAGACCAGGTATTGTCCATCGTTTAGATAAAAATACAACAGGGTTACTTATTATTGCTAAATGTAATTCTGTTCATCAAAAGTTAACTAGTCAGTTACAAAATAAATCTTTAACTAGAAAGTATTTTGCTCTTGTTCGTGGTATTATTAATAAAGAGAATGGCTTTATTGATGGTCCCATTGGTCGTGATCCTAAAAATCGTAAACGAATGGCGATTGTTTTTAAAAATAGTAAACCAGCTCAAACTAAATTTAATGTTATTAAAAGATTTTTAGAAAGTAATATTACTTTTCTTGAATGTGAGTTATTAACAGGAAGAACACATCAAATTCGTGTTCACTTAAGTTCTATTAAACATCCTATTTTAGGAGATCATTTATATGGAATTAAACAAGATTTAGATGAACCTTATGAACAATATTTACATGCTCATGAGATTGCATTTATTCATCCTATTAGTGGTAAGAAAATGCAGTTGAATTGTGAATTACCAGAATCTTTTAAAACAAGGTTAGATAGTTTACAATAAGGTTTTTAATCACTTAGTGATAAGCTTTATCTAATAAGGGAGTATGACAATGGAAAGAAATACATTTGATATTTTAAAAATGCAATTAGTTAAGTATTTTAAACAAATTGAAAAATATCAAATTCATCAGCGGAAATGACGCTGAAAGCGAAATAAAGAACATAATTTATATTTAATTAATTTATTTAATAAGAGTTATCAAGTTATTAAGATTTTGGATTATTTTAATCATTCAGAGATGTGATCGGCAAAAGATTTAAAACAAAATCAATTAGATATTGATAGTTTTCGTAAAGAAATAGCTACTAGTAGTCATAGTAAATTACAAGTATTAACAATTGTATTAACTAAGGTTATTCATGAACCATTGCTTTTTAGTAATAACGATGGGATTGTTTTTGTTAATCCAGAAACTTTAGTTGCGCAATTGAAACCAATTTATTCACAAATTGATCAAATTGAAACCATTACTTTTCAAGAAAAACCTAGTAATGATGACGAAGTTTTTGACCCGAAGTCAATTACTAGTGATGATTTAAAAGAAGGTTCGTTATTACAAAAACGAATGAAGGATTTTCATAATTTAACAACTAAGCAAAATATATTTTTAGCTTATGTGTTTACATTTATTCCTTTGCTATTACCAATTTTAGTGCCATTTTTTGTGCCACAAATTCGTGAGATTTTGCAAGGAAAAAATGATAATAGTTTAATTGATGGAGGATTCGAGTCACAATTAATGTTAGGTGGTTCTTATAAACATTTAATTTTTCAAGCTGGTCAGTTTTGGCGATGAATAGTTTATCCATTAGCGGGTGACAATATGTTTAATTTATTTTTATCGTGTTTAGTTATTTTTTATTGTGCTCGTTTAGTTGAGTCATTTTATAAACCATGAAAGTTAGGGTTAATTATTCTTTGTACAACAGTAATTGTTGGCTTTACTCATTCAGTTGTTGCTAGTGCGATGTATCATTTTAAGTCGCAAAAGATACCAAATATTTTAACAGGACCTTTATATTGAGCATGAATGGTAATTCCACCACTTTATATTTTTAGTTTTACTAAAAAGGATTTTTCAGCTTTTGTTGTTCGCAGAAGACTAATTTTACCAACAGTTTTTATGTTTGTAACATTTATTTCAAGTGGTGACCGTTTAGCAATGCCATTAGTTTTGACTTTTTTCGTTAGTTTTTTTATTAGTTATTTTTTAGGTTATACTAAACAAGCATGAGAATGAAAGCGCGGTGTTGCTGTTGTTGCTGTTTTACTATTAGTGTTAGTGGTATTAATTTTATATTTAACTAATAATCGTTTTTTTACTGATGAAGATGGTTGAACTCATACAATTCTTGAAGATTATGTTAAGCTACGTTTAATTTCACAGGAAAAATTAGATATTGTTGGTATATTTAGATAGATGATGTCAAAACGCTTATCTTATTTAACATGAGATCAATATTTTATGAGTGTTGCTAAAGTTTCTGCTTTAAGGAGTAAAGACCCTAATCCCTAATACGCAAGTTGGTGCTTGTATTGTTAACGACCGCCAGCAAATAATTGCTACTGGTTATAATGGTTTACCACGACTTTTAGATGATGACAACTATCCGTGAGATCGGACAGGAAAATTTTTAGAAACAAAATATCCATATATTGTTCATGCGGAATTGAATGCGATTTTAAGTGCCACAGTTAAATTAGAAAATAGTGTTATTTATGTTAGTTTATTTCCTTGCAATGAATGTGCAAAAGCAATTATTCAGTCAGGAATTCAAACCATTATTTATGAAGAAGATAAATATGAAAATACCGAAAATAATATCGCTGCTAAAAGAATGTTAGGTGATGCTAATGTGGTGTTAAAGAAATTGGCGTTTAGCGGAATTACAATAAAGGTTTAATTAGTAAAAAAACTACGCTATAGCGTAGTTTTTATTTGTCACTATATGGAAGGATAACTTTTAGAGTATCAGGTTCTTCGCGTTTAGCAAGGTGCTTATCAATACCATAATAGTTATTATTAGACATTTTAATCTTATCAATATAGGTTTTTGCGAGTTCAACTTCTTCGTAGAAATCAATTAGGAATCAGTCAAGAAATTTGATTGTTAGGAAATCTTTGGCTTCTTGACAGGTTGCAATTAGAGTATTAGTTTTTTCAATAAATTGCAACTTGTAAGTCAGATATTTTTCCATTAATTCTAATAAACTTTTTTCGTGATGCGCTTCTGGTTGGATTGGATTAACAATAAGTATTTCATCACGACCAATTAAATAATTATATATTTTTCTTGTATGTAAGACTTCATCTTGTGCTTGAATTTGAAATCAAGTACTTGCTCCGGGAAATCCAAGCGTGTTACTAACGGAAGACATTACATAGCAATCTAGTTGTAGTTTGTTATGGTCATCAGCATATTTATTTAATAGACTATGAATATTGGGATTCATTTTTTTCCTCCTTGATGAGTAGATTTATTATTACTAATTTATTTTATTACTTTTTTTCAATTTATAAAATGTAATTTTCCAAAATCAATTGCCTTATCTTCAAGACCGTCTTGTTTTATTTTCGCAATGGCTTTGTCAACAATTGTACTAGCACCCAAAGGAAAAATCCGGTTATATTCTTGTTCTAATTGTTTAATACTTTTTAAAAAGAAGTAACGACTAATAATGGCAGCACATCCGACAGCAAGAAATTTATCTTCGGCGTGGGTTGTAAATGATAACTTTAAATCATTATCAGCAACATTAAGAATTTTTAAATATTCTTCATATTTTTTTTTGTTAACAAATTGGTCAATAATTACTTTTTTGCAGTTAACTTTATTGGCAAGTTTTCTTATTACTTGATGATGCCCAATGGTTTTTAAAATATGACTGTTTTGATATGTTTCATATAACTTATTGTATTGGCGGTTATTAATGATGATAGTACTATATTCTAATTGTTGGATTAATTGTTTAGCGATAATATTAATTTGCATTGTTGATAAGACTTTAGAATCACGAATTTTTAATGATTTAATTAATGCTAAATCTTTTTCTTTAATATAACAGGCTGTTACTACTAAGGGACCAAAAAAATCACCAACGCCTGATTCATCACTGCCAATAATATTAATTTGTTCTTTTAATATCATATCTGGTTTTCATTTGTTTCATTGTGTTTTAACTTCATCTTCATCACCACCTTGGAAAACGATTTTTAAAGAACGATATAATAAAATAGTTATATTATGGTATTTGTATTTAGCAATAATGTTAGGATTATTAACAGGCACTTTATAGGCATCATAATAGGTTATTACTTGGTTTTTATTTTCTTCACTCAGTTGTAAACTGTAAGTTGCCATCATATTCCCTTCTTTCACTCTTAAATATTATCATAATTTTTGTTGGCGTATAAATATAACCCAAAATTTATTGCTTTTTATATGCAAAAAGGAGGATAAAGAATGATAAAATATTATGAACGATTTTATTTATTTTTTAATTTTATTAAAGAGATTTAAAAGGAGAAATATATGCCCGAACTACTAAAAAACAGGTATAATTACCAGTCAATTCAAGATTTAGCTTTGAGAATTAGAGCTGTATATCCTTTGTTTAAGATTGATAATTTTATTAATGACATTATAGACGAAACATGAGATAAGTTAGAACTGAAAGCTCGTATGAGGAAAATTACTATGAATTTAGGAAGGTATTTGCCAAGTGATTATGAACAAGCACTTGAAATTATTGATAAAATCATAGCTCATTATCCTGTAGGGTTTAATGACTTTACTTTAATGTACTTCCCTGATTTTGTTGAAATCTACGGACAGAATGAAGGGCATTGGAATTTGTCAATAACTGCATTAGAACGGTATACTAAATCCTCATCTTCTGAATTTGCAGTGAGACAATTTATCATAAATCATGAAAAGCGTATGATGCAACAAATGCTCGCTTGGTCTAACCATAAGAATGAACATGTGCGACGACTTGCTAGCGAAGGTTGCCGCCCGCAATTACCTTGAGGCCAATCATTAGCAAGTTTCAAAAAAAACCCTTACCCAATCTTTAATATTTTAGAACAATTAAAAGATGATCCGTCACTATATGTTCGTAAAAGTGTAGCCAATAACTTAAATGATATTTCCAAAACACATCCTAATCTAGTTACAAAAATTGCAAGGGAATGGTATGGTAAAAACAGCCGTACTGATTGGATTGTAAAGCATGGTTGTAGAACACTTCTAAAAAAAGGCAATAGGGATGCACTGGACATATTCGGGTTTAAAAATATTGATTGCGTGAATGTGGATGATTTCTCTTTGAGTGTTGAGTCTATTTTTATTGGAGCGGAGATGAGTTTTTCCTTTAAGATTGAATCAAAAAAAGTGGTCAAGTTACGATTAGAATATGGTATTGATTATGTGAAAGCAAATGGTAAACGAAATTGTAAGATATTCCAAATCTCCGAGATATCTTTAAACGCAAACACGAAGAAATCTTATACAAAAAAACATTCATTTGCAGATGTAAGCACAAGAAAGCATTATCCAGGTATTCATTCACTTACGCTTATTGTGAATGGTACTAAATGAGATACATTGGATTTTGAGATATTAGCTACTAAATAGTATTCACAAAAAAACACAAAACTAAGTTGGTATTGATAATAGGTACGAATTACCTATTACTAAAAATGGTTCAAAAACAGGTAAATAAGCTAAAAACTTCTTTACTCTTTTCTAATTTAATTAAAAACTTAACAAATCTATTATTAATTACGAAAGTAATATTTTTTGTATTCATATTTTGATTATTTTTCACCATTTTAAATTAAACAAATGATATAATTTAAGAGAATTTAAAGCTCGTGAATTCTAATTAAGACATTGGAACACATTTTTACAACATAATCTACCAAAATAGAAACTCTATCATATTAATTAAGAGTTTTATTTATAAATTGTTTCTTTGTTATAATTTAAATAATATTATTTTAAAAGGATGGCAATAAAAATGATTAAAGGTGTGGGAATTGATATTGTTAGCATTAAACGAATGCAATTAAAAAAATCATTTATTAATAAAGTATTACATTTAGAAGAAATTAGTTATTTACAAACAATTAAAAGTGAAACCGAAAAAAAACAATTTTTAGCAGGAAGATGAGCATTAAAAGAAGCATTGTATAAAGCAATAAATAATGTTAATGAGGTTTTAATTTTTTGCGAAGTTAATATTCAATTAGTAAATAAGCAATTACAATGGATTGGATTTGAAAATAATAGTTGATTATCAATTAGTCATGAAAAAGAATATGCCGTTGGTATGGCAATATTAACATTATAAATATACGACAGTAATATCTTTTAACTTAAAAATCGCTGCTATCTTTTACAATAAAATGGGAAAGGTAGGTGATATAATGTTAAATAATCTTGTTTTAGTAGGAAGAATTGTTAATCCGCCAGAAATTATTCATAATCAAACTGGTGAAAAAACATCAAAAATGATGCGATTAGCTATTAGTGTAACCCGACCTTTTAAAAATAAATTAGGTCATTATGATGAAGATTATCTTGTTATTAAAGTATGAAATAATTTAATTGCTGATATCGTATCATTTTTAGTAATTGATACGATGGTTGCTATTAAAGCTAGAATTCAATCATTTCAATATAAAGATAATGAGAATCATTATTTAGAAATTATTGCTGATCGCATCATGCGGGTTGGTCATTATATTCTTGAATAAATAATATGCTTGATAATTATTACCCTTGATATTTTTATTATTTTATTACATAATAAAAAGTGTAATTTAGTAGTAATTATATAAATTATATTTAAAAATTGGATTGGTCTACTCCAATGGTAAAGATAGCCAGTTTTTTAAAATTATTTAAAAAACTATAGCAGTTCAGGCATGTACTCTGCAATAAAAAAGTTTGTTTAATTTTAAAGATAACTTAATTTATCTTTAAAAAAATTAGCACTTTAATTTTTAGTTAAGAATTAAAGTGCTTTTAATTTTTATTTTTTATATAGTAATCAGAAAGGAATATTAGATGTGGATCCAAATAAGGTATTTTTAATGCGCAGAATTAACCAAATAATCCCAATACCTAAGTTTTTCAATCAATTTTTAGATTTATCTCAGAATCTTAATTGAGATGAATTTAAAGAAAAAATTATTAGTTATGAAACTGAACAACGAATAAAAAAACTTAACAAAGAGAATTACAAAATGCTTAATATTATTAAAGATGAATATTATAAATTTCGTAATGATTATTTGCTTTTTTTAGATATGGATGAAGATATTGAACAAATAAAATTAAATTTTAAAGTCATTGCGGTTGATAAGCGTATTGCTGGAAAATTAACTAATACTAATATGACAATTAGTTATAAGTTTTGTTATTGAGCGAAGTCAAATAATAGAGATTCATTAAAATGTATGGAAAATTTATTAAAGTTAGGGGCTGACCCGAATGCCGTAGCATTTTCTGGTTTTGGTAGAAATCCACTTCATTTAGCTAAAAATAGTGATAAAATAAATCTTTTGTTAGATAATGGTGCTAATATTAATCTTCAAAATGTATTTGGTGATACTGCCCTTTTAATAAATACAAGAAAACATCTCATTTGTTATTCACGTCATAATGTGGAAAATTATCTTATCAATGTACAAACTTTATTGAATCGTGGCGCTAATATTTATATTAAGAATCGCGATGGTATGAATTTTGGTAAGTTAATTGCTGATTCTAGATCTTTAAGCGGTAAAAAAGCAATTACAGAAGTAGTTAATGAACACAAAATTAATATTGAACAGTTAGCAAAAAGAGCCGTAGATGAAGCATCACAAATTCAGACATTAGAACAGCAAAGTAGTCTAAGAACAGTTAATGAATCAGTAAGAAAATTAAGTGCCAAGCAATATGCTAGGAACAGGTTTGAGCAAGAAAGCGAGCGCGTAGTAGTAGATTTCTCAGAAGATGCTTTTTTAGAACCGTCGTCTTGTTCAATAGCAAATCCATTGGCAATTAAAAATGAAATTGAAGATTTTCAACCTGATACAATGAATTTTGCCCTTAGTAATTTTAATAACTATCGAATGGATTTTGAAGTTGGTGCTGGTGATGATTGTCAAATGGATTTTGAAGTTGGTGCTGGTGATGATTGTCAAATGGATTTTGAAGTTGAACAAGGTTGTGCTTTATCTGAGTTGTCGAATGCTACTCTAAAAACTATTAAACTTAAAGATATTTCTTTGCAAACATGCAAAAAAGAACCAACAAGAAAGTTCATCAACAAAAGTGTTAAAGAATGAGGCAAGCAACAACAAGCACGACCAAGAGAAACAGAACAACTAAAAAAGAAGCAACATCATTCAAACAATTGCAAACAGATAGAGAATGGGACGTAAGAACTAAAGCACGAGACAGACAAGAATTATTACAACAGAAAAATAAATTAGTTCAATATGAAAAAATGCAAGAAGCAAAAGAAAAAAGAAGAATGCTAGCACAACAAGCGAAGGAAAAGCAACAACAAGAAAAAGAGAAAAGAAGTAAAGAAAAAAGACAAAAAGAAATGTCTTCATTTAATTAAAATTTAATTTAAAGTAATTAGCAAAGTAATGCTCTTTAATTAGATAGGGAGAGATTATATATCGGACAAAATATTAGTAAAGAAGATAGCAAAAATAAATATATATATAGAGTTTATGAAGAAAAAATTCGTTCTATTAATGAATATATTAAATTTGATGTTTTATCAAAAATGAAAGACTTTGAAACTTGAACAATAATAAATCAAAATCAAGACAAAGAAAATATTTGTACATATGTTAACATTTGAATTCCTAAGGGTACAACAATTAATTCAAAAACAATAAATATTGTAAATAAACTTGTGTAAAGCACACACTTATGTTAGTTTTACACAAAATCAATAAATAAATATGAGCTCATTTATTTATTGCAAGAAATATAAGGTTAAATTAACACTTATTATTTTTAATTATGCCTTATATTTTTTGCACCAATGAAATCAAACTAAGTTAATTAGTAAACGAAGTTTACTAACAAAAATTGTTAAACATTCAAATCTGCGATATATAAATGTTTAAAAAACTTAGTTAAATAACTTAGTTTATAACAAATAAGAAAGGTAATTTACTATGAAAAACATTGAAAACATTTTCTTAAATACTAAAAAATATCTCTTAAAAGAAACCCAAAATGCAATTTTAATTAAAGCACCAAAAATTCCGTGATTTAATGAACAAATCGGCATTTGGTTTCCAAAGCGATTTGTTTATAAAGGAAAATACGAAAATTCAATTTGTATTGGAATAATCAAAAATAGTGAATATCAAGTAATTTCAATTAATCAACAAGAGCAAGAAACCAAGTTAATTAAAGGCCAAGAATTATTAAGTTTCTTCATTGCCGAAAAAGAAAACAACAAAAAAGATACAAATTATAACTATTTTAAAGGAGCTTAAAAATGAATATCGCAATTGGACTAATGTTTATTATTATCAGCATAATGTTATCGGCATATTTTGCTTATAAAATTTATGCCAAAATAAAAATTAGAATTAAATATAAAAATGTCATTAAAAATAATACTGGTAATTTCACAAAAGACGAAAAAGTATTTATTGCCCGCTTTGAAGAATGAGTTAAAACTCCTAATTTAAAAGAAAATAACAAGGATAAAAAATAATGTTTTGAGAAATTATTATGGAGTTCTTAAAATTGTTTGTTCCGATAGAAAAAATGCCTGCACAAGTTGCATTTATTGCCGGATTAATTATTATCATCACTTTTCTTTTCGCCTTAATTTCAATTATGTATTTACCAATAAAAATGATTTTTGGGAGATAGAAAATGACAATAAACTTAAAAGAATTTAATTGAGAACAAATTAAACAAACTTTCTGAGATTTATTTATTCAAATTACAACCATTCCCGCTCATATTACTGGTGGTAAAGAAATTAATTTAATCGAAGCGCCACTTTGGCTTTTAATAGCAAACATTGCTTTTTGATTCTTAACAGCGATTATAGTCTGATTTATTCTAATGCTAATTTGGAAAACCATATCAGTATTTAGATAAAAGCGAAATTAATGTCAAGAAGTTACATTAAAGAAAGGGGGTGATTATATGTTTACAACTTTCTTAGCTGAGGCACCAGCAAAAATAACAGCTAGCGATGCGATGACTAAATTGTGAAATGCAATTATAACAGCATTTACTAAAATGTGAGAAATTATTGCCGTTAATATGCCACAAGTCGGTAACTTCTTTGCTGACTACTGAATCTTCATTTTTCCATTTATTTTGGCAATATTCTTTATTTGTTTTAAAATGTTTGAAAAATTACTTGGCGCAGTCCGCTAACAAAAAATAAAGTGAGGTGCAAGATGAAATTTTGCAAATGAATAATAGAAAAAAATAACCATTTTATTGAATTGAATCGCACCTCATTTTTAATTTTATGACATTGAGGAGCAATTTGATACATTTACAACGGTTATTTCAAAAACATTGTGAGCTATTTATTTTTAGCCGGTTGTATTTTAGTTTTCCTTTTTAAAATCGGTAATTTCACACAAATTAACAAAGTGATTAACTTCTTAAAAAACTCACCATTAAATATTGTGATTGGTTCGTTAGGAACTGGAAAAACCGCCTTTCTAGTATATGCAGCAAAATTACTAAAAAAGAAGAAATATCACATCGCATCAACTTTCCCATTACTAGAAACCCAAAAATTAAGCTTAGGGCATATGGGATTATTAGACTTTGATTATCCGGTATTGCCAGACAAAACCTTACTGTTGTGAGATGAAACCAATTTATTTTTAGAAGGAACCGATTGAGAAAAAAATAATACCAAAAACGAAGAAACTGGTATTCAAGAGTATTTCGCTCTTGCACGCCATTTCGGTCATATTGTTCTCGCTAGTGGTCAAAGAGATAAACATATTTGAGTTAAAGTTCGTGATATTGCCAACAATGTGATTGTGGGAATTCGCAAAAAACCAGTTAATATTTTTCGCCCCTACTTAAAAGTCATTTATGGCACCTTTACGAGCATTGAAGAATATGAACGCTGACGAAACACCTTAATTGATGCTAAAAATAATAAAAAGGGTCGTCGCATTAAATATCGCGATATTCCTGAACTTGATATTTATTTTTTTAAACTAAAAATTCCTCTACCAATATTGAACACTTACAATTCTTTTTATCTAGCATTTTTAAGAGATTACTTAAATTCAAAAGTAAATCCTGACTATGAAGATAAATACTATACTGACACAGCAATTGATTTAGAAGACTTAGAATACTTAAAAATGGATAAATTTAGCAAATTTTTAAGAAAAATGAAAGAAAAGGAATAATGAAAAATGGAAAATCTCGCAAAAATGGCCGACTTTCTCGCTCAAATGCTTTATAAAGTTTTTGACTTAATTTGAAGTTTAGAAGTACCAGGAACAAAAATTCAACTAATATTTCCTTTATTCTTAATGCTTGCAGTAGAATTTCTTATGGCAATTATTCTCGGTTTTGGTAGTCAACAAGTTAATTTAGAACAAGAACGCCGATATGCCGTTAAAAATAGTGGCCGTTTAAGTGCCTGAGGAAAAGTTAAAAAACACCAATAAGATATATCCGCTAGAATTAACAAACAAGAGAAACAAGTCGGTAATTTTCACCACAAAAAAAGCGGTCAAATTACCACAGTTAGACAAAATAAAAATTTCAAATCGTGAAATCAAAAGAGTAAATAAATATGTTCAAACTAATTATTATTTTTATCTTAATAACTGTTCTTGGACTTCTGGCTGGTAGTCATTTTGAAACTTTAACGAACTATATTAGTGAGGGTCTTGCCAATTTTAAAAAGTTTATTACTAGCAATTTAACAATTTTAGAACTATTTAAACCAATGGCACGAACATTTTCGCAACATCCAATCTTCACCATTCTTGGCGTTACTTGTGTACTTATTGCTTTATTTATTGTTATTAAAGGACGATAAAAATATGAAAGGAGCGTTAAAATGAAAAAACTTTTAGGAAAATTATTTAAAAAAGATAATTCAAAAGAAAAAATGCCATTAAAATTAAGAATTAAAAATTCTTTTAAAAAGCGGTGGTTAAAAATAGTATTAAGTATCGTTTTCATCTTTATAAGCTTATTAATTTGTGCGTTAACAGTAAGTGGTGCTAAATGAATAACCGGAACAAGTGACGAATTTAATGACTTTATGAATAAAGAAATGGTTAATTTCTTCGGCAAGTTCAATAGTGGTATTATGCTTGCAGGAATATTTGTTTTTTGATGAGGCGGAGCAATATATTTTGCAATTAAATTTGAAAAATTAATCCGCTTGATTATTCAAAAAATTAAAACAAAAAGAGCCTTGAAAAATGAAATGAAGCAAATTAATTAGTTCTTTAAAAAAATGTTGATGAATAATATTTAATTACATTATATTCATATCTTTAAGTATAGTTTTATTGTTACATACAGATATTAAAAATTTGCAACAATTTATTAAAAATTTTGGACCAATTGGTAAATTAATGATTATAGGTTATTCCTTAGTATGAGTAACCATAACAGAAATAGTAAACTGTTTAATTCGTTTTATATTAAAAAAGATTAAAGCTAAAAGAATAATGAAAAATAAAATATTTTAAAAAGGAGTGATAAAAATGTTTATGAAAATATTTACCGTGTTAATTATTGGTTTTAATAATATTTTTATTACTCCGCAAAACATTAAGAATGATAAAATAACAACACAATCACTAATTAGAAATAAAAGACAAAGTAATAAAGTTTATGATTTTGAAATTAGAAACTTGAAAAAAATAAGATTTTTAACGGAAAGGCAAGACCATGACCTTTTAAAAGTTGAGATAAGAACAGAAGAAAATATAAATGCAAATATAGATAAACAATTACCAAATTTAAAAAATGTAAAAATTTTTAGTTTAGAGTTTAATGCAGAGCTTGTAAATAACAGAATTAAACAAAAAGACTTTCAAAAAATAACAAATACTTATGGAACAAAAATAGATACTTCGGGTTTAAATTTTTATACCTGAATGATTAATATACCCAATAAAACAATAAGAATTAAAGCACAAGGAACAGAATTATTAACTTTTGAACATGACGACACTAACAATTATAGATTAAATAAAACAAATAATTTTGAAATTGAAATTGAAAAAGATAGTACTGATATTGAATTACCGACAACAACCACCGATTTTGATGGTAACCATAATTATAACGATGTTGTTGATAACCTTGACTATTTAATGATTCATCGCGGTGATTTTGACAAATTCAATTATTCTTATCTTTATTGAACACCAGTATTTAATTTCATTGACACCTTAGAAAAAGGTTATTACAAAGAATTTACGATTAAAAATCACGGCTTTAAAGACGAGAGCTATTTTTATCATAAGACTTCAACTATTTTACCAAATTCAGAAATAATCGACCCTACAAATGCAACCAAAATTGAAGTTATAAAAAAAATTAAAAAAAGACTTAATGAAAAAATTAACAATCTTGCTGGCGTAAATAATGCAATTGAAGGCATCGACTATAATACAGAAATTAAAGATAATGACAACAATTACTTAGACGATAGCACTACTTTTGATTTAACAACAGACAATGTCGCTGACAGAACATTTACCGTTAAATTCACCGCAATTGAAACGAGCACACAATTGCAAGGAACAAATACGATTAAAATGGTCATTCCGAAACAAGATGATAACAACGATAATGTCCTCAAAATTAAGGCATTTAATAAAACCCTAATTGCTGGAAATAACTATTTACAATTATTACACGGTGAAAATGAAATATGAAAATATGACACCACAAGAGCTAACGATTATTACCTAATTAAGTACCTTTTCGGAACCTTAAATTACCTCAATGTTAAATTTAGTTTTCTACGATATGACCCCGATTTAAAAAATGATATTTACCTATATTTTAAAAATAACATTCCTAGTATTAACAACAGCGATTACAAAAATGTTTTTGATGAAATCTATGAAATTCTTGGCAATTTCTTTGCTAGTTTATTTTATGCGACTTTTGATATGGACGAAAAAACTCATACCGAAATCGATTTTAAAGGCGTAGGTAACTATAATAAGGACTACTTTATTCAAATTGGTTTCTTTTATCGTTCGTTAATTACCTTTTATCCCAAAAAATATTTAATTAATATTACTGGTAATTCAGAACTACTACTAAGAAGTTATTTTTTTACTTTTGACAAAAAAACACACCAAGAGAATTATAATACCATTAAAAACAACAATAGCATTTATCAAATTGATTTTAATGTGCTTAAATCTTATGACAATAAACTGATTAAATTATCAGTCAGTAAAACTGCCAATAGTATTAATTATCTTAACACCGACATTGATATTCGCTACGGTATTAATATTTTTACTTTAACATTTCCTTTGTACCATAAGCAAAATACCGCTAACTACAATTTTAAAATTTATGACTTTAATGTCCTTAATTCCACAGCATTTATCCCTGACGGCTCCACCAATTCAGAATGGGATGACCTAATTCCACCACCAAATTGTAAATATTCCGGACGATGAATACCAACCTTTAATGATATTGGTTGTGCCATTCAGAATGCTGGCATTAAAATGCTAAACTGAATGCTGATAGCTTCACAAATCATTACCATTTTACGCCCATTAGCAATTATTGCCAAAGCAACAGTTAATTTTTCAACCGCCATTTTTCCAGTTTTTAAAACGGTACCAGCTTTTTACTATACCTTTCAATTTTTAATCGGTTTTGCCATTTTTCTAATGATATTAAGAATTTTCGTGTAATATATATATATGATTGAAAAAATAAAGTAATAAAGGAATTAAAATAATGAAAATTTTAAATATAATAACTCTTTCTACATTAACAATATTACCAATAGTTGGCTGTTCTAAAAAACCAAATGAACCAGTAGAACAAAAAGATAACGAAAACAAAATTTATGATTTTGAAATTAGAAACTTAGAAAAAATAAGATTTTTAACGGAAAGGCAAGACCATGACCTTTTAAAAGTTGAGATAAGAACAGAAGAAAATATAAATGCAAATATAGATAAACAATTACCAAATTTAAAAAATGGAAAAATTTTTAGTTTAGAGTTTAATGCAGAGCTTGTAAATAACAGAATTAAACAAAAAGACTTTCAAAAAATAACAAATACTTATGGAACAAAAATAGATACTTCGGGTTTAAATTTTTATACCTGAATGATTAATATACCCAATAAAACAATAAGAATTAAAGCACAAGGAACAGAATTATTAACTTTTGAACATGACGACACTAACAATTATAGATTAAATAAAACAAATAATTTTGAAATTAAAATTGAAAATCCTTAATAACTAAATTTAAAAACCGTTAAAATTAATGCCTTAGAAGGTGGTTTTCTATGATGACGGCGCCCTTAAATAACTAAGCAACTTTTTCATTTTTTGACAAAGTAAAAAAAGGCAGTAATTTTAATTAATTACTGCCTTTAAACTTTATTTTATTATATACAATTTATACTTTTATTCTTAACAAGAGATTAAAAATTTGTTATACTTGTTGTTAAATTGATTGCTTCTAAAATGCGTAATAATATTTTAATTTAAAAATTATTGATTTTCTAATGGATTTTCACTGAAATTAACATCAAGTTTGCCTCCTTGTGAATTTCAAGTTATTGGTATATTGAATATAATTATTGTTGGATTATTTATATCATTAACTGATAAAACAGAATTTCCCTTATAATCCATTGCAAGCATGTCAGGATATTTAGAAGCAATTTCTTTGATAGTTCTTGTTAAAAAAACAGTATTTCAATGATTTAAACCATCTTTGCCTCTGTATTTTGGTGAAGTTATTTTAAAGTCCGAAGGAAGGTAATACCTTATTATTCCATCTGATTTGTATGTACCTTGTCGGATTATATATTGTGCAATTCCTTTTGAATTAGAGCCCACAATAAATGATTGGCTGGGTGCAGTTACTGTTTCTTCTGTAGTTGTTGTTTTATCTCATGTTTGGCTTGAATTAACATTAACATTTATAGATGAGTTTCAAAATAAAAAATTAAAACTTGTTTCAAATGATGCTGATTCATTTAAAGAAATAGTAAAAGAATTTGTGTTTCCAATAGTTTTTGAATAAGATTGAGTTTGAAAAGTTTGAGAAGAACTAGTGTTATTTATATAATTATTTTCAAATGTTTGAACTACATTATCAGATATTGCTGTCATATTTTTTGTATATAAACTCCCAGTTCTATTTATTAAAAAATTATTATAATATTCAGAAACTTTGTCTTTTGCTGTATCAACTCAATAACTAAAATTTTGCTCAAAAGCTTCCTGTGTACCATTCATAAAAGTTTGAATAATATTTTCTACACTTGTTGGTGGTAATATTTCGAATTTTAAATTACTACTTAAAACATTATTTTTCGGTACAGTTATTATATAAGGACTATTAGCGACAACACCAGACATTCCGCTTCCAGTTATTATTATGATTCCTAAAATTCTTAATAATTTTTTCATATTAATTAAATTCCTTTCGTGAATTTTTACTAATTAATAAAAATTTATATCACTTTCTCCTTTCTCCAAATCTTATTCTAAAATCTACTTACCTTGGAATTTGATTATACACTAACAAACAAAAATTTCTAATTTTTACGGCATTAAAATATGAAAAAATTTAATCAAGTAACAACTAATTTATAATGAGATTAAATCAACAAAAATAATTAAATAGAAAGCAGGTTTGTAAACAATGAAATATATTATCGCCGAAAATCAATTATCAGATTTAGAAGCACGCTTACAATGCTGATTAAAGGGTTTTTACCGAGATAAAAACTATCATAAAACTAAAAAACGAATTAATAATTATTTAAACCTATGCAAACAATTTTATACCGAAAAAAATACTTTAAAATCATTAATTAAAAAACACTTTCACAATATTGACATAACTTTTTATCGTTGAGCTAAAAAAATTATTACTGGTTACTATGAAAATAATTTTAGTAATTTAATAATTAAATCAACAAAACCGTTGAACCCACATTATCAATTTAACATTGAAAGTCGTAAAAAAATATGTGATTTATTTTACAAATACAAAAACATTAAAGCTGGTGGTGTTTGGTCATTATATAATAATCTCCTTAGAGGCGAACATGACGCCCATAAATATGATTTACCAAGAAATATTAGAACATTTTATCGCTGAATTAAATCTGACCCTCGCTATGATAAAATTAGACAAAAAATTAAGGAAAACAAACGCTATTATAACCGTTATGAAGTAAAAGAAATCGGATTAATACAAATGGATGCTAAACACTTTCCCAAGTCAAAATATCCGGTAGAAAAAAATATGTATGTCTATGACTTTATTGATGAAAAGACAAGAATGGTATTTGGTTATGTTTATGATAGTTTAGGAACTAACAACGCCATTAATGCTGTGCAAAGAGCAATATATGATTTTAAGAAGTTTGGAATAGAAGTTAATAGAATTAGAACTGATAATGCTCCAGAATTTACCACTACTAATTGAAGTAATAAAAATGAATATAAGATAAAAGAAAGACCCTTTAGTAAATATTTAAAAGATAATAAAATAATACACGAAACTACTCCAATAAGGTCACCCCAAAGTAATGGTAAGATAGAAAGATTTCATAAGAATTATAATAATTTATTATTGTTAGATGATATCAAAAGATTTAATACTAATGAATTACAAAGATATTTAAATGAATATTATTACTTTTATAACTTTCAAAGGAATCATTGAACAATAAAAGACATCCCATTCAATTTTCTAAACAAACTTTTAAAAACCTCTTGAAACTAACATATGTCTGTGCTATAGTACATATTGTAAATAAACTTGTTAACTTAGTTAAAACTAATGATATTTTAGGATTTAAAAAAAAATATCAAAAATTAACAAATTATAATTTTGAAAATGTTGCCATCAAATATGATATCAAAAATTATTGTAATATTTTTGGAACCGGAAATTAAAATATTGTTTTTCCAACGAGTAAAATGATATGTTTAATAAAAAAATTGTATTTACAAGGTGAGAGTTTTGAAGCCTTTCTTAATTTAGAAGGGGAAGCTAATGTTTTACAAGAATAAAATATTGATATGTTTCTAAAATAACATCTTAAAATTAAATAAAAGGAATGAGAATATTTGTTAGCGAGAATTCAACAAGAAAAAAAAGTAAAGTGTATTAATGAATATATTAAATTTGATATTTTATCAAAAATGAAGATTTTTAAAGTTTGAATATTATTAAATGAAAGCGGAAATGAAATAAATATAGTGGAAGATATTTATTGTTGAATTTCTGGTGAGAAATTACTTGACTTTCAGATCTATAAGCGAATAAGAGGTCTTTCTAAATTAGTTAAAACTAATAATATTTTAGGATTTAAAGAAAAGTATGAAGCAATAACAAATTATAATTTTGTTAATAATGCTATTGAATATTATGTCGGAAATTATCATCAAATTTTTTCAAGAAAAAAATTTAATGTTGATTTTTTAATGAGTAAAACAAGGAAAATGTTAAATTTTATAAAAAAAATCTATTTACAAGGTGAGAGTTTTGATCAATTTCTCCAAAGAGAAGACAATAGTTAAAGAACAATAATAATTAATGAATGGAAACGATTTAATGGAACTTGAAAAAATATTTATAATGCGTAAAAATAATAATTTAATAAGAATGCCATCAACTATATGTAAAGTGATACCGAACTATTTTGCTCATTAAAACTTAATGATATTTTTGTTAACCTGTCAGAAAAAGTAGATATTAGAATAATTGATAGGATATTTTTAAATTATGATGTTAATAAAAATAATGAAGAAGCATTTACTTGTCTAACAACTTTATTAGATTTAGGGGCGGATATTAAAAATGATAATGGTAATACCCTGCTTCATATTCCAATAATGTTTAATTGTTGTCAGGGATGCAAAATTATTATTGGCAAGTGGCGCTAATATTGAAAATAAAACTGTTAATAATGACACACCTTTAATGCTAGCGGTGCTTGAAAATAATATTGAAATGGTTGAATTAATCTTAAAAAAGGGTGCTGATGTTAATATCAAAGATAATGCTGGTAGGTCGGCACTTTAT
This sequence comes from Spiroplasma endosymbiont of Dromius quadrimaculatus, assembly GCF_964031155.1. NCBI lineage: Bacteria > Bacillati > Mycoplasmatota > Mollicutes > Entomoplasmatales > Spiroplasmataceae > Spiroplasma > Spiroplasma endosymbiont of Dromius quadrimaculatus. The sequence continues at coordinate 510,234 of NZ_OZ035010.1, forward strand.
TTTCCTAGAATAAGAAAAAATTTAGATATAATTAATCTTTTATTAGCAAACGGGACAAATTTAAATATCTAAAAATTAAGAAATTTTAATTATCTAAATAGTAAATAAATAGTAATTTATTAAAAAATAAAGGGAGAGAATATTTATGAATGAAAAAATTAGTGCGGAAATAACAAAACGCATCAATGAATATATTAAATTTGATGTTTTATTAAAAATGAAAGATTTTCAATTATGAAAAGTTACCAATGCTTGTCAAGAAGTAAAACAATATGCTTATATTAATCTTTTGTGTGCTCAAATTAATAAACGGTTTAAAAATGATTCTGCTACCAATCAATCAATTGAAAACTTAATTCGGTTAACTAAACTTAATGATGTTGTTGGGTTTAAAGTAGCGTATCAAAAATTAACAAATTATAATTTTGAAGCCGTTGCTATTAAAAGTCTTAAAGAGCACTATATGCATTTTATGTTTGATAATGAATATGGAATATATTTTCAATTTAAAAATTATAATTTTAATAGTTTTATTGACTTTATGCAAATAAGAGAAAATAATCATCGTTTATTTTCAGAACCAAAGGTAGAACAAAGAGCTGTGCCCGATGAATTAGATAAAGGTATGGGCAAAAACGAACAATGTACGATAGTTAAACGCCAAGCGCCACCTGTGCCCCCAAAACCAGCAATGAAACCATTAAATATGTTAGATAGTGATGAACTTCGTAATGCGATTGTTAATGATTCTAAACAACCAAATGCGCAACGAAATAATTGAAATCCTTATGATAAAGTTGCTACAGTATTGACCAAGAATAAAGAAGGAATTGCTACTAAGCGTCAGGCGCCACCTGTGTCTGTAAAGCCAGCAATGAAACCAGTAAATTGACAAGCAAAAAATGAACAAGGAGCAAAGTCTAATTTAGAAATGGACGATTTGAAAATGACTCTTAATCGGGAAATAGAACAAGTGGTCGCAAAAAGAAATGAGTGCAATCTTTATCAAGATCAGTTTGATAGTAATGGGAATTTTAGAACATTAGACAATGGAAATAAAGAATATGGTAATTCGCAATTAGCAAGTATATTAAATCGTGTGGTTGAAGAATTTAAACAAAAATATAACATTGGGAATTGTAAAACTTTAGATGAAAAGCCAGACGATGAATTTACTGCCCTGTAATTGTTAAAAATAAAATTTTATAACTAAGAAATCATAGTAGCTAAGGTAATTTTAAATTACCTTAGCTTTTTACTTTTTATTAAGCGTAATAGTTTGTTATTAGATTTTATGTTAAAATTAAAAACAGAATAGAAATTATCGTGAGGTGAAACAATGGAGCAGTATTTAAGTTTATGTCGTCAGATATTAGAAAAAGGTCAAAATAAACCTAATCGTACCCTTATTGATACAATTAGTTTTTTTGGTTATCAAATGCGGTTTGATTTACAAAAAGGGTTTCCACTATTAACAACAAAAAAAGTATATTTAAAAGCTGTTATTTATGAATTATTATGATTTATTAAAGGTGATACTAATATTAGAACACTAGTTCAAAATAATGTTAATATTTGAAATGAGTGACCATATAAAAAATATCAAAATTCACCTGATTTTAAAGGTGAGCAATTACAAGATTTTATTTCTAAAATTAAAAATGATGAGCAATTTGCTAAAAAATATGGTGATTTAGGTCCAGTTTATGGTAAACAATGGCGAAATTTTAATGGTATGGATCAATTAAAAAATTTAGAAAAGCAATTAAAAGATAATCCCCATTCACGAAGACATATTTTATCTAGTTGAAATCCTGAGGAAATTGAAGAAATGGCATTACCGCCTTGTCATACATTATTTCAATTTTATGTTAGTGCTGACAATAAATTATCTTGTCAGTTATATCAAAGAAGTGCTGATGTATTTTTAGGTGTTCCTTTTAATATTGCTAGTTATGCTTTATTAACTTATATGCTAGCATCTGTTTGTGGGTATGAAGTTGGTGATTTTGTGCATACAATTGGTGATGCGCATATTTATACTAATCATTTAGAACAAATAAATGAACAATTAACAAGACCTCCAAAAAAATTAGGCAAATTAATAATTAATCGTTCAGTAACTTCAATTTTTGATTTTAAATATGAAGATTTTTCATTATTAGATTATGAATCGCATCCGGCGATAAAAGGACAAGTGGCAGTTTAATTATGGTAATTTTGGTATGAGCAATGGATAAGAATGGTGTTATTGGTAAAGATAATAAATTGCCGTGGTGTTTAAATCAAGAATTACAATATTTTAAAGAAATTACTATCGGAAAAACAATTTTAATGGGAAGAAAAACTTTTGCTAGTTTAAAAGTTAAACCTTTATCACAAAGAAAAACTATTGTTGTTAGTTGAAATCCTAATTATGAATTTAATCATCCTGATGTAATTGTGAGTAATGATTTAGAAGGGATTTTAAAACAATATGAGCATAGTGGTGATGACTTATATGTTTGTGGGGGGGCTTTGATTTATCAAATCGCAATCCCCTATGCCAGCAAATTATTTGTTTCACTTATTAATGATTCATATGGAGGCGATACTTATTTTCCAGAAATTGATTTCCATCAATTTAAAGAAATTAGTAAGAAACAATATGATAAATTTGTTGGATTAATTTATGAAAGGAAAGTTACTAATGAATAAATGAAGAGTAATAATTACATTGCCATATTTGCTACAAACTTTAAGAAAAGCAAAAAAAATGACAAAGAAAGTGCTTCGTGATCCTAATTCAGTATCAGAAGAATATCGTTATAAATGATTGCAAAAGCGAGCGCGATATTTTGCATGGTTATATAATGTTAAAGTTTATCCCCAAGGATTAGAAAATTGAGTTAATAATAAGGGGTGTGTGATGATTGGCAATCATCAATCAAATTTTGATGCTTTATTATTACTTTTAATTAATGATTTTAGTAAATTTGCTCCCTTAGCATTCATTGCTAAGCAAGAATTACAAGAACATAAAATATTTAAACGCTTTGTACAATTAATTGATGTGTTATTTTTAGATCGTAATAATCCAAGGCAAGCATTAGAAGTTTTTAGTGATGCGAAAATGTTAATTCGTGTCCCACGAACAATGGTTATTTTTCCAGAAGGAACGAGAAGTAATAGTTCAACAGTACAAGAATTTAAACCAGCAGCACTTAGAATCGCATATCAAGCATATGTTCCAATTATTCCAGTTGCTATTATTAATTCGTATGAAGTTTTTAATAAAAAATCTCAAGGAAAGAAAAAAATTTATCTTGTGATTCAAAAACCATTAGACCCTGCTAATTTTATTAATATTACTACTGATAATTTAGCAAGAAATATGCAAAGTAATATTCAAAAAGTTATTAATAATTTTAATTTAAAAAATAAGGATGAAAAAAAATAATGTGAATGTTAGATTTAATTAATAAGAAAAAACAAAATCAACAATTAACAACAAAAGAAATTGATTTTATTATTAGTGGTTTTACTAAGGGTGATATTCCTGATTATCAAATGAGTGCTTTTTTAATGACTGTTTGATTTAATGGTTTAAATAATCAAGAAACATTTGATTTAACAAAATCATTAATTAATTCTGGTGATTCATTAGATTTATCATCAATTAGTGGTTTTAAAGCTGATAAACATTCTACAGGTGGTGTTGGTGATAAAATAAGTTTACTTTATGCTCCTTTGTTAGCAAGTTTTGGCATTAAGGTAGCAAAGATTTCTGGAAGAGGATTAGAACAAACTGGTGGAACGATTGATAAGTTAGAAGCGATTCCTAATTTTAATGTTAATTTGCAATGAAATGATTTTTTAAAAGTAATTAATGAATGCGGAATGAGTATTATTAGTCAAACACAAGATTTTACTCCGGCTGATAAGAAAGTTTATGCTTTAAGAGATACTACGGGAACTGTTGATTCCATTCCTTTAATAGCAGCCAGTATTATGGCTAAGAAAATTGCTATGGGTAGTGATGGTCTTGTTTTAGATGTTAAGTGTGGTAATGGTGCTTTTATGAGTAATTTAAATGATGCTAAAAAATTAGCAAGACTAATGTTACAAATTGCTCAAGAATTAAAGGTTAAAACTGCTATTATTATTAGTGATATGAATCAACCATTAGGAAGAATGATTGGTAACATTTGTGAAGTTTATGAAGCGTATGAATTTTTACAAGGTAAAAATCAAGATTCAGCATTGTTAGAACTTGTAACCTCTCTAAGTGCAATTAGTTTATTACAAGCAGAAATTTGTAGTAATTTTGATGAAGCAAAACAAAAATGTATTGAGCAACTAAAATCATTAGCGCCATTGAATATTTTTAAACAATTTATTAAACAGCAATCTGGTGATATTGATTTTGTTACTAATTTTGTTTGAAAAGATGCTGTTAAATTTGTTATTGAAATTAAGGCATCAGTTTCAGGATTTGTTAATTTTCATAACTGTTATGGTTTAGGTAATTTAGCAATGCATTTAGGAGCAGGAAGAGAAACAAATTCTTCATCAATTGATTATATGGCTGGAATTTTTATTAATAAAAAAACCCAAGAAAAGGTTAATGCTAATGAAACGGTATTAACTTTATATACTAATATTAATAATGTCAGTGAGTTTACAGCAATGGCAAAAGAATTATTTACAATTGAACAATCTTTACCGCTAATTAATAATATTATTTATGAAATAATGCAATAAGATAATTAAGATAAGGTGGATAACTAAATATGAGTAAATATCTGATTAACATTGATAATTTTCAAGGACCATTAGATTTACTTTTACATTTAATTAAAGAAAAAAATCTTGATATCTTTACTGTTGATGTTAGTATGATTACAACGCAATATTTAGATTATTTAAATAAAATGGAAACATTAAATTTAGATATTGCTAGTGAATATTTAACAATGGCAGCATATCTTTTGGAATTAAAATCACGGCGATTATTACAACAGACTAATTTAGAAGAAGATAATAGTGATTATGAAGCCGATAATCGTCAAGAATTAATTCAAAAATTATTAGAATATCAAACTATTAAAGAAACAACTGGTTTTTTTAAAGAACAAGAAATTGTTCGTCAGCAAGTTTTTACGAGACCAGCAATTGTTTCTAATTCTCAACAATATGCATCGTTAGCGAAGGAAACTAATTGAGATTTTAACTTAGAGCAGTTAAGTTTTCAATTACAAGAAGTGTATAAAAGGTATCAATTAAATATGCCAATAACAACACGCGTGGCTAAACAACAAATATCACCACAAAAGCGGGCATTAGAAATTTTTAATTTTTTAAAACAAAATCCCCAAAAAAGTTATAATCTTTATGATATTTTTGTTGAAAATGATAATATTACAAATAATTTGCTTGTTGTTAGTTTTAGTGCCATTTTGGATTTAGTTCGTAGTCAGCAAATATACATTGAACAAGCAGATATGTTTGCTCCCATTACATTAAAATATCGAGGTGAATTTAATGAAGAAAGTGAATAATTATGCTTTAATGGAAGGATTAATTTTTATTGCTGGTGAAGAAGGCATTAGTAATCAAAAAATTGCTAAAAAGTTAAATCTTAGTCTTAATCTTGTTAATGAAATGTTAATAACTATCCAACAGCAGTTAGAAGCGGATGAATCGCGAGGCATAGCATTAATGAATAATAATAATGTTTTTAAGTTTATGACAAAACAAGAACATTTTAATATTTATGAATCATTAGTTATTGAGCAAACTAGTAAATTATCAACGGCTGCATTAGAAACGCTAGCAATTATTGCTTATAAAGGTCCAATAGTAAAAAGTGAAATTGAAAGTATTCGTGGTGTTAGCAGTGATTTTATGGTTGCTAAATTAAAAGCCCGAGAATTAATTGTTGAATTGGGAAGAAGTGATGCTCCGGGGCGACCAATATTATATGGTGTGAGTCAATATTTTTTAGATTATTTTAATTTATCTTCGTTAGATAAATTACCACCATTACCAGAATCTTTTTTTGATAAAGATGAAGACACTAATTTGTTTATTAATTAAGGATAATGATAATGAAAAAAGAACGATTACAAAAAATAATCGCTATGCGTGGTTATTGTTCGCGGCGAAAAGCAGAACAATTAATTTTAGCAGGCAAAGTTGCAGTTAATGAACAAATTATTACGGAATTAGGATTTAAAGTTGAAGTAAATGCTAAAATTACTGTTAATGGTCAATTATTGCCAGCAGAACAAGAAAATATTTATTTAGCTTTTAATAAACCAATTGGCTGTATTACTTCTTTGGATGACCCCCTCGGAAGAAAAACCGTCTTTGATTATTTACAAGATATTACTGTGCGGATTTATCCGATTGGCAGATTAGATTATTATACTAGTGGGTTGTTATTATTAACTAATGATGGTAATTTTGCTAATTTAATTATGCATCCAACCCACGGCATTAATAAAGTTTATGAAGTAGCGGTTAAAGGTAAAATTACTTCCACAATGATTAATAATTTATTAAATGGTGTTTTAATTGATGATGATTTTTTAGCTAAAGCAGTACAAGTTAAATTATTAAGAGTAAATAGTAAGCAACAAACTTATATGTTAGCAATAACAATTCAAGATGGTCACAATCAACAAATTCGGAAAATGATTAAAGCAATAAATGGTAAAGTTTTAGCATTAAAACGGGTTGCTGTGGGAATATTAACCCTTAGTGGTATTAGTGAAGGTCATTATCGGTTATTAACAAATGATGAAGTTAAGCAATTAGAAATAATGGCGAAAAAAAATAATCCGTAAGGATTATTTTTGTATTTCTTTAAATTTTTCTAGTAATTTTTCTTTTCCTTCATTAATTAGAAGTTCGTTATATTTAGTATATAGTTCACGACAATGAGCTAACTCTTTTAAAGCTCATTGTTCATCTTTTCATTCTTTAACAATAACTGCTTTTTTTTGTAACTGTTTATATTGGATAAAGAAATTTTTAATTTTTGCTAAAGTATGTTCAGGAACATCTTTTAAAGATTTAAGATGATTAAAATGCGGATCATCGGCTAAAACACCAAATAGCTTAGTATCAATTTCACCACCATCAATCATTTCTAAGGCTCCAAGAATTCTAACATTGGCTTGACATCCAGCAATTGTTGGATATGTTGCTAAAGCAATAACATCAAGCGGATCACCATCTCAGTCTAAAGTATTTTCAATACAACCATATTCGGCAGGATAAACATTAGCACCATATAAAACACGATCTAAAATAATTCTTTTAGTTTCAAAATTATATTCATATTTGTTACTACTACCAGTAGTAATTTCAATAATTACAGGAACGATATTATTTTCCATTAATAAATTTTCTCCTTTTCTTTATTTGTAAAAATATTATACAATAAATATGTTGAAATAACGGTAATTAATTAAGGAGTAATAAATTAATGAGAAAGACAACAAGATTGTTATGAGTAACATTTAAAAATGATAGTCAATTAACAATTAAAAAGCTAGTTTTAATTGCTAATTTTTTAGCTATTTGTTTATTAGTCGGTTATATTAGTAAATTTATTCCGCCTTTATTTTTGCCTTACTTAAAATTAGAGTTTATTGATGTTTTTATTATTATTGCTTTTCCGTTTTTAGGAATTATTTATACTTATTTTTTAGTATTTTTAATTCCTTGAATGTTAATGCTAATTACTAGTGTTAGTGGTCCAATTGCTTATTTAGCGTTAATGTTAGCAACAGGAGGATTTTATTCAATATTTTTAATTGTCCAAATACCATTATTTTTTATTATTCAATTTTGTGGATGAACAAAAAATAGTTCTGGTAAATTTTTAACAATTATTGTTTGAATTATTAGTATTTTTTTAGCAGCCATCATTAATTCATTTTGAATGACTTTTTTAAATTGAGCTTTTATTTTGGAATTATATGGGATGGCATCTTTACGAAATCAATTATTTGTAGTTTTTTTACCATTTAATTTAATAAAATTTTGTTTGGAAGCTTTAGTTTATAGTTTAATCGTAACAGCAACTTGACCATTAATTGAAAAAAATGCTAACGCAAGTTATTATATTTTATTATTATAATTATATTAGAGAAATGAGGCGGTAGTAGTGAAAATTGAACAAACAAGGATGGAACGATTTTCGCTCTTACGAGAGCAAATTAATCGTGAGATTGAGTTAGATCAAGCATTATTGCAAGAAGAAGAGTTATTGCAAGATTATATTACGCGTTTTAGTCATATTGATAAAGAATATTTTCAAGAATTTCTTGATAATATTAATCAAGAATGAGAACTATTAAGTCCACAACTACATCAAGACCATTCAAAAGATTTTATTAATTTTGAAGTTAGATATGAAATTAATCAATATTTAACCGATATTCGTAGTAAGTATGATTGTGATTTAAATGATAATGTTAATTTACAGCAAATTTTACAAGACCATAATTATCATCATAAGTTTGGACAGCATCTAAATGGTACTAGTGAAAGTAAATATCAAGAAATAATTTTAGCATTAGAAAATTCTGTTAAAAATTTACAAACTAAAATTTCTTCAGAAACGGAATTGGCCCAGCAAGTAATTAAAATCTATCAAGAAGATTTAAAAAAGCATCCCGAGGCGTTAATGCCTAGTAAAAAACCGTTAGTAGAATTATTATCCAATTCAGCAGTAATTACTGATGAGCAATTTAATCAGTTAGTAACAAGGTTTAAAAAACAAAAAATTAGTTTTAAATGATTGATATTGTTAATAATTGGTAGTATTATCTTGATTATCGCATTATTAATTGTTCTTTTACTTTTATTAATTCAATAATATCATTATATTAGATGTATAATTTATTAGAGGTGGAATAAAAATGAAACAGATAAATATTGCTATTGATGGACCAGCTGGAAGTGGTAAGTCAACAACTGCTAAATTAGTCGCTAAACGGTTACATTATATTTTTATTGACACTGGCTTAATGTATCGGGCTTTAACACTTTATTGTTTAGTAAATAAAATTGATATTGATGATAATCGAGCAGTTATTAAGGTGTTGACTAATATTAGATTTAGTTATGATGCTAATGGCAATATTTATGTGAATGGGGTAAAACAAAATTCTTATGATTTAAGTAGTAAAAAGGTTGTTGAGTATGTTAGTCCTATTAGTGCTATCAAAGCAGTAAGAACATTTATGGTTAAAAGTCAAAGAGCAATTGTTCAAGGTTTTGGTTATATTCTTGCTGGCAGAGATATTGGGACAGTTGTTTTACCTAATGCGCAGTTAAAAGTATTTTTAACAGCAACAGTTAGTAAACGAGCACAAAGAAGAGTGGAACAAGCACGACAACAAGGAATAGTTTTAGAATTGTCTAGTGTTCAAAATAATTTACAAGATCGTGATCGTCAAGATTCCGATCGTAAAGTTGGTCCCTTAAAGAAAGCAAATGATGCGATTGAAATTGATAATAGTAATTTATCTTTAGATCAAATTGTTGATTTAATTGCAACAATGGCTTATGAAATTAAAAAAAATCAATGCCTTTTGCAAATGCATAGTTAGGAAAAAATAAAATGAAAAATTCTGCAATTGTCGCTATTATTGGGCGACCTAATGTTGGTAAGTCAACATTATTTAATCGCTTGATTAAAAATCGTTTATCAATTGTTGATGATACAGCAGGAGTTACGCGAGATCGGATTTATCAAAAGGCACAATGACTTAATCGTGAATTTTGATTAGTAGATACAGGTGGTCTTGGTTTTGGTAATGATGAATTACAAGAACAAATTTTGTTACAAGCACAAATTGCGATTGAACAAGCGGATGTTATTATTTTTACTACTAACTATCAAGAACGCTTGCAAGATGAAGAAAAACAAATTGCTAAAATGCTTTATGGAATTAATAAACCGGTTATTTTGGTTGTTAATAAATATGATAATCAACAAGTTAATAATGAACTATATGAGTTTATTCAATTAGGATTTGGTGAACCAATTGCTGTTTCATCAACGCATGGGATTGGGATTGGTGATTTGTTAGATAAAATTATTTTTAGTTTAAATCAATTAAATTTAGAAATAAAACCAGATCTTGAAAATGAAACTAAAATGGCTATTATTGGCCGACCAAATGTTGGTAAGTCTAGTTTAACAAACGCATTATTAAATGAATCGCGGGTTGTGGTTTCTAATCTTCCGGGCACGACAACCGATGCGGTTGATAGTTCATTTGTTAGAAATGGGCAAAAATTTGTTGTTATTGATACGGCGGGAATTAGAAAACGAGGAAAAGTTCAAACAAATTTAGAAAAGTATAGTGTTTTGCGGGCTTTAAAAGCTGTGGAACGAAGTGATATTGTTTTATTAGTATTAGATGGTAAAGAAGGTATTAGAGAACAAGATGCTAAAATTGGTGCCATTGCGAAAGAGGGTTATAAACCGGTAATTATTGTTGTTAACAAATATGATGAAATGGAAAAAACAAAAAAAACCTTAGATGATTTTCGTAAAGAAATTCAAGTTCATTTTAAATATCTTCATTATGCTTTTGTAATTTTTGTTTCGGCATTAAAAAATGTCCATCTCGGAAAGATTTTTCAAAATATTAATAAGATTCAAGAAAAACAAAATTTACGAATTCAAACTAGTGTTGTTAATGAAATTCTTAGTAAGGCTCAATTATTACATCAACCCCCTATTTTTCAAGGTGAACGATTAAAGATATATTATGCTACGCAAGTAAGTAAGCAACCGATTACTTTTGTTTTATTTGTTAATAACCCGAAGCATTTACATTTTTCATATGCAAGATTTTTGGAAAATCAGTTACGAGAATATTTTGACTTTCAAGGAATTCCTTTACCATTGATTTTTCGTCAAAGAAAATAAATATTTAAGGAAGGTAAAAGAATGCAAAAAATTATTATTTTAGGAACTGGTGCATTTGCTAGTGCTTTGGCACAAGTTTTAGCAGATAATAAAAATGAAGTATTAATGTATGGCATTGAAAAAAGTGAAGTTGATGATATTAATAATAATCATCAAAATAGTAAATATTTTCAAGAAATTCGTTTAAATGAAAATATTGTGGCGACTAATGATTTAAAACAAGCTTTATGTGATGCTAAAGTTATTGTTTTTGCGGTTCCTTCGCTGGTTTTACCTAGTGTTTGTCAGCAAATTAATGAGTTAGTAACTTATCAAGTGCATTTTATTAATATTGCTAAAGGTTTTGACCCTAATAGTGGTGAAAGGTTATCATTAACAATTCGCAAAAATTTAAATCCTGATATTATTGAAGATTTGTCAGGACTATATGGTCCTAGTATTGCGATTGAAATTGTTCAAAGATTTCCCACACAAGTAACAGCGGTTAGTGAGAATTTATTATATGCAAAAAAAGTTCAACAATATTTTAATAGTGAAAATTTTTCGGTGATGATTACTAATGATTTTATTGGTGTTGAATGTGCTAGTGCATTAAAAAATGTTGTTGCGATTATTTCGGGAATGTTAAAAGGGCAAAATGCTAGTGATAATACTGTCGCATCTTTTATTACTATTGGTTTAAATGAAGCAATTAAATTTAGTAATAAAATGGGGGGAAAGTCAGAAACATTTTTAACGCCAGCCGGAATTGGTGATTTAATTTTAACAGCAATGTCACCGAAATCTCGTAATTATCAATTTGGTTATGAAATTGGAAAAACTAATGATCCAGAAACTGTTATTAATAAGCAATTGCAAAAAACTGTTGAAGGTTTTGGTACTTGTCGGTTGGTTAATGAGCAAATGCCAAAATTAAAGTTAAACCTCCCTTTATTTGCATTATTATATAAAATTCTTTATTTATATGAAAATCCGCAAATTGTAATTAACAACTTTTTAAAACATTTTCCAATTGAATAAAAATAATGAACATAAATTCGTTAAATATTTTTCATAAGTGAAGACTTTTATTACAGTTTTATAAGCTTCTTTTAATTACTGAAGATGAATTAATTATTTTATTATTACTAATGCATTTATTATCGGAAGAATATCAATTTATAACTCCGCGGGAATTAGAAAATTTTTCTAATTTTGATGTTAACAAAATTGATAAATTATTAGTTCAATTATTAGAAAAAGATTATTTACAAATTAGTAATTTTAATGATAAGTTAACAATGTCATTAACGCCATTATTTAATAGGATTTTTCAGATGTTGCAAGATGATAATGTAATTATTGAAGATAAGTTTGTTGATATTAATAGTGTTTTAGTAACACCGTTATCTTTTGAACAAAAATTATTTATTGAGCAACATTTGAATGATGAAAATTTAATTAATAAGGTACAATCGTTAAAAAGTAATAATAAAAAAACTAATTTTATTAAATTACAACAATTGATTTTAAATTCTAGTAATAAAAAAGGTTTATCACAATTTAATTGATTAATTACTGATATGATTGAGGCCATAAAAAAGGAGGAATAATTTTATGAAAAATGATAATAGTTTTAAATTGGCAAAAGAGGATATTTTAGAAAAAGAATTTCAAATTAATTTTAAAGGTTATGATGCCCAAGAAGTTGATCGGTTTTTAGATATTGTTCAAAAAGATTATGATGCTTTTAATAAAATTATGGAAACTCATATTGATGAAATTTCGCGTTTAAAAGAAAAACTTAAAGAAATAATTGAAGAACATGAAAAGTTAAAAAGTAATTATGAAATTGTTATGCAACAACGAGATAAGTTAGAAGAAAAAGGTTTACGAAATGTTGATATCATAAATCGGTTAAGTAAACTTGAAAGTAAAGTTAATAAATAGTAAAATGGATATGAGATTAAAAATCCGTGCTAATCGCTGTTAGAAATTTATTTTTAATAGAGGAAAGTCCACACTCACACTAGCTGTGATGCTAGTAATGTTTATGCTTGGAGAAAAAATAATCCAAGGATAAGAAATAGCATCTGCTGTTTCTTAGATGGCTAATTAATAACCTAAGTTAATTATTTAATATGGTTTAGTAGTTTATAAAAGTGCCATAGTGACGATGCTAATGAGAAATTATTAGAGTGGAACGCGGTAAACCCCATAAGTGAGAAACCCAAATTATGGTAGGGGAACTATTAATTACGAATGATAAGTAATTAATGGATATTTGTTAACTTTAAAGGTTAATTAATATAGATAAATGATTAGCACTTAAAGCATTGATGTCTTTAAGAACAGAATGTGGCTTATGAGATTTTTAATCTCGTTTTTTATTTTTAGGTTATAATTATTTATATAGGAGGGTTGCTAATGAATTTACCAAATAAAATAACATTAGTACGAATTATTTTAGTACCAATAATTTTAATTTTAATGTTGTTAGGCGGACCATTTGATAACTATAATTTTGTTAGTGGTAGTATTAGTATTGATAGTAATGTTAAAATTAATATTCTTTGAATTATTGCAGGGTTCCTTTTTATTATTGCTTGTTTTAGTGATTGATTAGATGGTTATCTTGCTAGAAAAAATAATCAAGTAACAAACTTTGGTAAGATTGCTGATCCGATTGCTGATAAGATGTTGACTAGTGGTGTTTTAATTATTATGACAATTCCGCAAATTATTCCGGTTTGAGTAACATTAATTTTGATTTCTCGCGATATTTTGCTTGATGGGATAAGAATGTTTTTAGCAACTAAGAAAGTTGTTATTGCTGCTAATTATTATGGTAAATTAAAAACGCTAATGCAAATGGTGGGGTTAACATTATTATTTTTTATTAATCATATTTGATTTGGATGAGATAGTGGTTGAGGTTCATGAAAGTATCATATTATTTTAATACCAATGTATTTATCATTATTGCTTTCAATTTGGAGTGCAATTACTTATATTCTTGGAATTAAACAAAGCAAGCAAAAATAAATATTAATTAGGAGGAAAAAAAGTTGCACGATTTAGTTAAATTATTAGAAAAGAAAAATTTAACCATTAGTAGTTGTGAAAGTATTACAGGAGGAGCTTTTAGTGAAGCATTAGTTAAGACGGAAGGAGCTAGCAAAGTATTTCGTGGTGGGTTAATAGCTTATAGTGCTCATTCTAAAGTTCATTTAGCAAGAGTTCAGTTAACAACTTTACAATCATTTGGTGCTGTTAGTGTTGAAACAGCTATTGAAATGGCACAAAACGCAAAAAATTTATTTGATAGTGATATGGCAATTAGTTTTACTGGTAATGCTGGTCCTGAAAATCATGAAAATAAGCCATTAGGTTTAGTATATATTGCATTGGCTTATAATAACAAATGTTTAGTTTATGAATATCAATTATCGGGAAATCGCAAACAAATTATTAATAAATGTGTTAAATTAACTAAAGAATTAATTAAAGAAAATTTAAAATAAACTAGGAAAAGTTTATTTTTTTTTGTTAATTTATTTAGTGGAGGTAAGAAAATGTCAAAAAATAAAACAAATACTACCGAAATTATTAATCGCGAAGAACTTTTACAACAAGCATTACAAACAATTATTAAAGAATATGGTCGGGATGCGGTTGTAGATATGAATAAAAAACTGCCATCCAAAGATAATGTTATTAGTTCGGGAAGTTTATTATTGGATATGGCAATTGGGATTGGTGGGTATCCTCGGGGCCGAGTTATTGAAGTTTATGGTGCTGAATCTTCAGGAAAAACCACTTTGGCATTACATCATGCCATTAGTGAAGTTCAAAAGAGTAATGGTAAAGCGGCTTTTATTGATGTAGAACATGCGTTAGACCCAAATTATGCTCAAAAAATTGGTGTTATTTTAGAACAATTAATAATTGTTCAACCAGATTCAGGTGAGCAAGCGTTAGGGATATTAGAAGTTTTTGTTAAATCAAATGCTATTGATTTGATTGTAATTGATTCTGTGGCAGCATTAACTCCCCAAGTTGAATTAGATGGTGAAATGTCTGATCAAACAATTGGTGCGCAAGCGCGATTAATGTCAAAGGCATTACGCAAGTTAAATTCATATATTGCTAAAACTAATTGTTTGGTTTTTTTTATTAATCAAATTAGAGAAAAAGTAGGAATTATTTTTGGTAATCCAGAAATAACCCCAGGAGGGAGAGCACTAAGATTTTATTCATCATTACGAGTTGAATTAAGAAGAAGTGAACAAATTCTGCTTAATAGTCAATTGGTTGGTTATAAAACTAAAGTTAAAATTGTTAAAAATAAAGTTGCTGCTCCTTTTCAAATGACAGTTTTAGATATTTACTTTGATCGGGGAATATGTAAGTTAGAAGAATTGATTTCATTAGGTTTAAAGGCTAATATTTTGCAAAAAAATGGTTCTTGATATAATTATGGTGAGCAGAAACTTGGTTTAGGTCGTGATAAGGTTAGAGAATTTTTTATTGCTAATGTTGATTTACAAGAACAGTTGCATTTGTAATGTTGCTGAGTGATTACAGACTGTTAAGTAATGTTTAATTGCAAGTCTTTTAACAAATGACTTGCTTTTTGTTTTTTAATCTTGATATTGGTATTTAATTAGTTATTAAAAAATGATATTATTAATAGGTAAACATTAAAGTAATGTTTTAAACTAATTATCTATTATTTTAAAAAAAAATTAAATTTTATTAATAATTTGAAAAGAAAATTAACTATTCAGAAAGGAAAATTTATGAGTAAATTAGAATTCGGTCTTTTGGTTGGAATTTTTTTAGCATTGGTGATTGGCATTGGCGTTGGTCTGTTAATTAAATATTTTGTTCGTACTAGTAATGATAAAAAGAGTCAAATAAAATTGGAACAAGCAGAACGAGAAGCAAAAAATATTATTCAATCAGCAAAGGCAGATATCAAAGTAGAAATTGCGCAAATGAAAAAAGAAGTAGCAATGGATTTAGAACAAAGAAGAAGTCAAAGTAATAATTATGAAGCCTTATTAATGAAACGCGAAAAAAATATTATTGAACGCGAAGAAGTGTTGGAATCTCAATATCGTGAAATTCTTCAAAAAAAAGATAATATTAAAAAAATTGAAGAAAACTATTATGATAAGTTAGACAAAATTGTTTTGGAATTAGAAAAAGTTGCGGGACTTAGTCAAGAAGAAGCAAAAGTAGTTTTGTTTAAGGAATTAGAGGAGAAGCTTGATTTAGAGTTAGGGCAATTAATTAAAAATCGTGAAAATGATGCTAAAATTAAAGCAAAAAATATTGCTGACAATATTATTGCTGTTGCTATTGAAAAGTATGCCCATGATGTTGTTGCTGAAAAAACAACAGCATTTGTTAAGTTACCTAATGATGAAATGAAGGGACGAATTATTGGTAAAGAAGGTAGAAATATTAAGGCTTTTGAACAAGCGGCAGGTGTTGATATTATTATTGATGATACTCCAGAAGTGATTCAAGTGGCATCTTTTAATCCGATTAGACGAGAGATTGCGGTTCGAACTTTAAATTCATTAATGCGCGATGGGCGAATTCAACCAATAAGAATTGAAGAAGTTTTAAAGAAAACCCAAGATGAGTTGGAAGCTTTAATTCAAGAAACTGGACAAAAAGTACTTAATGACTTAGGAATTACTAATATGAAGCTTGGATTGGTTTATTATCTTGGAAGATTACGATATCGTACTAGTTTTGGTCAAAATGCTTTACAGCATTGTATTGAAGTAGCAAAATTGGCAGGAACAATGGCTGCTGAGTTAGGATTGGATGAAAAATTAGCAAGAAGAGCGGGTTTATTACATGATATTGGTAAAGCAATTGATTATGAAATGGATGGTTCGCATGTTAATTTGGGGGTGCAATTAGCAAAAAAATATGGTGAACACCCGCTAATTATTAATGCTATTCATGCGCACCATGGTGAGGTTAGTCCGCAAAGTATTTATGCGGTTTTAGTAATGGCAGCGGATACTTTATCGGCAGCTAGACCGGGAGCAAGAAATAACTCTTTAGAAGAGTTTATTCAAAGAATGCAACAAATTGAAGAAATTTGTCAATCAATTCCTGGGGTGCAAAAATCTTATGCTGTTCAAGCTGGAAGACAAATTAGAATTATTGTTGATCCTGGTAAGATTAGTGATGCTAAGGTTTATAAAATTGCTCATGATGTGAAAATTAAAATTGAAAAAGAAATTACCATTCCTGGCGATATTCATATCACTGTTATTAGAGAATTAAGAGCTAATGAGGTTGCTCGTTAAAATTAAATAATAAAATAATTAGGAACAATTTATGATGATGTTGTTCCTTTTTGATATTAAGTGGTTAAATGCTTGTATTTTTATTTTAAAGTGATTAAAATAATAGCAAGTAAAAGTAATTATTAAATTATCTATAAAAGTATTATTATTAATATTAGCAATAGTATAATTTTAATTACTTTTTATTTGTTATATGAAGGGAATGTGTTGATTTAAATGAATAGAATTTTAAAGCAGTTACTAACTTTTACTTTTATTATTACACCAATAAGCACAATAATTGGTTGTAATACAGGTAGTTTTAATGATGACAATTTTAAAATAAAAAATGCGAAGCTTGCGGCAGCAACTAATGAATTAACAAGTAAAGAACTTAACCCTTTGTTTTTAGAACAAACTTTTGTTGGCGATAATATTGTTAATTTAATTACCAAAAAGTTATCAGATTGTATTGCGGGATTATTATTTGTATATGTTAGTGATGTTACGATTGAATTAAAAGATAATAATATTATGGTTTTGAAGGATGTTGATGTCATTAATGTTAATGTTATTTTAAAAGGAAAAGCGGTTGATAAAAATAAAACCGAAGTTAAAATTGAAAGGAAAATTACTATTAATGAAAAGCATCGTCGGGTTTTAGATAACGAAGCTAGTAATATTTTAAATAAGTTTGAAACTATTGAGAATGCCTTTCATTATCATTCAATTAAAGAAATGACATATGCATTACAGCAACAGATACCTAATAATAAAGAAAATGATTTAATGGTTAATATTGAAATTGATAATAATGATTGAGAGCAAGTGATGCAAACAGAACCAACGGTTTTTTATGCGCTGAAAGTAAAAATATCAATATTACATCATACAGTTTTAATTAAAACAAAGGATATTGTTGTTAAGGTATGGGGTTTATTTGAACCAATTAGTAATTATTTGGATAATTTTAAAGATATTCTTGAAGAAAATTGTTATTTTAGTAAAGAAGAAGTCATTGAAGCTGTAAAAAATTCCGTTGTTGCTGTAGTTCCTAATAATATTACGATAGAATATGAAGTGTTAAATTGAAAAGACCCCTATGTATCTGGAACTTTTGATGCTGTAGTTATTGTTAAAGCAATAAAGGATGGTAAAGAAATTAATACTATTCAAGTTAATGTGAAAGTTAAGGAATTAAAAAGTGCGATTAAATCTTATTTAAGTAAGTTTAAAAATATTAATGTGCCTAAATATTATCATAGTGAAGATGAAGTTATGCAAGCCATTAAAGAATTAGTTGATGTTTCACCGCCAAAAGGAATTACAATTGTTAGTAAAGTTTTGCATTGAGATTTAGTTGCTACTAGTGAATTATCAAATGTTGACTTAGAAGTTGTTGTTAAAGCAATGAATAATACTACTGAGGTTAGTGAAGTTAAGCTTAAAGTTAAGGCGATTACTTGTAGTGAAAAAATTAAAAATGAAGTAAGTAACTATTTAAATAAGTTTAATAGTATTGTTGAAGCTCGTGCTTATAAAAATGAGCAAGATATTGAACAAGCAGTTAAAAATTTAGTTACGGAAATGCCACCAGTTGGTGTTAAGATAAAATATGAAGTTTTAGATTGAAAAAAAGTTTATATTAGTGATTATGATGTCCAAGTTAAAATTCAAGCAATTCATAATTGTGAAATTTTAGAAACAAAAACTATTACTGTTAAGGTCTTGGCTTCAACAGGTGAAGAAATAAAAGATTATATTCATTCAGAACTTGGAAGGATATTTCCTGAAAATAAAACAATGATTAATGAACCTCTTGCAACTATGGCTGAGTTTATAAATTATTTACAAAATAAAACAAAAGATATTTATAAAGGCAATTATGAATTATTAATCGTTCCTAATGAAATCGATTGAAATGATAAAGTAATACCTGCTGATGGTAAAAATTTTGGGCAAGTTACGGTATTATTTCAATTAAGAGAAAAAAATTCTCGTGATATTATTTCTGATAGTGATAAAAAGATTAATTTTTTAGTTAAAACAAAACCTAGAAACAATTCATAATTTAAAGAGCAGAAAAGAGAGAATTTATATTCTCTCTTTGTATGATATCTATAAATTTCTTATTACATATGATATAATTATTAGCGAAGTTAAAATTTATAAATAAATGGGGTATAAAAATGTTTACTGATTTTTTGGCGAATCGTATTACTAAAGCTATTAAGAAGAATATTAAGACATCAACTTTAACAGAACAAAATATGGAAGCTACTTTAAGTGAAATTAAACTTGCTTTATTAGAGGCTGATGTTAATTTTAATGTGGTAAAAGAATTTGTTAATAATGTTCGTGATCTTGCAAAGGGAGAGTTTATTCTTGAAGGTTTAAAACCTGAACAAATGTTAATTAAAATTGTTCATAATGAGTTAATTCGTATTATGGGACATAAAGAACATTTATTGAATCTTAATAAACGACCAACAGTTATTATGATGGTGGGGTTACAAGGAAGTGGAAAAACAACCACAACAGCTAAGTTAGCAAATTTATTACGAAAAAAGTATCATAAGAATTCTTTGTTAGTTGCTTGTGATGTGTATCGGCCAGCCGCCATTGAGCAGTTAAAATCGTTAGGTAAGCAATTAGACATTCCTGTATTTTCATTGGATAATGAAAAAGATGTTGTTAAAATTGCTAACAATGCTCTTAATTATGCAATGGAAAATAAGTTTGATGTTGTTATTGTTGATACAGCAGGAAGATTGCATATTGATAGCGTATTAATGGATGAATTATCTAATTTAAAACAAAATATTAATCCCCAAGAAATTCTTATTGTTGTTGATGCGATGACAGGACAAGAAATAATTAATGTTACTGAACGATTTCATCAATATCTTAATTTAACAGGAACAATTCTTTCTAAATTAGATGGTGATGCTCGTGGTGGAGCGGCACTTTCTATTAGTCATTTAACTAAAATTCCGATTATGTTTGCTGGTACAGGAGAAAAGGTTGAAGCATTAGATATTTTTTATCCTGAAAGAATGGCTGACCGAATTTTAGGGATGGGCGATGTTCAAAGTTTATTTGAAAAAGCTCAAGATGTTGTTGATGAAAGATCAATTCAGAAAACAATGAATCGAATGATGATGGGACAATTTGATTTAGATGATTTAGCTAATCAAATGAAACAAATGTCAAAGATGGGTAAACTTTCAGGAATAATTAAAATGATGCCGGGGGTTAATAATCTTAGTGATGCCAAAATTGAAGGTGCTGAAAGTAAACTATTAGTTACAAGAGCATTATTAGATTCAATGACTAAAAAAGAACGAAGAGATCCACGACTTTTAAAACATTTAAAAAGAAAAAATCGGATTATTAAAGGTTCGGGACGAAATGAAAAAGAATTTAATAATTTAATAAATCAATTTGAAAAAGCTAAAAAAAGTGTTGATGCAATGGCAAAACAAATTAAATCAGGAAGAATGCCAGATTTTAGTAAGTTTAAAAGATAAAGAATTTCTAATTCTTAACTAAGGATTAGAAATTCTTTTATTTTTATTTATTTTATGTCACGATTATCTTTTTGAAAGTAAGTATTTTAAAATTTCCGAAGATAAATTAGCATCACTAATATTAGTTAGTATGGTGCGTCCTTGATAAATTAAATCGGTCATTGAACCATTATATTTGGATGTAATCCCAAAACTAAATCCTCAATGCGGTAGTGTTGTCGATTTTTTTTCATTACCTCATGGGTTATATGTTTTAGGATTTATTGTTAAGATAAATTCATTATTTTGATTTGTTTTATCTAATTTAAAGGCACAAGGGTTAACTAAATCCATTGGTGAATTCATTACAGGTTTACCAGCAAAAATATATTGAGCGTATTCTTTATACATTGCTATTCATTTATCAGCTTGTTGTTGTGTTCAATCGCTTTTACTTTCTAGGTAAGGTGTGAAAACTAACTTGGTAATAAATAAAAATTTTATTTCGTTTCATCATAGTTGTTTTGTTATGGAGTTATTACGAAATCTTGGTATCATTTCATTGCCATTAGTATAATATAGAAAATCACTTTTTTCTTTATTTAATATGGGATATTTATCTACGGTGCTATTAAAAGTTAAGTAATGATTAGAGCAAAAAGCATTACCTTTTTGATAATCTAATCGGATTGTTTCTGTAGTTTTTGTTACGGGTGATCATTCATTAAATGATGCTTGGGCGCTATCAATTGGTTTAATATATTTGGCTGCTTGCTCCAAATTAATATTTAAGTGTTTCTTAAATTTAAAAGTTAATTGATTACTTTCTTCATTGTTTAATCATCCTTTAGTATCTCAATATTCGCTATTAGGAGATAATTCTTTATTTTGATAATATACTTTAACATCATCTTTTGTAAGGATAGGTTCTTGAATTTGTGAATAGTTGTTATTATTTAAATTGTTTCATAGATTGGGGGTTATTGCTAATATTGGTATTAAAAACATTGCTTGTTTCATTTTAATTCCTGCTTTCAGTTTGGATTACTGATATTTAATATGAAAGTATCAGTTATAGTCGCAACTATAATGTGTAGTAATTATCTGACAAATACTATTAATACCAGAAGGTTGTCTTTTAAAAGTTAAGTTAGGAAATATTGTTGATTGTAAGGTAATGTCACTGTAAAATACGAATAACATTTCTCGATGAGAAAATTCTGGTTTTCACATTTCTTGATGTTCATATTTAATGTTACCAGTGAAGTCATTGTCTTGTACTAATGCCTTGTGATAATTACTAAGTTTTAAAGACTTAATTTTTAAAGAACCAACTTGTTGTTTAATAATATTATTGAATTGTTTATTAATAAGTGGTTTTAAATCAGTAGCAGTTTTGCTTAAACTTCCGAGATTAAGTTCAATACTCCCAATAATTTCTTGTGCTGTGGTATATTTATTTAACGCTCTTTGCATATTAGCTTGATATTGTTCTTGTTCTTTAAAATTGTAAATTTGATTTTCCTTAATTTTATTACATCCATATATATTTAAAACTAATGAAAATCAAATACTACTACTAGTTAGTTTTTTAAGGTATGATGTCATTATCTCTTCCTTTGAATAATGTCGCCATTTTCGTTATAAGTTAATAATTCGTGTTCGTTGTATGAAGGAATTTTATTATCATTATTAGTTGCTTCATATCAACAGCCTCGTTTAAGCGGATGAGAATTTTTGTTGAATTGATAAACATATGATAATTGAAAAATTTTTGCTTGTGAATTATTAATACTAGTGGCAGTTAATTTATCATTATTAAAAATGAAAGGGCAACTATTAATGATACTTATTGAGGCATTGTTAGTTTTAAGATAACCTCGTGGTTTATTTAAGACTTGGCTTGTATTTCCGTTTTTAACGAGAATATCACCAATAAAGTTACCATATTGATTTTGACTCATTGATTGTACCTCACGAAAATAAAAGGTTTGATTGTTATTTAACATATCTTGTAATGGTTCACTGGGATTGGAAATCCGACTTCAACTTAAATTTGTTCCTAAATTATTTATTGTTGCTATTAAGATGTTATTTTTTTAAAATTACTGCTAAAAGTGCATCATCATCATTATTAATTTTCTTTTGATATTTTTTGATAATTTCTGGTTTTAATAACCCTTGTTCATTAACATAAGATTGATATCATTTTTTAAATTGTAGTTCGGCATTATTAGTTAATTGATTGCAACTTGTTAACCCAATAATATTGATATTGATTACTGTTAATGCAATGATTACTTTTAAATATTTCAAATAAATTGTTAATTACCTCCTTACAATAAAAATACTTATTTTCTCTAAGAAAGAATAAGTAAAAGATGTTAATGTTATTAAAACATTAAGCATAATTTAGTCTCATTCCCAGGAGAACTCAAAAATTTAAGCAAGATAAGGCAGGTCTCCTGGCTTAACATCAACCAATAATTATGCCTTCTCAAAAAACCAATTTTTAATGGCGAATATAATTATTGTCCGTATCACAGTTGCTGGGACAGCTTTAGAATAATACTAAATTCCCTTTTCATAATTACAATTAAGTAATTAACCTTACAAACTAAATAGTTGCATATTTTTATTCTATACGATAAAATTTTAAGCACAAGGTAAAATTTTAATAAAATTAAAAATTATTTCATTTTTAGTTTTAGAAAATAAAAGTGGTGAAAACAATGAAAATTACTAAGAGTGTGTTTCTTAAAGGTGCTATTAATAAGGAACAATGAATTGATGATGAGATTAGTGAAGTATTGTTATTAGGACGAAGTAATGTTGGAAAATCAACATTTATTAATTCTTTATGTAACAATAAACAATTAGCAAAGGTGTCTAGTTCGCCTGGTAAAACACAAATGCTTAATTTTTTTGCTATTAATGATAATGAATTTCGTTTTGTTGATTGCCCCGGTTATGGTTTTGCAAAAATAAGTAAGAGTATTAAAAAACAATTTGTTAAAATGATGGATACTTATTTATTAGAGCGAAAAAATTTAAAGTTAGCAATCTTATTATTAGATTTAAGACGAACTCCTAATGCGGATGATTTATTAATGTTTAATTTTTTACGAGAACGAAATATTAATATTCTCATTGTTACTACGAAGTTAGATAAACTAAAGAAAAATGATATTAGCAAGCAAGAAAAAATAATTAAAGAAACATTGCTGATTATTAATGATATTGACATTATTAAAACATCAAGTATTAGTAAAATCGGTTATGATGCTGTTCTTGAAAAAATTACTGAATATATTTAAAAACTAAGTTTAGAGGTAGAGTTATAATGAAATTAAGAAAGATCAAGTCAAAGTAATCTTTGTCATCAGATGCATTTAACACATACTGATAAACAACATCGTTGATTTGAAATCAAAGAAATTTTACGCTCAGTTTTTGCTATTTTATTAGTTATTCCGATGTGAATATCAATGGGTAAAGTAAATCCATTGGCAGTATATTTTGGGAATCCAATTATTCAATTAATGCTTGCGAGTATTGTTCAGTTTATTTTAGGATTTAATTTTTATAAAGCCTGATATCAAGAATTGTTTCAACAACGACGAGTCGGCATGTATTCATTAATCATTTTGTCGTCTTTGGTGGCATTTATCTATAGTATTTATTTAATTGTTTTGATGTTGCAATATTCACCATATGGTAAGGAACATATTATTGGTTTATTTCAAGGAATTAGTCATCAACAATTAATGAATTATATGATGATTGATAATAAATTTCAACATATGTATTTTGAGATTGGGGCTTCAATTATAGCTTTTGTTTTAGTCGGTGATACAATATCGCAAATAGTTCGTAATCGTGCGATTGATGGCTTACAAGATTTAATGTCGTTGCAAGTAAAAGAGGCGACTATTTTTAAAGAAAATAATAAATATGTAACAATTGCTGCTATTGATATTAAAATTGATGATCAGTTATTAGTTAAAAAGGGTGATAAAATTCCTACTGATGGTATTTTAATGGGCGAGTTAGCATATATTAATGATTCATTAATTACAGGTGAAAGTCAAATTGTAAAAAAAATGACTGGTGAATTATTAATTGGTGGTTCTGCTAATGCAGGTGAAGCTTTTATAATGCGAGCAACAAAAATTGGTAATGAAACGATATTAGCAAGTATTATTAATAAAGTAGAACAATTGCAACAACAAAAAACCAATTTACAAAAGATTGCTGATAAGATTGCGGCGATTTTTGTTCCTTTTGTTTTAGGGTTAGCATTATTAGTTTTTTTAGTTTATGCTTTTATTTTACCGTTATTTGATTTATCATTTATTATGTCTGATCCTTATGGTATTGCTATTAAAACTGCAATTTCAACATTAATTATTGCTTGTCCTTGTGCTTTGGGATTAGCAACACCTTTAGCAATAACTGTGGGAATTGCAAAGTCAACCCAAGAAGGAATTATTTTTAATAAAGTTCATGCTTTTGAAAAAATTAATCAAATTGATATTGTTGCTTTTGATAAAACCGGAACTGTTACTGATGGCAAATTAAGTATTAAGGCTATTTATGGCGAAGAAAAGCATATTACTTTTGCTGTGAGTTTAGAAAATATGTCAGCGCATCCAATTGCTACTGCTTTTAAAGCATACCAAGAAGCATATAATATTAGTAAAGTATCCTTGACGGATGTGAAAGAAACTATTGGTTTTGGCATTCAAGGGTTATGTAATAAACAGCGAGTTACGATTTCTTCGGTTACTAAATTATTAGAAAAAAAATTTGTTTTAGCGGTTCCTTTACAAAGAATTGTTGAAAAAAGCAAAGAAATTAATCAATTGGTATTGGGGCTAGCAATTGATAAAGTTATTGTAACTTTATTTGTGTTAGAGGATCAGATTAAGTTAAATGCGATTAAAACGGTTGCTAAGTTGAAGCAAGAAGGTATTGAAGTTTATATGATTAGTGGTGATAATGAAGTTATTACTAGAGGAGTTGCTACTGCTATTGGTATTGAGCATTACTTTGCTAATATTCAACCATTAGATAAAGCTAATATCATTAAGAAATTGCAAAAACAAGGTAAAAAAGTGGCATTTGTTGGTGATGGTGTTAATGATAGTGTTGCTTTACAACAAGCTGATTTATCAATTGCGATGGGAACAGGAGCGGAAATCGCAGTTAATCTTAGTGATATTATTATCATTAAACCTGATGTTTTAAATATTTATAAAGCGATTGTGTTAACGAAGCAAATAAGAAGGGTTATTTGAACTAATTTTATGTGAGCATTTGGTTATAACCTTATTGCCTTACCAGTAGCAATGTTATCTGGTTGATTTTGAATATCAATTCCTAATTTTGAATTTGCAATTTTTGCAGCCGCGGCGATGGCATTTTCTGATCTTACTGTTGTTTTAAATTCATTATATTATCGTTGAAAAAAGATTAAATATTAGATTAATTAAGTATCATTTTTTATATTTCTTAATGTTTGATATAATTATTGAAAATAAGTAGGAGAGAATTAATGAAATCATTAAGTAAAAAATATGAGCATTTTGAAGTAGAAAATGGTAAGTATGATTATTGACTAGAAAAACGATTATTTAGTGCTGATAATATTAATAATAAACCTGTTTTTAGTATGATTTTGCCTCCACCTAATATTACTGGTAAATTACATTTGGGTCATGCTTGGAATAATACTTTACAAGATGTTATGGCGCGTTATAAAATTTTAACTGGTTATGGTGTTACTTGATTTCCAGGAATGGATCATGCGGGGATTGCTACCCAAGTAAAAGTTGCTGAAAGAATATGAGATGAAGAGAAAAAACGGATTACTAGTTTTTCTCGTGATCAGTTTATTACTAAAGTTAATTCGTGAAAGGATGAATATGCTAAGATAATTCGTGAGCAATGAGCAAAATTAGGATTAGCATTAGATTATCGTTATGAGAAGTTTACTTTAGATAGTGATGTTAATCAATTAGTTAATGAAACATTTGTTAAATTATATAATGATGGTTTAATTTATCGTGGCAAAAAAATTATTAATTGAGACCCACAATTAAAAACAGCGTTATCGAATATGGAAGTAACTTATAAAGAAGTTCAAGGTAAAATGTATTATCTTAATTATCCCTTAGTAGATAGTGATGAAATGATTACAATTGCCACAACAAGACCAGAAACGATGTTTGCCGATCAAGCCTTAGTTTTTCATCCTAATGATGTTCGTTATCAAAAGTATCTTCATAAAGAAGTTATTAATCCGGTTAATAAACAAAGAATCCCGATAATTGCTGATGAATACATTGTAATGGAATTTGGAACAGGAATAATGAAATGTACGCCTGCTCATGATTTTAATGATTATCAAATTGCTAAAAGACATAATTTGGATTTAATTATTTGTATGGATTCTGGTGGCATAATGAATGCCACAGCTTTACAATATGAGGGATTAGACCGTTTTGTTTGTCGACAACAGTTAATAGGCGATTTAGAAAAACAAAATTTAGTTGTTAAAATTGCTGATTTTGTTCATCAAGTAGGATATTCAGAACGCAGTGATGTTATTATTGAACCATATTTATCAGAACAATGGTTTGTTAAAATGCAGCCATTAGTAAATAGAGCTTTAAAATTACAAAATAGTGCTGATGCGATTTTGTTTTATCCATCAAGATTTGCAAATATTTTAGATCAATGGTTGGAAAATATTCAGGATTGATGTATCTCCCGACAATTGTGATGGGGTCATCAATTGCCAGTATGATATCATCAAGATACTAAGGAAATTATTGTGGCCATAATGCCACCTAATAAAGAAGAATGAGTACAAGATAGTGATGTTTTAGATACTTGATTTTCTAGTGCTTTGTGACCTTTAATATTTGCACAACAAAATAATGATAAATTATTTTTTGAAAAATATTTGCCAAATTCCTTGTTAGTTACTGGTTATGATATTATTTTCTTTTGAATTAGTCGGATGATTTTTGAATCATTATATTTAGTTAATAAAAAACCTTTCAAAGCGGTATTAATTCATGGTTTAATTCGTGATGAACAAGGAAGAAAAATGTCAAAATCTTTAGGTAATGGGATTGATCCAATGGATATTATTACTGAGTATGGTGCTGATAGTTTACGATTTTTTTTATTAACTAATAGTACTCCGGGGCAAGATTTACGATTTAGTATTACTAAAGTTCGTTCTTCGTGAAATTTTATTAATAAACTTTGAAATGCGAGCCGATATGTGCTTTTAAATTTAGCCGATGATTTTAAGCCAGTGAATAATATTTTAGATTTGCAATTAGAAGCTGTTGATTATTGAATTTTAAATAATTTTAATTTTGTTCTTGAAAAAGTGCAAGCAAATATGGAGAAATATGAATTTGTTGTTAGCGGTAAATATCTTTTTAATTTTGTTTGAGATGATTTTTGCTCTTGATATATTGAGTTATCAAAAAGTAATTTACAAAATCCTAAAACTAAAGTGGCATCAATTCAAGTCTTATTTTATCTTTTAAAGCAAATTATTATTTTATTGCATCCTTTAATTCCTTTTGTAACTGAAGAAATTTATCAAAAGATGTTTAATAATGAAAAATCAATTATGGAAGAAAAATATCCGATAGTTTTAGAAAATATTGCTCCCGTAAATTATTTAGTTAATGTTATTAATATTACAACAGTTATTAGAGAATTACGGGCAACAAGAAATATTAAACATCACATTGCTTTGAATTTTAATTTAAATTCTGATAATCAAGATTATCAGAAGTATGCTCAGGAAATTAATGGTTTTTTGCAAAAGTTAACTAATAGTCAAATGACAACTATTAATGAGAAAATATCTCATTTAGGACAAACAATCGCGCTTCCTTTAATTGATGGAACAATTGATGTTTTTTTAGATATGACAATTAATAAAAAAGAACAAGAATTATTTATTCAAAAACAGTTACAAGATATTCATTATGAGTTAGAACGAAGTAAAACAATATTAAATAATGAACAGTTTTTAAATAAGGCACCAATTGCAAAAGTTAATGCTGAAAAGCATAAATATGAACAGTATGAAGAATTATATAAACAATTGCAAAAAAAATTACAAGACATTTTATCTTAGTTATTAATAAATATTTTAAAGGAAATTCATTATTTTATAAGTAATTTAATTACGGGTGAAAAAATGAAGAAAACTAAAATTATTATTTTTGCTATTATAATAAGTATTCTTATTTTAATGGGATTTTTATTATCGCATTTTTTTATTAATGCTGATATTAATATCATAAAACCACAACCAAATATTGTTACTAAATCAAGTATTGAGATTAATTTTTTAGTCAAAAATAACTTGCCGTTGCTAAGAAATATTTTGCCAAAAAAGATTAGTATTAGTAAAAATGAACAAAAAATTAATAAACAGCGCTTAGTGGACATTATTTTTTATTATCAAGTGCCGTTGTATTATTTTCAGCCCTTGGTAGCAAAAAAATTATTACAAGTTATTTACAATGATATTACTATTGAATTAGAACCATTTTCGCAAGACATTGCTAAAGTTTATATTGAAGATGTTACTGTGTCTTTTTTGCAAGGTATTTTAAAGTTAGAACGACGCATTATTAATGACATTGTGAATATTTTGTTATCTTCTTTACCCATTGAAGTTCGGTGACAAATTTTAGAGAAATATTTACAGGATAGTAAATTAAATAAATATTATGAAATTATTTTGCAGTTAATATGAGTTTAAAAATATTTCCGACAATCATTTTGATTATTTGCTGGTTGTTGTTAATAACAAATGTTAGTTATTATTCGTTATTATTAACAGGCGTAGCAACATTAGGATTTGTGTTTTATAATATGAAATTTTATTGAAAATATTTCTTTTTTATTGTTATTTTTTTATTTATTGTGTTAATTTTTTTACTAGTAATTAAAACTGTTGTTTTTGAAAATAATAGTTCTGAGCAATGAATAACTGTTAAGGTTGTCCAAAAATATCGTAATTATTATGTTGTTGAATATCAAAAAAATTATTTAATGATAAAAAAATATTTTTTTAATATTAGTTTAAATATTGCTGATCAAGTTAAAATTAAAGGCATAATATTTAAGCATCAAGCAATTAATAATTTTCATCAATATAATTGGGGTTGAGATTATTATGGTAAGCATATTGTTGGTGAAATTAAATTAACTAATAAGCAGTATTTTCATTATGAAGCGTTTACATTACGAAATTATATTTGAAAATGATTACAACAGTATGATTATAATAATTTGTTAGATTTTTTTCTTTTGCAAAATTATTCTGATAATCATTCTGAGTTATTAGCAATGTGACAAAAATTAAATGTAAGTCATTTATTAGTAGTTAGTGGTTTTCATATTAATTTACAAATAACATTATTGCGTTGCGTTTTATGTAAGTTAATTAAAAAAAGTATTTTGCGAAATAGTATTATTTTTGCTTGATTAAGTTTTTATGTTTATTTATTAAATTGACAATTATCAGCATTAAGAGCATTGCTATATTGAACAGGTTCATATATTAATAAAATTTTTAAATTAAATATTTCATTATTAGATTTATGAGCAGTAGTTTGTTGTTTTTTTCTGATAATGAATCCCTTGGTACTTTATCAAACTAATTGGCAATTTTCATTTTTAATTAGTTTAATAATAATTTATGTTAATCAAATTTGTTGAAATTTTAATAAAATTATGAAGTTATTATTTACGCAATTAACTATTAGTATTATTATTTTGCCAATAACGATATATATGCAAGGTCATATTAATTTATTATTTTTAGTTCATCAAATTATTTTTAGTAGTTTAGTTCAAATTTTTTATTATTTCTTTCTTGTTATTATTTGAATTAAACCGTTATTACTTTTTTTACATTATCTTTATCAAGGAATTTTAATATTTAGTTATTTTTTAGTTTCAACAACGATATTTTTCCATTTAACAGAAATGCCAATGTGATTTTATTTTATATATTATGTTATTGTTATTTTGCTTTATTATGGGTGAAATAATTATGTTGGAAAAATAATGGCATTTTTGGGATATGTTTGTGTATGGGGATATTGAATGCTGGCCCCATATTTAAATTCATCATTATCCGTACAAATGTTAAATGTTGGTAATGCTTTGAGTATTTTTTAATAAAATTACCTCATAATCAAGGAAATATTCTTTTTGATGCGGAAATTGATAGTTTGAATAAAAATAATTCATTAATTTTAGATTATTTAAAACGAGAAGGTATTAATACTCTTGATGCTGTGTTTATTAGTCATAATCATCAAGATCATAATAATAATTTGCAATATTTACAGCAAAATTTATATATTAGAAATATATATACTAATAAATTAATGCAAAAAACATATAATATTAATGGATTTAAATTTGATAATTGAGCTTTTAATTATTATGAACAGATTAAAGAGCAAGATGAAAATAATCGCTCGTTAGTCTTGTTTTGGGAGTATCAGCACCATAAATTTTTGCTTACAGGTGATTTAGAAAAAAGTGGTGAAAAAAAATTATTAAATTATATTTTGCCACAAAAAATTAATTTGTTTCAGGTTGCACATCATGGCAGTAATAGTTCAACAAGTGATGAATTTTTAAAAATTATTAATCCTGAAACTTGTATTATTTCTACTAAAAAAACTAATAATCGCAATTTGCCACATCCACTAGTAATGCAAAGATTGGAACAAAACTGTGATAATATTTATACAACAAATAATAATCAAACAATAATTTATAATGTGAAAAATTATCAACATTTTATATCAACATTAATAAAATAATATTATATAATTCTAAAAGGTGAATAAAATGTTTCTAATTTACGGTAGTGATAAATTTCTTATTAATAAACAAATTCAAAAAGTAATTAATGTTATTAATAAAGATCAACAAATGAATATTTTAAAGTATAGTATGATAAATACTAATATTGATGAAATACTACAAGTTATTTCAATGCCACCATTATTTAACAATAAACAAATTGTTATTATTGAAGATTGTTGGTTTTTAACTTCTTCTCGTGAGCATCAATTAAGTAGTTTACAATTTAAAAATTTACTTAAATATTGTGAAAATCCCGCACCATTTACTGAGATATTTTTTGTTGTTAACAGTTCTAATATTGATCAACGAAAAAAAATTATTAAAGTTATTGAAAAAACAGGTAAAGTTTTAGTTGTTAAAGAATTAAATGATAGTCAGTTAAAAATGTTTGTTCAAAATTATTTTGTTAAGCATAATACTGAAATTACTAATGAGGGTTTAAATTTATTATTAGAAAGATTACCTAATAGTTTGCAAATTATTGCTAATGAATTAAATAAACTTGTTAATTATAGTAATTCATTAATATTGGAAGATGTTGATGTTTTGGTTAGTCGTTATTTAGATAGTAATATTTTTGATTTAGCTAATGCTTTTATTGTTCGTGATATTTCACAAATATGGCAACGATACTATGATTTTAAAAATAGTAATCAAGATGTTTTGGCAATTATTGGTTTGTTGGCTAATCAACTGAGGACGATTCGTGATATTAAAATTTATCAACAAAGGAATTATGATTTTAATACTATTTGTCAAAAAATGACTATTAATCCTTTTCGGTTAAAAATTCTTTGAAAGTATCTTTTAAAAATTGATGATCAACAAATTCATTATTTATTAGGTAGTTTAAGTAATTTAGATTATAATATAAAAAGAAGTCATGTTAATAAAAATATTGGCTTTGAGATGTTTTTATTGCAATTGTAAGAGGGTGAGTTTATTAATGAATAATAGCAAAAATACTTATGAAAATATTGTTAATTTATTAGTTAATATTTTACAAAGTTCTAAATTGAAACTTAAAGTGATTAAGGATGATGAATTTTATACTTATTTTTTACGATTAGTTAATAGTCTTTTATTTTTAGAACAAGAGCATCACGCTAATTATGAAGGACAACGCTATGCGAGAAGTTTTGTGCAAGTATTAGCTGATTTAAGAGATGAAGAAATAAAAATTGTTAAAGATGATAATTTAACCTTAGAAACTATTGAGAATGATTGTAATTTTTTACAAACTTATATTCTTAATATTTTTCAAATATCAAAACAAGAATTGGTTACACCAACAGTGATTTCTCTTGATATTGTTAAAGAATTATCAAATATTGATTCAAATTTACAAAAGCAATTATTAAAAAATGATAATGTTTTAGTAACTAGTCAGAATAATAATTCTGAACAAATTTCTAATAATAATTCTCAAATTTTAAAAGATAGTGGCGAAAAAGCAACTGAGGCTGATTCGCAAAAAAAAGTTAATGAACAATTAATTAATTTGCAAAATTTACAACTTAATTTGCAAGGTTTAAAATTGCCAACTCATCCGGCAAATAATCAAGGTTTTTATCCATATACTGGTAAACCTAAAGCAATGCCGTTTTTTAAAAGAGTTTTAAGTTATGTTTTTATGTTTTTGTTGGCTATTGTTATTGGTATTAATGTTTATGGTTTTATTGCTGAAATTAAGTTAACTGATGTTATTTTAAAAGATAATTTAGGTGAGCCAAAAAGTTTTAATTTTCGGCCAGCGTCTATTGCTTGAAATTTGTCAATGTGAAGTATAATTTTAGAAATTTTAACTTATGCAATGTTAACTTATTCTTTCTTTAAAAAACCACAATTTTTAAGAGATAAATATCGGATGCAACCAATGATGTTAATATTTGCCATTATTGCTATTCTTTTTAATTCTATTTATGGTGTGTTTGGATTTTTATCTTATAATTCGTTTGTTCAGTTTTTTAAAAATGCTTTTGATCAAGTTCATAATGTTGATAGTGTCTTAGAGGAAATTTGAAGTAGTTCTAGTTTTCAAGTTTATCGGGTTTTAAAAATTGTGGGTGCTGGTATTGCTATTATTCCGATATTACTAATTTTTATTGTATTTTCCATTAATCCTCGTTTGGATCGTGATAAGTTAATGCAAGCGGATTTGGAATATCAAAAAGCATTGCAGGCAACATTAAAAGGTGAATCGTATGTTATTGATGCATCATTATTTGACCAAGATTTAATTTTAGAAGCTGAAAAGCAGGATGAAAATAATAAAAAGCATGATTTATAGTTTTTATTGCTAGTCAGAAAACAAGTAAGGCAACAAAAAAGAGTGTTAGTTAGCACTCTTTTTTGTTAATTAGTTAATTAGTTTCTTTAATATTATTAGCAATATTATTAGCAATATTATTAGCTTTAATAGTTAGTTTAGATTTTATTCGGGCAACTTTATTTTTGTGAAAAATATTTTTACTTTCTGCACGGTCAAGCATTGAAATAGCGTGATTTAATGTTTGTTGCATATTAGTTTCATTACTGGTAATTGCGATTTTAGCTTTTTTAATTGCTGTTCTTGTTGCTGATTTGATATGAACATTTCTTTGTCTTGCTTTTTCATTTGTTATTGCGCGTTTAATTTGTGATTTGATATTTGCCATCATTGTCTCCTTAGTTTATTTTATTATTATAAAACCAAAAGTAATTATAGCAAATAATTGTTTTTTAGTAAACTAGTTACTTAAAAAAGTAGTAAAAAAGATGTATAATTACTTATATACATTTAAAAAAAGTGTGGGTAGAAAAAGTGAGTTATTATTTACAATCAAAATATCAGTTTTCACATCATGTTATTCTTCGTGTTAAACAGCGATTAAATTTGAAACATTTAAATGATATTGAATTAAAAATGCATTGTTTACAATTAATTAATGAGGCATTTTATGTTGTAGATATAAAAGATGATATTTATGTGCAAATTAATGATAGTGATTTATATTTTGTTATTGATAAAAAATCTAATTTGGTTAAAACAATAACGCCAATAAGTCAAGAGCGTTTATTAAGTATTATTAAAGGAGGAAATGAGTAATGTTTTTAGTAACAGGTGATTTACAAAATGGACAAACTACTTGGGTAATGTTAGGTTTAATTATTATTATTGTAGTTGTAATGATAGTTTCTTCAATTCGTAAACGAAAACAAGATAAAATTGAAAAAGAAAAGCGTCAAAAAGAAGTTAGAGATAAAATTAAGCAGTATTTAAAGATTAATGATAATATTGCTCATAAAAGAATTGAATATGATAAAGTAATTGCTAGAGCAGGTAAAGATTATAAATATCGTGATGTTTTTGATGTTGTTATCAAATTATATGACTCAAAATCAAATGCGTTATATGCTACTAAAGCTTTTGAAGTTGAAGGTTTAACAAAACAATTAAGTAAAAAAGAATATGAAACAACTTGAAAAGTTAATCATGAATTAGAATTAGAAGCTACTTTAATTCGTTTGCAAAAAGAACAAAAGAAAAGTTATTGAAAGATGACTAAGGCTGAGCGAGCACAAGTTAGATTAGAGCGCAAGGAAGCAAAAATAATAGAAAAAGCAGAAATTAAAAAAATTAAGCAAGAGAAAAAAATCAAAGAAACTAAAAAAGTTGTTCAAAATAAAAATGAGGTTCTTATTAAGCGACAACCTAATGAGAAGTTTGGTGCTAAAAAATAAATAGTTTAATTAATTCATAATCTGAGGAAATGATAAAATGCTTCATAAAATATATAAAGAAGATTATAAAAATTATCGGGAATGTGCTAAATTATCATTTCTTTTACGAAAAGAAAATCATCAAAAGACAATTCAATGGCACGATAGGGAGTTAACTTATTTTTTTAGTTTGCCTGAATTTGGTGATGAAAAGCAAAAAGATGACTTGACGAATATTTCTGCGCCTAGTTTAGAATTATTAGCGAACGATGATTATAGTTTTAGCGATTTAGAGGTAATTGATAGTGAAACTATTCTTGATGGTTTAGAAGTAGGTTATCATGCTAAGCAATATTTTTTACGAAATTATCGTTGTTTTGATTTAGATACTTATGAAAAACATCTTGTGGCAAATAAAACGGTAGAAAAAATTCTTGATGCTAATCTTGAAGTGTTGTTTGAACCACGATTTGAATATAATGGTTGTGTTACAAAGGTTGATGTTTTAAAACGAAATGGTACAGGTTGAGACTTAATTGAAGTTAAGGCAACAACTAAGGTTCATCGCGAACATTTATATGATGTTCTTTATCAATATTATATTTTGACTAATTGCAATATTGAGATTAAAAATATTTATTTAATGCATTTAAATGGTTTTTATTTTCATCAAGGTGATTTAGAATATGATAATTTGTTTATTTTAGCAAGTAAATATAATTTAACAACTACTGGTTCAAAGCAAGAAAATATTATGGTTGGTGTAAAAAAAGATTTAGCAAAGCGAGATTTTAATCAAGATATTCAGCGCATTAAAGATATTTTTCAAATGCCAGTTGCTGAAGCATTAGCGTGGTTAAAGACTAGTCAATGTCATAATCGGGGTAAATATGATTATTGTATTCATGTTTATGCTAAATTACCCAAAGAGCATACAATATTTAATCTTTATCGGTTAGTAAAAACTAAAAAAGCAAGATTATATTATGAAAATAATTTTTTGTCGCTTTATACATCTAATTTTTTTGATCTTAATTTAACAGCTAATCAATATCGCCAAATTAAAGTTGTTCAAAATTTAGAAGGTGTTGTTGCATTGTCAGAACGAAGATATTTACAAAGTATATATAAGGAATATGTGTATCCGATTTATATGTATGATTTTGAAACTGTTAAAAGTGCCATTCCGAAATATGAAAATAGTACACCATATGAGCAAATTCCGTTTCAGTATTCAATTCATGTTTTATTGGATAATAAGTTTAATGAAGAGAAACATAATATTAAACATTATCGTTATTTAAGTGACGGTGTTGGTGATCATCGTTTAGTTTTAATTGAAAATTTAATTAAAGATTTAACACGATATGGCATAGGTACTTATGTTGCATATAATAAAAGTTTTGAGAAGCAAGTTTTAAAAAAAATGGCATTATTATATCCGATTTATGAAGAAATATTAATGCAAATTTCTGATCGGACTGTTGATTTAATGAATTTCTTTAAAAATTTTGCAATTTATAAAGCAGAATTTAATGGTAGTCTTTCAATTAAGAAAACATTGCCGGCTTTTAATTCGGAATTTTCTTATGATGATTTAGAAGTGCAAAAGGGAACCGATGCTTCCAGTTTATTTCGTAAACGGTTGTATAATGAATTACAAAAAGATAATAATCATTTGTTTTTCTTGAAATTAAATGATGCTTGAAAAACTATTAGTTGGCAACAATGACAAGACAATTATGTTAAAAATTTGTTATTATATTGTGAACGCGATACTTATGGAATGATAGTTTTATTTACTAAAATTTCTGAATTATTGCGAGAACAGGGGTGAATTGAATGGTAACGAAAGTTATTTTTATGGGGACACCGATTTTTGCTAAAGAAGTATTATTAAAATTATTAACAATGGATTTTATTGAAGTTGTAGCTGTTGTTTGTCAACCTGATCGGAAGGTTGGGAGAAAGCAAGAAATGAAGATTGGTGTTGTTAAACAAGTAGCATTAGCATCAAAATTAAAGATTTTTCAACCAGATAATATTAACGATATTGTTTTAGAACTAGATAATTTAAATGCTGATTTAATAATTACTTGTGCTTATGGTCAATTTTTGGGAACAAGGATTTTACAATTGGTGCCGAAAGGTTGCTTAAATATTCATGCTTCGTTATTACCTAAATTACGAGGTGGAGCGCCAATTCATTGAGCGGTAATTAATGATGAAAAGGAAACTGGTATTAGTTTAATGAAAATGACATCACAAATGGATGCGGGGCCAGTATTTGTTCAAGAGAAAATTAGGTTGGTAGCAAATGAAACGGCAAGTAGTTTGCATTACCGTTTAATTTTGTTAGCAAATATGATGTTAGAAAAATATTTATTCTTAATAATTAGTGGTAAAATTACTCCAGAAATCCAAAATGAACGACTTGTATCGTTTGGTTTAAATATTAAACGAAATAATGAAAAGATTATTTGAAATGTTGATGCGAGAAAAGTAACTTGTCAAATTCGTGGTCTTTTTGAAATCCCTTTAGCTTATACGACTTATGAAAATAAGATTTATAAAATTCATCAGGCGATCGTTTATGATATTAATAAACAGGAAAAGGCAGCGGGAACAATTTTATCATTTCAACAAGATGGTATTGAAGTTCAAACGAGTAAAGGAAGTGTTTTAATTCAAAGATTACAACCTGAGGGTAAAAAAGCAATCTTGGTTAAAAATTTTTATCAAGGACAACATCCTTTGCGGGTTGGAACAAAATTTATTTAAGGAAAGGATTTGAAAGAAAAATGTATCGTTTTCGTTCATTGAAATATTTAGCAACAACAGGTGTAATCACAGGTCTTTTAATGGTTTGTGGTTATGCTTCTAGTTTTATTAAAATTGGCGTTGGTTATTTGCAATTAGCTGATATTATTGCTTTACCTTTAATTACCTTTATTTCGGGACCAATGATTTTATTTGCTAATCCGATTGCGATGGCATTTGCTGATATTATGGGGGGATATTTTGTTTTTGTTCCCATTACGATTGTTGTTAGGATTTTAATGTTTGTTATTATTCGGATATTAGAACCATATTTTCATTTTATTATCAGTCATTTTTTTGCGGTTTTACCAGTTTTAATTATTTATCCACCATATACTTACTTTATTTCTAATTTTGATTATAGTTATGCGATTACAGCATTAATTAATGATGCTGTGCAAGCGATATCAACATATATTTTTTCCTTGTTTATTACTTGGTTTTTAATTAGAATTAATAGTGTCAGTTATGGTCATCTTTGAAGTGATAATGATTTTGATTATTTACGAGCGACAGCGTTAGAAAATAGTAATTTAGAACAAAGTAAGGAAATTAAAAATAATGGCAACAAATAAAAATTTAATTCGTAATTTTAGTATTATTGCTCATATTGATCATGGTAAGTCTACTTTGGCGGATCGGCTTTTAGAATTAACGGGTACGGTTAGTAAAAGAGAATTAAAAGATCAATTATTAGATTCAATGGATTTAGAGCGAGAAAGAGGAATTACTATTAAGTTAAATGCTGTGCAGTTGCAGTATGTTGCTAAGGATCATCAACAATATTGTTTTAATTTAATTGATACGCCGGGACATGTAGATTTTACTTATGAAGTTTCGCGTAGTTTAGCGGCTTGTGAGGGAGCATTATTAGTAGTTGATGCTACACAAGGGATTCAAGCGCAGACATTAGCTAATGTTTATTTAGCGATTGATAATGATTTAACAATTATTCCTGTTATTAATAAAGTTGATTTGCCTAATGCGGACCCCGAAAGAATTAAACAACAAATTAGAGAATTGACAGGAATTGTGTATTCGCATATACCGTTAATTTCTGCCAAGACTGGTTTAAATGTTGATGAAGTGTTAGAAACTATTGTTAGAGATATTCCTGCTCCAATAAAATCCCAAGATGATGCTCCTTTGCAGGCATTGATTTTTGATTCTTATTATGATCAATATCGTGGTGTAATGATTTTTATTCGTGTTTTTCAAGGAACTGTTAAGATTAATGATAAGATTCGTTTTATGGCAACAAGGGGTGAATATGAAGTTATTAGTGTTGGTATTAAGACACCGTTGGAAGTTCAGCAGGATGCAATCTATGCTGGTCAGGTTGGTTGAGTAGCGGCGGCTATTAAGAATATTAAAGATGTTCAAGTAGGAGATACAATGACACATGCTGATTTTCCAACATTAGTGCCATTATCAGGTTATCGAAAAATTAATTCAATGGTTTATTGTGGATTATATTCCGTTGATAGTTCGCGTTATGAAGATTTAAAAGATGCATTATCAAAATTGCAATTATCAGATGCTGCTTTGGTATATGAACCAGAAAATTCACAAGCATTAGGATTTGGGTTTCGTTGTGGGTTTTTAGGTTTATTACATATGGATGTTATCCAAGAACGACTTGAGAGAGAATATAATTTAGATTTAATTGCTACGGCGCCAAGTGTTATTTATGAAGTGCATTTAACTGATCAACAAATTATTACTGTGGATAATCCGAGTAAATTACCGGAAGTGCAAAAAATTCGTAGTATTAATGAGCCTTTTGTTAAAGTAACGATGATGACTCCTGAAACTTATTTAGGTGGTTTAATGGAGTTATGTCAGCAAAAACGCGGTATTTATCAAAATCTTGTTTATGTTGATGATACAAGAAGGATTTTGACTTATGAAATGCCGTTAAATGAGATTATTTTTGATTTTTTTGATCGTTTAAAATCTGTGTCTAAGGGCTATGCTTCATTAGATTACGAATTATTAGGTTATCGACCAAGTAAATTAGTAAAGATGGATATTTTATTAAATGGTGCGGTTGTTGATGCTTTATCAATGATTGTACATAAAGATTTTGCGTATGCTCGTGGAAGAAATTTATGTGCTAAATTAAAAGATATTATTCCGCAACAAAACTTTGAAATTCCTGTACAAGCTTCCATTGGTAATAAAATCATTGCGCGAGAAACTATTAAGGCGTTAAGGAAAAATGTTACTGCTAAATGTTATGGTGGCGATATTAATCGCAAGAAAAAGTTATTAGAAAAACAAAAGAAGGGTAAAAAGCGGATGAAGGCTTTTGGAAATGTTGAATTACCACAAGAAGCTTTTATGGCAGTTTTATCTATTGATGATAAATAAGCATATTATATTGAAATGTTAATTAATCGGTTATTTTATTATTAGTAATAAAATTATGAAACGAAAAAGGAGAAATATTAATGTCGTTAATTTTAAATCAAATTCAAAAAATAATTAAAGAGGCAGTAAATAATCTTACTCCTTTTGTTGATGATATTGTTATTGAGAAAACTCGTAATATTGCATATGGTGATTATGCTACTAATATTGCGATGGTGTTAGCACCAATTTTAAAGCAAAAACCGGAAGTCATTGCTAAAAAGATTATTGCTATTATTAAGTCAAATGATTTTTTTACTAAAATAGATTTTGTTTTTCCTGGGTTCATTAATTTAACAGTTAATCAAAATGGACTTAGTGCTGTTATTACGGAAATTTTAAAATTAAAAACTAAGTTTGGTAGTGGAGAAGCGACTAATATTAAATATAATTTAGAAATTGTTTCTGCTAATCCAACAGGAATTTTACATATTGGTCATGCTCGTAATGGTGCTATTGGTGATGCGGTTGCAAGAATTTTAAAATTTGCAGGAAATATTGTTGAAACAGAATATTATCTTAATGATGCTGGTAATCAGATTAATGTGTTAGCAAATACAATTTTTTCGTATTATTTACAAAAATTAGGGGTTAATGTTGAAATACCAGAACAATCATATCAGGGTGTTTATCAAGAAATATTAGCAACTAATTTTGTGAATAAATATCAAGATAAATTTATTGCCATACGAATTGTTAATGGTGTCATTAATGATGAACAAGTATTAGCAATAT
This sequence comes from Spiroplasma endosymbiont of Dromius quadrimaculatus, assembly GCF_964031155.1. Classification (NCBI taxonomy): domain Bacteria; kingdom Bacillati; phylum Mycoplasmatota; class Mollicutes; order Entomoplasmatales; family Spiroplasmataceae; genus Spiroplasma; species Spiroplasma endosymbiont of Dromius quadrimaculatus. The sequence goes on from NZ_OZ035010.1 coordinate 551,582, forward strand.
TTAAACAAGAGTCAGTTGCTTTCTTTTTACAATTAATTAAAACGCAATTAAAGGATTTTCGGATTAATATTGATTATTGGTCGAGTGAACTAGAAATGTATACAACAAAAGAAATTGATAAGTTAGTAAAGGAATTGCAAGCAACTAATAAAGTTTTTGAAAAAGATGGTGCTTTGTGGTTGAAAACAACAGATTATGGTGATGATAAGAACCGAGTTCTTGTTAAACAAGATAAATCTTATGCTTATATTTTACCGGATTTAGCTTGTCATAATTTACGAATTAAACGAGCAAAAGCTAATTATTTAGTTAATTTTTGAGGTGCAGATCATCATAGTTATTTAACACGAATGCAGGCGGGTTTACAAATTTTAGGTTATGATGCTAATATTTTAAAAATTGTTATTATTCAAATGGTGCGATTAATTAAAGATGGTCAAGAATATAAAATGTCAAAAAGAAAAGGGACAGCCGTATGGTTAATTGATTTAGTTATGGAATTAGGTATTGATGTTGTTCGTTATATGTTATGTTCAAAAGCATCTTCTAGTCATATGGATTTAGATTTGAGTCTTTTAACATCTCAAAGTAATAATAATCCGGTTTATTACTTTCAATATGCTACAGCGCGTTGTGCGAGTATTTTACGAAATGTGCCTCATAATATTGATTTAACAAAGACAATTGCTAGTTATCATTTATTAACACATCCCAAGGAGCGAGAGTTAATTAAAGTATTAGATTATTTTAGTAAAGTAGTACAAAGTGCTGCTAAATTTTGTCAACCGAATATTATTTGTGATTATATTCAGGAATTAGCACAGGGATTTCATTCATATTATTCAGAATGTAAAATTTTGGATGAAACTAATATTACTTTATCAGAACAAAGATTGCATTTAATTATTAGCACACAGTATGTCTTTAAAAATGCTTTAAACTTAATTGCTGTTGATTTTAAGGATCAAATGTAATTTGCTTATTCAGTTAGTGTTGCTTTTAAGAAATTAATTACTATTGTCATATTTAACTTATAAGGTTTCATTTTCCCACGATTATTTTTTCGCATAAATTTTTTTTCGTATCATTGTTTTATTTCATTATAAGTTGTTAAATTTCATTTAGTGAGAGAAATGTTTTGTTTAGTCAGAAATTTATTAATAACAGCAAATCATGAAAGGTTTTCTTCATAACAATTAAATTGTTTTAAATCTCATTGTAAACAACATTCAATAATGAGAAAAATATTGGTGTCTATTATTAAACTTGGGGGATTGTTTTTAGCATAATACTGGGCCAATGTTCCCACATATAAATTTCTTTTGTTCATTTCAGTTATTCAAGTATAAATTACAAGATTAAAATAAGGTCGTTTTAATTTTAAAAAAGGATTCATTGCGATATTGGTTTTATTTTTATTAAGACAATAATCATACATTGAAATTTCTTTTCTTAAAGCTGATAGACTCATATTGTTAGCATAGCAAATAAGTTCATAGGGAATAATACGCATAGTTTCTCCTTTAAAATTAATAATAAATAAATTATACTCTTTAATTTATAAATTATAATTTATAAATTTTTCTATTGAAATGATAAAAAGGAGTGTAAATTAATGATTAAACAAATAATTTTATAAATTAATGTAAGATGATAGCAATTAAAATAAATAGTTTAGAACTAGAATTAATCTTTCTAGTTTTTATTTTTAAGATAATTAAGATATTGAATGAAATTTTTAATCATTATTTGAAAATTTTATTTATTCTGTGGTAATAATTGAATAATAGTCAAAAATTCGTATATAATTACTGTGTAAATTAAGTTTTTTCTTATTTTAATAATTATCATGAAAAATAACTAGAAACTTAGAAACAAATAAAATTATAGAAGGAGTCAAAAGACGATGAAAGTTATTGCTATTGGTATTAACCATTCAGGGACTACCTTAGTTAGAACCTTAAGTCATTTAAGTAAGCAAGATAAAAAGGATATTAAAATTGTAGCATACGATCGTAATGACAATATTTCTTTTTTAGGGTGTGGAATTGCTTTATGAGTTGGTGGTGAAATTAGTAAACCTGATGGCCTATTTTATGCAACGCCAGAATTGTTACAATCAGAAGGCATTGAAGTTCATATGAAACATGAACTTTTGGCTATTAATAATAAAGAAAAGAAAGTTTTAATCAAAAACTTAGAAACAAATGAAGAGTTTTTTGACACTTATGATAAGTTAGTTATTGGTGTTGGTACTTGACCAATTATTCCTTCAGTTCCGGGGCTTAAAAATGATGATGGTACTGTTAGTGCTGGTGTTAATATTGTTAAATTGTTTCAACATGCAAAACAAATTAAAGCAATAATTGATAATTCAGCAATTAAAAATGTTGTTGTTGTTGGTGCTGGATATATTGGGATTGAATTAGTTGAAGCTTTTAGTCGTAATAATAAAAAGGTAACTTTAATTGATATTGAAGATCGGATTATGCCACGATATTATGATGAAGAGTTTACAACACCTGTTCAACAAAGTATGGAAAAAGCAGGTGTTATTATTCGTACAGGTGAAGCTGTTAAAGAGTTTATTAAAGAAAATGGTATTGTTACTAAAGTAATTACTGATAAAAATGAATATGTTGTTGATATGGTACTTTGAGCCGTAGGTTTTAATACCGAAACAAAGATTTTAAAAGATGTTGTTGAATTAGGAGCAAGGGGAGCGATTAAAACTAATAGTTATTTTCAAACTAGTGACCCTGATATTTATGCCATTGGTGATTGCGTTGCGGTTCATAATAATGCTACAAAAGAAAATGCTAATATTGCATTAGCAACAACTGCGGTACGAACGGGTTTAGTGACTGCTTTTAATATCGTTAGGGATAATTCATTAACAAGTCCGGGATTTCAAGCTGCGAATGCGATTTCAGTATTTGGCTGAAAAATGGCTGGTGTTGGTGTTAGCGAAACAGTAGCAAAAATGAGTCAGATGGATGTTGAAACAGTATTTTTTGAAGATAATGATCGTCCTGAGTTTTTAGAACCGCATGTTAAGGTAAAAATTAAAATTGTTTGAGAAAAAGCATCTAGAAAAATTATTGGGGCACAAATTGCTTCAAAAGCAAATCATACGGAAGTTATTTATATGTTTTCTTTGGCAATTATGAAAGGTTTAACGATTGATGAGTTACCGTTAGTAGATATTTTCTTTTTACCGCATTTTAATAAACCATATAATTTTGTAACTTTAGCAGGTTTAAAAGCATTAGGGATGGATTATTTTCATCAATCAGTTGATGAAAATAATAATAATTAAGAATAAATTTTAGTTATGATTTATATTGAAAATAATAGTAAAAATCCTTATTTTAATTTAGCTCTTGAAGAATATTTAATGAAAAATTATCCGAATGATGATGATATTTTATTACTTTGACAAAATGATAATACAATTGTTATTGGTGGTAATCAAAATGCGTATGAAGAAATTAATGTTAAGCAAGTAAAAGCGGATAATGTCAAAGTAGTTCGCCGATTATCTGGTGGTGGTACTGTGTATCATGATGAAGGGAATTTAAATTTTTCTTTTATAAAAAAACGAAGTTCAAATGTTGTTAATAACTATTATCATTTTTTGCAACCAATAATTAGTGTTTTGCAAAAATTAGGAATATATGCTGAATTTTCTGGTAAAAATGATATTTTAATTGCTGGTAAAAAGATTTCTGGTAATGCTCAGTATGCAAATAGTAATAAAATATTACATCATGGAACAATTCTTTTTAATGTGGATTTATTAAAGTTAGGGGCATACCTTAATGTTGATCCATTAAAGATGCAGTCTAAGGCGATTAAGTCTGTGCAAGCACGGGTTACTAATATTTTACCGCTATTAAAAGATAAAATTACGATTATGGAATTTAAAGCTTTGATTATTACTGAGTTATTAAAAGGGGAAAATAAAAAGGTTATTTTATCTTCTGAACAATTGGAGGAAATTAATAAATTAGCAATAGCGAAGTATGCATCATGAGAATGGAATTATGGTATTGCTCCTAAATTTCAAATTCAAAATAAGAAACTTTATGAGCATAAAGGAACTGTTACTGTTGGTTTAAATGTTAATGCTGGTATTATTACTGATATTAAAATTTCTGGTGATTTTATGGGTTATTATGGTACTGAGATTATTGAACAACAGTTAGTTGGTTGTAAGTATGATTATGAGCATATTGCTGGGCAATTGCAAAATATAAATATTGAAGAAATTTTTGGAGTTAATTTTATTGCTTCGGAAATTATTGATTTAATAATTTAAGAAAGGAATTATTTAAATGTTTAATGATTATAGTGATTTGAAGTTTGAAGTATTTCAAATTATGAATGAAAAAAGTGAAATTGTTAAGCCTGATTTGATGCCAAAAATTAGTGATGAATTATTACTAAAAGCGTATCGTTTTATGTGTTTATCAAGAAAACAAGAAGAAATTCAAACTGAAATTAGTGAGGGTGGTAAAAATCTTAATTTTTTAGCATCAGCAGGACAAGAAGCAACCGAAGTGGGGTATGCGATTCATTTACGAAAAGGAATTGATTGATTAGTTCCGGCATATCGTAATAATGCTGCTTGAATTACAGCTGGTTTTCCGATTGAAAATATTTACTTGTATTGATTAGGAAATGAAGCAGGAAGTAAGGTTCCCGAAGATATTAATGTCTTACCAGTTAATATTCCAATTGGGACCCAATATTCCCACGCAACCGGAATTGCGTTTGCTGAAAAGTTTAAACAAAGTGATGGTATTGTTATTACTACGATTGGTGATGGGGGAACGAGTGAAGGTGAAGTTTATGAAGCAATGAACTTTGCTGCGATTCATAAATTACCCGTAATTTTTATGGTGGAAAATAATCAGTGGTCATTAACCACGCCACGAAAAAAGGCATCAGCAACGGCATCTTTAGCAATTAGAGGTGTGGGTGTTGGGATTGCTAGTGCGCAAGTTGATGGCAATGATTTTTTTGCAGTTTATGCAATGGTTGAAAAAGCAATTGCTCGTGCAAAAGCTGGTGAAGGGCCAACCTTTATTGAAGCAATTACTTATCGGCGTTTTGCTCATTCAGCATCGGATATTAAAAAAGATTATTATGATCCGCAATTAGAAGCTGAATGATTAAAAAAAGATCCGCTTGACCGGTTAAGAAATTATTTAATTGCCAATAAAAAATGAGATGAAACCAAACAAAAACAATTAGATGTTGAAAATGAAGTATTAATTCGTAATGAAATTAATAGTGCAATGAATAAAAAAGATACAAAATTGGCAGATATTTTTCAATATACATATGCAAAAATGACACCACAATTAGAAGAACAATTAGCAGAAGCACAAGCATATTTTGCAAAGGAAGGTAATAACTAATGGCACTATATAGTAATATTCAAGCATTAACTAATGCATTAGACATTGCAATGGAACGCGATAAGACAATAGTTACTTATGGTGAAGATGTTGGTTTTGCTGGTGGCGTATTTCGCGCAACGAGAGGTTTACAAAAGAAATATGGTGAAAATCGTTGTTTTGATGCACCAATTGCTGAAGCTAGTTTAGTAGGAATTGCTGCTGGGATGGCTTTTAATGGACTTCGTCCGATTGTAGAATTACAGTTTCAAGGGTTTGCTTATCCGGCGTTTCAACAATTATTTTGTCATATAGCTCGGTTTCGTAATCGTACAAGAGGAAGATTTACTTGTCCAATGGTTATCCGGATGCCAGTTAATTTGTGAGGTTTAAAAGGTTTGGAACATCATTCTGAAGCGATTGAAGCAATGTTTGCACATGTGCCTGGTTTTAAAGTTGTTATTCCCGCTAAACCTAGTGATGTTAAAGGATTAATGTTAGCTGCAGTGGAATGTGATGATCCCGTAATATTTTTAGAACCGTTAAGAAATTATTATACGCCCAAAGAAGAAGTTGCTGATGGGCATTATACAATTGAAATTGGTAAGGCAAAACAAATTACTAAATGAGAAACTAGTGATAATCCTGATTTAACAATTGTTACTTATGGACCGTTAGTTTATGATTGTGAAGCTGCTGTTGCTAAATTGCAACAAGAAGGAATGAAAATTGAATTAATTGATTTAATGACAATTCATCCGTGAGATGAGGCAACAGTTGTTGCTTCTGTTAAAAAGACAGGAAGAATATTAGTAGTGCATGAAGCAGTTAAATCTTTTTCAGTATCTTCAGAAATTATTACGACAATTAATGAAAAATGTTTTGAATATTTACAATGTCCGCCAGCGAGATTAACAGGTTATGATGTGACTGTTCCTTTATATCAAGGTGAACATTGATTTAAAATTACTGAAAAAAGAATTATTGATAAAGTAAAAACAATGATGACATATTTAGCTTAAGTGAGAAAGGAGTAGAGATATGATAGAATTTAAATTTTTAGGTCTTGATGGTGATATTAATGAAGGTCAAATAACACAAATTTATGTTAAGGTTGGCGATGATATTAAAAAAGGTCAAGATTTATTTGAGTTAGAAGCAGATAAACTTTCTCAACCAATAGTTGCTGAATTTGATGGTAAAATTGGTCAAATTAATTTTGCAATTGGCGATATTATTAAGGCCGGTGATGTCTTTGCTAGTAGTAATCCTAGTAATAATGTTCCTTCATCTAATAAGTCAGAAGAAATTATTAATAAACAAGTTTTATCAAATGTGATGGAAACTAATCCTGAAAAATCAAATAAGAAAGTATTAGCAACACCATTAGCGCGAAGAATGGCTCGTGAATTAGGGATTGATATTACAACTATTAAGGGGACAGGACCTAACGGCAGAGTATTAAAACAAGATTTAGTCGGTGGGCATTCTTTATCTAGTGAAGCTAAATCATCAAAATTAGTAACAGAAAAACCGTTAGCGGTTGTTCCACCAATGCAATCTCGTGGTGATGATTTTTCTTCAAAGCCAGCATCACAAGCAGAACAGCGGGTAAAAATGACACCAACCAGAAAAGCAATTTCTAAAGCAATGAAAAATTCAGTATTTACAATTCCGCATACTAGTTTAATGACACAAGTAAATGTTACTGCTTTAGTGCAATTACGAACACAATTAAAAACGACAGTTATTAAACCTGATTTTAAATTAACTTATATGCCATTTTTTATTAAGGCAGTTACGATGGCTTTAAAAGAATTTCCAATAATTAATGCCCGATTAGATGAAGTAACAGAAGAAATTGTTTATCATAATTATTATAATATTGGCATTGCTGCTGATACTGATGCGGGATTAATTGTTCCTGTTATTAAAGATGCTGATCAACAAGATATTTTTAATTTAGCTGTTGTTTACAATGACTTAGTTGCCAGAGTTAGAAATAAGAAATTAATTCCTTCGGAAATGAAAGATGGAACTTTTACGATTACTAATTATGGTTCTGTTGGTTTAGATTTTGGAACGCCAGTTATTAATTATCCCGAAGCAGCGATTTTGGGTATTGGGGCAATTAAAAAAACACCAGTTGTTGATGACAGTGGCAATATTGTTGTTAATGATTTATTACCGTTATCAATATCAATTGACCATCGTATAATTGATGGTGCTGATGCTGGAAGATTTATGTTGCATTTAAAGAAATTATTAGAAGCACCAACTTCATTGCTAATTTCATATTAAGGAGAAAATAAATGGATAAATTTGATGTAATTATTATTGGCGGTGGTCCTGGTGGCTATGTGGCTGCCATTAAAGCAGCCCAAGTTGGTTTAAAAACCCTTATTATTGAAAAACAATGATGAGGTGGTGTTTGTTTAAATATTGGTTGTATTCCAACAAAAGCATTATTAAAAAGTGCTAAAGTTTTAAATTATTTTAAGCATGCTAAAAGTTATGGTGTTGATGTTAATGCGACAACAATTAAACCTAATTGAGATGAAATGCAAATTAGAAAATCTGGGGTTGTTAAAAAATTAACCCAAGGTGTTGAACATTTATTGAAAAAAAATCAAGTTGAAAAAGTATTTGGTGAAGCTAAGATTATTGATAAAAATACTGTGGAAGTTAATGGTAAAAGATATGCTGGTAATAATTTAATTATTGCTACTGGTTCGGTATCACGAGTTTTAGATTTACCTGGTTTTAAAGAAGCGAAAGAAAATAATTTTTTAATTACTAGTCGGCAAATTTTATCATTAAAAGAAATTCCTAAAAAGTTAACAATTATTGGTGGCGGTGTTATTGGCATTGAGTTTGCTTGTTTATTTAGTACTTTAGGAACAGAAGTTACCATTGTTCAAGGAGTGGATAAGATTTTAGAATTATTAGATAATGATATTAGTTTAGAAATGACAAAAGTATTAAAATCAATGGGCGTTAAGCTTGAACTTAATGCTAAAATAACAGCGATTAAAGATAAAACATTAGTGTTTATGCAAGCGGGACAAGAAAAGCAACTTACTAGTGATTTTATATTAATTTCTGTTGGTAGAATTCCTGTAATTAATGGGTTAGAAGCATTAAATCTTGAATTAGGACCTAGAAAAAATATTAAAATTAATGACCGTTGTCAAACTAATGTGGAAAATATTTATGCTATTGGTGATGTCGCTGCTGATAAGATGTTAGCTCATGTGGCATCAGCACAAGGAATTGTTGCGGTGGAAAATATTTTAGGTAAAAATAGTAAAATGGATATGGATTATATTGCGAGTTGTATTTATTCGTTTCCAGAAATTGCTAGTGTTGGTTTAACAGAGCAACAATGTCAAGATAAACAATTATCGTTTAGTAGTTTTAAGTTTCCTTTATCGGGTAATGGTAAAGCATTAGCTGATGGTGAAATAACGGGATTTGCTAAAATTTTAGCCAATAAACAAACTGGTGAGATTTATGGGGCTCATATTATTTCGGGAACAGCAACGGATATGATTACGGAAGTGACAACAACAATGGTTAGTGAAGGAACAATTTATGAGTTGGCAAAAACAATTCATCCTCATCCAACTTTATCAGAAGTTGTGATGGAAGCGGCGCACGGAATTATTGATAAACCAATTCATGGTTAATTAAATTAAAAAAAGATAACACTGTTATCTTTTTTTAATTTAAAATTTTAATGAAAAGGAGAATTATTATGGCAGGACATTCAAAATGAGCAAATATTAAGCATCGTAAAGCAGCCCAAGATAAAATTCGTGGTAAAATTTTTCAAAAAATTTTGCGCCAATTAAATACTGCGGTAAGAAACGGTGGGGTTAATGTTGAAACTAACAATCAATTGCGATTGCTCATTGAAAAAGCAAAAACAGTTAATATGCCTAAAGAAAATATTGACCGTGCTTTAAAGAAATTTAGTCAAGATAATAGTAATCTTAATTATGAAGAAATTATTTATGAAGGTTTTGTTGCGGGACATATTGCTGTTATGGTTGAATGTTTAACTGATAACCGTAATCGTACAGCGACTAATGTTCGGAGTATTTTTAATAAAGCTAAAGGAACATTAGGCGTTACTGGCAGTGTTCGTTATCTTTTTACTCGGGTAGGATTATTAGTTTTTACTAATAAGATGGTTAGTGTGGATGAAGTTTTTGAATGAGCTTTAGAAATTGCGGCTATTGATGTTAATAACGATGAAGGAACATTTATTATTACGACAACTGTTGATAGGTTTTGAATAACCAAAACCTTTTTAGAATCTAAGGGTGTTACTGCCTTTGATGTTAGTGAAATTATTTTTCAACCGAACAAAACAGTATCCTTAGAAAATAAAATTGCGATTGAACAGTTTTGACAGTTAATTAATTCCTTAGAAGCTGATGATGATGTGCAAAATATTTATTATAACTTTGTGGAAGATGATAATTAAAAAGGAAATTATATTACTAATACGGAAGAACATTGCCGATAGTTGTTAGCGACAATTATTTTTTCACTTTTAAAAATTATATTGTATAATTATAAATGATTTGACAATAAGGTTGGAAAAAGTAATGGAAAAGTCTTATTTGTATAGTTATGTTCTTAAATTATTAGAATTAAAAACTATGGAATTGAAATTAGAAATTTCTTCGCTGTCAATCGTTGATGTGGCAACTTATTATTTGGAAGTAATTTTGCATAAACGGCAAGCTACTAGTTTGCAACAAGCAACATATGATATATTTAATATTAAACCAAATATTGTTATTGAATATATTAATAATAAATTAATTACTGATAAAACAATATCGTTAGATGATTTTAAAGAAATGTTTGAAAAGAAATAATGAGGTATAGATATGAAAAATAATATTAAAGGAACGCAACGAAACCTTTGAATTCAATTCGGTTTATTTATTATTTTAATTTTAAGTACTATTGCTGGTTTAATTACGGGTAGTTTTTTTGTTGATAATAATTTTCGTTCAGGAATGTTAGTTGGTGGGGCATATCAAACAATTGTTAGTTATGAAAATGCGAAAAATCGTCATGAGGCTGTTAATACTTTGCAAGATAAAATTGATCCTTTAAGAAAAAAACGAATGGATATTAGTCGTTTTGCTAGTAATATTGGGGGAAGTCGTTTAAATGTTATCGTTCCGCAAGCTAATTATGGTAATATTGCTGATTTTTTACGGGATGTTGAACGCAGCGGATCAATTTTCTTTTTAGATGATAAAGGTGATGATTTACTTGTTGGTACAGGGACAGGTGAAACTTACAAACCAGCAAAGAAGGATGGTAAAAGAATTGTTTTAAAAGATTTTATTGATAGTAGTTCAATCAAACATTCTTTAATTTCGGGAATAAATAAGCCATCAATTGAATTCAAAATTAAAAATTTAGAGTTATATAATGCGATTTTAAAATATCAAGATAAAAAGTCAGTTTATGTTTGACAAGATTTTGGGCAAATGTTAGATGAGATGCGGAGCAATTATAACGATTTGATAAAACTTAGAAAATTTATTAATGCTAAAGCGGTAGCTTTACAAGGTGGTGAAGCGCAAGAATTAAGAAATGCTCTGCGAAGTCTCTTAACGGCTAGTGTTCGTAATCGTGAAAATGGTGATGTTAAAGAAGTAAATTTAGCTGATCAAAGTGTTAATACGGATTCTGATATTTATAACTATTTTCAAAACGCTGATGTTACTTTTAATGAGGTTCTTAGCTATAATAAGAATTCGCCAAATAGTGATTTAACAATTGATATTAATAATGAAGATGATACTTATGATAAGCAAAACTATTTAAATCCGTTTCGTCCTTTTTTAGTAGAACTTGTTAATACTGAATTTAAAGATGTTATGAATAACAAATATAAAAATAAGTATTTAATTACATCTTCATCATTACAGCTTAAACCTAATAATAGTGATAAAGTAAGTGATATTGTTTTTATTGAAATTAGTGGTGAAGAGGCAGCCGCTGGTTTAGCTAAAATTTTTAGTGCCGGCATTAAAGGAATTGCCTACCAAGTTGAGTCATATTCAGTATCCGATACCGTAATTAGTAATGCCACAAAGGTGATGATGATTATTACTGTTAGTGTTATTTTGTTAATAATATTAGTTATTTTGGCAGTATTTTATCGTGTTTTGGGTCTTATTTTGGGTCTTATTTTAGCAACAATGGTCGTTGTTACAATGGTTGTGTTTAATGTTTTATTAGGGATTTATGGCTGAGAAGTGTTTATTGCCATGCTGATAGGTATGATGGTTGCTTTAAGTAGTAGTATTATTTTATTAGAACGAATGAAAACTGAGTTTAATGGGGGTAAATCTTTAATTCAATCTTTTTTAGATGCTAATCGAAAATCAATATCAACAGTTTTTGATACGACTGTTTTGCCATTGATAATTAGTTTCTTTATTTATTGATTTGGAACCGGTATTATTAAATCGTTTGCGATTATGCTAATTATTAGTATTTTAGGAGCTTTTATTTTTGGTATTGTTTTAATCCGAGGAATTTATTATTCGTTATTATCGTTAAACTGGATTAATAACCGTCAAGATTTAGTAATGACTAATTCTGTAATTATAAAACAAAAAATTCATCATCTTATTAAAAAGCTTGGTTTTAATCGGATAACACAGTTTTCTAAGAAATTTAGTTATCAAAAAAGTTTTAAATGATTAGTTTTACTTTCTACGATTATTATTTCGTGTGGTGTTATTGTTGTTACAACTGCGGGACCGGGTACTAGTTTAGAATTTACGCGGGCAACAATTTTTCAAGTGCAAACTTCTGGACATAGTATTACGAGTGATGATGGTGCTGACGATGACGCGTTTCTAAAAACAATTGAGGAAACTAAAAATGAAATTATTAGTAAATTTAAAACCGATTATTCAGCAGATAGTTATTCGCTAGCAGTATTTAGGCGGATGGAAGATCGTGGATATAATATTTTTATTAAAACTTCCTTAATTGATAATAAATATGTTAACTCCTTACAAACTTGGTTATCAGAAAATAATTTCCAATCTGAAATTAGAATTAATGATGTTAGTTATGGTTCTTTATGAAATGAAACTAGTGGTAGCGTTGTCATTAATGGGGTTATTGTGTTAGCAGTTATTATGGTGATTATTCTAATTTATTTAATTATTCGTTTTGATTGAAGTTTTATTCTACCATTAATATTAACAATTATTCATGATGTTTTATTAACTTGTTCTTTGATAGTTATTTGTCGTTTTGAAGTAACGATTGAAGTTGTTACAGCTATTTTAGCAGTAGTTATCTTTGCTATTATTCATAAAATAATTATCTTTGACCGTGTTCGGGAAAATAAAATTGGTTTGGATAGTACGAAAATGAATAAGAGTAATTTATCGGATTTGGTAGATACGGGATTTACAATGACTTTAAAAAGTAGTTTAATTGTTTTATCGTTAGTCTTGTTATTGTCAATGGCGTTATTTGTTATTGGTCAAAATATTGGAGCAGCATTTGGTCTTTTATTAGGTAGTGTTATTGGTATTTATTCTTCAACAATTTTATTGCGATGATTATGAGTATATTTTGCTAACATTAAAGGAAAACTTTTACGAAATAAAAAGCAAAAAATTTATAAATCATTAACTGGACCTGATGAGCAAATTGTTATCGGTGTTAATGATTAATAATGTTGGAAGGATGAGTTAGTTAATGGATTTAAAAAAATTAATAATTGATGTTCCTAATTTTCCAAAACCAGGAATTCAATTTAAGGATATAACACCATTATTGGCTAATGGTGTAGCATTTAAACAAGTTGTTAAGCAATTAGAAGAAATTGTTAAATCATTTAAACCGGATGTTATTGTGGCACCCGAAGCCCGAGGATTTATTTTTGCAACTCCGGTTGCTAGTGAATTGGGATTGGGATTTGTTCCCATTCGTAAGTCAGATAAATTACCACGAGCAGTTATTCATAAAAGTTATGAATTAGAATATAATAAAAGTACTTTAGCAATTCATAAGGATGCGATTGTCCCCGGAATGAAAGTTGTTATTGTTGATGATTTGTTAGCCAGCGGTGGTACGATTGATGCCATTATTAATTTAATTGAAGAATTACAGGGCGAGGTTATTGCCGCGGTATTTGTTATTGAATTGACTAGTTTTAAAGCCCGCGAACAATTTCCTAATTTAAAAATTGAAAGCTTAATTCAGTATTAAAATAAGTGAGTTTGATATTATGAAATCGATAACATTTAAACAAGTTTTAGATAAAGTTAAAACCTACATTAGTAATGAAAAAGATATTGAGGAAATAAAACGCGCATATGCCTATGCTTATAATAAACATGATCAGCAGTTAAGAAGAAGTGGTGAACCTTATATTAATCATCCTTTATGAACAACTTATTATTTGGCAACATGGCATATGGATTTAGCAACATTAATTTCTGGTTTATTACACGATGTGTTAGAAGACACGCCGACAACTTTTGAAGACTTGAATAAAGAGTTTGGTATTGAGATATCAACTTTAGTTGAAGCGGTCACGAAAGTATCTTATTTTGCTAAAATGAATCGTAGTGAAATTAAATCTAATTATTTGCGAAAGTTATATTTAAGTATGGCGCACGATATTCGTGTTATTGTTATTAAGTTAGCAGATCGTTTGCATAATATCCAAACAATTGAATATTTGGAACCAGAAAAACAAAAAGTTATTGCGAAAGAAACTTTAGAAGTTTATTCTTCAATTGCGCACCGGTTAGGGATGCGACAAGTAAAAAGTCTTTTAGAAGACTTGTCTTTCGCAATTTTAAATCCTGTTGAATATAAAAGAATTTCTCGCAATGTTGATTTGGAAAAAGAACATTTAGAATCATTAATGGCCGTAATGATTAACAATATTAAGTCATTATTAGATAGTAAGAATATTAAAGCAACAATTTCTGGTCGTAGCAAAAGTATTTATTCAATTTATCGCAAGATGTATTATTTTGGGCGTAAATTTGAAGATATTCATGATTTATTAGCGATAAGAATTATTACTAATACGATTGATGAATGTTATACGATTTTAGGTTATTTGCATCAGCAATTTCCACCTTTACCAGGAAGATTTAAGGACTATATTGCAACACCTAAATATAATTTATATCAGTCATTACATACAACAGTTATTCAAGATGCAACAATTTATGAGATTCAAATTCGAACTGTTGATATGGATGAAAAAGCAACTTATGGAGCAGCATCGCATTGAAAATACAAAGAGGGCGAAATCTATAATACTAAAAAACGCCAAGCTGATATTGATGAGCGCTTAGATATTTTTAATCGGATTTTAGATTTAGAAAATATTAACAATGAAGAGTTAGAAAATAATGAAAAACCAAATATGGAGTTAGCCGTTAAGAGTGATATTTTTACTTCTTTAATTTATGTTTTAACTCCTAATGGTAAAGTTATTACTTTGCCTTTTGGGTCAACAATTTTAGATTTTGCATATAAAGTTCATACTGATATTGGTGAGAAAACTATGGGTGGTAAGATTAATGGTAACTATGTTTCTGTTAGTACTGTTTTAAAATCTGGTGATGTTGTGGAAATTAAAACTAGTAAAAATATGCGACCATCCCGTGACTGACTAGTTATTGCTAAAACTAGTTATGCATTGCATAAAATTAAAAGATTTTTAAAAAAACAAGAACAAGAATTTGATGAAACTCATAAAGATAGTGAATCTAAAAATCTTAAAAAAATTAAAAATGTTAAAAAAGTGATTGATGATACTTTAACACAGCGAAAATTAAAATGAAAGGTAGTTTCCCAAAAAGAACTGATGCATCGCTTAAAGCAATTAAAATATCATACTTTAGAAGATTTTTATTTAGATGTTGCTAATAAGAAATATCAACTTGATGATGCGATTAATCTTTTATTAGCAAGTAATAAAACTAGTCCTAATACTTATTTAAATCATCTTCAAGAAAAAAAAGTTGAAAAAATTAACTTAAAAGATGACATTATTGTTAAAGGTGCTGATAATATTAAAGCAACTTTAGCTCATTGTTGTATGCCAGTACCGTTAGAACCAATTACGGGATATGTTAGTAAACTTGGTGGGATTCGCGTGCATCGTGTTAATTGCCATAATATTCTTCCAGAAGAACGCCAAGGACGACTTTTGGAAGTGTGGTGGAATGAAAATGTCGTTAAGCGCCATCAATATTATAGTAATATTAAAGTAATTTGTTATGACCGTGATGGTTTAATGGCTAATATTACCAATATTCTTGCTAATTTAAATGCCTCGATTCAACAAATTCATATTGAAACAAGTTCGGATAATAAATACAGTATTAATCTTGTTATTAAAATTGCCAACAAAGTTCTGCTTCAACAATTGTTGTCATCATTACGACAAATACCCCATGTGTACGATGTCGTTGTAATGAAAAACTAGATATATAGTAAAATAAGTCTCTAACAAAGGAATTTAGTTAGAGACTTATTTTTTATTTTATTGTCTTAATTTGTTAGCAACTATGTTTACTAGTACTATCTTTCTTACAGTCTTTGCAATTATGTCCCTCAGAACAAGAACATTTGCAGTCTTTACACTTGTTCATTTTATTGCCTCCTTTCTTCTTATGTAGAATAGTTAGATGAAAAATAACTTATATCAATGATAAAATTATTGCTCGCTTTTTGTGGTTATATTTTTCAGTCTAAGTTTCTACAAGTATTATAACGCTAAATTGTTCACATTTTGTTATTTTTTATTTGAAAATTTTATATAAGAGTTTTTGAAATGATTATTTTATTGTTGCTAAATTTTTCAGTCTAAGATATTCATAAATGTTGTAATTTTTATTTATTATTTAATTTTGACCGCATAAAGAAATCGTTTGGTGAGAATTTTAAAAAAACTACTAAGAAAAAGACTGAAATAAAATCAGTTTTTTTTAATTAGGTTAAAATTGTCGTTAATCTTGCTTAGTTTAACAAAATAACAGCAAAACCAACTAAATAAAACTCTCCTACTTGGAATGTCGTTAAACCAAGCAAGCGAGGATAAACAAGATAGGGGTGGCCGTACCGCTACGACACAATGAAGGCAATTCTTTTGGGCAATATAAAAGAGTTATCGTGGTTTGGGGATAAATCTTTAACTTGCAATAGTTAAAGGGTGAGTGTTCCACAATAAAAAAATTTTAGAAATCTTACTATTTTATAAGGAGGTTCTGCGAGTGTCTTTAAAAGAACTCTGTTGAAAACAATTAAAAATTAAAGTAAAAAATAAATCAACACTAATTAACAAATGTCAGTGTTATATCAATGAGTACTTTACAAAATTAACTAAAAACAGAAAAGGTGGTTGGTATTGTAAAAAGTATGCTCGGCATTGTTTAGCAAGATTAGAATTTATCAATAAACAAAAAATAAATGCTAAACTTTGATTTTTAAATTTGCAATGCCAAAATAATCATCAAATTATTAAAAAATTAATTTGACCGCGTAAAATATTCGGTTGGTATAAAATTTCCAAAAACTAAGAAAAAGATAGAAATAAAATTCTATCTTTTTTAATTAGGTTAAAATTGTCGTTAACCTTGCTTAGTTTAAAAAAATAATAGCAAGACCAACTAAATAAAACTCTCCTACTTGGAATGTCGTTAAACCAAGCAAGCGAGGATAAACAATATAGGGGTGGCCGTACCGCTACGACACAATGTAGGCAATTCTTTTAGGCAATATAAAAGAGTTATCGTGGTTTAGGGATAAATCTTTAACCTGCAATGGTTAAAGGGTGAGTGTTCCACAATAAAAAAATTTTAGAAATCTTACTATTTATAAGGAGGTTTTACGAGTGTCTTTAAAAGAACTCTGTCAAAAAGAGTTTAAAAGTAAAGTAAAAAATAAATCAACACTAATTAACAAATGTCAGTGTTATATCAATGAGTACTTTACAAAATTAACCAAAAATAAAAAAGACGGTTGATATTATAAAAAATATGCTCGGCATTGTTTGGCAAGGTTAGAATTTATTAATAAACAAAAAATAAATGCTAACCTTTGGCTTTTAACTTTGCAATGCCAAAATAATCATTTAATTATTAAAAAATTAGTTTTTGAACAAAATAAATGAAAAATTATTAATATCAAAAATTAGAATAATAGGTATAGATAAATGTAAGAAATTTCACAAAGTGGTCAAGCTGGAACACTAAAAAATAAACGAAGTGGGAGGATATCTGATAAGGTTAATCAACTAATTAAATTAGTACTACATGGGGCAGAAGAGTAGTCGCAAGTGATTAATTAAACCAATTCCTAAGGGAAACTATGTCTAAAAGATAACAAGCAACAAAGTTATCTAACAAATAACTAATAATAAACAAAAAGGAAAAAAGATAAGAAGATTAATTAATCTCTCTCCTTCTATCAATAAAAAAACAAATGAGGAAAGGAAAATATATATGGTTGAAAATAATATCAAAAATACGATTAGCGATTTAATTAACGAAATTAAAACAACAACAGAAAACAATTTAAATAATTTAGAACAAATTATGGAAGCTTTAATTGACAAAGTTAACAATATTGAAAATATTTTAAATCAAATAAGATAAAAAAATAAATTAAACCAACTATTTATTAAAATTAGTTGGTTTTTTATTTATCAGAAATAAAAAATAATGGAGATAAAAATAAAGGGAGGTAATTATCATAAAAAAAGATTATTCAAAACCAAAAGCAAGATTTAATGGAAAAATAATTATTGATTGTATTAGATGCGAACAAGAGTTCACAATTTCAAATTCAGAATGATTAACGCTTAATAAATTTTATAAATGCCAAAAATGTAAAAAATAAAGTGAGGTGTTAAATATGATAAAAAAAATTTATTTAAACCAAAATTTAATTTCACAAGAAATAAATAATAAAACGCACATTTTAATAAATAAGAAAAAAGACTGTGTTGTTTGAAATAAAAATTACTTAGGTTTATCAAGTTATCAAAATTATTTTAGTTTAAAAATTGATGAAAATAAAAAATATGTAATCCATAGTAGCGTTAATAATAAAAGTGGTAATATTATGGGAAAAAATTTAATTTTATATTTTGAAAAATTAAAGCAAGAAAACAAAAAGCAGTTTACTTTGCAAAACAAAAATCATGCTGCTAATAATGATTTACTAAATGAATACAATAATCATTATGATAACAAAACAACACAACGAAAATTAACAGCAACAGAACTAAAACAATTACTAGAATATTTAGAAAATATTGATAATCCCAATTTATTGAAATAATGGTTTTTATTTAGGATACAACAAATATGAAAAAAATACTTAGTTTGTTGTCAATATTTTCGTTATCGTGTGGAAGTACAATGCCATTAATTGGTTGTGGCAATATTGCAAATAACAAACCACACTTGCCACCATCAAAACCAAAAAAACCAATAACCAAAGATTTTTTTTACTATGAAAAATTAAAACAAGAAATTACAGCAGAAATAAAAGAATATGACGAAGCAATTAAAGAAATTGAAAATAGTAAAAATGATTATGAAAACGAAGAAGACTATCAAACAGAACTAAAACAAACACAAGCAGAAAAATTTATCAAAATATCTGAACTAAATAATTGTGAATATCAAATTTTACTATGTCAAAAAGAAAATGAGTTTACAGACGAACAAAAACAACAAGCAATTAAGTTATTAGAAAAACAAATAAACAACTTAAATAGTGCTTTAAATTTACTAAGTGAAATTAAAAATAGTGATTTTGATCAGAAAGATTTAGAAAAAATTAAAACAAAGATTAAAAATACAAAAATTATTTTAGATGAAATTAAAAACAATTAAGAAAGGAATTGGTAGTTAATTATGTTAAATTCTAATTTATTAAATAAAATTAATGTTAATGATGAATGATATACACAGGAATATGCGATTAAACCAATTTTAGAATTTTTAAAACCTAATAGCACTATTTTATGCCCTTTTGATAATATTGATAGTGAATTTGTCCGTGTTTTAAAAAGAAATGGACATAAAGTTTGAAATAGTCATATTGATGATGGAATTGATTTCTTTAATTACATTAGAAGTGATGTGGGTAGATATGATTATATTATTTCTAACCCTCCATTTAGTAAAAGAAAACAAGTAATAGAACATTTATTTATTTTAGGAAAACCATTTGCAATGTTAATGCCATTAGTAAGTATTGCATTAAAACCAATTAGAGAAAAAATAGATCAGTGTGAATTATTAGTTTTTAATAAAAGAATAAAGTTTATTGCTTATAATGGTATAGTTTGTAAAAATCCTCCAAGTGAAACAGCATATATATGTCACAATATTTTACCCAAACAAATTATTTATAGAGAATTAAAAGAGTGTTATTAAAATATGCTTAAAATAATTGAATTATTTGCTGGGATTGGAAGTCAAAGAAAAGCATTAGAAAAGATTGGAATTAACCATAAAGTAGTTGCATTTTGTGATAACGATAAATACGCTGAAAAATCATATCGAGCAATATTTAATGATTATGACACACCAAATTTAGGTGATATTTCTAAACTAGAAACTTTACCGTATGCTGATTTAATAACTTGATCATTTCCATGCCAAGACATATCAAATGCCAATAATAATGGGCAAGGATTAAATGGCAAGCGAAGTGGTTTAGCGTACAAAGTTGTTGATTTAATAAGCACAATGCCAACAAAACCAAAATATCTTTTAATGGAAAATGTACCAAATTTATTAAGTAAAAAGTTTTTTGTCGGATTTCAAAATCTCCAAAATCAACTTAGTGAATTAGGATATTATTATAACCAATATTTTACAATGAATGCCAAGGATTATGGAATTCCCCAAAATCGGAAAAGATTGTTTATGATTTCAACATTAAAGCAAGATTTTAAATTTCAATATCCCCAACCTTGTAATTTAAAATTTTTGGTAAAGGATATTTTAGAAAATAATATAAATGAAAAATATTTTATTAGACAAGAATCAATGAAAAAAGCAATTGAAAACAATAAACTTAAAATCATTCAACAATGTGCTTATACAATTACAACAAAACAAATGCGATGAGGAAATGCTGGAATTATTGCAATTCCAAATGATATAAAATTTAATGTTCGTGGCAAAACGGAAATAGACTTTAATTCTTATAAACAAGAAAATAGAGTATATGATGCTAGTAATGAAAATATATATCTAGATACATTAACTATAAATTCAAAATCAGCAAAAATAGCAATTCCAATTAAAAATTATAGAAATTTTATTGTTTTGCCACCAGCAAAAGACGGTTTACTAGTTAACGGTTCATATAATCGGTTTTGAAAAACAGAAAATAACCATATGGGAACAATCGCAGCAAGTAATGTCAATAAAATCATCGTTGATAACCATAAATTACAACAACAAGATAGTATTAAAATACTATCTTTTTTAATTGATGAAAAAAAATACTTTTTACGAGTATTAACTCCAAGAGAATGTTGATTATTAATGGGATTTAGAAATAAAGACTTTGATAAAGCACGAAAAGTTGTTTCAGAAACCCAACTTTATAAACAAGCTGGCAATAGTATTGTTGTTGATGTGCTAGAAAGAATTTTTACAGCAATGTTTCAAATAGAAAGGAAAAATTAAAGATGCAAAATAAGAGAAAAGTTTGATGAAAATGACTTTTATATCCGTTAACAATTATTAGTGGAATTTTGTTGCTAGTAATTTCCCCTATTTTGCTTTTAATCTCGCTTGGAATTGATTGTGATTTTATGATTGGTAATTTATTATTGCATTTATTTTGCCTGCCTTTTGAAAGGAAAGATAGCAATGGCTAAGAAAAACAATATTAAAAATTACTTTAATAATAAACAACAATACTATCAAAAAAAGAAAAATATTTATTATCAAAAAAGAAACAAATTTAACAAAAGCAAATTTTTAAAATAACAAAGGAGGAAGAAAATATGAAAGCAAATAACACAGTCGATTTAAGTGGAATAATTGATGTTGCCATAATGTGAACTAATATTGTTTTAGGAGTTATTCTAACATTGGAGGTTATATTTGCAGGTTGAAAATTAATTATTATTTTAATCTCAATTATGCGAAATGCCGATAATCCAGAGGCAAGAGCAAATGATCTAGGCGCTTTGAAATGACCAATTATAGTAATTATTGGAACGTTGGTAGTAATTGCCGTAATTAATGTTTTTCTGCAAGCTTATAAAGGATATAATCCCGCAATCGGTGGATAGTTTTATAGTTTATATAAAAACTAAAAAAGGAGGTGAATATATATGATAATGAATGCATTATATAGGTTAATATGATCGATTTTTGTACAAGGGCCATTACAATTAATTGGATCATTTAACAACGTATTAAATTATTTAACAGGCGGGGTTGTTGGCGATTTAATGTTTGGATCAAAGCAAGAATTTAGTTTTCAAAATATCCCAATGGCATTCTGATATTTCGTTATTACGGCTCTGTGCTTATTTTCCTTAATTTTTACAATTACCATGATTAAAATTTTGTTTCAAGATGCCACCGAAGCAAAAACAAAATTTATTGTTGCCTTACAAAATGGTAGTAAAGCGTTTGTTTTTATCTTTTTAATTCCAATCTTTTTCTTTTTGGCAAATTTTGCAATTGCTAACATTGCCAAAATGATTACATCAGGATTTGGCGGCGAAAACGGAAATATTGCAAATTACCTATACAATATTGGAAACAAATATTGAGATGGAAGTGGTGATAATATACCAAGCAATTATGCGTATCCTGATAATATTGGTGATTTTAATATGATTGCCGAAGTTTTTGGGGTGTGATTTATGTTGTTTGCAATGTTTATGATTGGAATTGCTTTGGTGCAAAAAATAATTGAATTGTTTTTCTTATTTATTATTTCACCATGAGTAATGGTCGCGATGACCATTGACAATGGTAAAGGAGCATTTATTTGAAAAGATATGGTAATTGCGAAATTTCTAGCATCGACCGCTACTTTAACAGGATACTTTATATTTATGACCACAATTCAAACGATTTTAAGTACTAATTTAGCAGGTTTAGGTATTGAAGGATATGGTAAATCATTGTTTATTATTCTGATGATGTGTGGTGGTGGATTGGCAGTGCTGGCATTTTCGGATGTTGTTGCCAACTTAATTGGTGAAGCAGCTGGAATTCGCGAAGGAATGAATTCAATGCGATCAACTGTGGGGCCGGCGGAATGATGGCACTTGGTGCTGCTAAAATGGCAGGAAAAGCATTTGGATTTGCCAAAAGTAAACGAGCGAAAAGAGCAATGGCAATGGGTGGTTCTAGCATGGGTGAAAAAACCATGAACGCGATGGGTTCAATGGCAGGCGATGATGGTGATGGCGAAACATCGGACAATCAATCTCGCCAAGAAAAACCCCTTGACTTTCGCCATTTCTGACACGCCACCGAGGGAATGAGTTCGCGTGCTGGTATTACTGGTTTAGCAGGATTTGGACTTGGGGTTGCAACCCTAGCAACAAGTAAACTAGTGGGGGCAGCTCGCGGAGGTGGAGCAAAAGGATTCTGAAAACAATTTGGAACTGGCATTGCCACACCATTTGTAGCAACTTATAAAAAAATCAATCCACAACTAGCAAGCAAAGGAAACCAAGAAAACAAAAGGAATACAATTAAATCTACTAAATTAAGAAAAAAATCTTTAAACAAAAAACTAGAGAAAGTAAGAGGTAATTTAAATGTTAAACCAATTACAAATCCACAAACTAAAAAAGAAATAAGATTAAACAAGAAAATTAGTATCAACGAAAACAACAATGATAATGGTTTTGTTTTTATTAATCCGCAAAACAAAATGCAACAAGAACATAATAAAAATATTAAGAAATCAGTAAATTATCAAACCAAACAAAAGAATTTTGAAACTAAGATTACAAATAAAATTGATAATTTTGGTGAAAAACAAAAGTATCTTAATAAAAAACAAGATATAAAAACCAATATCAAAGATTTAAGTAAAACAAAAAATATAGCAAATAGAGTTAATATTCATAATTTCAAAAATGATTTAAAAAATGCGAAAAAAGACTTTAAATCAAAAACAAAAAACAAAAAATAGTTGCAGTCAAAAACCACCTGACAAATTTTTTAAATAAGGTATAATGTAAATAAAAAGGAGTGATAAACATGGGATTATGACGATTATTAGGTGGCGAAGTCAACTGAGAACGCGTTGCCAAAATGCAAAACAGAGAACAGTTAAACGAAATTCTTGATGCTATTATTCATGCTTTTGGTGGTGGTTTATCAATTGACAGATCAAATGATGATGACAAAAATAATGTCATGTGAGTGTTAGAAAAGTTTGGACGAAATGTCCCAACAACCACTAAATACCCATGACTAAAACAAGTTGATGGTCTTGGTAATTTACGAGATGCTAAATATAATCAAAAAGATTGAGATCAAGCATGAGAATGATACGACGAATATAAAAAAGGAGCAATTCCTTTTCTCGAATATCGGATTAAGATTAGAGAAAAAGACTTAGTTCGTTATCCTGATGCATATTGGCAAAAAGAACTTGATAAATTAAAAAAGTTATTGGAACCATTAAAAAAACAAGAAGAACAAAAAAATCAACTATTAGATTTACAAGAAAAAGCAACACATTATGGTGTTCCAACACGAGAAATTAAAGAAGCAATTCAAAATAAAATGTTTGATTCAAGAAAGGTTGATGAAATAACACAAAAAATAACTAAATTAATTGAAGCGGAAAAACATATTAATATAAATAATAATGATTTATCTCTTGAAAATGAAAATTTACGCTTAAAAAAAGAAATTTTAGAAATGGAATTAAAACTAAAAGGTTTAAAACCAGAAATAAGTTGCAACCAAGACAAAAAAGTATTTAGCGAAGCAACTAAAAGCAATTTAGATTTAAAAGATGAACTTATCGAAAAAGAATTATATAAAGATCAAAGCGAATATGAAAAATGAAAAAACATTTGAGAAATTAAAAATAAATAAATATAAGTATGGAAATTGTTTTAGGAAATAATCAAACAAATAATTTATAAACCCTAAATAGAAGTAAAAAATAGCGATTTATCACTTGAAAATGAAAATTTACGCTTAAAAAAAGAAATCTTAGAAATGGAACTAAAATTAAAAGACGCAAATAAAGAAAGATAAAATATGCAACATTTATCATATTTTATCTTTTATGATAGTATTAACTTACTAAATAGATAATGTTTAGGTTGTTATGAGTTAAATTAAAAAGAAATGTTTAACTTTGATAAAGCATAATATTTCCACAGGCAATTATATCAAACAATCCTAACAATTTTCTATGTTTGTGGAAATAAAAGACATTTATTATTTTGAATATAATATGATTACATATCGTTTGCAATTTAATGCAATAACAAAAAGAAAGGAAGTTATACAAAATGAAAAAACTTTTAAGTTTATTAGGAGCAATTAGTTTAACTGCAACAGTACTAAGTTCGGTTGTTGCATGTAATAAAAAAGAAGAAAATAATAAAAATTCTAAGTTTGGCATAATTAATGGATTCAATGGAGAAATTCATAGAATAATTAATGAAAAAAATAAGCTTTATGTTGGAACAAAAATTAATGATAAAGGAAAGCTTTACAGTGTTGATCTTAAAAACAACAATGAAGTAACAGAAATTACCGGAATTGAAGGTGCGGTTTATAATTTATCTATTTGAAAGGATAAACTTTATGTTGGAACAAAAATTAATGATAAAGGAAAGCTTTACAGTGTTGATATTAAAGACAACAATGAAGTAACAGAAATTACCAAAACCGAAATTAAAGGAGAAATTCATAATTTATCTATTTGAGAGGATAATCTTTATGTTGGAACAAAAATTAATAATAATAAAGGAAAGCTTTACAGTGTTGATCTTGAAAACAAGAATGAAGTAACAGAAATTACCGGAATTAACGGAGAAGTTGATGCTTTAATTGCTTTTGATAATAAACTTTATGTTGGAACAGTGACTGATTATATTTCTGATATTGGTAAATTTTATTGTGTTGATCTTAAAGACAACAATAAAATAACAGAAATTTCTACAACTTCTTTTATTAAGGGAACAATTTTTTCATTTAGTAAAAGTGTCAATAATAATTACATTTATTTTGGAACAATATTAAGTTCTTTTAATGGCGGAATTTACAGTGTTGATCTTAAAGACAACAATAAAATAACAAAAATTACCGAAATTGACGGAGCTGTTGTTAGATTAATTATTGAAAATAATAAGCTTTATGCTTCAATAAAAATTAAAACTGGTATTACTGATCGTCATAATTATACTTATGATGGTGAACTTTACAGTGTTGATCTTAAAGACAACAATAAAATAACAAAAATTAATAAAACTTTTAATGGCGTTGTTTATGGTTTAGTGGTTATTAATGATGCTATCTATATTGGTGAAACTGAAACATCACAGGATAGTAAGAATAGTAGTAAGATTAATTGATTTAAAATGTAAAAAATACTTAATAAAAATTAAAAACATATTTACTAAACAACAATTAAAATTGTTGTTTTTTGTTTTGTCGAAATAGAAAGGAAATAAAAGATATGAAAAATAAATGTTCTAGAAAATGTAATATTTCAAATATTAACATCTATCAAAAATTAATTTAGAAAGTGGTTATTTTATATTTAACAAATTATTTTCATTAGACTTCTTGCATAACCTATAAAAATAATAAAAATTTTAAATTTAACCACTTTAAAATAAACATTTTTATAAAATCTAAAATAATTTTGATAACAATTAACTAGGTTATGCAAGAAGTCTATTAATTAACAGCAAGCTTGTAAAAACCAAATTCTAATTGTGCAAAACATCTGTGGTTTCTACAAAAAATTAGCAATCTTGTAATATACCACAGACTTATGACAAACACAAGCAGTTTTAAGGGGTCGGTCGCGTTTAGTTTTCTTAGGTATTGCTTTGAAGAAGTAAAACAATCAGCTAATTATATTATTTAATTACTAAACTAACCCTGCCTTTCTTGTTATTGTCATTTTATTCGTTATGATTTTATCATATTATTGAATTTTTACACAATAAAAAATTAAAAAATTATTAATTATTATTAAATTTTCACTAATTATCTAAATTTATGTTTTCTATATTTATTCGTATATACAATACTACCTTTATTAATTCAACTATCAGCATTTTTCTTATTATATTTATTTCATAATGAAGTTTTATATATTTCTTTTCTGATTTCTATTTCTGAATTAATATTTTCATTAATATAATGTAATACATTTAATTTGTTTAAATTTGCCATTCTTAAATGTAATAGGTTATTTAAATTCTTATGATTATATATTTTTGCTCCATATCCTAATTGTTGTTTTATTAAATGTGATACATCACTTTCAATGCTACAACCAATATTTCATTCTAAATTTTGATTATGAATACCATGCTTATTATTACTGAAATAATTACTCGCTTTTCTTAAACTTGTTTTAATATCTTTATTTAATTCATTTTTAACAACATTACGAATGTTTTTGATTAATTCTTGATGATTTCCATCTTTATATAATTTAATTCAACTATTTAATGCTACTTTGCGATTTTCAAAAATAATATTAAATGCGGTTTGTTTTAATTTTTTAATAGCGTGATAACCGTCTAAAATATATCTAACATTGCCAAAACTATTGGCAATTTCTCTAATTCAAGTATCACCATCGCCACAAACAATTATTCTGTCATAATTAATATTTACATAATGTTTTTGTAATTCTTTAATTAATAAATCACGATAATCCATCGTATTTATTCGTTTACCAACTTTTAACATTAGAAAATGACCTCGTTTGTTTTCCAATTCTCTACGAGCATTTTTGTAATTTTTTTCTTTATGTCCGGTATGAAAAGTAACTAAACGAATTCTTTGGTCTTGTTTAACTTTCTTATCTAATGTCGCTAAAAATGTCTCATCTAGTTGAATATATAAATCCTTATTTTTAACATCAATTCTATTTTTAGTTTCTTTTTCTGCTAGTTGAAAATATTCAGCAATATCGTATTTATTTAAAATATTTGAAATACTACCTTTTGAAATATAACAATGATTTAGAGCATCTAAAACATCGCGATAGCGTTTGCCATCACCCAGAAGACTTAAAACTTTAAATTGGACATCAAAATAAATGCGTTGTTTGGGCAATAAACCAATTTCTTTATCCAACAAACATACATATTCAAATTTCCCTGATTTTTGATTTCAATATTTATATCGGCGTCGTTTAAAAGTAACATCACCAAAAATTGTAATAATTGTTCTTACAGCAAAATGAACTACTTTATAACCTTGTTTTAAGCGAAAATGATATTTATATAAGTATTCATCTAATTTTTCATATTCATTAGCTAATTGTTCGCATTTATTGGTGTACATATTTTTGTGGGTTGTAAATAAGTTTAATCAATGCTTATTTTCTAAGGTTTTTACATTATTATTAATTTCTAACATAATAAATTACCTTTCTTACTAGTAATTTTAACAAAGTTAAATTTCGTTAGTTTATGATCTAAAAAGTAGAAATTTTTGTTTGTTGATATATAATGAAATTCCAAAGTAAGGAGATTCAAGACTAAGATTTGGAGAAAGGAAAAGATGTTGTAAATTTTATTAATTAGTAAAAATTCATAAAAAGGATTTAATAAATGAAAAAATTACTTAGTTTATTAAGTACAATAACAATGGCAAGTAGTGGAATACCAGGTATTCTTAGTAATGTCTCAACTAAAATAGAGAAAATATTAAAAAATAATACTGAAAACAACTTTTTACAAACCAATAATTTAAAAAGAAACAAAAGACAAACCCCGCCGTGATTAAAAAATATAATTACAACAATTAATATTGGTAAAATAAAAAAAGTTAATATAAACAGTGTTATAAAAAGATTAAGTGAAATTAATCATCCAATTTTATCAAGACAAGATTTTTTAGAAAATATTGAATTTGAAAAGATTACAACCAACTTAGCTATTGTTCATTTTAGAAATTGAGAATTTGCACCATTTCCAAGAACTTTAACTTTTACTATTAATTTTGATTCTGATATAGTTAATCTTAATGGAAATTTAGGTATAATAAATGAAAATGCTATTTTAAATTTAAATAATATTTTAAATAATAGACCCGAAACAATCGCAAGACAATTTATAGAAAGAAATGATTTAGATCATTTATTAACAGTTGATGATTTAATAGTTACAAATATAACAACTGGGTCGGCATTAATAGAAAGTTCAAATATTAATTATTTACTTTCAGTAAATGTAATTTTTATGCCCAGATATTTAAGTTTAAGAACATTTATTACTAATACTAACTTAGGTCATTTAGAAACAAATTCAAAAGATAACATTATTAAAAGATTACATGAAATAAACAATTTAAATTATCGTGGTAGAAATATAAGACTAGAAGTTAGAAATATTACAAGAAATTCAGCTGAAATTTTATTTAATCAATCAACTAACAGCAGTTCTTCATTACACGATTTTCATAGTACTGGAAATTTTGATTACGAATATACGATAACAATAACTTTTACTATTACAAAAATTGATTTATCAACCGTTATTGTTAATACTGATTTAGGCACAATAAATGATTCGTCAATAGAAACAATCATTAAAGCTATATTAAATATAAATCCAAACTCTGGACTAACAAATAATGATTTAAGAAACTTAATTTCTGACGAAATTAAACTTATTTATTCTACTGATATTAACAGTTTTAGATTTGGAATTAATCCTGGAATTAATTTTTCTGGACATCAAGTTTTTTTACATTTTAGTTTACCTTATTTATCATCTGTTATTGAAAATACTAATTTAAAAGCAATATCAGATAATAGACCTGAAACAATTATAGAAGAAATTTTAAGAAGAAATCCAAATTCTGGATTAACAGTTAATGATTTAGTAGTTACAAGAGTAACTACAAATTCAGCAACAATTACGAGTCAAAATAATAATTATTTTGGAACAATTGATGTTGTTTTTGATTCACTTACTGTACATTTATCATCCGTTATTACTAATACTGATTTGGGTGATATACCAAATAATTCATTTCAAACAATTATTACAGAAGTAATAAGAGCAAATCCAAATTCTGGATTAACAGTTAATGATTTAGTAGTTACAAGAGTAACTACAAATTCAGCAACAATTACGAGTCAAAATAATAATTATTTTGGAACAATTGATGTTGTTTTTGATTCACTTACTGTACATTTATCATCCGTTATTACTAATACTGATTTGGGTGATATACCAAATAATTCATTTCAAACAATTATTACAGAAGTAATAAGAGCAAATCCAAATTCTGGATTAACAGTTAATGATTTAGTAGTTACAAGAGTAACTACAAATTCAGCAACAATTACGAGTCAAAATAATAATTATTTTGGAACAATTGATGTTGTTTTTGATTCACTTACTGTACATTTATCATCCGTTATTACTAATACTGATTTGGGTGATATACCAAATAATTCATTTCAAACAATTATTACAGAAGTAATAAGAGCAAATCCAAATTCTGGATTAACAGTTAATGATTTAGTAGTTACAAGAGTAACTACAAATTCAGCAACAATTACGAGTCAAAATAATAATTATTTTGGAAATATCAATGTAACTTTTAATAATATAAAAAAAATAAAAAGTAATCAAATATATAAATTACATGACAATGATGATGACGATGATAATAATTTAAATAATAGTATTGAAAAACGATACAGGTTTTTACAACCTGATCAATTAAAAATTATTTTTAAAAAAGAAATTTGAGAAAAAGAAATTAAACCACACATTGAAACAATCATTAATATTGTAAGTGATATAAATAAATTTCCAATAAGTGATTATAGTCTTTTTGAAAAATATAATGAACAAGATAGAAATATGACAATTGGAGGTGTCGTATATAATTATAAAACTGTAGATGACTATTTTAAATTAGATAATACTAAATATGTAACGATTGATAAACAACTAGGTGGTGGATTGAAAGCATTTTTATCGACAGATTTTTATTATAGTTATTTTTTTGATTATATTTTAATAAATAATGCACAAAATAACAGTATTGAAAAATGATACAAGTTTTTACAACCTGATCAATTAAAAATTAGTTTTAACAAAGAAATTTGAGAAAAAGAAATTAAACCACACATTGAAACAATCATTAATATTGTAAGTGATATAAATAAATTTCCAATAAGTGATTATAGTCTTTTTGAAAAATATAATGAACAAGATAGAAATACTTTAATTTCTTTTTTAATTTGTCATTTTATAGAAATAAATGATTATTTTCAATCAAGTAATTCTTTAATTTTTTCAACAGATACATTTGGTATTACTTTTGATATTGAAAAAAATAAAATAAAAAATTATGAGCTTTAAATATGCAATAACTTTAATTGGGACAGGGACTGTACAATTAACTGTGTCTCTAAGTAATTAACTTAAATTCATTTATATTTTCTAAAAAGTAATCTTTTGTAAGATTATTATTGGTTCAAACATTTAACTCTGTACCTTGTGCTTTAATTGTTATTTTTTTGTTAATTACTCATTTATCATCTTCATTCTCTATTTTTGTTCCGTGTGTAGTTATTAATTGTCTAATTTCTTCTTGTTTACTCTGATTATTTTGAAATTTTTGTGTAAATAGGAAAGTAAAGTTGTTTAAATTTTTTAATTCTGGTAATTTTTTATTTAAACTGCTATTATCTTTTTTATATATTTGGACTCGTACAATTTTTGTATTTGAAATTCAAAACTCTACTTTTTCTAAGTTTATGATTTTAAAATCATAAACTTTATTTTTTTGTTCTACTGATTCATTCGCTTTTTTGGAACAACTAACTATCGGCAATGCCGTTAGTCCTGAAAGAGTTATTATGTTTAAAATTTTCATTATTTTAACTCCTTTATTATTTTATTTTTCAATATATATATATATATATATATATATTATACAAAAATTCGTAAAATCATTAGAAAAATGGCAAAACCAATTAAAAACTGAAAGGTATAGTAAAACGCAGGTACCGTTTTAAAAACTGGGAAAATAGCAGTTGAAAAATTAACTGTTGCTTTCGCAATGATTGCTAATGGTCGTAAAATGGTAATGACTTGTGAAGCGGTCAGCATTCAGTTTAACATTTTGATGCCAGAATTCTGAATGGCACAACCAATATCGTTAAATGTGGGTATCCACCGCCCTGAATATTTACAATTTGTTGGCGGAATTAAGTCGTCTCATTCTGAGTTGGTGGAACCATCGGGAATAAAGGCTGTGGAATTTAATACATTAAAGTCATAAATTTTAAAATTATAATTAAAGGTATTTGTTTTATGGTATAAAGGAAAAGTTAAGGTAAAAATATTAATGCCATAGCGAATATCAATGTCGGTATTGAGGTAATTGATACTGTTAGCAGTCTTGCTGGTTGGCAAGGTAATCAGTTTATTATCATAAGATTTAAGGACATTAAAATCAATTTGATAAATGCTATTGGTGTTGTTAATAGCATTAAATTTTTCTTGGTGCGTTTTTTTATCAAAAGTAAAAAAATAACTTCTTAGTAATAATTCCGAATTACCAATAACATTAATTAAATATTTTTTGGGATAAAAGGTAATTAACGAACGATAAAAGAAACCAATTTGAATAAAGTAATCTTTGTTGTAATTATCTACACCCTTAAAATCAATTTCGGTATGAGTTTTTTCATCCATATCAAAAGTAGCATAAAATAAACTGGCAAAGAAGTTACCAAGAATTTCATAGATTTCATCAAAAATATTTTTATAATCGCTGTTATTAATACTAGGAATGTTGTTTTTAAAATAAAGGTAAATGTCATTTCGTAAATCAGGGTCATAGCGTAGAAAACTAAATTTAACATTAAGGTAATTTAAGGTTCCAAAAAGGTACTTAATTAGGTAATAATCGTTAGCCCTTTTGGTGTCATATTTTCATATTTTATTTTCACCGTGTAATAATTGTAAATAGTTATTTCCAGCAATTAGGGTTTTGTTAAATGCCTTAATTTTAAGGAAATTATCGTTAGTATCCTCTTGTTTCGCAATGACCACTTTAAGCGTATTTGTTCCTTGCAATTGTGTACTCGTTTCAATTGCAGTGAATTTAACGGTAAATGTTCTG
The DNA here is from genome assembly GCF_964031155.1 of Spiroplasma endosymbiont of Dromius quadrimaculatus. NCBI lineage: Bacteria > Bacillati > Mycoplasmatota > Mollicutes > Entomoplasmatales > Spiroplasmataceae > Spiroplasma > Spiroplasma endosymbiont of Dromius quadrimaculatus. Next base: position 584,400 of record NZ_OZ035010.1, read on the forward strand.
TCAGCGACATTGTCTGTTGTTAAATCAAAAGTAGTCCTATCATCTAAGTAATTGTTGTCATTATCTTTAATTTCAGTATTATAGTCGATGCCCTCAATTGCATTATTTACGCCAGCAAGATTGTTAATTTTTTCATTAAGTCTTTTTTTAATTTTTTTTATAATTTCGATTTTGGTTGCATTTGTCGGGTCGATTATTTCTGAGTTTGATAAAGTAGTTGAATTCTTGTGATAAAAATAGCTTTCGTTTTTAAAACCATGATTTTTAATCGTAAATTCTTTGTAATAACCTTTTTCTAAGGTATCAATGAAATTAAATACTGGTGTTCAATAAAGATAAGAATAATTGAATTTGTCAAAATCACCGCGATGAATCATTAAATAATCAAGATTCTCGATAACATCATTATAGTTATGGTTGCCATCAAATTTAATAGTTGTTGTTGGCAAGTCAATATCAGTACTATTTTTTTCAATTTCAATTTTAAATTCATTGATATTTTCTAAAAAGTAATCTTTTGTAAGATTATTATTGGTTCAAACATTTAAATCTGTGCCTTGTGCTTTAATTGTTATTTTTTTGTTAATTACTCATTTATCATCTTCATTTTCTATTTTTGTTCCGTGTGTAGTTATTAATTGTCTAATTTCTTTTTGTTTACTCTGATTATTTTGAAATTTTTGTGTAAATAGAAAAGTAAAGTTGTTTAAATTTTTTAATTCTGGTAATTTTTCATTTAAACTGCTATTATCTTTTTTATATATTTGGGCTCGCACAATTTTTGTATTTGAAATTCAAAACTCTACTTTTTCTAAGTTTTTGATTTCAAAATTATAAACTTTATTACTTTCTTTTTTATTTCTAATTAGTGATTGTGTTGTTATTTCATCATTGTTAATGTTTTGGGGAATGGTAAAAATGTTATTGAAACTAATAATTAATACGGTAAATATTTTCATAAACATTTTTATCACTCCTTTTTAAAATATTTTATTTTTCATTGTTCTTTTTTCTTTAATTTTTTTAATAAGTCACTCAATGCTACAATTTATAATTACCGCTATTGTAATGCATATATCTAAATATCCTAATATCATAAGTGAAATTAATGCTTCAAATTTTTCATATAATAATTTCAAATCATTAATTTCCAATTTTAAAAATGGAATGAAAAAGATAATAATCATAAAAATGTAAGGCAAAATTCTCCATCAATATTTTTTTAAAGAATTAATTAGTTTTTTTCATTTCATTTTTCAAGGCTCTTTTTGCTTTAATTTTTTGAATAATAAAGCGGACTAATTTTTCAAATTTAATTGCAAAATATATTGCTCCGCCTCATCAAAAAACAAATATTCCTGCTAGCATAATACTAGTATTGAACTTACCAAAAAAATCAACCATCTGTTTATTCATAAAATCATTAAATTCGTTACTTGTTCCGGTTATTCATTTAGTATCGATTGCTGTTAATGCACAAATTAATAAGCTTATAAAGATGAAAATGATACTTAATGATACTTTTAACCACTGCTTTTTAAAAGAATTTTTAATTTTTAATCTTAATGGTGTTTTTTCTTTTGAATTATCTTTTTTAAGTAATTTTCCTAAAAGTTTTTTCATTTTAATTCTCCTTTCATGTTTTTTATCGTCCTTTAATCACAATAAATAAAGCAATCAGTACACAAGTAACACCAAGAATGGTAAAGATTGGGTGTTGCGAAAATGTTCGTGCCATTGGTTTAAATAATTCTAAAATTGTTAAATTGCTAGTAATAAACTTTTTAAAATTGGCAAGGCCTTCGCTAATATAGTTTGTTAAAGTTTCAAAATGACTACCAGCCAATAGTCCAAGCACAGTTATTAAGATAAAAATAATAATTAGTTTAAACATTGTTAGTTACCTTGTTTTGTTTTTATTGGTTTTATTTGTTTTTTAGTTTTTCCTCACGCACTTAAACGCCCTTTATTTTTAACCGCATATTGGCGTTGTTTTTCTAAATTAACTTGTTGACTACCAAATCCAAGAATAATTGCCATAAGAAATTCTACAGCCAGTGTTAAGAATAAAGGAAATATCAGTTGAATATTCGTTCCCGGCACTTCTAAACTTCAAATTAAGTCAAAAACTTTATAAAGCATTTGAGCGAGAAAGTCGGCCATTTTTGCGAGATTTTCCATTTTTTATTATTCCTTTTCTTTCATTTTTCTTAAAAATTTGCTGAATTTATCCATTTTTAAGTATTCTAAGTCTTCTAAATCAATTGCTGTGTCATTATAGTATTTATCTTCATAGTCAGGATTTACTTTTGAATTTAAGTAATCTCTTAAAAACGCTAGGTAAAAAGAATTGTAAGTGTTTAATATTGGTAGAGGAATTTTTAGTTTAAAAAAATAAATATCAAGTTCAGGAATATCACGGTATTTAATGCGACGACCCTTTTTACTATTTTTAGCATCAATTAAAGTGTTTCGTCAGCGTTCATATTCTTCAATACTAGTAAAGGTGCCATAGATGACTTTTAAGTAGGGGCGAAAAATATTAACGGGTTTTTTACGAATGCCCACAATCACATTATTGGCAATATCACGAACTTTAACTCAAATATGTTTATCTCTTTGACCGCTAGCTAGCACAATATGACCGAAATGGCGTGCCAGAGCGAAATATTCTTGAATACCGGTTTCTTCGTTTTTGGTATTATTTTTTTCTCAATCAGTTCCTTCTAAAAATAAGTTGGTTTCATCTCATAAAAGTAAGGTTTTGTCTGGCAATACCGGATAATCAAAATTTAATAATCCCATATGTCCTAAACTTAATTTTTGGGTTTCTAGTAATGGAAATGTTGATGCGATATGATATTTCTTCTTTTTTAATAATTTTGATGCGTATACTAGAAAGGCGGTTTTTCCAGTTCCTAATGAACCAATAACAATATTTAATGGTGAATTTTTTAAGAAATTAATAACTTTGTTAATTTGTGTTAAATTACTGATTTTAAAAATAAAAATTAAAATACAACCTGCTAAAAATAAATAACTTACAATGTTTTTAAAATAACCGTTGTAAATATATCAAATTGCTCCTCAATGTCATAAAATTAAAAATGAGGTGCGATTCAATTCAATAAAATGGTTATTTTTTTCTATTATTCATTTGCAAAATTTCATCTTGCACCTCACTTTATTTTTTTGTTAGCGTACAGCTCCAAGTAATTTTTCAAACATTTTAAAGCAAATAAAGAATATTGCCAAAATAAATGGAAAAATGAATATTCAGTAGTCAGCAAAGAAATTACCGACTTGTGGCATATTAACAGCAATAATTTCCCACATTTTAGTAAACGCTGTTATAATCGCATTTCATAATTTAGTCATCGCGTCACTAGCTGTTATCTTTGTTACTGCTGGTGCTTCTGTTAAGAAAGTTCCAATCATATAATCACCCCCTTTCTTTTTAAAACATTCATCATTTATATTCAAAGTTTTTCTTAAATTTATTAAAACCACGATTAACCTTAACACGACTGTATTTTTTACTAATTAATTTTGAATTTCTTTGTGAATGCATTACAATGTAACTTCTTGACATTACTTTTGTTTCTATCTAAATACTGATATGGTTTTTCAAAGTAGCATTAGAATAAATCACACCATAATCGCTGTTAAGAATCAAAAAGCAATGTTTGCCATTAAAAGTCAAAGTGTTTCTTGGGTTAAATCAATTTCTTTACCACCACTAATATGAGCCGGAATATTTGTAATTTGGATAAACAAATCTCAGAAAGTTTGTTTAATTTGTTCTCAATTAAATTCTTTTAAATTTACTGTCATTTTTTATCTCCCAAAAATCATTTTTATTGGTAAATACATAATTGAAATTAATGCGAAAAGAAAAGTAATGATAATAATTAATCCGGCAATAAATGCAACTTGTGCAGGCATTTTTTCTATCGGAACAAACAGTTCTAAAAATTCCATAATAATTTTTCAAAACATTATTTTTTATTCTCATTATTTTCTTTTGAATTAGGAGCTTTAACTCATTCTTCAAAGCGAGCAATAAATACTTTTTCGTCTTTTGTGAAATTACCAGTATTATTTTTAATGGCATTTTTAAATTTAATTCGCATTTTTATTTTGGCATAAATTTTATAAGCAAAATACGCCAATAGCATTATGCAAGTGATAATAAATATTAATCCAATCGCAATATTCATTTTTAAACTCCTTTAAAATAGTTATAATTTATATCTTTTTTATTGTTTTCTTTTTCGGCAATGAAGAAGCCTAATAATTCTTGGCCTTTAATTAACTTGGTTTCTTGCTCTTGTTGATTAATTGAAATTACTTGATATTTACTATCTTTTATTATTCCAATGCAAATTGAATTTTCGTATTTTCCTTTATAAACAAATCGCTTTGGAAACCAAATACCGATTTGTTCATTAAATCACGGAATTTTTGGTGCTTTAATAAGCATTGCGTTTTGTGTTTCTTTTAAAAGATATTTTTTAGTATTTAAGAAAATGTTTTCAATGTTTTTCATAGTAAATTACCTTTCTTATTTGTTATAAACTAAGTTATATTAACTAAGTTAGTTAACTTAGTTTTTTAAACACTTATATATCGCAGATTTAAGTGTTTAACAAGCTTTGTTATTTAATTTTGTTTTTTAATTAGATAAAGATTTTAATAATTTTAAACTTAGCATACCCCTATATAGAAATTTCTACACTTTAACATCCGCATCCTACCCTTGGAACTAATTTAATAGCGTGTATATTTTTAGGAAATCCACCCATTCATTTTTTTATTGCAAAACGAAACAAATTGCTATAGCTAATAGGATGTTATCTATTAACTGGTAAACTTCTTTTGGTTATGGCGACCACCCACAATTTATCGTGCTTTAATACATACCAACATTATTAACTCACTTGTATTTAATTTTCAAAGAACAAATTTTTAACACCTTATAAAATAAAAAGACAATCATTACTGACTGTCTTAATACTTATTCAAATCTTTTCCTACCTAACAAAACTTTATGCGTCCTTGATTATCAAATATCATTGCAAGGAGTAAATGGGGGAAAAATTAATATTAATGATAATGAATTACAGGAATTTATGAAAAAAATTCAAGAAAATAAATATAGTGAACTAAAAATTACTATTTATGCTTTGGATGATAGTTTAAAAGTGATTGGGAATATTTCATATAAATTAATAAACAACCCAATAACAGAAAATGCTCCTAGCAAACCGAATGAAATTCCCCCAACAGAGGGAATTATACCTAACATCCCCAATAAACCAATGAATCCCAATAATCCCAATGGAAATAATGGGAATGGAGATAATAATAATCCAAATAAACCAGAAAAACCAAACAAACCAATGAATCCCAATCATAATGAAAATAATGAAAGTGGTTGAAAAAAGTTTTTTAAAAAACCAGTTAATTTATTTTTTATGACTTTGATTAGTTGTGGGATAGTTGGTGGGTTTATAACTTGAATTATCATTAAAAATCAATTAAATAAAAAAATTGGGGGCAAAATAGATAAAAAAAGTAAAAACAAAAAGAAAATAAAAAAACAATAAATAATATATATTTATTACCCCTTTATTTAATACCCTTATTACGCATTTTAAGGGGCAAATTAGCAATGAAAGTTATTTTATTATAGGAAATTATATATATATATATTATAAATATGAAAATAGTTTTTAAACCGGCATTTTAAATGTCGTTTTTAATTTAAAAGAAAGAGGTGCAGAATATGAAAAATGTAATACCAAAAAAACTAAAAGATGCCAAATATCGTTTTTGACGCAATATAACAATAACGGATATTTTAATAATTGCCGTTTGGGTTGGATTAACAATTATGTTTATATTTGGTTTTCAATGAAAACTATGAATAAAATTATTATCATCAATAATGATTTTAATTAGTTTACCACTAATTATTACAAATAAAAAAACTAATTTAAAAGGATGACAATGCTTATATTATAAAATAAATTATCTATTTAGTTGTAAGAAATATAGTAATAACAAAACAAGTTTACTGGTGCCATATAATAAAGTTATTGGTAATAACTTTATTACAACTCACGGAATTTTAAAAGGTACTTTAAAAAAGACGCTAATTGGAGCAATTCAAATAAAAGGATTTGACATTACTTTATTAAGCGGTGAAGAGCAAATATTAAGATTACGAGATTTGCAAGATGTTTTTAAATTTGCTAATTTTCCAATAACTTTTTTAAAGTTAGAATTACCATTAAATTTTGATGACAACATTAAATATTTACAAAAACAAATTAATAAAACGCAAATCCGTTATAAAGACAAAGAAATTAGTTTTAATCAATTTGTAAAAATTACAAAACAAATTAAAAATAATATTGCTTTTTTAAAAAAAGAATTAATTAAAATAAACGATGAAATAAAAACCGAAAAATGTTTTTTTATTTTTGTGTACGGAAATAGTCAACAAGATTTAAATGAAAAAATATTATTTTTAGAAGATAAATTATATAAAGGAAAAATTAATTGTAATATTTTATCTAATTACGAAATAACAAAAATCTTAAAATTAATGTGAAATCCATATGAAAAACCATTAAATAAAACAGATTTTAATAAAAATAAAGATAATTTAGTAAGATTATTGCAATTTAACTACCTAAATATTAAAAAAAATTATTTTATAGCAAATGATTTATATTATTCAATTAATACAATTCAGGACTATCCTTTATTTATTAACGATTTATGAGGGGCTTGTTTATTTTCAAATGAGCAAACTATTATTTGAAATATAAATCCTTTAAATTATGATGAAACAAAAAAAGCAATCAACAGTGCCATTCAAACAACCCAAACACGACAAGTAATGACAAAATCATATGTTAATACAAATGAAAATAACTATGAATTAGAAACATACTACCATTTAATTGATGAGGTTAATGGTGGTGGTGAATTATTAAAAAATGTTAATATTTTATTTTTAAATTATGGAACAAATAAAAAAACATTATTACAGGCACAAACACGATTAACAAAAGCATTAAAAGAAATGGATATTAAACTTAATCCATTGTGATATCAACAATTTAGTGGCTTAAAAGGTTTTATACCCTATAACTAATAAGGTCATAATAAAAAAATATGGTCGAGAAATGCCAACAAGTACCCTAGCAGCATCATTTCCATTTATTGATAGTGGTTTACATGATAAACAAGGAATGTACTTAGGAACAAATAATATGGGGAATGTTGTGTTGTGAGATCAATTTAAAATTACGAGCAAAAGAACAAACCACAACATGTTTATTCTCGGTACAACAGGAATGGGAAAAACATATTTGTTAAAAAAAATAATAAATCATCATATCATGATGAGTCGTAAAGTGGTTGTTATTGATGCTGAACGAGAATACAAACCATTATGTGTTTATTATGATGGAAATTGAATTGACGCAGGAGATGCTTCGATAGGAAAAATAAACCCCCTACAAATTTTAGATAATAACTTTATTGATGAATTAGAAAATACCAATTCATCACCCCTATCAAATCATTTAAGATTTTTAGAGCAGTGATTCAAAACACTTTATCCTGATTTTAACGGGCGAGAAATTAATTTATTAACAAAATATTTGAAATTATTATATCACCAATTTAACATTACAAATAATAGCGATATTAACAAAATTAATAACAATGATTTTCCAATTATGATTGATTTTTATGACTTATTAGAAAAAGAATATATTAATAATGAAAATCAACTTTTAAAAGAATTTATGGATTTAATAGCAACCGATTTTTTAAATGATGGAAAATATCAAGCACTTTGAAATGGACATACAACGATAAAATTTAAAAATAATTTTGTTGTTTATGATGTTTATAATTTGTTTGACTTAGATGACAAAAAAACAAACGCAGCACAATTAATTTTAATGCTAAATATTATCAAAAAAGAAGTAAAAGAAAATCGTTTCAAAGATGATAATGAAATAGTGATAATTGTTGATGAGGCTCATTTAGCAATCGATAAAGATAACCCAGTTGCTTTAAATTTTATGTACCAAATGACAAAAAGGATTCGCAAATATAATGGTGCTTTGGTTGTGGCAACACAAAACATCGCTGATTTTGTAGAAAATGAAACCGTTTTAAAGAAAACAACAGCAATTATTAATAATAGTCAATATTCGTTTATTATGGGGTTAAAACCTAACGACCTAGAAAAAGTAATTAATTTATATAAAAGTTATGGCGGATTAACATCAGCAGAACAAGATTATATTGCTCGTAGTGTAAAAGGACAAGGGCTATTTTTTGTTTCAGGATTTGAAAGATATCGGATTGAAATCCAAGCAAACAAAAAAGAAAAAGCCGGATTTGGAAAAAAAGATAATTAAAATAATGCAAAAATAACTTAAAAAATGATTAAATTTAGTTATTTTTTTACATAATTTTAATAAAAAATAAAGAAAATGTTTATTTTTGTCTATTTTTTAAAAATAGCAAAGAAAACATTTTTTTATTTTAGAAAGGTGGTGGTGTTAATGATATTTAAGACAAATTTAGGAAAATTAATAAATGGTGATGCATTAGTTTTTATTAAAAGTTTAGAAAATGATAGCGTTGATTTAATATTAACTGATCCACCTTATTTATATAATTTGCCAAAAAGAAAAAACGAGCAAAGAAATGAAAATAGGATATCAAAAAGTATAAATAAATATATTAATGCTATCTATGATAATAATTTACATAATTCATTTGATATAAATACCTATTTAGATGAATTTTATCGAATTTCAAAAACTAAATTTATGTTAATTTGAATGAATAGAAGACAAATTAAAGATTACTTAGATTGAGTTTATAAAAATAATATGAATTTTGATTTTTATTTATGAGAAAAAACAAACCCAATGCCAACTAATAGTTTTATTTTGCAAGATAAAGAATATTGCATGATTATTTATTCTAAAAAGCATCCAATTCCAAATTATCAAAATAACTATGAAAATAAAAAAACAATATTTAAAAACCCAATAGGTTCAGCTTATAAAATAACAGAACATCCAACAGAAAAACCATTAAATATATTTGGCGATTTAATTCAAAAATATAGCAAAGAAAATGATTTAATTTTAGATTGTTTTTTAGGCAGTGGTACAACTGCGTATGCTTGTGAACAGTTAAACCGAAAATGACTAGGTTGTGAAATGAATAATAATTACTTTGCAATGATACAAAAGCGATTAAAGAAAATACAACTTAAATTTAGTTTTTAAAAAATGAATAACTTTCAATTAATTAAAAAAATAAATTATGTGGCAGTTTTAATTGCCATGATGGTTGTATTATCGCAAACTATGCGAATCCAAATTATTCCAAGAACAACAATTCCATTATTTTTAATGCCTATTTTTCTAAGCGGATTTATTTTAAATTGATATTGATGTTTATTAGTCGGATTTATGGGCCATTTTCTATCTGATTTAACATTATGAGGTTTTACTGTGGGATCATTATGTTGAAATATCGGCACAGGCTTATTGGCAATTTCAATTAAACTAATTAATTGAATCAAAATAAATCATATTATTAAAATTATTCTAATTTTATTAGCAAACATAATTATTTATCTTCCGATTGATTTTGTGCTTTTTTGATTAAATTTAGGTGTTTTAAATATAGAACAAATAATTATCGGAATATTAATTACAAATACAATATTCTTGCCAATATTTTATTTATTAACATTAAAAATTATAAAAAGAGTAAAAATAATTTTATAGAGAAAGGAACTATCAAAATGAAAGAAACAGAAAAATATATAAGTTATCAAATTATGACAAGTAATTTAATTTTAACAAAACCTTATTATGATAATAAAGGTAGTAAATGAATTGAGTTAAGGATAAAAGATTTATTGTATCCTTATGCAAGTATTAATATAAATAATAAATATTGTAAATTACAATATAATAAGGAATATTGTTTTATTATAATTTTTAAAAATCAAAACTTTTATATCAAAAATAAAGATGGGAAAATTGAGGGCGAGGTTAATTGAGAAAAACTGCACCCTTTTTTGTTGGCGATGGATAAACAATGTTTAATTAAAAAAGCCGAGAAAAAACAAATACACCAAGAAAATTTAAAATATTTTAATGGTAATAAATTTCCGAAAAAAGACAATTAATTAGACAAAATAAAAATGAAATTTTTGATATTTTTTGGCAAAGCCAAAATGTATGATGAGTAGTAATTTTGGCTTTTTAAATTTAACAAATTTTAAAAGGTAAAAATTTCCAACAAGGAGGAATAAAATATGGAAAAAGAATATAAATTTAAGTCATCACCACCCATTGCAACTTTTAAAAAATATAAAAGTGGTACAGTTGATAAATTAATACGACATAATTTTAGAATTAAGGTACCTGAAAATGTTAACCCTGAATTTACAAAATATAATTTTTACTATGTTAATGGCATAAAAGAAAAAATTAGCAATGATAAAGGTTTTGAGTTAGCAAATAATAAAAGATTTAAATTATTAAAAAATATAGAAGAAGATTGAAATAAGCAACAACAAAAATATAGTGAAGCACAAAAATCAACTTTTAAAGAGTTTTGTAATAAACATAATACTTACATAGAAATTGTTTTGCCAGCAACGAGGCAAGAATGATTTGAAAAAATGGGAATATGTCAATTTACAGATATTCAAGTATGAGATAAAAAAACAGATACGCGGAAAATGGGACAATTAATTCCTGAAAGTATCAATTGGAATAAATTAAATGAATGAGTTAATATTGAAATAAATTTTATGAAACAATGAATGAAAAATAATCTTAAAACAGATATGGGATATTTGTATTCAGCAGTTCATATGGACGAAACAACACCTCATATTCATTTCGGTTTTATTCCAATTAGTGAAATTTTTTCAAAAAAACTTAATGAAAAAAGATACATAATTAGTAATAATCGGATTTTTGGGGGTAAAAAACAACTACAAAAATTCAATAATTATCATGCTAATTATTTAACAAAAGCAGGTTATGAAATCGAACCTGGCGAAATTGGAAGTAAAGGTAGTTATAATGCTATGAATTTTCGGCAAGTTAAGGAATTTGAACGAAATAAATTAGAAAATGAAATTAATAATCTATTTGATCAATACAAGTCTACCAAAGACAATGTTAAAGAATTTAACAAAATTAAAAGCATCAGTGATGATTATGATAGTTTAATTTATGAAATTAAACAATATTTAAAATATGAAAATAATTTTACAGATTATGAAATAAACCAATTAACTAAATATTTAGATTTAGCAGAAAAAATCAAATACTACAAAATTATCACCACCATTCCTGGAGCAAAAGAATCAGATTTTAAAAATATGAGTTTAATTGAACAAGAATTTAATGAAATGGTTTTTAAAATTAATCCTATTATGCAAAAAGGTTATGATTTAGTGAGCAGTTTAGAAAGAGAGTTATAAAAATATGTGAAATAAAATAAAAAAGAAAAAAACAAGTTTATTAATTGGTCTATGTTTTGTTCCAATTATTTTTATTTTTTGTTTAACATTATTTGGAATAGGTTATTCAATTTTTATTAATTGAAAAGAAATTACAATATTTATCAATGAAATTAAGCAATTTAAAATATTATCCTGATGAAATTATGTAATTAAAAATAAATACGGATTATTAATAACAGTTGGATTAAGTTTAGCGTTTTATTGCTGGTTTTTTTATTTTGTTTTATTTAGTAAAGTGAAGAGTAAAGAAACTGCAATTAAAACAACTGATAAAATAGATTTTGGTGATAGTAAATGATTAAGTATAAAAGAAATTGATGATATTAGTGATAGAGTTAATATCAAAGATAATTATAAAAATACAGGCTTTGTTTTTAATTGTAATAAAAACAAAAAAGATTTATTGTTTAATTTAAAAAACAATATTCATAGTGTTATTGTTGGTTCAACAGCAAGCGGAAAAACACAAGGCATAGTATTACCAACAATTTATTTAAATGGAAAATCAACTGCTAAACCAACTATGATCATAACCGATCCCAAGGGAGAATTATATAATTTAACTAGTGGGTTTTTAGCAGAAAATAGTTATAAAATAAAAGTTATTGATTTTCGTAATTTAGAAAAAGGAAATACTTGAAATCCACTAAAACTAATTTATGACGACTTTATTAAAATGATAATGACAAATAACGAAAAAGAAAAAACGAGATGAAAAATAAAATATCAAGATAAAATTAGATCACTTAGTCGTATGTTAATTGACAAAAATATTGAAGATGAATTTTGAAATAATTCAGCAAGTATGATTATTCAAGGAATTATTTTGGCATTATTAGAAGATTATGAAGATAAAATAAGCAAAAATAATTTAATAACAGAAATAGAAGAAATTTTAAAAAAAGAATTATTTTTCAACAAATTTAATATGGCGTCAGTGGCAGCAATCGCTAGTTTTAAAAAAGATCTAGTTAAATGACTTAATAATCGAAAAAATACCAGCATTGCCAAAATAACCGCAAGCCAAGTTTTGGTTGATAGTAAAGAAAATCGGACACTAGATGCTATTTTAATGACTGTTGCAAAAAGTTTAGAAATATTTAACAATGATTTTATTCGTAATTTAACATCCCAAAATGATATTAATTACAATGATTTTATCGAATATCCAACAGTTTTATACATCATATTTAGTGACGAAAATGATAATTACTATAAATTAATAGCAATATTAATTAGTCAAATTTATCAATTTTTAACAAATAAAGCAAGTGAAACAATCGAACAAAAACTAGAAAAACGAGTATATTTTATTTTAGATGAATTTGCTAATTTAACAAAAATAAATAACATTGAAAAATGAGTTAGTATTTCGCGCAGCAGAAACATATTTTTTCAATTTATTTTACAAGATATTAACCAATTAAAATTAAATTATGGTGATACAATAGCAAAAATTATTTTAAATAACTGTGGGATGCATATTTTCTTACATACCAACGATTTAGAAACAATAAAATATTATAGTGAATTATTTGGAACAAAAACAATCGAACAAATTAGTATTAATGAAAATAAAAGCAATATTAGTGTTTCAAAAAATTTAAAAAGTCACCCCCTAATGTTAACTAGTGAATTAGCAAATTTAAAACAAGGTCAAGGAATTGTTAAAATAGCACGCTATAATCCAATGAAAATAACTTTAAAACTATGAAAAGATTTAAAGTTAGTAGAAAAAACAAACACATTTAAATTAAAAGAAATTGAATATATCAATTTCAATCAAGAATATTTTTATGATATTAAAAATAACAAAAAAGAAATAAAAGAAAATTACATTAATGAATTTGCTAATTTAACAACAGAAAAAATTACAATAAATATTAATAATTTAAAAATGCAATTAAGAGAGTATGAAAATACAAATTACAAATCTATTCAAAATAAAACAATGATAAATTTACTTTTACAAAAAATCAAAAACCTTGAAATAGAATTAATCAAAAGACAAGAAACCAATAATTATTCTGAAAAGGAATAATTATTTTTTATAAATAGTAAGATTTCACAAAGTGGTCAAGCTGGAACACTAAAAAATAAACGAAGTGGGAGGATATCTGATAAGGTTAATCAACTAATTAAATTAGTACTACATGGGGCAGAAGAGTAGTCGCAAGTGATTAATTAAACCAATTCCTAAGGGAAACTATGCCTAAAAGAAGACAAGCAATGAATTTATTTAACAAATAACTAATAATAAACAAAAAGAAAATAGAATAAGAAGGTTAATTAATTTCTCTCTTTCTCTCAATAAAAATATGACTATGACTGCTGACAAATTATTTGAAGCAGTATAAAATTTTACTATCATGCAATGATGATTTATAGGAGAAAAATATATGTTTTTAAATAGTTTGATAAAAGATATAAACTTTGTTGAAGAAGTAAATATTGATGTTAATTTCATAGAAAAACAAAAATTAAAAGAGAAATATGAAAACCTTGATCAAGAATTAAGAGAACAAAATTGTAATGGTAAAAATGGTTTTATTTTATGAGGAAAAAAAGATAAAACTATGAAAACTCCTTTTGGTAATATTATAATTAAAGTTTCTAGATTCCGTTATTATGATGATGAAAAAAATAAATTTAGAACAACAACTTTATTAAATAAATCAATTGGATTAAAAAATAATCAAACAATTATTTTAAGTGTTAAAATATCAATTTGAAAAGAAATGGATAGTGCTAAAAGACAAAGAGATATTAAGGATATGTTTCCGAAGTTAAAGATATCTAAGATGTCAATTACAAATATTAATAAAGAAGTTGATTTTGCTAAATTATTTAAAGAACAATTAAAAACAAAGACAGAAAAAATCAATGTTCAAACACCATATTTATATGCTGGTGTTGATGATTCTTTTAGGTAATTTAACAAAATATAAAAAAAATAGAAAAAAACATGTTTAGAGTAGCGTATTTCCACACTGGATATGATGAAATAAAAAGCACTAAAAATAAAAATGTTTTAAGAGATAAAAAGATTTTTATCGTAATGAAATCAGTAAAAAATAAATATTATCTTATTAAAAAATATAAAAAAGAATTTTTACATTTTTTACATAAAAATTATAATATTGAAAATTGTAAATTAACTCTTGCAGGAGATGGGGCAACATGAATTCAAAAATTCGCTAATGAAATTGGTGCAATTTATATTTTAGATGAATTTCACCTAATGAAAGAATTAAAAACAATAGTTCCTTATCGAAGAAGAAAACTTACTAAAAATTTAACTGATAACGAAAAAATAAGAAAACAAATTTATTGAGATATGAATAAATTATTTAAAAGTGGCAACCCTGATGAAGCGATAAAATATTTAAAAAATTTAATAAAAATTAAGAACATTAAAGAACATCCATTTTTGAAAGATAAAAAAGAAGATATAAAAAAATTTATTAATTATATTAATAAAAGAAAAGATGGAATTAAGGTTTATAAAGAAGATTGATATAAAGGGTCATGCACTGAATCACAAATTTCGCATAATGTAAAATGATTAAAAGGATATGGCTCTAAATCATATAGTGAAAAAGTTTTCAAAAATATGATTGCAATGAAAATGGCGAAAGAAAACGGGGTTAATTTAATTGAGTTTTATCTTAATAAGTTAAATAAAAAACTGCAAAAAGAACATAGTTATTATTTTAAAAATAATGATAATTACCAATTTTTAATAAATAATAATATTTCTCGACAAGCACAAGCATTTATTTAAAATTTAAAAAAATTCAATAAATATTTATTAAATAATTTTTGGGATTATTATTTTTCGTTTGCAATTTTGTAATTTTGTGTTATGATAAAAATGGTTAAAAAAGATAAGTTTGTCTTTTTCTTAGTTAGTTTTATTTTAATAGATAAATATTTATTTAAATAAAACATCACCCACCGAATAATTTATGCCCTCAGTAAATACGGATTATTAATAACAGTTGGATTAAGTTTAGCGTTTTATTGCTGATTTTTTTATTTTGTTTTATTTAGTAAAGTGAAGAATAAAGAAACTGCAATTAAAACAACCAATAAAATAGATTTTGGAGATAGTAAATGATTAAGTATAAAAGAAATTGATGATATTAGTGAAAAAGTTAATATCAAAGATAATTATAAAAATACAGGCTTTGTTTTTAATTGTAATAAAAACAAAAAATATTTATTGTTTAATTTAAAAAACAATATTCATAGTGTTGTTGTTGGCTCAACAGCAAGCAGAAAAACACAAGGAATAGTATTACCAACAATTTATTTAAACGGAAAATCAACCGCTAAACCAACTATGATCATAACCGACCCTAAGGGGGAATTATATAATTTAACCAGTGGGTTTTTAGAGGAAAATGGTTATAAAATAAAAGTTGTTGATTTTCGTAATTTAGAGAAAGGAAATACTTGAAATCCATTAAAAATAATTTATGATGACTTTATTAAAATGATAATAACAGATAATGAAAAAGATAAAATAAAATGAAAAATAAAATACCAAGATAAAATTAGAACATTTAGTCATATGTTAATTGTGAATAAAAATATTGAAAATAAATTTTGAAATAATTCAGCAAGAATGATTATTCAAGGAATTATTTTGGCAATATTAGAAGATTATGAAGATAAAATAAACAAAAATAATTTAACAACAGAAATCGAAGAAATTTTAAACCAAGAACTATTTTTTAACAAATTTAATATGGCATCAGTGGCAGCAATCGCTAGTTTTAAAAAAGATTTAGTTGAATGACTAAATAATCGAAAAAATACCAGCATTGCCAAAATCACTGCGAGCCAGGCTTTGGTTGATAGTAAAGAAAATCGGACACTAGATAGTATTTTGAGTACTATTTATGAAAGTTTAGAAATATTTAACAATGATTTTATTCGTAATTTAACATCCCAAAATGATATTAATTACAATGATTTTATCGAATATCCAACAGTTTTATACATTATATTAGCGATGAAAATGATAATTACTATAAATTAATAGCAATATTAATTAGTCAAATTTATCAATTTTTAACAAATCACGCAAGTAAAACAACACAACGAAAATTAGAAAAACCAGTATATTTTATATTAGATGAATTTGCTAATTTAACAAAAATAAATAATTTTGAAAGATGAGTTAGCATTTCACGCGATAGAAACATCTTTTTTCAATTAATATTACAAGATATCAACCAATTAAAATTAAATTATGGTGATACAATAGCAAAAATTATTTTAAATAATTGTGGAATGCATATTTTCTTACACACCAACGATTTAGAAACAATTAAATATTATAGCGAATTATTTGGTACAAAAACAATCGAACAAATTAGTATCAATGAAAATAAAAGCAATATTAGTGTTTCAAAAAATTTAAAAAGCCATCCGCTAATGTTAACTAGTGAGTTAGCAAATTTAAAACAAAGACAAGGAATTGTTAAAATATCACGCTATAACCCAATGAAAATAACTTTAAAACTATGAAAAGATTTAAAGTTATCAGAAAAAACAAACCCATTTAAATTAAAAGAAATTGAATATATCAATTTCAATAAAGAATATTTTTATGATATTAAAAATAATAAAAAAGAAATGAAAGAAAATGAAACTAATGAATTTGCCAATTTAACAACAGAAGAAATTACAACAAATATTAATAATTTAAAAATACAATTAACAGAATATGAAAAAACAAACTATAAATCTATTCAAAATAAAACAATGATAAATTTACTTTTACAAAAAATTAAAAACCTTGAAACAGAGTTAATCAAAAGACAAGAAAACCAATAATTATTCTGAAAAGGAATAATTATTTTTTATAAATAGTAAGATTTCACAAAGTGGTCAAGCTGGAACACTAAAAAATAAACGAAGTGGGAGGAAATCTGATAAGGTTAATCAACTAATTTAATTAGTACTACATGGGGCAGAAGCGTAGTCGCAAGTGATTAACTAAACCATACCTAAGGGAAACTATGCCTAAAAGAGGATAAGCAACAAAGTTATTTAACAAATAACTAGTGAAAAAAAAGAAAGATAGTAAGATTAATAAATTTTTCTCTTTCTATTAATAAAAAATATGATTACGATTGCTGACAAATTATTTTAAGCAGTATATGATTTCACTATCATTAAATGATGATTTATAGGAGAAAATTATATGTTGAATGTTTTTAACACTATTGATTTTAGAGAAAAAGTAAATATTGATGTTAATGAAGTAGGAAAAAGATTAATATTAGAAGAATGAGAAAGCACTGATCAAGAATTAAGAAAACAAAATTGCAATGGTCAAAATGGTTATATTATGTGAGGGAAAAGACCTTTTACAGAAAAAACAGAGTATGGCGATATTACTTTTTATAGAACATTATTTCGTTTTTACAATAAAGATACTAATAAATATGAATTTGTTTTTTTATTTGATAAAAAAATTGGGAGAAAAAAATGAAGTAGAATTAGCATTTTTATTAAAATAGCAATTTGAAAAGAAATGGATAGTGCTAAAAGACAAAGAGATATTAAGGATATGTATCCAAAATTAAACATATCCAATATGACAATCACAAATATTAATAAAGAGGTTAATTTTGATAAATTATTTAAAGAACAATTAAAAACAAAGACAGAAAAAATAAATGTTCAAACACCATATTTATATGCTGGAGTTGACGATTCTTTTAGGTAATTTAACAAAATATAAAAAAATAGAAAAAAACATGTTTAGAGTAGCATATTTCCATACTGGATATGATGAAATAAAAAGTACTAAAAACAAAAATGTTTTAAGAGATAAAAAGATTTTTATTGTTATGAAATCAGTAAAAAATAAATATTATCTTATTAAAAAATATAAAAAAGAATTTTTACATTTTTTAAATCAAAATTTTAATATTGAAAATTGTAAGTTAACGCTGGCAGGTGATGGAGCAACATGAATTCAAAAATTCGCTAATGAAATTGGTGCAATTTATATTTTAGATGAATTTCACTTAATGAAAGAATTAAAAACAATAGTTCCTTATCGAAGAAGAAAACTTACCAAAAATTTAACTGATAACGAAAAAATAAGAAAACAAATTTATTTAGATATGAATAAATTATTGAAAAGTGGCGACCCTGATGAAGCGATAAAATATTTAAAAAATTTAATAAAAATCAAGAACATTAAAGAACATCCATTTTTGAAAGATAAAAAAGAAGATATAAAAAAATTTATTAATTATATTAATAAAAGAAAAGATGGGATTAAGGTTTATAAAGAAGATTGATATAAAGGGTCTTGCACTGAATCACAAATTTCACATAATGTCAAATGATTAAAAGGATATGGCTCTAAATCATATAGTGAAAAAGTTTTCAAAAATATGATTGCAATGAAAATGGCGAAAGAAAACGGGGTTAATTTAATTGAGTTTTATCTTAATAAGTTAAATAAAAAATTGCAAAGAGAACATAATTATTATTTTAAAAATGATGCTAATCACCTACAAAAAGAACATAATTATTATTTCAAAAATAACGCTAATCACCAATTTTTAATAAATAAAAATGTTTCTCAACAAGCAAGCGTGTTTATTTAAAATATAAAACAATTCAATAAATATTTATTAAATAATTTTATAAATTATTAGGACGCATAAAGTTTTGTTAGGTAGGAAAAGGTTTAAATAATTTTGAAAGAAAAGCAACTAAAAATTGATTACCTTTTTATTTAAAAAATAAGTAATAAAACAAAATATTTAATATTAACAAACATAATCTTAATAAAAGGTTATAAAACCTAAGTAAAATGCTTACAAAAACAATATTAAAATAATTTTTTACAACAAAAATCGTACATAGGATATATATACTTAATTTGAATATTGAAATAATTTATAGTAAATGATTATTTTTTCTTTTTTAAAAAATACCTAAGAAAACTAAATGCGACCAATTATATTTTTGTTTTGTAATTTTGTGATTTTATGTTATTATCAAGATGGTTAAAAAAGATAAATTTGTCTTTTCCTTAGTTAGTTTTATTTTAATAGATAAAATATTTGTTAAAATAAGACATCACCAAACGAATATTTTATTCCATCAAAACGCTAGGTAAAAAGAATTGTAAGTGTTAAGTATTGGTAGAGGAATTTTTAGTTTAAAAAAATAAATATCAAGTTCAGGAATATCACGATATTTAATGCGACGACCCTTTTTACTATTTTTAGCATCAATTAAGGTGTTTCGTCAGCGTTCATATTCTTCAATGCTAGTAAAGGTACCATAGATGACTTTTAAATAAGGGCGAAAAATATTTAACGGGTTTTTTGCGAATTCCCACAATTACATTATTAGCAATATCACGAACCTTAACTCATATATGTTTATCTCTTTGACCGCTAGCGAGAACAATGTGACCAAAATGCCGTGCCAAAGCGAAATATTCTTGAATACCAGTTTCTTCGTTTTTGGTATTATTTTTTTCTCAATCAGTTCCTTCTAAAAATAAATTAGTTTCATCTCACAAAAGTAAAGTTTTGTCTGGCAATACCGGATAATCAAAGTCTAATAACCCCATATGACCTAAACTTAATTTTTGGGTTTCTAGAGTAATGGAAAGGTTGAGGCGATGTGATATTTCTTCTTTTTTAGTAATTTTGATGCGTATACTAGAAAAGCGGTTTTACCAGTTCCTAATGAACCAATCACAATATTTAATGGTGAGTTTTTTAAGAAGTTAATAACTTTGTTAATTTGTGTTAAATTACCAATTTTGAAAAGGAAAATTAAAATACAACCTGCTAAAAATAAGTAGCTCACAATGTTTTTAAAATAACCGTTATAAACGTATCAAATTGCTCCTCAATGTCATAAAATTAAAAATGAGGTGCGATTCAATTCAATAAAATGATTATTTTTTTCTATTATTCATTTGCAAAATTTCATCTTGCACCTCACTTTATTTTTTTGTTAGCGTACTGCTCCAAGTAATTTTTCAAACATTTTAAAGCAAATAAAGAATATTGCCAAAATAAATGGAAAAATGAATATTTAGTAATCAGCAAAGAAGTTACCAACTTGTGGCATATTAACAGCAATAATTTCTCACATTTTAGTAAACGCCGTTATAATTGCATTTCATAATTTAGTCATCGCATCACTAGCTGTTATTTTTGTTACTGCTGGTGCATCAACTAAGAAAGTTCCAATCATATAATCACCCCCTTTCTTTTTAAAACATTCATCATTTATATTCAAAGTTTTTCTTAAATTTGTTAAAACCACGATTAACCTTAACTCGGTTATATTTTTTTCTAATTAATTTTGAATTTCTTTGTGAATGCATCACAATGTAACTTCTTGACATTACTTTTGCTTTTATCTAAATACTGATATGGTTTTTCAAAGTAGCATTAGAATAAATCACACCATAATCGCCGTTAGTAACCAAAAGGCAATGTTTGCTATTAAAAGTCAAAGTGTTTCTTGGGTTAAATCAATTTCTTTGCCACCACTAATATGGGCCGGAATAGTTGTAATTTGAATAAATAAATCTCAGAAAGTTTGTTTAATTTGTTCTCAATTAAATTCCTTTAAATTTATTGTCATTTTTTATCTCCCAAAAATCATTTTTATTGGTAAATACATAATTGAAATTAATGCGAAAAGAAAAGTAATGATAATAATTAATCCGGCAATAAACGCAACTTGTGCAGGCATTTTTTCTATTGGAACAAACAGTTTTAAGAATTCCATAATAATTTCTCAAAACATTATTTTTTATTCTCATTATTTTCTTTTGAATTAGGAGCTTTAACTCATTCTTCAAAGCGAGCAATAAATACTTTTTCGTCTTTTGTAAAATTACCAGTATTATTTTTAATGGCATTTTTATATTTAATTCTAATTTTTATTTTGGCATAAATTTTATAAGCAAAATATGCCAATAGCATTATGCAAATGATAATAAATATTATTCCAATCGCAATATTCATTTTTAAGCTCCTTTAAAATAGTTATAATTTATATCTTTTTTGTTGTTTTCTTTTTCGGCAACAAAAAAACCTAATAATTCTTGTCCTTTAATTAACTTGGTTTCTTTTTCTTTTTGATTAATTGAGATTACTTGATATTTACTATCTTTTATTACTCCGATGCAGATGGAATTTTCATATTTTCCTTTATAAACAAATCGCTTTGGAAACCAAATGCCGATTTGTTCATTAAATCACGGAATTTTTGGTGCTTTAATAAGCATTGCGTTTTGCGTTTCTTTTAAGAGATATTTTTTAGTATTTAAGAAAATGTTTTCAATGTTTTTCATAATAAATTACCTTTCTTATTTGTTATAAACTAAGTTATATTAACTAAGTTAGTTAACTTAGTTTTTTAAACACTTATATATCGCAGATTTAAGTGTTTAACAAGCTTTGTTAGTAAATTTTGTTTTTTTAATTAGATAAAGATTTTAATAATTTTAAACTTAGCATACCCCTATTCATAGAAATTTCTACACTTTAACATCCGCATCCTACCCTTGGAACTAATTTAATAGCGTGTATATTTTTAGGAAATCCACCCATTCATTTTTTTATTGCAAAACGAAACAAATTGCTATAGCTAATAGGATGTTATCTATTAACTGGTAAACTTCTTTTGGTTATGGCGACCACCCACAATTTATCGTGCTTTAATACATACCAACATTATTAATTCACTTGTATTTAATTTTCAAAGAACAAATTTTTAACATCTTATAAAATAAAAAGACAATCATTGCTGACTGTCTTAATACTTATTCAAACCTTTTCCTACCTAACAAAACTTTATGCGTCCCATATTAGAAATTAATTCCTTCTTAAAGAAAGTCCCTTCTTAAAAAAAGAAGGGACTTTCTTTAAAATGTAAATATAAACAATGAATCACTACCTACAATTATAGTTTTTATAAGAGTAATTTTTCTAATGCGTTCATATTCTTGCTCATTTAAATAATCTTCTGCTAACAGTAAAATATCTTTTCGCATTAACTCATAAAAATAAACTCATAAAGTTCATCCTAAAATTAGCACCACTAAACTAGTATATCCAATCGTACTACTAATTAAATTAAGATTTGTAATACTAATTAAATCTTGTGAATAAAACTGCAAAAATAAAATTATCATTCCAAAATAACATAACAATGCAAAAATAAACATAAAATTTGCTAGATGAATAAAAAATACATACCTTTTACCATTTTGTTTTCATTTTATTTTTGCAACATAAGTTAAACAATTATAAATATGAAAAATACTATCGTTATAATAATCACTAGTTTTAATATTAACTTCTTGTTTATAATATTTAACATTAAAATAACGCATCGTTACTTTAGTTATTTTAATTTTAAAATGATATTTTTCTTGACGAAAAATAGCTTCTAAATATTCACCACCATCACGATTTTTACTATTACCTTTTTTAATAAAAGAAAATATCAATCACAATAAAGATAAAACCAGATAAGCAACAAAAATAATCCCTAATAAAAAACTAATAAGAATAAATAAAGCTTGATTAACAATTTCTAAATGATTTCACATAAATTACTACTCCACAATTAAACTTTTATTATTCATATTAACAACATTCAAATTTTTCTTATTCATATTAATAACATACAAGTCATAAACATTAGTTACTAACATTGCAATTGTCATTGGCCCAATACCACCAGGAACTGGAGTAATATAACTAACTTTTTCTTTAACCGTATCAAACTTAATATCACCACAAATCCGATTTGTTTCCAAATCACGAACAATAGCCACATCAACTACAATCGCATTAGCTTTAACCATTGTTTCATCAATTAAATTAGCAACACCAACAGCACTAATAACAATATCACTACCAATCGTATGCTTTTTTAAATCAACAGTATTTTCATTACATAATGTAACTGTTGCCCCTAAATGATGCAACATAATAGCCAAAGGTTTACCAACAAGATTACTTGTCCCCACCATTGTAACCGTTTTTTTAAAAACATCAATATTATATGCTTCTAACAGTTTAATTATTCCTAATGGGGTACAAGGAGCAATCGTTTTTAACCCTTGAAATAACTTACCTGCATTAATATAATGTAAACCATCAGCATCTTTACGAGCATTAATATGATCTAAAATCCGATTTTTATTAAGATGTTTAGGTAATGGTAACTGCACCAAAATCGCATCAACCGTATCATCATTATTTACTTTATTAATTACTGTTAATAAATCCTGCTCACTAACATTTTCATTAAAAGTTTTTAAACTAACTTGAATTTCTAACTTTTCACAAACTTTTATTTTGTGATTAACATATACTTTTGATGCTTCTTCTGTTCCCACCAAAAATACTACTAAATGCGGTTTTCGTAAATTTTTTTCTAAATAATTACTAATATTGTTTTTCAAATTATTTTGAATCTCATTAGCAATCGCTTTTCCATCCATTATAACTGCCATTATATTTTCTCCTAACCAATAGGCACATCTTGTTCTAAATATGCAAATCGTTCAATTTCATTTTTTCTTGCTGCTAATAATAAAGTATTTGATACTCCTAATTGACCAATAAACATTAAACTAATTAAAAATAATTTACTGATAACACCATAATCAGAAAAACTTAGGCCAAAATCAGGAATCATTGTTAAACCTGCCGTTCCAAATGCCGATGAAGATATAAACAAAGCCTCAACAATCGGCACCTGCACATTTTCGCTAATAATAATTAAAGACGCCAAAAAGACAATTAAAATCGCCATAATAAAAACTGCTGTTGCGCGTTTTGCTGTCTCATTAGGAACTTTAGCTTTAAACATATTAATATTATTTTTTCGTGTCGCACTAGCAATAATACTCACCATAACTAATGCTAGCGTTGTCGTTCTAATTCCACCACCAGTAGAACTAGGTGACGCTCCAATTCACATCAAAATCGAAAAAATAAACTTTGAGGGCGATTTAAAATAACTAATATCAATCGTACTATATCCAGCACTTCTTGTTGAAAAAGTATTAAAAATAATCGCCATTAAAGTTTCAGCATTAGTATTAGTAACATTTCTAATACCACCATTAATAAAAGTATTACTAAGCTTTGTTGGCACAAAATATTCAACCAAAATTACTGCTAAAATACCAATAAAAGAAATTGAAAAATAGTATATCACACTTATTTTAGTAAATAATGAAAAATTAACTTTAATACCACGATAACGCGCCACTGACTTTTGCTTTAAATCATAAAAAACAGGATAACCAATACCACCAATAATCAATTGAACTAAAAAAACTACTTGAACAAAATATTGTGTCCGATAGGGACTTAAAGAATTAGGACCAATAATATCAAAACCAGCATTATTAGTAGCTGAAACCGAATGAAAAATCCCTGATCAAAAACTACTACCAAAATTTCGATAGGTAACATTAAAATTCTTAGTAATTAATTGTTGCAAATAATCATTATCAATTATTTGTAAAAACCCTACAACATTATTATTATATTTATTAGTAACACCATTAATAATTCGTGCTAATTCATTAGGAAATTCCTTGCCCGCAGTAACAAAATTTTCTCAATCAGAAACCTTAGTAATTAACATTTCTTTAAATTTATCTGGCGTGTTAAACGATTTTCCTAATAATTCAATAATTGAATTAATTGATTGTGATTTTAAAGAATCTAAATAATCAATCGGTGTAAAATAAAAATAAAAAAATAACATCACGCCACCAGTAATTTCCACAATTGCTAAAACATAAAAAGCATTTTTAATTAACTGGACAGTGCCCCCAAGTTTAGTATTACCTCTTTCTGATTGCAAAAGCATTCTTTCTTCAATACTAATGTTTTTTCCAATTACAATAAACAAAATAATCTTTAAAGTCATAATTCCAATACCACCAATTTGAATTAGCAACAATAAAACAATTTGACCAAAAAAAGTTAAGTCTTTAGCTGGCGATATTAAACTTAATCCAGTATCAGAAAATGCACTTGAAGCAGTAAACAATGCTGTTAAAAAATCTCATTGATAAGTCTTACTAACAGCTCAAGGTGTCATTAATAAAATTGTTCCCACCAAAACAGCATATAAATAATTTCGCAAAATTTTCTTATTAACAGTATTACCAATAAAAATATTTTTAAAAACTTGACCAAGTTTTTTAAATCAAGTAAGATATTTTTTATTATTAGAAAATTTATCAATATCTTTCATTCTGACCCTCGCGATGCCGATTACTTGTTTATTACCCAATTATACTATACTTAGATTATTATTTTAAGATAAAATATAGTATAATTTTGTGGTAATAGTTTCAAATATATAAGAGGTGTTAAATAATGGCAGCAAAAGAATTTTGTATAATTGGTTTAGGTAATTTCGGCACAGCAGTTGCAGAAACATTAGCATCAATGAACCACAATGTCATTGTTATTGATCAAGATAATAGTAAAATCAGAAAAATTACGGGAAATTTTGCTAACATTAACGGCTACGAATTAGATGCCACTGACTTAGAAGCATTAGAAAGTATTGGAATTAAAAATATTAATGACATTATTATTGCTATCGGTAGCAATATTCAATCATCAGTTCTAGTAGCTGTTAACCTAAAAGAATTAGAAACCACCAATATCATTGCTAAAGCTATTAACAATCCTCATGAAAAGATTTTACGAGCAATTGGGATTAATCAAATTGTCAAACCCGATATTTCCTCAGGAAGACAAACTGCCCTAAAAGCCCTATGAGGTCTAGAAGTTGACATTAAAGATGTTGATGGTGAATTTAGCATTAGTTTAGTTGAAGCCACAAATAAAATTATCTTAGGAAAACCCCTTGAAGAAATCAAACTAATTAACAATAAAAGAGTTAACATTATTCACATTAAACACAACAAAAAAATTATCTTGCCCGATGCCGATACCATTCTTAGCTACGGCGACGAAGTTCTATTCATTGCTAAAAACAAATACATCCAAGAAATTCACGAATACATTACGGGAGCAAAAGAAACCGAAGATATTTAAAAAAACAGCACATTGTGCTGTTTTTTTGTAAACTTAATTATTTACTAATATTTTCAGAAATTATTTCTTCAATAATCCTTTGTCCTATTTCAGGATTAACTTGTCCCTTAGTAACTTTCATTAAGTGTCCCATATAAAACTTTAACACTCTCTCAGGACGAGAAGGATAATCTTTCAATATTTGTAAGTTTTCCAAAATAAACGGTTTAATTAAACTCCTAATTATCTTTTCATCATTTATTTGTTGTAAGTTAAGTTGCTTAATACTCTGCTCAACACTCACATTATTTTCTAGTAAATGTAATAACAATGTCTTGGCTTGTCTTTGCGATATTTCCTTTCGTTGTAAAATATTAACCATCTGGGCCAAATTAATCGGTGTTAACTGAGTATCTAATAAAGAAGCATCTTTTTGTTTCAAATAAGCACTAATATCACCAATAAACATATTTAACACCAAACGATAATATTTAGTATGTTCAATTGTCTTTTCAAAAAAATTAGTTAATTCAATATCTTGTAACAAAACATTAACTTCATTAATATGCAAACCATATGTTTCTACATAACGAATTTGTTTTTGGGGATACGATTCTGGACTAGTATTAATAATCTCTTCAATTCAATGCTGTTCTAAAATAATCGGAACTATATTTGGTTCGGGAAAATACTTATAATCAACCGTTGACTCTTTAGAACGCATTAAAATTGTTGTTTTTGTTTTTTCATCAAATCTGCGTGTTTCATTACTCTTTAAAGGCGTTCCTTGATTAATTAAATTAGTTTGTCGTTTAATTTCAAATTCAATCGCTCTTTTAACATTATTTAAAGAATTTAAATTTTTAACTTCCACGCGTTTAAAAAAATCCTTACTTTCTATCGGTCGTAAAGAAATATTAATATCACAACGAAATGAACCTTCACTCATTTTAGCATTACTAACCCCTAAATGTAATACTGTCTTACGCAATGTTTCAATATAATTAATTGCCGTCTCAACATCATAAATAACAGGTTCACTAACAATCTCAATTAAACCAATTCCCGCCCGATTATAATCTAACAAAGTAATATTATCTAAATGAATTTGTTTAGCCGTATCTTCTTCTAAATGCAACCGCGTAATCAAAATATCTTGTTGCACATTGTTAGTAGTAATCGTTAATTTACCATTACTACCAATCGGATTATTTTGTTGGGTTATTTGATATCCTTTAGGTAAATCCGGATAAAAATAATTCTTACGATCAAATGATAATACTGGATTAATTGTCATATTTAACGCTTGACACGCTCTAATAGCTAATACTACTGCTTGTTTATTAATAGAAGGTAAACTTCCCGGATAGCCCAAATCAATTTCATTTACTTGACTATTAGGAATACTAGCAAATGTCACCGGACTATTAGAAAACATTTTTGTTTTTGTTTTTAACTCAATATGAATTTCAATTCCAATAACAGGTTGTAATTTCATTATTTATTTTTCCTTTCGATGATGACAAGAATTTTCAAAGTTAATAATTTTTTCAATTCCATAAGCAATATTTAACGCCTTTTGATCAGCAAATGGTAAACAATTAATTGTCATTCCAAATGGCAATTCATTTACTAAACCAATAGGAATTGTGATTGAAGGCGCACCCGAAAAATTAGCTAATAATAAAGCATCATTTGTTAAGTTATTAACATCACTTAACTCTAATTTATGATTAATAGTTTTCTCAATTGTCGGAGCATCACCACCAGATGCTGGCAATAACAGTCCATCATAATCAGTAAAAATTTTTTCAAAATGATCAACAATTTTTCGTCGCACCTTTTTTGCTTGCAAAAATAATTTCTGTTGATTTGCTTGTGCCAAAGCATATGCCCCAATAACATATCTTCTTTTAACTGTCTTTCCCAATACACTACGACTTTTAATCATAATATTTTGATAAGAATCATCATCTTTACTAATTCGTTTCCCAAAATTAATTGCTGTTAAATTACTTTGCGAACTAGTAGCTTCCGCAAACGAAATAACCATATAAACTGGTAATAATGCCTTTAATAAATCAAGGGGAAAATCAATATCCTCAATAAGTAAACCTTGCTCTTTTAATTTACTAATTACCGAAGACCACAAAACTCCCGTTAACGGTCGCAAACCATCATTAACCGACTTAATAGTCGCCAAACGATATTTTTTAATATCAGGACTAAGATTTTGCAAATAATCTTTTTCCTTTGCTTGCTGACTAGTCAAATCATTCGCATCAAACTTAACCGTCGCATCCATAATAATTGCACAATCACGAACAGTATTAGCAAGCACACCAACAGTATCTAAAGACGGTGCATAGGGAAATAACCCATAGCGAGAAATAAGTCCATAAGTCGGTTTAATACCAACAATCCCTGTATACGATGCTGGTTTTCTAATCGAATCACCCGTATCACTTGCCAAGGCAAACGGAACAACACCCAAAGCAACCAACGCCGCGCTTCCTGATGAACTACCCCCCGTAATATGATTTTTATTTCACGGATTATAAACAAAACCCGTAAAACTATCCAAACCAGTACCACCCATTCCTAATTCATCAAGCGTTGCTTTAGCAATATTAACAGCTTGATAATCATTAATATCTTTAACTACTTTACTATCAAATGTCGGCACAAAATTTTCTAAAATTTTTGTTCCTCCACTAGTTACAATGTTCTTAGTTGCTAAATTATCTTTAACCGCATAAGGTATAGCAAATAAATAATTATCTTCAGGAATTGGCATTGATTCCAAATGCTTAGCAATGACCATCGCTTCTTCTTCTAATAATTTAACAACACCATTATAATGTTCATATTTTTTTGCCTTAGCAATCGCATCACGAACAATTTTAATCGGTGATGTTTTCTTCTGTAATAATTGCTGATGCAATAATTCAATTGTCATTTTCATCATTATTCAACCACCCTATTAATAACAATATAATCATCTTTTACTTCTCACGCATTTTGCAAAACAAGTGATTGTTCATTAATCATTACATTATCATCTTCGCGTAATAAATGTTGCGAATTTAAAAATGGATAATGCATTGGTTCATAACCTTCCACATCAATTGTCTGTACTAACTTCATTTGTTCTAAAACAATATAAAACTCTTCTGCTAATAACTTATACTCTTCTTCTTCCAACTCTAGCATTAAATTATTAGTAATTTCCCGTAATAATTCCGAAGTAATATTTTCCACTACTACTTACACTCCTTCTTTTAATTGCTCATACTCTGCTAATGTTAAAATTTTAATATTAAATTTTTTAGCACTTTCTAATTTACTGCCAGCATTACTACCAACTAATAAATAATCAGTATTTTTACTAACTGTATTAGTAATATTAGCATTTAATCCTTGTAATTCTTCAACATAATAACTTCTTGGTTTTGTGAATGTTCCCGTAATCACAACCGTTTTATTAAAAAAAGGATTATTTTTATTATCATTTGCTATTGGAAAATATTTCATATTAACACCATAAATTTTTAAATCATTAATTAATTGTAAATTTTCTTGATGTGAAAATCAATCAATCACACTTTCAATAATGACCGCGCCAATATCATAGATCATTTCTAACTGCTCACTTTTAGCTTTAAGTAAATTATCAATATCTTCATAATGTTTTGCTAACTGTAAAGCAGTTTTCTCACCAATATGACGAATTCCTAAACCAAATAACAAATGTTGCAATGACTTCATCTTTGAACGATTAATTGCCTTAATCATATTATTAAATGATTTTTCACCAAAATTATCTAAAGCAATAATATCTTGTTTTCGATTTTCCAATAAATATAAATCACTAACTTTTTTTAATCAACCTAATTGATACAACCGAATAATTATTTTCTCACTAACACCACTAATATCCATTGCTCTTCTTGAACAATAATGTATTAATGACCGAACAATTCTTTGCGAACAATTAATATTAATACAATACTGATCAACTTCTAAAACAGCATTTTCTAATTTACTATTACAATTTGGACAATATTCAATTAATTTTCAAGGTTCATTTCCTTCTTTTCTTAACTTTAAAACAGGATTAATAACTTCAGGAATAATATCACCAGCTTTTTTAATTAATACAACATCACCAATCCGAATATCACGATTAATAATATAATCAGCATTATGCAATGTCGCCGCCTTAACAACTGTTCCTTGTAAATTTACTGGTTCTAGTTTAGCATTATATGTTACTTTACCCGTTCTTCCAATTGATGCAAAGATATCTAGTAATTTAGTCGTTACCACAATACCAGCATATTTGTATGCTATTGCTCATTTAGGACTTTTACTTGTTTGTCCAATAATATTATATAATGATAAATCATTAATTTTAATTACAATGCCATCAGTATCATAATCTAATTGTTTTCTTTTAAGGTCATATTCTTTTATATATTCTCATACTTCAGTAATACTATTGCATAAACGATATTCATTATTAATTGGAAAACCTAAATTTTTTAATGTCACTAAAACTTCCTCTTGGGTTTTCATCCCATTTTCTTGACCATTAACATAATAATATAAAAAAACTTTTAAATTACGACTTGCCGTAATGTTTGCATCTAATTGGCGTAAACTACCAGCAGCAGCATTACGCGGATTAGCAAATACTGGCATTTTTTCTTTAGAACGCAATTCATTTAAATCATTAAAATCACTTTTAGCTAAAAATACTTCACCCCGCACTAACAACTTATTTACTAATTTAATTTTTTGTGGGATATTAGCAATTGTTTTAACATTATCAGTAACATTTTCACCAGTAATACCATCACCTCTAGTAGCTGCTGATATTAAAAAACCATTATCATACTGCAACGAAACCGACAAACCATCAATTTTTAATTCACAAAGATATTCAATACTTTCTTGACCAGTTAAAGATTTTATCTGATTATCAAAATTAATTAAATCTTCTTCGGTAAA
This sequence comes from Spiroplasma endosymbiont of Dromius quadrimaculatus, assembly GCF_964031155.1. Taxonomy (NCBI): domain Bacteria; kingdom Bacillati; phylum Mycoplasmatota; class Mollicutes; order Entomoplasmatales; family Spiroplasmataceae; genus Spiroplasma; species Spiroplasma endosymbiont of Dromius quadrimaculatus. The sequence goes on from NZ_OZ035010.1 coordinate 616,113, forward strand.
AGCATTATTTAAACTTAACATTGGATAATTATGCTGAACTTTATTAAAACCATAAGCTACTTTGCCACTAACAGATTGTGTTGGTGAATTTTTGCTTAAAAACTGCGGAAAATCATTTTCTAATTGTTGTAAACTCCCCATCTTCGCATCATAGTATTCATCACTAACTGATGGTTTATTTTCTAAATAATACTCATTATTTCACTGCTCAATTAACTTTCTTAACCGCAAAATTTCCTTTTTTGCTAATTTTTCATTCATTCGAGCACCCCATAATATTTCACCATTAAATTATAACATATATTAATTATGACTAATTAGTTCATAATTTAATAAATTAAACTCTAACTAGTAATAAATAAAAAGTCAATCAATTATTTATTGATTGACTTTTTAACATATTATAACTTTGTTTCTTGAACCGTTTCTTGTTGTTCATCTAATAGCACTCCTTGGTTATCTTGATGAATTTCTACAGTAGTAGTATTTGGAACTGGATTTCCATCTAACTTAACTTCTTCAACCTTAACTTCTTCAACCTTATCTTCTTCAATAGTATTATCTTGTTCTTCTATGCTAGTTGCTTTAACTGCTTTTTTACGCTTTACAAGTAAACGATCAAGACTTCATATCACCACAAACACTAATTCTATTCCTAATAAAATCATCGCAATAAAACCGATAATACCTCAAGCACCTAATAAATCCATATTATATATCTCCCTTTTTATATAAGTATATACGCATCAATATTTAATAACAACAAAAAAATATAAAAAAGTAAAACTTTAAACTAATTATATATTATTTCAACTCCATTGGAGGTGTTCAAACATCCTTATCTTTTTTTAAAAATTTTTCATTAAACAGCAACAATATTAACCCAATAAGCACTGGAACTAAAAAGACATAATATTCTCATTGCGTCGCACCCAAATACAAATCTTTAATTTGCATATCTAAAATATTAGATTGAATAATACCAAAATCACAATTAGTAACTTTATATAAACCAAAAATTGCTAAAGAAAGCAATGGCGTTCATAACAACATCGCCAATTGAGCAGCAATTCCATAAGAACCATTTAAAATTTTAATACTGCGAAAAAATAAAATTCGCCCAATTGCAATCGCAAAACTAGAAATGATAATAAATAAAAATGTTAGCCCCTTCAATTCACCAAAAATTCTAAATTGAACTCAGCCTTCATAACCATAACCCCCACCTATTACCGAAACTATTGGTAAAACAAAAATTAACATTATCCACGATGAACTAAACGCTTTTAAAATTAATGCATCCTTCTCATTAATTTTATTTTTAGACTTACTCATTGCAAAATGAAGAATTGTTGATTCAATAGCATATAAAATCGCCGTTAACAATGACAAAATTATTGCCCAAGTAGCTTTTACTCACGGTTGAATATCACTAGGGTCAGGACTTAATATTGTTTTATTAAACTCAGTAATAATTTGTCAAATAACCAAACCAATAACCGCTAAAGATGTTAAAAGTAATCCAGCCCAAGCAATAAAAGATAATCTTTCCTCTAATAATAACCTTGATAATAAAGCCGTAAAAATTGGAGCAATATTTACTAACACTGTTGCCGTAGCACTCATTTGCGCTGCCAATTGAATTGATAAGATATACAATACTTGCGCAATCGGACCACCAAAAATACCAGCAATAATTACAATCATTCCTAACATACTTTTAGTATTTTTCCAAATTTGTTTTAAAAACTTTAATGGTTTATTAGTAAGACAAACAACTAAAATTCAAGAAACAAATTCTTGCACTGTTGCTAAAATAAAACTATTTAATGCTCGCGTATCTAAAAAAATAATTAATAATGGTGCTAATGAATACATAAAAGCTGAAATAACACCAATTCCTGTACCCGTGAGTAACTCTTGCTTCGTAAAATGAACATTAAGTTTTTGTAAACTCATTTTTTTCTCCTTAAATTAATTTTTACCTGTTAATGTATAAACTGCTTGTTGCTCATTTTTACTATTTGTTCGCTGATTATCTTTTCATTTATCTTCGGCTTCAATACTATGAACTTTAATTTTATCGGGATCATTAAAAGCGATCAATTCATCTTTTGTATAAAAATCATCTTTATTTTTCAATTGTTTTTTTAAACGAACAATAATCCAATTAGTTAATGAACTTCGTGATAATATCGCCATTAACTGCAAAGGTTCAGTAATCGCTGCTAATAACATAATCCCCGGAACAGAAATAACAAGAATTAACATAAATAATTTTATAATTCCTTTAATTCCTAATTGTGACGACAATTGTTCATAGTTAGCAAATTGATAATAAGGATTAGAAAAAATTAATTTATAAGCAATAACAATTGAAAAAATCATTGGAATAATAATAATTGCCAAATTCTTTCATCAAAACCGAGCATTACTATTATATGTTAAATACTTCCAAGTATAACTACTACTATAAATTCAACGATAAAATAACCCAAAAGTTGTTGATAATACTAAAGCATAAATTGTTAACTGTGCATCTTTTAAATAATATGTAAAAACTGACCCTAAAATTAAACTAATAATCAAACTAATAACCACTTGTATATAAGCATGCTTCGTAGTTTCACGATGTCTTCCCGCACCATAAATTAAAATACTCGCCGGTTCACTTATCATTAATAATGCTGAATTAATAGCAAAAATTAACGATAAATGTGGGGTATCAAAAATAGTCTTAATCGCAATATTCTCAAACTCTGGATTACTAGAACTTCTAACAGTTGCTAACATTTGAACCTTCAATTCACCATATAAGCCATTAACAAAATATGGTGACATAATAAATTGCACAACAAACATAAAAGCAGCCACCATATAAGCAAACAATTCAAATTTAACAAATGTATTCCAACGAATTCTTCCTTGATAAGAAATTCATGTACCAAAAAAGTCTTTAAACGAAGTAATAAATAATAACATAATTACTCTCATATTTATCGCCACCGTCATATATATGGAATACGCCGACGCTGTACGAAAACCAATAAATAAAGCAATTAAAACAAAATCAATATTATTAAAAATTGCTACCGCATAACTTTTAACCGCAACATAGTTACTCTCTTGCAATAATTTATCATTTTTAGTTCACTCTTTAGTTTGCAATCATGGATACTTTAATTTCACATAAATATAAATTAAAATTGACTTAATAATTCCATGAAAAATATAAACTAAAAATGGTAAATAAGCATTGGGATTACCATTTCTAGCACTAATCCACATTCACAAAATAACACCTGTAAAAACTAATAAATCACAAGTTAAATGCACAATCCGATTAAAATAATTACCATTATCTGCTTGAATTAAATTTTCATAAGCACCAACAATGAAAAATGAAATTAAATTTTTTAATGACAACGATATGATAATAATTCATAATTGTCAAAACGGCATCACTTGAATAACATCATCAGTAATAATTTCACTAACATTATTTCAATAGGCATACAAAGAAAACCCTAAACCTAAAAAAATAACTAATGATAAATAAATTATCCCCGTTTTAATATAATTATTTTTAATCGTACCCACAATATCATTAACAGTAATTCAATCTTTCTTTGCTAAGGGATGATACAAATAAAAAATTCCCATAATTCCTAAACTACTCTCAGCCAAACCAATAGTAAATGAAATTGCCATAATAGTTCGTACTAATCCATTCATCTTCGCCCCATAATATTTAATTATTAAATAAATAAGAACAAACTGAAAAACTGAACCTAAAAATGTTCCAATAATTCCTAACAGTGTATTAAAAAAACTTTTGCTTGTTGAATACATTGGCCATTCCCCTTCAATTTAAATCATTTTATCACAAACTTAATTAATTTCTCTGCTATTTATTTCTAATATCTTATCAATATCTGGTAAAACAAATTGTTTATTATTTAAATAATCCAAAGGAACCGGTAAATTTTTAAACTCTAACTTATAAGCAAAAAGCATAATACGATCATTTAAATTATATTTAGAACCATATTTAATGTCACCCACAATCGGTGTTTTTAAATACTCACAAGATGCTCTAATTTGATGTTTTCTTCCCGTAATCAGTTGGATCTCATATCAACTAAACTTTAATACTTTTTTAAACATTTTAAACTTCGTTACTGCTACTTTACAATTTGGCAATTCTAATTTAGGACTAAACACCATTTTTCCTTGCATAATATCTTGAAATATATAACCTTTAACAACTAATGGTAATTCCTTATTAGTAGCTAATAACGCTAAATATTTTTTAGTAATATTATTTTGATTTCAAAATTGATGAAAAATATTTAAAGCAATTTTCTTTTTCGCATAAATTACTAAACCTCTTGTTAATTTATCTAAACGATGTACATGACTAATAGTAAAAGAATAACTGTTATTAATTTGCAAATACTTACGAACTGCTAAATCTAAACAATCACCCACAGGATGGTGAATTAAAACATTATGGGGTTTATCAACAATTAAAATATATTCGTCTTCATAAATAATTGTTAAAGCAATTTGACTAGCAAATTGCTTTTTTACTTCATCTTTGAAAGTTAAATTATCTAAAACAATAATCGTATCATTAGGTTTTAAATAATACTTCAAATCAGTAATAACTTCACCATTTAATTTTATCTTTTTTAAACGAAATAACTTATAAATTAGTCGTAAAGGAACAGTATTAAAAGTTTTACGCATAAATTTAATAATTGTTTGATGAGCATCATTTTCTTCAATAACAAATTGTACCATCCTAAGTTGCAACCAAAACTGTATAACTAATCAAGTTATTTATTAAATGAATTACAAATGAATATGTTACATTCTCACGACTAAAAATAAATAGTAATGACAACGACAAAGAAAAACCTAAATAACTAAAAATATTTTGAATATCGCCAGCCAAGCGGACATGCATTCAAGCAAAGTAAAAAGAAGAAATAAAAAATCCCAATCAACGATATCTTGATAGCATAAAAATACTATGCCTAGTTGCTAATTCTTCCAATAATGGTGCTGTAATAACAACCATAATAAATAAACTAATCTTGCCACTAATAGTACTTAAAGATTTTTCAATTTCAGTTTGATTAGCAGATTTCTTAGTACCAATAGCATCATTAATAAACTTAAAAACAGTAGTAACTTGAAAAATAATTAACAAAGAAATAATAATCACAATAGCAACTAATAGCACATTATAAAGTAATGTATTACCAATCTTACTTGCTAACTGCTTACTAAAAAACAAAATTATAAAAATTGTTACTAATCCAGTAATGCTTTGTATAAAAGAACTAAGAGCATAATAACCAGCATTCGTAAGTTCAATTTTATTACCAACTTGCTCATAAAATAATGGCGATGTTTTAATAAAAATAGCAAATAAAATCGTACTAACTGTTTGGGAAGCTACAAATAAATAAATTGCTCAAGCACCACTATTAATAAATTTTTTTGCATCTTCAACCATTAATCATCCAAAACTAAAACCATACGAAACTAAATTAAGAATTAAAAATAAAAAAATATAATTATTATTATTTAAAACATAAATCCGAAGTAAATCAAAAATTATTGGAAGAGCAAAAACTGTTATGAGAAATAAACAAGTACTAACTTTAGAAAACAGTTTATAATTATAAACCTGTAAATCATCAACAAAAGTTTTTGGAATTTGATACTGTGGACGATATCATTTGCACGACTTTAATTGTTGGGAATGCGAAAAACTTTCAGAACTCATCTTTAAACCTTACTCCATTTTTACTTTCTTATACAATTATTATACATTTATATAGTATATGTGTATATAATTAATTTATTAAAAGGAGGAAATTATAAATGTTTCAAAGAAAAGAATTAAATTATTCGTTAGATGCTCTAGAACCAATTATATCTAAAGAAACCATGGATTATCATTACAACAAACATCACAAAGCATATGAAGATGGTTTAAATAATACTCTTGCAAAATTAGAAAATAACAATCAACCTACCGATCTAAATCAATTAATGCGCGACTATTTAACCTTACCAAATGAATGCCATGTTGGTATTCGCCAATTTGGTGGCGGATTAATTAACCACAATTTCTTTTTTAGTATCCTAGCCAAAGACAAACCAATTAGTAATGGTAAATTAAAAACTCTCATTGAAGAAACCTACGGGTCAATGGAAAAATGACAAGAAAAAATGCGTGACGCCGCCTTACAAGTCTTTGGTAGTGGTTGAACATGATTATTAATTGATCGTAATGGCAAATTAAAAATTTTTAACACCTTTAACCAAGATAATCCTTGATTTTTAAAATCCTATCCTTTAATCGGTATTGATGTTTGAGAACATGCCTATTATATTGACTATCGTAACGACCGTAAAACTTATGTAACTAAATTTTTTGACATTATTAACTGAGAAGAAGTTGAAAAACTATATGACACTTATTTAAAAAATAATTCTAAATAATACTAATTTTAATAAAAAAGATGAATTCAATGAACTCATCTTTTTTATTAAATAATTTATTGAATTATTGCAATAACTTCACCAGCTTTAACAGCACCTAATTTAATATTAGTAATTTTTTTACCTTTTAAACTATCAGGTAAAAAAATTAACGGCGATTGATTTGATTTAATCTCACCAGCAATTTCACTTCAATTAACAACTGCTAATAATTCATTAGCCTTTACTTTTTGACCTTGTTTAACTTTTGGTTCAAACCCCCTACCTTTTAAATTAACCGTATCTAAACCAATGTGTAGTAAACATTCTACTTTTGTTCGATGTTGAATTCCATAAGCATGATTCGTAGGAAATATTGAAGTTATCGTACCTGCAAACGGTGCATAAAACTCATTAGCAGCAGGAATTAATGCGACACCATCACCTAACATCTTTTCATTAAACACCTCATCATCAACATCAGTAATATTAATTACTTCACCATCTACTGGTGATAAAATTTCAATTTGCTTTTTTTTAAAAAAATTACCAAAACTAAACATTTAATTATTTTCCTTTCATATATTATATATATCTTTAATTATATGTGAAAAAATCACTTTTGTCATTAAAACAAAAGTGATATATCCCATCATCTTACCTTAATAATTTATTTTATAATATTAAATCCAACATTATAACTAAGACCTGTTGCTAAATAATGCTTTTGCATTTTATTACTTCACAAATACACATCTAAATAACTAGTTAAGGGCCGATCAACATATAAATCAAATGAACTAATTAAAGCTGCTGTTAAATCCGCATTACTAGCTCTTCATTTAATTTTCTTAACTTCAAGATCAACCCTTCACCGGATATTTAATTGACTATCAATAAATCTTCTAACATCATTAAGAATTTTGTAATAATAATATTTAGCATCCGTTAAAGAAAAATTATATGGTTGTTTTTGTTGTTCAGAAATATTAAAATCTTTTTTAAAAGTATTAACAGTTCAATTAAAAATCAACGATTTTGAAAAAATAAAATCTTCTAAGATAATTTTAATATTCTGTTCTCATTGTTCTTCATCAACTGTTTTATTGGTAATAAGATTTAAAACATCAACAGATTTTTCTTCTTTACTTTTAATATTATTAATAGTACCTAAATTGCTTGTAGCTCCTATTGATAAACTCGAAATAATTAATAACTTAGTTAACTTATCATTCATCATTTAATAATCAATCCTTTCAGCTTCTTTCTTTTATTAAAACATATTAATTTTTAAATTCAACTGAAAAAAGAGTGAATTTAATTTTTTTTAAATTCACTCTTAATTAATTACTATTTACTACTAAATATTTATTACTTTTTACTATTTTCTGCGGAAGAAGAGCGATACAAAATTTCCTTAATTTTATTTTTTCAAATATCTGATTGACCACCAAAAACTACAGCCACTTGCTTCTTACCACTCTTTTTAATAGGCTTAATACTTAAAATTTCTAATTCGCCAGCATCAACTTTATTCATATCAACGACTTGCACTCGCAATCTTGAAGCACAAGCATCAATATTTTCAATATTTTCTGCTCCACCCAAAGCAGCTAATATTTTTTCTGCTGTAACAATTCCTTTTCCAGATTTCTTATCTTTAAGTTTTTCTTTTTCATCATTAATAATATTATCTTCTATTGGCGACATATTCTTAGATTGACTTTTTGCTGCTTGATAATCTTTTTTTTGTAAATAAATGAATCTGCCCATCAACAGCTTCTCTTCCCGGAATTTTAATATTAAATCGTAAAATCAAGAAATAAAATAAGAAGAAATAAATCGCTGCATAGGCTGCACCAACAATTGGTACAACTCATCAATTAGTTGTTTGACCACTAAAACTTGGAACAATTTCATAAATAATTCAGTCTAATACTCCACCAGAGAAAGTCATTCCAATTTTTACTTGTAAAACATTCATTAACATAAATGATATTCCCGCTAATGGCACATGAATCCCATAAAATAACCACGGGGCCACAAATAAGAAACTAAATTCTAACGGTTCAGTAATTCCTGTTAAGAAACTGGTTAATCCAGCAGAAGCATATACTCCTAATGCTGTATTTCGATTTTCCTTAGGTACCGTCAATGCCATAGCAGCGGCAGCGGCTGGCAATCCAAACATCATAAAGGGAAACTTACCTGCTTGGAATCGTCCTAGTCGTAATCCCCGACCTCACATATCTTGCAATGTTAATTTTCCATCAGCAATAACTGCCATAAATCCTGTTTGGTCACCAACAGCTGTTAAAGTTAATGGATTAGCTACATCCCCAGTACTAGCAAAGTCACTAATCGCTCCACCAGCACCAGATCATCACAATGGTGCTTATAAAACACATGATGCAATCCAAAAGGAATTAATGACCGTTCAATTAATCCAAAAAATAATGAATCTAATCCCACAGGTAATGTTCCTGATGAACGCCCAAATCAATTAAATGCTGCCCCAACTGGCGGTCATATTAAAATAAAAATAAACGCCAAGGGAATAACAGCAAAGAATACCACAATTGGGACAAATTTTACGCCACTAAAAAAACTAATGTAAGAAGGTAATTCTGTTAGATAAAAGCGATTGTAAAGAAAAGCAACTAACGCCCCAACAATAATTCCTCCAAATACTCCTGAATTTAGTGTTGGTCCAATACCTAAAATTGATGTCGTTAATTTATTATCAACTGCTAAATCACCTTTTCAAAATCATAAATTATAGTTAATCGGCGTTTCACTTGATGATATTACTTGATAAAAAGTATCATCAATTGGTTTTCCGCCCAATGTTCCTCCTAATAATTTACTAAATTCAGCAGTTAATTTTGGTATTAAATCTTTTCCCGTATATAATTCCTTTAATGAAACTACAATCTTCTGATCTTTACCAGCATCATCAACATATGCTAAAACATAGTTATAGTTTATTACCCCTTGATTCATAAAGACAGCAATTACAACAATAAAAATTAGAAAACCAATTAATGCGGTTAAACCTGCAACTCCCGCATCATTAGTAAAAGCAATTGCAACTGAAATTGCAAATAATACTGGTAAATTAGCAAATGGGACATCGCCCATCATTTTTAAAAATGTTCCAAAAGTTTCTCAAGCTTCTGCATCAGCATTTTTAGCAAGTGTTTCAATTGTTGCTCCAATTCCTAAAAATAATCCCGCAATTGGTAACAACGCAATCGGCAACATAAATGCTTTAGATAATTTTTGAAGAACACCTTGACTTTTTTCTTTAAAGTTACTCCAAAAACTACCTAAAGACTGTTTAAATCCAAGCTTTGACGATATATAAACCGTTCCTTTTCTATTTAAATTTAAAAATAAATTCTAAAAATTTTTTTATTTTAAAATTCAAGCAATAACCTCCACTCTATTTTTAATAACTAAATCAAATATTATTTAGTTAATCTAAGAAATTATTACAATCTCTTTAAACTAAATATATCAATAATAACTATGAAATTTTTATCGTTTTAGCAACTGAAATTTCTAAATCTTCTGGTGTATCAATATCTCATTGGTCATCTTCACTTAATATATAAGGAGCAATAACAATTTTATTTTTTAAAGCACTAGCAATAAGAATATCCACCATTTGATATTGAGAAATCTCATTTTTAGCAAACTTAATTTGCAATTGTTCTCTAATCGCCTTTGCTCATCGTTCATCTAACAATGACCATTCACCTAATAATAGCTTATGCATATTATTACTTTTTTCATAACCAATAATATTATTGTCATTACCTATATTATACACTCAATCAATCTTTTTAGTTACTCGTTTAACGGCACACATAATTGGTTTTGCTGTTAAATTCATAAAAAAATTTCGCCCCATTACCATATCACCACTAATAATAATTGTATTATCTTGTAAGTAATCTTTAACTAAATAACCAGCATAGGCACTAGAACCATTTTCATATTGCGCATTATGAACAAGCTTAACTTGCACATACTTATCAACTAAATATAAAAAATCTTGATGACGATAACCAGTAATAACAATAATTTCATTAACTTTAGCCACTAATAAATTAGTTATTATTTTTTCAATTAAAATTTCACCATTAATATTTAATAATGATTTATGTTGATGATTTAATTTTAATCTTCTGCCAACTCCGGCCGCAAAAATAATCGCTCGCTTAATCATCGTGTTTATCCACTACTTTAGTAACAAAGTTAATAATTTTATTCATTACAAATATTGTTTGTTTAATTTCATATTGATATAAAATTTTTTGTAAATAGTCATCATTTTGAATAATTTTTAAAATTTCTTCTTGTGATAAATTCGGCACAACATTTAATTTTCCTCGTAATTTACCATTAACCTGAATAATAACAACAACTTCATCTTTCACTAAATACTTAGCATCATATTCAGGTCATTTTTGAACAGCAACACTACTTTCTTGGGCTAATATTAATCATAATTCTTCTGCTAAATGCACAGCAAATAAACTTAACATTTTGATAAATCCTAAAAAATAAGGTAAATAAATTTGCTTTGTTTTATAACAAGCATTAACAAAAACCATTAATGATGATAACGCCGTATTAAAAGCTAAATTTTCCAAATCAGTAGTTACTTTAAACACTGTTTGATGATAAATTTTATCCATTTGACCATCATTATTTTTAATAATTCAAGCAAGATGTTCAGTTACTAAACGATAAATCCGATCTAATCATCTCCTTGTACCATCAATACCTTGAATATTTCATGGCATTGATGCTGTTAATGGTCCCATAAACATCTCATAAACGCGTAAAGCATCAGCGCCATGCGTCATAATGATATCATCAGGATTAACACCATTATCTTTTGATTTTGACATCTTTTCACCATCAACACCTAAAATCATTCCTTGGTTAACAAGTTTCATAAAAGGTTCAGGTGTCGGAACAACTTTTAAATCATACAATACTTGATGTCAAAATCGAGCATATAGTAAATGCAACACCGCATGTTCTTGACCACCAACATACAAATCAACTGGTAATCATTGTTCCAATAATTTAAACGCGGTTTTACTATTTAAGGGAATAAAACTACCATCATCTTGTTTCAAAATATATGCTAAATAATATCAACAACTACCTGCTCATTGTGGCATTGTATTTGTATCTCTTTTCCCTTTAACACCATCATTTCTAGTAACATTAACAAAATCAACCATATTTGCCAATGGCGACTGACCATTAACTGTTGAAACAATATTATCTGTTAATGGTAACATTACCGGTAAATCTAACTCATCAACTAAACCAGTGGTACCATCATCTCAAAAAATAATTGGAAACGGTTCACCTCAATATCTTTGGCGCGAAAACAATCAATCGCGTAATTTATAAGTTGTATGTTTTTTAGCGATTGCTTTTGCTTCCAAAACATTAATAATTTTACTAATGGCTTGTTCATTATTTAGTCCATTCAAAAACTGAGAATTAATATGAATACCATCACCAGTTATTGGCATTTTCATATTATCATTTTCAATAACAATCTTTATTGGTAAATTATATTTTAATGCTAAATGATAATCTTCAGCACTATGTGCGGGAACACACATTATTGCTCCTGTTCCATAATGATATAACACATAATCAGCAACTCAAATCGGAAGTAATTCATTTGTTAACGGATGCAACGCATAACTACCCGTAAATACCCCTTGTTTATCATTATTTAACTCTTGGCGTTCTAAATCAGTTTTCATTTTAACTTCTGATAAATACTCATTCATTTGTTGCTCATTATTCTTAATAGTAAGCGAAACTACTAATGGATGCTCTGGTGCTAAAATAATAGCACTAACACCAAAAATCGTATCCAACCTTGTAGTAAAAACTGAAATTTTTTCTAATGAATTTTGAATTTTAAAATCCACTAATGCCCCTAATCGTTCACCAATTCAATTTCTTTGTAATTCTTTAACGGAATTAGGTCAATCTAAATCATCTAATCCTTTTAATAGTCTTGAAGCATAATTAGTTATTTTTAAAACTCATTGTTGCATTGGTTTTTTAATAACCGGATAATGACCTCTTTCAGAAACCATTTTTCCTTCAATAACTAAAACCTCTTCATTAGCTAAAACTGTTCCTAATTTTTCACATCAATTAACATCACTTCATTTTAATTGAACTAAACCTTTTTTATAAATTTGTGAAAATATTCATTGTGTTCATTGATAATAATTAGGGTCAGTAGTATTTATTTCTTTATTATAATCATAAGAAAAACCTAAGCGTTGCAATTGATGACGAAAATTATTAATATTTTCCAAAGTAAAACTTACAGGATTATTTTTTGTTTTTAAAGCATACTGTTCAGCTGGTAAACCAAACGCATCCCAACCAATAGGATGCAAAACAGCATAACCTTGCATCTTACGAAATCGTGCCATTACATCAGTAGCAATATAACCTTTTAAATGACCAACATGTAATCCAGCACCAGATGGATATGGAAACATATCAAGAATATAAGTTTTTTTAGTTGCAATATTACTAGGCGTCTTAAATATTTGCTGATTTTTTCAATACTCTTGTCACTTTTTTTCTAAAGCACGATGTGAATAAATCATAATGTATCCTTTCTTATCATATATGTTTTAACTAAATATTCTCAATATAGAAATTAAGGAAGCGATAAACCCAAGAGTAAACATACATCCACATAAAAAGAAAATATTTTTCTTAATAAAAAATCACAATGTATCCTTATAAACAACTTTTGAAAAATATTTTGTTACTAACAGTCAATGAATAACAAAACATAAAATTGTCAAAATAAGACAACTAACAGTTAAAGCAATACCCATATTCTTATTTATTGTTGTCGTTGCCAATATCATATTTAAAAACATTAAATTAATTTCTTTTCTTGTAAAAATTTAGTAACAAGAGTAATTACTTCATTTTCATTATGACATTTTAAAGCCTCATTCACAAGAACACCTGTCTCTTTTTTAGTTAAACTATTAATAATTTTTCTTGCTTCTAATATTGATGTTGATGACATTGAAAAGTAATCTAATCCCATTCCTAATAATAATGGTAATGCCAAAATTTCTCCTGCCATTTCGCCACACATTCCAACTCATTTCTTATTTAAATGAGCACCATCAATTGTCATTTTAATTAGTCTTAATATTCCTGGATGATAAGGTTGATATAAATATGATACCTTCGGTGACATTCGATCAACAGCAATTCCATATTGAATTAAATCATTAGTTCCAATCGAAACAAAATCAGCATATTGAGAAAAAATATCACTCATTACCGCAGCAACAGGAATTTCAACCATCATTCCAATTTGAATATCATCACTAACAACAATATTTTCTTGCTTTAATTCTTCTTTACATTGTAAAGTTATGGCTTTAGCTTCTTTAAACTCATTCACAGTAGCAATCATAGGAAACATAATTGCTAATTTACCATAAACCGATGCTCTTAGTAATGCTCGCAATTGCGTTTTAAAAACATCAATCTGATCTAAACACAAACGAATTGCGCGATAACCTAAAAAAGGATTCATTTCCGATTCAAACTGATAATACGATAAATGCTTATCACCACCAATATCAAGTGTCCGAATAACAACCATATCATTAGGTATTTTCTCTAAGACAGCTTTATATGCTTGGAATTGTTCTTCCTCTGTTGGTCATTGATTACTATTCATATATGAAAATTCTGAACGAAATAATCCCACTCCATTACCACCATTATCAATAACACTATCAACATCGTGAAAAGAACCAATATTTCCTTCTAAAGTAACTTTATGCCCATCTAAAGTTATCGTTGGTTCATCCTTATATTTTTGCAATTGTTGTTGCTTAATTTTTCATTGCGTTTGCAATTCTTTTCATTCACCTTGTTGAGCACTAGTAGGATTAGTTATGACAACACCACTTTTTCCATCCATAATAATTAGTTCATCATTTTCTACTTTACTAGTAATATCTTTTAATCCTACAATCGCCGGAATTTCTAAACTACGCGCCATAATCGCCGCATGCGAAGTTCTACCACCAATATCACAAAGAAATCCTTTCACAAATTCCGGATTTAATTGTACTGTTTGCGATGGTGTTAAATCAGAACTAACAATAATTACTTCTTCATCAATAATTGCTAAATCTTGAATTTTTATTCCCAATAAATGCTTAATTAAACGATTAGTAACATCTTCAATATCGCTTGCTCTTTCGCGCATATAAGCGTCATCCATCGCTTTAAACATTGCAATATATTTATTAGCAACAACAAAACTCGCATACGAACTAGTAACTTGTTCACTAGTAATCATCTGTTTTATTTCATCAATAATAGTGGGATCACTAATAATTTGCTCATGAGCCATAAAAATTTTAGCTTTATCTTCACCAAGCTTTTTAAGAGTTTCAGTATACAATTTCCGAATTTCAGTAAGCGATACATCCAATGCTTGTTCTAAATTTCGTAATTGCTCTTCAATATTAGTAACTTGTTCTTTTTCAACTTCAATTCGTTGTTCAATTAACTTATATACTTTAGCAATGGCAATTCCGTTTGAAGCACCAATAGCTTTCAACTCCATAATATGTCCTCGTTTCTATATATGTTTAATAGTAATTATATATAAAAAAGTTCAGTTTTTCCAATAACAATTGCAATCTTAAAAAAACAAAATAAAAATACGAAATTACTCGTATTTTTAAATTTTATATTAAACCAATTTATTATCTTTCATTGCTTTTTTAATGCCAGCAATTGCAACATCAGCATCTTTACCAATTGCTTCAATTTCTACTTCTGTTCCGGTTTTAACTCCTAAAGCCATAATATTCATAATTGACTTTAAATTTCCTTCACGACCATTAACTTTAATTTTAATAGTAGAACTATATTTTGAAGCCTCTTTAACAACAATCGCAGCAGGTCGCGCATGCATCCCTATTGGATCAGTAATTTTAGCTTTAAATGATGACATTTTTATTTCTCCTTTAATTTTTTTACATCAATAAATAATAATTAATAAATGTAAGTTAATACTAACATAAACAGCAATTAAAAACTAGATATTTAATCTTCACTCAAAACCTTCTTTAATAACGGGTGATTAGATCGTAAAACTTTAATCCCACTATTAAAAGCGACTTCAACATTAGAATTTAAAATATTAGTTACAATCCCTTTACCAAAAGTAGAATGTTGAATAATATCACCAGTTTTTCATTGCGATTTTTTTGCTGGTGTTAAAGAAATATTTTTCGGTATTGTTCAACTTAATGACCGCTTAGTATCTTCTAATTGTTCATCGCTTTTAAGTTCTAATAAACTAGGATTAATTTCAATAACAAATCTTGAAGGTAAGCGGTAATTATTAGTTACATAAGAAAACCCTTCACTATAACTTAAAAATAATCCTTTTCTTGCTCTTGTAATCGCAACATATAAAACTCTTCGTTCTTCTTCAATAGCAGAAATTCCTTCTTCAATACTTAAAGTATTAGGAAAAATGCCTTCATTTAAACCAATAATCAATACAAAATCATATTCCAAACCTTTAGCATTATGAATCGTCATCAAACTAACTCTATCTTGATTAGCAGAATTTTCATCTTGATCAACATATAAACTAACTTCTTGTAAATAATGTTGTAATAATTCCATTCCTTGTAATGAATCCACATTTTGCAAATCATAATTTTCCATATGATTAAATAATTCTTTAACATTTTCTAAACGTTCTTCCTCAAAACCATCTGCTAATTGCTGTAAGTAATTACCGTTATTTAAAAAATCTTGACTGAATAAAGTCATCTTTTCATATGATTTTAGTTTCTCTTTTCAAACTTTTAAATATGTAACTAATTCAATTATTGATGGTTTTAAACTAGCAACATTTAGCATTAAATATTCTAAAAGCGATTGGTGATTATTTTGTGATTGTTCAATTAAATTATTAATTGTTGTCATCCCCACACCTTTAATCAAATTTAAAACTCTTACTGTTGATAATTGATCACCATAAACTAAAGTTTTTAAGTAAGCTAAAACATCCTTAATTTCTTTTCTTTCAAAAAACTTAAAACCACCATAAATACGATAATTAATATGATTATTAATTAATGCTTCTTCTAAATCACGAGAAAGATAATTAGCACGATAAAGAATTAAAATATTATTTAATAAAATTTTTTTCTCAACTAACTTTTTAATTTCTTTTGCCACCCAGTTAGTTTCACGAATACTAGTATTGCCATGATATAATTTTGTCTTACTACCACGGTCATTCATCGTAAATAAATCTTTAGCAATTCGTGAATGATTATAACTAATAAGAATATTTGCCACATCTAAAATATTTTGTGTTGAACGATAATTTTGATTAAGAATAAAAGTCTTCCCATTAGGAAAATAATTATCAAAATCTAAAATTAATCTTGCTTTTGCCCCGCGAAAAGAATAAATTGTTTGATCTGGATCACCAACAACAGTAATATTTTGATGGATTTTTACTAAATAATTAATTAATTCAAACTGTAATTCATTAGTATCTTGAAATTCATCAACTAAAACATACGAAAATCGCTTTTGTCACTTTTGTAATACTTCTGTATGATGCGAAAATAATTCTAAAGTTAAAGTTAATAAATCATCAAAATCAAGCATATTATTCTTAGGCAAATATTGTAAATAAATCTTATAAATTTCTAATCATTGTTGCTTATGTTCATGATAAAAATCACTATTAATAACATCACGATACGATAATTGATGATTTTTTCAATAAGAAATCATACTACTAACTTTCTTAATTTCATTACTATCAAAATTATATTGCTTATTTTTAATAATATCTTTTAAAATATTAATTTTATCAACAGTATCAATAATAATAAAATCTTTTGTATATCCCAAAACCACAATATCATTTCTTAAAACCCGAACACAAAAGGCATGATATGTATGAACTCATGTATATTTAGATTGATCGCCAACCAATTCATTTAATCGACTTTTCATTTCATTAGCTGCTTTATTAGTAAAAGTTACGGCTAAAATTTGATTACTACTAATGGCCAAATTATGAATCAAATGAGCAATTTTATAAATAATAACTCTTGTTTTGCCACTTCCCGCACCAGCTATAATTCTATTAGCACCTTCACTACTTAAAACTGCTAACTTTTGTTCTTCATTTAAATGGTTTATATTCATCTTCTACTCCTTTTATAACTCTTCAATTGCTTTTAATTCTTTACTATCAATAGTTCCCGGTAAAGACTCTTGTAAATGAATATGAATTTTATTATCTTGTAATTTTTCTTTTTCTTGCTTTTTCTCTTGATGATAACGAACATTAACAATATAAATGTGTAAATAGCGATCAAAGAATAATTGATTTTTAACATCAAACTTATAAAGTAACATTAATGAACCATATCATAATAAATAAAATAATCCCATTAATCTTAATGTAATTGTTACAGCTAACGGTAAAGAATGTTGTGGTTTAGTAATTACAAAAATGTTTTGATAATTAAAAATAAAAATTGGATATTTAAAAACTAAGCTAACAAATAAATTACTAATAATCAAAATTACTCACGGAATAATTGTAATAAACAATTCCCGATATAATAAATTTCAAATCCGAATCTTATTTTGACCTTCTTTGATTAATTTAAAACAAAAAATAAATTTTGCTATTGTTCTACCTTGACAAAAATATGGCATCATAACAAAATAAGACATTAATAATGACAATGCACTGAAATGATTAATAATTGCTTTTTGTCAGTCATTAAGATATTGATTTTGATAAATTCCCCAACTAATAATAAAAATGATCATACTGATAATTACATAATCAATCACTCTAGCAAAAATTACTTTTCAAAGTTTTACTAAAAAATATGGCGTTTTTTTTCTTATAGTGTCACTATCACTACTAATAGTTTTAATTTTCATAATATCCATTAAACAAAATTCTTTAAATATTTTTTTCAATCTTTAGCAACATCTTTATTGAACAAATCCTCTGGTACTAAATTAAGATATTGATTTTTTTCTCAGTGAGGAAATCTTTTCGTAACTTTATTTGTAACTTCTTGAATAGCTTTTTTAACTAATACTTTATTTCCTGTTGGAGCAATAACTTTTAAAAATGTATAGTAATGAAAGCGAACAAATGCATATTCTAATTCTTCAATTAACTCTCGTGCTAAGTTTATTTGCTTATAATAGTTATAAATATGAACTCATTGCTTTAAAAAATCAAAACTATTAAAATTCAAGAACGGCTCAATTTCAATATCTACTAATATTTTAGTGCTTGTATATAAAGTTTCAATTCACGGTAATATTTTATAAATAAATAATAAATCAAAACGATTAGAGCGACGAAAAGTAATTTTATGACTAGTAATAATCTTTCTTTTAAATAATTTATTAAATAGTGAATGATGAATTAAAGCAAAGACTTCTCGATTTAAAAGAGGATGATACAAATTATTATTTTTTAATCTTCGTGAAGAAATATGATGATAAACATTAGAATATTGAACCATAAATTCAATTAAATCAGGTTCATCATTATTATTAATTTCTTGGATAATATTTTCCATAAAATTATTTATTAATTTATATCCTGGTTGTAAAAATAAAACATAACTTCCTTTAGCATTACTTAATGCTAAATTTCAAGCATTAGCGGTTTCAATTTCCTTTCAACTACTAATAACTTTAATAGTATCACTATGTTCTTGAAAGAATTTAGTAATATATTCTAGAGTATCATCTTTTGTTTTATCATCCACAATAATAATTTCATAATCTTTACCCTTTTGTTTTAAAATACTATTTAATGTTACTTCTAACTTATTATTATCATTAGAACTAGTTAAAATAAAACTGATTGTCACCATTACCACTCCCTCAATATAGTAATTATAACATTTGCCTTTATATATTACCTAATTAATTTATTATCATATAATATTAATAAAATGATAAAATAAATATATTACTAAAACATGAGGTTAAAATTATGGAAATTACGCAAATTAAAAATCCCCTACCAAGAAAGTTTAAACGACTATCATTTTTTAGTTTAATTATCATTATTTTAACTTTCCCTATTTTAATATGATATCTATTATATATATGTTGTAAAAATTTTTATGTTACGCCTCGTTTCACCAATACATTTCATCGATTTGGTAAATATGACCCCTTATATCATGGTACTGAAAAATATAGTTTAGCTGTTTTAACTACTGATAGTATTATTAAAAACAATTCTTTAATTGCTTTCAGCACAAAAGAAAAAAATAATCTCAAATTTCAAGAACATGAAATTATTAATGGTAATACTATTCTTAGCAGTTTAATTTTAATTAATCCTAATAATAAAAATAACAAATGAGTTATTGCTATGCACGGATGAACAGAAAACAAATTTTTAGCTTTAAGAATGACAAGACATTTTTATAATGAAGGATACAATATTGTATCATTTGATGCACGCAACCACGGCAAATCTAGTGCTAAAACTATTGGATTTGGTTTTTTTGAAAAACATGATCTAGCAATGGTAATAAAATATTTACATAAGAACTTTATTGTCCAATCAATTGGTTTAATTGGTAATTCAATGGGTGGAAGTACCATTATTGAATTCATTAAAGAATACAGTGAAAAAATTAAAGAATTAAAAGTATCTTGAGCAATTAGTGATTGTGCTTATAGTAGTTTTATTGAGCAACTACGATGGATGAGTATGACAATTTTTAAAAAACATTGATTTTGAACAATATCAGTAATGCGATTATCATTACGATTAGTTAATGAACTAAAAGTTAAAAAATTAGTTCCTAAAAATAATTTAAAAAAATGTGCTACTATCCCATTACTAATTATTCATGGTGAAAAAGATAATTTTGTTCCATTATATATGGCTTATGATATTTATCATCATAAAATTCGTGATGAAGAAAAACAAATTAGTGAATTACTAGTTATAAAAGATGCTGGGCATGTACAATCAATTACAACTGATTATGACCTCTATACAAGTAAAACTTTATTATTTGCTAAAACACATGAAGAAATTACTAATTAAAAAGATAAAGTTTGTTAAAAGTTTATCTTTTTTTAAAATTCTAAACTATTAGGTACTCGTGGGAATGGTAAAACATCACGAATATTTGTCATCCCTGTCAAATACATAATTAATCGTTCTAATCCTAAACCAAAACCACCACTTGGAGCATACCCATACTGTCTTAAATTTAAATATCATTGAAAATCCTTAATATCTAAATTAGCCATTTGCATTTTTGCTAATAACTTTTCATAATTATCTTCCCTTTGACTACCACCAATTAATTCGCCAATTCCAGGGACTAATAAATCCATTGCTTGAACAGTTTTATTATCCTCATTAGTTTTCATATAAAATGCTTTAATAACTTGTGGATAATTAGTAATAAATGTTGGTTTATTAGTTAATTGTTCACATAAATATCTTTCATGTTCAGTTTGTAAATCCATTCCTCAATGAATATCTTGATTTTCAAAACGGTCTTTAACTTTAATTAATTCCATAATCGCATCATCATAAGTCATAACTACAAATTTAACAGTTACTACTGTCTTTAGTTTATCTAATAAATTATTATCAACATTGTCATTTAGAAACTTTAATTCTTTTTTATTATTTTCTAAAATATAATTAATAATATATTTAATTAATTCTTCTCCTAATTTGATATTTTCTTCTAACGAACTATATGCCACCTCTGGTTCTACCATTCAAAATTCAGCTACATGCCGAGAAGTATGAGACTTCTCGGCTCGAAAAGTTGGTCCAAAAGTATAAACACGATTAAATGCTTGTGTATATGCTTCAGCATTTAACTGTCCAGAAACAGTTAAATTAGCCTTTTTAGAAAAGAAATCTTGTTGATAATTATTATCTTCACGAGTTGTCACAATAAATGCTTCACCTGCACCTTCAGCATCATTACTAGTAATAATTGGTGAATGCAAATATAAAAAGTCATTTCTTTGAAAAAAGCAATGAATCGCATAACTAACACTACTTCTAATCTTAAAAATAGCTCAAAACTTATTAGTTCGAGCTCGTAAATGAGCAATTTCTCGTAAATATTCATTAGAATGTTCTTTTTTTTGTAATGGATATTGTTCCACAGCATTATTATATATTTTTATATTTGTTGCTTTAATTTCAAACAATTCCTTACCTTTATCTGGCAAAACTAATACTCCTGTTACTGCAATTGAAGAACCTGTTCGCAAACTTTTAATTTCATTAAAAGTTTTAATTTCTTGATTATAAACAACTTGAATACTATCCAAATAACTACCATCATTTAAACTAATAAAACCTACTTTACCAGAATCACGATTAGTTCGTACTCAACCTTTTAAAGTAATTTCTTGACCAACAATGGCTTTATATGTTTCATAAAGTTTTTTAATTAACATTAATATTTTCCCTCTTTTCAAAATGAATAAGATTTTTTTTTAATTATAACACATATAATTTTATATAATATATGTTGATAATTAAAACATAAAATCTACAAATAAACTATATATTTTTTCTTTTTTAATCAAATATTTTATTATTTTATGATAAAATCAAAATAAATCAAGATATAGAAAGAAAGTGAGGCCTATGCATAAATTCAGTCGTCAAAAAATCTTATTAAAGAAAATTCAAGAAAAAGAATTTACTCCCATTAACGATTTAATTACCTTTGTACAAAATACTTATAGCTTTACAGCAATTACCGTTAGAAGAGATCTAAAAGAAATTGCTAAAGAAGGTCACATTAAATTATTACACGGTGGAATTAAATATATAAAAAAAACCCAATCACAAATTAAATTATTATGTAATATACCACAGACTTATGACAAGCACAAGAGGGTTTTTAAAAAGGGTCGCGTTTAGTTTTCTTAGGTATTTTTAAAAAAAGAAAAAATAATCATTTACTATAAATTATTTCAATATGCAAATTAAGTATATATATCCTATGTACGATTTTTGTTGTAAAAAATTATTTTAATATTGTTTTTGTAAGCATTTTACTTAGTTTTTATAACCTTTTATTAAGATTATGTTTGTTAATATTAAATATTTTGTTTTATTACTTATTTTTTAAATAAAAAGGTAATCAATTTTTAGTTGCTTTTCTTTCAAAATTATTTAAACCTTTTCCTACCTAACAAAACTTTATGCGTCCTTTTTAAAGGACGCATAAAGTTTTGTTATTATTGCAATTGCAATATATTATTTATTGAATATAATGTATAGATAATAAAATTAAAAAAGAAGGGATGTTTTAAGAATGATTAATAATTCTAATTTAAAAAAAGAAACTAAAAATATAAATCCAACTAATATTGGCCCTGATGGATTAATCCGAGCAGGACTAATTATAACGATTGTTAGTTCGGGAATTATTTTATTTCTTGCTCTAATTTTATTGCCGTTTACTTTAATTGGAGCCGGAGTTATTGGATTTATATTTGGTGTATTTTGAATTATCAATATTATTTTAGTAATTTTGGCAGTGATGGCGATAATAACTAATAGTTTAGTATTAAGTAAAAAGAGTCAAAATTATATTTTGGCAGGTATTTTTGGAATTTTTTTTGGTTTTATTATTGGTGGCATTTTAGTTCTTTGTGGTAAATTTAAATCTTTAGTATTAGCAAGTCCTGAATCTAATATGAATTCTTCGAATATTAAATAGAAATAGTAAACACTTAAAAGGAGAAATTAATTTATTAATTTTTGTAATGTTTGAAATGGCGTTTTAGTGTTTAATGACGAATGACAGCGTTCAAAGTTATAAAAGTAATAATATTTGTTTAAATAATGTTGAAGTTCATTTTGATTTAATTTTTTATCCTTGGAATAAAATAATTTGTTATAATGTTGGTGGAATCGTTCAATCTTCCCATTGGATTGAGGCGAACGAATTGGTGTTGTTTCGTGAACGATTCCGCTTTTTGAAAGAAAGGTTGTAAAAGGCCTTTCTTTTACTTTATATGCTTTTTTATTGCTTCAATTAGTAGTGGTAAATTCCGGAGCATTATCAGTACGAAGGCGTTTAATGGTTATGCCAAGTTCACTAAAATCTTTCATTGCTCTTTGCACGGCATTAATTGCGTTATTAGTTCCTAAACTATCATAAACATATCCAAATACTATGCGTGTTATTTCGTCAATGAAATCATAAATGTAATATTTTTTATCAACCGGAAAATTTGATGTGGTAATAATTTTAGCATCCATTTGTAAAAGACCAATCTCGGAAACTTCATAACGCTTAAAATGGCGTTTGGTTTGTTTAATTTGTTGTTTTAATTCTTTTCAACGAGGGTCAGATTTAATTCAGCGATAAAAAGTTTTGATATTTTTAGGAACTTCTGAATTTTTAACATCGTGAAAACCGATTTTTAAATTGTTAAATAAAGACCACATTCCGCCGGCTTTGATATTTTTGTAATTAAAATATAAATCGCATACTTTTTCACGAGAATTTAAACTATATTGATAATTAAGATTTTGTGGTTTTGTAGTTTTAAACAACAACAAATCTAAATTGTCAGAATAATAAGCGGTCATAATTTTTTGTGCCCAACGATAAAAAGTTTTTGTTGCACCCTTAAAATATTTTTTAATAAGTTTTGTTAAAGTAGTTTCTTCCATATAAAAATAAGTACATAAATTTAAATAGGCAGTAATGCGTTTTTTAGTTTTATAGTAATAAGGATTACGGCAATTAGCACTTAATCAACTTTGTGCTTTTGCTTTTAAATCAGCTAAATCAGTTTGGGAAATAATATATTTCATTTTAAAACTCCTTAAATTAAGAAAACCGCATTACAAAAAATACGATTTTCAAAAATATTTATTAAATTACTAATTTTTTTTATTAGGTATTTCCGCCGAGAATGAAGTGATATGAAACATTTTCGTGTTAAGACCTTGTGGAACTTTCTTATTAAGAAATACTTTAAAATTAATTAAATTATCAATAAAATAAAATTCTTTAAAAGGCTTGGACTTATAAGAACCATTAGAACGATAAAAGTTATTAATTTGATTATAACCAGCACTATCTTTGTCAACAAATAATTGAAGGGCGGGTCTTTGAACAAAATCGCCATTACCTATTTGAATATCAAAATCACTAGAAAGCTTTAAATCAGTAGCATCAATTTCTAAATGATATGAACCCTGGCCATAACCACTAATTACTCAAGCACTTTTACCAATTTTAGAAAATTGTAATTTATATGTTTTTAAATCATTGCTATTTTTACTACATCCAAAAATAAACAGTATACATACTAAATTTAAAGCTGATAAAAATTTTCGCATAAAGAAAAATCCTCCTTTCAAAGGAATTATATTATAAAAAATAATGGCAATATTTAAGAGAACTTTTTTAATATCATTAATAAGATTGCTAAGGGTACTACAAATTCAAATAACATCTGAAACGCCGGGATAACTTCAAACACCGGAAAAGCAGTTTTGGTAAAATTAATTGTTGTTTTGGCAATATCAGCAAGAGGGCGAATTAAAAGATTAATTCCAGAAAGACCAAGTAATCAATTCAACACACTAACAGAAGCGTGTTGAGTGCCACATGATATTGCACTAAATAAACCTCAATAAGAACAGTTGGGCGTAGGGATTAAATCATCCATATTACCACTTATTCCACCACCAATAAAAGCCGTTGAATTCAAAATGTTAAAATCGTATAAAGAATAATGATATTCAGTACTTTCATTTTTCTTTTTATATAGTGGAAAAGTTAGCGTAAAAATATTAATTCCATACATCACATCAACTTTGGCATTGTAAAAATAAAGTTTATTACTAGTAACATTCCATAATTGGTTATCATATGCTTTTAACACATTAAAATCTATTTGATAAGAACTTTTACCAGTATTAAAACCATTGTTAATTTGTTTATCTTTAACAAAGAAATAAGAACGAAAAATCATATTCTTACTATTTTCGATTGTTGAACCAAAGTTAATCAAATACTGTTTGGGATAAAAAGTAATTAAGGAACGATAGAAAAAACCCATTTGTAAAACATTTTTAGGAATTTGTTGCATCCCTTTGTAATCTAATTCTACATAAGTAGAGGCATCTGTATCAAAACTCGCATAAAAGAATTGTACAAAAAATTCACATAAAACTTTATAAATTTTATTAAATAAACCATTAATAAAATCAACAGTTAAATCTTTTTGATAATGGAGCATAAAATCTTTAAAATCAGTCTTTAATTTGTCATCATAGCGTAAAAAACGGAAAGTATTACCATAATAATTAACTTGTCCAAAAAAGGTATTAATAAAATCTCCTCCAAAACTTGTTTGCGAGGCAGATTTTCAAAGCAATTTACCATTTTCTAAAAACTCATTATAACCCACAATGCTACCATGCTCAGTTTTTATAGTAATAACATCACCAAAACTAGAAAAGGAAAGTTCTCTAAAAATAACTTTTTCAATAAAACCGGGTGGATATGAATTTTTGCGACTTAAATTAAATTTACTATTTTGTTTAAAACCATTTAATTTAATTGATATTTCATTCATATATTTAAAATTATCATCAAAGAAATTAAAAACAGGGACTCAATATAAATAACTATAATTAAATTTATCAAAATCTCGTCGTTGTATCATCAAATAGTCTAACTTATCTTGAAACTGAGTATATTGATATTCGCCATCATTTTTAGTTATTTCCGTAGGTAATGGTTGTTCGTTATCTTTTTCTGGTAAAGGAGGCATTTCCGCCGAGAATGAAGTGATATGAAACATTTTCGTGTTAAGACCTTGTGGAACTTTCTTATTAAGAAATACTTTAAAATTAATTAAATTATCAATAAAATAAAATTCTTTAAAAGGCTTGGACTTATAAGAACCATTAGAACGATAAAAGTTATTAATTTGATTATAACCAGCACTATCTTTGTCAACAAATAATTGAAGGGCGGGTCTTTGAACAAAATCGCCATTACCTATTTGAATATCAAAATCACTAGAAAGCTTTAAATCAGTAGCATCAATTTCTAAATGATATGAACCCTGGCCATAACCACTAATTACTCAAGCACTTTTACCAATCTTGGAAAACTCTAATTCACAACTTTCACCACATTGACTGGGGTTTGTAGCTCGTTTTTCTCGTTTCATAAAAAATTGTTCCATATTAGAGGTTTTGGTGGTTGTTTTGTATCAAAGAATGCCCCTAACGGTACCAAACTAATAAACATTATAATAAATCAAGAAATAATCTTATGCATCTCATCACGCCTTAAAACTCTTTTTTATCGCTTTAAAAGCATCAGAAAATTTATATTGATTATGTTGCGGACATTCACAATTCAAAACTTGCATTTGATGCTGTCTAAAAACTTTATTAAAGTAATAACCCCTAATAATTAACTTAATACCAGTTATTAACAAATAAACGATTAATAATCAAAAATACACTTTAAGAACTACATTTTGAAAATCAAACAATATAAAATCTTTAAAAAACTCATCTGTGTTAGTTCGAATTTTTGTTAAAAATATTCAAATTAGAGTAATAAAACTATGAAATATAATAAAAAAATGTATAAAACCTAAAACACTTTTAAATCATTTAATACCTAATATTTTCTTTAACTTTTTCATTTTTTAACTCCTTAAAATTAAATATATTGTTGATAAAATACAAATCGTTCCTAAGATTTGGAAAATCGGATGTTGAGAAAATAACCTAATCATTGGTTTAAACAAATCTAAAATTTTAATATTATTTGATAGAACTTTATTAAAATATTCTAAACCCTCACGCACATAGGCTCATAAACCTAAAAAGTCATTTAAAGCAAAAATAGAAAAAACAGCAACAAGAATAAATAAAATTATTAATTTAAACATTTTAAATACCTACCTTTTTATTCGCCGTCCATGTTGGTCAACTCACGGTCTATTTTTAGGACTATTACCACTAAATTTCTTAATTGGACCACTAGATGATTGTTTCTTAGTTCCTCAATTAGCAACTGATTTTCGATATTTTTTACGAAAGCCAACTTTTGGTCGTTCAATATGAATACCTAAAATGCCACCGATTACAAGATTGATAACAAGCATAATTAGCGGAAAAATAATAATACGAATATCTGTTCCCGGAATCGTTAAAGTTCAAATTAAATCAAAAACTTTATAAAACATATCGCCAATCAAACTAGCCATTTTTTCTAAGTTTTCCATTTTTTAAACTCCTTTACTTATTTTTCTTCTTTAGATTATTTTTTAACTTAGTAAGTATCTTGCTAAATTTCTCCATTTTCAAATATTCTAATGCTTCAATATCCATTACATTATCATTTCAAAATTTATGCTGATAATTATCATTCAAAGCACGATTACTTAATTCACGCAAGAATGATAAATATTTATTATCGTAAAGGTTTAAAATTGACATCGGAATTTTCAATTTAAAGAAATAAATATCTAATTCCGGAATGCTACGATACTTGATTTTGCGACCTTTTTTATCATTTTTTGCATTAATTAGAGTTAATCGTCATTGTTCGTATTCGCTTACGGATTTAAAAGTACCATAAATAACTTGCAAATAGGGTCGAAAGATACTAACTGGTTTTTTTCTAATACCAACAATTATTGAATTCGCAATATCACGAACTTTAACTCATATATGTTCGGCTCGTTGTCCGCTCGCTAGTACGATATGGGTAAATTGCCGAGCTGAAGCAAAATATTCTTGTAAACCTTGGGTTACCCTATCATTTTCTTTATAGTCAGTTCCTTCTAAAAATAAGTTAGTTTCATCTCATAACAGCAAATGCTTTTCTTCTAATATCGGATAATTATAATCTAATAAAGACATATGCCCTAATGAAAGCATTTGTTTATCAGTAATCGGAAAAGTAGAAATCGTTTTCCAACCACTTAATAAGTAAGAAGCTAAAACCATTAAAGCGGTTTTTCCGGTCCCTAAAGCACCAATTACTAAATTTAAAGGTGAATTTAATAAGAAATTAATAAAACTACGACGAGCAAAGAAATGAGAAATTTTAGTATATAAAATATACAAAGCAATTAATAAATAAATAATATCAAATAACATTCGTCAACTTTGGGGATTATAATAATGCAAAATCGCACCATAAAATCACGCAATAATAAATAAAGTGCGATTTAAAGCGACAAAATCATATAATCTTAAATTTATTTTCTTAAACAATAGCATCAGTTAAATCACACTTTCTTTATTTTTATTACTATCTGCCGGGCATTAATTTTTCAAACATTTTGAAAGCGATTAAAAATAAACCAATAATCACACCAAGCAAGAAAACTCAATATGTAGCAAAGAAATTAACGACATTCGGCATATTACCACCAATAATATCAGTTCAAATATTACCAAATGCTTTAATTAATGCTTTTCATAAATTAGTAACCGCTTGTTCGCCAGTAACAGCTGGTGCATCTACTAAGAAAGTTCCGAACATATAATCACCCCCTTTCTAAACAAAATATGATTTAACCTTATAAAATAAAATAACCATAAATAAGACGATGAATACTAATACCATTCAAAACGCAATATTTGCTATTAAAAGTCAAAGTAGTTCTTTGGTTAAATCAATTTCTTTGCCACCAGTAATACGAGCTGGAATAGTTGTAATTTGAATAAATAAATCCCAAAAATACACTTTTATTTGTTCTCAATCTAAATCTTTTCAAGCAACTAAAAACATAATAATTACCGCTTAAAAGGTCAAAAGAGTAGAAAAATAATTGCTGAGAAGAGCATTACAATTATTAAAATTGAAAACAAAAATACAACTTGAGGTGGTAAAT
Organism: Spiroplasma endosymbiont of Dromius quadrimaculatus; assembly: GCF_964031155.1. Taxonomy (NCBI): domain Bacteria; kingdom Bacillati; phylum Mycoplasmatota; class Mollicutes; order Entomoplasmatales; family Spiroplasmataceae; genus Spiroplasma; species Spiroplasma endosymbiont of Dromius quadrimaculatus. The sequence continues at coordinate 645,666 of NZ_OZ035010.1, forward strand.
CGGCAGTTGGATAAATTAATTCAATTAACTCAATAATTATTTTTTTAAACATTTTCTAAACCTACTTTTTAATTTCTTTTTCATCTTGTTCTAACAAATTTCGTTTAAACTTTGCAATAAATATTCGTTGTGAATAAGTAAAATCTTTTGGTAGCTGTTTTGCTTCACTACCATATTTCTTTTTATCTTTAAAAAACCGATAAATATTAACTGCAATATAATATGCTAGTAATAATGTTAAAATCGTAAAAAATACTAATCCAAATATACTCATCTTTCTTTTCTCCTTAATTTTCTAATTCATATTTTTTTAAACAATTATGTTCAACAAAATCAACACAAAGTCAATTATCACCAACTAAATCAGTTCTAACAGAATCAACTGCAGATTTAGACGCTCAAATTTTTTGTTCTAATCCAGTTTTTTTATTAATAGAATATATAAACTCTTGACAATAATCTTTACCAGGCTCATCCACACTAACTCACATTTTCATTTCTAAAACTCCAAAACTATTTTTTACTACACCAAATCAAATAAATTGCAATAACTTAGTTAAATAACTCAACTCATCCATAACTAGCGGGCGGAGCATACGCTTTCCGCACCGCTTCGCCACTATAAACATCAACCAAGATGTTTTTTTTTACCTTTATTCTTAAGGCACCTTAAAACACCTTTAAAATTAATTTTTAAAATAATTAAAACTTACATCCTTTTTATCGTTCTCTTTTTCAGCAATAAAAAAATTTAACAATTCTTGTCCTATAATCAAATTAGACTTCTGCTCTTTTTTGTTAACTGAAACCAACTGATACTCACCATTTCTAATTATTCCAATACAAATAGAATTTTCATATTTGCCTTTATAAACAAATCGTTTTGAAAATCAAATACCAATAGGATTACTAAATCACGGAATTTCTGGTGCTTTAATAAGAATTGCGTTTTGTGTTTCTTTTAAAAGATATTTTTTAGTATTTAAAAAAATATTTTCAATATTTCTCACATACATACCTTCCTTACAAATATATTTAGTTATATTAAACTAAGTTATATTTAACTTAGTTATCTAACTAAGTTAAATATTTATTTTTTTAAACATTTATGTTTAACAAAATTTGTTAGTAAACTTTGTTTACTAATTAACTTAGTTTATTACTATCAAGGCACAAAAAAATACAAGGCATAACTAAAAATAATAAATATTAATTTAACCTTATATTTCTTGTAATAAATAAATGAGCTCGTATTTATTTATTAATTAAAAGCAAGTTTGTAGAAACCAAAATCTTGTCATATGTATATGGTTTCTACACAAATTAAATTATTAGATATTGACAACAATAAAATATTTCTAGCAACAAAAACTAATGAACTAATTAATAATAATGACATTTTGTTTATTAATTCAGGAATTACCAATGAATATTTAATCAGTTTAATAAATAAACCAGTTTATTTATTTACAAACAGTATTGAAATTTTTAAACAAGCAATTAATAATAAAAATATTTTAGATACTATTTTAATTGGTGGTCGCTATTTAGCTGAAAGTAAAGTTTTAGTAGGAAGCCATAGCTTAGCAAATTTAGAAAATGTTAAATTCAGTAAATGCATTCTTAATATTAAGAATATTTCTAATACTTATGATTTATATGCTAAGAATGAAGAAGAAGCACAACTGAAACAAAAAGTATTAAGTGCTTCTAATACTAAAATTATTATTGCTGAAAATGATAGTATTAACACAATTGGTTTTATTAAATACGCCAATTTAAAGGAATGTGATATATTTATTACAAACAATAAATCATTACCCAATATTAATGAAATAGGTAATTCAATTATTGTTATTAATTAAGGAGAAAAAATATGACCATCTTAGCTATTGAAACAAGTTGTGATGAAACAGCAATAGCAATATATAAAGATAAAAAAGTTAAAAGCAATATTATTTTTTCACAAATAGCTAATCATCAACAATATGGTGGGGTTGTTCCTGAAATTGCTTCAAGACTTCATATTTCTAAAATTAGTTATGTTTTAAAAGAAGCCATTAAACAAGCACAAATCCAATATCATGATATTGACTATATCGGTTATACTGACCATCCGGGATTAAGTGGTTCGCTTCATATCGGTAAAGTTTGCGCTCAAACAATATCATTAATGTTAAAAAAACCACTTATTGCTTGTAATCATATTGAAGGTCATATTTATAGCGCTGCCATTAATAATGAATTTAAGTTTCCCTTAATAACCTTGGTAGTATCCGGTGGCCACACGCAATTAGTTTTAATGAAAAAACATCTTGATTTTCATATTTTAGGAGAAACTTATGATGATGCTGTCGGTGAAGCTTATGATAAAGTAGCAAGATTATTAGAACTTGAATATCCAGGTGGACCAATAATTGATAAAATAGCAAAAAAAGGACAAAATATTTTTGAACTGCCATTAGGGAAAAATGATAACAGTTTTGACTTTTCATTTAGTGGTTTAAAATCTGCAGTAGCAAATTTAATTAAAAAATTAAATGTTCGCCAATTAGAATTTAGAAAAGAAGATATTGCTTGTTCTTTTCAAGAACAAGCAACTAATATTTTAATTAAAAAATTAACAATGGCAATGAAAAAATATCATCCAAAAATGATAACAGTAGTCGGTGGCGTTGCTGCTAACAGTGTTTTACGAACTAAGGCTGAAAACTTAGCAACAAAAAATACCACAGTTATTATTCCTAATAATAAATACTGTACTGATAATGCTGCGATGATTGCAAGATTAACTTGACAAATAATTAATAATCGCTTAAAAGAAACTTCTAAAAAGAAAAAATAAAAATCATTCTCATATGAGAATGATTTTTGTTATCTATTAACCTGAACTTACATACAACGAACACGGATTATCACGAATAATCTTTTTCATTATTTGATAAAGCGCTTCCATATCATGATTTATAAAAAGACTTGTAAGATTTTTAGCACTAGTTTTTGTTTTTTTAACAATTTCTAATTCATTTAATACTTTTTGATTAATAATTTCATTATCTTTCAAAGCAAAATTAATACTACCATCCTCAATATAAAAATCAATAATATTTTTTAATCGCCCTAAGCAAGCAATAATATCTTGCCCAATTCGTAATAACTGATAATGCTTCTTATAACTATTAGCCTGTTCACAAACTTGATTAGCAATTTCCTTTTCTGTTGTACTACTAAAAATATCATTTAAAATTAAAAAATCTATTTTTCTTTTTTTTCGTAAAGCAACTAAAAATTCAAGCAAAATTTGTTGCTTTTTTTCACTTAATACTTTTCATAAATTACTATCAATTGAAGTTTGTTCATCGATACGATGACAATGATATACCGTATTAATTAATTTATATTTATAAAATCCCATTTCACAACTAACAACCTTATAATTTTCATTATGAAATTTATCTTTTAAAATATATTTATGAACTAAAATTCAATCACACTTTTTTAACTTTTTAATAATATTAAAAGTAAACTCATTTAAAGCAATAGTTAAATAAGATTCATCATTAATTTTATGTTCTGAAATATAAAGTCATTTAATTTTATGCAAAGTTTGTTTATCTATTGTTTTAACAAAAGGCTTAACAACTTGATCAATAGAAACATTGGTTTTAACTAAAATTAAAAAACTATCAATACTATTTTTATCCATTAGTTTGAGAAACCCCTCTTTATAAAAATTTCCCTTTTTCTTTAAACATCTTGTTTATAAAAATTAACTGCTGTTTTTAAAGCTAACATCATCATCTTATCAAATGATTGTTCGCGCTCTTCACTCGTAGTAGCCTCTTTTGTTACTAACGAATCAGATACAGTTAAAATACATCCTGCTTGCTTATTTAATACTTTTGCATTAGCAAATAACGCAAAAGTTTCCATTTCTACAGCAATAGTTTGTTTTTCACTTAAAAATCTTTTATATTCTTCAAAATTTTTACGATAAAAAACATCAGAACAATGTACCCTTCCAGATATGATGTTAATGTTTTTATCACTTGCTGTTTTTTTAATTAATTCATAAATATTAGGATTGGCTTCAATAATATCACCATTTGTTGCACCAACAATTTTAGCATAATTATTTTCACCATACACCGAACTTACATTAATAACATCATACAGTTTTAACTTTTCGTCATATGCACCTGCACTTCCAATTCTAATAATTACATCAACATCATAAAATTTAAATAATTCATATGAGTAAATGCCAATTGAAGGACAACCCATACCACTACCAGCAATAGTTATTCTTTTCCCTTGATATATTCCTGTATACATTAACATATTACGAACACTATTTACTAATTGCACATCTTGCAAATAATTTGTTGCAATATATTTTGCTCTAATTGGATCTCCGGGCATTAAAACTATTGGGGCAATGTCCTCTTTTTTAGCACTAATATGTGGTGTCATTCTTTTACTCCTCTTTATATTTTAATATCGTTATTATACCACTTTTTAATATTAATAATTACTTATCAAAGACTAACAACTATCCACTGAATAATTTATTCCCAAAGCACTTGGTGCACCCGTAATTTTTTTATTATAAATAAACCGAAAAATTAATAATGATACTAATGGTGACAAGTAAATTAATGATTTTAACAATTGGGGATTAATATGTTTAGTAATATCAGGAACAGCAGCAGCCTCATATGTTAACTGAATTACATATCCTAAAATAAATGAACTTAATATAATAAACCATCCATTTCAGCGGGCCAAAATCATAATCGCAATAGCAATAAAACCATAGCCCCCTGCTGTTGGCATAAAAATATTTTGGGTTATCACATATAATGAACCACTTAATCCAGCTAAAGCTCCCGAAATTGTAATCGCAACAAATTTATAACGAATAACATTAATCCCAACAGATTCACTAGCTCAAGGATTTTCGCCAACTGATTTTAAACGCAACCCAAATTTACTAAAAACTAATAAACAAATAATAGCAATTACAATAATTAAAATAATAAACGGATAAAAAATTAAACTATCTATTTTTCAAGGAATGTATTGAATATTACTTGAAATATTAGCACGATTATTTAATAATGTTGCTCCCATCGCGGCAATAGCAGAGCCAGCAACATTAACAACTGTCCCAGAAATAATATGATTAATTTTAAATTTTAATACCATTAGTGAATGAAGCAATGATATTATCATTCCAAAAAGAATGCCAACAATAATTGCTATTACTGCTAAATGATGATTATTTAAATTATTAACATCATAATGACGATAAGTAACTAATGAATAACCAAAACCAGCAAATACCATCTGTCCTTCCAAACCAATATTAATTACACCTGCTCGCTCAGAAATTAAAGCAGCAATAGCAGTAATCATAAAAATACTAATTAAAGGTAGTCCACTTATTAAAGAAGTTCCAAAAACTGAATTAAGCATCTTTCTTTACCTCCTTCGTTATTTCTTCAATTAAAGTCTTCTTACTAATAAATTGCGATGCATTTCTTAATTGTGATTTTGTCAGTTTTTGCAATTGTAATTTATAATATCATCTTTGAAACAATGAAAGATTAGAATCATTAATTATTTTATTTAACTCTAAGATCTTTTTTTCTTTTGCTTCATAACTGTTTTCATATTCATCAATTACTAATGTCATATTATTATTATGCAATTTTAAAATTAGTTTTTGTTTAATTAAAATAATTTTTTTTGTTAAATCGATAATTTTATTTTCTTTACTATTCAACTTTTTAATTTTTATTTTGTCTTCTTTAAAAAATTGCTTTGCAAAATTAATTTTTTGTTCTGATATTTCTTCATATTCTTTTCAATATTCAATAATATTCATTTCTTTATTAACATTAATTAATAACTTTTGCGATAAATATAATGCATGATTTCTCATAAAAATAAGTTTTAATCAATTTCTAGTATGAGCTTCAAAATATTCATAATAAATATCAATTTTATTTAAAAGATAATAAATTTCAAGTTGAATAAAATCTTTAAATCGTAAAAACTTTAAATACCACCTATTAATTCCATGATAACTATACGGCAATCTCAGTTGTCTTGTAGCCATTAATTGTAAATATCACTTTGTTATTTTTGTTTTTGGTTTAACTAAAAAATATGTTCCTAAAGCAATTGATAATAAGGCAATAGCAATAATCGTCTCAACAATTTCTTTATTACCTGACATAACAACTTTTTGAGCATACACAGCACTAACAAATAATGCTGAGAAAATAATACCAATAAAACTATTATTTGCTAATAATGCCACAGTAATACCATCAAAACCAATATTTAATGGAATAGATTGTACCGGTAAAAACCGTACCATCCCATAGTAATAAACAAAACCAGCAATTCCAGCAACACACGAAGAAATTAACATTGTATAAATTACAATTTTATTATACTTAACGCCAGCATACTTTGTAGCCAAAGGATTACTACCACTAATTTTAATTTTATATCCTAAACTAGTAAATTTAAAAATAAATCAAAAACCAGCAATTAAAATTATTGTAATAAAAATCCCTATATTAAAAGGCGAAGTAACAATTTCCTTTAAATTTAAATTTATTAATAAATGATTAGGAAAACCAATTGATGCGCCATTAGTTTCAAGAGCAGGCCCACTTTCTAAAACAAATTGATAAAAATATAAGGCCGCTCAATTTAGCATTATCGTTGCAACAACTTCATGAATATTAGCATAAACTTTTAATACTGCCGTAAGTAATCCTAGTGCCATTGCTGATAATATACAAATTATAAAGACAAAGAAAGGATTTAGAGCATCAGCATTCCCTCAACTCAAAGCAATATAAGACATCACCCCAGCAAACATCATTTGTCCTGAAACACCAATATTAAATATTCCACCTCTAAATCCAATTGCAACAGCAATTCCTACTAAGCCATAAACAGAAAAATATCCTAAAAAATCTAAAAATGCATTTTTACTACGAAAATTACCTCATAGTAAATCACCAATTTTATATTTTGCTAATGGATCATTACTAATTAATAAAAGGAATAATCCAATAATAAAAGCTACTACAATTGATAATATGGGAAAAAATATTTTTTTATATTTACTCATCTTTAAAATTCACCCCCGCCATCATTAAACCTAATTTCTCTTTGGTAACATTATTCGCTTTAACTTCACCCATATTTTTACCATTATTAATAGTAATAATCCGATCAGATAAATTTATTACTTCATCTAATTCATATGAAATTAAAAGCACAGCATTACCTTGATCTCTTTGTTTTAATAACGATTCATAAATATATTCAATAGCACCCACATCTAATCCTCGTGTTGGCTGTTCAGCAATAATTAACTTCGGACTTTCTGATAGTTCTCGGCCAATAATTACTTTTTGTTGATTACCACCAGATAACTCTTTAGCCCTATTTTGAACACTTTTAGCGCCACGAACATCAAAGTTATTAATTATTTCTTGCGTTTTCTCTTTAATTTTAGCAAGATTTAATAATCCATAATTAGTATATTTACGATTAAATTGATCACGCAACGAAATATTTTCTCATAAACTCATATCTAAAACTAAACCTTGCTTTTGACGATCAGCAGGAATATGATGAATTCCTAAATTATATGTATCTTTAGTATCTAATCGTAATAAATTATACTCTCATGGTATTTTCTGACCAACTTTAATATTACTATCTTTTAATATTGCTTCTTTTTCTTTAATTTGTTTTAACTTATTAGTAACCTTATTAACAACATCTAATTCATCAAATAACATTACTTCACCACTAACCGGATTTAAATGACGACAAATAATATTAACAATATCTTCTTGACCATTGCCTTCAATCCCAGCAATACCCAAAATTTCACCACGATTAATTGTTAAACTAAAATTTTTTAATATATTAACCTTAGTTTTACTTAAAGTATTAATATTTTTAAGAACTAATAACTTTTCCCCTAATTTAAGAGGTTTTTTCTTTAAAGAAAAACTTATTTTTCTTCCAACCATTTTCTCAGCTAATTTATCAACTGATGTTTTTTTAACATTAACCGTATCAATATACTCACCTTGTCTAATTATTGTACAACGATCAGCAATTGCTTTAATTTCATTTAATTTATGAGTAATAATAAGAATCGCTTTACCTTGCGATTTAAATTCTAAAAGCATTTTCATCAAATCATCTATTTCCTGAGGTGTTAAAACTGCTGTCGGTTCATCTAAAATTAATATTTTGGCATCACGATATAACACTTTTAAAATTTCTACTTTTTGTTGGTCATAAATAGAAATATTATTAACTTTTTCTTTTAAATTAATTTTAAAATTCATTTTCTCACAAATTTGTTCAATTCTTTTATTAGCTTCACGAAAATTTAATCAAAATCTTGTTTGTCATTTTCTTTTCATCCGATGTAAAAAGCTACGATAAAAATTCATTCTTTTTTTAAGTTGATTAATTTTACTACAAATAATTGTTTCTGTATCAGCATTATTTTCAACACGATTATTATATTTATTTTTTAAAGCAATAATAATATCAGTTAATTTATATTCCAATTTTTCTAATTTATAAGCCATCGTTTTATTAAATAAATTAAATTTTTCAAGAAGTTCTTGATATTTATGTTCTAAATCTTTAACTTGCTGAGCATTAAGTTTCTTATTTTGTTCTTTATGATGTCAATCATTAATTTTTTTTATTTTTTTTGCAACTTTAAAATCTATTTTTTTAGCTTTATGGAAAATTTTTGCTTCACATTTATGTTTCTTATAATTAAAAAAATCACCTTTAATTTTTGCAATTTTTGCTAATTCAATTTTATCAATATAACTTATATAAATGGAGAAGAAATAATTTAATTGATTAATTTTTGCTTTATCTTTTAACTCATAACCAAGAATAATATTATCTAAAACCGAAAAATTATTAATTAATTGAAAATGTTGATGTACCATCCCAATACCTAAATCAGTAGCAATATTAGGGGAAGTAATTTGCATCACTTCACCATCAATTTTAATAACTCCAGAAGTTGGTTGATGCAACCCAAAAAGTGTTTTCATCAAAGTAGACTTACCAGCACCATTTTCACCTAAAATCGCATGAATTTCACCATATTTAAGATCTAAATTGATATTTTTGTTAGCAACAATACCATTAGAATAAATCTTTGAAACTTTAATTAATTCCACAGCTTTTTTGTTCTTTATTTCACTATGCATCATTTAATATATCCTACCTTATCACTTTGTTTCTTCACAAACACTTTCATTAGCAATATCTCCTAGCATATTTGTTCCATTACATTTCCTTAAATCTTCAACACTAATGGCCAATGCTTTTTTTAAAGCAACTAATTTATCATTACCAACTCTTTCACCATAAAAATTGTCAAAATCTTTACCATTCATTGGTACTAAAGAAACCTGCTTAGTTTCTTCTCAAATAAATGATTTAGTTCCCGGAGTGGAATACTCATTTTTATCATCAATAGCATTATTATTTTTAATACGATAATTAATCGCATCCAATACAGTTTTAACAGCAAAAGACACATCTTTTAAAGCTGATGACTTAATTAAATGTTTATATCCTACCAAATTCTTATCATTCGCTTGGTCAACATCAACACCAACAAATCAAGTATTAGCATTAGCCGCTGCTATTTGTTTTAAAATTGTATTTCCTTCAGGAACAGAAATATTAAAAATAACACCAACATTATTGTTAATAGCATTATTAGTATTAGTTTGGGCAGCCTTAATAGCATCATTTGTTCCAAAACCACCATTAAAAGTTCCGGCAAATCACTCAAATCGTAACTTGTCACCCTTAGCATCAATATCATTAGCCAAAATATTATCACTAAACCATCGTAAACCTTTATTAAAACCAATCATATAGTTTTTAATCGCGGGAATATTTAATCCTCCAATACCAGTCATTTTCACAGTAATGTTATCACCATTTTTAATAACGGGTAATCCCATATTATCTTTATCAACTTTAAACCGCTGTAAAATTTGTCCCGCTACATCAATTGCCGCCGCAAACCCTGGTTTTGATTCATCAACTGAAATTTCATAATATTTATCAACCGCTTTAGTATTTAATGATTTAATCATTTCATAAACAGTAAGATCAACCGTTAGAAAATATGTGTTATTGTATACATCAAAAAAATTAGGTTGAAGAACAGTTTTAACATATGTAAACCCCGGAAGCACGACAGCTAAATAACCATCATCAATAGTTTTTGTAATTGCAGGTGTAATCATATTAGGATCATCTTGTGTATCAGGGTATAAGACATCTAATGCTTCATTTAAATTAGAATCTACTTTTAACATTCCTTCTTCTCAAGCCGCTTGATTAAAACCACCATCTTGAGCCTTTAAAGGATTATTAGCAATCATTTTAAAGGATGACATACTATAACGACTACTACAACTAGTAATAAAGACAACTGGCAAAACCATTGTCAATAATCAACGCAGTCCTTTAATCCTTCCTAAATTATTTATCACTTGTTTTTCCTCTCATTTCTATATTTCTTATCTTAAACTCCTTTTTTCATTTTACTTTCTTTATAAAAATTTAGCAAGATTTATTTAAATTATTGAAAATTAATTCAACTTAATAATAAAAAACTTATTAATTATTTCAAATAAAATTAGTTAAATCATAACTATCAACCCGATTAACAATTTTAATTAAATCATTAGCAGTTTTTACTGGATCATAATTAATCATTGTTCTTAATTTAGGATTGCGATAAATTAATTTAACAAATGACTCCATATTATCACCCTCACTAATTTTTAAATGACTAGTAATTTCATCATTTTTAATACTAAAATATATTAAAACTTTAGAAATAAGGCCTCATGATATATGACTAGCATCAGCCTCTAGTCTACTAATAGTTGGCTGTTTTACCCCAACCATTTTTGCCAATTGGGTTTGTGTTAAACCATTTCTTAAACGCATTTTTTTAATTAAAGTTTCCATTAATTTATTATTATCTCCCTTCTTTTAAGCAACATTATAATGTCATAACTTTCTAAATATGAAAATCTATTCTTTTATTGCATATACCCTTGACATATTTTAAAAATCAAAAAAAAACAGCTAGATTATTAGCTGCTACAAAAAATTAAGTTTAATAATTATTTAAAATTAATTTGATAATTGTTTCAATGATTTAATACTGTTTTTTCATGAAATAAATCATCTTTATCTTTAATTTGGATTTTTAATCTTTCAATTTCACTCCAAATAATATTTTGCAAATTTTCAGGATAATTTCAATTTATCCTGTTACGACTAAACTCTTTTAAATCTAATATTTTTGTATATCCATCAGGAAATACTTTAATATCAATATCATAATCAATAAACTTTATTGCCTTACCATCATAAGTAAAAGGACTAGCAATATTACAATAATAATGAATCCCATTATCTTTTAACATTGAAATAATATTATATCATCGGTTCTTAGAAAAAAACCAAATAGCTGGTTCATGAGTTTTCCACTTACGCCCATTAACCTCAGTAACAATAACGGCTTCATTTACTAAAATTAAATAATTTTTAGTTTCTTCTAAAACAATAGCGTGATCCCAAGAACGATATATTTCACCATTATGTTTATAAGCATGAATTAAAACTTTTTGACCTTTTATAAGTGTGTTTTTCATCTATTACACCTCCAAAGTCGTTCTTATAATTAATACAAAAGTACAAAGTAATTATAACATAAAAAATAACCTAATTAATACAAGGTCATTAATGAGATTAAACTCAATACGATTAAAATTTTTAGGGGTTATAAATACTAATACAATATATTCTATCTTATTTCTTAACTGGTTTAATTATAACATAAAAATATTTTTTTCAAACTAAAATGTTTTATTTTTCGATAAAGTGAAAATATTTTCACAACTTATAATTCATAATTAAAATTAATTTTCTAACAATAACTAAAATAATGATTAATTAATTAATTAGAAATTCAGTTACTATAGCGTAAATATTGATATTTTTGAACTAATTCATATTCTTTCTTATTTCGTAATGTTTGCATAATATCAATATTATTTATTTTTGCCAGATGCGAATTAAGCATATTAGAAAAAGTTTTAACATTAAAAGATTTAGCACCATAACTTAATAATCATTTAATAATGTGCGATACTTGCCCTTCAGCATTAACCCCAACATTTCAACTTGCTCCTTGATTAATAATACCTTGTTTTTTTATTTTAAAATATTTTACCAGAGCTTTTAATTTTTGCTTTTGTTCTTGTGTTCTCATAAAAGTTGAACTAACTTTTAAAAAATTTATTAATTCCAAATAACTACCTTTTCGTAATAAATTTGCTGCATGATTATAGATACTACTATATAAGACATTCTGCTTCTTTTTTAAATTTCAATACAATTGTCTCGTACCATGAAATAAATCTAAAACATATTCACTATTGTCTAAACTCTTAGAAATATCTTCAATTCATTTAGCGCCATCACCACCAATAATAATTTTTGCTTGCTTAATATTTTCATAAAACATATCAGCCATATTATAAACTTGCTTAGCAAATGTTTCGGTATTAATTTCTTCTTTTTCAGGAACAATAAGACAAAATGCTCTTTTATTAATAAGTTCATTTCTAGTACTTGTTAAATTAGTTAATCGCTTTCCCGTATGAAAAGTAACTAAACGAAACCGATACTTAGTTAATTTACGACCATTATTTCTTAATTTAATAAATGTTTCATCAATTCAAGCATATAAATATTTATCTACTTTAATCTTTTCATAAGATTTATTTTTACAATTTAATAAATTAGCAAAATTAAATTGTCGGATAACATTAGAAATTGTCATTTGTGATATTCCAGAAACACGATATAATTTCAAAATATCAACTTGCCGAGAGCCACTAGATATTTCTTCTAAAATTTTTAATTTTAAATGCAAAGAAATTCTTTGTTTTCTTTCAACTTGAAACTCGCGATCAACTAAAAATGTATAACACTGTTTATTTTTTTCCTTATCAAAATAACTATATCTTCGGCGATAATATGTAACAGCACCATATATAGTTATAATAGTTCTTTGTTGAATATCTTTTACAATATAACCATTAATTTTTCTTCACTCTGATTTCATTATATAATAATCTCTAGACTCAATCTCTTGTTTTAAATTTTGAATAACCGCTTTGTTAAGACTTTGCTCATAGTTTTCAAAAAAATTATATTGATTAAATACTTTTGAATCCAAAAAATTATTGTTTTTATTTCTACTTACTAATTTAATCACGGATGCAATTCCTCTTGTGTAACCACCAATGTAATATTCTAGTTCATAACTTTATACAGATAATAAATTAATACCATTAAAAACCAAATTTTTAAGCTTTATATATTGCTAATTATACAATATTTTTAATATTATTAAGCAAAAATTTGACGATTTTTTAAATCTCATTTAATTTTATAAATTTCTTTTTTTAACTGAAAATAATTATATTATTTTCTTTCGTTTACGAAAATAAATAATTGTTCCTAATGATAAAATAGTTAATCCAATAGTTAATGTTGTTGCTAAAATAATGCTTAAAAATCTCTTATTAGCAGTTTCATTTTGAACAACAATATTTTTAATTTCTTTATCTCATTCTTTAATTTTATTGTCCTGATCTAAATCGGGGCGTGGTTTAATAACTTTATCATTATCATCCTTAGGGTCAGCAATACACTTTGTCGCATCTTTTTCACACTTATTTCTTTTATCTTCTTTATCTAATTCATCTTTACCGCCGTTTGTTTCTTTTAACTCTTTTTCTAATACACCACCAATATCATATTGTAAATCACGAATCATTCGTGAAATATTAAAATGTACCACATCTAAAGGCATATTTAATAATTGTTCAGCAGTGTAATAATATCCATCTTTAATTCGCTCTTTAACATATAGTTTTTGTTCAGTAGTTGTTAAAGACTTATATTGGTCTCAAGAAATTTTTTGGTTTGTTGTTTCATTAAAATATCAACTCGGTCCTCTTAAATAATTAATTAAGGCACTGCCTAATTTACTGTCTCAAAAATAATAAAGATTATCTTTAATATTACTAAGAATATTTCGATGCTCATCAGTTATAAAGTTAGCATCTCTAGAAATTCCCAAATTAAGATGATAATAAGTAGCAATTGCTCCTAATTTATTAGGAACTTTAAACCGAAAAATACCTTTATCAGAAAAATATTCTCTTTCATTTTCATTTATAAGCAAACCATTTTTATCAGATTTAAAATTTAATTTAAATTTATCCTTTTGTTTTTCATTAAAATCTTTTGTCATAAATTCTCATGTAGTTTGCTCAGTATCAATAAAGTCATCTTCTTTATTAACAGTTGGCGGTTCAATCGCCATTAAGCTACCCGATAATCCATTAACACCTTGCAATAATTTGAACTCATTATCTTTTAATCACTTTTGTTCCAAAGAAAAATTATCATCAATTGCTGGTTCATAAATAACTATTCCTTGCATTTCATTAGGATTTTGCTCATCTTTTTTAGCTCATAAATCCATATTTAATTTAGGGGCTTTCTTAACAATCATAATATTTTCCGTATATGTAACATTTTGTAAGTTACCCTTAGCATCTTTAAGACCACCTTTAGATATCTCTACCTTATAAATATTTAATTCTTCTTTAATTTCATTATTATTTGTAAAATTATCAAAATTTAATTTTAATGTTTTATCAGGATTATCATCATTATTTTTCGGGTCAAGACGACCATCTTTTAGGACATAATTAAATATTCTATCACTAACCCCAACTGCATTACCATTCACATACAAGGCTTCTGTTTCTTGTTCATTAGCAAGAAATTTTATATACACATCGTCCCCATAAACCTTATACTTTGTGTTGCCAACCCAATAGTCTATTGGTTTACTTGTCGATTCAAGTGATAACCGGTCTTGCATATTTTTTTGATAATAATCTGCATCTAATTTGTATTTAATTTGAAATGTCTTTTTAGACCTATACTTTTCAGCATAACACTCTGAATTTGAAAAGCAAAATTTATTTAATAACCGTAATTCAAAATAAACATCAACAGTATCATTGGTACTACTTGAATTAGAAGGAATAAAATTAAACGATTTAGTTAAATTTGATGGGATGACTTTATTTTGATACAAATTATTAATTGCTGTTACGATTTTTTGTTCATTTGCTTTTAACGAATAATTAGTAGTGCTAATTTCTAAGATATTATTAACATTTTTAATGTTAGCTTCTAATTGTTCATAACTATTTCATAATTTATATTCAAAATAAAAATTAATTTTTTTATTAACAGTATAACCATCTAATGAATCCTGAAAAATTAATTCCACATATTTTTCATTAAATCTAGATGTTACTAGTTTTTTATATTTATCTTTACCAATTTCTTGCTCAATATATTGCAAAGTTCGTTTTTGATTACTTTCATTATTACCAGATAATGGATCAGGAGTAATAATAGTTTTTAATGGCTTATTATGTAGTGCATTAGAAACCTGATTCCAATGCTTTTCTAATTCATTACTAACACTAAATTTTATTTTTAATTCTACGCCTCCTAGTTTATTTCATTTATATCAAGTTCCTCAATTAGGTCAAAAATGTTGCTTTTTATTGTTTATTGAAATATAAAAATAAAATTTATTAGCAAAAAAATAAAACTCAGTATCAACACCAAAATAAACAGTTACTGGCCGATTACTGTTAGAATAGTTAATTGCTTTATTAATATCATCAACTAAATATTTCTCTAACTCAAATTTATGATTTCATCAACCATAACTATCACTTATTTGAGCAGAAAACATTAATTCAGCTTTATTAATAAAATTATAACGATTAATAATTGGCATAAAGTTTGCTGATAATCCCCGATGTCACCCAGTTGGACTATAATTATGCTCAACTATTAACGAATCTAACTTATCAGTTTCAAACATAGTATTGCCACTTAATGGGGACATTAAATTTTGATATAAAATAACCCCAAGCAAAAATTTATTCAAAGTTATCTCTCCTTTTATAAAAATATATAAGGGTACTATTTTCAAGCACCCTTATTAAATATCATTACTAATTTATTTAGAATTCTGTTTCCTCAACTTCAACTTCTAGTAAAGGTTTTTGAGAGCCATTCACTGTTGGTTGTGTTTCTTCTTCACTGCTTAGTGATATACTGTCATATGATGGTACACTTAACCCCACCTCACTACTATCCGATGAAGTTTCTGTTTTCGCAATTATTTCATAATAATTTTTCAAGTGTTGTGGTTTTAAATCATAAAATCTAATTCAATATGAATTATCCTTTAATTCAAATTCACCTACTTTTTCCATTTTTTTAAAATTATATAAATTATTATCTTTAAGAACAATCTTCGCGATTAACTGATAATTATCAATTTTATTAATATTTTCATAACCACCAAGATTCTCAAGTACTTTACTACATAAATTACGATTTTTTTCTAATTGTAATTCATCTTCTGATTTTGCAACAATATTTACATATTTTCTTTTAATACCAATATAAAATAATCCAAAAAATATTGCTCCAAAAGGAAGACCAACAGCTACTGCAACTCAAGATTTTGTACCCATTCCAAAGGCATCAGGAATAATACCATACATTAAAAAGTCAACAAAACCACCTGAAAAGGTTGAACCTAAATTAGCACCTAAAAGGTTAGTTGCCAATCAAACAAGAGCTGTTAGTGGTACATAAATAATAAAATATAATCCTGGAGCAGCAAAGAAAATTGGTAACTCAATCGCTTCGGTTACACCAGTAGTCGCTGCGATGATTGCTGGAATGCCAAACTTATAAAAACTCCCTAAACGATTACCTCTTTTAGTTGCTAAGATAATTGCACCAGCAATAGCTGGTAAACAAAACATCATAATGGGAAATCTACCAAACATATATTTTCCAGCATTAATTCCCAAATTACTAAAAACATTAAACGGTAATTTTAATTTTTGAATTGCTAATCAAATATTTTGATCTCCAAAAACAGATTCACCATCTTTAAAAACACTATTAAAAAGTCCCATATTTGCAGTCTTTTTAAAATATTCTTTTAAAGTTCCCGTAAATGTTTCTCCCGAAATGGTAAATGTAGCCTTCAAATGAGAACTCAAAATTTCATTATTAATATACTTATTTGTTATATTCTCAGCAAGGTTTAATTTTCGGAGCGCTATTGCAATATTACTGTCACCAGTTATTGTTTCAATACCTTTAAAAATAGTATTAAAAAAATCCATATTACCACCAGTTGCTATAAAATATTCTTTTAAAGTTCCCGTAAATTGTTGATCTTTAAAAGTATAAGTAATTACTGATTCAGGACTTAAAGTACCCCCAACTGGTGTTCAAAAAAATAAAGCATTAAGTAAATTATGGAATCCAAATGGCATTGTTGCTTTTTCGACAAAACCATAACTAAAAGAATCCAATCCAGAAGGAGCATTACCAATGCCATTACCTAATGCCATTAATCCTTTATAAACATACGGTCATAATAATAGAAATCCTAACGATAATAAGATGATTAGCGGAATAATTATTACATTTACTAAACGAGTTTCATTAAATAATTTAAATTTACTACTTATCTCGATTTCACCTAATTTATTGTGAATAACAGCAACAATGGCACCAATAATAAGACCAGAAATAATACTTGTATTTAATTGCTTAAATCCTAAATTGGAAACTACTAAACCAGCATCCAAAATATCATGAAATCAAAGAGCATGTTGTTTACTATTAGTTTCTTTAATAATTAATCCTTGTAAGACAATAAAAGTAAAATAAGCAATAAAGACTGTTATTGATGTTTCAACTTTATTTTTTCTTTTAGTAAAAATAATCGCTACTGAAAAAGCAAATAAAAGTGACAAATTATCAAATACTACTTTACCCAAACCATCAAAAATATTACTAACTTCTAAGTTACCACCCGCATTAGAAATAATGGCTCCCAGAGCCCGAAGCAATCCTGCTACTGGTAAAAGTGCTACTGGTAAAAGAAAACATTTAGAAGTTTTGTTTAAAGAATTTTTAATTACTTCTCAACCTGTCTTTAACTTGATAAACATTTTTTCTGACCACCATTATTTAATTTTTTATTATATTTTTGCATACAAAATTCCTTTCCTTTTAATAAATTATTAAGATTTCTTAATACCAACAATCGCCTCCTTTTCTACTTCTGAGACATTAATTGTTAATTCCATACGGTGATGTCCACCTAAAGAAAACAATAATTCACCAACATTAAAACGAGAAATACTATTTTTCTCAATTTCAGAAATCCCACCATACGAACTATACAATTGTTCTAATGCTGTTAAATCATGCGGTGATAACTGCAAACATTTTAAATATTGAACCCCATTGATAATAGCTGTAGTTTCTCTTTTAATTTCATCATCACCAACAAAATCATTAATATTTTGCGTAATAATATTCATCATGCCATTATATTTACGAATTCGCTTTATCATTGAAAACATAAAGTATAAAGCACTAGGATATTTTTTATCAATTAGCAAATGAGCTTCATCAACAGTAACTGAAATTCATCGCGGACTTTCATTAGGATGCGCTTCATTTCAGTTTTTATTTTTTCGCACTTGTGACTCAATATATTTTAAAATTAAAAATATTTGGGCATTAATAATCCGTTTGTTACCAGTTTCTGTTAAAGTATACAAATCAAATACTAGTAAAAAATTATTATTATGTTCAATCGTTGAATAACCATTCCATAATTTAGCATCAATTCCTCCTGTTGCAAAACGAGATAAGATTAATGATAAATCCTTAAATATTAATTGTTGCGTTTTCTCATATTCTTTTTGTGCTAAATTATATAAGTCATTCATTATTGGAAACATATTTGCTTTTAAACTATTAAAATCAGTTCTTCTTGTAATAGAAGCATTCTCATATAATTGAAAAATAAGTTTCATTAATTGAACTTTTTCATTACGATTTAAACCTCCACAAGCTAACTCTAAAAATTCTTCTAAAAATTGCAAGTGAGCTGTTAAGGGATCTTCATTATCATCTTCAAGATTATTAAATATTTGCAGGGGATTAATTTTTCCCTTTGTTGATTTTCCAACATCAATTCATACACCATCATGATATTTAGCTAATTGTTGATATTCGCGTTCGGGATCAATAATAATAACTTTTTTACCAGTTGAAATTTGTCAATTTAATTCTTTTTTAGCTAAAAATGATTTTCCACTACCACTTGTCCCAATAATTAACTGATTAGAATTTTTCCGTTTTTTATCACGAACTGATTGGTCAAAAAATATGGGATTATCATATCCCCCTGTTCCTAAAAACAATCCCGTACTATCATTCAAATTATTAGTTACAAAAGGATATGATGCTCCTAATGTTGATATTGGCATTTCCACACCATTAGTTTTAAATAATGGGTCTTGTTGTTTTAAAACAATTGCTCCTAAACCATCAAACTGCTGATATATTAAACTATCAAGTTTAAAATCTAAAACTTTACACAAGTCTCGCAAATTATAGTCAACAGAAATTAATTGCTCATAACTATTGCCATAAGTCATAATTAATAGATTAGTATCAATTAACTCTTCCACACCACTAGCAACAGCATCCATCAAATTATTAATTTGATCAATATTAATTAAAATTTCTTTTTGGGAAATTTGCTTACTAGTTCCTAATAAATTAGTTTCTAAAATATTTCGGGCCTTTTCTAATTGTTTCTTTTGTTTATACTTACCAATACGATTAATATTTAAAACAATAGTACTATTCTTTAACATTGATAACTGTTCTAACCAGCGATTACTAACTACTAAAGGATATTCAAAAATATTATGAATATGCAAAAAGACATTATCATTAACTTGTAAATTATTACGATTAAACTTTGCTTTATGATAAGCAAATAATTTTGATAAAATTTGTTGATGTTCTTTAATATTAGCAACATCTAAATCCACTTGTGGATAGTAAATGTTATAAAGTACTTTAGTTGATTCAATACCAGTAAGAATTTCACAATTAATATTGGCAATATTAATTTGATTAATAAACAATTTTGCTTGATTAATCAAATTCTCATCATCATAACCATAAATAAGTAAATATCAGTTAGATTCACTTAATTCTGGCAATGTTTCTAATAAATTATTAGTTTGATAATAATCTGCTAACTGTTGTACCCGAGCATTATATGCCTTAAAAGTCATTAATTTTTTTTCATATAATTGTTTAACATTCTCGCCATAATTTAAAAGTGCTACTTGTTGATTTTTTAAATTAAGTGATTTTTCTAACTTAACCAATGAACAATCTTTTTCTAATGTTCTTAAAGCATTAGCAAATGCCTCCATATGTTTTGATTGGATGTGGTCCTCTAATAAAGAAATATTAAAACCTTCAAGTTTAATCCCTAAAACTACTTGATTTACAACTTTTTTATCTCTTTTAAAACTATTAGAAACAGTTACATACCGCCCCTTAATTTTTTGATACGGAACTAATAATTTAGGATTATTTTTTCCTTTACTATTATAGGATTTATTAGAAAACCAATATTTAAAAATTAGTCATAAAAATTGATAACCCTTACGCCGATATTTAACTTCAAGTACTAGCAATAAACCGAAAATTCCTAAAATAATAATAACAATAATCTTTACTCACAATGGTAACGAATTCATTGTATAGTAAACCAAAGTAATAAAACTACAATAAAATAATAATACTACGAAATCAATTAAAGTTACTCATTTATAAATTACTAATTTAATTCGTTTTAAATTTTTTAAAACTAAATTCATTATCTTCTCCTTTCTAAACTGCACTGCATTAATAAGGAGTTGTAGTGAATTGCTAACTTTAAAAGTATTAATTTATTAATACTTTTTGTTAATAAATCTTTATATCATTCATCTAAAGTTTTGTATTTGTGTCTGTTTTGCTACCAGTTGAAAAAATAAATTTACTTTGCTGTTGTTCTTCTGTTTCACTATTGGTAAACTCCACAGGACTAGTAGGTACTGTATATATGCCACTATCAATACTACTAGTTGATAAACAAGGATTTTTACTAAATTCTAATGGATTATTTTCCACACCTTTATCAGTATCTAAGTGTTTTATAGTAGTTATAATTAAAGTTTCTAAAAAATTACGAAATCTTTTAAGATTATGATATTTTTTAGGATCATTATTAATAAGAAAGAATAAAGCACGAATTTTTTCTTTTTCATCTTTTTCAATAATCAAGTTACTACTATCATTAAGCGTTTGTAATTTCTCCATTGTTAAAATTAAAACTTTCCGATATTCATCATAATTATCATTTTTAACAAAAAATATTGCTCAGTCAATAAGTTTAACTTTATGTTCTTGAGATAAAAAATTTAATCCTAAATTTTTTAAAATAAACTCTAAATCACTTGCTGGAATAATTGAATCATTAATTGAATAATCATTTAAGATTTTTCCCATTCAATTAGTTATTAACCGTTCAGAGAATGATTCTTTTAAATAAACAATTTTATTTGTTTGACAATAAGTTTTAATTTTAGTTAATAATTCTAATGGTGTAATTGAACTATTAGGTTCTTTATAGTTTATAACATCTTTTACAAATTCAAGAGTTTTAGAGTCTTCATTTTGACAATGAAAATATGCTTTTTTAGTAATAACAAGATATTTTTTAATATGAAATAAAAACTTAATAAACTGAACATTATTAAAAACACCAATTTTAATTTGTGAAAGTTTAAACTGATTAATTATCAATTTCTTTTGCATATCATTATCTTCTTCAATTTTATTTTTAGCCTGAGCCATAACTTCTGTTATCGTTTCTATTCTTGTTGCAGTTTTTTTAACATTAGCACTATTAGCAGTATTATCCTCAATTTTATTCTCAATTTTATTTTCAGTTTTAATTTCTGTTTTACTACTACTTTTAATATCTGAACTAACATTATAACTTTCAATAATTCAATTAGTATCATTACTACTAGCATTCTTTTCAATATCATCAATTAATTTTAAAATTGCATATTCAGATTTATTTTTTACTAATTGTAATATTTTTGTACGAATAAAGCTATCACGGTCTTTAACTAATTCAATAAAAATATCTGAAAAATTATATTCAATACAACTAATAATTAAAATTCGTATTAATTGCTCATAATATGTTAAAGAATTTCGCCGCGTTCTAAAATTTGCAATAAAGATATTTAATCCTTTTACTATTTCGCGAAAAGACAAATCATTTTTTCATAATATAAAATCTTTGATTACTCGTTTTTTAGTTTCATTACTAACAAGAATATTTTTAGATCTTCCTAATACAGTTTGTCATTTTTCACTAACAAAATCAGCAATTTTTTCATAATATTCATCAAAAGCAATATTTAATTGTACAGAAGTTAACGGTCGTAATCGCAATGTATAATTGAAGTATTCACTAATATAACTTGCCGAATTATCACTACTAATCTTATTATTTTCTATTGCATCGCCAACACTAGATAACAACTTTCTTTCGTCAATTAGAATAATATATTTGATATTTTTCTTATTTAAAAATACTCTAATAGAGTTTAATACATCATAAAGCTCACTAGATATTAATTGATCTAAACCATGAAAAACAAAAATTATTCTTTTAACTTTGTCACTTTTTTCTAATTTTTGTAATAGCAACAACATATGATTTTCATAATCATAATTTGTATCTAAAACACTCATCTTCATTATTTTAGCACTTCTTTGTTCATTATAATATTGCCCTCAAATTGAAGTAAAAGCAATTGTAAATAATCCTAGTCCGGAAACAATACTATATTCTTTAAAAACAAGAATTAATGATAGCATTGTAACTAAGATAAAAGCTCAGAAAACAGTAAACAAGAATAAACCTATTCTTACATTTTTAAGACGCTTCTTCTGTTTATACTCAATATCATCAGATGTAAAATCAATTCTCTTACCATGTGCCAATCTTTCATTAGCCTTTTCAAAAAGAAAGTTATGCATTTCTTTAATAACTTTCTTTTTCAAAGATATTTGTTTATTATCACTTTTATCACTAAGATTTCAGACATTAATCCAAATAAATAAACTTTTTCTATTTTGAATATCACTACTAGTAATCTTTTTTTCTTCATTATTCTGTACTAATTTTACTAAAGAACTTTTACCAATTCCTCATTTGCCAAAAATTCCTAAAACTGAACTATCATATTCATTATTATCAATATATTGCTTTAAAAAAATAAATTCTTCTAAATAAATTTTATCTTTAATTTTATTAAATTCCTTAGCATTCTCTTTACTCTTTATAAAATGAGGCAAATCGCAATCATTTAATATTTTGGGTTTTTTCTTACTGCTATCGCCTAGTAGTAGCGAAGTACTATTATTATTTTTATTCATATTTCTTATTTGTTACTTTCTAATTTTATGTAATTTTTATTTTTTTTTCGTTTTATAATTATTTTATAATTATAAGCTCAGCAAGATTTTAATTTATATATTTGAACGCTCATTATATTATAGATTTCCTGAGTCAATTAGTAAATTTTTAGCTTTTTGTTGTTTTAAAGACAATAAATTTTCACTAACTATTGGAAAACTATTATTACCAAATATTATTTTTGTTAATTGTTCCATACACTTTTGATTATTAAAATATTCTTCAAAATAAATGAGAAAAGTTTCAAATTCCACTTTATTAGTTATTAAATTTTGACCATTTATAGAGTTATCATAATTTTGTTTTATTTTTAAAAAAATATTTTTAAAATTTAAAGATTTATATTTACATATTTCTAAATAGATATTTGCAAAACTATTTTTAAAAACAGTTAAAAGTAATAAAGCAATTAAATCTTCATAATTATTTAAATATTCTATTTCATCATTAACATTCATAATGAATGTATTTAAAAAA
The DNA here is from genome assembly GCF_964031155.1 of Spiroplasma endosymbiont of Dromius quadrimaculatus. Classification (NCBI taxonomy): domain Bacteria; kingdom Bacillati; phylum Mycoplasmatota; class Mollicutes; order Entomoplasmatales; family Spiroplasmataceae; genus Spiroplasma; species Spiroplasma endosymbiont of Dromius quadrimaculatus. The sequence continues at coordinate 669,829 of NZ_OZ035010.1, forward strand.
TCAATAACATCAGAATAAACAAAGTTATCGTTTCACAAACAAAATTTCTTAATTAATGCTTTCTTAAATTCAAAATTCTTAAACCTAATGTTTTCTTCTTCACTTTGAATTTGTAATATTTCATTCCAGTGCTGGTTCGTTAACGCTACTAAATGAATATTATTTTTATAATATTCATTAAAAGCATTACTCAAATCTATCTTATTAATAGGTCTTAATCTTAAAAAATATTGAAAATATTCTTTAACACATTTTATTAATTGATCATCTGATTGCTTTTTTTCTAAAATAAAGTTTTTAAAACCCGATAACATTTTTTGCTCATCTAATAATATTAGATATTTAACATTATTTTTATTTAAAAATATCCGAATTGTTCTTAAAACTTCATAAATTTCATTAGATGTAATTTGATCTAAACCATCAAAAATAAAAACAATTTTTTTATCTATTTTAGTTTTATTTAAAAAAAACATTTTAATCTTATTTAATAAAGTTATTTTATTCATTCTATTTAATAAGGCTTCTAAATGTTCTTCATAATCATAATTTGATGTTAATAAATCTTGATCAGATTTTTTAGTTGTTATTTTTCCAGAAAAATATTGACTTCACATAAATGGAAATACTGAAGCAAAAATCCAAGCAACAGGAAGAAATGAACTATCAGAAACAAGTAACCATTTATAATGTAAATTTAAAATAAATAATATCGCAAAACTTATTAAAATTGCTAATGTTCCAAAAACCATTCAAGTTCTTTTTTTAAAAAAATGTTTTTTATGAACATCACTAGGTTCATTATTAATACTATAATCTATTCTTCTGCCATAATTAATTTTTTCTTTAAAATTATTAAAAGTTAAGCGATGCATTTCTTTAATAATTTTTTTCCTTAAAGAAAATTGCTTATTATCCTCATCTTCAATAATATTTCAAACATTCACATTAATAAAATAAGGTTGATTAACTTTATCTTCAATAAAACTTTCTTGAACAGATTTTAGTAAAGAAGTTTTGCCGGTTCCCATTGGTGAAAAAACTCCTAAAACTGATCCATCATATTTTGAATCACTAATATATTTTCTTAAAAATACTTTATATTGACTTTTTTGATAATATTCTGAGTTTTCTCTCTTTTCTATAAAAGAAATATTATTATTTATATTCACATCCATATTTTAAAAAATTCCTCTCAATCTCATTATCTTAATATTTTTACTAATAAAACTTAAAAATTAGTACAAATAAAATCATTTCTAATTCAGTATTAACTTAATAAAATACTTAACTATTAATCTTAATTACGAAGATTTAAAACAATTAATGGCACTAATATGGAACTAAAAACTACTACTAATATTAAACTAGACACAAATACTATTTTATATCGTTCATATTTTCCAATTAAACTGTCATCAGTTATTAATAATTTTTTTATTTTTCCTTTTTTCGCACCATATGCAAACATTAAAAATGTAAATACTACTATTAAGGTACTATATGTAGCAAATATTACAAATAAACTTGTTGTCATATCGTTACCTCCTTTTCTAACTTTATTACTGCGTTTTTAAAATTGTTACTATTGCTAGTATTACTATAAATGAAATTTGTAATACTACTAATGCAAATCAACATTTTTTTAATTTCAAATAATTTTCATTGTTAGTACTTTTTAATTTTCGTAATTTTATTCACAATCAATTAACAAAAAAAGTACCAAATATTGATAATAAAATGAATATTCCAATAACAATAAAAATAGTTTTTGACATTTTATATCTCCTTTTTCTATTTTCTAAATAATAAGCAAATATTCCAAAATTAATTTAATATTTAGTCAGTTTTGCTTCATGGACGCATAAAGTTTTGTTAGGTGGGAAAATATTTGAATAAGTATTAAGACAGTCAGCAATGATTGTCTTTTTATTTTATAAGGTGTTAAAAATTTGTTCTTTGAAAATTAAATACAAGTGAGTTAATAATGTTGGTATGTATTAAAGCACGATAAATTGTGGGTGGTCGCCATAACCAAAAGAAGTTTACCAGTTAATAGATAACATCCTATTAGCTATAGCAATTTGTTTCGTTTTGCAATAAAAAAATGAATGGGTGGATTTCCTAAAAATATACACGCTATTAAATTAGTTCCAAGGGTAGGATGCGGACATTAAAGTGTAGAAATTTCTATATAGGGGTATGCTAAGTTTAAAATTATTAAAATCTTTATCTAATTAAAAAAACAAAATTTAATAACAAAGCTTGTTAAACACTTAAATCTACGATATATAAGTGTTTAAAAAACTAAGTTAACTAACTTAGTTAATATAACTTAGTTTATTTATAAGAAAGGTAATTTATTATGAAAAACATTGAAAACATTTTCTTAAATACTAAAAAATATCTCTTAAAAGAAACACAAAACGCAATGTTTATTAAAGCACCAAAAATACCGTGATTTAATAAACAAATCGGCATTTGATTTCCAAAGCGATTTGTTTATAAAGGAAAATATGAAAATTCTATTTGCATCGGAATAATAAAAGATAGTAAATATCAAATAATTTCAATTAATCAAAAAGAAAATGAAACCAAATTAATTAATGGACAAGAATTATTAGGTTTCTTCATTGCAGAAAAAGAAAACAACAAAAAAGATATAAATTATAACTATTTTAAAGGAGTTTAAAAATGAATATTGCGATTGGAATAATATTTATTATCATTTGCATAATGCTATTAGCATATTTTGCTTATAAAATTTATGCCAAAATAAAAATTAGAATTAAATATAAAAATGCCATTAAAAATAATACTGGTAATTTTACAAAAGATGAAAAAGTGTTTATTGCCCGCTTTGAAGAATGAGTTAAAGCTCCTAATTCAAAAGAAAATAATGAGAATAAAAAATAATGTTTTGAGAAATTATTATGGAATTCTTAAAACTGTTTATTCCGATAGAAAAAATGCCTGCACAGGTTGCGTTTATTGCCGGATTAATTATTATTATTACTTTTCTTTTCGCATTAATTTCAATTATGTATTTACCAATAAAAATGATTTTTGGGAGATAAAAAATGACAATAAACTTAAAAGAATTTAATTGAGAACAAATTAAACAAACTTTCTGAGATTTATTTATTCAAATTACAACTATTCCGGCCCACATTACTGGTAGTAAAGAAATTAAATTAACCGAAGCACCACTTTGACTTTTAATAGCAAACATTGCTTTTTGACTTCTAACAGCGATTATGGTGTGATTTATTCTAATGTTACTTTGAAAAACCATATCAGTATTTAGATAGAGGCAAAATTAATGTCAAGAAGTTACATTGTGATGCATTCCCAAAGAAATTCAAAATTAATTAGGAAAAAATACAATCGTGTTAAGGTTAATCGTGGTTTTAACAAATTTAAGAAAAACTTTGAATATAAATGATGAATGTTTTAAAAAGAAAGGGGGTGATTATATGTTTGGAACTTTCTTAGTTGATGCACCAGCAGTAACAAAGATAACAGCTAGTGACGCGATGACTAAATTGTGAAACGCAATTATAACAGCGTTTACTAAAATGTGAGAAATTATTGCTGTTAATATGCCACAAGTCGGTAACTTCTTTGCTGACTACTGAATCTTCATTTTCCCATTTATTTTGGCAATATTCTTTATTTGCTTTAAAATGTTTGAAAAATTACTTGGAGCGGTACGCTAACAAAAAAATAAAGTGAGGTGCAAGATGAAATTTTGCAAATGAATAATAGAAAAAAATAACCATTTTATTGAATTGAATCGCACCTCATTTTTAATTTTATGACATTGAGGAGCAATTTGATATATTTACAACGGTTATTTTAAAAACATTGTGAGCTATTTATTTTTAGCAGGTTGCATTTTAATTTTCCTTTTTAAAATCGATAATTTAACACAAATTAACAAAGTTATTAATTTCTTAAAAAACTCACCATTAAATATTGTGATTGGTTCATTAGGGACTGGCAAAACTGCTTTTCTAGTATACGCATCAAAATTACTAAAAAAGAAGAAATATCACATCGCCTCAACCTTTCCATTACTAGAAACCCAAAAATTAAGTTTAGGACATATGGGATTATTAGACTTTGATTATCCGGTATTACCAGATAAAACCTTACTTTTGTGAGATGAAACCAATTTATTCTTAGAAGGAACTGATTGAGAAAAAAATAATACCAAAAACGAAGAAACCGGTATCCAAGAATATTTCGCCTTAGCACGGCATTTTGGTCATATTGTTCTCGCTAGCGGTCAAAGAGATAAACATATTTGAGTTAAAGTTCGTGATATTGCCAATAATGTGATTGTGGGAATTCGCAAAAAACCCGTTAATATTTTTCGTCCCTACTTAAAAGTCATCTATGGTACTTTTACTAGTATTGAAGAATATGAACGCTGACGAAACACCTTAATTGATGCTAAAAATAGTAAAAAGGGTCGTCGCATTAAATACCGTGATATTCCTGAACTTGATATTTATTTTTTTAAACTAAAAATTCCTTTACCAATACTTAACACTTACAATTCTTTTTATCTAGCATTTTTAAGAGATTACTTAAATTCAAAAGTAAATCCTGATTATGAAGACAAATACTATACTGATACGGCAATTGATTTAGAAGACTTAGAATACTTAAAAATGGATAAATTTAGCAACTTTTTAAGAAAAATGAAAGAAAAGGAACAATAAAAAATGGAAAATCTTGCAAAAATGGCCGACTTTCTCGCCCAAATGCTTTATAAAGTTTTTGATTTAATTTGAAGTCTTGAAGTACCAGGAACAAAAATTCAACTAATATTTCCTTTATTCTTAATGCTTGCAGTAGAATTTCTTATGGCAATTATTCTCGGTTTTGGTAGTCAACAAGTTAATTTAGAACAAGAACGCCGATATGCCGTTAAAAATAGTGGCCGTTTAAGTGCCTGAGGAAAAGTTAAAAAACACCAACAAGATATATCCGCTAGAATTAACAAACAAGAGAAACAAGTCGGTAATTTTCACCACAAAAAAAGCGGTCAAATTACCACAGTTAGACAAAATAAAAATTTCAAATCGTGAAATCAAAAGAGTAAATAAATATGTTCAAACTAATTATTATTTTTATCTTAATAACTGTTCTTGGACTTCTGGCTGGTAGTCATTTTGAAACTTTAACAAACTATATTAGCGAAGGACTTGCCAATTTCCAAAAGTTTATTACTAGCAATTTAACAATTTTAGAACTATTTAAACCAATGGCACGAACATTTTCGCAACACCCAATTTTTACCATTCTTGGTGTTACTTGTGTACTTATTGCCTTATTTATTGTAATTAAAGGTAGGTAAAAAATGGAAAAATGAACTAAAAAACAAGAATTAGAAATAGAGAATGACAAATTAAAAATTGCTAATGTCATATTAGAAAATAGTGTTAATACTCTTAAATACATAATAATGGAAAAAAATAAAGAAATCTTAGAACTAGAAAAGTGAAATACTATTCATATTAATCAAAAATTAGACTTAATAATTGAAAACCAAAAATTAAAAATTTTTAAACACAAAAGGAGAATAAAAATGAAAAAACTTTTAGGAAAATTATTTAAAAAAGATAATTCAAAAGAAAAAATGCCATTAAAATTAAGAATTAAAAATTCTTTTAAAAAACAGTGATTAAAAATAGTATTAAGTATCATTTTCATCTTTATAAGCTTATTAATTTGTGCATTAACAGCATTCGATACTAAATGAATAACCGGAACAAGTGGCGAATTTAATGATTTTATGAATAAAGAAATGGTTGATTTCTTTGGCAAGTTCAATAGTAGTATTATGTTAGCAGGAATATTTGTTTTTTGATGAGGCGGAGCAATATATTTTGCAATTAAATTTGAAAAATTAATCCGCTTTATTATTCAGAAAATTAAAGCAAAAAGAGTCTTGAAAAATGAAATCAAACAAACTAATTAATTCTTTAAAAAAATATTGATGGAGAATTTTACCTTACATTTTTATGATTATTATCTTTTTCATTCCATTTTTAAAATTGGAAATTAATGATTTGAAATTATTATATGAAAAATTTGAAGCATTAATTTCACTTATGATACTAGGATATTTAGATATATGCATTACAATAGCGGTAATTATAAATTGTGGTATTGAGTGACTTATTAAAAAAATTAAAGAAAAAAGAACAATGAAAAATAAAATATTTTAAAAAGGAGTGATAAAAATGTTTATGAAAATATTTACCGTGTTAATTATTAGTTTCAATAACATTTTTACTATTCCCCAAAACATTAACAATGACAAAGCAACATCACAACCACTAATTAGAAATAAAAGACAAAGTAATGAAACATACGAATTTACTTTATCAAAAGCAAGAATTAATTGAATGTGAGACGGATTTAGACAAAATTTTAGTATAGCCTTAAGTGAATTTGATAAAAATGAAAGCGGATTAAATAAATTACCAATTGATTTTAAAAATACATTAGCTATGAAAAATAGTTATATTTATTTAGATGAAGAAGGAATAAGCACATTAAAAACTGATAATCTTGGAAGAAACGGTGACTTAAAAGTAACAAATATCAAAGGTAAAATAATTAAAACACGGAATTTTTATAATTGATTAGAATTTAATTTTCAACATAAAAAAACTACCGATATTGAATTACCTACAACAACCACTAATTTTGACGGTAACCATAAATACAGTGATGTTATTGATAACCTTGATTATTTAATGGTTCATCGTGGTGATTTTGACAAATTCAATTACTCTTATCTTTATTGAACACCAGTTTTTAATTTTATTGACACCTTAGAAAAAGATTATTACAAAGAATTTACGATTAAAAATCATGGTTTTAAAAATGAAAGCTATTTTTATCACAAAAATTCAACTATTTTACCAAACTCAGAAATAATTGATCCGACAAATGCAACCAAAATTGAAGTTATCAAAATAATTAAAAAAATACTTAATGAAAAAATTAACAATCTTGCTGGCGTAAATAATGCAATTGAAGGCATTGACTATAATACAGAAATTAAAGACAATGACAACAATTACTTAGATGATAGAGCTACTTTTGATTTAACAACAAACAATATCGCTGACAGAACATTTATCATTAAAGTCATTGCAACTGAAACAAGTACACAATTGCAAGGAACAAATACAATTAAAATTGTCATTCCAAAACAAGAGGATACCAACGATAATATCCTTAAAATTAAGGCATTTAATAAAACCCTAATTGCTGGAAATAACTATTTACAATTGCTACACGATGAAACCGAGATCTGAAAATATAACACTGCAAATGCTAACGATTATTATCTAATTAAGTATCTTTTTGGTACCTTAAATTATCTTAATGTTAAATTTAGTTTTTTGAGATACGACCCTGAATTAAAAAATGACATTTACCTTTATTTTAAAAACAACATTCCTAGTATTAACAGTAATAATTATAAAAATACTTTTGATGAAATTTACGAAATTCTTGGAAATTTCTTTGCTAGTTTATTTTATGCTACTTTTGATATGGACGAGAAAACTTATACCGAAATTGATTTTAAAAGTGTAGAAAACTATAAGAAGGATTATTTTATTCAAATCGGTTTTTTTTATCGCTCATTAATTACCTTTTATCCTAAAAAATATTTAATCAATGTTACTGGTAATTCGGAATTATTACTAAGAAGTTATTTTTTTACTTTTGACAAAAAAATGCACCAAGAGAATTACAATGCTATTAACAATAATACCAATAGCATTTATCAAATTGATTTTAATGTCCTTAAATCCTATGATAATAAACTCATTGCCTTACCAACCACCAAAACTGCTAATAGTATTAATTATCTTAACACCGACATTGATATTCGTTATGGTATTAATATTTTTACCTTAACTTTTCCACTTTATCACAAAGGCAATATCTCTAATTACAATTTTAAAATTTATGACTTTAATGTCTTAAATTCCACAGTCTTTATTCCTGACGGTTCAACCAACTCAGAATGAGATGACTTAATTCCGCCGGCAAATTGCAAATATTCTGGACGATGAATACCAACATTTAATGATATTGGTTGTGCCATTCAAAATGCTGGTATTAAAATGCTAAACTGAATGCTGACGGCGTCACAAATCATTACAATTTTACGCCCGTTAGCAATTATTGCAAAAGCAACAGTTAACTTTTCAACCGCCATTTTTCCGGTTTTTAAAACGGTACCAGCTTTTTACCATACCTTTCAATTTTTAATCGGTTTCGCCATCTTTCTAATGATTTTAAGAATTTTTGTATAATATATATATATATATATATATTGAAAAAATAAAATAAAGGAGTTAAATTTATGAAATTTTTAAATACAATAGCTCTTTTGGGGCTAACAACATTGTCAATAGGTGGATGTTCTAAAAAGGAAAACAAAACAATATTACAAGTTGAGAATGAAACATACGAATTTACTTTATTAAAAGCAAAAATTAATTGAATGTGAGACGGATTTAGACAAAATTTTAGTATAGCCTTAAGTGAATTTGATAAAAATGAAAGCGGATTAAATAAATTACCAATTGATTTTAAAAATACATTAGCTATGAAAAATAGTTATATTTATTTAGATGAAGAAGGAATAAGCACATTAAAAACTGATAATCTTGGAAGAAACGGTGACTTAAAAGTAACAAATATCAAAGGTAAAATAATTAAAACACGGAATTTTTATAATTGATTAGAATTTAATTTTCAACATAATTTTAAAGGGACTGTACAATTAACTGTGTCTCTAAGTAATTAACTTAAATTCACTCTGCTCTGTTCTCAAATTTTATCATTAAATGTGAAATCACACTACCCCAATTTTGAATTGGCATCGTTCAATATTTTAAAAACTGTAAACTACCCAAAGAAAGATGGCTTTTTACGATAAAAACACCTTTGAACAACTAAACAACTTTTTCATTTTTTCTATTTTGACAAAATAAAAACCGGTAATTAATTGAAATTACTGGTTTGAATAGTTTGCTTATTTTTCACGAGAAATTAAACTGATTATACTTTTGCCTTTGCCCCAATTAGACCTAAAATTAATAATAACTTTTTCATTTTTTGATTATTCTTTTGACCCGTCTCTTATTTTTCGTAATCTTTTGGAGCTAAAACGGCAATATTAATTATTTTTTCTTCTTCGTTTTCTGGAGTAATTCCTGTTTCTATCATTTCATAATATTTTTTGCTATATTTACCCCAATCGTTAAGAGTATTTTTATGATCTTGTCAAATAACTTTTTTATTATCATCAATTAAAATTTTCTTAATACTATCTCTAACAGAAAAAAACCGCATTGATTCTGATGTTATAAAAACAGTTCGTACTAAATCATTTTTAATAGTATGCCTATTTTCTTTGGTGATATTACTTAAATTACTAATAGAGTTATTAATATTTTTTCTACTAATTTCTATTGTATCTTCACCTACTAAACTGCTATAATTTCCTGAAAAATGAAGAGATTCTGAAGTAATGTTATTATCTAAATTTTTTATTTTTGAATCAGAAAAATATCAATATGTTTTATTATGATTTTTATCAATATTAATAATTCCCTCTAAATATAAATTACTTGTATCAAAAACTAATTCAATTTCATGATTTTCATTACTTAATGGAATAATTTTATGTTTATCAATACCATTTTTTAATTTAAATACTTTTTTGTTTGGGTAATTTGTATTAATAACTCCTTCTAATTTTTCAACATTTTTAGTAATTTCAAAATAATTTGTGCTTTCTCTTAAAAAGTTTATATAAGTTCCATATTTTGAAGCCGGGTGTGTTCTATTTTTAGAAGAAAAATTACTAGATTTTTTAATTTTAGCAAATACTTTTTTTAAACTGCTTGATCTTCTAGTTATATTAGAAATTGGTTTTTTAACTCTTCCTTAGATGATTTTTTTTGAATTTTTATCATTATTTAAATTAACATCTAAATCAGTTTGCTTATTTTGATTTTTTAAAGATATTATTTTTACAGCCATAATTGGTATTGGTACAGTACTTAAGAATGTTATTGAACCAAGTATTCTTAATAGTTTTTTTATAATATACATCCTTCCTTCCTTTTAAAATGTTTCAATTTCTGTTAATTTAGTTTTTCCAATAGTAGAACCTTGATAAGACAAATTAGCTTCTCCATTAAAAGTTATATTGTTGTCGTTATTTATAATAATTTCTTGTGGCAAAAGATTATATTGTTTTAATTTTTGCATAATTTCCTTAATTGAAATTTCAAATATAGTTTTTTCGTTATTTTCATTTATTATTTCTGCATTAATCTCACCATTAATATTTTGTTTTAAATTTAATATAATTTGTGCTAATACTTTATCTAAAAAAGTACTAACTTCAATAGTTTGATTACCTTCAACATTAATTTCTTGGAAAGGTAATTCTAATTCAAAAATTTTTATATTTTGCATTTCTTGACTATTTCCCAAGTCAAAACTATTTGATAATGAAATTGAATTTGAAAAAGAATTATGAATTGATTTAGTAATATCTTGAGTAGAGCTATATGATGTCAATGAACTTGTTTCACTTGTAGAAGATGTTCCACCACCTCCGCCACCAGAACCACCTATACTAAAACCAAATAAACTAAAACCAGCATTACCTGATGCTTCTCATGACTTTGAGGATGAATCAATTTTACTGTGTCCAACTTGTGAACTACTAGTTGAACTATTAGAATTAGCAAAACCAGAACTAACTTCTGAATTTGTTTGTGATCCAGTTGTTTTACTTAAACCTATTGTAATTTGTAAACTTTTTATTTCTTGAATTGTATATTTACAATTTGATGTTCTTAATTTTTGTTCTGTTGGTAAATCATTTTTTAAAATTGTCTTACCAGAACAAATATTTTCATTAGTTTTATTAATTATTGGTTCAATATTTTTTGTTACTGTTACATTTGAATATATTAAATTATTTATATTAATATTTTTAATTTCTTTTACAATATTTTCTTTATTTTTATCTCTAAAACCCAAAAATATACCTTTTTTAATTAATTCATCCAAATTAATTATTCTATTTGTTTGATTATTTATTGAATAATATATTTTCTTTTCGCCAAAGTATTTATCACTATTTTCTTTAGTTTTAATTGTTGCTGATATGTTATCTTTTTCTTTAATTTCTAATTGTGAAATATCTAAACTAGGATTTAAATAATTAAATTCATTTAAAATAGATTTATCAGAATTATTATCAATTTTTAAATTATTTATTTTAATAACATCATTTAATTGATATTTATTTTTAATTTTAAAAATACCATCGTTATAAGTTAAAAAATACATATTAGAATTATTTTTATCAAAAATAATTCTATTAACTCCAATAATTTTATTGCCTATTTCATTAATTTTGGTTGCTGACAACTCATTGTTCTTTAACACATAAGCACCGCTACTAGTTCCAAAATAAACATTTTTGTGACCCAAAACAATCGAGTGAACTTCTCCAGTTACACCATTAATTTTTTTAAATTTTGTTTCACCACATTTTAGCAAGTAAAAACCATTATTTGTCCCAAAATAAAAATTATCATTATCATCAATTAAAACAGAACGAATATTATGTGACATTCCCTCAAATGCTATAGCACTCATTTCACCATTTTTTATATACAAACCATTCTGTGTTCCAATAAAAACATTATTTTTTGAATCAACTACAAAATAATAAACATGGCCATATACTCCAACTATTTTTGTGGCAGTAGTATGATTAGGTTTCAAAATATAGGCTCCATCGCTTGTTCCAAAATAAGTATTATTTTCTTTATCGTTATTAACGGTAAAAAATGTTTTATTAGACATCCCGTATATTTGTTTTGCTCTACTTTCACCATATTTTAAAACATAAGCACCGCTACCATTATTTGTCCCAAAATAAACATTATCATTACTATCAATAATTCCTACCATTCCATTATTAATTCCATCGATTTTTACTGGTATTATCATCCCTGGTTTTAATTTATATACCCCCTGTGTTGTTCCAAAATAAACATTATTATTTTTATCAGCCATAATTAATCCACCGATGGTACTATCATTTATACCCACAACTTTTTCAGCGATTATTGTACCACTTTTTATTACATAAAACCCATTTCTTGTTGCAAAATAAAAATTGCCCTCTTTATCGGTTGTACTACCATAATATGATTCAATATCACTTATCCCAGTAATTTTTTGTTTAGAGTAATAATTTGTTAATAATACTTGTCTTTTAGTACGTATTGATGTTACTAAATTTTTATTTTCTTGTATTTTCACTGGAGCATTTGCCAAGACTATTGGTGTTATGCTTGATAAGCTTGTAATTGTTGTCAACATAGCGAGTAATTTTTTCATATTAATCAAATCCTCTTCTTAAATTTTTACTAAATTAATAAAATTTACTAAATAATTAACATCCTTTCCCCAAATATTAGTCTACAATTTTTTCACTTTGGAATTTGATTATATATCATCAAATAAGAATTTCTATCATTTTTTCAGAATATTGAATACTAATTCTAGAAAATCATTTATCCTTAAAAAAGAAAAATAAGTTAACTAAATTTAACTTTATTAAAATTACTCTACCAAGAAAGGTGAATTTTTATGTTAGAAATTAATAATAATGTAAAAACCTTAGAAAACAAGCATTGATTCAGTTTATTCGCAACCCATAAAAATATGTACACTAACAAATGTGAACAATTAGCTAATGAATATGAAAAATTAGATGAATACTTATATAAATATCATTATCGGTTAAAACAAGGTTATAAAGTAGTTCATTTTGCAACAAGAACAATTATTACAATTTTTGGTGAAGTTGTTTTTAAGCGACGCCGATATAAATATTGAAATCAAAAATCAGGTAAATTTGAATATGTATGTTTATTAGATAAAGAAATTGGTTTATTGCCTAAACAACGCATTTATTTTGATGTCCAATTTAAAGTTTTAAGTCTTCTGGGTGATGGCAAACGCTATCGTGATGTTTTAGATGCTCTAAATCATTGTTATATTTCAAAAGCTAGTATTTCGAATATTTTAAATAAATATGATATTGTTGAATATTTTCAACTAGCAGAAAAAGAAACTAAAACTAGAATTGATGTTAAAAATAAGGATTTATATATTCAACTAGATGAGACATTTTTAGCGACATTAGATAAGAAAGTTAAACAAGACCAAAGAATTCGTTTAGTTACTTTTCATACCGGACATAAAGAAAAAAATTATAAAAATGCTCGTAGAGAATTAAAAAACAAACGAGGTCATTTTCTAATGTTAAAAGTTGGCAAACGAATAAATACGATGGATTATCGTGATTTATTAATTAAGGAATTACAAAAATATTATGTAAATATTAATTATAACAAAATAATTGTTTGTGGCGATGGTGATACTTGAATTAGAGAAATTGCTAATAGTTTTGGTAATGTTAGATATATTTTAGATGGTTATCACACTATTAAAAAATTAAAACAAACTGCATTTAATATTGTTTTTGAAAATCGTAAAGTAACACTAAATATTTGAATTGAATTATATAAAAATGGAAATCATCAAAAATTAGTGAAAAACATTCGTGATATTGCTAATAATGAATTAAATAAAGTTATTAAAACAAATTTAAGAAAGGCGAGTAATTATTTCAAAAACAATAAGCACGGTATTCATAATCAAAATTTGGAGTGAAATATCGGTTGTAGCATTGAAAGTGATGTATCACATTTAATAAAACAACAATTAGGATATGGAGCAAAAATATATAATCATAAGAATTTAAATAACCTATTACATTTAAGAATGGCAAATTTAAACAAATTAAATGTATTACATTACATTAATGAAAATATTAATTCAGAAATAGAAATCAGAAAAGAAATATATAAAAATTCATTATGAAATAAATATAATGATAAAAATGATGATAGTTGAATTAATAAGGGTAGTATTGTATATACAAATAAATATAGAAAACATAAATTTAGATAAGTTAGTGTTAATTTAATAAAATTAATAATTTTTTATTGTGTAAAAATTCAATAATGTGATAAAATGAAAACGAATAAAAATGACAACAACAAGAAAGGTATGGTTAGTTTAGTAATTAAATAATATAATTAGCTGATTGTTTTACTTCTTCAAAGCAATACCTAAGAAAACTAAACGCGACCTTGCTTCATTATTTAATAACTAATTTCAATTGCTTTAGTTTATAATTCACCATTGACTCCATAATCACTACTAAATCCAGAACTATCATCCACTAACCTAATTTTCATAAATTGATTCAGAATTATCAGTTTCTTCAATCGCTGATGCTTTTATCGCTTCAAAAGCAGACTTTCTTCATTGGTCTTCTTCTCAACGGCGCTTATTTTCAATTTCTCTTCTAATATTTTCTTCTTGAATTCTTGCAATTTCTTGATTTCGGCGTTGATCCTCTCTAACTCAACGATTAGAAACTTCTTGTCATCATTGATATTCTTTACTTCGTAACTCATCTTCTTGAATTTTTCGTTCATATTCTTGTAATCTTCGTTTATCTTCTTCTAATCGGATTGTATCTTCTTCTAATCTAATTTTATCTTCTTCAAGAATTCTCTGTTGCTCATTAGTCATCATATATCCTCATTTTCTCTTAATTATTAAATTTTAATTTGTTAATTTTTTCGTTAAATTGTTAGTTTACGGCATTCTTAAATAACTATTAATTAATTTTTCAATAGGCTTGATAACTATCATTATCATAAATGTATTCCCGTTCAATTTTTTCTCTTTTAACTGGTCATTGCTCACCCTCAATACCAGTTACAATAAAATCACCTTTTTTAAATATTACTTAGCCCTCTTTGGTAATAACAGTCCCATCTTCACTAGCAACAATAGCATCACTAATAATAAACTTTTTTATACCAATTAAGCAACCATTAGGATACTCCATTTTACAATTAGCTTTCATTGCTAAAAATAGTTGCTTTGCAATTAATTGATCAATTTTTAACTCTTCAATTTCATTTGCTAAATTATGGATGAATTTGCAACCAATAATATCAAAGTTACTACCATCAATATATGTCTTGTCATAAACAGTACGAGAAACTGGTCATATTTCTCCTGTTACATCACTAATAATTAAATCATTTACTTGATATTGTAAATTAGATCCGTAACTAGTTTGTAAATTTCCTGATTGTTTAGCAACAATAACTTTAACAAACGCCGGTTTCTTTATTAGCTTTACTTTGCTTCCTAAAAATTCCTGAGATAGCATCCTATTTTTCCTCCTTATAATTTTTTATTCATTTTTTTAATATTTTTATTTATTTGTAATTTCTTATTTTTTTCTAGTTTCCGTTTTTTTTCTAACTTCATAGCAATATCAATGGCCATTTTCGGATGATTAGCAGGATTACTAGCTTTGACAACAAACATAGCTTTTTTAAACATCGTATCACCAACAACATCGTTTCGTAAAACTTTTACTTTATTACGGAAATTTTTTATGACACTACCAATATCACTTGATTTTGTTCCCTTAGTAATAATATTAATTAACTTTTGTGATGATAACATAAATGATAATCCCGCAATAATAATAATTAATTTAATTACCGCCTTAGCAATATAAATACCCTCTTCATCACCAAACTTCATCTTGCCACCATCAACAAAATCAATTAAAAGAAATATTCCTGACCTTGTAATTGTTATTGCTAAAAACATTCCTAAAACAAGAATAAAATTATTAATTACTTCTTCTTTTCAAAGATGAAAAGTTCTACCACCATCAGTTGTCATTTTAGAAGCAGCAAATGGTGCTAACATATAAAGAAAAACTAGTCTAAAAACACGAGTAATTAATAATAAACCTAATTTTCCCATACAAACAGCAAAACCAACAAAACCAACAAAACCAACAATTGGCAAAATAACATTATAATTACCACCAACATCCAAAATCCCTGGTTCACCAGTTATCTTATTTTTGATTCATCCCATATCATGAATTATATTTATCATTGTGTTTTGATATAAACTATCCTCTTGAATATTTTTAAAACCAAAATTTAATATTTCTTGAAACATATCAACAATAAATTTAAAGATAAAAAATAAAATCGGAATCGCTACAATTACCGCTGCTGCTTTTGCTGAATTTTTAATACTATCAACTACTTTTTGTTTCATTGTAATTGGTTCAACAGATAATTGAGCAGTAATAAAGTTACTAATTAATGAAACAATAATAACAACACCAGCAACAATAGCAAAAAATAATAATAGCGGTGCCATTTTAAAACTAGCATTTTCTTTTGCTACACCAACAGAAAAAACATGATCCAATAAACTTTGATCAACAAAACTCATTACTAATTTTTCTAAAGCTCCCATAATAACTTTAGGTCATTGAACAAAGACAATATAAATAAGATACATTAAAGCTTTATTTATTGATTCACCGATATTTTCCAGAAGAAACTTAGTTACTTCTTTAAAGGCACCAGTAATTGGTTTTAGTAATTCTGATATATTAATTATTTTTCTCTCCTTTCAAATTGATAATTATTTATATTCAATCTTAAAACTACTTTTTAAAATTAATAATGATAACAACTATTCATATTAAGGAAACAGTAAAAGAAAGAAACGAAGTAATACAAATTCAAAATCACTGATTTTGATAATATAGTTTTTTATTTTTTTTATTATGATTTTTATTTTTTATTAATTTATACAGAGAAAACATTATCATATAACAGTTAATTGATACAATTAATGTTAAAACAGAAATACTATCCATAATATATTAAATGGCTATTTCAAAGAATATATTTCCATCTAGTGAATACTAAATCCATAACTTGAGTTTTTGGTTTAAAATCCTCATTATTTTTACTAAATTCAATAATTACATTAATTAAACCAACAGAAGCATATGCCACAACTACACCAATAAACACTCATAACAGACCTTTTAATCAAGTACGTCGTTTCTCTGGTTTATCTTTAGCCCAAGCAATCATAATACCACAAATTATAGCAGCGATTATTGCTGTAATACCTAACAATGTATATAAAATATTAAAAACTTGTTGCGATTGTTTAGTGATAAATTCACTAACTTTATCACCCATACTTGCTCCTCTTTTTCTTTCAAATTTTTTACTTTTTAATTTTTAATATTAATCACATTCCAATATTTATATTCTTTCAAAATTTTTCTAATAACTAAATGATTATGAACACAACCACCTTCTAAAAATATTTGTTGATCTTTAGATTTAATCTTATTAATGTAAATTTTCTTATTACAAGTTTTCATATTGAATTGTGATTTTCAATTCATTTTTCTTCGTACAGGGTCACTCTCTTCAACCAAAACACTATATTGGCAAGTTTGACCAACACGAGGAATTTGAATTAGTTTATTTTGTTTAGTATTTAATATTATTTTAATTCTCTCTTTTAAACTCATATTTTATTCCTCTTTCATAAGAAAAAATTTATTGCAAGCCTATTCTTAAAATATTATATTTCTAAAAATAGTCTTAAAACTAACTGTTATTTAATGCATTATTTTATAAATTTACTTTATACATCCTCCTCTATTAGCTATGCTCCTTTCTAATAACAAGACTGCTATTTAATTAAATTTCATTAAGAATTTCTAATGAAAGATACTTTTAGAAACATATTTTTAGTTAAAGAAAAAAAGAGATCTAGATTATATCTAGACCCCTGAAAACTTTATACGACCTATAAAGGAAAGTACATTTATGAGAATATTTTAATTTAAATAAAAATGGGGCGACTGATGGGAATTGAACCCACGAATGTTGGTTCCACAAACCAATGCGATAACCATTACGCCACAGTCGCCATATATAATGGTTTTTATTAACCGATAAAATTATATAACTATTTTAAAAGAATGTAAACTTATTCGTAAAAAAAGGTCGCGTTTAGTTTTCTTAGGTATTGCTTTGAAGAAGTAAAACAATCAGCTAATTATATTATTTAATTACTAAACTAACCCTGCCTTTCTTGTTATTGTCATTTTTATTCTTTTTTATTTTATCATATTATTGAATTTTTACACAACAAAACTTTATGCGTCCTATTAATTTTATTAAATTTTAACTAATATTTTTACTTACTTAAATTTATTATATTTATTTGTTACAGTATTACCTTTATAATTAATTCAACTATCATCATTTTTATTATTATATTTATTTCATAATGAATTTTTATATATTTCTTTTCTGATTTCTATTTCTGAATTAATATTTTCATTAATGTAATGTAATACATTTAATTTGTTTAAATTTGCCATTCTTAAATGTAATAAGTTATTTAAATTCTTATGATTATATATTTTTGCTCCATATCCTAATTGTTGTTTTACTAAATGTGACACATCACTTTCAATGCTACAACCGATATTTCATTCTAAATTTTGATGATGAATGCCATGCTTATTATTACTGAAATAATTACTCGCCTTTCTTAAATTTGTTGTAATATCTTTATTTAATTCATTTTTAGCAATATTACGAATGGTTTTGATTAATTCTTGATGATTTCCATCCTTATATAATTTAATTCAACTTAATTGGACGCATAAAGTTTTGTTAAGTAGGAAAAGGTTTAAATAATTTTGAAAGAAAAGCAACTAAAAATTGATTACCTTTTTATTTAAAAAATAAGTAATAAAACAAAATATTTAATATTAACAAACATAATCTTAATAAAAGGTTATAAAACCTAAGTAAAATGCTTACAAAAACAATATTAAAATAATTTTTTACAACAAAAATCGTACATAGGATATATATACTTAATTTGAATATTGAAATAATTTATAGTAAATGATTATTTTTTCTTTTTTAAAAAATACCTAAGAAAACTAAATGCGACCGTTATAATTTATATCTTTTTTGTTGTTTGCTTTTTCGGCAATGAAAAAACCTAATAATTCTTGTCCCTTAATTAATTTGGTTTCTTTTTCTTTTTGATTAATTGAAATTACTTGATATTTACTATCTTTTATTATTCCAATGCAAATTGAATTTTCGTATTTTCCTTTATAAACAAATCGCTTTGGAAACCAAATACCGATTTGTCCATTAAATCACGGAATTTCTGGTGCTTTAATAAGAATTGCGTTTTGTGTTTCTTTTAAAAGATATTTTTTAGTATTTAAGAAAATGTTTTCAATGTTTTTCATAATAAATTACCTTTCTTATGAATAAACTAAGTTATATTAACTAAGTTAGTTAACTTAGTTTTTTAAACACTTATATATCGCAGATTTAAGTGTTTAACAAGCTTTGTTAGTAAATTTTGTTTTTTTAATTAGATAAAGATTTTAATAATTTTAAACTTAATATATCCCTATATAGAAATTTCTACACTTTAATATCCGCATCCTACCCTTGGAACTAATTTAATAGCGTGTATATTTTTAGGAAATCCACCCATTCATTTTTTTATTGCAAAACGAAACAAATTGCTATAGCTAATAGGATGTTATCTATTAACTGGTAAACTTCTTTTGGTTATGGCGACCACCCACAATTTATCGTGCTTTAATACATACCAACATTATTAATTCACTTGTATTTAATTTTCAAAGAACAAATTTTTAACATCTTATAAAATAAAAAGACAATCATTGCTGACTGTCTTAATACTTATTCAAATCTTTTCCCACCTAACAAAACTTTATGCGTCCGTAAAAAAATCGCTAAGATTAACTTAGTGATAAAATATATGGTTTTTCTAAATTATTTTTTAAAGTTTCTAAAAATTGTCCCGCATCATAAATATCAATAGCTCGTTGATCAACTGTTAATGTTATATTCATCATATGTCTAATAGTCACACTTTGACCATAAACAACAGGTTTTCTTAAAATCTTACCAATCCCCATAACCGCAACATTAGGATAAAAAATTGGTGAAATACCTGAATTTGCGCCAACCATTCCAAAATTAGTAATAGTAATGGTACTACCAACAAATTCAAGGTCATTTGTTTTCCTTGCCCGAATCCTTTGATCAGATTGCTCTATATCAGTTGCTAACTGTGCTATTGATAACTTATCAACTAATCTAATAACTGGAGTTTGTAAACCATCAGCATATTGTCGAGCAATAGCAATATTATGATATCTCTTAATAACTAATTCATTAGTATCAGCATCATAACTAGCATTAAGTTTTGGATATTCTTCTAAACTTAAAGATATTGCTTTAATTATAAATACCATTGAATTCAACCGTGTCTTACTATTGTTACTATGCAAAGACATCCTTTCACAAAGAGCAATGACATTATTCATATCAACTTCACAATTTAATGTTAAATGCGGAACATATTTATTACTTAATATCAACCGCTTCCACAGCACTATTTCTTGCTTTTGAAAGCATTTTTCTAGTTTCTAAATGACCACTCTTTTGTTCAGCAGAATGATTAATTTCAATGTTAACACCATACCATTATCATTAATTAAATTTTCATTCTTTAAATTATTTTCTAATGGGATAATTAAATTTTGTTTAGCAATCTTTTCTAACTGTTCTTGAGATAATGAATTAAAAGATTGTTGCATATCACTATGATAAGAAGCCATTAATTGTGGATTAATAATTGGAACATATTTTGGTGGAATAAATACTGGTTGCTGAAAATAACTAGGTATATATTGATGACCTGAATTTTCCAACATATTATTTATTCCTTGATTACTTTGTTGATTACTTTGTTGATTACTTTGTTGAGTATTTATATTTTCATCAGTTACTTCATCAATTAATTCTTTTAAATTTACTTCTGACTGAGAAACAGCAACTTTGTCTTGCTCAGTATTCTTTTCTTGATATCCTAATGGTTGATATTGACTTTTAATAGTTTCCTTAGTTTCTAGTTTATCATCTACTTCTTCAGAAATTATTTTATTAATTTCTTCAATATTACTATCATTATTAATTTTACCTTTTTGAATTAAATCAATTTTTTTATAAATAGTATTCCGAGCATTATCAACAAAAGAAGCATTTACATCACTTGATTGCGTTTTACTTTCTTTAACTGTAACAACTTGTTCTTGCAAATTATTCATTCGCTTCATAATTATTTCCCGAAATGATAACGGTTTTTCATTTTTCTTTATTAACTCTTCTGAAGTTGTTTTTGAACTTAAATTATTTTCAGGCAATGGAGTTTTTTCTTGAATATCATTTAATTTATTTAAAATTCTTTGACGAAATTTAGAAATACTAGATTCATTTTTTTCTTGCATATCACTAATAACACTATTAGAATTAATAATACTTTTGTTTTTTTCAATTACTTGATTTGGCGATTTAGGTTTTGGCGTTGGCGTTGGCGATAATTTTTGATTAATAACTTTTTTTTCAAATTCTGCTGTAAAACCCTTTTCTAAAGGTGATTGATTTTCTGATAAATTAAATTTTAATTCTTTCTCTTGTTCTTCTTGTTCTTCTTGTTTTTCTAGTTCTTCTCAATTAGAAAATAGCTTTTTTGATGACGATTTTATTGGTTTTACTGATTTTTCAGAGACAATTTCTTTCAACATAATCTTCATTTTAACAACAACATCACCGCGTTTAACACTATCACCCTCAGCAACAAATAATTTTTCAATATTACCATCAAATAAAGTACTAACGGGAATCTCTTGACCTTCACAGTCAACAAGCAAAATATTTTGAAAGGCTTTAACATGACTTCCTTGTTCAACTAAAATTTGCTTAATAGTACCATATTTACTTGGTAAATCATTTAACTTAATTTTAATCATTAAAGCCACCTCTTAACTTTTATCTTATTTTAACATTTATTATTATTTATTATATCAAATAATTTTATTAAAACGAATTTTTTACTACTTTTAAATAATATATTACTTTATTTTGTTTAATAAATTTCTTCTCATACTCTGTTAAAAACATACTAGATAAACTATCTTGCTCTTGAACTAATAATTTTCAATGAGAATCACTCCTCAAACTATTAATAGTAAAGTCAAACAATATCGCATTATCAGTACGAATTAAAATTTTACCAGCATTAACAAGAATATTTTTATATGCTAATAAAAATTTAGGATGCGTTAACCTTCTTTTATAATGTTTTTTCTTTGGTCACGGATCAGAAAAATTAAGATATATTTCAGTAATTTCATTAATAGCAAATATATTTAAAATATTATTAGCATCAATTTGAACAAATTTTAAGTTATTAGGAATTTTTTCTAATGCTACCACTTTCTTTACTGCTACCATTAATACTACTTCCGATTTTTCAATGGCAATAAAATTTATCATTGGATATTTATGTGCCATAGCAATAATAAAATCTCCTTTACCACATCCAATTTCTAAATGACAAGGTTGAGTATTATTAAAAATTTTTGATGCTCAATTGCCTTGATAAGTTTGGGGCTCTTGAATAACAATTTGATAATTATTTTTTAAAAATATTTTTGCTTGCGGATTATTTCGTAATCTCATATTATTCTCCTATCTATTAAGTAACAAAAAATAGTAAAGCGATAGAAAAAAAGATTGTTGTTGATACACAGTCAATAATCGTTGTTACCAAAGGAGCAGCCATAACAGCTGGATCCATTCTTAATAATTTTGCAATAATTGGTAAAATTCCTCCCGCTACTTTAGAAATAATAATAACGATTCATAAAGATAATGAAATTGTAATCATTGAAGCTCACTGATCTCAATGTAAAACACCATCATATTTAATAAGATTAATAATAATCATTCTAATAAAATTAAAGCAAATTAAAATTAAACCAACAAAAAAAGATATTCTTAACTCTTTCCAAACAACTTGCCCATAATCTTTAACTGTAACATCACCTAATGATAATGCACGCACAATAGTCGTTGATGCTTGACTTCCAGAATTTCCTCCCGTATCAGCAATAATTGGTAATAACGGTACTAATAAAGTTAAAAACTTATTAGATAAATCACTACTATTTTTATTAGCACCAAATAAAGGTAAAAAAGCATCAATAACTAATTCCGAAAAAGTAGCTGACACTAATAAAAATAACAACCAAAATATTCGCGAACGAACAATTCTTCAAACTGGAGTTTTTAAATATAACATCTCAGTTGGTTTAATCGCAGCTAACTTTTCAATATCTTCTGTTGCTTCTTCTTCCATAACATCTAAAATATCATCAACAGTAATAATTCCAATTAACACATTTTGCTTATTAACAACAGCAACTTCATTTAAATCATATTTTTGAACAATATTAGCAACTAATTCTTGATCACTATGAGCATCAACACTAACAACATTAGTTTCCATTACACTATTAACTTCTTCTTTGCTATTAGCAAAAACTAAATTTCTTAAACTAATAACTCCTAATAACTTATTCTTACTATCAGTAACATAATACTTATCACTATTTTCTGCTCTTTCACCCAGTTGTTTCACTTTTTCCAATGCTTGACCAACTTTCTCATGTTGAAGCAACTGCACAAAATCAACTGACATAATTGAACCAGCACTATTTTCTTCATAATTTAATAAGATATTAATTTCTTTTCTTTTATCACGCGATGCATTGATAATAAGCTTTTTAACAACTTCTTCAGGTATTTGTTCTAATAATTCAACAATATCATCAGCATATAATTGATTAACAATTTGCGTTATTTCCGTATTATTTAACTCATTTAATAACATTATTTTTATTTCCGTATCAAGATTAATAAAAACTTCACTAGCTATTTTTGAATCTAACAACCGTACTAAATATAAAACTTCACTAAGATTTTCCATTTTATTAATTACATCAGCTAAATCAGCACTATGCAAATTTTTTAAAATTTTTTCTAAGCTTTTCTTATCATTAATATTAACTAATTTTTGCAAATTGCTAATATTTATTTGCAATAACGACTTATTATTAATAGACACTAGCATTTTACCTCACAACAATGTTATTTTACTATTTATGTAATATTAATTATATCTTGTTTAACAATAAGGTCGCGTTTAGTTTTCTTAGGTATTGCTTTGAAGAAGTAAAACAATCAGCTAATTATATTATTTAATTACTAAACTAACCCTGCCTTTCTTGTTATTGTCATTTTATTCGTTATGATTTTATCATATTATTGAATTTTTACACAATAAAAAATTAAAAAATTATTAATTATTATTAAATTTTCACTAATTATCTAAATTTATGTTTTCTATATTTATTCGTATATACAATACTACCTTTATTAATTCAACTATCAGCATTTTTCTTATTATATTTATTTCATAATGAAGTTTTATATATTTCTTTTCTGATTTCTATTTCTGAATTAATATTTTCATTAATATAATGTAATACATTTAATTTGTTTAAATTTGCCATTCTTAAATGTAATAGGTTATTTAAATTCTTATGATTATATATTTTTGCTCCATATCCTAATTGTTGTTTTATTAAATGTGATACATCACTTTCAATGCTACAACCAATATTTCATTCTAAATTTTGATTATGAATACCATGCTTATTATTACTGAAATAATTACTCGCTTTTCTTAAACTTGTTTTAATATCTTTATTTAATTCATTTTTAACAACATTACGAATGTTTTTGATTAATTCTTGATGATTTCCATCTTTATATAATTTAATTCAACTATTTAATGCTACTTTGCGATTTTCAAAAATAATATTAAATGCGGTTTGTTTTAATTTTTTAATAGCGTGATAACCGTCTAAAATATATCTAACATTGCCAAAACTATTGGCAATTTCTCTAATTCAAGTATCACCATCGCCACAAACAATTATTCTGTCATAATTAATATTTACATAATGTTTTTGTAATTCTTTAATTAATAAATCACGATAATCCATCGTATTTATTCGTTTACCAACTTTTAACATTAGAAAATGACCTCGTTTGTTTTCCAATTCTCTACGAGCATTTTTGTAATTTTTTTCTTTATGTCCGGTATGAAAAGTAACTAAACGAATTCTTTGGTCTTGTTTAACTTTCTTATCTAATGTCGCTAAAAATGTCTCATCTAGTTGAATATATAAATCCTTATTTTTAACATCAATTCTATTTTTAGTTTCTTTTTCTGCTAGTTGAAAATATTCAGCAATATCGTATTTATTTAAAATATTTGAAATACTACCTTTTGAAATATAACAATGATTTAGAGCATCTAAAACATCGCGATAGCGTTTGCCATCACCCAGAAGACTTAAAACTTTAAATTGGACATCAAAATAAATGCGTTGTTTGGGCAATAAACCAATTTCTTTATCCAACAAACATACATATTCAAATTTCCCTGATTTTTGATTTCAATATTTATATCGGCGTCGTTTAAAAGTAACATCACCAAAAATTGTAATAATTGTTCTTACAGCAAAATGAACTACTTTATAACCTTGTTTTAAGCGAAAATGATATTTATATAAGTATTCATCTAATTTTTCATATTCATTAGCTAATTGTTCGCATTTATTGGTGTACATATTTTTGTGGGTTGTAAATAAGTTTAATCAATGCTTATTTTCTAAGGTTTTTACATTATTATTAATTTCTAACATAATAAATTACCTTTCTTACTAGTAATTTTAACAAAGTTAAATTTCGTTAGTTTATGATCTAAAAAGTAGAAATTTTTGTTTGTTGATATATAATGAAATTCCAAAGTAAGGAGATTCAAGACTAAGATTTGGAGAAAGGAAAAGATGTTGTAAATTTTATTAATTAGTAAAAATTCATAAAAAGGATTTAATAAATGAAAAAATTACTTAGTTTATTAAGTACAATAACAATGGCAAGTAGTGGAATACCAGGTATTCTTAGTAATGTCTCAACTAAAATAGAGAAAATATTAAAAAATAATACTGAAAACAACTTTTTACAAACCAATAATTTAAAAAGAAACAAAAGACAAACCCCGCCGTCATTAAAAAATATAATTACAACAATTAATATTGGTAAAATAAAAAAAGTTAATATAAACAGTGTTATAAAAAGATTAAGTGAAATTAATCATCCAATTTTATCAAGACAAGATTTTTTAGAAAATATTGAATTTGAAAAGATTACAACCAACTTAGCTATTGTTCATTTTAGAAATTGAGAATTTGCACCATTTCCAAGAACTTTAACTTTTACTATTAATTTTGATTCTGATATAGTTAATCTTAATGGAAATTTAGGTATAATAAATGAAAATGCTATTTTAAATTTAAATAATATTTTAAATAATAGACCCGAAACAATCGCAAGACAATTTATAGAAAGAAATGATTTAGATCATTTATTAACAGTTGATGATTTAATAGTTACAAATATAACAACTGGGTCGGCATTAATAGAAAGTTCAAATATTAATTATTTACTTTCAGTAAATGTAATTTTTATGCCCAGATATTTAAGTTTAAGAACATTTATTACTAATACTAACTTAGGTCATTTAGAAACAAATTCAAAAGATAACATTATTAAAAGATTACATGAAATAAACAATTTAAATTATCGTGGTAGAAATATAAGACTAGAAGTTAGAAATATTACAAGAAATTCAGCTGAAATTTTATTTAATCAATCAACTAACAGCAGTTCTTCATTACACGATTTTCATAGTACTGGAAATTTTGATTACGAATATACGATAACAATAACTTTTACTATTACAAAAATTGATTTATCATCCGTTATTACTAATACTGATTTGGGTGATATACCAAATAATTCATTTCAAACAATTATTACAGAAGTAATAAGAGCAAATCCAAATTCTGGATTAACAGTTAATGATTTAGTAGTTACAAGAGTAACTACAAATTCAGCAACAATTACGAGTCAAAATAATAATTATTTTGGAACAATTGATGTTGTTTTTGATTCACTTACTGTACATTTATCATCCGTTATTACTAATACTGATTTGGGTGATATACCAAATAATTCATTTCAAACAATTATTACAGAAGTAATAAGAGCAAATCCAAATTCTGGATTAACAGTTAATGATTTAGTAGTTACAAGAGTAACTACAAATTCAGCAACAATTACGAGTCAAAATAATAATTATTTTGGAACAATTGATGTTGTTTTTGATTCACTTACTGTACATTTATCATCCGTTATTACTAATACTGATTTGGGTGATATACCAAATAATTCATTTCAAACAATTATTACAGAAGTAATAAGAGCAAATCCAAATTCTGGATTAACAGTTAATGATTTAGTAGTTACAAGAGTAACTACAAATTCAGCAACAATTACGAGTCAAAATAATAATTATTTTGGAACAATTGATGTTGTTTTTGATTCACTTACTGTACATTTATCATCCGTTATTACTAATACTGATTTGGGTGATATACCAAATAATTCATTTCAAACAATTATTACAGAAGTAATAAGAGCAAATCCAAATTCTGGATTAACAGTTAATGATTTAGTAGTTACAAGAGTAACTACAAATTCAGCAACAATTACGAGTCAAAATAATAATTATTTTGGAAATATCAATGTAACTTTTAATAATATAAAAAAAATAAAAAGTAATCAAATATATAAATTACATGACAATGATGATGACGATGATAATAATTTAAATAATAGTATTGAAAAACGATACAGGTTTTTACAACCTGATCAATTAAAAATTATTTTTAAAAAAGAAATTTGAGAAAAAGAAATTAAACCACACATTGAAACAATCATTAATATTGTAAGTGATATAAATAAATTTCCAATAAGTGATTATAGTCTTTTTGAAAAATATAATGAACAAGATAGAAATATGACAATTGGAGGTGTCGTATATAATTATAAAACTGTAGATGACTATTTTAAATTAGATAATACTAAATATGTAACGATTGATAAACAACTAGGTGGTGGATTGAAAGCATTTTTATCGACAGATTTTTATTATAGTTATTTTTTTGATTATATTTTAATAAATAATGCACAAAATAACAGTATTGAAAAATGATACAAGTTTTTACAACCTGATCAATTAAAAATTAGTTTTAACAAAGAAATTTGAGAAAAAGAAATTAAACCACACATTGAAACAATCATTAATATTGTAAGTGATATAAATAAATTTCCAATAAGTGATTATAGTCTTTTTGAAAAATATAATGAACAAGATAGAAATACTTTAATTTCTTTTTTAATTTGTCATTTTATAGAAATAAATGATTATTTTCAATCAAGTAATTCTTTAATTTTTTCAACAGATACATTTGGTATTACTTTTGATATTGAAAAAAATAAAATAAAAAATTATGAGCTTTAAATATGCAATAACTTTAATTGGGACAGGGACTGTACAATTAACTGTGTCTCTAAGTAATTAACTTAAATTCATTTATATTTTCTAAAAAGTAATCTTTTGTAAGATTATTATTGGTTCAAACATTTAACTCTGTACCTTGTGCTTTAATTGTTATTTTTTTGTTAATTACTCATTTATCATCTTCATTCTCTATTTTTGTTCCGTGTGTAGTTATTAATTGTCTAATTTCTTCTTGTTTACTCTGATTATTTTGAAATTTTTGTGTAAATAGGAAAGTAAAGTTGTTTAAATTTTTTAATTCTGGTAATTTTTTATTTAAACTGCTATTATCTTTTTTATATATTTGGACTCGTACAATTTTTGTATTTGAAATTCAAAACTCTACTTTTTCTAAGTTTATGATTTTAAAATCATAAACTTTATTTTTTTGTTCTACTGATTCATTCGCTTTTTTGGAACAACTAACTATCGGCAATGCCGTTAGTCCTGAAAGAGTTATTATGTTTAAAATTTTCATTATTTTAACTCCTTTATTATTTTATTTTTCAATATATATATATATATTATACAAAAATTCGTAAAATCATTAGAAAAATGGCAAAACCAATTAAAAACTGAAAGGTATAGTAAAACGCAGGTACCGTTTTAAAAACTGGGAAAATAGCAGTTGAAAAATTAACTGTTGCTTTCGCAATGATTGCTAATGGTCGTAAAATGGTAATGACTTGTGAAGCGGTCAGCATTCAGTTTAACATTTTGATGCCAGAATTCTGAATGGCACAACCAATATCGTTAAATGTGGGTATCCACCGCCCTGAATATTTACAATTTGTTGGCGGAATTAAGTCGTCTCATTCTGAGTTGGTGGAACCATCGGGAATAAAGGCTGTGGAATTTAATACATTAAAGTCATAAATTTTAAAATTATAATTAAAGGTATTTGTTTTATGGTATAAAGGAAAAGTTAAGGTAAAAATATTAATGCCATAGCGAATATCAATGTCGGTATTGAGGTAATTGATACTGTTAGCAGTCTTGCTGGTTGGCAAGGTAATCAGTTTATTATCATAAGATTTAAGGACATTAAAATCAATTTGATAAATGCTATTGGTGTTGTTAATAGCATTAAATTTTTCTTGGTGCGTTTTTTTATCAAAAGTAAAAAAATAACTTCTTAGTAATAATTCCGAATTACCAATAACATTAATTAAATATTTTTTGGGATAAAAGGTAATTAACGAACGATAAAAGAAACCAATTTGAATAAAGTAATCTTTGTTGTAATTATCTACACCCTTAAAATCAATTTCGGTATGAGTTTTTTCATCCATATCAAAAGTAGCATAAAATAAACTGGCAAAGAAGTTACCAAGAATTTCATAGATTTCATCAAAAATATTTTTATAATCGCTGTTATTAATACTAGGAATGTTGTTTTTAAAATAAAGGTAAATGTCATTTCGTAAATCAGGGTCATAGCGTAGAAAACTAAATTTAACATTAAGGTAATTTAAGGTTCCAAAAAGGTACTTAATTAGGTAATAATCGTTAGCCCTTTTGGTGTCATATTTTCATATTTTATTTTCACCGTGTAATAATTGTAAATAGTTATTTCCAGCAATTAGGGTTTTGTTAAATGCCTTAATTTTAAGGAAATTATCGTTAGTATCCTCTTGTTTCGCAATGACCACTTTAAGCGTATTTGTTCCTTGCAATTGTGTACTCGTTTCAATTGCAGTGAATTTAACGGTAAATGTTCTGTCAGCGACATTGTCTGTTGTTAAATCAAAAGTAGTCCTATCATCTAAGTAATTGTTGTCATTATCTTTAATTTCAGTATTATAGTCGATGCCCTCAATTGCATTATTTACGCCAGCAAGATTGTTAATTTTTTCATTAAGTCTTTTTTTAATTTTTTTTATAATTTCGATTTTGGTTGCATTTGTCGGGTCGATTATTTCTGAGTTTGATAAAGTAGTTGAATTCTTGTGATAAAAATAGCTTTCGTTTTTAAAACCATGATTTTTAATCGTAAATTCTTTGTAATAACCTTTTTCTAAGGTATCAATGAAATTAAATACTGGTGTTCAATAAAGATAAGAATAATTGAATTTGTCAAAATCACCGCGATGAATCATTAAATAATCAAGATTCTCGATAACATCATTATAGTTATGGTTGCCATCAAATTTAATAGTTGTTGTTGGCAAGTCAATATCAGTACTATTTTTTTCAATTTCAATTTTAAATTCATTGATATTTTCTAAAAAGTAATCTTTTGTAAGATTATTATTGGTTCAAACATTTAAATCTGTGCCTTGTGCTTTAATTGTTATTTTTTTGTTAATTACTCATTTATCATCTTCATTTTCTATTTTTGTTCCGTGTGTAGTTATTAATTGTCTAATTTCTTTTTGTTTACTCTGATTATTTTGAAATTTTTGTGTAAATAGAAAAGTAAAGTTGTTTAAATTTTTTAATTCTGGTAATTTTTCATTTAAACTGCTATTATCTTTTTTATATATTTGGGCTCGCACAATTTTTGTATTTGAAATTCAAAACTCTACTTTTTCTAAGTTTTTGATTTCAAAATTATAAACTTTATTACTTTCTTTTTTATTTCTAATTAGTGATTGTGTTGTTATTTCATCATTGTTAATGTTTTGGGGAATGGTAAAAATGTTATTGAAACTAATAATTAATACGGTAAATATTTTCATAAACATTTTTATCACTCCTTTTTAAAATATTTTATTTTTCATTGTTCTTTTTTCTTTAATTTTTTTAATAAGTCACTCAATGCTACAATTTATAATTACCGCTATTGTAATGCATATATCTAAATATCCTAATATCATAAGTGAAATTAATGCTTCAAATTTTTCATATAATAATTTCAAATCATTAATTTCCAATTTTAAAAATGGAATGAAAAAGATAATAATCATAAAAATGTAAGGCAAAATTCTCCATCAATATTTTTTTAAAGAATTAATTAGTTTTTTTCATTTCATTTTTCAAGGCTCTTTTTGCTTTAATTTTTTGAATAATAAAGCGGACTAATTTTTCAAATTTAATTGCAAAATATATTGCTCCGCCTCATCAAAAAACAAATATTCCTGCTAGCATAATACTAGTATTGAACTTACCAAAAAAATCAACCATCTGTTTATTCATAAAATCATTAAATTCGTTACTTGTTCCGGTTATTCATTTAGTATCGATTGCTGTTAATGCACAAATTAATAAGCTTATAAAGATGAAAATGATACTTAATGATACTTTTAACCACTGCTTTTTAAAAGAATTTTTAATTTTTAATCTTAATGGTGTTTTTTCTTTTGAATTATCTTTTTTAAGTAATTTTCCTAAAAGTTTTTTCATTTTAATTCTCCTTTCATGTTTTTTATCGTCCTTTAATCACAATAAATAAAGCAATCAGTACACAAGTAACACCAAGAATGGTAAAGATTGGGTGTTGCGAAAATGTTCGTGCCATTGGTTTAAATAATTCTAAAATTGTTAAATTGCTAGTAATAAACTTTTTAAAATTGGCAAGGCCTTCGCTAATATAGTTTGTTAAAGTTTCAAAATGACTACCAGCCAATAGTCCAAGCACAGTTATTAAGATAAAAATAATAATTAGTTTAAACATTGTTAGTTACCTTGTTTTGTTTTTATTGGTTTTATTTGTTTTTTAGTTTTTCCTCACGCACTTAAACGCCCTTTATTTTTAACCGCATATTGGCGTTGTTTTTCTAAATTAACTTGTTGACTACCAAATCCAAGAATAATTGCCATAAGAAATTCTACAGCCAGTGTTAAGAATAAAGGAAATATCAGTTGAATATTCGTTCCCGGCACTTCTAAACTTCAAATTAAGTCAAAAACTTTATAAAGCATTTGAGCGAGAAAGTCGGCCATTTTTGCGAGATTTTCCATTTTTTATTATTCCTTTTCTTTCATTTTTCTTAAAAATTTGCTGAATTTATCCATTTTTAAGTATTCTAAGTCTTCTAAATCAATTGCTGTGTCATTATAGTATTTATCTTCATAGTCAGGATTTACTTTTGAATTTAAGTAATCTCTTAAAAACGCTAGGTAAAAAGAATTGTAAGTGTTTAATATTGGTAGAGGAATTTTTAGTTTAAAAAAATAAATATCAAGTTCAGGAATATCACGGTATTTAATGCGACGACCCTTTTTACTATTTTTAGCATCAATTAAAGTGTTTCGTCAGCGTTCATATTCTTCAATACTAGTAAAGGTGCCATAGATGACTTTTAAGTAGGGGCGAAAAATATTAACGGGTTTTTTACGAATGCCCACAATCACATTATTGGCAATATCACGAACTTTAACTCAAATATGTTTATCTCTTTGACCGCTAGCTAGCACAATATGACCGAAATGGCGTGCCAGAGCGAAATATTCTTGAATACCGGTTTCTTCGTTTTTGGTATTATTTTTTTCTCAATCAGTTCCTTCTAAAAATAAGTTGGTTTCATCTCATAAAAGTAAGGTTTTGTCTGGCAATACCGGATAATCAAAATTTAATAATCCCATATGTCCTAAACTTAATTTTTGGGTTTCTAGTAATGGAAATGTTGATGCGATATGATATTTCTTCTTTTTTAATAATTTTGATGCGTATACTAGAAAGGCGGTTTTTCCAGTTCCTAATGAACCAATAACAATATTTAATGGTGAATTTTTTAAGAAATTAATAACTTTGTTAATTTGTGTTAAATTACTGATTTTAAAAATAAAAATTAAAATACAACCTGCTAAAAATAAATAACTTACAATGTTTTTAAAATAACCGTTGTAAATATATCAAATTGCTCCTCAATGTCATAAAATTAAAAATGAGGTGCGATTCAATTCAATAAAATGGTTATTTTTTTCTATTATTCATTTGCAAAATTTCATCTTGCACCTCACTTTATTTTTTTGTTAGCGTACAGCTCCAAGTAATTTTTCAAACATTTTAAAGCAAATAAAGAATATTGCCAAAATAAATGGAAAAATGAATATTCAGTAGTCAGCAAAGAAATTACCGACTTGTGGCATATTAACAGCAATAATTTCCCACATTTTAGTAAACGCTGTTATAATCGCATTTCATAATTTAGTCATCGCGTCACTAGCTGTTATCTTTGTTACTGCTGGTGCTTCTGTTAAGAAAGTTCCAATCATATAATCACCCCCTTTCTTTTTAAAACATTCATCATTTATATTCAAAGTTTTTCTTAAATTTATTAAAACCACGATTAACCTTAACACGACTGTATTTTTTACTAATTAATTTTGAATTTCTTTGTGAATGCATTACAATGTAACTTCTTGACATTACTTTTGTTTCTATCTAAATACTGATATGGTTTTTCAAAGTAGCATTAGAATAAATCACACCATAATCGCTGTTAAGAATCAAAAAGCAATGTTTGCCATTAAAAGTCAAAGTGTTTCTTGGGTTAAATCAATTTCTTTACCACCACTAATATGAGCCGGAATATTTGTAATTTGGATAAACAAATCTCAGAAAGTTTGTTTAATTTGTTCTCAATTAAATTCTTTTAAATTTACTGTCATTTTTTATCTCCCAAAAATCATTTTTATTGGTAAATACATAATTGAAATTAATGCGAAAAGAAAAGTAATGATAATAATTAATCCGGCAATAAATGCAACTTGTGCAGGCATTTTTTCTATCGGAACAAACAGTTCTAAAAATTCCATAATAATTTTTCAAAACATTATTTTTTATTCTCATTATTTTCTTTTGAATTAGGAGCTTTAACTCATTCTTCAAAGCGAGCAATAAATACTTTTTCGTCTTTTGTGAAATTACCAGTATTATTTTTAATGGCATTTTTAAATTTAATTCGCATTTTTATTTTGGCATAAATTTTATAAGCAAAATACGCCAATAGCATTATGCAAGTGATAATAAATATTAATCCAATCGCAATATTCATTTTTAAACTCCTTTAAAATAGTTATAATTTATATCTTTTTTATTGTTTTCTTTTTCGGCAATGAAGAAGCCTAATAATTCTTGGCCTTTAATTAACTTGGTTTCTTGCTCTTGTTGATTAATTGAAATTACTTGATATTTACTATCTTTTATTATTCCAATGCAAATTGAATTTTCGTATTTTCCTTTATAAACAAATCGCTTTGGAAACCAAATACCGATTTGTTCATTAAATCACGGAATTTTTGGTGCTTTAATAAGCATTGCGTTTTGTGTTTCTTTTAAAAGATATTTTTTAGTATTTAAGAAAATGTTTTCAATGTTTTTCATAGTAAATTACCTTTCTTATTTGTTATAAACTAAGTTATATTAACTAAGTTAGTTAACTTAGTTTTTTAAACACTTATATATCGCAGATTTAAGTGTTTAACAAGCTTTGTTATTTAATTTTGTTTTTTAATTAGATAAAGATTTTAATAATTTTAAACTTAGCATACCCCTATATAGAAATTTCTACACTTTAACATCCGCATCCTACCCTTGGAACTAATTTAATAGCGTGTATATTTTTAGGAAATCCACCCATTCATTTTTTTATTGCAAAACGAAACAAATTGCTATAGCTAATAGGATGTTATCTATTAACTGGTAAACTTCTTTTGGTTATGGCGACCACCCACAATTTATCGTGCTTTAATACATACCAACATTATTAACTCACTTGTATTTAATTTTCAAAGAACAAATTTTTAACACCTTATAAAATAAAAAGACAATCATTACTGACTGTCTTAATACTTATTCAAATCTTTTCCTACCTAACAAAACTTTATGCGTCCTAACAATAAAAGTCTTTTGTTATTTAACAATAAAATAAAAAGTAAACTTATTGTTTACTTTTTATTTTATATTTACATTTATGGTGGAGATGGTGGGAATTGAACCCACGTCCAAAAATAAGTCCCAATTAACATCTACAGTTTATTTTATTCAAGAAAAGTTCATTAAAGAAAAATATGAATAAACAAGTAATATCTCTAACTAGTTAATAGAATTTCAACATTGCTTATTAACATCACAATATCTAGTTTATCAAGTATCAACATTAAACTAGCCTAGATAAACTTAGGCTAAAATAATGTGCTATTTATATCCTTTAAAAGGTTGAATTAAGCAACTAATGTTGCCCCAACAAAGTTATGATTTAACATATATGTTGGAATAGCTTGATGTTCTTTTTTATTTCCGGTTATAACACCTCGAAGTAGATAAGGTTTACCACACCACTGCAGTTAATTGTTTGTTATTTCTGTCGAATCCAGTGCACCCCCATAAGTATATTATATCAAATTTATGAAATCTTTTGAATTTTTCGTTCCACATCGCGTTTTTTAATAGTCTCTCTTTTATCATAAAGTTTTTTAGCTTTTGCTAACGCAATTTCAATTTTAACTAAACCCTTACTATTAAAATATATTTTAGTAGGAACTAATTGTAAATTTTGCAATTTCATTTTCGCTTCCAACTTTAAAATCTGTTTTTTGTGCAATAATAACTTTCTTGAACGATTAGGATCCGGTTTAGCACTTGATGCATAAGCATAAGTACTAATATGTAAATTTAAAATTAGTGCTTCTTGATTTCTAATCAAAACATAACTTTCTTGTAAAGATACATTAGATTCCCTTAAAGATTTAACCTCAGAACCTTGCAATGCAATTCCAGCTTCATAACTATCTATTAATTCATAATTAAATCGTGCTTTACGATTTGAAGCAATTATTTTCATTGTTTAACTCTACCATTACCATTTTTAGAATCTTTAAGGATAAAATCAATTTTTCTTTCTAACTTACTAGCGTGCTTAACCTCAATATTAACAATTTGTCCAAGATAATATTCTTTTCTTGTTCTTTCACCAACTAAACGCATTGTTTTCTCATTATAGTTATAATAATCATTTCGCATATCACTAACACGAACCAATCCTTCAATAGTATTTTCTAATTCTACAAAAATCCCAAAATTAGTAACTGAACTAACAATTCCCGAAAATCTTTTTCCAATTTGTGTTTCCATATACTCAGCTTTTTTCATTTGTTCTACTGCTCTTTCACATTCTAATGCTTTCAACTCAGAAATACTAGACTGTTCGGCTTGATTTTGTAAAATCGCTGTATACTTATCAACAATAACATTATTAATTTGTTTTTCAAAAAGATATTTTCTTAACATCCGATGAACAATTAAATCTGGATAACGACGAATTGGTGATGTAAAATGAGTATAATAGTCACTTGCTAAACCAAAATGCCCAATATTATTAATATCATAACGCGCTTTTTCCATACTTCGTAAAAACAAAGTAGCAACAACTTGAAATCAAGGTTTATCTTTAATATTTTCCAAAGTTAATTGTAAATCTTTAGCATAAACATTCTCAACTTTACCCTTAATGTTATAACCCATTATTTTTAATACATTATACACTTCTCTTAATTTTTTAATTTTTGGTTTATCATGAATGCGATAAATAAATGGCAAATTCATTCAATAAATAGTGCTAGCAACAGTTTCATTAGCACGAATCATAAAATCCTCAATTAACATTTCTGCTGTTGCCCGATTTCTCAAAGTAATATCACTAATTTTGCCATTTTGATTAATAATTAATTTAGCTTCATTTAAATTAAAATCAATAACTCCAGCTTGCTCTTTATATTTTCTTAAAATATGATGTAAATCACGAGCAATTAAAAGCATTTGATAAATTTCAGGATGAGTTTTAATAAAATCTGGATTTTGATTACTAAAAGCTAAATTTACTTCATCATACGACATTCTTCGCTTAGTTTTAATAACTGCTGGATATATTTCATTACTAATAGTTTCACCAACAGCATTAATTTCCATTTCACAAACTATCGTTAACCGCATCTCATTTTCATTTAAAGAACAAATACCATTTGATAATTGTGGTGGTAACATCGCAATAACACGATCAACTAAATAAACAGAAGTCCCACGAATAAAAGCTTCTTTATCTAAAGCACTATTCTCAGCAACATAATGTGCCACATCAGCAATCGCAACAAATAATTTATAATTTCCATTATCCAACTTAACAACACTAATAGCATCATCTAAATCTTTAGCATCACTACCATCAATAGTAATAAATAAATTATTTTGTAAATCTCTCCGACCAATTAATTCTTCAGCCATTACCAATGGCGAGATTTTTTTTACTTCATTTAATGTCGCATCATCAAATTTTGTCTTAACAAAAAACTCGTGAACAACAGCGATGACATCAATTCCCGGGGTATTAATATTACCAATAATATCCTGAATTTCCAATGATACCAATTGATTTTTACTAACAGACACTATTTTAGCAATAACAATTGTATCAATAATTGCCATATTTAAATTAGTAACTACAAGGACTAAATGTTGCAATTTAATATTATTAATTTTTAAAAATTTTGTTTTATTTGCTTCATTAAAACAAACAGTAGCGACAACCGTCGTTAAAGGCCTTTTTAATACTTCAATTACTCGAGCCTCAAAATGTCGGGCATCATTTTGCTTAATATTTTTAGTAGCAAATAAAACCTCATCCATATCTAAACAACCATTTAAGTCTTGTGATTTAACAAAATACTCTTGATTATCTTTAGTTTTAATAAAACCAAAACCCTTAGAATGCAGTTGAATAATACCAGTAAGTAATTGATTTTGTAAATTTAAGGAATATTCATTATTACTATTAACTTTTAAAACATCATTAATTATTAATTCCTTAAGTTCCAACACCATTAATTCATATTGTTCTTTATTAGTAATTTCAAGATAATTACTAATTTCTAACTTTGAAAGGGTTCGCTTTTCATTTTTTAAAATATTTAAAATTTTTTGCTTCATATACTCTCCATCAGTCATTAAACTATTAGAACTTTCAAGAACTAATAGTTTAAATAAAAATTATAAAGAATTTTCTAAAATTCTAATAATCATTGAAAGAACAAATAAACAAGATCCACAACCTAACATCATAAATGATAAAGTTCGTGAAAGTCCTCGCTCTTTAGTTTGTGCAAAAAGCTCTTGATTACCACCACTTAATGCTCCTAACCCTGCTTGCGTTTTCTTTGGCTGTAATAGTCCAATAACAATCATTGCAAAACCAATAATTAAAAGAATAATCTCAAAGATTAATAAAATATTTTGTTTACTCATATATTAAACCTCTACTTTTATAAATTTTAATAATTACCTTGTAAATTATATCATAATCTATCATATATGTTTTATGACAATTATTTTACAACTTAAATTAGAAAAAATGATATTGACTTTGTAAAATTTGAAAAATAATATTAAAACCATAAAATATTATAATTACTCCAGAAGTTATTACTGTAAAAATTTTACTACTACTTCAACGCGGAATTGTTTTAACAGTAAAAATAATAATTGTTAACAATAGCAAAATCGCAATAACAAATAATGGCATTAAATTCATCATATTACCATTTGCTAAATATTCTAAACTTCCGACAGGATGATTAATAATATCAGCAACAAAGTAAATAATTGAATTAAAAAGATGGCTACCAACAATTCCAGCAATGGCAACATTACCATAACCAATCCTTGCTAAAGAAAATAGTGATACTACTTCTGGTAAGGCTGTTGTCATTCCTAAAAAAATCGCTCCTGCCGATTCTTTTTTAATCCCATAAACATTATCAAAGTTATCAATAACCGCAACTAATATTATTGAAGAAAGAACTAAACCAATAACCGAAATAACGAAAAAAATTATAATCATCTTTAATGATAATTTTTTTAAACCAACATCTTTATTAGTTTTAGGTTCTTTTTCCTCATCATGAAATCCTTTAAACATCATTATTAAAAATCCCCCATAAACTAATAATAAAACTAAAAATGGTCAAGAAACATTGATATAAGGAATTGTTAATCGCATAAAATCAAATGCTTTAATTGGCATTAAAGCTAATACTAAAATTATATTAATTCCGATCATTAAATAAATAATAAAGCGATTAGAGTTATTTATTTTTTTAAAAAATAAATAACGAATAAAAATAATATCAGCAACAGCTAACATTGCTCCTGAAAATAAATTTGCCCCCATAACATCACCCATACTAACTTCAGGACTCCCCAAAGCACCGGCTGTTATCGCTGATACAAGTTCTGGCAATGAAGTTATAATTGATAATAATAATGCTCCCACAACCGCCGTTGACATTTTTGTTCGCATTTTTAATGCTGACAAATATTTAATCATCCGTCTAGAAGCAAAAAAATTAATACTCGCAAAAATAACAAAAAATACCCATAAATATTCTGGTTTTGTTCAACCAAATAATCACTGTGAAATAATTCCACCCCCTATTTAAAAATATCGTAGTATTTAAATTTGATAGTCAAAATCAAATAATTCCGATAACGACACTTTTAAACCCTTAGCAAGTTTAGCAATACTTTGTAAAGAAATGTTTCTTTCACCGCGTTCAATATCAGAAACATAATTTTTATTTAAATCACATTCGTATGCTAATTCTTCTTGTGACAAATGCAAATTTATTCGTAATTGTCTAATTTGTTGACCAAACTTAATTTTAACATTCATAACATCCTTAATCATTTTTAAACATCCCTTTATTTTATTGTTTTACTAAATTATTAGCTCAATTAACTTTTCGCACAGTAATAATTAATATTGAAAATTGAATAATTTCAGCTAAAGAAACAATTAAAAATACAATTATTGTCACCATTACTCAATTCTCAGAAAACACTTCATAATTTATTAGGTTTAAAAATTGTAAATGCAAATCAAGTTAACCCCACAATAAAAACCCAAGTGCAAAGAATATCAATTAAACTTGATAACAAATTTTTACCACCGATCCTTAAAATATTAAAGAAAATAATTGATGTTGACAAGAAAAAGAACGCTATCCCTTGAAAAGCTAAATACCACTTAGCAACATAAATAACTGCTGGATTTCCCGTAAAGAAATTAAGAATAAATGGCGAACTAAATATGATTAATAAAGCAATTGTCGCATTTAAAATTAAACCAAAACCTAAAATTTTATAAAAATTAACTTTTGCTTTAGCAATATGATTAGCTCCTAACTCCCGACCAACAAAATATGGAACAGCCACATAATAACCATTAAAAAATGAATAAAACACGCCAATAATGCTAAATGTTAAAATTGCCGCTTGATAAGAATTATCTAAAAATCCTTCTTTTAAAATAATCATCTTTTGTACAAACGATAAAAGCGCAAACAAGGCATTCGCCATAAAAATAAACACAAAGTTTTTCATAATTTTTTTTCACAAATCTAATGTTGTTTTTCAAATTTTTCATCCTGGATAATAAACTGGCTTCTTTCAAACTATAAAAGCAATGACAACAATAAATTCACAAACCCGAGCAATAAATGTTGACCACGCAGCACCAACAACACTTCAACCAAAAAGCTTAATAAAAATCGGATTTAAAATCGCATTAATTGTTAAAGGCAAAAAGTTAATATACAACGGCGTTCAAGCATCACCACACTCATACATTGTATTATAAAAAACTAACGAAATACCTAAAAACCAAGTTGTATAATTAATAATCTGCAAATAATCATTTGCAGATTGAGAAATCAAACTTTTCTTATCTTCCGGCAAATGATTATCTAAATTTACAATAATATTAATTAATGATGTTCTTAATGTTGATATTAAGGTAAAATAAACTACTGCCAAAATAAGTGCTAAAATTAATTTTATTCTTGTGGTTTCCGCAACTTTAGCATAATTCTTTTTCCCTAAATATTGTGTTGTATAAATACCCCCAGCACCCGAAATCGCTCAAAAACTATAAATTAATAAAATAAACATATCATTCGTTAAACCTAAACCAGTTAATTGTTCAGGATTAAAAATTGAAATAAAAATTGTATCTAAAACATTAATAAAAGCAACAATCAAACTTTGCAAAATCAAAGGTAACATCATCCGTAAAACTTTTTTATTAAATTCTCAATCTCAATATTGTTTTCAATTAATTTTTAATTTCATTAGTTCCACCCAATTACAATATTTTCTTAATTAACACTTAAAATATAAAAAATTAATAGCAAAACAAATTTTACTACTAAATTAATAACAATTTCTTTATATCACAAATTTATATATATTAATACAAAACATTTTATAAAATATTTAATTGTCATCAGAAGCAATACTTTTAAGCAATAAATAACTATTTTTAATTCCGCGCATCATATGATTTATTCCTGATTTAGAAATCATATCGTGATAAATATTTTCATATAAATCGCAAAGCTCATTCAACGAAGCTTCAGGATTATCTAACCGTAAATTAGCAATTTGTTGAGTTTTTAACGATAACTTTAAAAAATAATCATTCGCTTTTAAAAAATTAATCATCTTAATTTGTTGAATAGCCGCTTTATTAGTTTTTTGCTGATTAGAAATCTCAATATTTGTTAAACGATTAATACTATTATACATATCGCGTGAAATGCGTTCATTTTCAAACAATAATAGTGAAAGACTTGCATCAATTAATT
The DNA here is from genome assembly GCF_964031155.1 of Spiroplasma endosymbiont of Dromius quadrimaculatus. Lineage (NCBI taxonomy): Bacteria > Bacillati > Mycoplasmatota > Mollicutes > Entomoplasmatales > Spiroplasmataceae > Spiroplasma > Spiroplasma endosymbiont of Dromius quadrimaculatus. Next base: position 711,943 of record NZ_OZ035010.1, read on the forward strand.
TCAAAAAATCAGCAATTTCAGTTGATTTTTTTAAATAAATTAAAGGTTTTTTACGACGATAAATGCGTTTAAATTTAAAACCAAAACTATTTATTAGTAATTGTAACTTCCGAATAAACAAAATATCAATTCCTTGAATTTCTAAATGATAATTACTAATCCTTGGCGAATTAACACTACCAGTAGCAATAAATGCTCCCGCAATAAATGCTCTTTTTGATATTTCACTAGTTAATCTTTCAAAATTAACAACTAATTCATTTCGTTTAATATCATAACTAATATCTTTATCATTAATGATTAAAGAAACAATATGTGAAATATCTAACTTATATACAATAGTTTTAATTCCCATTGTCAAAATTTCTGGATAATAATTATAAACTTCAGCAATTAATTTTTTAACAAAAATAGCAACAGTTTTATTAGAACATTCAAAAATTAATTGCTTACTATTAAATATCGCTAACGATTTTATTAATCCCAATAAAATAGCTTGCTTTGCTGGATGACTAAATTCCTTTTTCATAATTTCTTGCTTAACAATTTTAGAAAAAGACATCACTATTAATCACTCCATTCATAAAACTGCTAATTAATTAAGCATCAATTACAATTTCAATTGATCTAAATATTTTATTGCTTCTTGAGCAGCAATCGCACCATCACCAACAGCAGTAGCAATTTGTCTTAAAACTGTCTGACGAACATCACCAATCGCAAATATTCCCAAAACACTAGTATGCATTATTTCATTAGTAATAATATAACCATTTTCATCACAAATTTTCAAGTCTTTAACAAAATTAGAAATCGGTGTTGAACCAATATAAGGAAAAATTGCACTAGCATCAATTACTTGCTGCTCTTTTGTCACAGTATGTTCAATAACAACTTGTTCAAGAGAATTTTTACCAATAACTTCTTTAACAACATAATTTAACAATCATTCAATTTTATTATTATTTTGAGCAATTGTTAATGCTCCTTTCGAAGCCCGAAATTCATTTCGGCGATGCACTAAATATAACTTTCTAGCAAACTTAGTTAAATATACCGCTTCTTCAATAGCAGAATCACCCCCGCCAACAACAACAATATCCTTATTACGAAAAAATGCCCCATCACAAACCGCACAGTAAGAAACTCCGTGACCATATAATCTCTTAGCACCATCCACCAATAACTCATTTTCAACTGTTCCCGTAGCAATAATAACCGCTTTAGTAAGCCATATTTTACCATTTTCACCAGTAATAATCTTATTATTACCGTCAGTTGCAATTTCAATATTTTTTACCTTAGCAGCTTCATATTCAGCGCCTAATTTTCTAACTTGCCCATCCATTGCTAATGACAAGTCAGGTCCTAATATTTTATCAAAACCCGGATAATTTTCAATATCATAAGTTTTTACCATTTTCCCTCCGGGAGGACCTTCATTAATAAGAAGTACTTTCAACTCTGCCCGACATGCATAAATCGCACTAGTAAATCCGCCCGGACCCGCACCAATAATAATTAAATCATAATCAGTATTAATATTGTTTTTCATATAATCACCTAATTTGTCTTCATTTACGAACGCTAATAACTTGTGCAAAAATTATCAAAATAATTCCAGTAATAACACCTAGCCCTAAAAATATATAAGTACCCACATAATCATAAGGAAATAAAATATCACTTTCATCACGAAACATTTCCAAAATAATTCGCACCATACTATACATAACTACATAACTTCCAGTTTGAACACCAACTCGCGTCATTCAATATTTATCCGGATTAGCATTTTTTTCTAAAGGTTTAGCATCTTGAGTTCATAATTGTTTAATTCTTATTCATTGATTTTTAAATCATCGTTCCATAAGTCTAAAAAATGGATTATTAGCTTTTAAATGCGGTTCTGGATATTTTCTTACTACCGTTAACTTTTTTGTTTTACTCGGAGTTTGTTCAAAATAAGCTTGATTTCAACAATTTAACTTTCAAAGACGACGATAATAAATTTTTTTAAACGGTGTTGCCCAATTTTTTTCACTTTCCAATAATTCCACATCTTTTTCTCAAAGCGGAATAAATTTTTTAGGATATTTCTTTCAAGGTTTAACACTATTTCACATACCAATTTTAGGAATAACAAAAGTAATTAGTACCCAAGAAAATAAATTAATTAATGATTCATACAAAAACAAAGGGTGACGAACAATCCCAATTCCTTCAGCTGGACTACCATCCGCATTAGCTTTTCTTAAATTTTCTAATAATCAATCAGGTAATCAATCTAATGAAGTCGTTATCTGTCCTAAAAGTTCATGATTAAAAAAATTACCTCAACGACCAATAACTTGCCCTAATAAAATATTTGGAATAATGGCATCAGCAAATATTCATAACGATATTTCATATTTTTTAGAATAATGCCGAAATCAAAAATAACCAACAATAACACCAGCAATAACACCACCATGAACTGCTAATCCCGGTTCTCAAATCATAAAATAACCTCAAAACCCATACTGATCAATAATAGGGCTATTAATTTTCCCAATAATTGAAGAACCAAAAATTGCACTCGGAACAGTTAAAAAAATACTTCATTCAAATGGTTCAGTTGGAATCTCGCGGCGTTTTAATTTAATCCAAGAAGTTAAAATCGAAACAATTATTCCTAAAAGAATAAAAAGCGGATAAAATCTTAAAATACCATTAGTCCCTGGAATTTCATTAGGTACTCAATTTGAATATATATTCATCATTTTTACTTTTACACTTAAACCTTTCTCTTATGTTTTAAGTTCACTATCAATTCGGTTAATAAATAACTCAGAACTATTTATACCTTCATTATGCAACTTAATATTAATAACAGCTGCTTCAATTAATTCCGAAATATTTCTTCCTAAAATTACAGGAATCGTAATCGCTGGAATTTTAATACCAAAAATTTCTTCTCTATCAATTTCTGTTTGCACACGATTTAAATTAGCAAAATACTTACTATCAGCCAATTTTAAATTAACAATAATATCAATATCAGTAACTTCCAAAGTTGTTCTTGAACCATACATCTTCGTTAAATTTAAAATCCCAATGCCTCTAATTTCAATATGATGCTTTAACTTTTCATCACTACGACCAATAACTTTATTAACATATCTTTGCAAAACAATCGCATCATCGCCGACAAACAAATGTCCTTTTTTAACTAATTCTAAAGTATTTTCTGATTTTCCAATTCCACTATCACCTTTAATTAAAACTCCCAAACCATAAATATTAATTAACGATGCATGAACCATTTCCATTGGTGCTAAACGATTATCAATATAACTAACAATAATATTATAAAAATCATTAGAAGAATAATTAGCCTCAATAACAGGAAAATTTATTTCTTTAACATATTCTACTAATACCGGCTCATTAAAACGAATACTAGTAAAAATCGCTGGAACATCTTGATTAATAAGTTTCTCATAACGAGCCTTGCGCTCTGATGCTGGTAACTTATTAATGTATTCATTCTCTTTACCACCTAATAAAACAATCCGATGTTTACGACTAGTTTCATCAGAAATAAAACCTGCTAATTCTAATCCTGCACGATTAATGCCCCCAATTTCAATTTCTCGTTCCAGCACTTGTTCATCACCAGACAATAATGATAAATTAAATTTTTCCACAACTTCTCGTAAAGTTAATACTTTTTTATTCATAATAACATCACCTATCATTTCATATAATTTAATGTTTTCTATTAAATATAATATCACAAAATTGATAAAGAACACACCCAAATAACTACGACATCAAATTCTCCTAAATTAAAAAATGCATCACTTTAAGATGCATTCATATTTTATATTTTATAAATTAAATTCGTTAACAACATTTATTACAAGTTAAATAAAAATTTTGAGTTATTTAACAGTAAAATTAACAATAACTTTATCATCAATCGGCACACGATTAACCGAACCATTTTTATTAGTAGCACTAATAATTACATCAATTTCCATACTATTACCAGTCAAAGGAATTTTTAAAACAATCGTCGCATCTTTCAAAGCAATTTGTAAATTAGCAATAACTTTTGAAGTCGCTGGATCATAAACATCTTTAATCGCATCATTTAAAATTTCTTTAATTTTTAAAGTAACATCTTCACCACGAACAACAGTACCTGCTAAAGTAATTGCTTTTAAATTTAAAATTTGTAAAGCCAATTTAAGATACGAAATATTAAGTTCCTCTTGTGCAATAAAAATCGCCAAATCAACTTTAACAGTATATTTATCATTTGTTACTTCCATTTTATTTTTATCCTTAGCATGAGCCTTAACAATTACATCAACAGGAACACTCGTTCCCTCTGCTTCATATTTTTCTTTTGCTTCTGCATATGATAATATTTTTGTCTTATCTTTCAATTCAATAGTTAAATTAGTAAAATCATTACTTTCTAAACCACTAATAGCACTTTTTAACTCTAAACTAATCAACTTCATCACATTAGCATCTGTCAAAATTTTTGTTTGCAATGAAAAGTCTTTTAATAATAATTTATCTAACGCCTTTTGCGCGGCATCAATTTTTGCTTGTTCAGGATTAACAATCGCTGTAAAATTAACTTTCACTTTTTGTGTTGTATTGGTAACAACCGTTACATTAGTATCTTTTGCCTTAGCAGTAAGAACAACATCCAAATTGAAAAACTTAGTTGTTAAATCTACTACTTGATAACTATCAGTATTTTTAAAAGCAATTGTCAAATTAGTAAAATTAATATTTGTCAATCCCGCAATTGCTTCTTGCAATTTAGTACCACTAATTTTTATTTCTTGACCAATATAGAAAGTACCCGAAACATTAATATCTTTTAATAATAGACTATCTAAAGCATTTTGGGCTTGTTTAATCTTTTCTTTATTATCTTCATCTCTTGTTTTAATATCAGCAAAATTAACGGTTACTGCTTTTTTATCATTAGTAATTGTTGTATTATCTAAATTTGCTTTGGCTGTCAGAATAACTTTAACACTTAAACTATTACCACTACTAGGAACAATAAGTGTACTATCTTTTAATATTATTTGTAATTGTTTAAATTCTTTCCCTTTAATTGTCGTACTCATCGCTAACAACTTAGCATTAATGAGTGCCTTAATATCATCACCACGAATTACTAAATCAGCAACAGTAATTGCTTCTAAAACTAAATTATCAATTTCAACTTGCGCAGGATGTTGTATCGGTGTAAATTTAACTTTTACTTTCTTAGTAGGATTACTTACTAATGTTTTCTTACTATCTTTAGCATTAGCACTAATAATAACATCCATCATAAATGAGGTCGTCGTCAAATCAGCAACTTGATAAATAAAACTTGAACCCCCGCTTTTAAAAGCAATTTTTAAATTAGCAAAATCACTACTTACCATACCAGCAATTGTTTCTTGTAACCTAGCTAATGTCACCGTAATATTTTTCCCAATAATAAAACTTTCACTAAAAACGATTTCTTTTAACACAATATTATCTAATGCCGTTCTTGCTGCCATTATTTTCTCAGCATCATCCTCAGCTTGGGTTTTAATATTAGTAAAATTAACCATTACCGTTTTCTCACTTCTAACTCGGCTTTGTTCAGAATCTTTTGCTTTGGCAATTAACCTAACACCAATATTAATAAGTAAACCAGCATTAGGCGCCGGAATGACTTTATCTTTTAAAGCAAATGATAAATCTGTAAAATCAGGACTTTGAATTGAAGCAATTAATTCTTGAACTTTTGATGCAATTAAAGTCGTAATATTACTTCCACGAATAACTAACTCCGAAATCCTAATCTCCTTTAATGAAACCTCATTAAGTGCTTTTTGTGCTGCTAATAACTCTGGATTTTCAATTTCAAACACAAATTTTACTTTCCGACTAACAGTAATTTGTTGTGGCTTTGTTCCAATAGTTTTACCAATTAAAAGCACAAAAAATTCTTTAAATTCAATATCTTTCTCAACAACAAAAACATCATCACTAATTATTTTATCAGTATCTAAAATAATTCGTAAATCAGTTACTTTATCAAGCGGAGCTTCAATGACATTATCAATTAATAAATTATCAATGACTTGTTCTTTAATATCTTGATTTTCTTTAACTAACCCCAAATCAATCTCATTTAAAACAACATTTTCCAATGCTTTAGTTGCTTCAGCAACATCACCAGTTTCATTACTAGCACTATTACAAGCAACAATAACTACAATTGGTGATATTGTTAAACAAATGATTATTGCTATTTTCAAACGAATTTTCATTAATAGTCACCTACTTTATATTTAATTTAATATTATCATTAATTTGATAAACTTTTCTTAAATATTCAGCCGTATATGAATTTTTATTACTATTAATTACTTGCTCTGGTGTTCCTGTAACAATTACTTCCCCACCATACTTCCCACCATTAGGTCCTAAGTCAATAATGTAATCACCTAACTTAATAACATCTAAATTATGTTCAATAACAAGAACGGTGTCACCATTATTAACAATACGACTAAGAACTGATAATAATCTTTTAACATCATCAATATGTAATCCCGTTGTTGGTTCATCTAAAATAAATAGTGTTTTTCCAGTTGCTCTTTTTTGTAAGTAAGTCGCTAATTTAACTCTTTGCGCTTCCCCACCAGATAATTGAGTTGTTGGTTGTCCTAACTTAATATATCCCATACCAACATCAAGTAAGGTTTGCAATTTAACATTAATTTTTGGAATATTTGCAAAAAACACTTGCGCTTCAATAACTGACATATTTAAAACATCATAAATATTTTTCCCTTTATATTTAACTTGTAAAGTTTCATCATTATACCGCATTCCTTCACATATTTCACAAGTAACAAAAACATCTGGTAAAAAATGCATCGCAATTTTAATAATTCCTGCTCCCTGACAGCGTTCACATCTGCCACCACGAACATTAAAAGAAAACCTTCCTTTAAGATAACCTTGAGTTTTAGCTAATGGCGCCGCAGCAAATAAATCACGAATATCATCAAAAACTGAAGTATAAGTTGCTGGATTACTATGCGGTGTCCTTCCAATCGGTTCTTGCGAAATATTAACAACTTTATCAATATTATCCATTCCCTTAATATTTTGATGTTTACCCGGACGATTAACCTTTTGTCCTAAATTTCGTAACAGATTTTTATATAACACTTCATTTACTAAAGTTGATTTTCCACTGCCAGAAACCCCTGTAACAACAATAAGTTTTCCTAAAGGAATAGTAACATCAATATTTTTTAAATTATTTTCTCTTGCTCCAATAATAGTAATTTTCTTACCATTGCCACTTCGGCGCTTTCTTGGAATTGTAATCGTTTCTTGATGTGATAAATATCTCCCTGTAATTGACCTTTCATTAGCGATAATATCAGCCATTGTTCCCACAGCAATAATTTCACCACCAAACTTACCAGCTTTAGGTCCAATATCAACAAGGCAATCAGCTTGATACATCATATCTTCATCATGTTCAACAACAATAACGGTATTTCCTAAATCTCGTAACGATTTTAAAGTCTTAATTAAGCGGTCATTATCTTTTTGATGTAAACCAATTGAAGGTTCATCTAATACATATAATACTCCTGTCAATTTTGAACCAATTTGCGTTGCTAAACGAATTCGTTGCGCTTCGCCACCAGATAATGATTGAGCTGCTCTTGATAAATTTAAATATCTTAAACCAACATCATTTAAAAAACTTAAACGATTAACTAATTCATTAATAACTAACTTAGCAATTTCTTGTTGTTGTTCTGATAGTTTCAAACTAAGAATATAATCTAAACTTTCATCAATATCTAAATTAGTAAATTCATTAATATTTATCGTTCCTACTTTAACACATAATGCTTTAAGATTTAATCGTGCCCCTTTACAAGACCAACAAGTTTTATCACTCATAAATTTCCGATAATATTCACGACGCATTTCATTAACAGTTTCAACAAAGCGTCGTTCAATAATACTAGCAACCCCTTCAATATAGTCATAACTTTTATAAGTATTATTACTATTAGATACTAAAGTATAATTTAATTGTTCATCACTACCATACATTAAATAATTAATTTGTTCATCACTAAGATTTTTAATCGGTTGATCTAAGTCAATACCATATTCTTTACAAATAATTTTTAATTTCTGTCATTCTAAAGTATCACCACCAATAAAATTTTTATAAAATTCAATCCCACCTTGATTAATTGAAAGATTACGATTAGGAAATAATAAATCTTCATCAACTTCCAAGCGAATCCCAATACCTTTACATTCAGAACAAGCTCCCATTGGCGCATTAAAAGAAAATAAACGGGGTTCTAACTCCGGAATTGTAAAACTACACTGATTACACGCATGATTTTGCGAAAATAATAATTGTTCTTTACTATTAACAAGAATAACTTTTGCTAATCCTTTACTATATTTTAATGATTTTTCTAAACTATCATGAATATTAGATCAAACATTATCATCATCACTTAATTTAATGCGATCAACAACAATATCAATATTATGCCGTTTATTTTTATCTAATTGAATATCATCATCTAACGAATAAGTGTGGTCATTAACCTTAACCCGTAAAAATCCTTCATGTCGCAAAGTTAAAAACAACTCATAATGCGTCCCCTTTTTATCAATAACTACTGGCGACAAAATTTCAATGCGTTCTTCCGTTGTTACTTGTTTTAATCGTTTAATCATTTCCTTAATTGTCATTGCTTTAATTAAACCATGACCATTAATACAATATGGTAGTCCCACACGAGCATATAATAATCGTAAATAATCATATATTTCCGTCACCGTTCCCACAGTACTACGAGGATTATTACTAGTAGTTTTTTGATCAATAGAAATTGCTGGTGATAATCCTTCAATAGAATCAACATCAGGTTTTTCACTATTACCTAAAAATTGTCGGGCATACGCCGACAATGACTCCATATATCTTCTTTGTCCTTCAGCATAAATCGTATTAAAGGCTAATGATGACTTTCCACTACCAGAAACGCCAGTAAAAACAATTAATTTATTTTTAGGAATTGTTAAATCAACATTTTTTAAATTATGTTCTCTAGCTCCTTTAACAATAATATATTTTGTTGCATCATCCATCAAATCACCTCCAATATTTAATTAGCATTTGCTAATTAATTTGATCATTATATTTTTCTTTTCACGGCATTAATACTCTAAATAATAATGGCAATGATAATATCATTAAAGGATACACAAAAATAAAAACATAAATTAAATTATATATTAATGCATAACCTCAAACACTAAAACCATCTCACGCATAATTACCAAAATATAATACCCCCGATAATACATTGCACATATATATAATAATACAAATAACTGTTATTATAAAGGAAATTTTAATGTTAGCATTAAACCGCTTTTTAAAATTAATATTCACTATTCCTATTAAAGAAGGCATAATCATAGGAATAAAATAATCTAGTAAATATTGTCAAGGATTAATAATTGCTCCTTGGGGAATAATAATTAATGAAATTAAAGCACTAATACCACCGGTTACAATTCCGTGTCAAAAACTAACAACGAAAGCAATTAAAAATACGGGTCAATATTTTAAACCAATACTGCCCCCCATTGGTAATTTAGGAAAAAATATCATTAGATAATCTAAAATTAATGATAAACTAACAAAAAAAGCGATTAATACTAAATCAAATGTTTTTCAATGATAAATTTTAAAGCATTGTTTTTTAATCACTTTAAAATCAACATTAGATTTTATTATTTTTTGCCAACTTAATAACCAAATTAATATTAAACTAGCAACTAAAAATAATAATAAAATCACAATAACTGCAATTTTAATAAATAAGACAATTTTATTATTAATTAATTGTGTATTCCTAACATTAGAAGAAAAAATCCTTAAAAATTTTTCTTCCGAACTTATTGTTATCAAAATTATTACTCCAACAATTAAGAAACAAAAAATTCCATTAATTAACATTAAAATTCAACGATAAATTTGATTAGTCTTATTTACTTCTTGCACCATTTTTAGCCTCCTTAATGATAGCAAGAAATCTAATATATTTTGAAATATACAAGACTTCTTCCGCTAGTATTACCTAGTTCAAGTTCCAAGAGTATCTCTCAGGCAAAATGCCACCTCTGTCTTATATCAATTGATATATCCATATATATTATAGTGAATTTACGATAAAATATAAAGTACTATTATATTTCCATAAAATCAATTATAATGTAAATTGTAAAGTTAAAAATTAAACTAAGGAGAACAAAATGCTAATTATTGCCATCACAGGAAAAATCGGTAGTGGAAAAAGTATTGTTAGTAAATATTTGCAAAAAAAAGGTGCCTATTGTATTGATATGGACATTCTAAGTCAAGAAATAAGAACCCTTCCCAAAGTAATAAAAACTATCAAAAAACGCTTTGGAAGTGTTGCGTTTACTGATAATGAATTAGACACTAAAAAACTCTGAGCAATCATTTTTAATGACCCCAAAGAACGCCTAAAACTTAATAACATTATGTGACCATTACTAAAAAAAAGTCTTCAACAACAAATTAAAAATCATAATGATAAAACCCTAATTATTGTTGAAGCCGCAGTCATCTTACAAGCCAAATGAAACAAACTCGTTAATAAAATTATTTTTGTTAATAGCGATTGAGAAACCCGTGTTAAACGAATTATTGAACGCGATAACCTCACTGTTGAAGAAATTATGAAGATTAGTCAACAACAAGATGATTACGAAACTTATAAAGATGTTATTGATTATCAAATCATCAATAATGACTCCACAAAAGAACTTTATCGTCAAATTGATGAAATCTTTGAAAAAGAACAATGAAATATTTAATCTTATTCGGTTTCCAATTCCAAAATTAAATCTCGTAACTGTGCTGCTCGTTCAAACTGTAAATCTTTTGCTGCCACTAACATTTCCTTTCGCAAATCATTAATGATTTGCGTTTTTGTTGCGACATAATCTTTAGACTTTCTTTTATTAACAATATTAAATTCTTGCAATAATTTATTAGCAAATAACGAATCATCAATCTTTTTCTTTATTGTTTGAGGAATAATATTATGTTCTTTATTATAAGCAATTTGCACATTTCTTCGGCGTAGCGTTTCAGCCATCGCCTTTTGCATCGCATCCGATATTGTATCAGCATACATAATAACATTACCATTAACATTTCTTGCTGCCCGACCAATAGTTTGAATTAATGACCGCGCATCGCGTAAAAATCCTTGCTTATTAGCCTCTAAAATACAAATTAACGACACCTCAGGAATATCTAATCCTTCGCGTAATAAATTAATTCCCACCACAGCATCATAAACCCCTTTTCTTAGTTCTAATAAAATCTTTGAACGATCCAGAGTTTTTAATTCACTATGTAAGTATGCTACTTTAATATTTCGTTCCTGCAAATAACTAGTTAAATCTTCGGCTTGTCGAATTGTTAAAGTAGTAATTAATACTCTTTCACAATTTTCTTTTCGCATTAAAATATTTTCAATAATATCATCAATCTGATTCATCGTTGGTTTAACAACAATCGTTGGATCCACTAAACCTGTCGGCCGAATAATTTGTTCCGTCACTTGATAATTAACTTGATTTAATTCAAAATCACCCGGAGTTGCTGATGTATATATCACCGTTTTTAATTTATTCATAAATTCTGTAAAATTTAATGGCCGATTATCTAAGGCACTCGGTAAGCGAAAACCATAATTAACTAATGTTTGTTTTCTACTCCGATCAGTATTAAACATTCCTCTAACTTGTGGTAAAGAAATATGGGATTCATCAATAATAGTTACAAAATCATCACCAAAATAATCAATTAAAGTATATGGTGGCACATCTTTATCTCTTAAATCTAAATGTCGTGAATAGTTTTCAATACCACTACAAATACCAAACTCTTGCAATGCTTCTAAATCATGATTAGTTCTTTGTTCAATCCTTTGATACTCTAATAATTGATTATTAGCCTTTAAAACTTCTAAATATTTTATTAATTCTGCTTCAATTCTAGTAATTGCCTTTGCTAATCTTTCTTTAGAAGTAATATAGTCCTGAGCAGGAAAAATTGTAAAAGATTGATATCTTTCAATTACTTTACCAGTTAAAACATCAATCTTAGCAATTTCATTAATATCATCATCAAATAAATCAATGCGTAAATAAAATTCATCCGTTCAACCCGGTGCTAATTTAATAACATCACCTTTTGCCGTAAACATTCCCGGACGAATTTCTAAATCATTACGAGTGTAACCAGAATTAACAAGAAAATATAATAATGCTTTTCTTTCAACTTTTTGACCATTACGAATTTCAAAAAAAGATTTTTTATATTCGTTAGGGTCTTGTGCACCATAAATCGCAGCAACTGATGCTACAACAATAACATCCTTTCTAGTAACTAAAGCATTCATCGCACTTAACCGCATCATTTCAATATCACTATTAGATTTTGCTGTCTTATCAATATATGTATCTGTTTTTGGCATATATGCTTCTGGTTGATAAAAATCAAAGTTAGAAACAAAATATTCTACCCGATTTTCAGGAAACATGCCTTTTAATTCACCATATAATTGCATTGCCAAGGTTTTATTATGTGACAAAATTAAAGTTGGTTTATTAATTTTAGCAATAACATTAGCAATCGTATAAGTTTTTCCCGTACCCGTTGCTCCTAATAATACTTGAAATTGTTGATTTTCTTTTATTCCTTGGATTAAACTCGCAATTGCTTTTGGTTGATCACCTGCTGGCTTAAAATCAGCAACTAATTTAAACATAAAAATTTTTCCTAACCACCTTGCTTTGCCTTTGTCCTCTCAATAGCCTCCATTACCTCATCGGATATACCATCGTCAATATCAGAACCAATTTCTAAACTACACAAACTAATAACTACTTGATGAGCAATATTAATTCGCATCCGATTAAATAATTGAGCTGATTCATCAATATATGCATGTAATGGATTTGACTGTCCATAGCTTCGTAAATAAATTCCTGTTCTTAATTTACTAGAACCATCAATATGTTCTGTCCAATGATGATCAAAAGCTTGTAAAATAATTTGATTTTCAATTTTTCATAACATCGCTTCTGGAATATTTTCAATAGTTTTCTCATAGTGATTAAAAATTACCCGACCAATTGCTAAAACAGCATCATGCCGTGTCATTGATCGTAATTCTTTAGCATCTAATTCATGATTACTATTAATTAACTTTGTTTCTAAACTTTTTACTAAACTAACAAAATCAATCATAATTTCTTTATTAATCTCTTTTGTAAAAATATCCAATAAATCACCACTAACAGTAAAAATCATTCTTTCAACTAATGGAGCATAAACCTTAGTTTGTAAAATTGCATCGCGTTGTTCATACATTACTTCTCTTTGCTGAGCTAAAATATTATCATAATCCAACAAATTCTTTCTAGTATCAAAGTTTAATCCTTCAACTTTTTTCTGAGCATTAGTAATACTTCGTGATAACAATTTTGATTGAATATGGTCATCGCCTAAACGACTAAATAATCCTTGTAATTTTTTACTACCAAAACGAAGCATTAATTCATCCTCTACTGAAAGATAAAATCGTGAATAACCCGGATCTCCTTGACGCCCCGATCTACCTCGTAACTGATTATCAATTCTTCTCGCTTCATTTCGTTCCGTACCTAAAACAGCCAAACCACCTAAGGCAATAACACCATCACCTAATTTAATATCAGTACCTCTTCCAGCCATATTGGTAGCAATTGTAACAGCCCCAATTTGTCCCGCACCAGCAATAATTTCGGCTTCTTGAACATGATTTCGCGCATTCAAAACATTATGAGCTATTTTAGCTTCTTTTAAAATATTTGATACTTCCTCAGATGTTGTAATTGATGCTGTTCCAATTAATATTGGTTGTCCTTTGGTATGTCGTTCTTTAACTTCTTTAAGTAAAGCCTTATATTTAGAACTTTGTGATGCAAAAACTAAATCCGTATCATCTTTTCTCACAATCGGAAGATTAGTAGGAATTTCCATTACTCGCATATTATAAATCTTAATAAACTCTTCTTCTTCCGTTTTTGCTGTTCCTGTCATCCCACTCAATTTATTATATAAGCGAAAGAAATTTTGATAAGTAATCGTTGCCAGCGTTGTTGTTTCATGTTCAATAGTAACTGCTTCTTTAGCTTGTAATGCTTGTTGTAAACCATCACTATAAGCTCTTCCTGGCATTAACCGCCCCGTAAATTGATCAACTAAAATTATTTCATCATTTTGAGCAACATATTCAATCCCATTCGTAAAAACATGAACAGCTTTTAAAGCATTTAAAATATGATGGAATAATTCTGATTGCTCCAAACTAAACAAGTTTTTAACACCAAAATGTTTTTCTGCCTTTTTAACACCAGATATTGTCAAAGCCACCTGCTTAGTTTCTAAATCAATTTTAATATCTGCCTTTTTATCCAAACTTTTAGCAAACCGGTCAGCATTTTCATATAAAGGTTCACGACTTTTAGAACCACCAGAAATAATTAACGGTGTTCTTGATTCATCAATTAAAACTGAATCCGCCTCATCAACAATTGCAAAATTCAACCCGCGTTGGACTTTTTCACCATAAGTATGCACCATATTATCTCTTAAATAATCAAATCCTAATTCCGAGTTAGTAGTATATGTAACATCACACAAATAAGCTTTTCGCTTTTGGTCATTACTTAAATCTCTTAAATTAACACCAACTGTTAAACCCAAAAATCCTAACACCGCTCCATTAATTTCAGCATCACGCTGTGCTAAATATTCATTAACAGTAACAATATGAACGCCCTTACCAAGTAAAGCATTCAAATACATTGGCATAATCGCTGTTAAAGTTTTTCCTTCCCCAGTTCGCATTTCCGCAACATCACCATTATGTAAAACAATACCACCTTCTAACTGAACAGCAAAAGCATGTAATCCCGAAACTCTTCTCGTTGCTTCACGCGCCACAGCAAAAGCTTCAATTAAAATATCATCTATAGTGGCACCCGCTTCCAATCGCTTTTTAAATTCATTAGTTTTATTTTTTAAACTATCAGCAGATAATTCTTGCATTTCTAAATCTAGATTTAAAATTTCTTGAACATCAGCTCTAATCCTTTTTAAAACACTTTTATATTTATTAAAAAACTTCATATATATCGCTCCAGTTTCTAATTTCTCGCCTATAACATTATTAATTTTATCATACTTTAAAATACTAATAAAATCTTTAATAAACAAAAAAACTGATTAATTTCAGTTTTTTTATAAAATATGTTAATTTAATTAATATTATTTAATAACCGATATGTCTCTTCACAAATCATTAATTCCTCATTAGTTCGAATCGCATAAATCGCCACCGAACTCAAATCATTAGATATTTGTAAATAATCATCATATGATTGGTTATTCTTACCACGATTATAATCTAACGCCATAGTTTTAATATTTTTAATAATCATTTCGCGAATTAAAGCACTATTTTCACCAACACCAGCCGTAAAAACAATCGCATCAACCTTATTATCCAAATCATTTTGATACTGAGTAATATAATCAACAACTCTTTTAGCATATAATTCCAAGGTAAATTGTGCTTGACTATTACCATCCTTAGCAGCCTGACTAACTTCTCTCGTATCAGAAGAAATTTGACTAACTCCCAATAAACCAGATTCATTATTTAGTTTATTAACAACACCAACAATATCTAAATTTAATTGTTCAGCAATATATTGATGAATCGCTGGATCAATATCACCACTACGAGAACCCATCATTAATCCTGCTAAGGGTGTAAATCCCATTGATGTATTATATGATTTCCCATTTTTAATTGCACAAACACTAGCACCATTTCCTAAATGACAAACAATCGCATTAATATTACTAACAGGTTTATTAATAATCAAACTTAGTTTATTAATAATATAATGATAACTAATACCATGAAATCCATATCTTCTAACATTATAATCAGTATATCAATTATATGGTACGGGATAAATATAGTTTATTTTTGGCATTGTGGTATGAAATGTTGTATCAAAAACAGCAATATGCGGACAGTTAGCAACCGCTTGAAATGCTTTTAAAGCACTTAACCCCGCAGGATTATGTAACGGTGCCAACTTAATATTTTCGGCAATTATCTTTGTAATGTCATCATTAACAAGGGCACTTTCTTTGATTTTTTCACCGCCATGAACAATGCGATGCCCCACAGCAATAATTTCATTAAAATTTTGAATCACATTTTGTGATTTTAAAAGTTCTAAAATAACTTCTGCGGCCACATTATGATTTGATAACGGGGTATCGCTAACAAATTCATTATTATTATATTTAATCGTCGTTTTACCATCAACAAAAATTCTTTCTGCTAATCCCTTACAAATTGGATTAAATTCTTTATTTGTTATTATTTCATATAACTGAAACTTAATTGAACTTGAACCAGCATTAATAACTAAAATTTTTTTCTTTAAATTAGATAGCATCATTTTATTTCCTTTCATTAATATTTTAAATTGATCTTCAAGCTGTTAAAATCGCTGTCAAATAAATATCTTCCACTGTTGACCCGCGTGATAAATCACTAACAACTTGATTTAAACCTAAAATCATTGGTCCAACAGCATGATATTGCCCTAATCGTTCAGCAATTTTATAACCAATATTACCAGCATCTAAATTAGGAAATACAAAAATATCCGCACTACCTTTCATCTTTGAATAAGGCATTTTTTTCATTCGTACTTCTTCTAACAAAGCACTATCAAACTGCATCTCACCCTCAATTAAAGCATCTAAATTTTCTTTTTGTAATATCTTTGTCGCTTCTTGAACTTTAATAACCGAATCACTAGTAGCACTATTAGCAGTAGAAAAAGATAACATTGCTACTTGTGGCGATGTTATGCCCAATTTATGAGCTAAATTAATTGCTGATTTTGTAATACTTACTAATTGTTCAGTAGTTGGGTCAATATTTAAAGAAATATCAGTAAATACATACCGTTGATTATCTTTAACTAGTAAATTAGCACTTGATGCAATGGTTACATCTTTTGTTGTTTTAATAATTTGTAATGCAGGGACTAAAATATTTTTTGTTGCATACTCAATCCCCCCTAACAAACAATCAGCATTATTATTCTTTAATTGCATTGTTGCAAAATAGTTAGTTTCTTGAACTAATTCGTGAGCTTTTTCTAAAGTAATTTTATTTTTACGCATTGTAAACAACTGTTGGGCTAATTCATCACTTAAACTATCATCAATCGCAATCGTTTTAATACCTGCTCCTAACAAACTTTTAGGAATATCTATCTTATTTTCAAAACATAAAATTGGTTCAATATAATTATCACTTTTTAATTTGAGTGCTACTTCTTGAATTTTTGAATTGGTACCCTCAGGAAAAATTAACCGGCGTTTATTATCCAATGATTGTAATTCGATTTTCGCTTTTTCTAATAATTCTTGTAACATCTCTAATCTCCTCTATATGTATTTTCCACTATTAATGCTATCATAACACTAAACAAAATAAAAATTAAAACGAAATAACGGTGAAAAACAATGAAAGTTATTGATGATGCCCTTCACAAAATTGAATATACAATTAAAAATTCGCGTTTTATTTGTCTTATTAAATATGTTACCACCGAAAAAGACGCTCAACAATTCATTAATCAATATTTAGACCCTAAAGCGACACACAATTGTTATTGCTATATTACCAATAATAATGAAATCCAAAAATATGATGACGATAAAGAACCGATCAGAACCGCAGGATTTGCAATGCTTACTTATTTACAAAAACAAAATATTACCAATATCGTTGTTTTAAACATTCGCTATTTTGGAAAAATCCTTTTAGGAAAATCACGATTAATTCACGCCTATAAATTTGGATTACAAAATTTATTTTTAAACCTTAAACTATATACCCTAGAAATAATTTATGAATATACAATTTCTTTCCCATACAAACACCAAAAACTAATTAATAAAATTATTAAAGAACATCAAGGCAATATTATTAAACAATTATATAGTGAACTAATTATGATTACTTTTACTAGTAATAAAAATACTTGACAGCACCTATTACCTAACAATACAAAATTTGTTAAACAAACAATTATTCAAAAAAGAAAATTAAAAAATGATTAAAAAAACTACTAAAATAAACAAAAAAACGGTAAAATATTAGCATACCTAAAAAATAAGGAGCTTATTAATGGAAAAACATCCTGCGGTTAAAGAAATTTTATTTACCCATCAACAAATAATTGAACGAACTAAAGCGTTAGCATTAGAAATTAGTAAATACTATCAAGCTAACGACTCAACAATTATTCTTTTAGGAATTCTTAAAGGATGTATTCCCTTTTTAGCTGAATTTATTAGTCACTTAACAATTGAATGTGAAATTGATTTTATGGCGATTGCTTCTTTCCACGGTGGAACCGAAGCTAGTAGCACACCACAAATTATTATGGACATTAACCAAGATATTACTAATCGTGATATTTTAATTATTGAAGATATCATTGAAAGTGGTGCCAGTTTACTAACCATCAAAGAATATTTATTTCTAAAAGGAGCTAAAACCGTAAAAATGGTAACATTACTAGACAAAACTAAAGGAAGAAAGGTAGAACTTAACGCTGATTGAACCGGTTTTAAAGCCCCCCAAGAATTTCTTATTGGTTATGGTCTTGATTATCAAGAAAAACTCCGTAACTTACCTTATGTTGCCATTGCTGATATGGAAAAAATAGCCCTCCTAGAAAAACAATAATTTTTCTAAACAAAAATACCTAACATTATACAATGTTAGGTATTTTAATTAAATTATTACTTTATTCACAATTCAATCCCTAAAAAAGCAATAAACAAACTACCTACCAAATATGTTAACGCCAAAGTAACAAGAAAATAAAATAGCAACGCCTCACGAGGTTTTTTAGGATTCAAAATGCTATTTCATAATACAGCACTAGTTCCCAAACTAGAAAACAAAAAAGTAATTAAATAAATCGCAATTTTAATTAAATGAATTGATAACGCCGTATCCACAAATAAACTCCCTTCTGCTAAAAATTAGTCATCTTAGTATGCCGATCTTTTGCTAACTGTAATAAATGATCTTTCGCTTTATCATCATATTCAATATAATCAGTTAAAATTTTAACTTCTTTCTTTGTTGAATATAATATTCCCGAAGAAATAAGTAACTTATAAGTTTTTTTATGTTGTTTAACAAACATTTGTGCTATTTCTAAATTAGCAACAATAGGAATATGTTGTTCTAAAATTCCAATATAACCTTCAGTAGTTTTAACAGTTACAATTTCAACATCATCATCAAAGAAAATTCCTAATGGTGTTATAATTTTTAGTTTTATCGCCATTATTTTAACCCTCTGCTAATTCTTTAGCCTTAGCAATCGCCTCTTCAATGCTACCAACAAACAAAAACGCTTGTTCTGGTAATTTATCGTGTTTACCAGCTAATATTTCTTTAAAACCTTGAATCGTTTTTGCTATTGGAACATAACTACCTTTCATTCCCGTAAATTTTTCAGCAACCGAAAATGACTGGGATAAAAAATTCCGAATCTTTCTAGCACGATTAACAAGCAATTTATCTTCATCTGATAATTCTTCCATTCCCAAAATTGCAATAATATCTTGTAATTCTTTAAATCTTTGTAAAATTTGTTGCACTTTTCTAGCAACTTGATAATGTTCTTGTCCAACAACTTCTGGATCTAATAATCGCGAAGAAGAACTTAAAGGGTCAATCGCTGGATAAATCCCTAAAGCCGCAATACTACGATCTAATACCGTTCTAGCATCTAAATGACTAAAAGTAGTTGCTGGCGCCGGATCGGTTAAATCATCAGCGGGAACATAAATTGCTTGTACCGATGTAATTGAACCTTTTTTTGTTGAAGTAATTCTTTCTTGTAAAGCTCCCATTTCTGTTGCTAAAGTTGGTTGATAGCCTACTGCTGAAGGCATTCTTCCTAATAAAGCCGAAACTTCACTTCCAGCCTGCGTAAAACGAAAAATATTATCAATAAACAATAACACATCTTGATTTTGCTCATCACGAAAATACTCAGCCATTGTTAATCCTGTTAATGCCACTCGCATTCTTGCGCCCGGAGGTTCATTCATTTGCCCAAAAACTAATGCCGTTTTATTAATAACATTAGCTTCAATCATTTCATAATATAAATCATTCCCTTCACGAGTTCGTTCACCAACACCAGCAAAAACAGAAATTCCACCATGTTCTTTAGCAATGTTATTAATTAATTCTTGCACCAAAACCGTTTTACCAACACCAGCTCCACCAAAAAGACCAATCTTACCACCACGAGCATATGGAACTAACAAATCAATCACTTTTATTCCCGTCTCTAAAATTTCTGCTGTTGTGCTTTGTTCTTCATAACTCGGAGCAATACGATGAATCGGCATTCTTCGGGTTCCTTTGGGAATTATTGAGCCATCTAACGGTTCACCTAAAACATTAAAAATTCTTCCTAAAGTTTCTTTTCCTACGGGAACCATAATTGCTTTTCCAGTATCCACCGCTTTTAAACCTCTAGTTAATCCTTCTGTTGGTCCCATTGAAATTGTTCTCACAATATCATCGCCTAATGCTTGCATTACTTCAACAACTAACTTTTCACCATTATTATCAATTTCCACAGCATTATACAAATTAGGTAAATTGTTATGCGAAAAACGAATATCAATAACTGGTCCTAAAATTTGAATAACTTTACCTTCATTATGCTTTTGTTTTTCAACTTTTTTCATAATTGTCTCCTTTCCTAATTTGTACTATCAGCCGCAGCAATAATTTCCGCAATCTCTTGCGTTATTTTAGCTTGACGAGAACGATTATATTGCAATGTTAAATTATCTTTCAACTCATTAGCATTATTAGTAGCATTTTCCATTGCTAACCTTCTTGATGCTTGTTCCGATACTTGCGATTCACTAATGGCACTATAAATAATAGTATTTAAATATAATAAAATTGTTGTTTCTAATACCGTTTGGGCATCCGGTTCAAACTCAAACAATGAATTTTGCTGAGTATTAATTTTAGCAATCGGTAACAATTGCAATGTCGTTGGTTGAAACAAAATATTATTAATAAATTTTGTATAAACTAATTTAATCCGTTCAATTTCTTTATTATTAAACATACTTAAAACTTGAAAGCCAATTTCTTGTGCTTGATGATATTCAAAATTTAAATCTAAATTAGAATAACTACTAATGACATTATAACCACGATTTTGATAATAACTAATCCCTTTCACACCAATTACAATTAATAAATCACTTTTTTTAATTTCTTGGATGACTAATTTATGAATATTATAGTTATAACCAGCACAAAGACCAATATTAGAATTAATAATAATTCATACTGTTCGAAAATGGGAATCAGCATCTTTTTGTAAATACATAGAATCATTAGTATTGCTAATAATATGATGAAAAACATCATACATTTCTTCACTATAAGGTCTAATCTCTTGAATTCTTTTACTAGCTTTTTTCAATTTTGCTGTTGATACTAATTGTAAAGCACGAGAAATTTTACCAATCGTATTAATTGTTTGAATACGATTTTTAATCCGAAAATCTTGTGGCATAACTATTAATGACGACCTTTTTTAACTTTAATTTTACCTTGAATCAATAACAATTCTCATTGCTCTTTTGTCCCAAAACTAGTAATTTCATATTTATCAATTTTACTAACTAAATGATAAACTACTTTAATAATTTCCGTATCAACTTTACTTTTTAACTCTTTAGAAAAGGCTTTAACCTTTTTTAATTCTTGATATATCTTATGAGCTTCTTTATTATTTTTAAAATAATTAATAATATTTTCTTTAAACAATAAAATCTTATCCAAAGGAACCCATTGAATTCTTCGTAAATTAATTGCTAATAACAAAATTGCTTGATTAGTTTGTGATAATGGACTATATTGTGTTTGTTTTAAAATATCAATTGCTCGTTGTCCATGTTCTAAAACTCTTTTTGTCATCTCATCTAAGTCCGAACCAAATTGGGCAAAAGCTTGTAATTCATTATATTGTGCTAATTCTAACTTTAATGTTCCCGCAACCTGCTTAATGGCCTTAATTTGCGCAGCACTACCAACTCGCGAAACCGAAAGTCCAAGGTCAACAGCGGGACGAATCCCTGCATTAAATAATTGACTAGTTAAAAAAATTTGACCATCCGTAATAGAAATAACATTTGTCGGAATATAAGCGGAAATATCACCAGCTTGCGTTTCAATAATTGGTAACGCTGTAATTGAACCATTACCATTATCTTTATTTAATCTTGCTGCTCGTTCTAATAATCGTGAATGCAAGTAAAAAACATCACCCGGATATGCTTCTCGTCCTGGTGGTCTTCGTAACAACAAGGCCATTGTCCGATATGCAACCGCATGCTTACTTAAATCATCATAAACAATTAAAACATCTTTCCCTTGTTCCATTCACTCCTCAGCAATAGTAACACCCGTATACGGTGCTAAATATTGTAATGGTGCTAATTCACTGGCCCCAGCAGCAACAATTGTCGTATAACTCATTGCTCCCGTTTGCTTTAATCGTTCTACAATTTGGGCAACAGTAGAAGATTTTTGACCAATGGCAACATAAACACAATTAACATCTTTCCCTTTTTGATTCAAAATCGTATCAATCGCAATGGCGGTTTTACCAGTTTGGCGGTCACCAATAATTAATTCTCGTTGTCCTTTACCAATAGGAATCATCGCATCAATTGCTAAAATACCTGTTTGTAATGATTCATCAACTGATTGTCGCGTCATAACCCCCGGAGCAATTCTTTCAACAGGGCGTTTCTTTTTACTTTTAATCGCTCCTTTACCATCAATCGGTTGTCCTAAGGCATTAACAACTCTTCCTAGTAACTCATCACCAACAACAGTTTCAACAACTTGTTTCGTGCGTTTAACAGCATCGCCTTCCTTAATATAAGTATCATCACCCATTAAAACAACACCGACAGCATCTTCTTCTAAGTTTAAAACCATTCCATAAACATCATTATCAAAAAGTAATAATTCACCGAGCATCGCTTTATCTAAACCATGAAGCACAGCAATTCCATCACCGACGCTAATAACACTCCCTTCTTCACTTAATTCCATCTTTTTACCATAATGTTTAATTTGACTTTTAATTACATCAGCAATTTCATTTACCTTAAATGACATCAATATCACCTGCCTTACTTATTTTCAATATTTCGTTTCATTGCTAATAATCGTCCTTTTATTGAACCATCAAAAATTTGATCTTGAACTTTTACTTTTATACCCGCAATTAAACTAAGATCAATTTTATTAATTAATTCCACTTTTTGTTGTAAAATTTTTCCAATTTTCTTCTCAATTTTATCAATAACTTCTTCTTGCAATTTTATCGTTGAAAAAACAATCCCATAAAAAACATTTGCTCTTTCATTGCACAGATTACGAAACACTTTAAGAATTAATCTTACTTGCCGAAAATTATTGCGATCAATTAGTAATTTAAAAAAATTAACAAAAATATCATTAGC
Organism: Spiroplasma endosymbiont of Dromius quadrimaculatus; assembly: GCF_964031155.1. Taxonomy (NCBI): domain Bacteria; kingdom Bacillati; phylum Mycoplasmatota; class Mollicutes; order Entomoplasmatales; family Spiroplasmataceae; genus Spiroplasma; species Spiroplasma endosymbiont of Dromius quadrimaculatus. The sequence continues at coordinate 735,800 of NZ_OZ035010.1, forward strand.
TTTATCTTTAAAAATTTTATCAATAATCTTTTTTTGTTTTTGTTTTTCTAAATTATGTGTTGACAAAATATCAATAATTCGTGGATATTCAAAAAATAATTTAATTAAATGAATTGATTGCCTTAACATAATGTCAAGTTGTTTTTCTTCCTGTCCTAGCTTTAGTAGTGCTAATGCTCAATTTTGAATCATTAAACTAACTCCTAATCTAATTGTTTAATAAAATCATCAATCAAAACTTCATTTTGTTCACGATCAATCTCTTTTTCCAAAATATTTTGTGCCATATTAAAAGCAACATCAATAATCTCTTGACGAATGTTTTCTTCCGCTTTAATCCGCTCTTTTAAAATATCTCTTTGCGACTGTTCATCTATTAACTTCGCCTCAATGCTCGCTTGATTAATAATTTCTTGTCTTTGCGTTAAAGCTTCCACTTTAGCATCATCAATAATTTGTTGTGATTGCATTTTAGAATCCTTTAATAACGAATTAGCTTCTGTTTCATACTTTGTTGCTTGTGTTTGTTTCCTAATCGCATCATCAATTAAATCTTTAATAATACTTCTTCGTTTTCGCATTAATTGTTTAAAAGGTTTATAAAGAAAAAAACCTAAAACAACTAATAAAACAACAGTTGCTAAAATATGAGCAATGAATACCCACACATTAGGAAATAATTGATTAATAATATTTTCTTGTTCAATTTTATAAAAAATTGCTAAATTACTTAACAACATCTAATCTTATTCCTTACGTAACAAATATTAAAATTAAAGCAATAACAAGACTATAAATAGCACCAGTTTCTGCAATGGCACAACCAATAATTAACATTGTTCTAATCTTACCATTAGCTTCTGGATTTCTTCCTACCGCCTCAGCAGCTTTACCTGCAGCATAACCTTGACCAATCCCCGCACCAAAACAACCTAAAACAGCAATCCCTGCTCCAATAAATTTGCCTCATGAAGCATCACCACTAGCCAAAATTGCTCCAACAGTATTAATACTATTTATTATTTCCACACTCATCATCTATTTATCCTCCTTCTAGATATTATATTAAATATTTTGTGAACTAAATGAAACAATTATCCATCAGCTTCACGCGTATTAATAGCACCTTCTTTACTAACGGGTTTTTCATCACCAATTTCTAATTTTCAATAAACTAATGTTAAAATTGAAAAAATAACCGCTTGAATAATACCAAAAAAGATATCAAAGTAAAAATGAAAAAATGGTGCTAAAAATCCTGCTAAAAAATTCACTTGACCAATAATTGGGACTTGTCGGGAAATTAAATCACTAAATTGATACAACAACGCCATAATAATACTGCCACCTAAAATATTTCCAAAAAGTCGAAATGAAATGGAAACTAATGGCACAAATTGCGTTAACAATTCTAATGGATTTAAATATCGTTTAAAAAAAGCTAATCTTTGAAATTTAATGCCAAAAATATAAATCCCCACAAATGTTACTAATCCCATCGCAAATGTTGTTGTATATGATGTCATCTGCGATTCAAACCCAACAATTGATAACAAATTACCAACAATAATATATGACAACAAATATAAAAAATATAATGTTAATCATTTAAAACTTGGTCCTAAAATACTAATAACTAAATTTTCAACACTTTTAACACAAAGTTCCACAATTAATACTAATCCTAGTGGTTCATCTTTAGGATCAAGTTTTTTTACTTTAAAAAAGTATATTAAAGTAATCATAGTAATTATTAAAGTTGTTAAAATAATCGTTGTTATTTGCGGAACAAGTTTTCACGGATCTCATAATTCAAAACTTGCATACATCTTAAGATTCATCCTTCAAGTTCCTCTTTTCTATCAAAACATTATACATATTAACAATTAAAGTTGCAAGAAAAGCAAGTATTAAACCAAAAATACTACTAAAAATATTAAAATATTCATTAAATAGCATAATAATCAAAACAGGAATTAAATATAATAATACTCGCAATAAAAAAAGTAGCTTTATTCCTAATTTATTAATTGATTGACCGCTTTGGATCGTATACGAAGTTAAAAAAATTAATAACAAATAATTTAATAAACTAAAAATACTTGTTGTAACAAAACCAATAATCAAATTTCAAGACAAATAATTAATTATAGTAAAAATTGTTGTTACTAATAGTCCAATAAAAATTAACAACCCAAAAACAATCATTATTTGTTTTTCATATTTCCAATTAATATTTTTCATTATAACTATCTACTGTGTATCAAAATAGCGATCTCCTGCATCACCAAGACCCGGAACAATATAACCATTTTCATTAAGCTTCTCATCAACTGCTGCTGTATAAATATTAATATCAGGATGGGCTTTTTCCAGTTTTGCAATTCCTTCTGGGGCAGCTAATAAACAAATAAACTTAATATTATGTGATACTTTCCATTGTTTAACAATATCAATTGCAGCTATTGCCGTGCCACCAGTTGCTAACATTGGATCTAAAATTACTGTATAACTATTTTTCACATTATTAGGTTTTTTTTCTAAATACTTCTTAGGTTGCAGAGACTTTTCATCACGATAAATACCAATATGACCAATTTTAGCATTAGGAACCAATCCTAAGATTCCATCAACCATTCCTAAACCCGCCCTTAAAACCGGAACAAGAATAATATCTTGAGCAACTTTTTTACCAGTAGTGGCCACCATTGGTGTTTCAATTGAAATTTCTTGTAACTTCAAATCCTGAAAAACTTCATAAGCCATTAACCGCGTAATTTCATTAACATTTTCTTTAAAAATCTTACTATTGGTATCTTTTTTTCGTAACCTTGTTAACTTATCATCAATTAAAGGATGTTTAATAATAAATAGTGCCATATTGTTTCACTCCTATTAAGAATTATACTACTTTCTTATATTTTTAGTAATAAAAAATAATAATGATTGCAAAAAAATTACTTACTAACAGAAATTATTAACATCATTGGCCTTCGCAATTCATCTTGCATTAAAGGAACAGTTTTTAATAATTCATCATTAGGCTGTGGTTCAATAACACTTATTATTTTAAAACCACATTCAATTAAAGTATTAATATAAGTAGTAAGTGTCCGATGATATTTCAAAACTTCTACTTCCAAGAAATTGGTTTTTCGGATATCCTCATCAAAATAATTATCAATTGGTCAATGTAACCGCTTAGCGTTATTATCAACACATCATTGTTGATTGGAATTAGCAGTAAATATCGGATGCTCAACAGAAAAAACAAAAGCACCACCATTTGCTAAACATTCATAAACCTTAGCACAAATATTACTAAAAGACGCAATATAATGAAATGTTAACGAACTAATAACAACATCAAATGAATTTGCAAGAAAACTAATATCCTCAATTGGCATTTGCAAATATTGAATTTCAATTGCCGTCATTTCTCTTGCTACATTTAGCATTTTTTCTGAGATATCAATTCCTACTACTGATGATGCCCCTTGCTCAACAGCATATTGACAATGTCAACCAAACCCACATCCTAAATCTAAAACTCGTTTATTATTTAAATTCGGTAACAACTTTTGAAATATATGTCACTCCCCAGCTGCTTTCAAACCATCAACACTTCTTGCCATTTTTTTATATTTATCAAAAAAAAATTGGATCATCATATTTATTTTGTTTCATTACTTTTCTACTCCTAAGTCAATTTTTCAATATATTATATCATTAATAATTATATAAACTTATTTTAGCACTCAATCATTTTTTTCCAATAACAAAAAAATCTTCAAATTAAAAAACCTAAAGTAATTTACTTTAGGTTTTTTAAAATTAAACCGAAAATCTTAATCCATTTAAAAATATTGAATATCCTAAAAAACTCGTATTATGAAAAGAAGCACAAGTAATTTTAACACTTATTCCTAAAATATAATCTTCTTCTCACGCTCAAAATGATAAATCAACGGACTGTTTTGATTTACTAATGTCATCATAAGAACCAATATATTCATTATGTACTTTATTAGGTTCATTTTTTGTTGTTTTAACTCATAATGAAGTTGGCCACTGTAAATCTATTGCCGGAACAGTTTTTTGATTATTAAAAGTTCATAACTTAATATATGAACTTTTACCAAACGAAATTAGCGGGTAATCATTACTAAATTCAAGTAGTGATTGTGCATAATTATGCCAATTTTGCAATACAAAACTTTCTTCAATTTGTAAATAGCCATTATTACTTTTACTCCGATTAGTAACTCGTCAACTAAAATCAGTATTAATTGCTTGCAAAGATTGGTTTAACATCGTAATGCTAGCAACACTAGAAACACTTAACAGAGTTGTTGAATACAATAGTAAAAATTCCCTAAAAATACATACCACCTCTTAAATTACTAAATATTATAAATTAAACTTATAATTGGTAATTTTCATATATTGGAAAATCTTTTAATAAAATACCAATTTGGTGTTTATGCTTAGCAACATTCTCTTCAGTATTACCATTTTCTTTAAGAACACTAATAATTATATTTGCTAATTGTTCAAATTCCTTTTCTTTTCAGCCTCTAGTGGTCATCGCTGCTGTTCCAATCCGAATGCCACTAGTAGTCATTGGTTTTTCTTTATCAAATGGAATCATATTTTTATTACAAATAACATCAATTTGATGCAAAATATTTTCACATTCCTGCCCCGTACGATTAAATGATGTTTTAACATCAATAATCATTAAATGATTATCAGTACCACCACTAATCAATTTAACATCATGTTTTCTAAAAATATTTTCTAAAACTTTACAATTAGCCATAATTTGCTGTTGATATGCTTTAAATTCTGGTGTTGCCGCTTCATAAAATGCTTGTGCTTTAGCAGCAATAATATGTTCTAAAGGGCCTCCTTGTTGACCTGGGAATACTGCCCGATCAATCGCTTTTGCTAATTCTTTTTTACATAAAATTGCACCGCTTCTTGGACCGCGTAATGTTTTATGTGTTGTTGTTGTTACAATATCTGCTACTACTACAGGATTTGGATGTAATCCAGCAGCAATTAAACCAGCAATATGAGCCATATCAACCATTAATAATGCTCCAACTTCATCAGCAATTTCACGAAACTTAGTAAAATCAATCGTTCTTGAATATGCACTAGCTCCCGCAACAATTAATTTTGGTTTAAGTTCTAATGCTTGTTGTCTAATTGCTTCATAATCTAATTGTTGAGTCTTTTCATCAACACCATAACCATGAAATTGATAAACAATTCCTGAGAAATTCAATTTATGTCCATGGGTTAAATGACCCCCTGCATCTAAACTCATTGCCAAAACAATATCATTCGGCTTTAAAATCGCTTGATATGCAGCAGCATTAGCTTGACTACCAGAATGCGGTTGTACATTAGCATGCTCAGCATTAAATAAAGCCTTTAATCTTTCAATCGCTAAATTTTCACTTTTATCAACAAATTCACAACCACCATAATATCTTCTTCCCGGATATCCTTCAGCATATTTATTAGTTAATATTGAACCTGCTAATCTTAATACAGGAAGCGAAACATAATTTTCCGAAGCAATTAATTCCACATGGCGTTGTTGTCTAATAAGTTCTTCTTTAACAACTGCTTTTAGTTCGGGATCAATATCATTTGTTTTACGATTAATATTTTGTATTTCTGAATCAATATCAGTTATTAATGAATCAATATCCTTTTCTTCTAAACTAACATCATTTATTTGCGTATCATCTTTAAACATCTTTAATATCTCCTAATTCAATTTTTTCAACTCGTTGTTGATGACGGTTTGAAAATTTAGTATTTAAAAATTCTTCTAAAATTCAAATCGCTTTTTGAGGCGCAATAATTCTTCCTCCTAAAACTAAAATATTAGCATCATTATGTTCGCGAGCTAAGGCCGCTAACTTTGTTTCATAACATAATGCCGCTCTAATTTTCGGCATGCGATTAGCACTAATACTTATTCCAATACCTGTACCACAAATTAAAATTCCATACTTAGCATTACCATTTCCTACTTCTTTACCAACCAATTTGGCATAATCAGGATAATCCACTTGTTCTTTTTCACTATTAGTTCCTAAATCAATAACCTCATATTCATTATTTTTTAAATATTCAATAAGAGCAGTTTTTAATACATATCCAGCGTGATCACATCCAATAGCAATTTTATCTTTCATATTTATAATTCCCTCCTTCCAATATCCTTTTATTTAATTATATAGTATGAAAGAAAGAAATTAATTATTTTGAACAAATATTAATTTATTTTAAAAGTAACAACCCCTTCATTAATTTTATTATTAGTTAAATTTTTAATTTTATTTATCTCTTCCTAAAAAAATGTTTTATAATTATAACTACAAGAAAGTAGGTAAACTTATGAATAAATTTGATATCCTAAAAGAAATTCTCTTAGCACGTCATTCTTGACGAGAATATGATTCCCAAAAAATTAATGAACAAGATATTAATGAAATCTTAGAAGTAGCCCGTCATTCACCATCAGCATTTGGATCAGAACCATGACATCTTATTGTTGTTAGTAATAACAAAGTAAAACAAGAATTACATCCTTTAATATGAAAACAAAAACAAGTCCTTAACGCTTCACATCTATTTTTAATTTTAACTAATAAAAAAAATGCCTTTACAAAAAATAGTGCCTTTCTTCGTTTAAGATATCAAACGCGTTATCAGAATTCTGATGAAAAATTTGAACAATTACAAAATAACTTAATAAATTATTTAAAAAAATATATTAATGACCCAGAAGAATGAGCTAAACGACAAGCATATATTTTATTAGAAAACATTATTCTTTGTGCTTTTGCTAAAGGCATTGGTACTAGTCCAATGGAAGGGTTTGATGGTGCTGACATCATTAATTATTTAGAAACAAATAAATATATCGCTCCCAACGAATACAATGTTGCCGTTGTTCTCGCTGCTGGATATTTACCTAAAAATAAAGAATTACCAATAAAACCACAATCCTTAACTTACGAACAATTAGTTACTAAAATTGAATAAAACAAAAACGCCATTATCTTTACAATAATGGCGTTTCTTTTAATATTTAAAAAATATCTAATAATTTAAATTTTAATATTCCTCTTCATAAGCAATTTTTCCTCTAGCAATGATATCTTCGGAATCTAATAATCCTGTTCCCGCAGGAATTAAATTACCTAAAATAACATTTTCTTTTAATCCTTCTAAAGTATCAATTTTACCTTTAATAATTGCTTTTGTTAATACGCGTGTAGTATCTTGAAATGATGCTGCCGATAAGAAAGAATTAGATTCCAATGGTGCTTTTTTAATACCAAACATAATTGGAAATCCATAAGGCGGACGACGATCTTCTGATAATAACTTACCAACAATATCTTTAAATTCTTTAATCGTAACTGTTTCCCCAACTAATAAGTCACTATCGCCACCATCAATAATTTGAATTTTATTTAACATTTGTTTAATAATAATTTCAATATATTTATCAGAAATTTGAATTCCTTGCAAACGATACACTTTTTGAACTTCTTTTAAAATATATTCTTGAACTTCTTTAATCCCAGCAATTTCTAATAAATGTTTAACATTAATTGCTCCTTCAGTTAATTTTTGACCAGCTTTAACTAGCGAACCAACTTTAACACGAATATTGGAGTTATAAGGAGTTTTATATTTTCTTTCATTATGTTCAGATACAACAGTAATAATATTAATACCATTTTCTTCATTTATTTCTTGAACGGTACCATCAATTTCAGAAATAATGGCAACTGCTCCCTTAGGAATTGTATTATCTAATAATTCTTTAATTCTTGGTAACCCCTGAGTAATATCTAAACCACCAGCAACACCACCTGTATGGAAAGTACGCATTGTTAATTGTGTCCCTGGTTCACCAATTGATTGGGCTGCGACAATCCCAACAGTTTCACCAATATCAACAATTGCACCCGTTGCTAAATTAAGTCCATAACATTTTTTACATACTCCTTTAGAAGCATCACAAGTTAAAACGGAACGAATTTCAAATTCCATAATATTATTTTTGGCAATTTTATTATTAATATCTTCAGTAATTAAAGTATTAGCAGGAACAATTTCCTTACCATTTTTATTAATTATCGCTGACTTTGTAAATCGTCCAAAAGCACGATCTTGTAAGGGCACAATAATAATATAATTTTTAGTATCAACAATATCTTTAATTAAGAATCCTTTTTCTGTTTGACAATCTTCTATCACAATAATAATTTCTTGAGCAACATCTACTAATCTTCTTGTTAAATAACCAGAATCAGCTGTTTTTAAAGCCATATCAGCCATTCCTTTTCTCGCCCCATGCGTAGTTATATAGAACTCAAGAACCGTTATTCCTTGTATAAAAGAAGAACGAATCGGCAATTCAATAACTTCTCCCTTAGGATTATTCATTAATCCTCGCATCCCTACTAACTGTGTAAAGTTAGAAAGATTACTCCGCGCACCCGAATCAGTCATAATCGTAATCGGATTATTAATATCTTGCTTTAACACTATTTCTAATTTCTTTTGAATTAAATCTTTAACATCCGATCATTTTTCAACAATTAATTTATGTTTTTCGCGTTCAGTTATCATTCCTAAACGATAAAATTCTTGAACTTCAGCAATATATTTATCAGCTTCAATAAAGTATTCTTTTTTACCTTCATATGCTTTCATATCTTGTGCCGAAATCGTAATACCAGAAATTGTTGAAAATTTAAATCCTAAATTTTTCATATTATCCAACATTTCAGCAGTTTTTTGCGTTCCATATTTCTTAAAAAACTTAGTAATAATATTTGATAAACTACTTTTCTTAAATGGAGAAATTGCTTCTCGTGATGCAATAAATTTTCGGATATCTTCAGTAATTAAAATAATATGACGATCATCTAAATAATCAAGATTTTCTGCTGTTGGTTCATTAAAATAAGGAAAATCAACAGGAAAAATTTTATTAAAAATTAATTTTCCAACCGTTGTTATTAATACCTTATTTTTACTATCATTAACCTTAATCTTATCATCCATAGCATTAACCGGAATAGCAATTATCGCATGTAAATGTAGTTGTTTATTATCATAAGCTAAAACAGCATCATCAAAATTCCGATAAATATTTCCTTCACCAATTTTACCTTTACTTTCAAAAGTTAAATAGTAATTTCCTAAAACCATATCCTGAGTTGGCGTTACAATTGGTTTTCCATCTTTCGGTCCTAAAATATTTTTTGAACCTAACATTAAATATCGCGCTTCAGCAACAGCTTCTGCTGTTATCGGCACATGAACTGCCATTTGGTCACCATCAAAATCAGCATTAAATGCTGGTGTTACTAATGGATGCAAACGAATTGCTTTCCCTTTTACTAACTTCGGTTCAAAAGCTTGAATTCCTAAACGATGCAGTGTTGGTGCCCGATTTAATAATACTGGACGCTCTTTAATAACTACTTCTAAAAAATCTCATACGCGTTCATCGCGTTGATCAATCATCTTTTCTGCCATCTTATAAGTTAAATTACTATTACTTTCTTTAGCATCTCTTAATAATTCAGCAATAATAAATGGTTTAAAAAGAACAATTGCCATATCGCGTGGTAAACCACACTGATACATTTTTAATTCTGGACCAACAGCAATAACACTTCTTCCAGAATAATCAACTCGTTTTCCTAACAAGTTTTGACGAAAACGCCCTTGTTTTCCTTTTAAAATTGCTGTTAATGATTTTAACGGTCGCTTATCTCTTCCGGTTACAGGACGCGCTTTACGATCATTATCAATTAAGGCATCAACGGCTTCTTGTAACATCCTTTTTTCATTATTAATAATAATTGAAGGAGCTCCCATTTGTTTAACGCGTTTTAATCGTTCATTTCTAATAATAATCTTACGATATAAATCATTCAATTCTGATGCTGTAAATCTGCCCCCATCTAATTGAATAATTGGTCTAATATCTGGTGGTAACACCGGAATAGCATGTAAAATCATTCACTCAGGCTTATTTCCTGAACGCAAAAAATCATTTAAAGTTTTCAAAGAACGCATTAATTTTAATTTATCCGTTTGCGATTTTTTACCTTGAATTTTTCTTTTAATTTTCTTAATTTCTTCTTTTAAATCTAAATTTTTAAGTAAATGTTCAATTGCCTCAGCGCCAATACCAAATTTAGCATTAGTATATTTATTAATAAATTGAGCACATTCATCCATTGAAAAAGGAATATTAGTAGTTTTTAAATCTTCAATCATTCCTTGTGCTCTTTCAAAAGCAATTGATTCCACAGTTAAATCTTTTTTAATATTTTCTAAAGTTTTAATTAATCGTTCACGAGTTTCTTGTGAAGTTTTAGCATTACCTAAATCTAAAACCATTTTATTCCTTAAATTTTTAGCATCACCAGCATCTAAAACAATATAAGAAACAAAATAAATCACTTCCTCTAAATCCTTAGTACGCATATTTAATGCCAAAGCAATCTGGGAAGGTGATGCCTTTAACATTCAAATGTGTGATACAGGATCTTCTAATTCAATATGTCCCATTCTTTTTCTTCTAACAATTGATTCTGTTAATTGCACCCCACAGCGTTCACAGATTTTACCACGATTATTTTCTTTTTTATATTTTCCACATTCACATTCATAGTTTTTAATCGGCCCAAAAATTCGTTGATCAAAAAGACCATCTTTTTCTGGTTTTAATGATTTATAATTAATAGTTTCTGGTTTTGTTACTTCACCATACGACCAAGAACGAATATCTTCTGGAGAAGCTAAACTAATTTTAATTTCTTTAAAGTTTTTGTGATCATTAAACATTTATCATTTCTTCCTCTCTAGAATTTACTTTCTTCATCTTCTTCATAATTTAACATCTTATGTTCTTTACCATCTTTAGTTTTTAAAACAACATTGATTGATAAACCTTGTAATTCTTTAATTAAAACATTAAATGACTCAGGAATTCCTGACAATGGCAATTTTTCACCTTTAGCAATTTTAGTATATAACTTCGTTCTTCCAATAATATCATCAGATTTAATTGTTAATATTTCTCTTAAAGTATGAGCAGCCCCATAAGCTTCCAAAGCTCATACTTCCATTTCCCCAAATCTTTGGCCACCATTTTGTGCTTTTCCACCTAATGGTTGTTGAGTGATTAAAGAATATGGCCCAACATTACGAGCATGAATTTTATCTTCCACCATATGTGATAGTTTTAACATATACATTACACCAACAGATATTTTATTACCAAATGTTTCACCTGTTTGACCATCAATTAAAGTTTCTTTTCCAAAATTATCCATCTTGGCTTCTGTCATAATGGCAATTAATTCTTCATTACTTACGCCTTCAAAAACTGGGGTAGCTACTTTTAACCCTAACTTTTTAGCAGCCATTCCCAAATGTAATTCTAGTACTTGACCAATATTCATTCGCGAAGGAACTCCTAAAGGGTTTAACATAATATCTACTGGCGTACCATCAACAAGATGAGGCATATCTTCAATCGGTAAAACTTTAGAAATAACACCCTTATTACCGTGTCTTCCCGCCATTTTATCACCTTCTTGAATTTTTCGTTTTTGAACAACATAGATTTTAACAATTTCTAATACCGAAACTGGTAAATCATGTCCATCTTTACGAGAAAATCTTTTCACAGCTTGAATAATTCCCGCACCGCCATTCGGAACAATTAAAGAATTATCTTTAACATTACGAGATTTTTCACCAAAAATAGCTTGCAATAATTTATCTTCTGCTGACAATTGGGTTTGTCCTTTAGGAGTTACTTTCCCAACAAGAATGTCGCCTTCTTTAACTTCCGCACCAACCATTACAATCCCATCAACATCTAAATAACGACGCATACTATCTGGAATATTGGGAATTTCACGAGTTATTTCTTCTTCACCTTGTTTTGTTTGGCGACGTTCAATAGTATATTCTTCAATATGAATTGATGTAAAAACATCATCATATACTAAGCGTTCACTAATAATAATCGCATCTTCATAGTTATAACCATTTCAAGTTGTAAATGCCACCATAACATTTTGACCTAACGCTAATTCACCTTTTTCCATTGAAGCACCATCAGCTAAAATTTGACCTTTGCTAACAGTATCACCTGGTTTTATCAATGGTGAATGAATTAAAGCCGTACCACTATTACTACGATCAAAACTATTTAATTCATACACTTTAACTCGGTCTTTATGTTTAACAGTAATTTTTTTACTATCAACATAATCAACAATTCCATCATCTAAAGAAATAATTGCTAATCCTGAATCTCTAGCAGCAGCATGCTCCACACCCGTACCTACTAACGGTGATTGTGCTTTAATTAAAGGGATTGCTTGGCGTTGCATATTAGCACCCATCAAAGCACGGTTAGCATCATCATTTTCTAAAAAAGGAATACAAGATGTCGCAATGGAAACAATTTGTCGTGGTGAAACATCAATATAATCAACTTCATTGCTAGTAGCAATAATATTTTCACCACTAAAACGAGCAGCAACTTGCTTTTCAATAATCTTTCCTTGATCATCAATTGCAATATTTGCTTGACTAATAACATAATTTTTTTCTTGATCTGCCGTTAAATAATGATTAATTTCAGATACAATACCATTATTTACTTTCCGATATGGCGTTTCAATAAAACCATATTTATTAATATGAGCATAAGTTGATAAATTATTAATTAAACCAATATTTGGTCCTTCAGGAGTTTCAATCGGACAAATTCTGCCATAATGCGAGTAATGCACATCACGAACTTCTAAACCAGCTCGTTCACGAGATAATCCCCCCGGACCTAAAGCAGTAATTCTTCTTTTATTAGTTAATTCTGATAACGGATTAGTTTGATCCATAAACTGTGATAACTGTGATAAGTTAAAAAACTCACCAATAACGGCTGTTAACGGTTTATTATTAATAATATTTGATGGCTTAATAACAGAACTATCAGCAGTTGACATCTTTTCTTTAACATTTTTTTCAATTCTTGCCATCCCAATCCGAAATTGATTTTGTAATAACTCACCAACTGTTCGCACACGACGATTACCTAAATGATCAATATCATCAATATTTCCCAAACCTTTAGTAATATTTAATAAATATGAAAAAGAAGCAATAATATCTGGAATCGTAATATGTTCTATTTTATTACTTGGATCAACACCTAAAATTGCAATACTATCATCAGGATTAATCATTTCATTATTAGCATAAACTAAAACTCTTTGAATTTTATTATGACTTTTAATATCCGGATGAAAATTAATTTCTTGCAACATTGCTCCAGCATTTAAAATTGTATGCAACATTTCTAAATCTTTTTTAGTAATTAAATATCCCTTTTTAAAAACAACATTACCTTTAACATCTTTAATATCTTCAGCCAAAATCCGATTTAATAACCGTTCAACAATTGATAGCTTTTGAATCAATTTAAATCGGCCAGCTTTAGTTAAATCATATTTTCTTTTATCAAATAATAATCCAAAAAGAAACTTACTAGCACCATCAACAGTTGCTGTTTCCCCTGATCGAATTTTTTTATAAATTTCTTGAACTGCAAATTCTCAACTGTCTTTTTCTAAACCACTAATATAATCACTTTCATAAGTGTCAAATAATAACTGATCATCATTATACAATGCTAATAAATCATCTTTTTTTAAACCTAATGCTGTAAACAAAACAGTAGCATTAGTTTTTCGTGACTTATCAATTTTTACTTGAAAAATATGTTTATATAAATTATTTTGTTTAGTTTTAACCTTTTTAATATGACTTTCAAACTCTAATCATGTCCCCCGCGAAGGGATAATATCATTAAAATAAATAATTTTTCCTGTTTTCGGATCAATATTCTTTTTGTAATAACTTCCTGGTGACCTTACTAATTGAGAAACAACAACCTTTTCACTACCATTAATAATGAAAGTTCCTTTATCGGTCATTAACGGAAAATCACCTAAAAAAACTTCACCTGCTCTTCAAAGGGTATAATCAACTAACATTTCTTCTTCATCTTGCTTTTTAATAATAATTTCAATAGCAATTTTATCTTCAGCATTAATATCTTCAAAATAAAAAACATTATCATCTTGTTTTGATAATACTGGATTTTTAAAGCCAAATTCTTCTCTTACTCATAATAACATTGCTTGATCTGGCGTTTTAGCAATTTGACTATTAATTCTTTCATCATCTTTAATAACAGTTAATTGCAATTTAGCATAAATTGGTACTTCATAAATCTTTGATTCTTCTTGTGCTTGTTTTAAGTTGCGTCGTGGTTTTTTTACTTCTCAACTTAACAATGATAATGTTGTCTTCCCTTCAGGGTCAGTTATTGGAAATATTTCATCAAAAACCTCCTGAATGCCATCTTTCATAAATCATTGATAATTATCAGTTTGTACTTCAATCAAATTGGGTAATTCTAATTTCCCTGAAACCTTGGAATAATCTCTTCTTTGAACATAATCTCCAAAATGTTTCATCTTAAATGCCATTAACAAATCCCCCTTGTTTTTCATAACTAAAACTATATAATTTTATACTAATTATACTCTTAAATCAATACATACTTTTGATAATGATGTAGAAACCATATACATATGACAAGATTTTGGTTTCTACAAACTTGCTGTTAATTAATAAATAAATATGAGCTCATTTATTTATTACAAGAAATATAAGGTTAAATTAATATTTATTATTTTTAGTTATGCCTTGTATTTTTTTGTGCCTTGATAATAATAAACTAAGTTAATTAGTAAACGAAGTTTACTAACAAATTTTGTTAAACATAAATGTTTAAAAAAATAAATATTTAACTTAGTTAGATAACTAAGCTAAATATAACTTAGTTTAATATAACTAAATATTGTAAGGATGGTATGTATATGAGAAATATTGAAAATATTTTTTTAAATACTGAAAAATATCTTTTAAAAGAAACACAAAATGCAGTACTTATTAAAGCACCAGCAATTCCGTGATTGTATGAATCTACTGGTATTTGGTTTTCGAAACGATTTGTTTATAAAGGAAAATATGAGAATTCTATTTGTATAGGAATAATTAGAGATGGTGAATATCGGTTAGTTTTTATTAATGATAAAGGTCAAGAGTCTAGTTTGATTTTAGGTCATGAGTTGTTAGGTTTTTTTGTTGCTGAAAAAGCATATGATAAAAAGGTTGTAAGTTTTGATTATTTTAAAAATTCATTTTAAAAATGTTTTACGATGTTTTAAGAATAAGGGTAAATAAAAAAATATTTTAGTTAGTTTTTATGGTGTTTAAACGGTGCGGAAAGCGTATGCTCCGCCCGTTAATTATCTATGTTAGTTGAGTTATTTAACTAAGTTATTGCAATTTTTTTGAGGAGTTTTAGAAATGAAAATGTGAGTTAATGTGGATGAGTCTGGCAAAGATTATTGTCAAGAGTTTATATATTCTATTAATAAAAAAACTGGATTAGAACAAAAAATTTGAGCCTCTAAATCCGCAGTTGAATCTGTTAGAACTGATTTAGTCGGTGATAATTGACTTTGTGTTGATATTGCATATTAAAAGATTAGAAAATTAAGGAGAAAAGAAAAATGAGTATTTTTGGATTAGTGTTTTTTACGATTTTAACATTATTACTAGCATATTATATTGCAGTTAATATTTATCGTTTTTTTAAAGATAAAAAGAAATATGGTAGTGAAGCAAAGCGGTTGCCAAAAGATTTTACTTATTCACAACGAATATTTATTGCGAAATTTAAGAAAAATTTATTAGAAAAAGATGGAGAAGAAATTAACAAATAAAAAAAATATTTAGAATATTTTTAAAAGTACATAGATATGACTAAATTTAACTATAATACAAAAATAAATAAAATTAATCGAATTAAGAGTACAAAAAGGGTTAGAAAAATTAGAAAAAATAAAAAAATGTTAAAAATAAGAAAGATAATTAAAAGGTAGGAAGAGAAAAGTGAAAGTATGATATGGTATTGCTTCTTCAGAAGAAGAACAAAAGATAGATAGAGTATCACAGTTATCTGTATATATTAATGGTGATAATAATACTAAACCTAATCGTGTATGAGCGCGTGATTATTGTGTTGGTCATGTAGAGATAGATATTTTTCATGATGCGTGGGTTTGTATTGATGCTATGTTATTAATTAAGGAAGTTGGTTGTTAAATGTTTAAAAAAGTAATTATTGAGTTAATTGAATTAATTTATCCAACTGCCGATTTGCCGCCTCAAGTTGTATTTTTGTTTTCAATTTTAATAATTGTAATGCTCTTCTCAGCAATTATTTTTCTACTCTTTTGACCTTTTAAGCGGTAATTATTATGTTTTTAGTTGCTTGAAAAGATTTAGATTGAGAAATGACAAAATTGTATTTTTGAGATTTATTTATCCAAATTACAACTATTCCGGCGTGAGTTTCTGGCAAAGAAATTGATTTAACCAAAGAACCACTTTGACTTTTAATGGCAAATATTGCCTTTTGAATGGTATTAGTATTCACTGTCTTATTTATGGTTATTTTATTTTATAAGGTTAAATCATATTTTGTTTAGAAAGGGGGTGATTATATGTTAATAAATTTCTTAGTAGAAGGAAATACACCAGTAGCAATTACTGGTGAACAAGCGGTTACTAACTTATGAAAAGCATTAATTAAAGCATTTGGTAATATTTGAACTGATATTATTGGTGGTAATATGCCAAATGTCGTTAATTTCTTTGCTACATATTGAGTTTTCTTGCTTGGTGTGATTATTGGTTTATTTTTAATCGCTTTCAAAATGTTTGAAAAATTAATGCCCGGAAGATAGTAATAAAAATAAAGAAAGTGTGATTTAAGTGGTGTTATTATTCAAAAAAATAAATTTAAGATTATATGATTTTGTCGCTTTAAATCGCACTTTATTTATTATTGCGTGATTCTATGGTGTGATTTTGCATTATTATAATCCCCAAAGTTGACGAATGTTATTTGATATTATTTATTTATTAATTGCTTTGTATATTTTATATACTAAAATTTCTCATTTCTTTGCTCGTCGTAGTTTTATTAATTTCTTATTAAATTCACCTTTAAATTTAGTAATTGGTGCTTTAGGGACCGGAAAAACCGCTTTAATGGTTTTAGCTTCTTACTTATTAAGTGGTTGGAAAACGATTTCTACTTTTCCGATTACTGATAAACAAATGCTTTCATTAGGGCATATGTCTTTATTAGATTATAATTATCCGATATTAGAAGAAAAGCATTTGCTGTTATGAGATGAAACTAACTTATTTTTAGAAGGAACTGACTATAAAGAAAATGATAGGGTAACCCAAGGTTTACAAGAATATTTTGCTTCAGCTCGGCAATTTACCCATATCGTACTAGCGAGCGGACAACGAGCCGAACATATATGAGTTAAAGTTCGTGATATTGCGAATTCAATAATTGTTGGTATTAGAAAAAAACCAGTTAGTATCTTTCGACCCTATTTGCAAGTTATTTATGGTACTTTTAAATCCGTAAGCGAATACGAACAATGACGATTAACTCTAATTAATGCAAAAAATGATAAAAAAGGTCGCAAAATCAAGTATCGTAGCATTCCGGAATTAGATATTTATTTCTTTAAATTGAAAATTCCGATGTCAATTTTAAACCTTTACGATAATAAATATTTATCATTCTTGCGTGAATTAAGTAATCGTGCTTTGAATGATAATTATCAGCATAAATTTTGAAATGATAATGTAATGGATATTGAAGCATTAGAATATTTGAAAATGGAGAAATTTAGCAAGATACTTACTAAGTTAAAAAATAATCTAAAGAAGAAAAATAAGTAAAGGAGTTTAAAAAATGGAAAACTTAGAAAAAATGGCTAGTTTCATTGGCGATATATTTTATAAAGTTTTTGATTTAATTTGAACTTTAACGATTCCGGGAACAGATATTCGCATTATTATTTTTCCACTAATTATGCTTGTGATAAATCTTGTAATCGGTGGCATTTTAGGTATTCATATTGAACGACCAAAAGTTGGCTTTCGTAAAAAATATCGAAAATCAGTTGCTAATTGAGGAACTAAGAAACAATCATCTAGTGGTCCAATTAAGAAATTTAGTGGTAATAGTTCTAAAAATAGACCGTGAGTTGACCAACATGGACGGCGAATAAAAAGGTAGGTATTTAAAATGTTTAAATTAATAATTTTATTTATTCTTGTTGCTGTTTTTTCTATTTTTGCTTTAAATGACTTTTTAGGTTTATGAGCCTATGTGCGTGAGGGTTTAGAATATTTTAATAAAGTTCTATCAAATAATATTAAAATTTTAGATTTGTTTAAACCAATGATTAGGTTATTTTCTCAACATCCGATTTTCCAAATTTTAGGAACGATTTGCATTTTATCAACAATATATTTAATTTTAAGGAGTTAAAAAATGAAAAAGTTAAAGAAAATATTAAGTATTAAATGATTTAAAAACGTTTTAAGTTTTATACATTTTTTTATCATACTTCATAGTTTTATCGTTATAATTTGAGTGTTTTTAACAAGAATTAGAACTAACACAGATGAGTTTTTTAAAGATTTTATATTGTTTGATTTTCAAAATTTAGTTTTTAAAGTGTATTTTTGATTATTAATTATTTATCTGTTAATAACTGGTATTAAATTAATTATTAGGGGTTATTACTTTAATAAAGTTTTTAAAAAACATCAACAACAAGTTGTCAATTGTGAATGTCCACAACATAGTCAATATAAATTTTCTGATGCTGTTAAAACAATGAAAAAGAATTTTAAGTCGTGATGAGATGGATAAAATTATTTCTTGATTTATTATAATGTTTATTGGTTTGGTACCGTTAGGTGTTTTCTTTGATACAAAACAACCACTAAAACCTAATATGGAACAATCCTTTATGAAACGAGAAAAACGAGCTACAAACCCTAATCAATGTGGCAATAATTGTGAATTAGAGTTTGTTAGCATTAAAAATACTTTTTTTAATATAGAGAGTTTTGGCTCTGCTGGAAGAATAACTTTTTATGATAAAAGTGTTCGTTTTCCAGATGATATGTCTGAAAAAAACTTTTTAATCGAAAATCAAAATATTAATAATCCTATAAAGGATTTTTTTAAACGAGAAGGTGTTTATAAACCAAAGCCATCTGAAGATATATTGACTACTTATGGCTGAGAAATTCCTAAACTTGAAAGTATTAAAGTGTCATTTATTTATTTAGATAGATATCAATTAAATAAACCAC
This sequence comes from Spiroplasma endosymbiont of Dromius quadrimaculatus, assembly GCF_964031155.1. Lineage (NCBI taxonomy): Bacteria > Bacillati > Mycoplasmatota > Mollicutes > Entomoplasmatales > Spiroplasmataceae > Spiroplasma > Spiroplasma endosymbiont of Dromius quadrimaculatus. The sequence goes on from NZ_OZ035010.1 coordinate 755,219, forward strand.
AATATTTTATAAGTTCATTTTCAGCTAAAGTGCCACTACAACCAGAGAAAGATAACGAGCAACCGTTACCGACTGCAATAACTAAAAATGATGGCGAATATCAATATATTCAGTTTCAAGATAAGTTAGACTATTTGATGATACAACGGCGAGATTTTGATAAATTTAATTACTCTTATCTATATTGAGTGCCAATTTTTAATTTCTTTGATGATAATTTTAAATATATGAATGAAATTTCAATTAAATTAAATGGTTTTAAACAAAATAGTAAATTTAATTTAAGTCGCAAAAATTCATATCCACCCGGTTTTATTGAAAAAGTTATTTTTAGAGAACTTTCCTTTTCTAGTTTTGGCGATGTTATTACTATAAAAACTGAGCATGGTAGCATTGTTGGCTATAATGAGTTTTTAGAAAATGGTAAATTGCTTTGAAAATCTGGCTCGCGAACAAGTTTTGGAGGAGATTTTATTAATACCTTTTTTGGACAAGTTAATTATTATGGTAATACCTTCCATTTTTTACGCTATGATGACAAATTAAAATCAGATTTTAAAGATTTTATGCTTCATTATCAAAAAGATTTAACTATTGATTTCATTAATGATTTATTTAATAAAATTTATAAAGTTTTAGATGAGTTTTTTGTACAATTCTTTTATGCCAGTTTTGATATGGATGCCTCTACTTATGTAGAATTAGATTACAAAGGGATGATACAACAAATTCCTAAAAATGTTCTACAAATGGGGTTTTTCTATCGTTCCTTGATTACTTTTTATCCTAAACAATATTTAATTAACTTTGGTTTAACAGTAGAAAATAGTAAGAATATGATTTTTCGTTCCTATTTTTTTGTTAAAGATAAACAAATTGTCAATGGTTTTAATACCGGTAAAAGTTCTTATCAAATAGATTTTAATGTTTTAAAAGCATATGATAACCAATTATGAAACGCCACTAGTAATAAACTGCATTTTTATAACGCTAAAGTCGATGTGATGTATGGGATTAATATTTTTACATTAACTTTTCCACTTTATAAAAAGAAAAATGAAAGTACTGAATATCATTATTCTTTATACGATTTTAACATTTTGAATTCAACAGCTTTTATTGGTAGAGGCACAAGTGGTAATGTGGATGACTTAATTCCTACACCCAATTGTTCTTATTGAGGTTTATTTAGTGCAATATCCTGTGGGATTCAGCACGCTTCTGTTAGTGTGTTAAATTGATTACTTGGTCTTTCAGGGATTAATCTTTTAATTCGCCCCATTGCCGATATTGCTAAAACGACGATTAATTTTACCAAAACCGCCTTTCCAGTGTTTGAAGTTATTCCAGCATTTCAGATGTTATTTGAATTTGTAGTGCCATTAGCAATCTTATTAATGATATTAAAAAAGTTCTCTTAAATATTGCTAATATTTTTTATAATATAATTCCTTTGAAAGGAGGATTTTTCTTTATGCGAAAATTTTTATCAGCTTTAAATTTAGTATGTGTAATGTTTATTTTTGGATGTAGAAGTAATGTTTCTGAAAAAAAATTACAATTTTCTAGTTTAAATAATACATTTTTTAATATAGAGAGTTTTGGCTCTGCTGGAAGAATAACTTTTTATGATGAAAGTGTTCGTTTTCCAGATGATATGTCTGAAAAAAGCTTTTTAATCGAAAATCAAAGTATTAATAATCCTATAAAGGATTTTTTTAAACGAAAAGGTGTTTATAAACCAAAACCATCTGAAGATATATTGACTACTTATGGCTGAGAAATTCCTAAACTTGAAAGTATTAAAGTGTCATTTGTTTATTTAGATAGATATCAATTAAATAAACCACAATATTTTATAAGTTCATTTTTAGCAAAAATACCTAATTAATTAGCAATTTTAATAAATATGTTTGAAAATCGTATTTTTTGTAATACGGTTTTCTTAATTTAAGGAGTTTAAAAAAATGAAATATATTATTTCCCAAACTGATTTAGCAGATTTAAAAGCAAAAATCCAAAGTTGACTAAGTGCTAATTGCCGTAATCCTTATTACTATAAAACTAAAAAACGCATTACTGCCTATTTAAATTTATGTACTTATTTTTATATTGAAGAAACTACTTTAACAAAACTTATTAAAAAATATTTTAAGAATGCAACGAAAACCTTTTATCGTTGGGCACAAAAAATTATGACCGCGTATTATTCTGACAATTTAGATTTGTTATTGTTTAAAACTACAAAACCACAAAATCTTAATTATCAATATAGTTTAAATTCTCGCAAAAAATTATGTGATTTATATTTTGATTACAAAAATCTTCAAGCTGGCGGAATGTGGTCTTTATTTAACAATTTAAAAATCGGTTTTCACGATATTAAAAATTCAGAAGTTCCGAAAAACATCAAAACTTTTTATCGTTGAATTAAATCTGACCCTCGCTGAAAAGAATTAAAACAACAAATCAAACAAATAAAACGCCATTTTAAGCGTTATGAAGTTTCTGAGATTGGTCTTTTACAAATGGATGCTAAAATTATTACCACATCAAATTTTCCGGTTGATAAAAAATATTACATTTATGATTTCATTGACGAAATGACACGCATAGTATTTGGTTATGTTTATGATAGTTTAGGAACCAATAACGCAATTAATGCCATGCAAAAAGCAATGAAAGATTTTAGCAAGCTTGGCATAACAATTAAACGCTTTCGTACTGATAATGCTCCCGAATTTACTACTACTAACTGAAGTAATAAAAAATCGTACAAAGTAAAAGAAAGGTCTTTTACAACCTTTCTTTCAAAAAATGGAATTGTTCACGAAACTACACCGATTCGTTCGCCACAATCAAACGGTAAGATTGAACGATTCCATCAACATTATACTAAATTATTTTATGCCAAAGATAAAAAATTAAACCAAAACGAACTTCAACATTATTTAAACAAATATTATTACTTTTATAATTTTGAACGCCGTCATTCATCATTAAACACTAAAACTCCGTTTCAAACATTACAAAAATTTTTAACAAAGTAATTTCTAGAAGTTTAAATAATTATTTTTTATAAAATATTTAATTTGTTGCTCCGGTTACGGAAGTGTCCGTTCCTAAAAAACTTAATATTTTCTCATTTTTATTTTACTTCATGAAACTCAATATTACCATCAAATCCTTTTTTTAATGACCTACTGGCTTTTCCATTAAAAGTTATGGTGTCATCATTATTTATTGTAATTTCTTGTGGTAAAAGATTATATTCTTTTAATTTTTGCATAATTTCTTTAATTGAAATTTTAAATGATTTTTCTTCATTACTTGTGTTTGTTATTTGTAAAATAATTTCACCATAAATATTTTGTGTTAATTTTAATGTTACTTGTGCTAAAACTTCATCTAATGAAGCAGTAACCTTAATCTTTTGATTTGGGTTAACTTCAATTTCTTGTGAAGGTAATTCCACTTCTGAAATTTCTTTAAATTCATTTGTTTTACTGTTTGAAAAATCAAATGTATTACTTAAAGTTTTTGTTTCTGATGACATATTTGTATTTGAAGAACCATAATTGCCTCCGACTCCGGCAGTAGCAGAAACTTCTTCAAAAGGTCATATTTCTCCGCTTGTACTTAATTCAATATTTCAATTATGTTCCATACTTGAAGTAGAAGTTTGTTCCCTTCTTTTTTCTTCACTGTTTGTTTTACTTAAACCTGTAGTAATTTGAGAATTTACGGTTGTTTCTTTTGTATATTTACAACTTGGTGTTTTCATATTCTGTTTTTCAGGTAAATTATTAAATAATGTGGTTGTTCCAAAACAAATACTTTTACTATTTTTATTGTATGTTGGTTCAATATTTTTTGTTGCTGTTACATCTGAATATATTAAATCATTTGTATTAATATTTTTAATTTCTTTTAAAGTAGTTGATTTGTTCTTATCTCTAAAACTTAAAAATATACCTTTTTTAATTAATTCATTCAAATTAATAATTTTATTTTGTTTATTATCTATTACATAGTAAATTTTCTTTTTATCAAAATATTTATTACTATTATTTTTTGCTTTTATTGTAGCTGATGTATTTGTTTTATTAATTACTTCTAATTGCAAAATATCTAAATCAGGATTTAAAAAATTTAATTCATTCAAAATAGCTGTATCACTATTTTTATTAATATTTTCTAAATTACTTATTTTAATTAATTTATTTAAATCTTCTCCGATTGAAAAAGAAACTTTTTTATTGCCGTAATAAGAAGAGCTATCATTTTTTGCTTTAATTGTAGCTGATGTATTTGTTTTATTAATTACTTCTAATTGTGAAGTATCTAAATTAGAATTTTTGAATTTTACTACTGTTAGAATTGTATTTTGATTATTATCATTTAAAGTCCCTAAATTAGTATTTGCAATAAATTCTTCAATGTTTTCAAATTTATTGCTAGGACAATTATCAAAACATTGTAGTTTTACACTACCTTTGTTTAAATTCCCACTATCCCAAATTTCCATGTAAAGTCCATAATTTATTTTTGAAGACATATATATATTATTAATAGTTGAAAAATCATTTCAGATAGCGTTAGCAATTTTCCAATAATGATTTCTAGGACATTCATTTTGATTAAAAGTTATATTGTTAAGTAAATTAATAAATTTAGGTTTAAATATATCATAAGTATTACTTTCCTTATATATTTTTTGAATTTTTATTCAATTATCTCTAGAAAATCAAGGTCAATAGTTACGCTTACCAGTTGAAAAACGCTGACTATTTATTCTATTTTCATTTCGTGATTGACTATATCAACTTCTTTTGATTCTATTTAAATTTTCTAAATTATTTGTTTGTAAATAATTAATTTCACTTTTTACTGAAATTGGGGCATTTCCAACAATGCCTGACATTCCATTTCCCGCTATTGTTATAGTTCCTAAAATTCCTAGTAATTTTTTCATTAACATCAAATTCCTTTCATAAATTTTTACTAATTAATAAAAATTACCAAATAATCAACAACCTTTCTCCAAATTTTAATCTGCAATTTCTTTATCTTGGAGTTTAATTATAAACTATTTTAAGAAATTCCAGTTTTATTTTAAATTTATTATCCCTTTTTTAGGTCGCGTTTAATTTTCTTAGGTATTTTTTGAAAAGGAAAAAATAATCATTTACTATAAAATATTTCAAATATGCAAGTTAAGTATATATTTCTTATGTATGATTTTTGTTGTAAAAAATTATTTTAATGTTGTTTTTATAAGCATTTTACTTAGTTTCTATAGCATTTTATTGAGATTATGTTTGTTAATATTAAATATTTTGTTTTATTACTTATTTTTTAAATAAAATGATAATTAAATTATGATTACTTTTCTTTCAAAATTATTTAAACCTTTTCCTACCTAACAAAACTTTATACACCCCCTTTTTTTTTTTTAAAAAACTGCTTGTGTTTGTCATAAGTCTGTGGTATATTACATTAGTTAAATAACTCAAACTAACATTGATAATTAACGGTCGGAGCATACGCTTTCCGCACCGTTTAAACACCTTAAAAACTAACTAAGTTTTTTTGTATTTTTTTATTATATTACCCCCCGTATTGTTAAAACACCATAAACCAGCTTTAAAATGAATTTTTAAAATAATCAAAACTTTCAACTTTTTTATAATGTTCTTTTTCGGCAACAAAAAAACCTAATAACTCATGACCTAAAATCAAACTAGATTCTTGCCCTTTATTATTAACCAAAACCAATTGATATTCACCATCTTTAATTATTCCAATACAAATAGAATTTTCATATTTCCCTTTATAAACAAATTTTTTTGAAAACCAAATACCAGCAGGTTCATATAATCACGGAATTTTTGGTGCTTTAATAAGCATTGCCTTTTGCGTTTCTTTTAAAAGAAATTTTTCAGTATTTAAAAAAATATTTTCAATATTTCGCATGTACATACCACACCCTTACAATATTTAGTTATATTAACTTAGTTATATTTAACTTAGTCTTTTAACTTAGTTTAATATAGTTCTCTTTAAACTCTTTCTTTAAACTAAATTAACATAACTTGTTAGTAAACTTCGTTTACTAAAAACTTAGTTTATCAACAACAAGACACAAAAAAATACAAGGCATAACTAAAAATAATAAATATTAATTTAACCTTATATTTCTTGTAATAAATAAATGAGCTCGTATTTATTTATTAATTAACAGCAAGTTTGTAGAAACCAAAATCTTGTCATATGTATATGGTTTCTACAAGTTATTTAACTAAGTTATTGCAATTTTTTGATTTGATGTAGTAAAAAAAATAGTTTTGGAGTTTTAAAAATGAAAATGTGAGTTAGTGTGGATGAGCCTGGTATAGATTATTGTCAAGAGTTTATATATTCTATTGATAAAAAAACTGGATTAGAACAAAAAATTTGAGTGTCTAAATTTGTAGTTGATTCTATTAGAACTGATTTAGTTGGTAATAATTGACTTTGTGTTGATTTTGTTGAACATAATTGTTTAAAAAAATAAATTAATTAAAAAATTAAGGAGAAAAGAAAGATGAGTATATTTGGGCTAGTGTTCTTTACGATTTTAACATTATTACTAGCATATTATATTGCGGTTAATATTTATCGGTTTTTTAAAGATAAAAAGAAATATGGTAGTGAAGCAAAACAATTGCCAAAAGATTTTACTTATGCACAACGAATATTTATTGCAAAGTTTAAGCGAAATTTATTAGAACAAGATGAAAAAGAAATTAAAAAGTAGGTTTAGAAAATGTTTAAAAAAATAATTATTGAGTTAATTGAATTAATTTATCCAACCGCTGATTTACCACCCCAAGTTGTATTTTTGTTTTCAATTTTAATAATTGTAATGCTGTTTTCAGCCATTATTTTTCTACTTTTTTGACCTTTTAAGCGGTAATTATTATGTTTTTAGTTGCTTGAAAAGATTTAGATTGAGAAATGACAAAATTGTATTTTTGGGATTTATTTATTCAAATTAAAGTTATTCCGGCGTGAGTTTCTGGTAAAGAAATTGATTTAACCAAAGAACTACTTTGACTTTTAATAGCAAATATTGCGTTTTGAATGGTATTAGTAATTATTGTCTTATTTATGGTTATTTTATTTTATAAGGTTAAATCATATTTTGTTTAGAAAGGGGGTGATTATATGTTTAGAACTTTCTTAGCAGAAGTAACTACACCAGTAGCTATTACTGGTGAACAAGCGGTTACTAACTTATGAAAAGCATTAATTACAGCGTTCGGTAATATTTGAACCGATATTATTGGTGGTAATATGCCTAATGTTGTTAATTTTTTTGCTACATATTGAGTTTTCTTGCTTGGTGTAATTATTGGTTTATTTTTAATTGCTTTCAAAATGTTTGAAAAATTAATGCCCGGCAGATAGTAATAAAAATAAAGAAAGTGTGATTTAAGTGATGCTATTGTTTAAAAAAATAAATTTAAGATTATATGATTTTGTCGCTTTAAATCGCACTTTATTTATTATTGCGTGATTCTTATGGTGCGATTTTGCATTATTATAATCCTCAAAGTTGAAGAATGTTATTTGATATTATTTATTTATTAATTGCTTTGTATATTTTATATACTAAAATTTCTCATTTTTTTGCTCGTCGTAGTTTTATTAATTTCTTATTAAATTCCCCTTTAAATTTAGTAATTGGTGCTTTAGGGACTGGAAAAACCGCTTTAATGGTTTTAGCTTCTTACTTATTAAGTGGTTGAAAAACGATTTCTACTTTTCCAATTACTAATAAACAAATGCTTTCATTAGGGCATATGTCGTTATTAGATTATAATTATCCAATTTTAGATGAAAAACATTTACTGTTATGAGATGAAACCAACTTATTTTTAGAAGGAACTGACTATAAAGAAAATGATAGGGTAACTCAAGGTTTACAAGAATATTTTGCTTCAGCACGACAATTTACTCATATCGTATTAGCAAGTGGACAACGAGCCGAGCATATCTGAGTTAAAGTTCGTGATATTGCGAATTCAATAATTGTTGGCATTAGAAAAAAACCAGTTAGTATCTTTCGTCCTTATTTACAAGTTATTTATGGCACTTTTAAATCGGTAAGCGAATACGAACAATGACGATTAACTCTGATTAATGCTAAAAATGATAAAAAAGGTCGCAAAATCAAGTATCGTAGCATTCCGGAATTAGATATTTATTTCTTTAAATTAAAAATTCCGATGTCAATTTTAAACCTTTATGATAATAAATATTTATCATTCTTGCGCGAATTAAGTAATCGTGCTTTGAATGATAATTATCAACATAAATTTTGAAATGATAATGTAATGGATATTGAAGCGTTAGAATATTTAAAAATGGAAAAATTCAGTAAGATACTTACTAAGTTAAAAAATAATCTGAATAAGAAAAACAAGTAAAGGAGTTTAAAAAATGGAAAACTTAGAAAAAATGGCTAGCTTGATTGGCGATATGTTTTATAAAGTTTTTGATTTAATTTGAACTTTAACCATTCCTGGAACAGATATTCGCGTTATTATTTTTCCGCTAATTATGCTTGTTATCAATCTTGTAATTGGTGGCATTTTAGGTATTCATATTGAACGACCAAAAGTTGGTTTTCATAAAAAATATCGAAAATCAGTTGCTAATTGAGGAACTAAAAAACAATCATCTAGTGGTCCAATTAAGAAATTTAGTGGTAATAGTCCTAAAAACAGACCGTGAGTTAACCAGCACGGACGGCGAATAAAAAGGTAGGTATTTTAAAATGTTTAAATTAATAATTTTATTTATTCTTGTTGCTGTTTTTTCTATTTTTGCTTTAAATGACTTTTTAGGTTTATGAGCCTATGTGCGTGAGGGTTTAGAATATTTTAATAAAGTTCTATCAAATAATATTAAAATTTTAGATTTGTTTAAACCAATGATAAGGTTATTTTCTCAACATCCGATTTTCCAAATTTTAGGAACGATTTGTATTTTATCAACAATATATTTAATTTTAAGGAGTTAAAAAATGAAAAAGTTAAAGAAAATATTAGGTATTAAATGATTTAAAAGTGTTTTAGGTTTTATACATTTTTTTATTATACTTCATAGTGTTGTTATTATAATTTGAATATTTTTAACGGTCCTTCAAATTAAAGGGGATAAATTTTTTAAAGATTTTATACCATTAAATTTTCAAAGTGTATTTTTTAAGGTGTATTTTTGATTATTAATCATTTATTTCTTAATAACTGGTATTAAGTTAATTATTAGAGGTTATTACTTTAATAAAATTTTTAGAAAGCACCAAATGCAAGTTGTTAATTGTGAATGTCCACAACATCAACATTATAAATTTTCTGATGCTGTTAAAGCAATAAAAAAGAGTTTTAAGGCGTGATGAGATGGATAAGATTATTTCTTGATTTATTTATAATGTTTATTGGTTTGGTGCCATTAGAGGCGTTCTTTGATACAAAACAACCACCAAAACCTAATATAGAACAATTCTCTTTATGAAACGAGAAAAACGAGCCACAAATCCTAGTCAATGTGGTAATGATTGTAAATTGGAGTTTGTTAGTTTAGATAATACATTATTTCAATATCCATATTCATTGCAAAATATAGGCAATTTAATTTTTTACGGTGGCATTAGTCGCTTACCTAGTGATATAGAAGAACGATTTAAATATCATAATTATATAAGTTTTGAAATTGAAAAAGGTGTTGTCCTTGATAAAATTGTGAAATTTTATAAGGATAATGGAGTTTATGGCACTTATAAGAATAGTATTGGTTATTTAATTGATAAGATTATTAATGTTAAATTTTCTATTAGTTTTAAAAGTACTGATTATTATATAACTTCATTCTCAGCGGAAATGTCTCCTCTACCTGAAAAAGATAGAGAGCAACCGTTACCCACGGAAATAACTAGAAATGATGGCGAGTATGATTATATTCAGTTTCAAGATAAGTTAGACTATTTGATGATACAACGCCGAGATTTTGATAAATTTAATTATAGTTATTTATATTGAGTACCTATTTTTAATTTCTTTGACGATAATTTTAAATATATGAGTGAAATTTCAATTAAATTAAATGGTTTTAAACAAAATAGTAAATTTAGTTTAAGTCGCAAAAATTCATATCCTTATCCTGATATGATTGAAAAAGTTATTTTTAGAGAACTTTCCTTTTCTAGTTTTGGTGATGTTATTACTATAAAAACTGAGCACGGTAGCATTGTGGGTAGTAATGAGTTTTTAGAAAATGGTAAATCGCTTTGAAAATCTGGCTCGCAAACAAGTTTTGGAGGAGATTTTATTAATACCTTTTTTGGACAAGTTAATTATTATGGTAATACTTTCCATTTTTTACGCTATGATGACAAATTAAAGAATGATTTTAAAGATTTTATGCTCCATTATCAAAAAAATTTAACTGTTGATTTTATTAATGGTTTATTTAATAAAATTTATAAAGTTTTAGGTGAGTTTTTTGTACAATTCTTTTATGCCAGTTTTGATATGGATGCCTCTACTTATGTAGAATTATATTACAAAGGGATACGACAAATTCCTAAAAATGTTTTACAAATGGGCTTTTTCTATCGCTCCTTAATTACTTTTTATCCCAAACAATATTTAATTAACTTTGGTTCGGCAATCGAAAATAGTAAAAATATGATTTTTCGTTCCTATTTTTTTGTTAAAGATAAACAAATTGCCAATGGTTTTAATACTGGTAAAAGTTCTTATCAAATAGATTTTAATGTTTTAAAAGCGTATGATAACCAATTATGAAACACCACTAGTAATAAACTGCATTTTTATAACGCCAAAGTCGATGTAATGTATGGAATTAATATTTTTACACTGACTTTCCCACTATATAAAAAGAAAGGTGAAAGTACTGAATATCATTATTCTTTATACGATTTTAACATTTTGAATTCAACAGCTTTTATTGGTGGCGGAATAAGTGGTAATATGAATGACTTAATTCCTACGCCTAATTGTTCTTATTGGGGATTATTTAGTGCTATATCTTGTGGTATTCAGCATGCTTCTGTTAGCGTGTTAAATTGATTACTTGGTCTTTCAGGGATTAATCTTTTAATTCGCCCCCTTGCGGATATTGCTAAAACAACGATTAATTTTACAAAAACTGCCTTCCCGGTATTTGAAGTTATTCCGGCATTTCAAATGTTATTTGAGTTTGTAGTGCCATTAGCAATCTTATTAATGATATTAAAAAAGTTTTCTTAAATATCTCTAATTATTATATAATGTAATTTCTTTGAAAGGAGGATTTTTATTTATGTGAAAAAAAAGTTTAACCGCATTAAGTTTAATAAATGTAATATTAGTTTCTGCTTGTAATTCTGTTAATAGTAAAATTGAAAAAAAATATGATTTGGAGTTTGTTAGTTTAGATAATACATTACTTCAATATCCATATTCATTGCAAAATATAGGCAATTTAATTTTTTACGGTGGCATTAGCCCCTTACCTAGCGATATAGAAGAACGATTTAAATATCATAATTATATAAGTTTTGAAATTGAAAAAGGTGTTGTCCTTGATAAAATTGTGAAATTTTATAAGGATAATGGAGTTTATGGCACTTATAAGAATAGTATTGGTTATTTAATTGATAAGATTATTAATGTTAAATTTTCTATTAGTTTTAAAAGTAATGATTATTATATAACCTCATTTTCAGCTGGAAAACCCTAATTAATTAATAATTTAATAAATATTTTTGAAAATCGTATTTTTTGTAATACGATTTTCTTAATTTAAGGAGTTTAAAAATGAAATATATTATTTCTCAAGCTGATTTAGCAGATTTAAAAGCAAAAATCCAAAGTTGATTAAGTGCTAATAGCCGTAATCCTTATTACTATAAAACTAAAAAACGCATTACTGCCTATTTAAATTTATGCACTTATTTTTATATGGAAGAAACTACTTTAACAAAACTTATTAAAAAATATTTTAAGAATGCAACGAAAACCTTTTATCGTTGGGCAGAAAAAATTATGACCGCTTATTATTCTGACAATTTAGATTTGTTATTGTTTAAAACTACAAAACCACAAAATCTTAATTATCAATATAGCTTAAATTCTCGTGAAAAAGTATGTGATTTATATTTTGATTACAAAAATCTTCAAGCCGGTGGAATGTGGTCTTTATTTAACAATTTAAAAATCGGTTTTCACGATATTAAAAATTCAGAAGTTCCTAAAAATATCAAAACTTTTTATCGTTGAATTAAATCTGACCCTCGTTGAAAAGAATTAAAACAGCAAATTAAACAAACTAAACGCTATTTTAAGCGTTATGAAGTTTCTGAGATTGGTCTTTTACAAATGGATGCTAAAATTATTACCACATCAAATTTTCCGGTTGATAAAAAATATTATATTTATGATTTCATTGACGAAATAACACGCATAGTATTTGGCTATGTTTATGATAGTTTAGGAACTAATAACGCAATTAATGCCGTGCAAAGAGCAATGAAAGATTTTAGCGAACTTGGCATAACAATTAAACGCCTTCGTACTGATAATGCTCCGGAATTTACCACTACTAATTGAAGTAATAAAAAAGCATATAAAGTAAAAGAAAGGCCTTTTACAACCTTTCTTTCAAAAAGCGCAATCGTTTCACGAAACGACACCAATTCGTTCGCCTCAATCCAATGGGAAGATTGAACGTTTCCACCAACATTATAACAAATTATTTTATTCCAAGGATAAAAAATTAAATCAAAATGAACTTCAACATTATTTAAACAAATATTATTACTTTTATAACTTTGAACGCTGTCATTCAGCATTAAACACTAAAACCCCATTTCAAACATTACAAAAATTTTTAAGAAAATAATTTGCCTATATTTTAAATTGTTATTTTCTTTTTACAAGAAATTAAATTTGTTGTTCCACTTGTTGTTGAACTGATTGGTTACAACCTAAAATTGATAATATTTTTTCATTTTCTTTACACTACATTTTTTACTATTATGATATTTATCTGGTTAATTAATAATATTAATTAGGTATTCTACATCCATTGTAGATTTATAATCTGCTTCAGATACATATACTTTATTATTTTGATTGCTAATTTTAATAATAAATACACTACTATTTATTTCATTAATTTTTCTTGCTATTTTTGTATTATTTTTAATTATATAAAGTCCAATTCTATGGATGCCAAAATAAATATTGTTATTACTATCAACTGCAATGGAATTAATCATAGAGTTAGTTTCTAATTCATTAATTTTTTTGGCCTTTGGTTTTTCTTTAACTAATTCAGTATTTGATAATAAAAAAGCACCGTGATTATTAGTTCCAATATAAACATTGTTATTATTATCAACCGCAATTGAAGGGCTTCGTCCTGTATTTATATTTTTAATTTTTGTTCCTCAATTTTCATTATTTTTTATAACATAAAGAGAATGTCCATTTTCTTTTTTTGTATTAATATATACATTATTGTTATTATCAACAAATGTTAAAAATCCTCAACTTCCTTTTATTCCGCATATTTTTATTGGTTTATCTTCACCATTTTTTAATAAAAAAATGCCTTTATTTTCTATTCAATAAAATTTATTATCATTTTTATCAATAATAAAAGTTAAAACTTTACCTATTATATTAGGTATTTTTTCTGCGTTACTGTTATTATTAATTAATTTATAAATTCCATCATTATTGGAAACAAAATATACAATATTTTGACTATCAATTAGTGATAATCAAACATAATCTTTTATTCCTAAAATTTTTATTGCAGTTATTTCATTATTTTTTAATTTATATCCACCTGTAGATGTAGCAAAATAAACATTATCATTATTATCTATTGTTATTGATTCAATACGAGAATTATTTTCTATACCAGTAATTGTTGATACAATTACTTCATTATTTTTTAATTTATAAACAAGCCCACTCTCAGTACCATAATATACATTACTTTGACTATCGATTGCCATAGAACTAATTCTTTGATTTATACCTAATATTTTTGTAATTATATATTCTTTTTTAATTTCATTTTTTGTTGGAGCCGAGACATTTCCAACAATTCCAGTCATTCCGCTTCCTGCTATTGTCATTGTTCCTAATAATCCTAAAAGTTTTTTCATATTAATCAAATTCCTTTCGTGAATTTTTACTAATTAATAAAATTAATAACACTCTTTCCTTTCTCCAAAAATTAATCTACAGTCTCTTTGCCTTGGAATTTCATTATAAATTATTTTTAAAAATTTCTCGCATTATTTTATAATTTTTTGTCCCTTTTTTAAAAAACTTCTTGTGCTTGTCATAAGTCTGTGGTATATTACATACTTTTGATAATGATATAGAAACCATATACATATGACAAGATTTTGGTTTTTACAAACTTGCTGTTAATTAATAAATATGAGCTCATTTATTTATTACAAGAAATATAAGGTTAAATTAATATTTATTATTTTTAGTTATGCCTTGTATTTTTTTGTGCCTTGATAATAATAAACTAAGTTAATTAGTAAACGAAGTTTACTAACAAATTTTGTTAAACATAAATGTTTAAAAAAATAAATATTTAACTTAGTTAGATAACTAAGCTAAATATAACTTAGTTTAATATAACTAAATATTGTAAGGATGGTATGTATATGAGAAATATTGAAAATATTTTTTTAAACACTGAAAAATATCTTTTAAAAGAAACACAAAATGCAGTACTTATTAAAGCACCAGCAATTCCGTGATTGTATGAATCTACTGGTATTTGGTTTTCGAAACGATTTGTTTATAAAGGAAAATATGAAAATTCTATTTGTATAGGAATAATTAGAGATGGTGAATATCGGTTAGTTTTTATTAATGATAAAGGTCAAGAGTCTAGTTTGATTTTAGGTCATGAGTTGTTAGGTTTTTTTGTTGCTGAAAAAGAACATGATAAAAAGGTTGTAAGTTTTGATTATTTTAAAAATTCATTTTAAAAATGTTTTACGGTGTTTTAAGAATAAGGGTAAATAAAAAAATATTTTAGTTAGTTTTTATGGTGTTTAAACGGTGCGGAAAGCGTATGCTCCGCCCGTTAATTATCGATGTTAGTTGAGTTTGAGTTATTTAACTAAGTTATTGCAATTTTTTTGAGGAGTTTTAGAAATGAAAATGTGAGTTAATGTGGATGAGTATGGCAAAGATTATTGTCAAGAGTTTATATATTCTATTAATAAAAAAACTGGATTAGAACAAAAATTTTGAGCGTCTAAATCTGCAGTTGAATCTGTTAGAACTGATTTAGTCGGTGATAATTGACTTTGTGTTGATATTGCATATTAAAAAATTAGAAAATTAAGGAGAAAAGAAAGATGAGTATATTTGGATTAGTATTTTTTACGATTTTAACATTATTACTAGCATACTATATTGCGGTTAATATTTATCGGTTTTTTAAAGATAAAAAGAAATATGGTAGTGAAGCAAAACAGCTACCAAAAGATTTTACTTATTCACAACGAATATTTATTGCAAAGTTTAAACGAAATTTGTTAGAACAAGATGAAAAAGAAATTAAAAAGTAGGTTTAGAAAATGTTTAAAAAAATAATTATTGAATTAATTGAATTAATTTATCCAACTGCTGATTTACCACCCCAAGTTCTATTTTTGTTTTCAATTTTAATAATTGTAATGCTCTTCTCAGCAATTATTTTTCTACTCTTTTGACCTTTTAAGCGGTAATTATTATGTTTTTAGTTGCTTGAAAAGATTTAGATTGAGAAATGACAAAATTGTATTTTTGAGATTTATTTATCCAAATTACAACTATTCCGGCGTGAGTTTCTGGTAAAGAAATTGATTTAACCAAAGAACCACTTTGACTTTTAATAGCAAATATTGCCTTTTGAATGGTATTAGTATTCACTGTCTTATTTATGGTTATTTTATTTTATAAGGTTAAATCATATTTTGTTTAGAAAGGGGGTGATTATATGTTAATAAATTTCTTAGTAGAAGGAAATACACCAGTAGCAATTACTGGTGAACAAGCGGTTACTAACTTATGAAAAGCATTAATTAAAGCATTTGGTAATATTTGAACTGATATTATTGGTGGCAATATGCCAAATGTCGTTAATTTCTTTGCTACATATTGAGTTTTCTTGCTTGGCGTGATTATTGGTTTATTTTTAATCGCTTTCAAAATGTTTGAAAAATTAATGCCTGGCAGATAGTAATAAAAATAAAGAAAGTGTGATTTAAGTGATGCTATTGTTTAAAAAAATAAATTTAAGATTATATGATTTTGTGACTTTAAATCGCACTTTATTTATTATTGCGTGATTCTATGGTGCGATTTTGCATTATTATAATTCCCAAAGTTGAAGAATGTTATTTGATATTATTTATTTATTAATTGCTTTGTATGTTTTATATACTAAAATTTCTCATTTTTTTGCTCGCCGTAGTTTTATTAATTTCTTATTAAATTCACCTTTAAATTTAGTAATTGGTGCCTTAGGAACTGGAAAAACCGCTTTAATGGTTTTAGCTTCTTACTTATTAAGTGGTTGAAAAACGATTTCTACTTTTCCGATTACGGATAAACAAATGCTTTCATTAGGGCATATGTCTTTATTAGATTATAATTATCCGATATTAGAAGAAAAGCATTTGCTGTTATGAGATGAAACTAACTTATTTTTAGAAGGAACTGACTATAAAGAAAATGATAGAGTAACCCAAGGTTTACAAGAATATTTCGCTTCGGCTCGACAATTTACCCATATCGTATTAGCAAGCGGACAACGAGCTGAACATATATGAGTTAAAGTTCGTGATATTGCGAATTCAATAATTGTTGGCATTAGAAAAAAACCGGTTAGTATTTTCCGACCCTATTTGCAAGTTGTCTATGGCACTTTTAAATCGGTAAGCGAATACGAACAATGACGATTAACTCTAATTAATGCAAAAAATGATAAAAAAGGTCGCAAAATCAAGTATCGTAGCATTCCGGAATTAGATATTTATTTCTTTAAATTGAAAATTCCGATGTCAATTTTAAATCTTTATGATAATAAATATTTATCATTCTTGCGTGAATTAAGTAATCGTGCTTTGAACGATAATTATCAACATAAATTTTGAAATGATAATGTAATGGATATTGAAGCATTAGAATATTTAAAAATGGAAAAATTCAGTAAGATACTTACTAAGTTAAAAAATAATCTGAAGAAGAAAAACAAGTAAAGGAGTTTAAAAAATGGAAAACTTAGAAAAAATGGCTAGTTTGATTGGCGATATGTTTTATAAAGTTTTTGATTTAATTTGAACATTAACCATTCCGGGAACAGATATTCGCGTTATTATTTTTCCGCTAATTATGCTTGTAATAAATCTTGTAATTGGTGGTATTTTAGGTATTCATATTGAACGACCAAAAGTTGGTTTTCGTAAAAAATATCAAAAATCAGTTGCTAATTGAGGAGCAAAGAAAAAATCATCTAGTGGTCCAATTAAGAAATTCAGTGGTAATAGTCCTAAAAATAGACCGTGAGTTAATCAACATGGACGGCGAATAAAAAGGTAGGTTTTTAAAATGTTTAAATTGATAATTTTATTTATTCTTGTTGCTGTTTTTTCTATTTTTGCTTTAAATGACTTTTTAGGTTTATGAGCCTATGTGCGCGAGGGTTTAGAATATTTTAATAAAGTTCTATCAAATAATATTAAAATTTTAGATTTGTTTAAACCAATGATAAGGTTATTTTCTCAACATCCGATTTTCCAAATTTTAGGAACGATTTGTATTTTATCAACAATATATTTAATTTTAAGGAGTTAAAAATGAAAAAATTAAAGAAAATATTAGGTATTAAATGATTTAAAAGCGTTTTAGGTTTTATACATTTTTTTATTATACTTCATAGTGTTGTTATTATAATTTGAATATTTTTAACGGTCCTTCAAATTAAAGGGGATAAATTTTTTAAAGATTTTATACCATTAAATTTTCAAAGTGTATTTTTTAATGTTTATATTTGATTATTAATTATTTATTTCTTAATAACTGGTATTAAGTTAATTATTAGGGGTTATTACTTTAATAAAATTTTTAGAAAGCATCAAATGCAAGTTGTTAATTGTGAATGTCCACACCATAATCAATATAAATTTTCTGATGCTTTTAAAGCGATAAAAAAGAGTTTTAAGGCGTGATGAGATGGATAAGATTATTTCTTGATTTATTATAATGTTTATTAGTTTGGTACCGTTAGGCGCTTTCTTTGATACAAAACAACCACCAAAACCCAATATGGAACAATCCTCTTTATGAAAAGAGAAAAACGCACCACTAACCCTAGTCAACGTGGCGAAAGTTGCGAGTTGGAGTTTTCTAGTATGTATAATAGTTTTTTAATTCCTAGTAAAATTGGTAGCGGTGCTAAAATTAAATTTCAAGATAACATAGATTTGCCTCTTGAAATTAAACGAACTCGCATTTTTAGTTTATCTCTTGGAAATAAAAATAAAGATTGAATTAATTTTTATAAAAATAATGGTGTTAAAAAACAATACCATGATTTTAGTTATTTAGATTCAGATTTTGGTTATCAAATTTCTGAGATAATTAAAGTTAAGATAACATTTACTAAATCAATAGGATTATCTTATAGTATAACTTCCTTCTCTGCTGAAATGCCTTCTTTATCAGAAAAAGAGAACGAGCAAATATTACCAACAGTAATAACTAAAAATGATGGTGAGTATCAATATAATCAGTTTCAAGATAAACTTGATTATTTAATGATACAACGCCGAGATTTTGATAAATTTAATTACTCGTATCTCTATTGAACACCCATATTTAATTTCTTTGATGATAATTTTAAATATATGAATGAAATATCAATTAAGTTAAATGGCTTTAAACAGAATAGTAAATTTAGTTTAAGTCGCAAAAATTCATATCCGCCTGGTTTCATTGAAAAAGTTATTTTTAGAGAACTTTCCTTTTCTAGTTTTGGTGATGTTATTACTATAAAAACTGAACATGGTAGCATTGTGGGTAATAATGAGTTTTTAGAAAATGGTAAATCGCTTTGAAAATCTGGTTCGCGAACAAGTTTTGGAGGAGATTTTATTAATACCTTTTTTGGACAAGTTAATTATTATGGTAATACCTTTCATTTTTTACGCTATGATGACAAATTAAAATTTGATTTTAAAGATTTTATGTTTCATTATCAAAAAGATTTAACTATTGATTTCATTAATGATTTATTTAATAAAATTTATAAAGTTTTAGGTGAGTTTTTTGTGCAATTCTTTTATGCTAGTTTTGATATGGATGCTTCTACTTATGTAGAATTAGATTATAAAGGAATGCAACAAATTCCTAAAAATGTTTTACAAATGGGGTTTTTCTATCGTTCCTTAATTACTTTTTATCCCAAACAGTATTTAATTAACTTCGGTTCAACAGTAGAAAATATTAAGAATATGATTTTTCGTTCCTATTTTTTTGTTAAAGATAAACAAATTGCTAATGGTTTTAACACTGGTAAAAGTTCTTACCAAATAGATTTTAATGTGTTAAAAGCATATGATAACCAACTATGAAACGCTACTAGTAATAAATTGCATTTTTACAATGCCAAAGTTGATGTAATGTATGGAATTAATATTTTTACGCTAACTTTTCCACTATATAAAAAGAAAAATGAAAGCACTGAATATCATTATTATTTATACGATTTTAACATTTTGAATTCAACCGCTTTTATTGGTGGCGGAATAAGTGGTAATATGGATGATTTAATTCCGACACCCAACTGTTCTTATTGAGGTTTATTTAGTGCCATATCATGTGGGATTCAGCACGCTTCTGTTGGTGTGTTGAATTGATTACTTGGTCTTTCTGGAATTAATCTTTTAATTCGCCCCCTTGCGGATATTGCCAAAACGACGATTAATTTTACCAAAACTGCCTTTCCGGTGTTTGAAGTTATTCCGGCGTTTCAGATGTTATTTGAATTTGTAGTGCCGTTAGCAATCTTATTAATGATATTAAAAAAGTTCTCTTAAATATTGCCATTATTTTTTATAATATAATTCCTTTGAAAGGAGGATTTTTCTTTATGCGAAAATTTTTATCAGCTTTAAATTTAATAACTGCAATGTTTATTTCTGGGTGCAATAAAAATAGCAATGATTTAAAAAAATATGATTTAGAGTTTCCTATCATTTATAATAGTTTTTTAATTCCTAGTAAAATTGGTAGTGGTGCTAAAATTAAATTTCAAGATAACATAGATTTGCCTCTTGAAATTAAACGAACTCGCATTTTTAGTTTATCTCTTGGAAATAAAAATAAAGATTGAATTAATTTTTATAAAAATAATGGTGTTAAAAAACAATACGATGATTTTAGTTATTTAGATTCAGATTTTGGTTATCAAATTTCTGAGATAATTAAAGTTGAGATAACATTTACTAAATCAATAGGATTATCTTATAGTATAACTTCCTTCTCTGCCAAAATGCCTCATTAATTTATTAATTTAATAATCATTCTTGAAAATCGTATTAAAAAAATACGATTTTCTCAATTTAAGGAGTTTTAAAAAATGAAATATATTATTTCTCAAGCTGATTTAGCGGATTTAAAAGCAAAAATCCAAAGTTGACTAAGTGCTAATTGCCGTAATCCTTATTACTATAAAACTAAAAAACGCATTACTGCTTATTTAAATTTATGTACTTATTTTTATATTGAAGAAACTACTTTAACAAAACTTATTAAAAAATATTTTAAGAGTGCAACAAAAACTTTTTATCGTTGGGCACAAAAAATTATGAACGCTTATTATTCTGACAATTTAGATTTGTTATTGTTTAAAACTACAAAACCACAAAATCTTAATTATCAATATAGTTTAAATTCTCGCGAAAAAGTATGTGATTTATATTTTGATTACAAAAATCTTCAAGCTGGCGGAATGTGGTCTTTATTTAACAATTTAAAAATCGGTTTTCACGATGTTAAAAATTTAGAAGTTCCGAAAAATATCAAAACTTTTTATCGTTGAATTAAATCCGACTCTCGCTGAAAAGAATTAAAACAGCAAATCAAACAAACAAAACGCCATTTTAAGCGTTATGAAGTCTCCGAGATTGGTCTTTTACAAATGGATGCCAAAATTATTACCACATCAAATTTTCCGGTTAATAAAAAATATTACATTTATGATTTCATTGACGAAATGACACGCATAGTATTTGGTTATGTTTATGATAGTTTAGGAACCAATAACGCAATTAATGCCGCACAAAGAGCAATGAAAGATTTTAGCGAGCTCGGCATAACAATTAAACGCCTTCGTACTGATAATGCTCCGAAATTTACCACTACTAATTGAAGCAATAAAAAAGCATATAAAGTAAAAGAAAGGCCTTTTACAACCTTTCTTTCGAGGAACGGAATTGTCCACGAAACCACACCGATTCGTTCGCCACAGAGTAACGCTAAAATCGAGCGATTTCATCAACATTATACCAAATTATTTTATTCTAAGGATAAAAAATTAAATCAAAACGAACTTCAACATTATTTAAACAAATATTATTACTTTTATAATTTTGAACGCCATCATTCATCTTTAAACAGTAAAACGCCTTTTCAAACATTGCAAAAATTTTTAACAAAGTAGTTTCTAGAAGTTTGAATAATTATTTTTTATAAAATATTTAACTTATTGTTACAATCGCTATTAAATTAAATATTTCTAGAATTAAAAGATTTTTTTAATTTTAATTATTTACAATTTTAGCAAAATTTATTCCTAAAACAGTTGTTAAGTGTCTATTAGTGGCTCCAGCACTATAAAGATAACTATAAACATAAATATTTAATTTTAATTCTTTATTATTTTCAATTCATAATCCTATTTCAATATCACAATCAACATCATATGAAGCAAATCAATATTGATTTGCTTTAACTAAAGTTCTTCAATATGCTTTATCACTACTATTGTTATGATTTATATCAACATTATTTAAATTAATTTTAATATCTCCAAATTTATCTTTCCCTACATTACCAAAAGTTTCTGGTGAATTTTCTTCTCCATAAGTGTTAATTATAATGTAAGGATATTTTTCTATAAATGAATTTCAATCAGAAGCATATTTAGTAAAATCTACTATATTTAATGTTTTCTTATCATTAAACCTTAAAGTATAACTTCAACTAGCATCTCCAGTTCTACCATAATAATAATCATATTTTACTATTATATCATTATTAGCTTCTACTAAATAAGGACTTGTTGCTCGTTTTTCTCGTTTCATAAAAGATTGTTCTATTTTTCTTGGGGCATTGCCAACAATACCTGTCATTCCACTTCCTGCTATTGTTATTGTTCCTAAGATTCCTAGTAATTTTTTCATATTAATCAAATCCCTTTCGTGAATTTTTACTAATTAATAAAATTAATAACACCTTTTCCTTTCTCCAAAAAAATCTTAGTCTGGAATCTACTTACTTTGGAATTTCATTATAAACTATTTTTAAGAAATTCCTGCATTATTTTATAATTTATCATCCCTTTTTAAAAGGACGCATAAAGTTTTGTTAGGTAGGAAAAGGTTTAAATAATTTTGAAAGAAAAGTAACTAAAAATTGATTACCTTTTTATTTGAAAAATAAGTAATAAAACAAAATATTTAATATTAACAAACATAATCTCAATAAAAGGTTATAGAAACTAAGTAAAATGCTTATAAAAACAACATTAAAATAATTTTTTACAACAAAAATCATACATAAGAAATATATACTTAATTTGAATATTGAAATAATTTATAGTAAACGATTACTTTTTCTTTTTTTAAAAATACCTAAGAAAACTAAACGCGACCTTTTTTAAAAACCCTCTTGTGCTTGTCATAAGTCTGTGGTATATTACACAAGCTTATCTAACATATAATTAATATTTTCTTTAGCAAATAAAGAATTATCAAATCAAGTTAACTTTAATTCTCTTACTTTAATTGTTTCTTCATAAACAATTGACATTACGGGTACAGTAAGTTTCTCTGCTAGTAAAAAATCTAATTGCTTAATTTTTTTATCAAAGCGCTCCTTAAATGCAAGAATTACTGTATTTGGATTTAACACAATTTCTTCATTAATATCAAGTTCCAAACTATTAATACTAGTAATAATACCTGTTGAACATAGCAGGAATGCTAAAAAAATTTTCGCAAAACAACCACGCATTTTACTCACCTCAAAATATAGTTTATTTTTCAATATTCTTAATACTTAAATTAAGTTTAGCAAAATAAAAAAAGTGTACAACTATTTTATTAAAAAAAACTAAGAGTTTTTATAACATCTTAGTTAATATCTAATATATATTTATGAATTGCTTTACTAACACCACCATTATTATAAGTATCAGTAATATCATTAGCAATTGCTAATAATGGTTTTTCACTATCTTTCATTGCAATTCCATAACCAGCTCATTCAATCATTTTATAGTCATTCATTCCATCACCAATCGCCATAACCTCTTCACGATTAATATTTCACATCTTAGCTAAATGCTTAATACCACTTGCTTTACTAATATTTAATTCATTAACCTCAATCATCCGAGATTTTCCCTTGTCAGAAACCGCAATTTCAGCAATTTGTAACTTTTCTAATTCTAATGCTAAACTATTAATTCTTTTACTCTTACCTAATAATAAAATTTTATACATTCTAACATCAGAATTTTCATTTACTTTAACAATTTTACGACGATTTAACTTTTGAATTAATCAAATTTTAAAAGTTTTCTTTAAAATATAACCAATATTACCATCAACACTATAACCTCAAAAAGCAACTTTATAATTTTTAGCTAAATTAATAATTTGCTTAATAGTACCTGATGCTATTTCTTTATCAACTAATAACTCACCAGTTCTTAAATTAATAACATAGGCACCATTAAAACATACCATATGCTCACTAGTTTCATATAAACCTAATTCGCGAGCAAACTTATAACTAGATTGCGGTGATCGTCCTGTAGCAATAATTACTTTAACACCAAGTTCTTGAGCTTGCTTCACAGCAACAATATTTTCTGGATGTAACTCAAAATGATTTTTCAATAATGTTTTATCTAAATCTAAAGCAACTAACTTAATTTTCATCATAACACCATTTATCTTTTCTAATTTTATATTTTTCACAAATAATTATAACATATATTACAATTTTTATATTTTAACAATAAAAATGTATCGTTTATTTAAACGATACATCATTAATAACATTAACTATTTATCTTGAATAACTTCAATAGCGGGTAACGGTTTACCTTCTAATAATTCCAAACTAGCGCCACCACCAGTTGAAATATAACTAAACTTATCTTTAAAACCTAACTGAATGGCTGCTGCGGCTGAATCACCACCACCAACAATACTAAAAACATTATTTAAATGAGCAATTGTTTCACAAATTGCTAGCGTTCCCTTACTAAAATTTTTCATCTCAAAAACGCCAACTGGACCATTTCAAATAATAGTTTTAGCTTCTTTAATATAGTTATTAAATAATGTTATTGTTTTCGCACCAATATCCATTCCCATATAATCATCAGCAATATTAGCATCAGTACTATTAATTCCAGACTGATCAACAAACTCTTTACTCATCAAATGATCAATCGGTAAAATTATTTTACCGTTTGCTTTTTGTAAATACTGTTTAGCTAATTCTATTTTATCTTCTTCAATTAAAGACTTGCCAATATTAAATTCTTGCGCTTTTAAAAAAGTATAACTCATTGCTCCACCAATAATTATTTTATCAGCTACCTTTAAAAGATGATCAATAACACCAATCTTATCAGATACTTTTGCCCCTCCTAAAATCACAACAACAGGTCGCTCAGGATTAATAATCGCTTTATTTAACATTGCTAACTCTTTTTCCACTAACAAGCCAATACACGATTCATTAATATTAGTTGCGATACCAACATTAGAAGCATGCTCACGATGGGCTGTGCCAAAAGCATCATTAACAAAAACATCACCTAAACTTGCTCAATATTTACCTAAACTAGCATCATTATTAGATTCCCTTTTATTTTCTAAATCAGCAAAACGCGTATTTTCCATTAATAAAACTTGTTTATTTTCTAAACTATTAATTGCTGTTTGCAATGTTACCCCACTAATTTCATCAACAAAGTTTACTTCAGTACCTAATAACTCTGCTAACCGCTTTGCTACTGGTTTTAATGAATATTTTTTTAAATCTTCTGACCGTTTTATTCTTCCCAAATGTGATAATAAAATAACTTTAGCATCGTGGTCTAATAAATATTGAATTGTTGGGATGGCACTAATAATACGATTATCATCACTAATAACACCATCAACTAATGGCACATTAAAATCGACTCGAACTAATACTTTTTTATCTTTAAAATTAATATCTGCCAATGTTTTTTTCATATGAATTTAATTTTCCTTTCCAATAATAAAAACTAAGGTATCCACCTTAGCCATTATTTATTCCATTAAGTTTGCAATATGATTAACTGTTCGGCATAGTTGATTAACATATGACATTTCATTATCATATCAAGCAAAAACTTGGATTAATTGATCGTCTCCTAAAGTCATTACTTTAGTTTGCGTACCATCAAATAATGAACCATAACTAATACCAATAACATCACTAGAAACAATCGGATCTTCAGTATAACCAAAAGATTCATTAGCAGCATTTTTCATTGCTTCATTAATATCAGCAACTGTTACCTTTTTATTTAAAAGGACAGTTAACTCAGTAATTGAACCAGTAACTACTGGTACTCTTTGAGCTGCACCATCTAATTTTCCTTTTAAATTTGGTAATACTAACCCAATCGCTTTAGCAGCTCCTGTAGTATTTGGAATAATATTAACTGCCGCTGCTCTTGCTCTTCTAAAATCACCTTTACGATGTGGACCATCCAAAATATTTTGATCATTAGTATAAGCATGAATTGTTGTCATCACCCCAGTTTTAATACCAAATTTTTCATCTAATACTTGTGCCATTGGTGCTAAACAATTAGTTGTACAAGATGCCGCTGAGATAATAGTATCACTAGCAACAATTTCATGATGATTAACATTAAACACAACGGTTTTTAAATCAGCTCCCGCAGGTGCTGAAATGACAACTTTTTTAGCTCCCGCAACTATATGAGCTGCTGCACTTTCCTTAGTAACAAATAACCCTGTTGATTCAACAACAACATCAATATTTAACTCTTTTCACGGTAAATTTTTAGGATCCTTTTCAGATACAATTTTAATTTCATGACCATCAATAACTAAACTTGATTCCTTAGTAGTAACTTCCTTATCAAATCGCTTTTGTGCTGAATCATATTTTAATAAATGACCTAGCATCTTAACATCACCTAAATCATTAATTGCTACAATCTCAATATTTTCATAATTCATTAATATTCTTAAAGTTAAACGACCAATGCGTCCAAACCCATTAATTGCAATTCTTTTCTTTGTCATTCTGTTTTCCTCCTATATGCACTGCAATAATTATACAAATAACTCATTTATTTTACAATTAAATTAGTAATTTTCTTCTAAAACACTATCTAGAAATTACCAAAGACATTGCAAATCATTGCCAATTTATTGGGCATATTTCCGAAGCACATCGCCCCCTAATAATACTGGTTTTGCCAAGTATCTAATTCTTTCTACTAACCGAATTGATTTCACAATATCAATATTTTTATATTTAGCATTACGACTATAATATTCTTGTAAGTTACCCATATCATAATTAGAAGTAAAAAATGTTGATAAATTATGTTGCATCCGATAATTTAAAATACTAAATAAAACCTCATCACGAGTTCACTCCGATACGGGTTCACCAGCTAAATCATCTAAGAATAGCACATCACAAGTTTGGAGCTTATAAATATCACTAGCTAATGAATTAGTTGCTTTCGAAATCGCTTGTTTTAATTGACTCATTAATTGGGGAACAAAAACAAAACATACTTTATAATCACTTCGAACTAAACTATTAGCTAATAAAATAGAAATATAAGTTTTACCAATACCAGGAGCACCATAAATATATAATCCTGTTGTTTGCTCTTTTTTAAGGAAATTAATAAAATATTCTTTTAATTTTATGCGAATAAAATCATTTTCTGGTAAATGAAAATCAGTTTCTAATGATAAATTAATCATTGATAAAGGAAAATGACAAATTAAATAATTATTACGAATTTTATCATTAGCTCGCAAATATTGACGATGTAAACAATCTTGCATTTCTAAATAAATGCGTTGATTTTCATAAACTAATTCTAACCGATATCCAGGAATTAATTGTTGACATTCATTTCAATTCAAACCATCCAAACATTCAACAAAATTATTTAAATATTTTTCTAAAATATCATTATTTCGTAATAAATCTTTTTTTAGTAATTGATGTTCAGCAATAAATTTTTGCAAAGCAACAATCTTAGTTTTTTGAATCCGATGATAAATATCCATAACAATCACTTCCTTCCATAATTATGTTTGATAAAGGGGGTCTTCTTGTAACCATTTTGGAATAATACCCGTATTTCATTTAATTTCATAATCAAATTTTGATTTTTTTACAATTTTATTAGATTTTATTTTTTCCTTATTAAAACTTTGAACATATGCAGTTCTTAAATATATCATTGCTTGTTCAACAGTAGTAATCTGCTTTTGTTGTAATGTGCTCGCAATTTTTTCTAAATAAGCCACAACTAAAAGTTTATTATTTTTATATCACACATATTCAATTAAACAATTAGTAACTTCTGGTGACAAAGTATAAGTAACTAATAACTTAGCCAATAACTGTAAATCTTTCGCTTGTAAAGGAAAATTTTGTAATAATGTTAAATATTTATATGGTGATATTGTTTGCATCTCATAAATTTTTTTTTGTAAAGGATTTTTCATATCTTCATTAGCAACTTCTAATGATTGGTTATTAGTTTCTGACAAATGATTGGTTTGGAAAATAAAATCAGCACTAGAAGCATCTGCTTTTACTATTGATAAAGAAAATACTTCATTAAAGCATTTCGTAATTTTTTTATAACTTGACAGATCTTCTTGATATTGCATAAATAAAAACTTTGTTCGTTCATAATCATTAAGAGAAAGATTATCAATTAGCAATTGATTAAATTGCTGATGATTAAAAAAGTCTTGTGGTGCCATCGGAGCAAATAATTCATAGTAATAAGTAACACCAATATTAGTATTATTACGATAAACATCAAGTAAATTTATTGCTTCTAACCGATTTCTCGCAACTTCAATTTCCAGTAATGATAATTGTAATAAATTTTGCAAGCGTAAATGCGAATTATCTAAATTTAAAACTTTCATTGATAATTGTTCATTTAATAAAGCAAAATATAGCGAAACAGCATTAACACCAATAATTGGTTGATATAAATGTTGAACTATCTTTTGCGTTTCACTACAAATATGAGAATTAATAATTATTTGAAATTTTTCTTCTGATTGTAACATTTTTATCTCCACCTTATTGTCTTATTTATTCTATGACAGAATAATAGCGATGTAAATAATAAACAATAAAAAAATAATTACCCACTAAGTTATCCACAACTTAGTCCTAAAAATATCTTATAAATAAGATGCTTTAATTTACTTATCCACATAATTCACAACTTATAATTTATTCTGACATTGACAGCAAAAATATGTACCACGACCATTAAGCTTAATTTTTTCAATTATTGAAGAACAAACATAACACGCTAATGCTTCTCTTGTATGCACTTTCAATAATTGCTGATATGTCCCTTTAACACCAACATTAGAAGTATAACTAGCGATTGTTGTTCCTTTTAAGTTAATCGCTTGTGTTAAAATTTGTTTCGCATTATTTAAAATTGCTTTTAAATGCTCGGTTTGTAATTTATTACACCTAGTAACCGGATGAATTTTACTAGCAAATAATACCTCATCAACATAAATATTTCCTAAACCACTAATAATACTTTGATCTAACAGCATTGTTTTAATAGCTCGGTTCTTATTTTTAAATTTCTTTTGTAAATAATCAACAGTAGCCCTTGATTCAAAAGGTTCTGGGCCTACTTTGATTAATGGTGCTAATTGTTCATATTCATCCTTTTTTTGCAAATGAAAAGTACCAAATCTTCTTGTATCATGATATCTTAATTCACAACCATTACTTAATTCTAAAACTAATAAAACATGTTTTCATTCAATATCATCATTAAGATTTTGATAATAATATTTACCTTCCATTCGTAAATGACTAATTAACACAAAATCTTCTAATTCAAAAATTAAATGTTTTGCTTTTCTTTTTAAATCAAGAATTTTTTGACCAACAATCAATTTTCGAAATGATACTAAGTCGGGTTGTTTAATTACTGAACTTCAATAAATTCTAATTCCTGTAATAACTTGATTGCAAACAAAAGGTTGTAAACTGGCACGAACAGTTTCTACTTCTGGTAATTCTGGCATTAACTTAATCTCCTTTATACTTCATATCAATTATTTCCTGTATTAATATCAACCGTTAAGGGCACCTGCAATTTTGTTGCTAAATTCATTGCTGAATTAACAATTTTTTTAACAATTTCTAATTCATTTTCATATACTTCAACAATCAACTCATCATGAACTTGAGCAACAAGATACGATTTTAAATTATTTTGTTCTAATTGCTGATCAATTTTAATTAGAGCTAATTTAATTATATCAGCTGCTGTTCCTTGAATCGGAGCATTAATTGCTACGCGTTCTGCTGCTTGTTTAGCTACTCAATTCCGATCATTAATTGTTGGAATGTATCGGATCCGATTGAATAAAGTTTTAACAAATTTATGTTCTTGACAAAATTTAATTGTATTATCCATATAATGACGAATTTCAGGAAAAACAGCAAAATATCGTTCAATAAATTTTTTTGCTTCGCTAATAGAAATCATTAATTGTTTACTTAAACCAAAATCAGAAATACCATATACAATCCCAAAATTAACAGTTTTCGCAACTCTTCGTTGCTGTTCACTAACTTCAGCTTGATTAATAGAAAATATTTTACTAGCAGTTAATGAATGAATATCTTCATTATTTTTAAATGCTTTAATTAATTCTTTAACATTAGCCATATGTGCTAAAACTTTTAATTCAATTTGCGAGTAATCACTAGATAACACTACTTGTGTGCCAGAATCATTAGGAACAAACACCTTACGAACTAATTTTTGATGAACATCATGAATACTAATATTTTGCATATTAGGTTCTTGTGAAGATAACCTTCCTGTTGTTGTATTAGTTTGATTATAAATCGTATGCACCTTACCATCTGCGAAAATATATTTTTCTAAACCTTTTAAATAAGTTGAATAAGTTTTTTGATATTTACGATATTCCAAAATTTTATCAATAATTGGATGTAATTGTTGCATTTGTAATTGCATTAATACTTCTTGTGCCGTACTACCTTTTTGTAAATCAGGTAATTTTAACACATCAAATAATAATTCTTTTAATTGTTTAGGAGAATTAGGATTAACATCTTGTTGCGCTAAACTATTAATTTCTTCATTTAATTGGGTGACAATTTTTAATACTTCTTTTGTTAACTGTTCTAATTGTTTCATATCAACACGAATACCGTGAAACTCCATTTTTGCCAATACAAAAGCACAAGGAAACTCAATATTTTTATACAACTCTAATTGTTGTTGTTGTTCTAATTTCTTACTAAGAAGCGGTTTTAAATGTAAAATTCATCAAGCTTTTCTAGTAATAAAACCAGCAACTTCTTGCAATTCTCGTACAATTTTTTTTTGATTTTTACCATAAAACATTTCATCATTCATAAAAGTTTGTTCAGCAAAATAATTAATAACATTATCAATCGTTACTTTCATATTCGCATTTAAAATATAACCTGCTAATTGTAAATCAAAAGCAATACCTTTAACTTCAATATGATGTCATTTACAACCATTAATAACTTTCTTCAAATCAAAAACATCTTTTAGACATTTTTCATCTTTTAAAAATGCTAAAAATAATTCATCAGTACTAGCAACAAGATAATCTAAATAAAATGTTCCTTTATCGTTAACAACACCAAACCCAATAATGTCTGAAGTATAATAATTATCACCACTCATTTCAACAAATAACGCATTTTCAACACAATTATAATTAGCATCTCACTTACTTAAAATTTTACCTTGATCTTTATTATTATCTTGTGAAGGATTATTTGTCTCTAAACGATTAACTAATGACTTCAAATTATATTTTAAATAAAATTCTTTTAAGCGATTTAAATCTGTATTAATTGTTAACGAAGATAAATCCTTAGGAAAAGGAACATCATATCTTAAAGATGCCATTTCTTTACATAATAAGCCGATATTAGCATTATTCACAATTTTTTCTTTAACCGCTGTTTTTAATTCCTCTTGATGCGTAATAATATTTTCTAATGTTCCAAATTGATGTAACAATGATAAAGCAGTTTTCTCGCCAATGCCTTTAATACCTGGAAGATTATCACTGGCATCACCTTTTAATCCTTTTAAATCAGGTATTTGGTTTGGAGTTATATCTCATCTTGCTTTTAATGAATCAACATTAATAATTTCTACTTGTGATAATCCCTGCTTTGGTTTAACAATTACCGTATTAGCAGATAATAACTGTTCTAAATCACCATCCGATGACAAAATTTCAATTTCTCAATTTAAATCAATTGCCTTTTTATTAATCGTAGCAATAATATCATCAGCTTCAAAATCAGGATGTTCATATCATTGAATTCCATAAGCATCTAAAAACTCACGAACTAATGGTAATTGCTGTAATAATTCTTGTGGGGTTTTAACGCGTTTTTCTTTATAACTAGGTAATATTCCATAACGAAAATTTTTAGGTCCCGCATCAAAAGCAACCAAAACTAAATCATAATTTTGTTTTAAAATCTTTTCTAACATTGTAATAAAACCTAACAAAGCATTAGTTGGTGTCCCATCATTTGCTCGTAAAGTTATGGAATTACTATATGCAGTTGCGTAATATGCTCGAAAAACTAAACCATTACCATCAACTAATAATATTTTCTTCATTAAAAATTTTTCACCTAATTCTATTTCATTTCTTAAATTATTATAACAAATAAACTTGTCAAAAATAAAAACAGCAAGGATTTTGCTGTTTTTATTTTTAACTATGCAGGACTGGCAGACTTATTTTTCTCTCAAAATTTTCAATTATTAGCAACAATCTCTTTATTTTTCATTCGATAGGCAACTAGTAATAAAAATCCCGCCCCAATCATTAATAGTAAAGAAATAACTAATCCAATTGCCATTCTCTCGCCATTATCAGTATTATCAATAATTGTAAAGATAAATGTTAAAAAACCAATAATTATATAAATACTACCAATTATTCAAAAGAAAATCCTTCTTTTTAAACCTCAAATATTTGTAATAACAAATGTAAAAAAAGCAATAATAATTAATATATTCCATAATGTTTGAGCAAAATTACTAGTTCAAAAATTTAGTTTTAAAACAACAGTATCATAAATAACAAATTTAGACTTAACTAGCTCCACAAAACCATAAACAATCATTAAAAAAAATGCTAACGAAATTACTATTCGTCCAATTAATGCCCATTTTGTATTTTTCATTTTATTTAATCTCCTTATTCCTAAATGCTACAATTTTAAAATTATTGCTAGCAAGACTATTGTAATAGTTTTTTGTTTTTCATTTAATTGAATAAATATTATTCATCTTACCTTGGGAAAAACTAATATCATATGATACTTCTAATGAATTATCAATATCATTATACTGCATTTTCGTATTAGTAATTCTTCAATAATTACTATCTTGATAAAATCTCCGATATTTCATATTAATAGTGCCATTATTATCATTAACAATGCGATCTAAAATTCCGTTTTCGCTTGTTAACATTGTTAACAATTTAGCAACCTCGGTTATACAATTGGAATCATCTTCTTCTTTACAAGAGCTAATAGTCGTAATAAGAGTATCCAATACTCCATTCGGTATTAATTCACCTTTCTGACCATTATATCCAAGGATTTCTAATAATGCCACTTTTGCATGCTCGTTGTCAATTTCAATGGCAGCAAGAATCTTGTTAATCTTTGCTTCTGTTAACACCTCATCTTGAATTACACCGACTAACTTATTAATTGCGGTTAAAACATCATTTAAATTAATATTTGTATCATTAGGAAGAAAATTTAAATATTTTTTAACAGTTCCAAAAATGGGATCTAATATTTCTTTAATTTTAGGAAATGCTAATGGGAAAAAATCAGTATTTTTTGTAAAAATACTATTAAATCTCATTCAAACACCACCAGCTGAAACCACATCAATTAATGGATAATCAAAAGACCATAAGAAAGTTATAATATTTATGTTAATTTTCTTAACTAATTCATTTAATTGTGGGGTTAATCTCATAATTAATAATAACTTTCGTAAACTTAATCCGCCATCATTTAAAGAAAATACTTTTGTTAACTTATTTTTTAAATTACTAATTACTGATTGATCGAAACCAACATATGTCGTACTCAATTGCTCATTAATAGCTTGTTGAATTTCTTTAGGAATTTTACTAACTTCGTACCAAATCTTATTGGGATCATCAAAAGGAAGACTAACATACATTTTCATTACATAAGAAATAACTGGTAAAATTGGTACTAACAATGAAATAATATTTTTTAGATCTTTAAATCCATTTTGAAAATTTTCTAATATATATTTATTAGTTATTATTGAAACATCATTATCATTAATATTATCTACTTCAATACCAAATGTTGCCATCATTGTATCATAAGCAGCTTCTACTTCGGCATCATCTTTACTATCATATCCTTTACAAGAACTTTCAGCTTTTTCTTTCTCTTCATCATTTTCTTTCTCTTCATCATTTTCTTTCTCTTCATCATTTTCTTTCTCTTCATCATTTTCTTTTTTTTTATCATTTTCTTTCTTACAACCAATTTGAACAATTATTTTTTTAATTCTTTTTTGTGACCACTGTAGTGCTTCAGCATATGTTGCTTTGCCAACAAAATTATCATTATGTTCAGTAAGATTATTTCGTAATTCAGTAATAATATCAGCATAACCACCAGCATTATAATCATTTCAAAAACTTTCAATATTACTTTTAGTTAAAAAATTCATAATGGGATCTAAAACGGACCCACTATTAAAAATTTCTTTTAATGTATCAACAGTTAAAGTGTTAAAAATTGAACCATATGTTCGAATTTTACCTAAAATATTATTTTGACTAATTAAATCAGCATAGGGTTTTACATATTTATCATTAGAGTTAATAACTTTATTAGCTAAATCTTGCGAAGCAAAAAACTCTTGATGACGAGGGAATCAATTATTATAATTGGTTTGTCCAAAATACGAATAAGAAATATTTTTAAAAATTAAATTATCAACTTTATTTTCTAAAATATCATTAATAACTTGCGAAGCATCTCATTTTTTTTCTCTACTTAATATTATTGCTTTAGTAATTTCGCCAGTAATTGCCGAAAAATCATTTAATTTAGCAGCGATGCCTTCATCAATCTTAGTTTGATAACGAAAAGTACAAGCAGCTAAGGTTAAAATTTGAGAAACTGATAATAATAACACTACTCAATATTTCATTATTTTTCTTTTCATAAATTAAACCTCAACTTTTATAAAACAATGCAAGACAATTTTAAACTTTTTAGAAAAATAAAGCAAATTCAAATTATGAAAAAAAGAATAATAAACGGCAATTTTTTTTAAATTTTATTTTCATAGTCTTACTTCTATTAAGAATACTATTTAGATTTAACTTTGTCTATCTAAATCAATATCCAAATATTTATTTAAAAAATAAAACCAATCTTGCTACTAATATTCTTACAAGGTTGCCGTTCATAAATAAGTTGATATAATTATTTATGTTAAAAAATATTTATCTTTTTTATAATAATTTATTAAGTTGAGGTTAGATACATTTATGAAACATTGAAAATGAAACAAATTATTTAAGCAAGCCTTTTGAGGAGCATTTAAACATAAAATCCAAATTATTTCATTAATTTTATTAACTATTATCTTATCAACGACAATTACCTTAACTTGAATTACGACAAGATGACTCTTAGATGGTGAAACAGCAATGAATAGTGCTACAACACCATTTAATTATAGTTATCGCTTTAATAGTAAAAATAGTCCTAGTATTCAAAGCATATCACCAACATTTAATATTTGTACTGCTTTTAGTAAAAGTTCATTAGCAGAATCTAATACTAGTAAAAGTATAAAAGATAACAGTACACCAATACTTACCATTGCGAAAGATAAAAATGACCCTACGGGGTGTTTATTACCATTAATATCAGAAAGTTTAGATATTACGGAAAAAATAGCAAGTGATAATAATATCACAATTGAAAATATTTCCTTTAAAAATTTACTAAAATGAGAAAAAATTAATACAAATAGTTCAGCCTTTAAAAATTCACTCTTTGGTCAAATTTTACATAAAAAATATCATGACATTCCTAATAACGAATTTAAAATATTATATGAACAATATACAACTTTGGTTGAACAATACATTAACCCAATTTTTGCCTTTTATTTATTTAATCTTTATAAAGCTAATAGTGATAAACTTAAATATCCAAAAAAAACAACTGATGCTGATTATTTTGACAAAGTTAAAGCATTTAAAGAAATATTTTTAAGAGACTTTGTTAATGCTCGTAATGGCGACAGTTGAATAAGAGATATAAATAATGAAACTGATTTATCTAGTGATAATGTTCCAATTTTTGGTGGCGGAATTAATATTTTTCAACAATTAACAAAAGAAGATTATGAAAAAAGGTTTCCTCAGGCAACAAATTTTAATAACAAAGCTTTTTTTAAACAAGGTTTTAAAGGCGATTTAGGAAATATTTTAATGAATATTAACAAAGATAATAATGAAATTAATTTTCAACTAATAAACGACCACATAAATGATAATAAGGATAGTAGTTATCTCGATGTTGCCAAATATCTAACACTTCCGATTGGTGGAACATCTTTAAGAAATAATTGAGATATTTCGCAAGCAATATGAAATCACCATAATAAATTAGTTGGCTTATTAAGTAACTTTAATGTCAATTTACGCCAAGAGTATTTATTTTCTGATTTTGCTACTAATATCCGTTATCGTGTAATTAGTATTAATCCTAATAATGACCCTAAAAAAAATAATATTAAAATCATTAGTGGCACCTATCCTACTGGTGCTAATCAAATTGTAATTAATCCTCAGTTTGCTGAAAAATATAATTATAAAATTGGTGATACTCTCAAAATTGGTAGTTATAAATTAATAATTACTGGCATTGGTGGCGATAACTTTACATCGTTACCTGTTGTTCATCCAATAAATTTTCTTCCTAATCCAGCAAAAGAAGCCGTCTTATTCGTTAACCACCAATTATTTATTCGTGATGAATTCATTCGTTATAGTGATATTGAAGATATATCTAATGTCTATTTAACATACACAGGAAATCATATTGCCAATGATTTCGAATTATTTCGACTTTTTCTTAATGATAATTTTAAAAAAAATAATAACAGCATTGAAACTGTTTATCAAAAAATGTTAGCTTACAATAACAACCCCCAAGACATTCAAAAAATTACTGAAGATTTAAAAATAACTTCAACGATTGAAAATAGTGACAGCAACAATTATATTAATCGTGGCTTTAATTCGTTACCAACAATTACTAGAACATATACTTGATTTAGTATTATTATTGTTATTTTTATGACAATGTTAACAGTTTTTGCAACAGTATTAATTATTAGAAAAACCGTTGAACGCAACGCAACACAAATTGGTGTTTTGAAAACATTAGGCTATGAAAATAAAACAATTATTGGTTCATATTGATCTTATGCCTTAATAACAACAATTCTTGCTGTACCCATTGGTTGAATTGTTGGTAGTATTTTACAAATAGCCGTAATGAAAATTTTTGAAAATTTCTTTACAATTCCAAATAATATTTTTTATTTTGATATTATTCCTTTTCTAATTGCTTTGGCAATTAATATCATTGTAATTTTAATTACCGTAACAATTACTGCTTATAAACAAGTAGCAAAAAATACAACTACCCTATTACGACCTAACAGTGATAATAAACCTTCAAAAGCAATTTCTGGCATCCACAAAAGATGATTTGCATTTGGAAGCTTTAAAACTCGGTTTCGTTTGGCATTGGCATCAGTTTCATATAAGAAAATTATTATTATGTTTGTAACAATTCTTATTGCTTCATTCACTATCGCTATTGCCTTAATGATCCCCGCTGCTGTTCGCAGTCTTGATGATTCTTATTATGGACTTTTAAAATATCAAACTAATGCTGAATTTCAACAACCGATTAGTAATATCCCAACAACTCGTTATAATTTATACCCTTGAAAAGGGATTGATGCTCAAAATCAAAGTCTTGATTACCCAATTACTAAAATTCGTCCAGTAGCTGATTACTATAAAGATGCTCCTGCTAATTCTTGAAAAAAACTTAGTGATAATACCCAAAACATTAATTTAGATAATATTTTAAAACAAATTGCTTATAACTATTATTGAACAGGTGGCAGAGGAATTTCTTTAGGTTGATTAGAACAAATTTCTAAAGATTTTAATAATAATCCCAAACTTTCAGGATTATTATCCACAATTATTTGTCCAATGGTAAACACTATTTTAACAACTAATGCCGAAATAAATACTAGTGATAACTGAAGAACATGTACAATGAATGCAATTGAAACAGCTGTTCCTTCTTATATTAAAGACTTTCTTAATATTTCTGGAAGAAAACAACGCTTAACAATTACTCATAATACTTTACCTTATAATGCTAAAGAAGATGAATTATATACATATTATGATGCTAACTTAAATAATGTCGCTTTTAAAACCCTAGGAGTAAAACCAAATAGTGATATGATTGCATTAAAAGAAAGTTCAAAATATATCCAAGAAAAAAAATGACTTGATAAGATTCCAGCAGTTATTAATCGGGCAATGCAAATAAAACATAATTTAAAAGTTGATAGTATTTTTGAAAGTGAAGTTCAACAAAAACAATTACAATATATGAGTGCTAATAATAAATGATATCCTGCTCACACTTCATTTTGAATTTATCGTGATGAAAATAACTCTGAAAATATCTATAATATGCCTCTAGATAAATGAAGTATTAATGATAATAACTCGCCTTATGGTTGAACTAACCATTATGGTTATAAAGAAAACGATATTGGTGATGATGACATTGCTAAAAGTTATCGTAACTTAAATGAAATAATTTTACGATTACCCAAAGAAGAAATCACAATTGATAATATCAAATACCCAGCAATTAAAGATGAATTTTTAAAAGAAATTATTAATGCAAAAATACCAACAAATAATAATAAATTTGTTATTGAACAATCACCCGACAATAAATGATGACATATTAGAGCCTTTGTGCCATTTGCTACTAAAAATAAATTCGTTGATGAAAACTTTATGACATCAGCACTAAATCTCTTAAATCAATCATATGACAATCCATTATGAAATATTTTTATTGCCATACTAGACGGTAAAACTATTGGTAATAAAGAAATACCTAAAATTCTAAAAATTGATAATACCCCGATACCGCAAAAAGTTAAATATCAAGTTAAAGCAATTCATGAATCTTATGGTGAATTAAAAGTTTATATTAATCAACGAGTTGCTAATCAAATTCTTGGTTTTAATGCCACAACAAGTAGTGAAATTTATAAAAAAGATCCTTTTAATAATGAGCCATTATGATTTAATGGTCGGTTATCATCTAATCCTGAATTAACTGATGTTACTAGTAGATATTCAACAACTTCAACTCTTGGTGATTATTCAATTGCTAGTTTAAATGATAATGTTGCTAATACTGTTACTAACAGTGAACTATTAACAGTAAAACGAGAATTAATTAAGAACTTAACAACAGTGGCTTCTAGTATTGCTGCCATCTTTATTTTAGGTTCAATTAGTCTATCCGTAATTATTGTTATAATGATTTCTAATCTTCTTGTCCATCAGTTTGCTAAACTAATGGCAATTATGAAAATTCAAGGGTATAAATATCGTGAAATTAATAGTTTAACTTTATCAATGTTTATTCCAGCTGCTATTATGGGATTTATCGTTGGATTTATCAGTGCTTGATTTATTTGTCAAGGTATCTTATGAACTATTGGAATTTTTACTGGATTCATTATTCCCCTATATTTCCAATGATGACTTTTACCAATAACATTAGCAACAATTACAATTATTTACACACTGACTTATATAATTTCAACTGAAACATTAAAACGAATGAATGTACTTGAATTAGTAAAAAGTAGTGACGAATAAGTTATTTAAAGCAGAAAGGCTACAAAAACTAATGAAAAAAATATTTCCAACTTATAAACAAGCATTTTTTTCAATGTTTAAAGTAAAAGTTCAAATGATTTTACTAATTTTGCTAACAATAATTCTCACTGCTAGTATTAGTCTCGCCATGTCAACAATTAATAATTTAAAGCAAAGTAATAATTTTATGGGGCAAGAAGTAAAATATGATTATTATTATAAATTTAATTTTTCTAACACTGATTTTACAGAAAGTAATAAATTAACAGTTAGTGACTTTAGTATTAGTAATAATCCTAATGATGATAGTCTAATAACATTAAAAACTAAAAATGTGCAACTAATAACTAAAAAAGTTAACGAGCAATATACTATTGATGATATTAAACTAGTTAATTATTTAAAATGAGAACAAATTAATCATCAAAGTTCTTATTTTCAAAAATCAATTATTGGAAAAATTCTTAAAGAAAAATATCATTATGCCATTAACAACATTGAATTTAAACAACTTTTTAATAAATTTATTAATGTAATTGATATATATTTTTCTTCTTTACTTAATAAAATGTTATGAAATTATTATATTAACATTTATAAAAATAATCCGAATTTTTTTCAATATCCACCTGATAATAATATTAATAATATTGAAATTTTTAAACAATATTTAATTACTAATTGACTAGCAGAACCAAATCCAAGTTTAAAAAATAAAACTAATATTGCTAAATCAGTAACTACAAGAACAATTGAAAATAATATTTTAATGCAAATGCAAAATGAATTAGCAGGAATAGCTACTAATTTTAAAGTGACAACAAGAAGAGAATTTATTCTTACTGACTTTGCAAGTAACTTTAATTATCGGTTTGTTAACATTGATAGTCTCTTAATCCTCATTCCTTAAAAATTATTCAAGGTACAAGTCCAGATGCTAGTAATCAAATTGTTATTAGTCCCCAGTTTGCAAAATTACGAGGCTATAATATTGGCGATAAAATTAAAATTGGTGATTTTAATTTTATGATTACTGGTATTGGTGGTGATAATTGAACCGTTTTACCTTCTACTAATCAATTAAATCCAATTCCTAACTATGGCAATGAACCAATAGTTTTTCTTAAAAATTGAGTATTTTTTGATAATTTTTTACAATATAAACAAATTGTTCAAGATATTTCTAGTGTTTATTTAACTCATCAAGGAACTAAAAATAACTTAGAAAAGGATTTAACTAATTACAAAACATTACTTAGTGACTCATTTTTATTAAAAAAACCTTTGAATCTTAATATTAACATTAAAATGGAAAAATATAACTCCTCTGATTTCATTAATCGCGGTTTTACCAGTTTTGCTTTAATATTTAATGCTTACAAAATAATTATTAGTATTACTACTATATTCATTGCCATTATTAGTTTTTTAATTTTTTCTCTAATAATTAAAAAAGCCGTAGAAAGAAATTATCAGCAAATTGGAACTCTAAGAGCATTAGGTTATTCAAAATTTGCCATTACTTCATCATATTGAGTTTATGCTATTCTTAGTTGTTGTATTGCCTTACCAATTGGTTGATTTTTAGGTACTATTGGTCAAATTGCAATTATAGAAATTTTTAGTAGTATGTTTATTATTCCTAATAACACCATCTACCTTGATTTTACTAGTTTAGCGATTGGTTTTTTTGTTCTTGCCATCTTAACAATCACTTGTGCTAGTGTCATAGTTTTAAAAGCTATTAATATCCCAATTAGTGAACTATTTCATTCTCAGATTAACTATAATAAATCATCAAAATTTATTTTAAAAATTTATCATCGCTATTTTGCTTTTGGTAGTTTTAAAACTCGTTTTCGTATTATTTTAGCTGCTGTTTCTTATAAAAAACTTTTTTTAATGGCCTTAACAATTCTTATTGCTTCGTTTACTATCTCGTTATCGTTACTAATTCCGATTAATATTTTATCACTAGACAAATCATATTATCATGATATCAACTATCAAACTAGTGTTGAATTTTATCAAGGAATTAATAATATGCCCTTAAATCGCTATAATTTCTTTCCTTGACAAGGAATTGAATATGAAACTACTGATCCAATGTATCCAATTGGTGAAAATCGTTTAATTTCTGAATATATGAAACAAAAAAATGATGCTATCTGAACTAATATTGATAATCCAAAATCACCTAATAGTATTAATCTTTCTGATATCATTAATCAAATTAGCTACAATATGTTTGATTTTTCAGGAAAAGCAATTTCATTAGGATGACTAGAAGCAATGGATAATAAATATCATGGGACAGCAGCAATGAATGCTGTCTCCAATATTGTTTGTCCCATTTTTAATCTAATTGCTAATGGTACAAATGATATTGACAATAACCAAGATTGAAGACAGACAATGTGTGGAAAATGTTATTGCCAGTGAAATGCCTTCTTTTGTTAAAAAATATTTAAATAATGCTAAAACAAAAAATCGCTTTGCAATTGGTTTTAATACTTTACCTTATAATCCCTTAGAAGATGAATTATTAACGCACTATAATTCAAAAATTAACAATGAAAATATTAAAACCCACGGTATTAAACCAAATAATAAAATGGTTAAAATATCTGATGAATTACAAAATAAACTAAAAACAATTAAAACTATTAATAATAAAATTATTATTCCCATTATCATTAATAAATCTTTACAAATTAAGCATCATTTAAATGTGGGCAATATTATTGATTTTACAAATACAACTCGTTCTTTACAATATACTACTAATGAAAACAAATGAAATAAAATTCCTAATAACTGATGAGGTTATAATTCAAAAAATCAAGAATTTATTAATGGTAAATGACAACCCCAACCTAACACGGAAAATATTTGAAAAATGCCTAATGATAAATTTACTAGTGCTAGCGACAAAGTAACTTATGGTTGAACAAATCATTACGACTATCAAGGTACTAACGAGAATGATAAGGACATTGCCCAACAATATTCTAATGCTAAAACTTATCGTAATCTTAATGATGTCATCTTACGATTACCTAAAAATGACATTAAAGATAACAATGGTAATATTATCTATCAAGGCATTAGTGCAGCAACTAATAATTACTTTGAAACTTTAGAAGCTAAACAATTACCTACGGGTCACCAAGATAAATTTATTATTGCTACTGATGAAACTAATAATAAGTGATGAGTAATTCGTCCTTATAGCATTTTTTGAAATAATAAAACTAAACAATACATTAACAACTCTGACTTTTCAAGTGCTCTTAACTTAATAACTAATGGTAAAAATTTATTTACCTTACTTTCATCAGCATATTTACAAAGTAAACCAGAAGAAATGAAAATTGGTATTGACCATTTTGCTAATGAAAGTAATGTTGATGGTCCATATCAATATGAAGTTGTTGGTATCCATAATTCTTATAATGATTCAATAATATTTATGGCCCAAGATTATGCTAATGATATTATTGGTGTTCCTAATACTAAATCAAGTGATATTTATCAAAAAGACCCTTTTAATAACATTGCTTTATGATCCAATGGTCGTTATTCAAGCAATAGCGAACTTATTGATATTACAACAAGATATTCAACATTTTCTACAAATGGTTTATATAATAGCGCTGACGGATGAGCATATACAAATGCTGTTGACAACTATGATTTATTATCAACTAAACAAGAGTTAATTAAAAAAATCGCTACTGTTGCTGCTAGTATGATTGCCATATTTATTACTAATGCCATTATTATTGCAATTATTATCATTACCATGATTACTAGTTTATCATTAGATCAATTTTCAAAAATGATGGCAATATTACAAATTCAAGGTTACAAATATCGAACAATTAATAACTTAATTCTGACAATGTTTCTTCCTTCCGTATTGATTGGTTTTATTGGTGGTGTACTACTAGCTTGAACAACAGCAAGTATCTTTATTTATATCTTACAAAATTTCTTTCTTTTAATAATTCCCTTCTCTTTAGTTTGATGAGT
Source organism: Spiroplasma endosymbiont of Dromius quadrimaculatus (assembly GCF_964031155.1). Taxonomy (NCBI): domain Bacteria; kingdom Bacillati; phylum Mycoplasmatota; class Mollicutes; order Entomoplasmatales; family Spiroplasmataceae; genus Spiroplasma; species Spiroplasma endosymbiont of Dromius quadrimaculatus. The sequence continues at coordinate 799,032 of NZ_OZ035010.1, forward strand.
AATTTTAATTAGTTTTGTTATTATTATAGTTATTTATTCATCAACATATATTATGACTACTTATCATTTAAAAAAACTTAATGTTCTGGAATTAGTAAAAAATAGTGATGAATAAAAAAATCTTATCTAATTTAGATAAGATTTTTTTAAATACTTATTACTTTTAAAGTTCGTAAAACTAAATGAATTTTATCATTATACTTTTCAACAGTAGCATTAATTAAGACAATAGTATTTTCTTTAAGTTGTTCTTGATATTGCATATATATATTACTAAAAACTGTCACATCACTTGTCCCATAATCATCACTTACTGTTAAAAAACACATATACTGACCATCTTTAGTTTTAATTTGTTTAATCCGATTAATAAAAACCAATACTTTAACTTTTCAATTAATCAATTTATCTAGATTTTGTAATTTAATAATTTCTTTTTCTAATTGCAATTGCTTTTTAATTAATAATAAAGGATGAGTTTGTAAATAGAAACCAAAATATTTTAACTCATCTTGAGCTTTTTCTAATAAATTATCTGGTTCTTGTTTTAAACTAGGTATTGCTACCAAATCATAATTTAGGGTAATATTATCATTCCTTGATACCTGAATTAATTGTGCATAGCGAAAAGCTAGTGTCATATTTAATTTCATCGTTTTTCGTGAGATTTTAAATTCATCTAAAGCTCCCGCAGCAATTAATGCTTCTAATATGCTTATATTTAAACCTTTAAGCACCATTCTCGCCACAAACGAGAAATAATCAGTATATTGTCCATTTGCTTCTCTTTCAGCATATATTGCTTCATACATTACCATTCCCACCTGCTTAATTATCGTGAGCGGTACCCTAATCATATGATTCTCAATAATAAAATTTTCTGTTGAAAAATTAACTGACGGTGGCAATATTTTTAGATGATATCTTTGACATTCTTTAAGATACTGTTCAATTTTATTAGCACTAGCAATCACACTAGTTAATAACGCACACATAAATTGTAATGCATAATTAACCTTCAAATAAGCCATTCAATAACCTAATAATGAATATGACACCGCATGACTGCGATTAAACCCATAACTAGCAAACTGATTAATATCATCATAAATTTGCTTAACAGTTTTTTTATCATAACCATTAGCAACACCAGAAGCAATAAATTCTTTACTTAATAAGGTCATCTCATTCTGATTTTTTTTACTAATTGCTCTTCTTAAAATATCAGCTTTTGCTAATGAAAAATTAGCAATTTTTTGGGCAATTAAAATAATTTGTTCTTGATAAATAATAATTCCATAAGTTGTTTTTAATATTGGTTCTAAATCAGGATGTAAATACCAAACCGCTTCTTGCTTTAATCTTCTTTTAATATATGTCTTAATATGTTCTTGCGGACCAGGGCGAAATAATGAACTTGTAACAACAATATCTTCTAAATTTTTGGGTTGCATGGTTATTAAAATTTGTTGCATTCCTTTAGACTCTAACTGAAAAATCCCCGCCGTATATCCTTCACTTAATAATTGATATGTTTTACTATCATTTAAGGGTATTTTATCTAAACTAATCATCATTGATAAATCTTTATTAATCATATTAAGAATTTGCTTTAAAATTGTTAAATTTCTTAAACCTAAAAGATCCATTTTTAGTAATCCTAATGATTCTAAATGATTCATTGAATATTGCGTTAAATAAATATTGTTATAACCTTTTTGAATTGGAACAATTTGCATTATTGGTAATTGTGATAAAACAACACCAGCAGCATGCGTTCCAAATTGTCGAGGTAAGCCAATAATTTTTTTTGCTAATAAAAATAACTGCGGATATTGTGTCATATACACTTGTAAAATTTCAATTTTACTAACAGCTAATGATAAATCTAAATTTAAATCTAATGGCACCGCTTTACTGATTTTATCAATAATATCTAAAGGAATATTTAATACTCTTCCCGTATCTTTAAGAGCAATTTTACAAGTAATGGTTTGAAAAATAATAATTTGGGCGACATTATTTTTACCATATTTTTCAACTAAATATTTTATTACTTCTTCGCGCCGATCATCTTGAAAATCAATATCAATATCTGGCATTGATATTCGTTGCGGATTTAAAAATCTTTCAAAAATTAAATCATATTTTATTGGGTCAACAGTAGAAATTTGTAATAAAAATGCTACCAAACTACCAGCAACAGACCCTCTTCCCGGACCAACCATAATATTTTGCTCACGAGCATATTTAACATAATCATAAACAATAAGAAAATAATTAGCAAAACCCATTTCACAAATAATTGATAATTCATAAGATAATCGTTGTTGATAACGATAATCATTATTAATTTCCTTATTATTTTGTAATCGTTGTAAACATAAGTTTTGCAAATATTCATTGCTCTTCACACCAATTGGTGGCACATACTGTAACATATTTTCCTTAATATTAAATTGTAATTGTAAATTAACATTATTAATTAACTGTTCCAAATTAGTTATTAATATTTGTTCATATTCACAATAAATATCAAATGATAATAAATAATGATAATTACTAAAATCATTAACATTAGTTTCTGCTAACAATTTTTGTTCCTTAATAGCTTCAATTAACTGTAATGTTTGATTATCATCCGATTGTAAATATTTTACTAAATTACAAGGAACAACTAATTGTTGCTTATCAATTCAATATTGAATATTACTAAAATTATCCTGATTAATTCCCATATATGTGCGGGCCTTTTTTTGGATTCTTGTTAAATATTCCGCTTGCATTGTTAAAGACATTGCTAAAGTATTTTGTGGTTTAAAAATAACAATAATCTCATTTAAATGTTCTAATAATTGTTCACAACTAATTGTTGAATTATTAGAAATAGCAATTATTGAAGAAATAAGACAAAGTTGTTCATAACCTTGCTGATTTTTAGCAATAACAATTAATTCTAATTTCAAATTACGAGCAATATCTAACACATCAATATCAATGCCAATAATTGGTTTAATATTATATTTTTGACATTGTTCATAAAATCGTATTACCCCAAACATTGTATTCTTATCGGTCAATGCTAAAACTGAAAGATTATTTTTAATTGCAAACTTAAAATAATCTTTTAACTTTAACGGTGAACTTAATAGTGAATACTCACTGTGAACATTTAAATTAATAATTATTTCCACCTACTTTTTTTCAAGAAAATTAATTTCTTGTTTTATAATATTATTTTCAACTGTTAATGCTAAAATGTCTTCTCATAAAATGCTTTGTTCTTGTTTCTTAGCAATAGCAATTATTGGTTTAATTACTGGATTTTGAGGAACAAATAATGAACAACAATCTATAAAAGGAATAATTGATGTTTCATAAGTATTAATATTTTTAGCAATATTAATAATTTCATTTTTATCATAAGTAATTAATGGTCGCAAAATTACCATATCACTAACATCAGCAATAACTGATAAACTTTCAATTGTTTGTGATGCTACTTGTCCTAAAGAATCACCAGTTGCTAAAATTTTAATACGCAATTTTCTTGCTAAATAATTAGCAATACGCACAAACATTCGGCGCATAATTGTAATCTGATACGATGATAAAGGAATATGGTTTAACTCTTGTTGTAAACTACTAAAATTGCATATATATAATTTTGAAGCAACATTACCGCCATAAACTCCTAAGGTTTTAACTAAATTAATAACTTTTTGTAATGATTCATCTTTAGTATATGGTGGAGTTATAAAATGTAAATAATGAACTTCCAATCCGCGTTTCATTAATAAATAAGCACTAACTGGTGAATCAATCCCACCACTCATAAGTAATAATACTTTTCCAGCAATACCAACAGGATAACCTTTTAATCCGGTAATTTTATCAAACATAATAAAAGCATTATCAATTTGAATTTCTAAATATATCGTTAATTGTGGATTTGTTAAATTAACTTGACAATCTTTTTTATAATCTAAAATTAATCCAGCAATAACATTAATTATTTCTAACGAAGTACAATGAAATTTTTTATCAATCCGATTAACATCTAATTTAAATGATTTAAATTCTAAATTGCTAATCAATGTCAAAATTTCCTTCTGAATAACATTTAAATCTTTAATAACTTGTTTAGCAAAAGAAAACGAAGTAATTCCAAAAGTATTTCTAATAATATTAGTAATTTGTTCAATTTCAATAGGATTAGTTTGATGTTCATTTAAATAAATCAACATCCGACTATGGGTTGCAACAATATTTAAATATTTAAATGCGATTAACTTAGCTTTTAAATTTTTTTCTAACTGATTAATAAATAAATACCGATTCTTACCTTTAGTTGATAATTCACCATAACGAATTAAAATAGTATCATTCATTTTTAATTATTCCTACTCTCTATTACCTTTTTTGCAATCTTTTATGTAACCGTTGTTCATACGAATACTCTAATGCTTGTAATACTAATTGTAATGCATCTTCATAATTAGCACTGTTATAAATTAGCTGTGCACTTTTAATTTTATTGTTAACACTATCATCAATAGCACAAAATTTATAACCATAGACAATTGCTCGTTGAATTAGTTGATCAATGATGGCAATATTTTTGATTTTACTATGTAATTTATAAATATTATCTTTTAATAAATATAACTTGCGTAATAACCGCTTTTGTTCTTGTAAATCATCACTAATACTAATTAATTCTTTAAGTTCCGAAAATGAGTTATAAACATCACTAATCCGGTCTTTGAAAGTATAAGCAATTTTTTGATAAGTAATTTTATTTAACTTAGCATTTAATTGCATTAATAGGATTCCTAAATGTGAAAGTAACTGTTTTAATTGCTTTTCTTCTTCAGTTTTTTGCGTTATTAATTTGTACACTTGTTCTAAATGAACTTGAGTTTTTAAAGCATTTTCTAAAATTTTTACCTGTAATTTAACCAATTGATGATAAGCATTAGTTTTTGTTTGATTCATAATCACAATTAATTCATTCATTTGTGAACTTAAATTCTTAACTAATTTTTGACTATTATTAATTATTTCTTTTTCCATTGGCAAAAATAAATAAATAGTTTCAATTTGTACTAATTCTTTTTTTAAATTTTCAAAACTATTTTCAATTAATTCAACTACTTTAATGGTTGGCTCATAGTAAGTTGAAAAAATTGTTTTTAAATCTTTTTCTTTTTGTGATTGATAATTAAAATTAGCTAGCAAAACCAGAATTTTTTCAACTCTGACTTGTCCCTTTTTATATTGTAAATTATCTAACAATTTTTTAACTTGTTGAACTTGAAGATTAACATCATCAAATAAATTCACAAACTGCTCTTGCAAAATAATATCATTACCTTTATTCATATATAAAGTAGTCATTTGTTTTAATTGCTTGGGAATAACTTTATGTACAATCGTTAATAACTGCGGAATCTTATCTAAAATTTCTGTAAAGGAAATTAAACCAACAGCAATCTTATCAAGAATTTGATATGACTTCAAAAATACTCCTTTAGTTAATTCAATTTCAAAGTTATATAACATATTTTGTAAAACATTAACTAAATAATCTAATTTTTCAGGATTTATTGCCACATGAATTTGTAATTTAGTAGCATTATTAACTAACTGATTAAAAAAACTTTTATATAATGATGCTTGCTCGCGTTGGGTTAATTCAATTTTAAGAGCATTTTCATAATCTAATAATAAGTCGCGTGATTTTTTATTTAACTTATTAATTTTTGCTAATAATTGTTTTAACTTATATAAACTAAATTTCTTAATATCTTGCTGATCTTGTTTTAAAATTATTAATGCTTCATTTATTAATGCTAATAGTTCTTGACTATGCTTTTCATAAAGAAAAATCCAATATGGTAAAATTGTTTTAAATTCATGATGATAACTAGCAATTTCTGATAACCGATATAATATTTGACGCAGTGGCAATAATTTAATTATTTCTAAAAAATTAATGATTTTACCTTCTAAAAATTTTCTTTGATGCAAAATAAATAATAATATTTGTCATATGATAAGAGTAAATATTAACAGAAAAATTAAACCGGTTATTAATCAATGATATCAATTTCATTCTTTTAAACTAATAAATAATCTCATTATTTGCAATCCTCACATCTGCATTTCAGTTTTAATTATAACATAAATTTTATTACATAAAATGAAGCAACCCCATTGAAAACCTAAACAATATCTCGGCGTTTAATAACTAAAACTGAACCGATATTTAATAGCATTGCAAATATCCCATAACCAATAGCTACTGCTGTTGAATTTAAAATGTGATTAATCTTTTGAACCTCAATCTGTCCTTCATTATTTGTTATAATTTCAAAATCACGATATGAATTTAAATAATTTTTTTGTTTATCAAAATCAATATATGAATTACCTGTGGGGCTAAAAAAGAAATCATTAAATCCTAAAAATGTTGTTCACATTTGATTTCAATGTTCAAAAAGATTAAGAAAACTAATAATCCGATATGTCTTCATTAATGATTGATAATCAGTCCAATTTTTATTTATTGATAATGATTGATTAGTTAATAATTTCAAATGACGAACTTTAACTAAAATATTATTATCTAATTCTTGAATTGCAAAATATACCTTATTACTAAACAAATCATTATATTTTTCAGATAATTTTTCATCAAATTCATACCTATAATTCTCTCTAAAAACAGTAAATGGATTTCAATTAGACATTTTTTTGTTCCTAACTTCAATATATGTTTTACTAGTAGTTGAATTATTTTTGTCAATATCTAATTCCATTAACGAAACATTTTTATCTTTAGTTAGTTCAACAACTTGTGGTGATAAATCATTATTAATAAGTTGTATTAGTTCATATTGATATTCATTACTAGCATCTAATTGTTCTAATGTTTTAAAATATGTTTTAAATTGAATATGCAATTTAACATCTTTATCCTTTAAGTCGTTTGTAAGCTCTCCTGTTCATCGTGTAACACTACCATCAGCAGTAAATGTCTTAATTTCATCAGTATATAAATCAAATTTTTTATACATTGCTCTTCTTTTATCATCAATTTCTGTTAACCTTGCTGTAAGTTGTTGATATTCATATTCATTATAAAAATTAAAAATTTCGGTTACTAATTTAGAGTAGCGAATTTTAATATTAGTTTGGTTATTTTCAGGTTTTTTGACAGCATCATTAAATAAGATTATTTCTTTAATATTATTAATATCAAAAGTATCCTCACCAATATTAACTGTTTGTTTATTACTAATTTCTTTAATTAAAGAATATGGTAATCCGCCTAATAAAAACATACTGCTAAAAACAACTAATATTAAAAAAACAATATTTGATGAAAATATTAAAGCTGTTAATATTGAACCTGCTAACACAACAAAACTAAGAAATAATGAGAAAAGCATTAATTTTGTCATCATATTTAAAAGTAAAATAAACTGAGCATGCTTATTACTAATAGTACTAATAACATAACCTAATAAAATAGCTATTCCTAAATTAATTGCAATAAATAAAAAAACTACAAATAATAAACTTAAATATTTAGAAAATAATATTTTAAATCGTGAATAAGGTTTAGAAATTAATAACAAAAATGTTCCATCAGTTATTTCTTCACTAATAATTCGAACTACATTTAAAACAATAAAAAGAAATAATAATAAATTTAAAAATACTAAAATAATATATTGAAAATTTACTAAAAAACTATCATTATCATTTCCTAATTGAATAAAAAGAACTATTGTTGTTATTATAAGACTTAATAAAGTAATAATTTCAATTACTAATGTTAACAAAGAAACTAATATTTTTCTTAAAGCAAAATTAAAAATCGGTAAAAAATTATTACTTGATAAAATTTTCATATTTTATTCCTTTCTTACAAATTAAATTTTTCACTGGTTAAAGTATTATAAAAGAAATCTAAATCAATCGTATATGGCTCAATCCGATAAATAATTAGATTATATTCAATGGCATAAAGAAATATCTTATTAATTTCTAACGAATTTTTTAATTTAAAGAAAAGATCATTACTTTCTTCTCTAAATAAATAGTCAATATCATTATCTTTAAAAAATATCACCATCGCTTCATTATCCTCACATTCAATAACAAATGAATTTGTTAATTGAAAACCACTAATTGGTCCACTATATAATAAATTACCCCGATAAATAATTGAACATTCATCAATAACATCTTTAACTTCATTTAATAAATGAGTTGAAAAAAAGACTGTTTTACCTTGATTAACTAGTGTTCTTAAATAACCTAAAATTTGTTTTCTTGTTGTTGTATCTAAATTTGCTTCTGGTTCATCTAAAATTAAAATATCCGGATTATGAATAATTCCCTGAATTACCATCACTTTCTTTTTCATACCACTAGAAAAAGCATTCATATTTTTATTACGAAATTCTCAAATATTAAACTCTTCCATTAATGATTGTAATCTTTGTTTAATCTGATTATTTTTTAAACCATTCATTTTAGCTAGTGATTTTAAAAACCGATAAGTTGTAATATTACGAGGAAATTTAGTAAACTCGGGAACATACCCAATAGTTTGTTTTGCTAACGGTTTTTTAGCATCTTGACCATTAATATAAATTTTACCGCCATCATAATTAATACCGCCAATTAATGATTTAATCGTAACTGTTTTCCCACTACCACTAGCACCAATAATCGCATGCATCTTGCCACTACTAACTTTAAGTGAAATATCATTAAGTTTAAAATTATGATATTTTTTTATTAATCGTTCAATAATAATTGAAAATTTCATCTGTTTCTCCTTATTTATAAAAAGTATTTAACTTTGCTAATAATTTTAATGAATTTTGATAATTTTTGCAAATTTGATATTTAATTTTAGTTTATTGAATAGTAAAAAACATCATTAGTTAAAATGATGTTCTTCTGTAATATCCTTAAATTCAGTATTAAGTATTGTAAGGATTAATCTTAATGTTTAAAGTTTGTTCTAATCTTTTAATATCAATTAATTCTTTTTTATTATTTACTAATGTAATTGCAATTCCGGTTTCACCAGCGCGTCCTGTTCTTCCAATACGATGCACATAACTTTCTTGTTCACGAGGTAAATCATAATTAAAAATATAATCAATCCCATCAACATCAATTCCCCGTGCTGCTACATCAGTAGCAATTAGCACTTGAACTTTATTAGTTCTAAAAGCATTCATTGCTTTATTTCTTTCACTTTGTCGCTTATCACCATTAATAACAGCTGACTTAATGCCATTTTCTCATAATATTTTAGAAATTCTTTCAGTATATGCTTTGGTATTAGAAAAAACAATACTTAAATTTGGTTGAATTTTCAAAAATAAATCCACTAACGCACGATCTTTACTTGTATTTCTTGTATTAATAAAATATTGCTTAATATTATTTAATTCCGCAGCATTTCTTTTAATACTTATTTGAACCGGACTATTTTGATAGTTATTAGCAACTTCTAAAACAGCACGATTCATTGTTGCTGAAAACAATAATGTTTGATACTTTGATGTAATGCTAGTAAATATTTTATCAATATCTTGTTTGAATCCCATTTTTAACATTTCATCAGCTTCATCTAAAACTACAGTTTGAATATCATTCAATCTTAAAGTTCTGCGTTGAATATGATCAACAATTCTTCCCGGTGTCCCAACAACAATATTACTATTTTTTAAACTATAAATTTGTCTTCGTAAATCCGAACCACCAAATAATGCTGTCGCATTAACTCCTTCTAAATAAAAAGCATATTTTCTTACTTGATCTAAAACTTGTAATGCTAACTCTCTTGTTGGACAAACAATCATTGCTTGTACTCTTCGTAGTTTTGGATTTAAATTATTTAAGATTGGTAATACAAATGCAGCGGTTTTTCCTGTTCCTGTATGACTTTTTCCAATAATATCATAATTTTCTAATGCTAACGGAATTGTTTTCTTTTGAATTTCAGTAGGGTTAACATAACCCGCCTTTAAAATTGCGCGCTTTAAGTTATTATTTAAATTTAAGTCATCAAAACTTATATTATCTTCCTTTAAATTTAATTCATTAAAACTCATATTTTTTCCTCCTTGAATATAGTTGCATAAATAAATGGTGTTATGACATTTTTTATTGTCAATTCATCACATATTAGCACCTATAAAGCAAGGGAATTGTAATGTACAGTATTTTATTTAACATCTTAATTATTATAAACTATTTTATCCAATACTACAACTAATATTATACATTACCTTAAATAAACTTGTACTATAGCACAGACATATGTTATCAAGAGGTTTTTAAAAGTTTATTTAAAAAATTGAATGGAGTGTCTTTTATTGTTCAATGATTTCTTTGGAAGTTATAAAAATAATAATATTCATTTAAATATATTTGTAATTCATTAGTATTAAATCTTTTGATATCATCTAACAATAATAAATTATTATAGTTCTTATGAAATCTTTCTATCTTACCATTACTTTGTGGTGACCTTATTGGTGTTGTTTCATGTATAATCTTATTATCTTTTAAATATTTACTAAAAGGTCTTTCTTTTATCTTATATGGGTGCATAACTTGTAGAGGGCGTATAACAAAGAGGTAGAAAAATAGGAAAAGACGATAATTATCGTCTTTTTTGTTCTTTTGTAAAACAAAATATGCACTTCGTATAAATATTGGAGATTGGTTTATATTATGTGTGTGTAAGATAACCATTTTAGACCAGTAAGAATACTCCTCTTAAGAATAATTTTTTAAAGGAGGTAGGTATTTTAATTAATAAAATTAAACTAACTTTATTAACTTGTTCGAACAAAAAACTAAATTCTATCTAAAAATTGTGTTGTAAATATGAGAACACTTTTTAGGTGTGCCAAAATAATGCTTTTTGGTAATTTCGAGCATTTCTCGCACCTAGTTAGCTAACATAACTTAGTTAAAACATAAGAGAGATAACATAGATTTCTTAGATGGTTAACTATGTTAGCTAACTAGGAAATTGCATATAGGAAGGATATATATTATTTTTTTACAAAAACCAAAAAATTATTGATATGAGGAGTTAATAAATAATGACTAACTTAAAAAATTTATTTTTGAATAAAAAATATATTGTTGCTGAAACAACAAATGCGATTTTACTATCAATTCCCAATAGTGGTGGTAGTTCTTGAGTTCCTCGCAAACTAGTATACCCATCAATTAAATATGCAAATCAGATGGTGGTCGGTATTTTTACAGAAAATGATTATGAAGTTATTAAGTATGATGCCAACGGTGCACAGAAAATTGCAACCATTAAGGGGCAAGAAATTATTAATTTGTATGAAGAAGTTAAAATTAAAAATCGACAAAAATTTTTAGAAAATATTAAAAAATCTGAAGCTGATAAAGATATTAATTTTAATTATATTATTCCCGAATGACTAAAAGAAACTGATTTAAATTAGTTATTAAATCTTGAACAAGTACGAAATGGCTAAAAAATATTGTTATGTTATATATTCTTGCGAAACCAATGAGTTAGTCGGTGTTTATGATAGTGTTGCTGAAATTGTAGAACGCTATTATGGACTTTCGCGTAATAATCCTAATTTTAAAAGAAAAGTACACTCATTAGAAACTGTAATTTATTACAAGAAAAAAGCCATTCGTCCGCGGAAATGAATTATTTATAAAGAAATAATTGAGGAAGATTAATTAATGGAAAACACATTTTTATTGACTTAAATCGTTACGCCAAAAATATTCTTATAAAGAATTAATTACAGCGTTAAAAGCAATTAATTGTCAATTAAAAGAAAAATCATTGCAATGTGAGTTTAAAAGAATGGAAAATTATTGTAAGCGAAAAACTAAAAAAACTTATGATTATCAAAATTGCTGTGTGTCCCAAGAAAAATGTACTCATTTTCTTTGCTGACAACACATAAGGAGAAAAATATAATATGTCTAAATCTTTATTGAGGCGTGATTCACCGCTTCCGATTACTCAACGAAAAAATGTAGTTGTCATAAGGTAAGTATTTAGTTTATGAATTATATAATTGGTATTGACCCCGCAGGCATCGGTTCTACTGGTATTATTCTTTGAAATTTTGAAAATTCATGCATTGAATTTAACGAAACAATAATTTCTGAAAGCGTTGAACAAGCAATTTTTAAAATTAAAAAATTATTTGATAATTTTAAAAGAATAGAAAATTTTAAGCCATTGTTTATTATTGAAAATTTTTTCTTAACTAAAGGTAGAACGATTACCAATCCTTTAGCAACCTCAGAACTTATTGGAGCAATAAGCAGTCTTTTAAGGTTTAAATATCATTGGCACTTTCTTAGACAAGAGCCTTCTAAAAAGAAAGGATTTTTTTACAAAGGAAACTTAAAACTTACCAAACACGAGCACGATGCGTGAAAGCATATTCAATACTTTTTGGGTAATGAGGTAAAACAAAATGTTAAAAGCACTAAAAACTAAAAAAGAAAATGAAGTAATTGACTATGTTAATTTTGTAAATTTGACAGTTATTTTAAAAGATATTCCCAAAATCACAGAATTTAAGCAAAAAATAGTTATTAGTAGTGTTGTTGTTAAAGTTGTTAATGTTCAAGTTAGTTGAGCGGGTCTTAACTACACAACGCTCTCTATTTATGAAGAAAAGTTGCAAAAAGAATTCTTAAAATTAAAAGAACACGATATTATTTTAATTGAGGGAAAATTACACAATCGTTATTATCCAAATAAGACCACCCACAAAACATTTTTTAGCATTGAGGTTGAAAAATTTAAAAAAATTGGAAAAAAAAGAAAAAATAAATAGCTAAAAACTCAATAATTAGAAAAACTCATTAGATAATTAGAATATCAAATGAGTTTTTTATTTGAAAAAGGAGTACACACCAAATGAAAATTAGAGATAAAAAAATCGTCTTTATTGGCGAAGACGGACAACCCGAAAAAAATGCTGATGGAACTTTTAAGGTGAAAAATTTATATCGTGGCTTCACTGAGCAAAATGACTATACTGCTAATTTTCAGGAAAAAGCAAAAAATCTGTTACAAAGAGAAACAGATGCACTAAAAAAACTTGCCGACAAAGAAAAAGAATATTTAACTTTTAAAAAAGAACAAGAAATTAATAAATTAATTCAAGATGCTAATATTGATAATCAATTTATTAATTTTGTGAAAAACTCAATTAATTTTGAAAATGATATTGAAATAATTAAAAATGATATTAATAATTTTGTGGCCACGATGCCAAAAATTAAACACACATTAGACACAGGAGGCGTTCCAAATAAGGCTGATGATAAAAATACTAACCCTTCTAACTCAGAAGAAATAATTTTTTCATCAGATGCTTTAACCCCTCAGGAGTTAATGTTTAAAAGAAAGGAAGATAAATAATAATGGCGTTTTTTATTAATGTTGACCAATTAAGAACATTGGTTTCAAGCAAATGAAGACCCGAATTTCCACGAACAGGAAGTTTAATTCACCAACTTTTTGCAAATGAAATAGCTTTTACCGAATTTGAATATGGTGAGAAAGTAGTTATTCCACTTGCAACGGACGGAGTTATTAATAGAACATGAGACCCAAATACTGGTTCCAAATCTAACTATGCAACGAGAAAAAAATAGAAGCTACTTTGGACAAGGTAATTGATATTCAAGAACGCATAGGGCGTTTAGAGAGTAAAGCAGTAGGTCCCAAATTCATTGAAAGTAAGATTATTCGTCTTCGCCAACAAATGGCTGAAATTTATGACAAATACGATGCTGAACAATTAGTGGCTGGCGGTACAGCAATTGCAACCGCAAAACCGATTACTAAAAACACAATTCTTGAAGAAATGGCAAAAATGCGAATTGCTGTTGTCAATTTTGAAAATGAGTGGACAAGTGGCTTCTTGCTCGCGACAGCTGATGTAGTGACCGAAGCTACTTATGCGAAATTGCTAACCGCTTCTCCTGATGGCGTGCTAGGTATGGTTAACGGAGTTGTCGGTGTTGTTAATGGTTGTATAACTATTGAAGTGCCTAAATCTCGCTTGCCCGAGAATGTTAATATGATATGAGTTAATACTTTGGGATATGCGACATTCACAGGTATTGATTTGCCTATGGATGTAGGTATGTATACAGACGAAAAATATATGGGACAAGTTTATATTGCTGAACGAGAATTTTTTACTGGTAAAGTTGCTGTAGCCAAAATGGTTCATTATCACAAAACAACACCAGACCCAGGTGGAGACTAAGGTGAAAAAGATGATTAAAAAGGAAATTAGGCTATAGCTAGGTAGCCTTTTTTAGATTATGCCCATTGGAACTAATATAACTGCTTTGCAGTTGAGAGTTATTAAAACTACGCGGTTGCCTCAAAAACAAGAAAATGATTTTTTACTGGAATTATTAAAATTTGTTGGTGTGCAAGTCATTGGTATTTTATTAGCAAAATTTACTGCGGGTCTGTCGCTAAAATTTTCTCTAAGTGCTGGATTATCAAATTTAACATCCCAATTAATTGCTTCAAGTGTGCGTGTTGTAACTGATTTTACAATTAATCAAGTCTATGATATTTATAAAGAGCAAAGTAATACAATAAGTACTTTACTTAATTTAACGCCAGCTATTGGTGAAATTAGTAAGATATCAAGAGCTTATAAAACAACAAAGTTTTTTAATCTAGCGAAAGAAAATAAAATTATTAATCACTTAGGAATAACAACGGCTAATAATTTAGAGCAGGTTATTTCGCAGGTTCATAATAAAAAAATTATTCTTGACAAATATAAAACTTGATTTGACTATACTAAAAAACCAACTAAAGAAACCATGCTTAATCATTTAGGATTTTTGGCACGAAAACAATTTGTTAAGAATTATAAAAATTCAAATGTAACAACATTAGGTCAACTTTTGGAAATGGAAACATTACTAAGAAAAATTAATCCTAATCTTGTAACTAAAACAAGGATATTTAAAGAAAAATGAGGTAATCAATTTTTAAATCGTTACGGAACAAACATTAATGAAATTTCAAAAATGCCAACAGAAAATTGATTTAATTTAATTACCCAGATGCAAAAATCAGGAATTCGTCAAGGTACATTATTGTCACTAAATACTTTACGAGCAGAAAATGTTTTTCGTTCTCAATTTCTTAAAAGATTTAATAAAATTATGGAAAAATCAAAAAAATTACAAAAATTGTCGCCAGCATATCAAATTCAAAAAGGTTTAAATAAAGTGTTTGAACCTGTAAGAAAAACGATTAAAGAGATAGAATTAAAGACTAAAACCAAAATTCAAGAATATACAAATTTTAAGAACATTATTTCAAGAGTGCAAAAGAAAATAATTACCGATGGTACTTTATTGCCATTAATATCTGATGTCTTTTTTGCAGTCAAAGTTAAACCAACAGGAATACTAACAGATATTGCGATTACAATTTACTACCAAAATCCTGAATATCGACCAATAGGACCAATAATTACTACTCCATTAAAATTACAACAGTTAATAACTGCATCTAGTCCTTTTAAATTTTATATGTATGAAAGTGGTTGATCAATTGGTTGGGGTAAAACTAAAGGTAACATATTATCTTTAATGCCATTTTTACCAGCAAATGTTCAAGAATTTTACATCAATAGCATAAAGTTATATCGAGTTTTAACTCCGCTTTTAAAAATAACTTATGACCGTTATAAAGAAGGAAATTTATTTAAAGTTAAAGAAAATTTAAATCAAGTTTTTAATAAAGACAACTATGTTAATTGAGCCGTTGATAGCGTTTTGGGCAAGGGAATTTGTTTGACGAAATGTTAAAAACCGCATTGTTAGGCCACTTGTTAAAAACAAAAATATTAATTTTAAAATTAATGCTAAAAATATGATCCAAAAACAAATAACTAAAAAAATTACTACTATCAATAAAAAACTAAATCGGAAGTGATAAAAAATGCTCTTAAAAGAACTTTGACCAAATATAACCATTAATGGTTATCATACTATCAAACCACTTACTGGAACCTTAGATGCTATACCATCTAAATATAAAGATTTAAATTTTGCTAATTTTGATGATTGATTTAAAACTTTCGCTTTAAGAGCTCAAAATGATTGCAACATGTATCTTGACTTTATCTTTAATAAGTGAGAATTTACTACTTTTCCTGATGAAATTAAAGAAACCGTTATAGACATGATTTATATTTTGATTGAGCATTGAGTGTTTAACAGAGTTCCAGTTGAATTTTTTGTTGATGCAACAAATAATTTGAATACTTCTAGTACAAGTTATATTGCCTCTACTCTAGCAAATAATACTCAAGATATGATTCCACAAAGAGTTAAAGCATTAGCTAATTTTACAGAATTAAAAAATTTTTTAATTCCTTATAATGATGAAAATACAGTTGATGCCAATATGATTGATTTAGGTTTGTATTACAGTAAATTTGTTGTTGATAAGTTATTAGAAAAAGAAAAAAATGAACGATTAAAAAAACAATTAAAATTTTTTCAAAGTCGCTGTCAGGATTACACATGCCCCCAAAATCCTAATCTTAGAGGGCCTGTAACTAATTTAGTTATTGAGGAATATGCAAGTTCTGATTATGAACATGAAACAGAAACTTTAACGGTATCTTTCCCTAAACAAATTGGCACTTTACCACCAAATGCTTTACAACCTAATCCACAAGAGGGCGATTATACGCACGCTACAACAGCTGATTTTTCTGCCAAATTACAAAAGCAACTAAATTTGATTTTTCAAAATTTTCAAAATATCCAAAAATCGTTAATTGGAGCGATTGCTTGATTTTCTCAATTAAAAAAATTGGAAGAGGGTTGACTGCCACTTTCAGAAAAGGCATACACCGTCATTCTTGCCGACGGCAGTCAATTGGTGACGCCTAGCCTTCGCGAGGGCGATTTTGTGCGACACAAAAAAGACAATCCTTTAAACGCAGAAAATGACAATGTCGGTCACCACATTCATCCGATTTATGTGGCTCCGAAATTAGACAAACCCAATTCTTCTTTTGTTTTCAAATGAAAAAAAAATTATTTTTTTTCAACAACAGGGTGAAATGTGGGCACAATGCCCCACACGCCGGAAGATTCTGACATTGTTATGCAGTCCTCACTTATTTTGGATGCTTGACCAAAAGAGGTCCCGGAAGAAATTTATTTATTTTTTTCAGCCGAAACAGAAAAAAATGAAACTGATATTTTAGAAACCCGCCCACAAAATACTAGTTTAATAGCTCACATTTATGTGGGCCTAGAGGCTAAAATTAAATAAGAGAGGAGAAAGTATCATATGAATTCAGAAACAGTAGCAAGTATTTTTACAGCAATTATTGGCGGTTTGGGTGGAACGGCTGGCATTACAGGAATAATCTCGGCTTTAAAAACAAAAAAGGAGGCGAAAAAAATGGAGCAAGAAAATAAAGAAGCGTTAAATAAAATTGATACTAAATTAATGATTATAAATAATAAGATTGATATGGTTATTGCTATCAAAAATAATAACGCTAATAAAAACGAGATTAATATTAACAAACCAAAACGAGGAGCTAAAAATAATGGCTAAAAAATTATTTTGATTGAAAATGTTAATTTACTTTTTAAACTTTATTACTCTAGGACTTGTACCTTTGGGGAAATTAATTTCTGAAAAAATTGAAATTTTAAAAAAACAAGTTGAAGAATTGGAAAGTAAATAATGCCATTACGATTTACTAAAAAATGATTTAGTGATAAAGATGATAATGTAGTAGTTAAAAAACGCGAAATGGAAAAATCAATTTTGCGAATGTATGGTTTTGCTCCTTTTGGTCATGAAGATTATTATAAATCGTATGTGTCCGACACTATGGCTAATGCATTAACTCCTAAGAAGTTGGAAATTAATATTAGTCAACAAGATTTATCACCAAAAATAATGGCATGACTTTATAAAAATGATTTTCAAAGTAAAAACTGGATTAATGAGAAACGAGCTAGCGATATTGGTATTTCAGCATTTCTAATTTTTTTAAATCAAGGAATTATGAATTTTCAACCCATACGAGTAGCAGAGCGAGAATATGATGTGTTGGGAAATTTAATTCAATGTACAATTTTTTACGACGACTATAAGAAAAATAATCTTAATTTACGCATGTACGAAACTTACCAATTAGAAAACAGCAAAGTAAAAATTACGCGTGAAATTTATGAACTAAGCACCAAAAAAATTGTTGACAATAATGGCACTTCCAAATTAGAACAAACAATAATAAAAGTTAATGATTTTGAAAAACAACGCAATAATGAAAAATTAAATATTAACCAAGTTTTAGAAATTAATTACATACCAATTGCAATTTTTTCTAATTTACCAAGTGAGCGTGCTGACATCGCTGGTGTTGAAGATAAATTGAAAGCTTTAGATATTTTTTATGAACAAAGCATTCTAGATGCGATTTTAAACGCCACAAGATTTCTTATTAATACAAATTCACTTGTTGGTAATGTTCAAAAAAATGTGAATAAGATTATTGATGATTTTATTAAAAATCATGTTTTAGTCATGAATTATGATCAAGCCCAAAATCCAATACCCTTTTCTACTATTAATGGTCAATTTAGAGGAAAAGAATTAACTTATTTATATGATTGAAATGTGACCGAGATTAATAAACGGATTGGGATGCATGTACCTGCAATTCATAAAGGGGCTCAACAAACTCGTCAAGAAAGTTCGGCCGTTAATATTCAAACTAATAATATGCTCGAGCAAAAAATATTATTACGAGAAGAAGCCCATGCAAATTTTATTTACTTACTACTTAAATTTGACCGCGACTTGAATGGTAACAGTTTTATTTCAAAAGAACTTGAAAAAATGACAATCAAAGTCAATTTGAATGTAACAACCACAATTGGTAAAGAAATTAATAATATTGATATGAAAGGACAAGAAAATGGCGGATTGAAAGACTAAACCAAGTCAAGAAAATGAAACAAAATATCGTGATTATGCAATTGATAATACTCCACTGGACTTTGCAAATTACACCGAACAATCAGACCCTGACTTACATACAATTTATAACGAAACAAGAAAACGCGAATTATATATTTATCCTTTAAACAACCTGATTAAAAACGCAAATAAACCTAATTTATACTTTTTTTCTCCCAATGTTGTTAAAATTGGCTTTATTGACCCCTTAGAAGTTAAAAAAACGATTGCTTATGAAGTTAGTGACTTTAATTTAGAATTAGATGCTCGCAATGCTACTAATATTCAAGATAACAGTGTTGAATATACTATGGTCGATGCTAAGACTATAATTTTTCAAGATGAAAGTTTATACGGCAAATTTAATCTTCATGTTGTTTCTATTGGTGAACCGGCAAACGAAAATAATTTGGATGAATTGTATATTATAAATTCTTACACCGAACGCTATGCTCCAAAATCAATTAAGGTAACCAAGGAAACGGTTTTGGTACGGGTGCAAGATTTTAAAGTTCGTGGTTCTAATCCCATTATCGTGCGTATTCAAAAACAATTGCCCGAAGATACAAAGGTTAAAGCAATTACTATTAAATTTCCACGGCAAGCTTTATTTGGAAATATTAAATTAATCGGGGAAGTAAACGGCGTGGAGGGTTATCCACGATTATTTATAGAAAATGACAAGGTTATGTTACCAATGCTATCAATGCCGATTGAAACTGAACCAAAAGTTAGAATATTGCAACAATGAATGTCTAGTCAAGTTTTAGCATGAGAAAAAGCAAAATTGTTTTTTAACGAGAAAAGTGCTTTAGATTTGATTACGGTTGGTGGCGGAACAGAATCAAGAAAAAAAGTTTTTATTGATGCAAGAGTAACATCAATGCATATTACTAGAAATACACAAAAATATCAGCGTGTACCTCTTGGTTGTCTACCAGTGGATTTATTAAAAGAAAATATTATTTTAAATGAAACAATCACTCTACCTGGTGAAATTGGTGGGCTTGAACCCAGTTGTCTAAATTCTACCTCATATAATTTAACTAAAGATTATGATAGAGTGGAATTAGAATTTAAGGAAATATTTAGGATTGATAGTTTACAAAAAGTATTGTTAGACATGCTAGATTATACTTATAACTATCGCACTAATTTTGAACACGCAAAATATGATAAAAAAACTAATGAACCTAGAAATGATATTGCAAGGTTGAAAGAAAATAAATTTGTTGGTCAAAAACCCGAAGTAGTTATTACTAATCTTTTTGAGTACTGAAAATTTGAAAACCCTAAGTTAATAAAACATCCTTCGGTACAAATATTTAAACAAATTATTATGATGCTTTCTGAATATATTTTTTCTGATTTATCAATAAATATGGGTTTAAATGATGATTATAAACTATTATTGCCTTATTATTTTGAGCTCATTTCAGTTCCATTGCTTGATGATGGATATTATAAATTTAAAGATGTAGAAGTTGTTTTAAAATCAGAGTACTTTAGTTTTGATAATAATCATATTCAATTAGTTAATGATGACATATCACAAAATCAATTATTTAAATTGAACAGTAACCAGTTTAATTGACTACCATTAATTAATAATTTGGAACCAAACGACATCCCTAGTTTATTACCAAAAGATATAAAATTAGCGGATGGAAATTATGGTAAAAATTTTGTAAATTGTATTGTTGAAAAAACACAATTAAGCAGTGTTATGAATATTTATGGAAAGGGATTGGAGGCGTTATTAAGTAATTTTAGGTGAATTGAAGAAATAAATAAACTTGACATTACTAAGCAATGTAAATTTCTTTTAGAAAAAGAAATAAGTAATTTTAAGCGATTGGAATTATCTGTTATTTATGGAAAAGGAAAATATAATTTTGAAATTGAAACAAATCACACATTAATTAAAATAAATAATATACGCTTATTTAATGATAAAATAAGTTCTTATGTTAATTTAGAATTATAAAGTAAATATAAAGTAAAAGAGACTAATTAAATTAGTCTCTTTTTTGATTATTAAAATACCCCTCTTCATACTTGCCGTCTCATATCTCTACTTTTTCCATCAAAGAACCGGGTATTTTATCATTTTCCTTTTTTTCATCTTTATTTGAGCACATTAAATACATTTCTTTATTGTCTCTACCTATCTGTTTTCATATGGTACTTCCACAATATACTATCTCACCATTAGATTTTAGAAAGTATTTGTTACTTCTGCTATAAGCTACTATTCCTAAAATTATTCCTACAAAAGTAAATACTATTAAAGTGAGTAGTATACCTACATGTAGTAATTCATTTTTTTTTTTTTTGACATTTAAATAACTCCTCAAAAAATTAATTAATTTGGGCTAAAAAGAGACCTTTTTATTAAGGTCTCTTTTTAGTTTTTGAATTTAAAGAATATATAAACTCTTGATAATTATCGGCTGGTCGGGTTGCTTCCACAAACGAAGCGTCAATATACTAGAATTTTATTAAGCTTACAAAAAATCTCGGCACCGCTTTTCAACCTGGTAGGGGTCCGCGTTTAGCAGGACCTTGGGGACCCTAACTTTATTGAAAGAACTTCCGTAATTTTTTTAATTTAATAAACAACTAGATTATACACGTAGATTATACACGCAGATTTTGTGAAAGTCAACCCTCCCAGAGTCTTACTTTTTTAAAAATAGTCTATAATATTAAGTTATATATAATTGTGAATTAAGTTTAAGGAGGGAAATTAAAATGAAAAGAAAAACAATTAGTTACAGTGATGAAATGATTAAAAGTGGTGTAGAGTTAAATAAGAAAGATAAGTTTATGAAAGCAATTTCTAAATTATTGGTTAAAGATTAAAATAATTAAATATGTTTACGCGAGGTTGGATTTTTAATTTGGTTTTACCAATGGATAGTAAAAATAATAAATAAAAAGCATCTTTATAAAATATGTTATATTTATAGATAACTGATTGCCCCCAGAGTTTTTTTAAAAAATAGTGTATAATTAAGTTAATAATGATAGGGGGTTTTAATTATGGAAAATAATAATGTTATGGATATGGCAAAATATTTAATTCATAAAAATCCAGCTTTATTTAACTCAAAACAACTTTTTAAAAAAAATGGCTTAAAAATGTATAAGGGGGAATTTATGCTTCATAAATTGCTTCATTTAGCACAAGTTTTTCATTTATTAATTAAGAATAAACCTTTATTTAGTGTAAACGAAGAAGTAGCTTATAACAATGGACCTGTTATTATAAGTATTCGCAAACAACATAATAAACCTTTAATTTTTAATACAAAAAGCGAAATTAATTTAAGTAAAGAAATTAAAAGTTTTATTGATAATATTTATTTATTTTTTGAAGACGCAAACCCTGATGAACTATTTGAAATAACACATTATGATCAATGCTGAAAGGAAGCATTTCAAAAAAGTGAAAAAAATATTGACGACGGTAAAATGGATGTTAGAAATTATATTGATTTTTATAAAAAAGAATATAAGATTGCAATAGATCATTTTTCTGAGTTGTATTTGTAGATTTATATTTAGAAAAATTAAAATAATTAATATGTTTAAGTTGGGTTCAATTTTTAATTTGGTTTTACCAATGGATAGTAAAGATAATAAAAAGCATCCTCATATTTTAATTTGTTATATAAATAACAATAGTTTTTGTTTACTTTCAAAAATAGTATCTTATAAAAAAATAAAAACAGTAGCAGCTTTTAATTGTATTCCTATTTTTAAAAAGGATTTCCCGTGCTTGAAAAATGATAGCATGCTAAGCGGAAACACATTAATAAAGTTAGAATTTGATAAAAATAGTTTAAACAATTATATTTTAAAGTGTTCTTTAAATTTTAATTGTAAATATTGCCCATTTAAATCGCACCTCATTTTGGATATGGAGCATAAGGCATTTAAAAAACATGTTACGAATTGTTTTAAAAATGTTAAAGAAAATAAAAATTTCCGTTACAAGACTTTTTTACTTGAAGACTTAAAACATTATAATTAAATTATATAAAATAAATTTTTATTTTGTTTTCCACGAATAAACTGTCTTACAGCATATAACGCATAAAAGTCTGCATCATAAGGATCGAGATACATTTTTGGGTCAGGAACATTAGTGCGTTTTTCATCATATCGTAATTCTTCGTAGCATTTGGCAGTAAAAGGATTATTCTGTAAATTTATATGACAATTACCAAATCCAAACAAA
Organism: Spiroplasma endosymbiont of Dromius quadrimaculatus; assembly: GCF_964031155.1. Lineage (NCBI taxonomy): Bacteria > Bacillati > Mycoplasmatota > Mollicutes > Entomoplasmatales > Spiroplasmataceae > Spiroplasma > Spiroplasma endosymbiont of Dromius quadrimaculatus. The sequence goes on from NZ_OZ035010.1 coordinate 822,389, forward strand.
TTACGCATTCAAATAACGCGGTCTGTTAAACCGGCTTCTTTGGTTAATGGTGTTGTGTGCTTAATGGCTGTGCTGGTACGAATGTTAAAACTATAATCTTCGATTAATTTTGTTTTAATTCATTCCATAGCGGTTTTTGCTTTATCATCATAATTAAAAATAACATGATCAAAATTATAAAAATTTGCTCTTAAAGTCATGATTTCTTCTATAAAATAACTAATTTTTTCATTTTCAGAAAAATTATCTTCGGGGGTTACAACAATTTCACATATTAAATATGGATCGTAAAGTTCAGTTTTTTTATATTCTTGAAATCCCCAAAATTTTAGCACAGTATGGTCGATTGGCCCAGTTGCTCAATCAACCCCGATACTATAAAAATCAAATTTATACATATCAATAGTGGCGACATAAAAATCTTTTAAATCGTATTTTTGTGTATATTTTAAATGTTTTCGAAACGGAAAGATAGTACTATCACTGTCTGAGTACTCAAAACCATATTTTACAATAGCATATTCATCGGGGTTATCTTTTTTAAGTTGGTTTACTTTTTTTCTTGAAATTTCTGGCAATTTATTTCAAGTAGAGTCTAATGTTAGTCTTAAAACAAAAATTCCTAAACCCTCAAATTCTTTTTCATTTTCGTATCAGACTTTACCAGTTTCTTTTAATAAATTCATTATCTTGTCGTTTAATGGTAAAAATGGCGTACAGTATTTTTCATAAAATGGGTGATATTTATCATAGGGGTTGCAAGTGAACGCGACAAAAAAACTTTTTCATAAGTAGCGAGTTTCTTGTTGTCCTGTCATTTTATCAACAAAGGTTCAAGAAAGTTCTTTTATGGGTTTGTCAGAAACTTTAATCCGATTGCTACGAAACATTGACATTTGTAAACGCTCATATCTATAAATTAGTTGTTTATCAGTCAAAGTTTCTTTTTCTTCTGCCATAATTATTTCGTCAGTTCGTGAACACAAAAAACTAGAACCTTTTACAGCTGTTCCAAAAATTCTATTACCGTTGGCATAACCAATAAAAGTTATTCGTTGATTGGAAGGAAAAATTATTTCTCCGCCTTCTTTATTCAATTTTCAAACTATCCCAGTCACCTTAGAGTGTTCGGGTCCAATTTGAACGCCATACTTTTCTTCTAAATATTGACATAAATTATGTAAATCAGCAATTGTTGTTTCAGGGTGTGTATTTTCATAGCGTCGTACTTCTTGAGCGGATGTATCTGTAAAGTTACAACAAATTCATAAATCTCAAGCTAAACAGTTTCAAGTTTTAAAGGTCATTCTAGCAGTAGGCACAAATCTATAAAAACACCTCGTTGTAAAATATTCTGCCCAATCATCGCCAACTAGTTCCTTAAAAATTTCTCAAGTAAAACCAAAGTTATTGTCACTAAAATTTAAGTCATATTTTTTATTTAATTGTGAGTAATTAGTTATTTTTTTCATTATATTAATATTATCTATGGATATTAACTGTTTTATGTGTTTGATATAGAAAAAAATAAAAAAGGAAATAGAAAATGAAGTATATTGTGCCTAAAAATGATTTAGTTTTTTGTTTTTACATAAATATAATTAAAGTTATATATGGAGGCAAAAAATGTTATTTGATAGAGAAAAAGAATATAAAAATTTATTAAATAAAAGAAAAGAAGAAATTGAAATACGGGATATCCAAATTTTTAAAAGTAGAAATAAAAAAATATATATCGCTGTAAAAATCAAACCTCGAACAATTACTACCGAGTTTGGAAAGCTAACTTTTAAAAGACATATCTATAAATATTATACAAATAAAAAGTGAAAATATGTTGCACTAATTGACGAGGAACTCAATTTAAAAAAATATTCTAAATTAGATACTCAATTAATAGAATTAATAAAAAATGAATTAGGATCAGGCAAAAGATATCAAGATATTATTGACATGTATCCTGAAACAAAATTATCACCCATGACAATTTCTAGAATATTTAAATCAGTTAAAAATGATGATAAAAGAAATCAAGTAAATAAAAAAATATTATTAGAAGATAAACAAATTGTTTATATTTATACTGATGATTCTTTCGCCAATACAGATAGATTTAAAAAGAAAAGGTGGAAAAAATTTAAAAGAAATAAAGATACTCAAATTAGAACTATTTCTTTTTGTACTGGTTATGATGAAAAAACAATTAATAAGAAAAGAAAGAAATTGAAAAATAAGAGAACTACATTCTTTATTGGTAAGGATGAAAGATTGCCAACTAAAGACTTATCAAAAAAATTACTTGAATTAGGATCACAATTTTATGAAAATTTTGATAATGCTAAATTAGTCGTTGGCGGGGATGGTGCAACATGAATTAAACAACTGGCATCTTTTATGGGAGCTAAATATATTTTAGATCGACATCATGCTGTAAGAGAATTAAGAAAAGTATTTTTATTTTCAAAGTTATATCATGGCAAAGAACTTTTTCAAAAAGCTATTAATTATTTTTATTCTGGTGAATATGACAATTTAATGGAATTATTAAAAATTTATGCCCCAAAAGAAATATTTAAGTACTTTAAAAATAATCAAGTTGGCATTATACATCAAGGAGAAAGTTGGAATATTGGAGTATCAGCTGAATCTGATGTATCTAGATTAGTGAAATCATGTCTAGGTTATGGAAGTAAGATATTTTCGCTGGCCGTGCTTAAAAACATGCTAAATGGAAGAACATATAAACTAAACAATAATTTTTCAATTTAATATTTTTAAAAATGTGCGAATTTAATAAGTTTGTAATTTTTGTTTTGCAAATTTGATTAATAAATGTATAATGAATTTACAATTGAATGAAAAAAGGTCTTTTTCATTATCTACCTTTAAGTTATGCACCCCGCCCTCACTTCCTCCAACATAAAGTTTATCATTTATAGCAATTAAACTTCAAACCGAACAATTAATGTTTTTAATTTCTATAGGTTTTTTATTGGAATCATCTAAATCTAATTCATATAATTTCCCATTTCCTGGATCAGAATATCAAGAATTTCTTGTATGAAAGTAAAGTTTATTATTTACAACATATGAAACATAAATAGTTCTTAAATTATCGTTATTGTTATCTTTTTCTTTAAAAATAGAAAAATCATTAGTTTTTGTATTTAATTTAAAAATTTTACCTTCATTTCCAAAATATTTTGTTTCTATTCCAATATAAATATTATCTTTATAAGAAGAAAGCGTTTCAAGTCTATTTTTTTCATATGGAATATTATTTGGAATACTATCATTTTTTTTAGGTTGTTTTTTTGAATCATTAAGCTCAATTACATATAAACCATCACTTCCTCCAACATAAAGTTTATCATTTACAACAAGCAAACTATCAACTCAATTACTTATTCCTTCTATTTTTTTAGGTTGTTTTTTTGAATCATTAAGCTCAATTACATATAAACCATAATTTTTTGTTCCAATGTAAAGTAGTTTATCATTTACAACAAGCAAACTTCAAATTTCATCATTAATACCTTCAATTTCATTAAGTTTTTTATTCGGATCATCTAAATCTAATTCATAAAACTTTTTTTCGTCATCTTTTGTCCCGCTTACATAAAGTTTATTATTTCAAATTGCTGATTTATAAAATACATTATGTTTATCATAAAATAAGCTCTCTAAATTATTTTGTTGTGGTAATTTATTTGTTTCAGATTTGCCATTACAAGCAACTAAACTTGTTACATTTGTTCCTACTAATGTAATTGCACCTAAAGTACTTAGAAATTTTTTCATAATATTTTATCCTTTATTAATTTTAAATTTATATTCTTACATCTTATCATAAATTAATAAATTAATTTCTCCTTTTTTAAGATTTTTATTGATTGTGCAAAACATCTGTGGTATATTACACCATTCAAATTTTATTTGATATCGTGAGTCTGGTAAGTTCGCTTTAAAGAACGAAAGCAATATAACAGAAAGGTTGGAACCAATTGACAAAACATCAAAAGCAAAACAACTTGAAGAAGTAAATACTAACAATATATCAAATAATATTGAAAATGGAAATATTAAATTGGATAAAACAAGAAATCATTCTGTATTTAATGAAAGAGATTTACATTCCGTTGTCGTCAAATTTTTACATAATTCTGCTTTTAACATTTCTAGTAAAACAATTTTCCATGAACTTTCAAGTAAAAAAGTTTCTGGTAAAAATAAATGATTGCATCCTGATATTGTTGGCGTTCATTTTCCATTTAATGATTTTAGTAAAAAAACTTTAAAGTTACAAAAAGAATATTTAGGAGCTTTGAAAACAAAGTTTTATTCATTTGAATTAAAAAAAGAATTAAGTTTTGCTAATCTTCGTGAATCTTATTTTCAAGCAGTATCAAATTCATCTTGAGCCAATGAAGGGTATTTAGTAACCTTAAAAATTTCTGAAAGTAATGGACTTTATTAATGAATTAAAAAGACTTAATGATGCTTTTAATATTGGTGTTATTAAGCTAAATCCTAATAATATTAAGCAAAATATTATTTTATTTCCAGCAAAAGAAAAAGAAACTCTTGATTGAGCAACAATTGATCGCTTAGTTACTGAAAATTCTGATTTTAAAGATTTTGTTAGAATTGTTATTCAATCATTACAAGCAAATACCATTATTGGTAATTTTGATAAGGTACTAACAGATGCCGAATATGAAAATTATATTAATGAAAAACATATTAAAGAATAATAAAATATTTGAATTAAGCATATTTTCTATTTAATAGAAAATATGCTTTCTTTTATGCTAAAATTAGTAATAACGGTGGTAAAGATATGGAAAAAAATTCACAGCATAATATAAGAGAAAGCATAATTTTTTTTATCTATCAACAACAATTATTAAATTATGACTTAGAAACAATTATTAAAGAAATTAAAGAAAATGAAGCAGATTTTAATGCGGAAATTATTAATAATTTAATCCATCTTTTCGAACAACGAAAAATTATAATTAAAATTATTAATAAGTACTTAAAAGTAGGGTGACATTTTTCTAAATTATCTAATTTAGAGCAAGGGATTTTATTGTGAGCAACTTATGAATTACTGATTTTAAAGGAAAATTCAGCAATTATTATTAATGAAGCAGTTCTTATTACTAAAAAGTATTTCATCAATACTGAATATAAATATATTAATGGCATTTTGCAAAGTATTGCTGATAATGAGAAAAAAACTAACAAGGATGACAACTATGGGAAATGAATTATTGAAGAAATCTATTAAATTAGCAAAGAAAACATTAATTAAAACCATAAAACAAACCAATAATCCAGAAATTATCCAAGATGGTTTGTATATTTTAAATGTTGTTACTAAACATAGTATTTTTATGCAAGCATTAGGTCTATTAATTGTTAATGAAAAATTAAGTCCCGAGTTATTTATTCGTCATTTAATTTCTTGCAAAGCTATAGTTTGTAGTCAAATTTATCTTTTTGATTTAGAAATTAAAAAAATTAAAAATCTGAAAGTAATTAATGAATTTTTTCAAAACTTAGCAGTTAGTTCTGCAATTAAATCACCAATTGAATTACAATTACAAGATACCTATAATAGTAAAATTAAAAATATTGACGAGTTAAAAGGTTTAGAATTAGTAAGAAATGAAAAATTTTATCTTCTCGCCCATCTGATTGGTAATTCATTTGAATCGGTAGCAATTTTTAATCACAAAGAAAATAACAAAACTTATTATTATAATTTTGGTTTTTATTTAGCATTATATTTTTTATTACATCGTGAAACCTTAGCCCGAAAAGCTAAAATTCCTTCTTTATTAGACCAATTGCCAACACAAAATCTTTTAATTGTAAAGCTTAATATTATGGAAAAATATATTAATGCTATTGCTACAATATATCCTTTAGAATTTAACGAATTTATTATCCTCAATAACAAATCAATAAACAAAATGAAAAATTTATCGTAAGTGAAGAACAACAATGAAAAAAATCCGATTAGATATGTTATTAGTTCAAAAAGAATTATTTCATTCCCGAACTGAAGCTCAAAGTGCCATTATTAATCATCAAGTACTTGTAAATGAGGAATTAATTATTAAGTCAGGAACTTTAGTTGCCCTTAACAGTATTATTAGAATAAAAAAACAAAATAATCAATTTGTTTCTCGTGGGGGATATAAATTAAGTAAAGCTCTTAAAGCGTTTAATATCAATTTAGAAAATCTTGTATGTTTAGATATCGGTTCTTCTACGGGTGGTTTTACTGATTGTATATTACAAAATCAAGCAAAATTGGTTTATAGTTTAGATGTCGGTACTAATCAATTAGCTTGAAAATTACGAATTCACCCTCAAGTAATTGTTATGGAAAATACTAATTTTCGTTATGCCAAGAAAGAAATGTTTAAAGATAATATTAGTTTTTGTGCTATTGATGTTGCCTTTATTTCATTAACAAAAATTATTCCGGTTTTAACAGAAATTTTAATGCCCCTAGGTCAATTAGTTTGTTTAATTAAACCACAATTTGAAAGTAGTAGAACGCAAATTGAAAAGGGGGGCGTTGTTAAAAACCCCATAGTGCATTATCAAGTATTAAATAATTTAATTGCTTTTTTTAAAGAATATGGTTTTTCTTTACAAGGTTTAATTTATAGTCCAATCGTTGGCCATAAGAAAGGAAATATTGAATATTTAGCTCATTTATCTTTCAATAACCTTTTACAAAGTAAAGAAATTGATGTTATAAAATTAGTAGATGATGCTTTTAATACCCTTAAAAATACCACCAAATAGATTTTATATTAACTAAAAAGGATAAGTTAAAAGATGAAAGTGATATTTTATATTGATATGAATGCTTTTTTTGCTAGTTGTCATCAAGTTATTGATCCAAGGATTGTTTCCAAACCTATTGTTGTTAGTAGTCAATCCAGAAGAGCAATTGTTGCTTCAGCTAACTATGAAGCGAGAAAATATAATATTAAAACCGCCATGCCCTTATATCAAGCAAAAGCGTTATGTCCGACATTAATTTGTATTAACATCAATCGTAAACTTTATATTGAGTATTCACATAAAATTTTCAATTTATTAGTAAATAATTTTACCAATAAAGTAGAAATAACTTCGATTGATGAATACTGTTTAGACGCAACTAAAATATGGTGATTCTACTTTTTCTGTATAATCACCACTCCAAGTTCCACCAGTTTCAGCATAAATATCATCATTTCAATTAATATTTTTTGTAAAACTTGGTGCTGTTGGATTAAAACGGGGTGGGTCTTTTTTCTAAATCAATATTGGTTTTTAAATTAACTTTTAAATCATTTTCTAAATTGATTGGTGGACTATACCGCAATTATAAAATTTGTCAGGTGTTTTTTTACTTATGACTTTTTCTTTTCTGTTTTTTTGACAGCTTTTTCATCTCTTTTTTTCTGTCTGGCATCTGATTTATCATTATGTTCTTGAATATCTTTATTAATCTTTGTTTGTTTTTCATTTAAGTTTTGAACTGAAACTTTTTTATTATGTCTCAACTCACTTTGTGTCTTTGGTTTAAGATATGAAAAACTATTTTTGCTAGTAAATTTGCTTTCTACTTTTCCCAGTTTTTTGTTTAAAGATTCTGTTTTATTACGTGTATGTCTTTGTGTGTGTCCTTGATTGGTTTCATTTCCTTTGCTTGCTAGTTGTGGGTTGATTTTTTTATAAGTTGCTACGAATGGTGTGGCAATGCCGGTTCCAACTTGTTTTCAGAATCCTTTTGCTCCACCACCGCGAGTTGCTCCAACTAGTTTACTTGTTGCTAGGGTTGTGAGACACCAAGTCCAAAGCCCGCTAAACCAACAATGCCAGCGCGCGAACTCATTCCCTCGGTGGCATGTCAGAAATGGCGAAAGTCAAGTGGTTTTTCTTGGCGAGATTGATTACTTGATGTTTCACCATCATCTCAATCACCATCACCGGCCATTGAAGAACCCATCGCGTTCATCATATCGGAAAAAAAATCACAAATGACCGTACAAGAGACAATAATTAAAAAAATAAATAGGCGATGAAAACAAGAAATTAGTATGACTGGTAAAAAATATTTAGACAAAATTTATTCTAAAAATAATAATAGCTATGCTACTAAAAATAAAACTAAAAAATATAAATAATAATATAATAAATAAAAATGTCTTAAAATTTTAAGACATTTTTATTTATTACTCCCCTATTGCGGATAATCTTGTCTTCGTAATACAAGAAGATTATTTATATATATAAATGTACTTCCTAAAATTAAAAATACTAAAAAGAAAATAATATAAGCAATAAAAAAGACTAGTCACCCATTAAGAGAAGTTTGTTGCACATTAAAAAAGAAATATGGATAATAACGAGTTCAATCATAATCATTATTGCCTTGTTCGGTTATGATTTTAATATGACCTCGTAATAATACAAAAAAACCATAAAACATTGGGTATAGATAATAAAGATAAAGATTTTTCTTTAAGTATTTTGATAATGAAATATATGATGATGGTGCAAATAATGAGTATACTAACATTAAAATTGGTAAACAAAAATGTTGAATATGAGTGGGAATTCAATAATTACGATAAGCAAATTTTTTTGTTAAGTCGTTAATTGGTGGTGGACCAATAATAATAGCTACATAATAAGAAATCATTGCAATTACTAAAAATATATTAGTAAAATTACGAATATGAAAATTAGTCACCCATTGTAAAGCAATATTAGGTTTTAAATAATAAATGATATTTAATAAACTATAAAATAATACAATTACTGTTGATTGCATACTTCAATAACCAAAAAAATCTCATGCTAAAACATCAGAACAATATTCAGGATTTATTAATGCTTCATTGAAAACTAAAAATCAATAATGTCACGATAAACTTCCTAAAGAAACTATAAAAAATGATAATTGAACATAGAAATGGTAGTTTTGATACCATTTAGGATAATTATGAACACTGGTTAACATTTTTAAATTTTTCTCTCCTTCTCTTTTTGATTAACATTGGCACCAATTATTATTGGATAAAGTTTTAATCTATTGGATAATTTAATAAATAAATAAAATGAAATTTTTTTAATTATAAAACAAATAAAATAAATTATTATTAAATGCCCCAAAGTTCATAGCAATAATAAAAATCAATGTGAATAAATAGCAGAAATTAAAGAAATAAAAAATGTTGCACGAAAATCACGACTAAAATCTAAAATATAAGTTAAAGCGATGCCACATGGCATCATTATTATTGTGGTATTAAATATATTATTACTTTTCAATCCAATTTTATTTTGCGAATTAGTTTCTAAAGTACTTAAAACTGTTAATAACAGAAAACTAATTAATAAATAATTTATACCAATAGTACTATGACTATAAAATATTAATTGACTAGTAAAATAAATAATAATAACTAAAAAAACTACCATTAACTGTCACATTAATAAATAATTATGCGCAAGTTTTTTTAAATAAAATGAACCTTGAAAATAATGAAAACATAAACCAATCATAAAAGCACAAAGAAAAAATATTCCTGCAATAACAGTAGGTTCTTCTAAACTATAAAAGAAATTGCTTCGTTGATATATTCCAATTTTAGAAATGTATTGGCAGTCATATATAAGAACAGTAATCGATAAAGCAATGACTATTACTAAAACAACTACTAATAATGTTATAAGCGTAATAGTAATCGTTTTAGTTTTTCTAATGATATTTCCTTTAAATAATACGAGACGAATTAAATAACAAACCATAAAAAGTAATGTTACATAAATACTTCCGCGTTCATATGTTAAATAACTTAAAAAATCCATTATTGCTAAATATTGTTCTGGTAATCCTGTTCAATGACCATAAACACCAATAAAATTAATTACTACCATTAGCAACGCCATCATAATCATTAGTGAAATAATAAAAAATCATATTCAATGTGCTTGCTTTTTAGTTCATTTAAAACTAATACTAAAATATCCTAAAAGCATTACATTTAAAGTTAAAAAAATATTTTTAAGAACTAACAAATATTCTTCAAAATCAATCATAAAACTAGCAAAAAAAAGATTAGTTTGTAAAAATAAATATAAAATTGTTGTTGTAATAAATCCTATTTGTAAAATTACTTTATTATTTTTCATCTTGAAATACACCCAATATTCTACTTTGATAATTTCATCAAGGTTGAATTTCACCTAAAATATTTTTATAAGTTTTTAATATTGGTAATCCTAAAGCACTGGCAATTATTGGTGTTAGATCCATATTACTAATTTGATATCCCAATATGCCATTTTTTCTATTATGAGGATGATACATTATAAAAGGAATTTGTAATTCTAATGGTGCATAAAAAGTATGATTCTTACCAATATGTCCGTGATCAGAAACAAAAATTAATAAGTAATTATCATATTCTGCCCTTTCTAAAGCATTTAATATATTTTCTAGTCACATATCAACATTACTAAGCAAATACTGGTCATAATAACCGCTATTACCATATTTAGCGTGTGCTAATAAATCAGTACTAGCTAAATATAGAAATGATAACGGACCTAACTTTTTATCCTTAGTATCATTTAAAAATAAGTTAACAGCTGCTTGATCTATTTTTACTAACCGATCGTATGACCCAGGCAAACAATTATATATACTCATCCGATCTAGTTGTGTGTGTTGTAAAATATCTAAAACCTTATCTTGTTTAAAAAAACCCTCTTGATATTTTTTCTTTGAATTATTAATATTTTCCTTAATATTATCTTGAATATTAGCAGCAATTTTCTTGTTCCACGCCCTACTGGCATATTGGCGATATAATTCACTTTTTAAGATTACATCCATTGTAAAATCATAAGTCCCATAATATTGCGAAGAATTATGACTATTTTTTGTATTAAACATATCAATATACTTCATAATTGATAATGGTGGTACTTTTAATGGGTTTCAATAACATTTTGAATTATGATTATCAATTCATCAATTATCTTGGTTTTGTTGCAAATATTGACTACAATCGGTTACCTCGTGATTATTTCAGTGTTTTTTTTGAATATCATCACTAGTGGCAGTTAAGACCGAAGACCAATTAGAATCCGAATGAATTGTTCCATTATTTAATGCTGTTTTACTATAAATTCCTTTATTAATAATTTTTTGGAAATTAGGATATTTATTTTTAAATACATTAGCAGAAGATACACCATCAACACCAACAAGAATAACATTATCAACCGGTTTATTTAAATTTAAATTATTATAAAATATTGTTGGTTTATTTAAATTAACTAAAATAATAAAAAACAATATTAATGTTGTTAGCATCATTATAATAATATAAAAAAATATTGTTTTTTGAAATTTCATTTGTATTGTAATCCATTTCTATGAAATAATTGATAATTGCTTATAATTTATTTTAAGATAAGAAAATAACTCTTGCTTATTTTTAAAAAGTAAAAATGAATATTCTTGTTTTTTAAAAATAAATATTCATAACAGTATTGTAGTACTACATAATAATAAAATAATGCTAATAATGTTAAAAATATCATTAATATTAAATTGTAAGATTCTTTGAAATTGATTTTTAATAATTGTTAACTTTCACTTATGACTTTGAGCAAAAAAATTTAAATCATCAACAATAATTTCGTTATAAAATGTTACCATTATTAATAATATTATTTTTAATATTACTAAAAACAATAAGACAAATGGTCCATAAAAACAAATACCCTTTTTGTTAATAAATAAAATACTAGTAATAACAATTATTCATAAACTTAAACTTAAACATAATGCTACAATAATAATTAAAGGAAAAAAATCTTGTATTGGTTTAAATTCTGCCAATACATGTTGTTGCAAATTACTGCTATCTAAAGCATTGGTAAAAATATCATTAATTTTATTTTGAACATAGCTTAATGAGATTATATATTGAATAATAATAAAAATCAAAGCTAACAATAATAAAATTCTTGCGATTGTTAAACTTCAATATCCTTTTTTCAATATTAAATCCCTCTTTCATTTATAAATTATATTATACAAATTATTTTGCTAATTTTCAATAAAGAAATCCTTCTTTAAAAATATTAAATCATAAAAATGCCTGATAGTTTGCTTATCAGGTATTTAAAATATATGTTTTCTACTTTTAACCTTTTTGTTTTAACCCGCTAAACCTTTCTGCCATTGATGGTTGTTGCGTTGCTCAAAAATAAATTGTAATAATAAAACCAATAATAGTAAAATTTATTAATCACTGAACCATTGATCAGCCAGCATAACTAAATTTTTCATTTTGAGTGGTTCCGACAGTTATTTTTGATGCCATTTCTCCTAATGAAGATTTATTTACTAATAATAAAATTAAATTAATAATGATTGTAATTCCTAAAATATTAATAAAACTTTTAATAAATCTTTTGCCTCTCATTCTGTCTATCTCCTATTTTAAAATTCTAATAACTGATTTATTTTCTAGAAAATATTATTGCAATAAACATTCCTTTCCTTATTTAATTAAAAACTTATTACTTAATTTAATATTAACATAAAAATCAATGTTATTAGATGCTTTTAATTAATAACAAATTTTCATTGCTGTAAAATAAAATTATTAAAAGGATTTTGATAAATAACTTTAACTGCAATTGGTAATGGGCAATTATCAGTGATATATAAAAACCGCAACTTATTTTGTGGTAAATTAGGAAATAATCTTATTCACTCTTGAATAAAAAGTCTTTGAAAAATATGTTGATCTAAATAATAAAATGCTTGTTTAAGCCATCCTACTTTTATTGCCGGATTTAATTTTTTAGAATTAATATTTTTATTAGAATTATCTTTATTGTAAATTATTTTCTCAGCATTAGTAATATTAATATTATTTTCTTTAAAAAAGAAAATAAAAACTAATGAGACTAATCAAGAAAATATTAAAATTGAAACAAACAATAAACGCTTAATTTTATAAAACATTTTTTAATTAATATCTCCTTGCAAAATAAATTTTTCATATTCCTTTTGACTTAAATTACCATTTACATATCATCATTTAACTTGTTCACTACTAATTAATAATGATTGTTCAAAATCATAAATTATTTTTTCATCAGCAGGAATAGCTATTTGCAAAATATTAGAATCTTGCGTTAATGATTTTTTAATAAAAAGATTTTGACTAATATTTAATATTAAATCAGTAGTAATCGTTTTAATTTTAAGTTTAGTACTAATGTTTCCCCTTCAATTTTGATATTCAAAAGGCAATATTATTCCTTGGCTATTTGAATAAATCGCTGAACTAGAACTAAGATTAACAGTTTCTTGAAATTTTTGAAAATAGTAATAAACCATATTAGAGGTGTGAAATACACTTTTAATTTTTACTGGTGTTTTATTTGTTAAATAATAGTCTTTAATTGTTGAAACAGCACTAGGTTCCAATAAAGGTCGTTCATACTGTTGAATAATTTTTGTCCTTATCTCTTTATCAGCTTTGTCTTCTAAATGAGTTCAATTTATTGTTGATAATTGATGATAAAAATAAAATAATGATCTAATTACACGAGGATATTCATAAGTTGTGGAATCATTATTTTTTAAAAAAATAGTTTCTGTTATTGGTTCTGAAACTATAATATCTTCTACTTTAGCTATTCATTCATTAACAATAGGCATAAAATTATATGCTAACGGATTATTAATCTGCACCGTTTCATCGCCTTCTAAACTAACATTATAGTTTAAGAGCGAATGATATTGAAAGTTAATTACTCCCATTGATTTATGACTATCAATGCTAATAACTGTATTTTCATTTTTTGTTTGCTGAAATGAATAATAAATTTTATTCATTTTATTTTCAAAAAAACATTTTTGAGGAATAAGAACTTTTCATGCTTTTTTATTTTTTGATGAAAATGAATACGCTGTGCCATCATTGGGAATTGTTAAATCAACAGTACCAATATCTGGTACTATTGCCCGACACCCCTTATTTTCATAATTCTCATTAACATTAAAAGAAAACTGTAAATTATCAAATTTATGAATGCCATAAAGTTTTGTTAAATTACCACCAGCATCGTTATTTTTACCTTTTAAAATAGTTAAATAAAATGTTAAAACATAAGAATTGCCTAATTCAGGATGCATTAAAGGAACAAAATAAAGTGTAAAATCTGGTAAAAATATAATCTGATTATATCGTAAACTGGAATCATTATTATTAAAATAACTAACAGTAGTACGATGATTTTCACTAATTAATTGGGGATTATTAATCTAATATCACTCCTTTCAAAATTTAATTAACAAAATAACGAATTAATTCCTTTTTAAAAAAATAAAAAATCACTCTTTAAATAAAGAGTGATGATAAAATTCATTTTTCTTTAATCGGTTTTAAAGATTGATAACTTAAAACTCCGCGCTCGCTTAGATATTCATAATAAAATGGAATTAGAACATATAAATCATCTTGATTAATCTCTCATTGTTCAAATTCTGGTTCATGATTTAATTCATATAGTGCTTGTAAAAGTGAAATTGGAAATATTTGTTGTTCGTTTTTAAAACAACCACGACAAACAAACCCACCAGCTGATCAATTTATTGTTTTAATATTCTTATTACTTTTACAAATGCTACAATGGTTTAGTTGCAATTGTAATCCTAAAAGTTTTAACACTTTAAAAGTTAAAAAAACAGAAAAGTTTTTTAACTTCATTTTTATCATTATTAATAGTTTGTAAAATAACTAATAATTCATTAAAAATAATATTAGTATCCTCACTAAGTTCACTATAAAGTTTAACTAAATAATTAGTGACCATTAAGCGTTCATAGTTACTATGAATATTAGGGAATGTTTCAAGAATAACTCCGGTTTTTAAGCGATGCATTTTATTTTTACTATAAGCAAAAAATAATTCAAATTCACAATAATTAAATAATTGTAAAAATGCTTGATTTTTAGAAGTGATTTTTCGTACCCCTGGACAATAAATAGCAATAATGCCATTAATAGTATAAATATTAACAATGGCATCAACCAATTGATAATCTTGTTTATTAACAATTATTCCCGAAATTTTTGTTGTCAATGCACTTTATTTCCTTTATTTTTTACCATAACCTAATTTTGCTAATATGTTAGGACTATCTCTTCATTTTTTTATTACTTTAACGAATAATTCTAAATAAAATTGGGTTGCAAAAATTTCTTCTAATTCAATTCTTGCTTGCGAACCAATATTTTTAATCATTTTACCACCATTACCAATTAAAATTCCTTTTTGCGAATCTCTTTCAACAACAATAGTAGCGATTACACGAATAATTTTTTTTGTTCTTTCTTTTTTAAATTCCTCAATTAAAATTGCAACACCGTGTGGTACTTCTTGATGAGTTAATAAGAGAATTTTCTCACGAATAATTTCTTTAACAAAAAAATCTTCTTGTTGATCTTGAAACATATTTTTAGGAAAATACTGCGGTCCAAGCGGTAATGTCATCATCAGCTTATTTAATAAAAAACTAATATTAATATTTTTTAAACAACTAATACCAATAATTTCTTGAACATTAAATCGTTCATTTCATAATTTAATTTTTTGCTCTAATTGCTCAGAAGTAATTAAATCAATTTTTGTCAATTCTAAAAAAATTGGTACTTCTCGTTCCTGCAAAGACTTATATATATATTGATGTGTTAATGAAATTTCTTCATAACTATTAACTAATCATAAAATACCTTCAACACCTTTAGTACTTTGCATTGCCACCCGATTTAAACTTTTTCCTAATTCATTAGTAGACTTATGAATTCCTGGACTATCAATAAAAATTATTTGATAATCATCGGTAGTCAAAATTCCTTGAATTCGATTTCTTGTTGTTTGCGGTTTATTACTAACAATAGCAATTTTTTTTAACATTAAAGTATTTAATAAAGTAGATTTACCAACATTTGGTTCACCAACAATGGCAATAAAACCAGAACGAAAATTATTATTCATATCATTTTCACCATTTAATCGCAACGCCAATAAATATTAAGGGTAAAGCACTAGAAACTAAAATATTAATAATAAAATTTGTGTTGGATAAGATACTATTGTTAGCAATATTATTCATTAATAAACTACTTGGATATTTAAAAATTGATAAATAACTAAAAATCTTAAAAATTAAATTCTTATCAAAATTTAAATTTGATAAAAATACGCCACTAAAAAGCATCATTGGTAAAAATAAAGCATTAGAAATTAACATATGTTGTTTTTGAGTTTTAAAAAATGTTGCTAATAAAACTCCAAAACTAATACTAATAATAATAGAAAATATTAAATAACCAATAACTGGTAAATTAATAAAACTTAAAAGTTCACTAATATTAAATTGACGCCCAAAAATAATGATAGTTCAAAATAATGTTATTAAAATTGTAAATAAACTTAAAATACAACCAAATAAAATAACAGTTAAGAAAAAAGTTCTAGGTTTCATATTAATTGATCCAAAATGTTTAATAATTATTGAATTACGAAATTCAACAATTGTTCCTGAAATAATTTGAAACCCAATAATCATTACTTGAATCATTAATGCCCCCGCAATCATATTTTTTATTTTGCTTAATAAAAATTCATCATCAACATTAGGTAATTCACTGGAAAAAACAATGAAATCAATTATTAATATCATTAAAGGAAAAAAAATTAAATAACTAATGGCCATATATCCGCGAGAATAATAACGAATTAAAAGTTTAAAAAAACTTTTAAATAATCTTTTTTCTGTCAGCAAATTATTGAACATTATTTTTTTTCCTTTCATTATCAATCATTAAAAAAGAATTATTATTTTTATCTTGTTCTTTATAAAATTTAAATTTTACCTTTGTATATTCAGCAACGGTACCATATTGTTCAATAACTTCTTTAACAGTAATTTGTTCTTTAATTAAACCATTATGTAAAAAAATGATTTTTTCACAAAACTTTTCTACTTCACTCATAATATGGGTTACTAAAATCATCGTTACATTTTTCTTAACAATATTTTCTTCTAAAAATTCAAAAATATCTTCACGCACTTCAATATCTAAACCTGTTGATACTTCATCTAAAATAATTAATTGCGGTTTATGAATAACTGCTAATAAAATATTTAATCTTTGTTGTTGACCCCCAGATAAAGAATTAATTTGTTTTTTCTTAATACCATCTAGTTGATATGTTTTTAACAAATTTTCTAAATCATCATAATGATATTTAATATTAAAAGTTTCTAAGTAATATTGAATCATATCTAAAATAGTAATACCCATCGGATATTTAGAATCTTGAAACTGAATCCCAATAACTAATTCTGACTTTTTTCAAACTACTCCTGCTGTTGGCTTTCTTATTCCCGCAATAATTTCTGAAATGGTTGATTTGCCACTACCATTAGCGCCAATTAAACCAATTCGCTCGCCACAATAAATTTGCAAATTAATATCTTGTAAAGCTCATTTTTGACGATATTTTTTACTTAAATTTTTTATGTCAACTAATAATAAATTACTATTTGTTTCCTTCATAAAATTATGCTCCATTACTATAACTTATTTTAAACATATTTCTTTATCCTAATGTTATTTAGTTAATTGATTTAAAACGATTCGGCAATAATTGTTCATTCTTATATACACCAACTATTTCTGTTTCATTATAAATATAAACTTGACAATTTGCCGTTAATAATTCACTCATTACTTGCCGACAACTACCACAAGGAGTTATTCCTGTTTTTGTATAAAGATGAATGGCAATTAAATCTCCTTTTGTAAAACCTTGCGTATAGGCTTGCATCAAAGCTACTCTTTCAGCACAAATAGTTTCACCATAAGCGATATTTTCAACATTAACACCTTTAATTATTATATCATCCTTTATTTGTAATATTGCTGCTACTTGAAACTTTGAATATGGACTATAAGAATTATTACTTAACTCTTTTAATATTTTTAAATAATCTTTTTCCATAATTTCTCCTCTATTTATTTCTAGGAATTTTTAGTTTTGTTAATACTTCATCTTGTAAAGCAAACATGATATCTTCTTCTGATTTAGTTTGATGATCATATCCCAATAAATGTAATAAACCGTGTAAAAATAAGAACGATAACTCGCGCAATAAACTATGTTCATATTTATCGGCTTGTTCTTGTGCTAATTCAAAGCAAATAAAAATATCACCTAAAATTCGCATATTAATCATCGCATAAAGCTTTTGATTATCTGCTTCAACGGGAAAAGATAGCACATCAGCAACATAATTTTTTTGCCGATAAGTTTGATTTAATTTCAAACTCATTTCTTTACTAATAATGTTTAACGATAATTCTAAAGCATCATCAATATTTAACATATCGGTTATGGTATTTAAAATTTTATGTCACGAGTCAGTATAAAATGTGACATCAAATTCAGTATTATTAATGATATCAAAATTATTTTTCATATCTTACCTCACTAATTAAATTATATCAAATTAATTCAGTTTTAAAATATTGTAATAACTTTTACTATTATAACAAATATTTTATTAATAAGCATTTACTATTTCTTAAATTAACAAGAAATCATAGGAATAAACAAAAATACTAAGAATTTTAAAATTCTTAGTATTTTCTAAATTAATTAACTAAATTAACTTTTAATAATTTTTGGTAACTCTAACATAAAATATTGATTTAATATTTCTCATCCATAAGTTCGTAAATGCTTCGGAGTTAACATTCAATAGGCCAAAGCCTCACCAAATCACTCTTCAATTCAAGCAGATTCTAACGGATAGAAAATATGATAATTACTGGGAACTAAAATTCACGAAAATAACATTTGCGATAAATAATTATTAAAATTTATTTTTTTATTTAATCATTCTCAAAGGTGAAATGCTCCGCTTTGGTTATTATTTTTAAAATATGTATAATAAGAAACTAAGTGCCCATATTCATGAACAAAAACATTATGAGCAGCACTAGTAGGATTCACAATATAATCTTTAAATTCTTGACCATTATAAGTAATTATATTTCAATCACCTTGATATCACTTTCAAGCATCTTCTTTATTAACACCAGCACCAAAAAGTAATAAATTTATCATTTGATTATCATTGTCTTTATTAACAATACCATTCAAGCCATTCAATTTTTGAATATAAGTTCATTGAAGTTTTGTTAAACTATTTTTCAAGAATTTTTTACCATAAAGAAAATTTAATTGTCCAAAGAAAGATATAAATGCTTGTTTCATTTCACCTACAGTATTAATTTTAAAAAAAGGCATTCAATTAACTTCATCATTATCGTTTCAAATATTGTTTATTGCTTCTAAAGTATTAAACTCAAAATATGATCCAATTGTTTCCAATCCATCTTTTATTTTACTGGCCTTGTTAGATGCTTTGCGAGTCAAAATATTATCTCACTTGCTTAAAAATATTTTATCATTACTATCTAACTTAGTTTTATGATTTTCTTTTAAAATATCTATAAACCATCCAGAAATATCATCGTTAGGTTGCATAATTAAGTTAATAAAATCAACATTCCGGTCAAAAGAAACTTTTTCGCGTTGTAAGATTTCAAAATAATTATGAGAATAAATTTCATTAATTTTATGATTATTAATCGCTTGATAAAAACTATTTCCTAATGTAATAACGGATATTAAACATCCACTTACTATTTTTCGCATAGTTAGTATCCTTTCATTTAATATTAATTCATATTAATGATTTCATTATTAACAACATCAATATTATATGCTTGTGGACTCTTACTTAATCCTGGCATTGTAATAATATCTCCCGTACTAATAATAATAAAACCGGCACCACTATTTACTTTTAAATTACGAACAGTAATATCAAAATTTTTTGGAGCTCCTAAAATTTTAGGATTATCAGTTAAAGATACGGGAGTTTTAGCAAAACATATTGGTAATTGAGCATAAGAACTATTTTCTAATTGTTGTAATTTTTCTTCTGCTTGTGATGTATAAATAACATTATTTCCTTGATAAATCTTTTGAACAACAGTTAAAATTTTTTCTCGTAGCGAATAATTACTGTCATAAATCGGAAGATATTGTTGTTCTGGTTTATTTAATTGTTCAAGAACTACTTTTGCTAATGCTATTGCACCAGCGCCACCGTCTTTAACTGCAGTTGATATTGCTACTGGTATATTTTGACTTTCACATCATTGTAATAACATTGCAATTTCTTCATCACTATCATCTGGTCAACGATTAATACAAACAACCAACTTACGGTTAAAGGTTTTAACAATATTTATATGACGAGATAAATTAGCAATTCCTGTTTGCAATCTTTCTAATTCATTAGGGTTATTACTATCAGTAATACCATGAAGTTTTAAAGCCTTAATTGTTGATACAATAACAACAATATCTGGTATAATGTCTGTTTTTCTTGCTTTAATATTCATAAATTTTTCTAATCCTAAATCAGCACCAAACCCAGCTTCAGTAATAACAAAATCACTTAATTTTAATGCTAAATCAGTAGCAATAACAGAGTTACAACCGTGAGCAATATTAGCAAACGGACCACAATGAATTAATGCCGGAACACCTTCTAATGATTGAACAAGATTAGGGTTTAAAGCATCTTTTAAAATCGCTAAAATTGAACCAACAATTTGTAAATCAGCAATCGTAATTTCTTTCCCCGTATTGCTATAAGCAACTACTGTTCTTTTTAATCGGACTTTTAAATCCTCAAAGTCTTTTGCTAAGGCCATAATTGCCATAATATCACTAGCAGTAGTAATTTGAAATTGTTCTTTTCTTTTAATAGTTTTTGAGATTGTAACTTCAACATTACGAAGTGAACGGTCATTAAGGTCTAAACATCGTTTTCAAATAATGTTATTAATATCAATATCAAGACTATTACCTTGAAAAATATAATTATCAATAATGGCACTAACTAAATTATTAGCCGTAGTGATAGCATGAAAATCACCCGTAAAATGTAAATTAATATTATCTTTAGGTTGAATAATACTTAATCCGCCGCCAATGGCACCACCTTTAATCCCAAAAACTGGACCTAAACTAGGTTCTCGTAATGCTAGACAAACACTCTGATTTAATTGTTTAAGACCTTGTGCTAAACCAATACTCATTGTTGTTTTTCCTTCACCAGATGGTGTTGGATTAGTACTAGTAAATAGGATTAATTTTCCTTTACGGGGTTGATTAATATTTTGAAATTTAATTTTTGCCATTGCTGAACCATAAACAATTAAATCATCATCTTTAATTCCTAAATCATTAGCAACCAATTTAATATTTTTCATTGTTAATCTCCTCTTTTCTCGAATTCAAATAAATTCTATTTAAATATTCATACTTTCATAAAATGTAAGCATAATATCGTAACTATTAATAATCATATACTAGAAAAAATAAAATAGATTGTTTTTCGTCTTTTTTGTTCTTTTTTAATTGGTCGAAATCCAAAATGTTGTCGACAAAAACTATTTTGATACGGATCATAGTATGTTCAAAGCAATAAAAATATTGGCGTAATAGATAAAAAAAATAATCATTTAATAGTAATAATTAAACCAATTAATATTTTTCGCCTATAACTAGCATTTTTATTTTTAAACACTTTATCGCGTTGATATATCACTGATTTTTTATTATTACTATGTGAGAAACTTCAACTATCTAAATATCTTGTTGCTTGAACACAATTTCTTGCTAATTTATTCAGCATATAAAAACACATTAAACATTCAGAATTTAAATTAATTAATTCTTCAGTATAAGTTTCTTGATTGTTAATACTACGAATACTTGCAACCTCTTTATTTATTATATCTATTTGTTGTTCAGTAATGGGCTTTATCGACTTAATAATCATTTCCTATGACCCTTCCAATTATTACCTATATCCTTTTTACTTATAGTATACAATAAATTACATAAAAAATAATACAGAAAACGGAGATTTAAAATAAATTTCTCTATTTAATCCTAAAAACATTATTAGAATGCTTAATATTACAATAAATTGCAACATGCAAGAGAAGCATTGCTTTTTAACAGCGCAACCATCTTCTTATTTTGATTTTGTTGAGCAATTTTTAACATTGCTTGATGCTCAGAATGTTCATTATTAATATTTGCACCAAAATCTATTAATAATTGAAAAATTTCTATATTATTCATATATACTGCCAAATATAAAGGAGAATAACCTTGATTATCTTTAATCTCAATATCAGCACCATTTTCTATTAATAACATCACTGTCTCAATATAACCTTTTCAAATTGCAAAATGAAGTGGGGTTTCACCAGCTCTATTTTGCAGATTAATGTTAACACCTTGTTCAATTAATAACTTTGTGATATCAATATTATTATTTTGCACTGCTAAATGTAAAAAATTTCAACCACTTTTTGCTTCAAACTTAACATTAGCATTATTTTTAAATAATAATCATACCATTTCCACATTTTTATCAGCAATAGCAATACATAATGCTGTCTCTTCATCATTAGTTTCAATTTCAATATCAGCACCAGCATTTATTAGTAATTCTACTATTTCTATATTATTCTCCATAACTGCTAAATGAAGCCCTGTTTCACCATTAATATTTTGAGCGTTAATATTAATACCATTTTCAATTAATAATTGAATAATCGCAACTTTATTAAATTCAATAGCAAAATGTAATGCTGTATATTGGTCTTTATACACAGTCTTAATATTAAAACCATAATCAATTAATATTTGTAAAATTGCTAAAGTTACATCAGATTTTTCATCGCGATAAACCCTCATTGCCATAATAAATATTGATTGATCAATATTTAAATTTATCGGTGTATTTTGTAAATATGTTTTAATAGCTGAAATATTTTCAATAGCAATTAATTGTTGTAAAAAATTAAAAATTTCCTTTTCCTTTTGTTGAGTATAATTAGTATTTAATGCCTTAATCCGATAATTAATCATATTAATAATACCATCTACTTGTTTTTTGCTAATTGTTATTTTTTGAACTTCATCATTAATGTATTGGATTTCTTGAGCAAAGATTGGTGATGTACTATATTCTGAATTACTTTGTGTTAACAAAGCGACTGTTTTTTCATAATAGAAATATAATTTTTTTTGTAATTTAATACATTCCTCTTTTAAAGCT
Source organism: Spiroplasma endosymbiont of Dromius quadrimaculatus (assembly GCF_964031155.1). NCBI lineage: Bacteria > Bacillati > Mycoplasmatota > Mollicutes > Entomoplasmatales > Spiroplasmataceae > Spiroplasma > Spiroplasma endosymbiont of Dromius quadrimaculatus. The sequence continues at coordinate 845,736 of NZ_OZ035010.1, forward strand.
TCTAATTCAATAACCGAATATTGCGAATAGTTTTTAAACTCATTTTTTATGATTAATAATTCATCTTGTAATTGTTGTGGTAACATTTTTAAATATCCTTTCAAAATAAAATATTGCTATTAATTAAATTAATATTTAATTAAAAAATTCACTAAATCATTAGTGAATTTTTTAAATATATTTATAAATCGTTTAAACGATATTTTTTTATTGCAGAACACATTCCCAAACTGCTATAGCTTCTTAAATGTTTTTAAAAAGCTGACTATCTTTAATGTTGCTAAGAATATTATGAAATAATAAAATAAAAATAGCAAGATTAATTTATTTTTCTTTTAATATCTGTTTAATTACTAGCTTCAATTTTTTATTTTAATAACATATTACAATGATGACTGCACAGTATAAATTAAATTTCTTGGTAACATAATTGATTTAACGATATTACCACTACTAACAACATCAATATAAATTGGACCATCAACACCAACAGGAAGTCCAGTAACACTTCAAAGGAGAAAAATAATTGTTCCCATTAATAAGAAAGACAGTGAATATGGAAACATAATTGACATCATTGAACCAATTTCAAATTTCTCTTTTTGTTTTGGTTGAATTCATTCTTTTGCTCAAATAATTATTAAAGGAAAGTATGGCATTAGTGGTGAAATCATATTTGTTGAAGCATCACCAACACGATAAGCAGCAATTGCAGCTGCTGGATGAATTTGCGACTTTAATAAAGCCATTACAAATATTGGCCCTAAAATCCCTCATTTAACAGACATTGAACCAATAAATAAATTAATAATTGTTACGATTACAATAAAGACAAATAAAGTTAATGTTGTATTATTAAAGTTAATTGCCGAACCAATATAATATCCTAAAGCAATATCAATTCCTGATTGCGCAAAACCAGCAATAAACTGTGTCATAACTAAAAATAAAATTAAACTTGGAGCAGTTTTTTTAAATCCAATAACCAAAGCATTAACAATATCATCTTTAGTTTTAAATGTCTTGGCAGCAAAACCATAAGTTATTCCAATACCTAAAAATAAAAACCCAATAATTAATACTAAGTGTGTCGTTAATTGATAGTCTTCCGATTTTAAATTTTTATTAGGAGTAATATTAGTAATATTATTAATAAAACCATTAAATGGTGCTTGGGGAATAAAAGTCATTAATAATATTCCAATAATATAAATAATCACAAATCCTAAAACAAATCACATTGCTTTTCTCTGTTGATCATCTAAATGAAAATTTTTATTAACTTGCAAATCATCTCTTTTGGCAATTGGATAATGAGCAATAATTCTTTTATCAACAACTTTTTCAGTAATAAATCAACCAATTAATGTAAACACAAATAAAAGTAATAATGTAAAATAATAAGTTGATAATGGATTTACTTGATAAGCAGAACCTTTACCTAAAAAATCATTTGTTAATGAAGCCATTATAAACTCAACACTTCCCGGAATAAGTGATGTTGCAAACCCACCAGCAACACCAGCAAATACTGCCGCCATTCCTGTTAAAGGATGTCTACCGACACGATAATATAATGTGCCTGCTAACGGAATTAAAATTAAATAACCAGCATCAGCGGCTAATGATGAAATGCATCCTAGAAAAATGCAAGCCGGAGTTAAAATTACTTTTGGTAAACTAGAACCAACTTTTCTTAAAGAAACATCAATAAAGCCTGATTTATCAGCCACACCAACAAATACTGTTGTTAACAATACAATTCCCGTTGTTGCTAAACCCATAAAATTCTTAATAAAGTTTTTTAATCATCATACAATGCCATCACGACCAATAAGATTAAAAAACTTTAGTTGATATTCATCAACTACTTTATTGGTATTACGATCATAAAATTTTTCTAAAACAACGCCATCAGGTAAAGCATAACTTAATATTAATGATACTAACATTAAAATAATAATCAAATAAATAAATAAATAAAATGGTTTTGGTAATTTATTTCCTAATCATTCAATACCATTTAATGATTTATTAATTCCTTTATTAACACCACTACTAACTTTTTTTCAAGTTCTTTGCCGCCTATTTATATTTTCTTCCATAAATAAAATCTCCGTTTCTATATACTATCCAAAGCGATAATTGCTTGAATATAAATTTTCATTGCTTTTTTTAAATCTGAAATTAAAACTTGTTCATTATATTGATGTTCCGTTGAAGTATTACTATCAAAAATAGCCCCAAAAGCAACACAATTTTCCATACTCCGAGCGTAAGTCCCACCACCAATTGCTAACGGTTGCGACATATCATTAGTTGCTTGCTGATAAACATTTAATAATTTTTTAACAATTAATGAGTTTTTATCAAAAAATAATTTTTCTTTTAAATCAACTTGCTCAATTACTAAATTATATGGTGCTAATGAAGCTTCTAATTTTTTTAAAATTACATTAACATCTGTATGAACGGGAATTCTAAAATCACAACCAATAAAATTAGTTTTTGAATTCATTTCAATAAAACCAACATTAAGAGTTAACTTGCCTGATTCATCTTCAATATTAGTAAAAATATTAATAGCATAGGGGTCTAACCTTAATTGTTGTGCAATTCACATAACTAATTTACTATCATTATTAATTGTTGCTAATGCCATTACTAATTGTAATCCCGCATTTATTCCCTCTTGTGGTTTTGAACCATGAGCAGCTTTTCCTAAAACAATAACCTTATTATCTTGTTTTTTATATAAAAACTTATTTTGTTCTAATACCGTAATTAGTGTTTCTAATTGTGAACCACGATATTCTGCTTGATCACAAGTAACATTATAAGCTGCACCACCATTTATTATAAAATCTTGTTGCGGATTTTTTTCAATAATTTTTAAATTTAAAATCGTTTTTTCAGCATAGACAAGCGGAAAATAACCATCCGGAGTATATGCAAATTTTGGTTTTTCTTCATTATTCATATAATGCTTAATTGAATCTCACGTTGTTTCTTCGGTAATGCCAAAAATTAACCGAATTCTTTTCTGAGGAATAAAACCTTCATCAACTAAATATTTTAAAGCAAATAAATTTATAATGGCTGGTCCTTTATCATCAATAACTCCCCGACCATAAAGAATATCATTTTTAATAGTTGGTTCAAAAGGAGGAAATTCTCATTTTGATAAATCACCTGGGGGAACAACATCAAGATGACATAAAATCCCAATTAATTCTTTACCTGCACCATACTCAATATATCCATAACGATTTTGTGTTCCTAATTTAGTTTTAAAACCAAGTTTTTTACCTAAATCAATAACATCCTCTAATACTTGATGAACATTTTTTCCATAAGGATATTGTTCATTAATTTCACCATTACTAAATGAAGGTACTTTAATTATTGCTTTAATTTCTTCCAAAGAAGTTTGAAACAAATCATTAAACCGCTGCTTATTAATATCTGATTCCATTTTTTCTTTATCCTTTCTTTTAAAAAATAATAATACTTTAATTCTAACATATTTGTCATATTTTCTAAAATCAGATAGTAAACTAGGTTTTATTTTCAAAATTTGAAAATAAAACCATATTGTAAATAAATAATCTCGGTGCGATTATTTTCAGCACAAATATAAAAAAATATCGTTAATCAACGATATTTTTTAACTATTTAAATTTTTTAATAAATTCATTGTTAGGATTAAAATCTAATTCATCACTTAACTGTTGTAAAATCTTTTCTTGCTGTTTTGAAATATGCTTTGGAAAAGCAATTTCTATTTTAACAATAATATCACCGCGTTTTTTACTATTTAAAGGATGATAACTTCCCATTTTAGGAATCGTAAAAACAGCATTATTTTTAGTTTTAGGAGGAATTTTAAATTCTACTGTTTTCTCAAATGTTGGAACTTTAATGATTGTTCCTAACATTGCATCAATAAAAGATATCGGAATCGTAATTAATAAATCTAAATCATCACGCTGAAAAAAAGCATGCTTTTGAACTTCAATTTCAATATAAACATCACCACGAGATTGTCCTTTAAGTCCATAATGACCCTTTTCTTGAACACGCACTTTTTGTCCAGAAAAAATTCCTTTCGGGACATCAAGACTAATGGTTTCTTGTTTAGTAATAAACTTTTTACCTTTACATTGTAAACATTTATTTTTAATAATTTCACCAATTCCGTGACAAGAATGACAAGGTCTTTCTTGTCTAATAATTCCTAACATTGTTCTTTGCTCAGTAACTTCAATCCCCCGACCATTACAATTTGAACATTTTACAACATCTCCTGATGTTTTAGCACCTGTTTGATGACATTCATCACAAGGAAAATTAACATTAACTTTAAACTGAATCGTTGTTCCCAAAATTGCATCTTTTAAACTAATAGTTTCACGATAAAAGATATCTTCACCCTTATGTGCTTGTGAATGTCGTTGTCGCGTTCTTTGACCACCACCAAAAATATCGCCAAAGAAATCACCAAAAACACTACCAATATCACCAAACATATCTTCAAAATTACCAAAACCTTGACCACCACTAAACATATTTGGGTCAGCACTGCCATATTGATCATACATTTGTCGTTTTTGAGAATCAGACAATACTTCATACGCTTCATTAATTTCTTGAATTTTAGCTTCAGCATCACTTTGTTTATAAACATCAGGATGATATTGCTTAGCTAACTTACGATAAGCGCGTTTAATATCATCATTGCTCGCATTACGCGATAAACCTAATATTTCATAAAAGTCTCGCTTGTTTTTAGTGCTCATTTTTTACCCTACCTTGCTCATAAAATAATTCTTACTACAATGTGTAGTAAGAATCATTCATAATTTACTTCTTCTCATCACTAGATTCAACACCAGAATCATTAGATTCAGCATCAATAACATCATCTTTTTTATCATTATTTTCTTGTTCATTAATTTCTGGAGCTTCAGAATTAGCTTGTTGTTGCATAAACTGTGCTACTTGCATCATCATTTGTTCCAAGTCAGCCATTTTTTTCTCTAAACCAACATAATCTTCTTCTTTAATCAGTTTTTCAATTTCTGCTTTCATATCATTCATCGCTGTTTTTTGTTCTTCAGTCACTTTTTCTTTGCCTTCTTCAATTCCTCGTTCAATATCATGTAAATAAGTTTGGGCTTTATTTACTAACTCAACATTTTTACGACGAGCTTCATCAGCTTCTTTATTAGCTTCTGCTTCTTCAACCATTCTTTTAATATCTGCTTCACTTAAACCTTCATCAGATTTAATTGTAATTGATTGTTCTTTATTATTTTTCAAGTCTTTAGCTTTAACCGCAACAATACCATTAACATCAATTGAAAATGTTACTTCAATTTGTGGTACTCCTCTTGGTGCCTTATCAATTCCTGATAATTGAAAACGACCTAAAGTCTTATTATCACTAGCCATTGGTCTTTCACCTTGTAAAACATGAATATCCACAGCCGGTTGATTATCATCAGCAGTAGAAAATACTTGTGACTTTGATGTTGGAATTGTTGTATTTCTTGGAATCAAAGGTGTCATTACACCACCTAAAGTTTCAATTCCTAATGACAATGGGGTTACATCTAACAATAAAATATCTTTAACATCACCAGCAATAATTCCACCTTGAATAGCAGCTCCCAAAGCAACAACTTCATCAGGATTAATACTACGATTAGGTTCTTTCCCTAATATTTTTTTAACTGCTTCTTGAACAGCTGGAATTCTTGTTGAACCACCCACCAATAAAACTTGATCTAAATCACTAGCTTTTAATTTGGCATCATTTAATGCATTTTCAACAGGCTTTAAAGTTCGTTCAACTAATAATCTTGTCATTTTATCAAATGCTGCTCGTGTTAAGGTTTTTTGTAAATGTACTGGTCCTGATTCATTAGCTGAAATAAATGATAATGAAATTGTTGCTTGTAAACTACCAGATAATTCTTTTTTAGCTTGTTCTGAAGCTTCTTTTACTCGTTGCATTGCCAATTTATCTTTTGATAAATCAATACCAGTTTCTTTTTTAAAGTCAGCAACTAATCAGTCAGTAATTATTTGATCAAAATCATCACCACCTAATTTATTATCACCTGATGTTGCTAACACTTGAAAAACGCCATCAGCTAATTCCAAAATTGAAACATCAAAAGTTCCGCCTCCTAAATCATAAACTAATATTTTTTGCCCTTTATTAACTTTATCAATACCATATGCTAACGCCGCTGCTGTTGGTTCATTAATAATTCGTTCAACTTCAAAACCAGCAATTTTACCAGCATTTTCTGTTGCTTGTCTTTGCGCATTATTAAAATATGCTGGAACCGTAATTACTGCTTTAGTAATTTTTTCACCAAGTTTCTTTTCTGAAAAATCACGCACATAACTTAAAATTTTTGCTGAAATTTCTTCTGGTGTATAGTCCTTACCATTAATATTAATTTTTTCGTCAGTTCCCATTTTACTTTTAATTGAAAAAATAGTATTAATATTCGCTACTGCTTGGTGTTTTGCACTATTTCCAACAAGAATTTCTTCATTTTTAAATGCTACTACCGATGGTGCCGTTCTGGCTCCATCTGGAGTTTCAATTACTCTTGGTTCAGCACCATCCATAAATGCCACACAAGTATTTGTTGTTCCTAAATCTATTCCAATAATTTTTGCCATTTTATTTTTCCTCTTTCATTTCAATATTTTCTTGATTTTCTTCATTATTATTAATCATCTTTTCCTTTGCTACCTGTACGGTGGCAACTCGTAAAACCCGATTATATAAATGATATCCTTTTTGTAAAATTTTAGTAATTTCATTTGGTTGATATTTATCACTTTCAACTTGTTCAATTGCATAATGCAAATGACTATTAAACATATCACCAACTTTAACATCAATCTCAGTAACACCTTCATTAGTTAAAATTACTTTTAATTGATTAATCATCATTTCAAAACCTTGAAGAAAATTTTTAACATCAGCACCAACATTTTTTACATTTAATGCTCGTTCAAAATTATCCATAATTGGTAATAATTGCACAATCATTGCTTGCGAACGATACTTTCTAACTTCTTTGAGGTCATTATCGTATTGTTTTCTTGCATTATCTCAATCAGCTAAAGCACGAATTTTATCATTCTCAGTTGTTTCTAATAACATTTTTAAATTTGTAATTTCTAATTGTAATTTGGTAATATCATCCGTTGTTCCACTAAAATCAGTTAAATTTTGATTATCAAGTTCTTTTTGTTTATCATTATTCATAATATCTCTTATCCCTTTCTCTTAAAAACTCTCTTCAATTTTGCGTGATATTCAATCTAATAATTCTGACATCTTATCATAATCAATCCGCTTAGGGCCAATTACCGCTAACTGTCCAATTTGCTTATTACCAGTATGATAATCAGTACTAATAACAGCAATATCATCTGTTTGTTTTCCTAGTTCATTGCCAATAAGAATATGAATATTTTCTTGATTATATTCTTGCTGTTCTTTTTCTGTTTTTATAAACTGTTTTCAAGGCGAATAATCTTCAATAAATCGGACAATTTCTTTAATTTTATTAACATCATTAAATTCAGGATTATCTAACATATATTGAAGACCATGTGTTGAATGTTCACGCTTTTTAAAACTAACTAAAGTATTAATAAATGACTGTAAAATATATTCATGTTTCAAAACTTGTTTTTCCAATATTGGTTGTAAAGCTTGCATTTTTTCTTTAATATCTTCTAATTTTGTACCAATTAAACGACTATTAAATAATTCAATCGCTAAAACTAAATCTTGCAAGGTGACATCTTTAATATTAAAAGTCTTATTAACAACATGTCCCTTTTCACTAATAAAAATTGCAACTGCATTTTCTTCACTAATAGGCACTAATTCAATTTTTTTCAAACAATCTTCTTGCGAATTAGAACCAATAACTACTGTAATCAAATTAGTCATCGCACTTAATATTTCAGCTGTTTGTTCAATAATATCTTCAATAGCTAATTGCCGATTAGCAAAAATATTTTCTAATTGTTGCTTAATATCATTATCACCATTACGAACATCCATTAAATTATCAACATAATAGCGATAACCAAGTGATGCTGGTATCCGACCACTAGAAACATGAGTTTTTTCTAATAATCCTGTCTCTTCTAAAAACGCACACTCACTACGAATTGTCGCTGAAGAATAAGGTAACTTATACTTTTCAATTAAGATTTTACTTGATACTGGTTGCGCACTTTGAATATATTCATCAATAATAAACTTCAATATTTCTTTTTGTCTTATCGTTAACATAATTTCATTCCTACTTTTAGCACTTAATCTTGTTTACTGCCAATAATAAAATTATATAACAATTACTAGAAAAATCAATCATTAATTTAACTTTTCCTTACTAGCAATGATAATTTTATCATTCTTAACAGTTAACGAATAAATGCGATTTTCTTTAATATGGTCTTCAATAATTGACTTAGCAAGTAAATTTTCAATATGCTTTTGAATATATCGCTTAATTGGTCGGGCACCAAATTGCTGATCATAACCCTCTTTAAGAATTTTTTCTTTAACCTTATTATCAAAAACTAATTTAATATCTTTAGTCATTTCTAAGCGATCATTCAATAATGCTAACTCTTTATCAATAATTTCTTTAATAATCTTTTCCGATAATGAATTAAAAATAACAATTTCATCAATTCGATTAACTAATTCTGGACGAAATGTTGTTTTTAATTTTTGCATTACCAATGCTTTACTGTCTTCTCTTGGTGATAATAAAAATTCCGAACCAAGATTGGAAGTCATAATAATAATTGTATTTTTAAAATCAATTATTTTACCATGCCGATCACTAACTATTCCTTCATCTAAAATTTGTAATAAGATATTAAAAATATCACTATGTGCCTTTTCAATCTCATCAAATAAAATAATACTATATGGATTTCTGCGAACTTTTTCTGTTAATTGTCCACCTTGCAAATAACCCACATAACCCGGAGGGGCCCCAAGTAAATTACTTACCGAATGTTTTTCCATATATTCTGACATATCTAGTCTAATAATATTTTTTTCTGAACCAAATAAATATTCTCCAAGGGCACGAGCTACTTCAGTTTTTCCAACTCCAGTAGGACCTAAAAAAATAAATGAACCAATTGGTCGATTTGGATCTTTAATCCCACTTCTTGCTCTAATAATTGCATCACTTACTAACTGTAAAACTTCATCTTGACCTTTAACTCTAATTCGTAAATGCTTAGTCAAATTAAGTAACTTATGTTTTTCACTTTCAACGAGGCGACTAACAGGAATCCCCGTTCATCTTTCAACAATATTAGCAACATCTTGTTCAGTAACATCTTCTTTTAATAATGCATTAATTTTTGTTTTATTAATAATCTCATCCAATTTTTTTTCTAATTTTGGTAATAAACCATATTGAATTTCACCAGCACGGTTAAAGTTACCTTTTAATTGTGTTTGTTCCAATTCTGTTTTTAATTGTTCTACTTGTAATCTAGTATTTTTAATTTCATCTAATTGTGCTTTTTCTTCATTCCAAACTAATTCTAAAGAATTTTCCTTCACTTTCAATTTTTCTAATTCTGCAATTAATTCATCTAATCGTTGCTTTGACTTATGATCTTTTTCCTTTAATAAAGCCGCCTTTTCAATTTCCAATTGCATTACTTTTCGCTTCACATCATCAAGCGGAGCAGGAATTGAACCAATTTCTGTTTTAATGTTGGCACACGCTTCATCAATTAAATCAATTGCCTTATCAGGTAAAAATCGATCACTAATATATTTATTAGCTAAATTAGCAGCTGCAACAATAGCATTATCATGAATTCGCACACCATGATATGATTCATAACGATCTTTTAAACCGCGTAAAATTGAAATTGTATCATCAACAGTTGGTTCTTTAATAAGAACTCTTTGAAATCTTCGTTCTAAAGCACCATCTTTTTCAATATATTCGCGATATTCATCCAATGTTGTTGCTCCCACACATCGCAGTTCACCACGAGCTAACATTGGTTTTAAAATATTTGAAGCATCAATTGCTCCCTGAGTTTTACCCATTCCCACAATTAAATGCAACTCATCAATAAACAAAATAATTTCTCCAGCTGAGGCTTTAACTTTGTTAATAACTGCCTTTAATCGCTCTTCAAATTCACCTTGAAATTTAGCACCCGCAATTATTGATGACATATCCAGTTCATAAATAATTTTATTTTTTAAATTACTAGGAACATCACCCTTAACAATTCTTTGTGCCAATCCTTCAATAATAGCTGTTTTCCCAACTCCGGGTTCACCAATAAGTACTGGATTATTTTTTTGTTTTCGCGATAAAATTTCAATAATTCGTCGGGTTTCATCATCACGACCAATTATTGGATCAGTTTTGCCTTCAATATGCATCTCATTTAAATTACGAGCAAATTTTTCTAAAATCTTAGGATCATTGCTGTAATTAGGTATTTCATTAATTTGCATATTTATCAAACCTCCCCATTTATTTTAGCAGTCTACATACTAGAATGCTGATAAAATAATTATAGTATATTATTTTGGCAGTGTCAATAGTAGATTGCTAATTTTATGTGTAAAGCACACACTTATGTTAGTTTTACACAAAATCAATAAATAAATATGAGCTCATTTATTTATTGCAAGAAATATAAGGTTAAATTAACACTTATTATTTTTAATTATGCCTTATATTTTTTGCACCAATGAAATCAAACTAAGTTAATTAGTAAACGAAGTTTACTAACAAAAATTGTTAAACATTCAAATCTGCGATATATAAATGTTTAAAAAACTTAGTTAAATAACTTAGTTTATAACAAATAAGAAAGGTAATTTACTATGAAAAACATTGAAAACATTTTCTTAAATACTAAAAAATATCTCTTAAAAGAAACCCAAAATGCAATTTTAATTAAAGCACCAAAAATTCCGTGATTTAATGAACAAATCGGCATTTGGTTTCCAAAGCGATTTGTTTATAAAGGAAAATACGAAAATTCAATTTGTATTGGAATAATCAAAAATAGTGAATATCAAGTAATTTCAATTAATCAACAAGAGCAAGAAACCAAGTTAATTAAAGGCCAAGAATTATTAAGTTTCTTCATTGCCGAAAAAGAAAACAACAAAAAAGATACAAATTATAACTATTTTAAAGGAGCTTAAAAATGAATATCGCAATTGGACTAATGTTTATTATTATCAGCATAATGTTATCGGCATATTTTGCTTATAAAATTTATGCCAAAATAAAAATTAGAATTAAATATAAAAATGTCATTAAAAATAATACTGGTAATTTCACAAAAGACGAAAAAGTATTTATTGCCCGCTTTGAAGAATGAGTTAAAACTCCTAATTTAAAAGAAAATAACAAGGATAAAAAATAATGTTTTGAGAAATTATTATGGAGTTCTTAAAATTGTTTGTTCCGATAGAAAAAATGCCTGCACAAGTTGCATTTATTGCCGGATTAATTATTATCATCACTTTTCTTTTCGCCTTAATTTCAATTATGTATTTACCAATAAAAATGATTTTTGGGAGATAGAAAATGACAATAAACTTAAAAGAATTTAATTGAGAACAAATTAAACAAACTTTCTGAGATTTATTTATTCAAATTACAACCATTCCCGCTCATATTACTGGTGGTAAAGAAATTAATTTAATCGAAGCGCCACTTTGGCTTTTAATAGCAAACATTGCTTTTTGATTCTTAACAGCGATTATAGTCTGATTTATTCTAATGCTAATTTGGAAAACCATATCAGTATTTAGATAAAAGCGAAATTAATGTCAAGAAGTTACATTAAAGAAAGGGGGTGATTATATGTTTACAACTTTCTTAGCTGAGGCACCAGCAAAAATAACAGCTAGCGATGCGATGACTAAATTGTGAAATGCAATTATAACAGCATTTACTAAAATGTGAGAAATTATTGCCGTTAATATGCCACAAGTCGGTAACTTCTTTGCTGACTACTGAATCTTCATTTTTCCATTTATTTTGGCAATATTCTTTATTTGTTTTAAAATGTTTGAAAAATTACTTGGCGCAGTCCGCTAACAAAAAATAAAGTGAGGTGCAAGATGAAATTTTGCAAATGAATAATAGAAAAAAATAACCATTTTATTGAATTGAATCGCACCTCATTTTTAATTTTATGACATTGAGGAGCAATTTGATACATTTACAACGGTTATTTCAAAAACATTGTGAGCTATTTATTTTTAGCCGGTTGTATTTTAGTTTTCCTTTTTAAAATCGGTAATTTCACACAAATTAACAAAGTGATTAACTTCTTAAAAAACTCACCATTAAATATTGTGATTGGTTCGTTAGGAACTGGAAAAACCGCCTTTCTAGTATATGCAGCAAAATTACTAAAAAAGAAGAAATATCACATCGCATCAACTTTCCCATTACTAGAAACCCAAAAATTAAGCTTAGGGCATATGGGATTATTAGACTTTGATTATCCGGTATTGCCAGACAAAACCTTACTGTTGTGAGATGAAACCAATTTATTTTTAGAAGGAACCGATTGAGAAAAAAATAATACCAAAAACGAAGAAACTGGTATTCAAGAGTATTTCGCTCTTGCACGCCATTTCGGTCATATTGTTCTCGCTAGTGGTCAAAGAGATAAACATATTTGAGTTAAAGTTCGTGATATTGCCAACAATGTGATTGTGGGAATTCGCAAAAAACCAGTTAATATTTTTCGCCCCTACTTAAAAGTCATTTATGGCACCTTTACGAGCATTGAAGAATATGAACGCTGACGAAACACCTTAATTGATGCTAAAAATAATAAAAAGGGTCGTCGCATTAAATATCGCGATATTCCTGAACTTGATATTTATTTTTTTAAACTAAAAATTCCTCTACCAATATTGAACACTTACAATTCTTTTTATCTAGCATTTTTAAGAGATTACTTAAATTCAAAAGTAAATCCTGACTATGAAGATAAATACTATACTGACACAGCAATTGATTTAGAAGACTTAGAATACTTAAAAATGGATAAATTTAGCAAATTTTTAAGAAAAATGAAAGAAAAGGAATAATGAAAAATGGAAAATCTCGCAAAAATGGCCGACTTTCTCGCTCAAATGCTTTATAAAGTTTTTGACTTAATTTGAAGTTTAGAAGTACCAGGAACAAATATTCAACTAATATTTCCTTTATTCTTAACGCTGGCTGTAGAATTTCTTATGGCAATTATTCTTGGATTTGGTAGTCAACAAGTTAATTTAGAAAGACAACGCCGATATGCCGTTAAAAATAGTGGGCGGTTAAGTGCGTGAGGAAAAGCTAAAAAACAAATAAAACCAATAAATCCAAATAAAATTAATTGAGAACAAAGAAATAAAAAAACAAAACAAGGTAACTAACAATGTTTAAACTAATTATTATTTTTATCTTAATAACTGTTCTTGGATTATTAGCCGGTAGTCATTTTGAAACTTTAACGAACTATATTAGTGAGGGTCTTGCCAATTTTAAAAAGTTTATTACTAGCAATTTAACAATTTTAGAACTATTTAAACCAATGGCACGAACATTTTCGCAACATCCAATCTTCACCATTCTTGGCGTTACTTGTGTACTTATTGCTTTATTTATTGTTATTAAAGGACGATAAAAATATGAAAGGAGCGTTAAAATGAAAAAACTTTTAGGAAAATTATTTAAAAAAGATAATTCAAAAGAAAAAATGCCATTAAAATTAAGAATTAAAAATTCTTTTAAAAAGCGGTGGTTAAAAATAGTATTAAGTATCGTTTTCATCTTTATAAGCTTATTAATTTGTGCGTTAACAGTAAGTGGTGCTAAATGAATAACCGGAACAAGTGACGAATTTAATGACTTTATGAATAAAGAAATGGTTAATTTCTTCGGCAAGTTCAATAGTGGTATTATGCTTGCAGGAATATTTGTTTTTTGATGAGGCGGAGCAATATATTTTGCAATTAAATTTGAAAAATTAATCCGCTTGATTATTCAAAAAATTAAAACAAAAAGAGCCTTGAAAAATGAAATGAAGCAAATTAATTAGTTCTTTAAAAAAATGTTGATGAATAATATTTAATTACATTATATTCATATCTTTAAGTATAGTTTTATTGTTACATACAGATATTAAAAATTTGCAACAATTTATTAAAAATTTTGGACCAATTGGTAAATTAATGATTATAGGTTATTCCTTAGTATGAGTAACCATAACAGAAATAGTAAACTGTTTAATTCGTTTTATATTAAAAAAGATTAAAGCTAAAAGAATAATGAAAAATAAAATATTTTAAAAAGGAGTGATAAAAATGTTTATGAAAATATTTACCGTGTTAATTATTGGTTTTAATAATATTTTTATTACTCCGCAAAACATTAAGAATGATAAAATAACAACACAATCACTAATTAGAAATAAAAGACAAAGTAATAAAGTTTATGATTTTGAAATTAGAAACTTGAAAAAAATAAGATTTTTAACGGAAAGGCAAGACCATGACCTTTTAAAAGTTGAGATAAGAACAGAAGAAAATATAAATGCAAATATAGATAAACAATTACCAAATTTAAAAAATGTAAAAATTTTTAGTTTAGAGTTTAATGCAGAGCTTGTAAATAACAGAATTAAACAAAAAGACTTTCAAAAAATAACAAATACTTATGGAACAAAAATAGATACTTCGGGTTTAAATTTTTATACCTGAATGATTAATATACCCAATAAAACAATAAGAATTAAAGCACAAGGAACAGAATTATTAACTTTTGAACATGACGACACTAACAATTATAGATTAAATAAAACAAATAATTTTGAAATTGAAATTGAAAAAGATAGTACTGATATTGAATTACCGACAACAACCACCGATTTTGATGGTAACCATAATTATAACGATGTTGTTGATAACCTTGACTATTTAATGATTCATCGCGGTGATTTTGACAAATTCAATTACTCTTATCTTTATTGAACACCGGTATTTAATTTCATTGATACTTTAGAAAAAGGTTATTACAAAGAATTTACAATTAAAAATCACGGTTTTAAAAACAAAAGCTATTTTTATCACAAAAGTTCTACTAGTGAAGATAAAATAAATGAAAACGTTTTAAAAATTAAAGCTTTTAATAAAACTTTAATCGCGGGTAATAACTATTTACAATTATTACACGATGAAAAGGAAATCTGAAAATATGATACTGCAAATGCTAACGACTATTATCTAATTAAGTACCTTTTTGGAACCTTAAATTATCTTAATGTTAAGTTTAGTTTTCTACGCTATGATTCTGATTTACGAAATGACATTTACCTTTATTTTAAAAACAACATTCCCAATATTAACAACAGCAATTACAAAAATATTTTTGACGAAATCTACGAAATTCTTGGTAACTTCTTTGCCAGTTTATTTTATGCTACTTTTGATATGGATGAAAAAACTCATACCGAAATCGATTTTAAAGGCGTAGGTAACTATAATAAGGACTACTTTATTCAAATTGGTTTCTTTTATCGTTCGTTAATTACCTTTTATCCCAAAAAATATTTAATTAATATTACTGGTAATTCAGAACTACTACTAAGAAGTTATTTTTTTACTTTTGACAAAAAAACACACCAAGAGAATTATAATACCATTAAAAACAACAATAGCATTTATCAAATTGATTTTAATGTGCTTAAATCTTATGACAATAAACTGATTAAATTATCAGTCAGTAAAACTGCCAATAGTATTAATTATCTTAACACCGACATTGATATTCGCTACGGTATTAATATTTTTACTTTAACATTTCCTTTGTACCATAAGCAAAATACCGCTAACTACAATTTTAAAATTTATGACTTTAATGTCCTTAATTCCACAGCATTTATCCCTGACGGCTCCACCAATTCAGAATGGGATGACCTAATTCCACCACCAAATTGTAAATATTCCGGACGATGAATACCAACCTTTAATGATATTGGTTGTGCCATTCAGAATGCTGGCATTAAAATGCTAAACTGAATGCTGATAGCTTCACAAATCATTACCATTTTACGCCCATTAGCAATTATTGCCAAAGCAACAGTTAATTTTTCAACCGCCATTTTTCCAGTTTTTAAAACGGTACCAGCTTTTTACTATACCTTTCAATTTTTAATCGGTTTTGCCATTTTTCTAATGATATTAAGAATTTTCGTGTAATATATATATATGATTGAAAAAATAAAGTAATAAAGGAATTAAAATAATGAAAATTTTAAATATAATAACTCTTTCTACATTAACAATATTACCAATAGTTGGCTGTTCTAAAAAACCAAATGAACCAGTAGAACAAAAAGATAACGAAAACAAAATTTATGATTTTGAAATTAGAAACTTAGAAAAAATAAGATTTTTAACGGAAAGGCAAGACCATGACCTTTTAAAAGTTGAGATAAGAACAGAAGAAAATATAAATGCAAATATAGATAAACAATTACCAAATTTAAAAAATGGAAAAATTTTTAGTTTAGAGTTTAATGCAGAGCTTGTAAATAACAGAATTAAACAAAAAGACTTTCAAAAAATAACAAATACTTATGGAACAAAAATAGATACTTCGGGTTTAAATTTTTATACCTGAATGATTAATATACCCAATAAAACAATAAGAATTAAAGCACAAGGAACAGAATTATTAACTTTTGAACATGACGACACTAACAATTATAGATTAAATAAAACAAATAATTTTGAAATTAAAATTGAAAATCCTTAATAACTAAATTTAAAAACCGTTAAAATTAATGCCTTAGAAGGTGGTTTTCTATGATGACGGCGCCCTTAAATAACTAAGCAACTTTTTCATTTTTTGACAAAGTAAAAAAAGGCAGTAATTTTAATTAATTACTGCCTTTAAACTTTATTTTATTATATACAATTTATACTTTTATTCTTAACAAGAGATTAAAAATTTGTTATACTTGTTGTTAAATTGATTGCTTCTAAAATGCGTAATAATATTTTAATTTAAAAATTATTGATTTTCTAATGGATTTTCACTGAAATTAACATCAAGTTTGCCTCCTTGTGAATTTCAAGTTATTGGTATATTGAATATAATTATTGTTGGATTATTTATATCATTAACTGATAAAACAGAATTTCCCTTATAATCCATTGCAAGCATGTCAGGATATTTAGAAGCAATTTCTTTGATAGTTCTTGTTAAAAAAACAGTATTTCAATGATTTAAACCATCTTTGCCTCTGTATTTTGGTGAAGTTATTTTAAAGTCCGAAGGAAGGTAATACCTTATTATTCCATCTGATTTGTATGTACCTTGTCGGATTATATATTGTGCAATTCCTTTTGAATTAGAGCCCACAATAAATGATTGGCTGGGTGCAGTTACTGTTTCTTCTGTAGTTGTTGTTTTATCTCATGTTTGGCTTGAATTAACATTAACATTTATAGATGAGTTTCAAAATAAAAAATTAAAACTTGTTTCAAATGATGCTGATTCATTTAAAGAAATAGTAAAAGAATTTGTGTTTCCAATAGTTTTTGAATAAGATTGAGTTTGAAAAGTTTGAGAAGAACTAGTGTTATTTATATAATTATTTTCAAATGTTTGAACTACATTATCAGATATTGCTGTCATATTTTTTGTATATAAACTCCCAGTTCTATTT
The DNA here is from genome assembly GCF_964031155.1 of Spiroplasma endosymbiont of Dromius quadrimaculatus. Taxonomy (NCBI): domain Bacteria; kingdom Bacillati; phylum Mycoplasmatota; class Mollicutes; order Entomoplasmatales; family Spiroplasmataceae; genus Spiroplasma; species Spiroplasma endosymbiont of Dromius quadrimaculatus. Next base: position 863,535 of record NZ_OZ035010.1, read on the forward strand.
ATTAAAAAATTATTATAATATTCAGAAACTTTGTCTTTTGCTGTATCAACTCAATAACTAAAATTTTGCTCAAAAGCTTCCTGTGTACCATTCATAAAAGTTTGAATAATATTTTCTACACTTGTTGGTGGTAATATTTCGAATTTTAAATTACTACTTAAAACATTATTTTTCGGTACAGTTATTATATAAGGACTATTAGCGACAACACCAGACATTCCGCTTCCAGTTATTATTATGATTCCTAAAATTCTTAATAATTTTTTCATATTAATTAAATTCCTTTCGTGAATTTTTACTAATTAATAAAAATTTATATCACTTTCTCCTTTCTCCAAATCTTATTCTAAAATCTACTTACCTTGGAATTTGATTATAGACTAACAAACAAAAATTTCTAATTTTTACGGCATTAAAATATGAAAAAATTTAATCAAGTAACAACTAATTTATAATGAGATTAAATCAACAAAAATAATTAAATAGAAAGCAGGTTTGTAAACAATGAAATATATTATCGCCGAAAATCAATTATCAGATTTAGAAGCACGCTTACAATGCTGATTAAAGGGTTTTTACCGAGATAAAAACTATCATAAAACTAAAAAACGAATTAATAATTATTTAAACCTATGCAAACAATTTTATACCGAAAAAAATACTTTAAAATCATTAATTAAAAAACACTTTCACAATATTGACATAACTTTTTATCGTTGAGCTAAAAAAATTATTACTGGTTACTATGAAAATAATTTTAGTAATTTAATAATTAAATCAACAAAACCGTTGAACCCACATTATCAATTTAACATTGAAAGTCGTAAAAAAATATGTGATTTATTTTACAAATACAAAAACATTAAAGCTGGTGGTGTTTGGTCATTATATAATAATCTCCTTAGAGGCGAACATGACGCCCATAAATATGATTTACCAAGAAATATTAGAACATTTTATCGCTGAATTAAATCTGACCCTCGCTATGATAAAATTAGACAAAAAATTAAGGAAAACAAACGCTATTATAACCGTTATGAAGTAAAAGAAATCGGATTAATACAAATGGATGCTAAACACTTTCCCAAGTCAAAATATCCGGTAGAAAAAAATATGTATGTCTATGACTTTATTGATGAAAAGACAAGAATGGTATTTGGTTATGTTTATGATAGTTTAGGAACTAACAACGCCATTAATGCTGTGCAAAGAGCAATATATGATTTTAAGAAGTTTGGAATAGAAGTTAATAGAATTAGAACTGATAATGCTCCAGAATTTACCACTACTAATTGAAGTAATAAAAATGAATATAAGATAAAAGAAAGACCCTTTAGTAAATATTTAAAAGATAATAAAATAATACACGAAACTACTCCAATAAGGTCACCCCAAAGTAATGGTAAGATAGAAAGATTTCATAAGAATTATAATAATTTATTATTGTTAGATGATATCAAAAGATTTAATACTAATGAATTACAAAGATATTTAAATGAATATTATTACTTTTATAACTTTCAAAGGAATCATTGAACAATAAAAGACATCCCATTCAATTTTCTAAACAAACTTTTAAAAACCTCTTGAAACTAACATATGTCTGTGCTATAGTACAAGATTGCTAATTTTATGTAGAAACCATATACATATGACAAGATTTTGGTTTTTACAAACTTGCTGTTAATTAATAAATAAATATGAGCTCATTTATTTATTACAAGAAATATAAGGTTAAATTAACACTTATTATTTTTAATTATGCCTTGTATTTTTTTGTGCCTTGATAGTAATAAACTAAGTTAATTAGTAAACGAAGTTTACTAACAAATTTTGTTAAACATAAATGTTTAAAAAAATAAATATTTAACTTAGTTAGATAACTAAGCTAAATATAACTTAGTTTAATATAACTAAATATTGTAAGGATGGTATGTATATGAGAAATATTGAAAATATTTTTTTAAATACTAAAAAATATCTTTTAAAAGAAACACAAAACGCAATTCTTATTAAAGCACCAGAAATTCCGTGATTTAGTAATCCTATTGGTATTTGATTTTCAAAGCGATTTGTTTATAAAGGCAAATATGAAAATTCTATTTGTATTGGAATAATTAGAAATGGTAAGTATCAGTTGGTTTCAGTTAATAAGAAGGGGCAGGAGTCTAATTTGATTATAGGACAAGAATTGTTAAATTTTTTTATTGCTGAAAAAGAGAATGATAAAAAGGATGTAAGTTTTAATTATTTTAAAAATTAATTTTAAAGGTGTTTTAAGGCGCCTTAAGAATAGATGTAAATAAAAAATTCCACCAAAATATCTTGGTTGATGTTTATAGTGGTGAAGCGGTGCGGAAAGCGTATGCTCCGCCCGCTAGTTATGGATGAGTTGAGTTATTTAACTAAGTTATTGCAATTTATTTGATTTGGTGTAGTAAAAAATAGTTTTGGAGTTTTAGAAATGAAAATGTGAGTTAGTGTGGATGAGCCTGGCAAAGATTATTGTCAAGAGTTTATATATTCTATTAATAAAAAAACCGGATTAGAACAAAAAATTTGAGCGTCTAAATCTGCAGTTGATTCTGTTAGAACTGATTTAGTTGGTGATAATTGACTTTGTGTTGATTTTGTTGAACATAATTGTTTAAAAAAATAAATTAATTAGAAAATTAAGGAGAAAAGAAAGATGAGTATATTTGGATTAGTGTTTTTTACGATTTTAACATTATTACTAGCATATTATATTGCAGTTAATATTTATCGGTTTTTTAAAGATAAAAAGAAATATGGTAGTGAAGCAAAGCAGTTGCCAAAAGATTTTACTTATTCACAACGAATATTTATTGCAAAGTTTAAGCGAAATTTATTAGAACAAGATGAAAAAGAAATTAAAAAGTAGGTTTAGAAAATGTTTAAAAAAATAATTGTTGAGTTAATTGAATTAATTTATCCGACTGCCGATTTACCACCCCAAGTTGTATTTTTGTTTTCAATTTTAATAATTGTAATGCTCTTCTCAGCCATTATTTTTCTACTCTTTTGACCTTTTAAGCGGTAATTATTATGTTTTTAGTTGCTTGAAAAGATTTAGATTGAGAAATGACAAAATTGTATTTTTGAGATTTATTTATCCAAATTACAACTATTCCGGCGTGAGTTTCTGGCAAAGAAATTGATTTAACCAAAGAACTACTTTGACTTTTAATAGCAAATATTGCCTTTTGAATGGTATTAATATTCACTGTCTTATTTATGGTTATTTTATTTTATAAGGTTAAATCATATTTTGTTTAGAAAGGGGGTGATTATATGTTAATAAATTTCTTAGTAGAAGGAAATACACCAGGAGCAATTACTGGTGAACAAGCGGTTACTAATTTATGAAAAGCATTAATTAAAGCATTTGGTAATATTTGAACTGATATTATTGGTGGTAATATGCCAAATGTTGTTAATTTCTTTGCTACATATTGAGTTTTCTTGCTTGGTGTGATTATTGGTTTATTTTTAATTGCTTTCAAAATGTTTGAAAAATTAATGCCCGGCAGATTAGTAATAAAAATAAAGAAAGTGTGATTTAAGTGATGCTATTGTTTAAAAAAATAAATTTAAGATTATATGATTTTGTCGCTTTAAATCGCACTTTATTTATTATTGCGTGATTTTATGGTGCGATTTTGCATTATTATAATCCCCAAAGTTGACGAATGTTATTTGATATTATTTATTTATTAATTGCTTTGTATATTTTATATACTAAAATTTCTCATTTCTTTGCTCGTCGTAGTTTTATTAATTTCTTATTAAATTCACCTTTAAATTTAGTAATTGGTGCTTTAGGGACTGGAAAAACCGCTTTAATGGTTTTAGCTTCTTACTTATTAAGTGGTTGAAAAACGATTTCTACTTTTCCGATTACCAATAAACAAATGCTTTCATTAGGACACATGTCTTTATTAGATTATAATTATCCGATATTAGAAGAAAAGCATTTACTGTTATGAGATGAAACCAACTTATTTTTAGAAGGAACTGACTATAAAGAAAATGATAGGGTAACCCAAGGTTTACAAGAATATTTCGCTTCAGCTCGCCAATTTACCCATATCGTATTAGCAAGCGGACAACGAGCCGAACATATATGAGTTAAAGTTCGTGATATTGCGAATTCAATAATTGTTGGCATTAGAAAAAAACCGGTTAGTATTTTTCGACCCTATTTACAAGTTATTTATGGCACTTTTAAATCAGTAAGCGAATACGAGCAATGACGATTAACTTTAATTAATGCTAAAAATGATAAAAAAGGTCGCAAAATCAAGTATCGTAGCATTCCGGAATTAGATATTTATTTCTTTAAATTGAAAATTCCGATGTCAATTTTAAACCTTTATGATAATAAATATTTATCATTCTTGCGTGAATTAAGTAATCGTGCTTTGAATGATAATTATCAACATAAATTTTGAAATGATAATTTAATGGATATTGAAGCATTAGAATATTTAAAAATGGAGAAATTTAGCAAGATACTTACTAAGTTAAAAAATAATCTAAAGAAGAAAAATAAGTAAAGGAGTTTAAAAAATGGAAAACTTAGAAAAAATGGCTAGTTTAATTGGCGATATGTTTTATAAAGTTTTTGATTTAATTTGAACTTTAACGATTCCGGGAACAGATATTCGTATTATTATTTTTCCGCTAATTATGCTTGTGGTAAATCTTGTAATTGGTGGCATTTTAGGTATTCATATTGAACGACCAAAAGTTGGTTTTCGTAAAAAATATCGAAAATCAGTTGCTAATTGAGGAGCTAAGAAAAAATCATCTAGTGGTCCAACTAAGAAATTTAGTGGTAATAGTCCTAAAAATAGACCGTGAGTTGACCAACATGGACGGCGAATAAAAAGGTAGGTATTTAAAATGTTTAAATTAATAATTTTATTTATTCTTGTTGCTGTTTTTTCTATTTTTGCTTTAAATGACTTTTTAGGTTTATGAGCCTATGTGCGTGAGGGTTTAGAATATTTTAATAAAGTTCTATCAAATAATATTAAAATTTTAGATTTGTTTAAACCAATGATAAGGTTATTTTCTCAACATCCGATTTTCCAAATCTTAGGAACTATTTGCATTTTATCAACAATATATTTAATTTTAAGGAGTTAAAAAATGAAAAAGTTAAAGAAAATATTAAGCATTAAATGATTTAAAAGTGTTTTAAGTTTTATGCATTTTTTTATTATATTTCATATTGTTATGGTTATAATTTGAGTGTTTTTAACAAGAATTAGAACTAATATAGATGGGTTTTTTAAAGATTTTATATTATTTGATTTTCAAAATGTATTTCTTAAAGTGTATTTTTGATTATTAATGGTTTATTTGTTAATAACTGCTATTAAGTTATTTATTAGGGTTTATTACTTTAATAAAGTTTTTAGAAAGCATCAAATGCAAGTTGCTAATTGTGAATGTCCACAACATAATCATTATAAATTTTCTGATGCTTTTAAAGCGATAAAAAAGAATTTTAAGACGTGATGAAATGCATAAGATTATTTCTTGATTTATAATAATGTTTATTGGTTTGGTACCATTAGGGGCTTTCTTTGATACAAAACAACCACCAAAACCTAATATGGAACAATTATTTATAAAACGAGAAAAACGAGCTACAAAATCTGGTCAATGTGGAGATAGTTGTGAATTAGAGTTTTCCAGTATTAAGAATAGTGGTTTAGTTATAATTCCTAGTGTAGATACTGGTGCTGTTTTGCTTGATTTTACCAAAAGTGATATTTTATTACCTGATTTTCCATTACCACAAAAACAATTTTATTTGTATAGTTCAGAATTTACTAATCTTTATAACAAAAATGGTGTTTATAAAAAAATAAATGGTTATCGTATTTATAATTTTACTTACGATGTTGATAGTTATTGACTCGAAGAAATTGTTAATGTCAAAATTTCATTTGAAAAAGTTTCAAGTGTTTATCGTATAGTTTTATTCTCTGCCGAAATGCCCCCTTTGCCAGAAAAAGATAACGAGCAACCATTACCAACCCAAATAACTAAAAGTGATGGCGAATATCAGTATAATCAGTTTCAAAATAAGTTAGATTATTTGATGATACAACGCCGAGATTTTGATAAATTTAATTACTCTTATCTATATTGAGTACCAATTTTTAATTTCTTTGACGATAATTTTAAATATATGAATGAAATTTCAATTAAATTAAATGGTTTTAAACAAAATAGTAAATTTAGTTTAAGTCGCAAAAATTCATATCCACCCGGTTTTATTGAAAAAGTTATTTTTAGAGAACTTTCCTTTTCTAGTTTTGGTGATGTTATTACTATAAAAACTGAGCATGGTAGCATTGTGGGTTCGAATGAGATTTTAGAAAATGGTAAATCACTTTGAAGAAATGGCTCGCGAACAAGTTTTGGGGGAGATTTTATTAATACCTTTTTTGGACAAGTTAATTATTATGGTAATACTTTCCATTTTTTACGCTATGATGATAAATTAAAAACTGATTTTAAAGATTTTATGCTTCATTATCGAAAAGATTTAACTGTTGATTTTATTAATGGTTTATTTAATAAAATTTATAAAGTTTTAGGTGGTTTTTTCGTACAATTCTTTTATGCAAGTTTTGATATGGATACTTCTACTTATGTAGAATTAGATTACAAAGGAATGCAACAAATTTCTAAAAATGTTTTACAAATGGGTTTTTTCTATCGTTCCTTAATTACTTTTTATCCAAAACAGTATTTAATTAACTTCGGTTCAACAATCGAAAATAGTAAGAATATGATTTTTCGTTCTTATTTCTTTGTTAAAGATAAACAAATTGCTAATGGTTTTAATACTGGTAAAAGTTCTTATCAAATAGATTTTAATGTGTTAAAAGCATATGATAATCAATTATGAAACTCCACTAGTAATAAACTGCATTTTTATAATGCTAAAGTCGATGTAATGTATGGAATTAATATTTTTACACTGACTTTCCCACTATATAAAAAGAAAAATGAAAGCACTGAATATCATTATTCTTTATACGATTTTAACATTTTGAATTCAACAGCTTTTATTGGTGGCGGAATAAGTGGTAATATGGATGACTTAATTCCGACGCCCAATTGTTCTTATTGGGGCTTATTTAGTGCAATATCTTGTGGCATTCAGCACGCTTCTGTTAGTGTGTTAAATTGATTACTTGGTCTTTCTGGGATTAATCTTTTAATTCGCCCTATTGCTGATATTGCTAAAACAACGATTAATTTTACCAAAACCGCCTTTCCGGTGTTTGAAGTTATTCCGGCATTTCAAATGTTATTTGAGTTTGTAGTTCCATTAGCAATCTTACTAATGATATTAAAAAAGTTCTCTTAAATATTGCCAATATTTTTATATAATAGACTTGGTACATAACCTCTAATTTTATCTACTATTTTGATAATACTATCTTCTAGCTGAGGCAGAAATATTAGATAAATACAAAGACGAAAACGAATTTTATAGTCTAATAGGCATAAAATGTTATAGTTATGTACCAAGTCTAATATAATTCCTTTGAAAGGATGGTTTTTCTTTATGCGAAAATTTTTATCAGCTTTAAATTTATTATGTGTAATGCTTATTTCTGGGTGTAATAAAAATAGTAATGATTTTAAATCATATGATTTAGACTTTACTAGTGTTAAGAATAGTGGTTTAGTTATAATTCCTAGTGTAGATACTGGTGCTGTTTTGCTTGATTTTACCAAAAGTGATATTTTATTACCTGATTTTCCATTACCACAAAAACAATTTTATTTGTATAGTTCAGAATTTACTAATCTTTATAACAAAAATGGTGTTTATAAAAAAATAAATGGTTATCGTATTTATAATTTTACTTACGATGTTGATAGTTATTGACTCGAAGAAATTGTTAATGTCAAAATTTCATTTGAAAAAGTTTCAAGTGTTTATCGTATAGTTTCATTCTCTGCCGAAATGCCTAATAAAAATTAGTAATTTAATAACCATTCTTGAAAATCGTATTTTTTAATACGATTTTCTTAATTTAAGGAGTTTAAAAAAATGAAATATATTATTTCCCAAGCTGATTTAGCAGATTTAAAAGCAAAAATCCAAAGTTGATTAAGTGCTAATTGCCGTAATCCTTATTACTATAAAACTAAAAAACGCATTACTGCTTATTTAAATTTATGTACTTATTTCTATATTGAAAAAACTACTTTAACAAAACTTATTAAAAAATATTTTAAGAATGCAACGAAAACCTTTTATCGTTGGGCACAAAAAATTATGACCGCTTATTATTCTGACAATTTAGATTTGTTATTGTTTAAAACTACAAAACCACAAAATCTTAATTATCAATATAGTTTAAATTTTCGTGAAAAGGTATGTGATTTATATTTTGATTACAAAAATCTTCAAGCCAGTGGAATGTGGTCTTTATTTAACAATTTAAAAATCGATTTTCACGATATTAAAAATTCAGAAGTTCCTAAAAACATCAAAACTTTTTATCGCTGAATTAAATCTGACCCTCGCTGAAAAGAATTAAAACAACAAATTAAACAAACAAAACGCCATTTTAAGCGTTATGAAGTCTCCGAGATTGGTCTTTTACAAATGGATGCCAAAATTATTACAACATCAAATTTTCCGGTTGATAAAAAATATTATATTTATGATTTCATTGACGAAATAACACGCATAGTATTTGGTTATGTTTATGATAGTTTAGGAACTAACAATGCCCTTAATGCCGTGCAAAGAGCAATGAAAGATTTCAGCGAACTTGGCATAACCATTAAACGCCTTCGTACTGACAATGCTCCGGAATTTACTACTACTAATTGAAGTAATAAAAAAGCATACAAAGTAAAAGAAAGGCCTTTTACAACCTTTCTTTCGAGGAACGGAATTGTCCACGAAACCACGCCGATTCGTTCGCCACAGAGTAACGGTAAAATCGAGCGATTTCATCAACATTATAACAAATTATTTTATTCCAAGGATAAAAAATTAAATCAAAATGAACTTCAACATTATTTAAACAAATATTATTACTTTTATAATTTTGAACGCCGTCATTCATCATTAAAAAATAAATCTCCATTTCAAACATTACAAAAACTTTTAACAAAATAATTTATAGAAGTTTGAATAATTATTTTTTACAAAATATTTAATGTTTTTAACTATTTTTTACAAAAAAGGAAAATAGTATTTTTTATACTATTTTCCTAAATTTAATACTTATATAATTGAAGTATTAATAATTAATTTTGGTTCTGCTTCTTGTGTCAAAGAAATTTTTGCTTTTCCATTAAAAGTTATACTGTTATCTTCATTGATAGTAATTTTATCTGGTAATAAGCTATATTTTTTTAATATTTGCATCGCTTCTTTAATTGACAATGTAATTATTTGTTCTTCATTATTATTATCAATTATTTTGACACTAATTGTTCCGCTAATTTTTTGTTTTAAATTTAATGTGGTTTCAAGGTTGGTTTCTCTTACTGAATATTTAAATATTATGCGTTCGTGAGGTGCCAAGTCTATTTCATCTCCTACATCACTAAAAGAATACAAAATCATTTCTTGTTCTTGTTTATTTGTGTTTGATAAATCAAATTCATTTGATAATACATTAATGATTTTAGAATTTTTATTATTTAAATTAACAAAGTCATGTAATTTCATTTCATCATCAGGATTTATGTTTCAACCATTTAATTTATTTTCTTGTTTTGTTTTAGTTAATCCTGTTGTAATTTGAAATACTAATTTTGATTTTTGTTCATAGTCACATTTAGGTATTTTAACTGTTTTTTTAATCGAAGAAGTATTAATGCGTTCTCTTTTTTTAAAACACGCTTCTTTAAAATTAGTCTTATGTAATAATTTAGAATCTCTTGTAACTTCAACATTGCCAAAATTTAAATTATTAATGTTAATAACAAAACTTTTTATTTTAGAAATTGAAACATTTGTTGCACCCGGTGACCACCGTGGAAATAAAAATTGTAATACATCGGGTTCTACATTAATTAATTTATTTAATAGATTTTCAAAAGAATTAATATTAATTACATTAGTAATTTGATAATTAACATTAATTATTGATCAACTATATCCATTTTCTATTAATATTTTTGAATATATAGAAGATTTACTAATAATTTTTATTTTCTTATTTTTAAAAATAAGAGGATCTTCTAAAAATAAATTCGCTATTATTATTTTATCTTCATTACTATAAATTTCTCCTAAATTAAAATTATTATTAATTTCAACTAATGAGTTTTTAAAATATATACCATTATTAGTTGCAAAAAATATATTATTATTTTTATCAATATTTATTGAATTAACTATTATATTATTAATTTCTTCATTTCTTATGGCTATTGATTCACCATTTTTTAATAAGTAAACACCTGGGCCTTTTCGCTCAGAAAAACTTTCTTGGGAACCTCGTATTGTTGGTGAAACAAAGAAAGGAGATAGAGCTGATGAACCAATATTATGAACATCAGTACTAACATAATTTTTTATTTTTTGTATAACATTATTATTGTTTTTGATAGTGTATATATCATAATTTTTTGTTCCAAAATAAATATTATTTTTATTATCAATAATAAAATCTAAATATGTATTCATTTTTTTACCTAAAATATCTATAAGTTTTCCACTATCAAGATAACGAACACTAACATCAACCTCACCTAAAAAAATATTATCATTTTTATCAATTATAATTGAACTGGGGTCAAAATGTTTTTTATTAAATTTTATTGGTTTTGTTTCATTTGATTTTAATAAATACAGTCCATCACGTCACCTAGAAAAATAAATGTTATTTTGACTATCAACAGCTATTGCTAAAATATTGTTTTTTACTCCATTTATTTTTGTAGCTATTGTTTCACCGTTTTTTAAAAAATAAGCCCCATTTGAATCACCAAAATAAATTATATTTTCTTTTATGTAAATTGTTCAAATTATATCATCGGTGTTTATTCCATTTATTTTTGTTGCTGTTAATTCATCTGATTTTAAAATATACAAATCCTTGTTTTTTGTTTGATAATAAATATTATTATTATTTTTATCTATATAATAGTGAATGAGATTATTAGGAATATTTTCAATCTTTGTTGCTGTTAATTCACCTGATTTTAATAAATAAATTTTATCGTTTTCAAAAGAAATATAAACATCATCATTTTTTATATCTAATGATATTAATTCTTCGTTTGAATCGGGAATTAAATCAGAAAAATTAATTGATATTATTTTCTTTTCTTTATATTTAAAAATATAAAGAGAATCAAGATACTCATTATAAGAATCTTTTATAGTATTAAAATAAATATTATTTTGACTATCAATTGCAATATTTTGTATTGGTTTATTAATTTCATCAATTTCTTTAAAATCTTTGTTGATAAATTTTAAATAATTATTTAAAGAAATTGTTTTTGTTGTATTTATTTCTAAATTATTTATTTGAAAAACAGTTAATTTATCTTTATCTTGTAGTGTTTCTTCCCGCTTTAATGACATTGGACTATTGGCGACAATCCCGGCCATTCCACTACTTGCTATTGTTATTGTTCCTAAGATTCGTAGTAATTTTTTCATATTAATCAAATCCTTTTCGTTAATTTTTACTAATTAATAGAATTTATCGAACAATCAAAATCCTTTCTCAAATTTGTACAGTCTAATTAATACAAATTAATTATAAATAATTAAATAAAAATGTCTACTAAATTAAATCTGTCCTTTTTTTAAAGGACGCATAAAGTTTTGTTAGGTGGGAAAATATTTGAATAAGTATTAAGACAGTCAGCAATGATTGTCTTTTTATTTTATAAGGTGTTAAAAATTTGTTCTTTGAAAATTAAATACAAGTGAGTTAATAATGTTGGTATGTATTAAAGCACGATAAATTGTGGGTGGTCGCCATAACCAAAAGAAGTTTACCAGTTAATAGATAACATCCTATTAGCTATAGCAATTTGTTTCGTTTTGCAATAAAAAAATGAATGGGTGGATTTCCTAAAAATATACACGCTATTAAATTAGTTCCAAGGGTAGGATGCGGACATTAAAGTGTAGAAATTTCTATATAGGGGTATGCTAAGTTTAAAATTATTAAAATCTTTATCTAATTAAAAAAACAAAATTTAATAACAAAGCTTGTTAAACACTTAAATCTACGATATATAAGTGTTTAAAAAACTAAGTTAACTAACTTAGTTAATATAACTTAGTTTATTTATAAGAAAGGTAATTTATTATGAAAAACATTGAAAACATTTTCTTAAATACTAAAAAATATCTCTTAAAAGAAACACAAAACGCAATGTTTATTAAAGCACCAAAAATACCGTGATTTAATAAACAAATCGGCATTTGATTTCCAAAGCGATTTGTTTATAAAGGAAAATATGAAAATTCTATTTGCATCGGAATAATAAAAGATAGTAAATATCAAATAATTTCAATTAATCAAAAAGAAAATGAAACCAAATTAATTAATGGACAAGAATTATTAGGTTTCTTCATTGCAGAAAAAGAAAACAACAAAAAAGATATAAATTATAACTATTTTAAAGGAGTTTAAAAATGAATATTGCGATTGGAATAATATTTATTATCATTTGCATAATGCTATTAGCATATTTTGCTTATAAAATTTATGCCAAAATAAAAATTAGAATTAAATATAAAAATGCCATTAAAAATAATACTGGTAATTTTACAAAAGATGAAAAAGTGTTTATTGCCCGCTTTGAAGAATGAGTTAAAGCTCCTAATTCAAAAGAAAATAATGAGAATAAAAAATAATGTTTTGAGAAATTATTATGGAATTCTTAAAACTGTTTATTCCGATAGAAAAAATGCCTGCACAGGTTGCGTTTATTGCCGGATTAATTATTATTATTACTTTTCTTTTCGCATTAATTTCAATTATGTATTTACCAATAAAAATGATTTTTGGGAGATAAAAAATGACAATAAACTTAAAAGAATTTAATTGAGAACAAATTAAACAAACTTTCTGAGATTTATTTATTCAAATTACAACTATTCCGGCCCACATTACTGGTAGTAAAGAAATTAAATTAACCGAAGCACCACTTTGACTTTTAATAGCAAACATTGCTTTTTGACTTCTAACAGCGATTATGGTGTGATTTATTCTAATGTTACTTTGAAAAACCATATCAGTATTTAGATAGAGGCAAAATTAATGTCAAGAAGTTACATTGTGATGCATTCCCAAAGAAATTCAAAATTAATTAGGAAAAAATACAATCGTGTTAAGGTTAATCGTGGTTTTAACAAATTTAAGAAAAACTTTGAATATAAATGATGAATGTTTTAAAAAGAAAGGGGGTGATTATATGTTTGGAACTTTCTTAGTTGATGTGATGCACCAGCAGTAACAAAGATAACAGCTAGTGACGCGATGACTAAATTGTGAAACGCAATTATAACAGCGTTTACTAAAATGTGAGAAATTATTGCTGTTAATATGCCACAAGTCGGTAACTTCTTTGCTGACTACTGAATCTTCATTTTCCCATTTATTTTGGCAATATTCTTTATTTGCTTTAAAATGTTTGAAAAATTACTTGGAGCGGTACGCTAACAAAAAAATAAAGTGAGGTGCAAGATGAAATTTTGCAAATGAATAATAGAAAAAAATAACCATTTTATTGAATTGAATCGCACCTCATTTTTAATTTTATGACATTGAGGAGCAATTTGATATATTTACAACGGTTATTTTAAAAACATTGTGAGCTATTTATTTTTAGCAGGTTGCATTTTAATTTTCCTTTTTAAAATCGATAATTTAACACAAATTAACAAAGTTATTAATTTCTTAAAAAACTCACCATTAAATATTGTGATTGGTTCATTAGGGACTGGCAAAACTGCTTTTCTAGTATACGCATCAAAATTACTAAAAAAGAAGAAATATCACATCGCCTCAACCTTTCCATTACTAGAAACCCAAAAATTAAGTTTAGGACATATGGGATTATTAGACTTTGATTATCCGGTATTACCAGATAAAACCTTACTTTTGTGAGATGAAACCAATTTATTCTTAGAAGGAACTGATTGAGAAAAAAATAATACCAAAAACGAAGAAACCGGTATCCAAGAATATTTCGCCTTAGCACGGCATTTTGGTCATATTGTTCTCGCTAGCGGTCAAAGAGATAAACATATTTGAGTTAAAGTTCGTGATATTGCCAATAATGTGATTGTGGGAATTCGCAAAAAACCCGTTAATATTTTTCGTCCCTACTTAAAAGTCATCTATGGTACTTTTACTAGTATTGAAGAATATGAACGCTGACGAAACACCTTAATTGATGCTAAAAATAGTAAAAAGGGTCGTCGCATTAAATACCGTGATATTCCTGAACTTGATATTTATTTTTTTAAACTAAAAATTCCTTTACCAATACTTAACACTTACAATTCTTTTTATCTAGCATTTTTAAGAGATTACTTAAATTCAAAAGTAAATCCTGATTATGAAGACAAATACTATACTGATACGGCAATTGATTTAGAAGACTTAGAATACTTAAAAATGGATAAATTTAGCAACTTTTTAAGAAAAATGAAAGAAAAGGAACAATAAAAAATGGAAAATCTTGCAAAAATGGCCGACTTTCTCGCCCAAATGCTTTATAAAGTTTTTGATTTAATTTGAAGTCTTGAAGTACCAGGAACAAAAATTCAACTAATATTTCCTTTATTCTTAATGCTTGCAGTAGAATTTCTTATGGCAATTATTCTCGGTGTTTTGGTAGTCAACAAGTTAATTTAGAACAAGAACGCCGATATGCCGTTAAAAATAGTGGCCGTTTAAGTGCCTGAGGAAAAGTTAAAAAACACCAACAAGATATATCCGCTAGAATTAACAAACAAGAGAAACAAGTCGGTAATTTTCACCACAAAAAAAGCGGTCAAATTACCACAGTTAGACAAAATAAAAATTTCAAATCGTGAAATCAAAAGAGTAAATAAATATGTTCAAACTAATTATTATTTTTATCTTAATAACTGTTCTTGGACTTCTGGCTGGTAGTCATTTTGAAACTTTAACAAACTATATTAGCGAAGGACTTGCCAATTTCCAAAAGTTTATTACTAGCAATTTAACAATTTTAGAACTATTTAAACCAATGGCACGAACATTTTCGCAACACCCAATTTTTACCATTCTTGGTGTTACTTGTGTACTTATTGCCTTATTTATTGTAATTAAAGGTAGGTAAAAAATGGAAAAATGAACTAAAAAACAAGAATTAGAAATAGAGAATGACAAATTAAAAATTGCTAATGTCATATTAGAAAATAGTGTTAATACTCTTAAATACATAATAATGGAAAAAAATAAAGAAATCTTAGAACTAGAAAAGTGAAATACTATTCATATTAATCAAAAATTAGACTTAATAATTGAAAACCAAAAATTAAAAATTTTTAAACACAAAAGGAGAATAAAAATGAAAAAACTTTTAGGAAAATTATTTAAAAAAGATAATTCAAAAGAAAAAATGCCATTAAAATTAAGAATTAAAAATTCTTTTAAAAAACAGTGATTAAAAATAGTATTAAGTATCATTTTCATCTTTATAAGCTTATTAATTTGTGCATTAACAGCATTCGATACTAAATGAATAACCGGAACAAGTGGCGAATTTAATGATTTTATGAATAAAGAAATGGTTGATTTCTTTGGCAAGTTCAATAGTAGTATTATGTTAGCAGGAATATTTGTTTTTTGATGAGGCGGAGCAATATATTTTGCAATTAAATTTGAAAAATTAATCCGCTTTATTATTCAGAAAATTAAAGCAAAAAGAGTCTTGAAAAATGAAATCAAACAAACTAATTAATTCTTTAAAAAAATATTGATGGAGAATTTTACCTTACATTTTTATGATTATTATCTTTTTCATTCCATTTTTAAAATTGGAAATTAATGATTTGAAATTATTATATGAAAAATTTGAAGCATTAATTTCACTTATGATACTAGGATATTTAGATATATGCATTACAATAGCGGTAATTATAAATTGTGGTATTGAGTGACTTATTAAAAAAATTAAAGAAAAAAGAACAATGAAAAATAAAATATTTTAAAAAGGAGTGATAAAAATGTTTATGAAAATATTTACCGTGTTAATTATTAGTTTCAATAACATTTTTACTATTCCCCAAAACATTAACAATGACAAAGCAACATCACAACCACTAATTAGAAATAAAAGACAAAGTAATGAAACATACGAATTTACTTTATCAAAAGCAAGAATTAATTGAATGTGAGACGGATTTAGACAAAATTTTAGTATAGCCTTAAGTGAATTTGATAAAAATGAAAGCGGATTAAATAAATTACCAATTGATTTTAAAAATACATTAGCTATGAAAAATAGTTATATTTATTTAGATGAAGAAGGAATAAGCACATTAAAAACTGATAATCTTGGAAGAAACGGTGACTTAAAAGTAACAAATATCAAAGGTAAAATAATTAAAACACGGAATTTTTATAATTGATTAGAATTTAATTTTCAACATAAAAAAACTACCGATATTGAATTACCTACAACAACCACTAATTTTGACGGTAACCATAAATACAGTGATGTTATTGATAACCTTGATTATTTAATGGTTCATCGTGGTGATTTTGACAAATTCAATTACTCTTATCTTTATTGAACACCAGTTTTTAATTTTATTGACACCTTAGAAAAAGATTATTACAAAGAATTTACGATTAAAAATCATGGTTTTAAAAATGAAAGCTATTTTTATCACAAAAATTCAACTATTTTACCAAACTCAGAAATAATTGATCCGACAAATGCAACCAAAATTGAAGTTATCAAAATAATTAAAAAAATACTTAATGAAAAAATTAACAATCTTGCTGGCGTAAATAATGCAATTGAAGGCATTGACTATAATACAGAAATTAAAGACAATGACAACAATTACTTAGATGATAGAGCTACTTTTGATTTAACAACAAACAATATCGCTGACAGAACATTTATCATTAAAGTCATTGCAACTGAAACAAGTACACAATTGCAAGGAACAAATACAATTAAAATTGTCATTCCAAAACAAGAGGATACCAACGATAATATCCTTAAAATTAAGGCATTTAATAAAACCCTAATTGCTGGAAATAACTATTTACAATTGCTACACGATGAAACCGAGATCTGAAAATATAACACTGCAAATGCTAACGATTATTATCTAATTAAGTATCTTTTTGGTACCTTAAATTATCTTAATGTTAAATTTAGTTTTTTGAGATACGACCCTGAATTAAAAAATGACATTTACCTTTATTTTAAAAACAACATTCCTAGTATTAACAGTAATAATTATAAAAATACTTTTGATGAAATTTACGAAATTCTTGGAAATTTCTTTGCTAGTTTATTTTATGCTACTTTTGATATGGACGAGAAAACTTATACCGAAATTGATTTTAAAAGTGTAGAAAACTATAAGAAGGATTATTTTATTCAAATCGGTTTTTTTTATCGCTCATTAATTACCTTTTATCCTAAAAAATATTTAATCAATGTTACTGGTAATTCGGAATTATTACTAAGAAGTTATTTTTTTACTTTTGACAAAAAAATGCACCAAGAGAATTACAATGCTATTAACAATAATACCAATAGCATTTATCAAATTGATTTTAATGTCCTTAAATCCTATGATAATAAACTCATTGCCTTACCAACCACCAAAACTGCTAATAGTATTAATTATCTTAACACCGACATTGATATTCGTTATGGTATTAATATTTTTACCTTAACTTTTCCACTTTATCACAAAGGCAATATCTCTAATTACAATTTTAAAATTTATGACTTTAATGTCTTAAATTCCACAGTCTTTATTCCTGACGGTTCAACCAACTCAGAATGAGATGACTTAATTCCGCCGGCAAATTGCAAATATTCTGGACGATGAATACCAACATTTAATGATATTGGTTGTGCCATTCAAAATGCTGGTATTAAAATGCTAAACTGAATGCTGACGGCGTCACAAATCATTACAATTTTACGCCCGTTAGCAATTATTGCAAAAGCAACAGTTAACTTTTCAACCACCATTTTTCCGGTTTTTAAAACGGTACCAGCTTTTTACCATACCTTTCAATTTTTAATCGGTTTCGCCATCTTTCTAATGATTTTAAGAATTTTTGTATAATATATATATATATATATATTGAAAAAATAAAATAAAGGAGTTAAATTTATGAAATTTTTAAATACAATAGCTCTTTTGGGGCTAACAACATTGTCAATAGGTGGATGTTCTAAAAAGGAAAACAAAACAATATTACAAGTTGAGAATGAAACATACGAATTTACTTTATTAAAAGCAAAAATTAATTGAATGTGAGACGGATTTAGACAAAATTTTAGTATAGCCTTAAGTGAATTTGATAAAAATGAAAGCGGATTAAATAAATTACCAATTGATTTTAAAAATACATTAGCTATGAAAAATAGTTATATTTATTTAGATGAAGAAGGAATAAGCACATTAAAAACTGATAATCTTGGAAGAAACGGTGACTTAAAAGTAACAAATATCAAAGGTAAAATAATTAAAACACGGAATTTTTATAATTGATTAGAATTTAATTTTCAACATAATTTTAAAGGGACTGTACAATTAACTGTGTCTCTAAGTAATTAACTTAAATTCACTCTGCTCTGTTCTCAAATTTTATCATTAAATGTGAAATCACACTACCCCAATTTTGAATTGGCATCGTTCAATATTTTAAAAACTGTAAACTACCCAAAGAAAGATGGCTTTTTACGATAAAAACACCTTTGAACAACTAAACAACTTTTTCATTTTTTCTATTTTGACAAAATAAAAACCGGTAATTAATTGAAATTACTGGTTTGAATAGTTTGCTTATTTTTCACGAGAAATTAAACTGATTATACTTTTGCCTTTGCCCCAATTAGACCTAAAATTAATAATAACTTTTTCATTTTTTGATTATTCTTTTGACCCGTCTCTTATTTTTCGTAATCTTTTGGAGCTAAAACGGCAATATTAATTATTTTTTCTTCTTCGTTTTCTGGAGTAATTCCTGTTTCTATCATTTCATAATATTTTTTGCTATATTTACCCCAATCGTTAAGAGTATTTTTATGATCTTGTCAAATAACTTTTTTATTATCATCAATTAAAATTTTCTTAATACTATCTCTAACAGAAAAAAACCGCATTGATTCTGATGTTATAAAAACAGTTCGTACTAAATCATTTTTAATAGTATGCCTATTTTCTTTGGTGATATTACTTAAATTACTAATAGAGTTATTAATATTTTTTCTACTAATTTCTATTGTATCTTCACCTACTAAACTGCTATAATTTCCTGAAAAATGAAGAGATTCTGAAGTAATGTTATTATCTAAATTTTTTATTTTTGAATCAGAAAAATATCAATATGTTTTATTATGATTTTTATCAATATTAATAATTCCCTCTAAATATAAATTACTTGTATCAAAAACTAATTCAATTTCATGATTTTCATTACTTAATGGAATAATTTTATGTTTATCAATACCATTTTTTAATTTAAATACTTTTTTGTTTGGGTAATTTGTATTAATAACTCCTTCTAATTTTTCAACATTTTTAGTAATTTCAAAATAATTTGTGCTTTCTCTTAAAAAGTTTATATAAGTTCCATATTTTGAAGCCGGGTGTGTTCTATTTTTAGAAGAAAAATTACTAGATTTTTTAATTTTAGCAAATACTTTTTTTAAACTGCTTGATCTTCTAGTTATATTAGAAATTGGTTTTTTAACTCTTCCTTGGATGATTTTTTTTGAATTTTTATCATTATTTAAATTAACATCTAAATCAGTTTGCTTATTTTGATTTTTTAAAGATATTATTTTTACAGCCATAATTGGTATTGGTACAGTACTTAAGAATGTTATTGAACCAAGTATTCTTAATAGTTTTTTTATAATATACATCCTTCCTTCCTTTTAAAATGTTTCAATTTCTGTTAATTTAGTTTTTCCAATAGTAGAACCTTGATAAGACAAATTAGCTTCTCCATTAAAAGTTATATTGTTGTCGTTATTTATAATAATTTCTTGTGGCAAAAGATTATATTGTTTTAATTTTTGCATAATTTCCTTAATTGAAATTTCAAATATAGTTTTTTCGTTATTTTCATTTATTATTTCTGCATTAATCTCACCATTAATATTTTGTTTTAAATTTAATATAATTTGTGCTAATACTTTATCTAAAAAAGTACTAACTTCAATAGTTTGATTACCTTCAACATTAATTTCTTGGAAAGGTAATTCTAATTCAAAAATTTTTATATTTTGCATTTCTTGACTATTTCCCAAGTCAAAACTATTTGATAATGAAATTGAATTTGAAAAAGAATTATGAATTGATTTAGTAATATCTTGAGTAGAGCTATATGATGTCAATGAACTTGTTTCACTTGTAGAAGATGTTCCACCACCTCCGCCACCAGAACCACCTATACTAAAACCAAATAAACTAAAACCAGCATTACCTGATGCTTCTCATGACTTTGAGGATGAATCAATTTTACTGTGTCCAACTTGTGAACTACTAGTTGAACTATTAGAATTAGCAAAACCAGAACTAACTTCTGAATTTGTTTGTGATCCAGTTGTTTTACTTAAACCTATTGTAATTTGTAAACTTTTTATTTCTTGAATTGTATATTTACAATTTGATGTTCTTAATTTTTGTTCTGTTGGTAAATCATTTTTTAAAATTGTCTTACCAGAACAAATATTTTCATTAGTTTTATTAATTATTGGTTCAATATTTTTTGTTACTGTTACATTTGAATATATTAAATTATTTATATTAATATTTTTAATTTCTTTTACAATATTTTCTTTATTTTTATCTCTAAAACCCAAAAATATACCTTTTTTAATTAATTCATCCAAATTAATTATTCTATTTGTTTGATTATTTATTGAATAATATATTTTCTTTTCGCCAAAGTATTTATCACTATTTTCTTTAGTTTTAATTGTTGCTGATATGTTATCTTTTTCTTTAATTTCTAATTGTGAAATATCTAAACTAGGATTTAAATAATTAAATTCATTTAAAATAGATTTATCAGAATTATTATCAATTTTTAAATTATTTATTTTAATAACATCATTTAATTGATATTTATTTTTAATTTTAAAAATACCATCGTTATAAGTTAAAAAATACATATTAGAATTATTTTTATCAAAAATAATTCTATTAACTCCAATAATTTTATTGCCTATTTCATTAATTTTGGTTGCTGACAACTCATTGTTCTTTAACACATAAGCACCGCTACTAGTTCCAAAATAAACATTTTTGTGACCCAAAACAATCGAGTGAACTTCTCCAGTTACACCATTAATTTTTTTAGATTTTGTTTCACCACATTTTAGCAAGTAAAAACCATTATTTGTCCCAAAATAAAAATTATCATTATCATCAATTAAAACAGAACGAATATTATGTGACATTCCCTCAAATGCTATAGCACTCATTTCACCATTTTTTATATACAAACCATTCTGTGTTCCAATAAAAACATTATTTTTTGAATCAACTACAAAATAATAAACATGGCCATATACTCCAACTATTTTTGTGGCAGTAGTATGATTAAGTTTCAAAATATAGGCTCCATCGCTTGTTCCAAAATAAGTATTATTTTCTTTATCGTTATTAACGGTAAAAAATGTTTTATTAGACATCCCGTATATTTGTTTTGCTCTACTTTCACCATATTTTAAAACATAAGCACCGCTACCATTATTTGTCCCAAAATAAACATTATCATTACTATCAATAATTCCTACCATTCCATTATTAATTCCATCGATTTTTACTGGTATTATCATCCCTGGTTTTAATTTATATACACCCTGTGTTGTTCCAAAATAAACATTATTATTTTTATCAGCCATAATTAATCCACCGATGGTACTATCATTTATACCCACAACTTTTTCAGCGATTATTGTACCACTTTTTATTACATAAAACCCATTTCTTGTTGCAAAATAAAAATTGCCCTCTTTATCGGTTGTACTACCATAATATGATTCAATATCACTTATCCCAGTAATTTTTTGTTTAGAGTAATAATTTGTTAATAATACTTGTCTTTTAGTACGTATTGATGTTACTAAATTTTTATTTTCTTGTATTTTCACTGGAGCATTTGCCAAGACTATTGGTGTTATGCTTGATAAGCTTGTAATTGTTGTCAACATAGCGAGTAATTATTTCATATTAATCAAATCCTCTTCTTAAATTTTTACTAAATTAATAAAATTTACTAAATAATTAACATCCTTTCCCCAAATATTAGTCTACAATTTTTTCACTTTGGAATTTGATTATATATCATCAA
This sequence comes from Spiroplasma endosymbiont of Dromius quadrimaculatus, assembly GCF_964031155.1. Lineage (NCBI taxonomy): Bacteria > Bacillati > Mycoplasmatota > Mollicutes > Entomoplasmatales > Spiroplasmataceae > Spiroplasma > Spiroplasma endosymbiont of Dromius quadrimaculatus. Next base: position 886,136 of record NZ_OZ035010.1, read on the forward strand.
ATAAGAATTTCTATCATTTTTTCAGAATATTGAATACTAATTCTAGAAAATCATTTATCCTTAAAAAAGAAAAATAAGTTAACTAAATTTAACTTTATTAAAATTACTCTACCAAGAAAGGTGAATTTTTATGTTAGAAATTAATAATAATGTAAAAACCTTAGAAAACAAGCATTGATTCAGTTTATTCGCAACCCATAAAAATATGTACACTAACAAATGTGAACAATTAGCTAATGAATATGAAAAATTAGATGAATACTTATATAAATATCATTATCGGTTAAAACAAGGTTATAAAGTAGTTCATTTTGCAACAAGAACAATTATTACAATTTTTGGTGAAGTTGTTTTTAAGCGACGCCGATATAAATATTGAAATCAAAAATCAGGTAAATTTGAATATGTATGTTTATTAGATAAAGAAATTGGTTTATTGCCTAAACAACGCATTTATTTTGATGTCCAATTTAAAGTTTTAAGTCTTCTGGGTGATGGCAAACGCTATCGTGATGTTTTAGATGCTCTAAATCATTGTTATATTTCAAAAGCTAGTATTTCGAATATTTTAAATAAATATGATATTGTTGAATATTTTCAACTAGCAGAAAAAGAAACTAAAACTAGAATTGATGTTAAAAATAAGGATTTATATATTCAACTAGATGAGACATTTTTAGCGACATTAGATAAGAAAGTTAAACAAGACCAAAGAATTCGTTTAGTTACTTTTCATACCGGACATAAAGAAAAAAATTATAAAAATGCTCGTAGAGAATTAAAAAACAAACGAGGTCATTTTCTAATGTTAAAAGTTGGCAAACGAATAAATACGATGGATTATCGTGATTTATTAATTAAGGAATTACAAAAATATTATGTAAATATTAATTATAACAAAATAATTGTTTGTGGCGATGGTGATACTTGAATTAGAGAAATTGCTAATAGTTTTGGTAATGTTAGATATATTTTAGATGGTTATCACACTATTAAAAAATTAAAACAAACTGCATTTAATATTGTTTTTGAAAATCGTAAAGTAACACTAAATATTTGAATTGAATTATATAAAAATGGAAATCATCAAAAATTAGTGAAAAACATTCGTGATATTGCTAATAATGAATTAAATAAAGTTATTAAAACAAATTTAAGAAAGGCGAGTAATTATTTCAAAAACAATAAGCACGGTATTCATAATCAAAATTTGGAGTGAAATATCGGTTGTAGCATTGAAAGTGATGTATCACATTTAATAAAACAACAATTAGGATATGGAGCAAAAATATATAATCATAAGAATTTAAATAACCTATTACATTTAAGAATGGCAAATTTAAACAAATTAAATGTATTACATTACATTAATGAAAATATTAATTCAGAAATAGAAATCAGAAAAGAAATATATAAAAATTCATTATGAAATAAATATAATGATAAAAATGATGATAGTTGAATTAATAAGGGTAGTATTGTATATACAAATAAATATAGAAAACATAAATTTAGATAAGTTAGTGTTAATTTAATAAAATTAATAATTTTTTATTGTGTAAAAATTCAATAATGTGATAAAATGAAAACGAATAAAAATGACAACAACAAGAAAGGTATGGTTAGTTTAGTAATTAAATAATATAATTAGCTGATTGTTTTACTTCTTCAAAGCAATACCTAAGAAAACTAAACGCGACCTTTTTTAAAAAACCGCTTGTGCTTGTCATAAGTCTGTGGTATATTACAAGATTGCTAATTTTATGTAGAAACCATATATGTTTCGTACAATGGTTTTTATAAAATTTTTGGGAGGTTAGTTTTTTGATATTAAAAATAAATTTTTGGGGAGATAGAAAATAATGTTTAGTGTTCAATTGATTAAAACCATACAATTGGAATCTGCAATTCTTGTGATAAAAACGATTTTTAATTTTAAAAGAAACGACAAATTATAAAATATGTCGCTGGTGCTTGCATATTAAAAACTTAGAAAATCACGATGATTGCATTCAAAAACCTATAAATTAATTTCCCCTTAATTTATTTTCTTTATATTTTTTCTGCAATTGGAAGACTAATAGTTATATTTTTGTATAAATTTATATTCATTTTATCTTTTGTTAAAACCAAAAGATCAATTTTAATATCCTTTTTTTCTTTTAGACTTATATGATTTTCATTTCAAAAGACATCTTTAAAAATAAAACTTATATGATTTTCATTTATTGCATTATCAATTTCTTTAACTTTTTTTGTAATTTCCGGTAGTAATATTTTATTTAATTCTTCTTGAGTAACATTAGATGGATTTTTTACAAATATGTTATTTATCTTAATTTTAGTATTAGTTAGTGACTCATTAGTTGGTTTTGGTTGTTCTATTGGTTTTGGTTGTTCTATTGGTTTTGGTTGTTCTATTGGTTTTGGTTGTTCTATTGGTTTTGGTTGTTCTATTGGTTTTGGTTGTTCTATTGGTTTTGGTTGTTCTATTGGTTTTGGTTGTTCTATTGGTTTTGGTTGTTCTATTGGTTTTGGTTGTTCTATTGGTTTTGGTTGTTCTATTGGTTTTGGTTGTTCTATTGGTTTTGGTTGTTCTATTGGTTTTGGTTGTTCTATTGGTTTTGGTTGTTCTATTGGTTTTGGTTGTTCTATTGGTTTTGGTTGTTCTATTGGTTTTGGTTGTTCTATTGGTTTTGGTTGTTCTATTGGTTTTGGTTGTTCTATTGGTTTTGGTTGTTCTATTGGTTTTGGTTGTTCTATTGGTTTTGGTTGTTCTATTGGTTTTGGTTGTTCTATTGGTTTTGTTAATTTATCATCACAAGAAATAATTAAACTTGTTCATATTACTGTAAAATTAGTCATTCCTAAAATTGATAATATTTTTTTCACCTTAACATTCCTTCTTTCCTTACCAAATAATTTAATATTTTAAAAACATTTTTATTTTAATATAAAATAAAGTGAAAAATTCTTTTTTTTCTAGACATTATTACATAATTAAATTTAATCATTATTAATTTATCATTTTAAGATTTTTAATTTTTTATACTCTTAACTAACCACTTTTATTTAAATAAGTTCCTCTCTAAGATATAAAAAATCCAACTAAAAAATTTACTACTAATCAAAGTAATAAAAAGAAAGGTCTTTTATAACCTTTCTTTCTAAGAATAAATCAAAATTTACAATCCTTCTTTATATTTAACTAATTTTTTAATGCCATCGGTAATTTAAAATTATTTAAATTTATGTTTGGAGCAAACACTAAAACTGGTAGCACACCACTTATAAATTCAAAATTAATATTAAACTTTGTTAATATTTTTTCAGAAGATAAATCAAGGGGAAAATTTATATCTTCTATTTCAAATTTTTTGATTGATATATAATTTTTATTTACAGTATTAGGAAATCCAGGATTTAATTTTTCTAATGCTTTTAAAATTTCTGGCAATAATGCTGTTTTTAATTCTTCTTTAGTAACTTTTGTTGGATCGTTAGCAATTATTTTTTGAGGAGATTCAATTGATATAATTTTAACATCTGTATAAAACCCTCTTTTAATATTTATTATTATTTCGGCATTATTGTTATTATTATTTTTTTCACTAACTTTTGCTTTAATATTAATATTTGTTTCATTTCTTATGTCAACTGGAAAATTTTGACTAAAATCAACAATAAAATCATTTTCAGTTAAAGAATTATCATTTTCTTTTAAAAGTTCTAAAACTGCCCTTTTTACTTTTTCACTAATGTCTGTTTCAAGAATTGACTGTTTTGTTAAAAATTCATCATTAGATGTTTCATCTAATAATATTTTTTTTTGACTAATTTTACTTAGATCAAATTTGAAGTTATTAGGATTAGAATCACCTAATGTCGGGTCATCATTAATTGTTTCTTCTGCTGATTTTGGTTTAGCAATTGGGTTAATTTTAGCTCTGCTACTACCACAACTAACAACTGAAATTAATCCAATGGCAACTAAATTTACTGCACCTAATAAATTTAATATTTTTTTCAATCTTGTATACTCCTTTTTACTTGTTATTAATATATTGACATTTATATGTGCAAAGATATTTAAATTAATACAAAGCAAATTAAACAATAAAAATTCCTTTCTCCAAATTTTAATTTAAAATATTCTTGGTTTGGAATTTAATTATAAAACATTTCTCAAACTTTCGCTAAAAATAATTTTTCTTGACCGGTGTCCAAGATATGTAAATATTACAAGATTACCAATTTTTCATATTAAATTTAAAGGTAACAATTAAACTAACTGTTACCTTTCAAGAAAATCTTTTTATTTATTATAACGGTTCAAAACCTTCAGGATAAATATACAACCTAATAAAGAAATATACTCCCTTTCCTTGATCGATCTTAATCATATTTATAAAAAAACTTGATGCTAATTTATAAATCGCTCCTAAAATCACAGTAGGTATTCCTAAAAAGAAAATGCTATTAAGCCTATTAAAGACATTATTAATCTGATTTAATACTTTCATAATACTACTAACTTGTTCTTTTAATAATAAATTAACAATGTTAGGAGCATATTCACTTAAAAATGGTCAATAATCTTCAACTAATTTCATACCAATATTTTTATCTTGCGGAACAATATCAAAAAGCACAATTAAAAAATCTTTAAACGCCTTTTGAATCATATGAAAGTTTTGCGAATGATTTTTTATTATTTGTTTAAGATTATTATATTTACTAAAAAATATTGTCAAAGTATTTTTTATATCCGAATAACTAGAAATATTTTTAAATCGTAAAACCTCTTTTGTGGCTTGTACTGTTTGTTTATTAAAAACAATTTTTAAACCTGAATTTCAAAATTTTCAACCAGCATTATAAGATTCTGTTCATACTTTCGCATCTCTAAATGGTTTAATATCAAAATTAAATATTGCTTTAACAGTAGCATCATAATTTGATATATCCATTTGCGATGGTTTTTTTATTGTTTGTAAACATACTACATTACTTTTTTGATTAACTAATTGTATTCTACTAGAAGCTACTTGCGTCACACTTGTTAATCCAATAGTGATACTACTTAATACTGATATAAAACTATTCATTAAGTAACCTTCCTTACAAAATATCTTTAGTAAAATATACCTCCTTCATCATTCTTAAAATTTATTTTAGCACATAAATAAAATAAAAAGATGATAATTAATTACTAATTACCATCTTTCATTTTTTTTGTTTGCTTTTGACATTGATATTGACGATACAAAAAGAATAAAAATCCTAAAACTAAACTTGTTAAAATAAATACCATCATACTAATAGCTAATCCTGACATTACCCTTTTTTCCTTTCACTTCATATTTTTTGAAATAATTGTTTAATCTCTTTATTAAAAGCTAATATAAAAGCAAGCATAACAACTACCGTTATACCAATTATACCACCAACTGCTGCAAAAATAAAGGGCTGACTAATAATGTTATTAACAAAAACTCAGAAATTCATAATAATACTAATTATTAACACTAACGGTGCAACAACAAATAATGTTAACTTAAATAACTTTCTTAATTTAATTCAAGAATTCTTATTATTATAATCACAGATAATTTGAATTTTTTTTCAAACAAAACATACTCCAATAATTTCAATAATACCAATAATTAATTGTCATAAACCAGCAACTCACGAAGCAATGCCATCAATTAACAATGCTGAATTTTTAAATACTAAAACAAATCCTAACACCATCGCCACCCCAGCAACAATCATTGTTGCTGGTAATCGTTTAACATTCAAATCTAAATGAAGCGGTGATGTTGCCCCCTCTGTTGCCATAATTAATGATGAAATTCCAGCAAAGAAAACCGTTAAAAAGAAAATAATCCCGAGAAAATTACCAAGACCATAAGTAACATTATTAATTTCCGCAAATATCTTTGGAAAAACACTAAACACTAACGAAGTTTCACCAGCACCAAATACTTCTTCAAAATTCTTATTTTCTAAAACAGCAATGTTTCCAATACCAGCAAAAATTGTAATCGCCGCAATCATTGCTACTAAAACATCACCAAAAACAATAATAAAAGCTTGATTAGGGTATTAGAGGGCATAAATTATTCGGTGGGTGATGTTTTATTTAAATAAATATTTATCTATTAAAATAAAACTAACTAAGAAAAAGACAAACTTATCTTTTTTAACCATTTTTATCATAACACAAAATTACAAAATTGCAAACGAAAAATAATAATCCCAAAAATTATTTAATAAATATTTATTGAATTTTTTTAAATTTTAAATAAATGCTTGTGCTTGTCGAGAAATATTATTATTTATTAAAAATTGGTAATTATCATTATTTTTAAAATAATAACTATGTTCTTTTTGCAGTTTTTTATTTAACTTATTAAGATAAAACTCAATTAAATTAACCCCGTTTTCTTTCGCCATTTTCATTGCAATCATATTTTTGAAAACTTTTTCACTATATGATTTAGAGCCATATCCTTTTAATCATTTTACATTATGCGAAATTTGTGATTCAGTGCATGACCCTTTATATCAATCTTCTTTATAAACCTTAATTCCATCTTTTCTTTTATTAATATAATTAATAAATTTTTTTATATCTTCTTTTTTATCTTTCAAAAATGGATGTTCTTTAATGTTCTTAATTTTTATTAAATTTTTTAAATATTTTATCGCTTCATCAGGGTCGCCACTTTTAAATAATTTATTCATATCTCAATAAATTTGTTTTCTTATTTTTTCGTTATCAGTTAAATTTTTAGTAAGTTTTCTTCTTCGATAAGGAACTATTGTTTTTAATTCTTTCATTAGGTGAAATTCATCTAAAATATAAATTGCACCAATTTCATTAGCGAATTTTTGAATTCATGTTGCCCCATCTCCTGCAAGAGTTAATTTACAATTTTCAATATTATAATTTTTATGTAAAAAATGTAAAAATTCTTTTTTATATTTTTTAATAAGATAATATTTATTTTTTACTGATTTCATTACGATAAAAATCTTTTTATCTCTTAAAACATTTTTATTTTTAGTGCTTTTTATTTCATCATATCCAGTGTGGAAATACGCTACTCTAAACATGTTTTTTTCTATTTTTTTATATTTTGTTAAAATTACTAAAAGAATCATCAACACCAGCATATAAATATGGTGTTTGAACATTGATTTTTTCTGTCTTTGTTTTTAATTGTTCTTTAAATAATTTAGCAAAATCAACTTCTTTATTAATATTTGTAATTGACATCTTAGATATCTTTAACTTCGGAAACATATCCTTAATATCTCTTTGTCTTTTAGCACTATCCATTTCTTTTCAAATTGATATTTTAACACTTAAAATAATTGTTTGATTATTTTTTAATCCAATTGATTTATTTAATAAAGTTGTTGTTCTAAATTTATTTTTTTCATCATCATAATAACGGAATCTAGAAACTTTAATTATAATATTACCAAAAGGAGTTTTCATAGTTTTATCTTTTTTTCCTCATAAAATAAAACCATTTTTACCATTACAATTTTGTTCTCTTAATTCTTGATCAAGGTTTTCATATTTCTCTTTTAATTTTTGTTTTTCTATGAAATTAACATCAATATTTACTTCTTCAACAAAGTTTATATCTTTTATCAAACTATTTAAAAACATATATTTTTCTCCTATAAATCATCATTGCATGATAGTAAAATTTTATACTGCTTCAAATAATTTGTCAGCAGTCATAGTCATATTTTTATTGAGAGAAAGAGAGAAATTAATTAACCTTCTTATTCTATTTTCTTTTTGTTTATTATTAGTTATTTGTTAAATAAATTCATTGCTTGTCTTCATTTAGGCATAGTTTCCCTTAGGAATTGGTTTAATTAATCACTTGCGACTACTCTTCTGCCCCATGTAGTACTAATTTAATTAGTTGATTAACCTTATCAGATATCCTCCCACTTCGTTTATTTTTTAGTGTTCCAGCTTGACCACTTTGTGAAATCTTACTATTTATAAAAAATAATTATTCCTTTTCAGAATAATTATTGGTTTCTTGTCTTTTGATTAATTCTATTTCAAGGTTTTTGATTTTTTGTAAAAGTAAATTTATCATTGTTTTATTTTGAATAGATTTGTAATTTGTATTTTCATACTCTCTTAATTGCATTTTTAAATTATTAATATTTGTTGTAATTTCTTCTGTTGTTAAATTGGCAAATTCATTAGTTTCATTTTCTTTCATTTCTTTTTTATTATTTTTAATATCATAAAAATATTCTTTATTGAAATTGATATATTCAATTTCTTTTAATTTAAATGGGTTTGTTTTTTCTGATAACTTTAAATCTTTTCATAGTTTTAAAGTTATTTTCATTGGGTTATAGCGTGATATTTTAACAATTCCTTGTCTTTGTTTTAAATTTGCTAACTCACTAGTTAACATTAGCGGATGGCTTTTTAAATTTTTTGAAACACTAATATTGCTTTTATTTTCATTGATACTAATTTGTTCGATTGTTTTTGTACCAAATAATTCGCTATAATATTTAATTGTTTCTAAATCGTTGGTGTGTAAGAAAATATGCATTCCACAATTATTTAAAATAATTTTTGTAATATACCACAGACTTATGACAAACACAAGAGATTTTTTAAAAAAGGGACAAAAAATTATAAAATAATGCGAGAAATTTTCAAAAATAGTTTACAATTAAATTCCAAGGTAAAAAGACTGTAGATTAAAATTTGGAGAAAGGAAAAGGTGTTATTAATTTTATTAATTAGTAAAAATTCACGAAAGGGATTTGATTAATATGAAAAAATTACTAGGAATTTTAGGAACAATAACAATAGCAGGGAGCGGAATGGCGGGACTTGTTGGAAACGCTTCAGCTCCAGCAAAAAATGAAATTAATTATCAAAAGGCTGATAATTTAGAAAATTTAAATAGAAATAAAAGAGAAAATTACAATAAACCAATAATAATTGATAGTTATCAATTAAAAGATTCGGGAGTTTGATTTGAAACATATTGATATTGATTTGGTTATTGCAGACTACATTTTAGTCATAATGAAATTGAAAGCCTTATTGAAGGCGGGCATTCAATAACTGAACTAGCTCAACAAATTGCAGAAGCATTCCCTCCACTAGCACCAGTAGCGGTTATAATTGCTGGATGAGTAACATTAAATTTATGAGGATTAAATTCTTATGATTATGGAAATGGTGCGTGGGTAGCATTTCATCTATTACAGCCTGAAATACCCCTTGGATTTGGAAGTAATTAAGAAAGGCAGTCTCGGAATTATTTTTAAGAAATTAAATTATCACCGAATGGCAGTGCATTTATTTTAAGAAACTAATAGTAAAAATTTTTGCAATTTTTGAAAAGGTGTTTTACTGTTTAAAGATGAATGACGGCGTTCAAAATTATAAAAGTAATAATATTTGTTTAAATAATGTTGAAGCTCATTTTGATTTAATTTTTTATCCTTAGAATAAAATAATTTGGTATAATGTTGATGGAATCGTTCAATCTTTCCGTTGCTCTGAGGAGAACGGATTGGTGTGGTTTCGTGAACAATTCCGTTCCTCGAAAGAAAGGTTGTAAAAGGCCTTTCTTTTACTTTGTATGATTTTTTATTACTTCAGTTAGTAGTAGTAAACTCTGGAGCGTTATCAGTACGAAGGCGTTTAATTGTTATACCAAGTTCGCTAAAATCTTTTATTGCTCTTTGCATGGCATTAATTGCGTTATTGGTTCCTAAACTATCATAAACATAACCAAATACTATCCGTGTCATTTCGTCAATGAAATCATAAATGTAATATTTTTTATCAACCGGAAAATTTGATGTGGTAATAATTTTAGCATCCATTTGTAAAAGACCAATCTCAGAAACTTCATAACGCTTAAAATGGCGTTTTGTTTGTTTGATTTGCTGTTTTAATTCTTTTCAACGAGGGTCAGATTTAATTCAACGATAAAAAGTTTTGATATTTTTAGGAACTTCTGAATTTTTAATATCGTGAGAACCGATTTTTAAATTATTAAATAAAGACCACATTCCACCTGCTTGAAGATTTTTATAATCAAAATATAAATCACATACCTTTTCACGAGAATTTAAACTATATTGATAATTAAGATTTTGTGGTTTTGTAGTTTTAAACAATAACAAATCTAAATTATCAGAATAATAAGCAGTCATAATTTTTTCCGCCCAACGATAAAAGGTTTTCGTTGCATTCTTAAAATATTTTTTAATAAGTTTTGTTAAAGTAGTTTCTTCCATATAAAAATAAGTGCATAAATTTAAATAGGCAGTAATGCGTTTTTTAGTTTTATAGTAATAAGGATTACGGCAATTAGCACTTAGTCAACTTTGTACTTTTGCTTTTAAATCTGCTAAATCAGCTTGGGAAATAATATATTTCATTTTTTAAACTCCTTAAATTAAGAAAACCGTATTACAAAAAATACGATTTTCAAGAATGGTTATTAAATTACTAAAGTTAATAAGGCATTTCGGCAGAAAATGAATTTAAATAAAATATACCTTCTGATTCATAAATAGAAATTTTAAATTTAACTAAGCTATCAACAACATAAGCATTACTTGAATATGTACCATTATTACGATAAAAATTATTAACTTCATCATAAACATTGGATTTTTCTTTAACCAATAAAATAAGGCTAGGATTTGGAAAATAACCACCCCCAACATTTCTTGGAATATCATACGGAATATTTAAACCCTGATTCTTAACTTGTAAGAGATTAGAATTAAAATTATTTTGAAAATAAGGATTATAAATAAAAGCACTCTGTTTAATGCTAGCAAACTCTAAATCATATTTTTTTAAATCATTGCTATTTTTACTACATCCCGAGATAAACATTATACATACTAAATTTAAAGCTGATAAAAATTTTCACATAAATAAAAATCCTCCTTTCAAAGGAATTATATTTTATATAAAAATATTGGAAACATTTAAGAAAACTTTTTTAATATCATTAGCAAAATTGCTAAGGGCACTACAAATTCAAATAACATCTGAAATGCCGGAATAACTTCAAATACTGGGAAAGCAGTTTTCGTAAAATTAATTGTTGTTTTGGCAATATCAGCAAGAGGACGAATTAAAAGATTAATTCCAGAAAGACCAAGTAATCAATTTAACACGCTAACAGAAGCATGTTGAATGCCACACGATATGGCACTAAATAAACCCCAATAAGAACAGCTGGGCGTTGGAATTAAGTCATCCATATTTCCGCTTATTCCGCCACCAATAAAAGCTGTTGAATTCAAAATGTTAAAATCGTATAAAGAATAATGATATTCAGTGCTTTCGTTTTTCTTTTTATATAGTGGAAAAGTTAGTGTAAAAATATTAATTCCATACATGACATCGACTTTAGCATTATAAAAATGCAGTTTATTACTAGTGGAGTTTCATAATTGATTATCATATGCTTTTAACACATTAAAATCTATTTGATAAGAACTTTTACCAGTATTAAAACCATTGGCAATTTGTTTATCTTTAACAAAGAAATAGGAACGAAAAATCATATTCTTACTATTTTCCATTGTTGAACCAAAGTTAATTAAATACTGTTTGGGATAAAAAGTAATTAAGGAACGATAGAAAAAACCCATTTGTAAAACATTTTTAGGGATTTGTTGCATTCCTTTGTAATCTAATTCTACATAAGTAGAGGTATCTGTATCAAAACTCGCATAAAAGAATTGTACAAAAAACTCACCTAAAACTTTATAAATTTTGTTAAATAAACCATTAATAAAATCAATAGTTAAATCTTTTTGATAATAAAGTATAAAATGTTTAAAATCAGCCTTTAATTTGTCATCATAGCGTAAAAAATGGAAAGTATTACCATAATAATTAATTTGTCCGAAAAAGGTGTTGATAAAATCTCTTCCAAAACTTGTTACTGACCCAAATTTTAAAATTGATTTACCATTTTCTAAAAACTCGTTATTACCCACAATGCTACCATGTTCAGTTTTTATAGTAATAACATCACCAAAACTGGAAAAGGAAAGTTCCCTAAAAATAACTTTTTCCATCATATCAGGTTTAGGATATGAGTTTTTGCGACTTAAATTAAATTTACTATTTTGTTTAAAACCATTTAATTTAATTGAAATTTCACTCATATATTTAAAATTATCGTCAAAGAAATTAAAAATTGGGACTCAATATAAATAACTATAATTAAATTTATCAAAATCTCGGCGTTGTATCATTAAATAATCAAGTTTATCTTGAAACTGATTATACTGATATTCACCATCATTTTTAGTTATTACTGTTGGTAATAATTGCTCGTTCTCTTTTTCGGGTAAAGGGGGCATTTCGGCAGAAAATGAATTTAAATAAAATATACCTTCTGATTCATAAATAGAAATTTTAAATTTAACTAAGCTATCAACAACATAAGCATTACTTGAATATGTACCATTATTACGATAAAAATTATTAACTTCATCATAAACATTGGATTTTTCTTTAACCAATAAAATAAGGCTAGGATTTGGAAAATAACCACCCCCAACATTTCTTGAAATATCATACGGAATATTTAAACCCTGATTCTTAACTTGTAAGAGATTAGAATTAAAATTATTTTGAAAATAAGGATTATAAATAAAAGCACTCTGTTTAATGCTAGCAAACTCTAATTCACAACTATTACCACATTGACTGGGATTTGTAGCTCGTTTTTCTCGTTTCATAAAGGATTGTTCCATATTAGGTTTTGGTGGTTGTTTTGTATCAAAGAACACCCCTAATGGCACCAAACCAATAAACATTATAATAAATCAAGAAATAATCTTATGCATCTCATCACGACTTAAAACTCTCTTTTATTGCTTTAAAAGCATGAGAAAATTTATATTCATAATATAATGGACATTCAGAAATATTAATAACTTCTTTTTGATGTTTTCTAACTACTTTATTAAAATAAAAACGCTTAATAATTAACTTAACAACTGTCATTAACAAATAAACCATTAATAATCAAAAATACACCTTAAAAAATACATTTTGAAAATCAAACAATATAAAATCTTTAAAAAACTCATCTGTGTTAGTTCTAATTCTTGTTAAAAATACTCAAATTATAACCATAACAGTATGAAATATAATAAAAAAATGCACAAAACCTAAAATGCTTTTAAATCATTTAATACTTAATATTTTCTTTAACTTTTTCATTTTTTAACTCCTTTCAAAGTATTTTTTTATTCAGTAGGTCCTCTTAAAATTAAATATATTGTTGATAAAATACAAATCGTTCCTAAAATTTGGAAAATCGGATGTTGGGAAAATAACCTTATCATTGGTTTAAACAAATCTAAAATTTTAATATTTTTTGATAAAACTTTATTAAAATATTCTAAACCCTCACGCACATAGGCTCATAAACCTAAAAAATCACCTAAAGCAAAAATAGAAAAAACAGAAACAAGAATAAATAATATTATTAATTTAAACACATTTATTTACTCCTTTGATTTCACGATTTAAAATTTTTATTTTGTCTAACTGTGGTAATTTGGCCGCTTTTTTTGTGGTGAAAATTACCAACTTGTTTGTTGACTCCTCAATTAGCAACTGATTTTTGATATTTTTTACGAAAACCAACTTTTGGTCGTTCAATATGAATACCTAAAATACCACCAATTACAAGATTTATCACAAGCATAATTAGCGGAAAAATAATAATGCGAATATCTGTTCCGGGAATGGTTAAAGTTCAAATTAAATCAAAAACTTTATAAAACATATCGCCAATCAAACTAGGCATTTTTTCTAAGTTTTCCATTTTTTAAACTCCTTTACTTGTTTTTCTTCTTCAAATTATTTTTTAACTTAGTAAGTATCTTACTGAATTTTTCCATTTTTAAATATTCTAATGCTTCAATATCCATTACATTATCATTTCAAAATTTATGCTGATAATTATCATTCAAAGCACGATTACTTAATTCACGCAAGAATGATAAATATTTATTATCATAAAGGTTTAAAATTGATATCGGAATTTTCAACTTAAAGAAATAAATGTCTAATTCCGGAATGCTACGATACTTAATTTTGCGACCTTTTTTATCATTTTTAGCATTAATTAAAGTTAATCGTCATTGCTCGTATTCGCTTACCGATTTAAAAGTGCCATAAATAACTTGTAAATAAGGACGAAAGATACTAACCGGTTTTTTTCTAATGCCAACAATTATTGAATTCGCAATATCACGAACTTTAACCCATATATGTTCAGCTCGTTGTCCACTTGCTAATACGATATGGGTAAATTGGCGAGCCGAAGCGAAATATTCTTGTAAACCTTGGGTTACTCTATCATTTTCTTTATAATCAGTTCCTTCTAAAAATAAGTTAGTTTCATCTCATAACAGTAAATGTTTTTCATCTAAAATTGGATAATTATAATCTAAAAGTGACATATGCCCTAATGAAAGCATTTGTTTATCTGTAATCGGAAAAGTAGAAATCGTTTTTCAACCACTTAACAAATAAGAAGCTAAAACCATTAGAGCAGTTTTTCCTGTCCCTAAAGCACCAATAACCAAATTTAAAGGTGAATTTAATAGAAAATTAACAAAATTACGGCGAGCAAAGAAATGAGAAATTTTAGTATATAAAATATACAAAGCAATTAATAAATAAATAATATCAAATAACATTCGTCAACTTTGAGGATTATAATAATACAAAATTACACCATAAAATCATGCAATAATAAATAAAGTGCGATTTAAAGCCACAAAATCATATAATCTTAAATTTATTTTCTTAAACAATAGCATAACTTAAATCACACTTTCTTTATTTTTATTACTATCTACCGGGCATTAATTTTTCAAACATTTTAAAAGCAATTAAAAATAAACCAATAATTACTCCAAGCAAGAAAACTCAATATGTAGCAAAAAAATCAACAACATTTGGCATATTACCACCAATAATATCGGTTCAAATGTGACCAAACGCTCCAATTAACGCTTTTCATAATTTAGTAACCGCTTGTTCACCAGTAATAGCTACTGTCGGTGCATCTACTAAAAAAGTTCCAAACATACAATCACCTCCCCTCTAAACAAAATATTTATTCTATATTTATTAACAGAAATAAGATTTAACTTTATAAAATAAAATAACCATAAATAAGACAATAATTACTAATACCAGTCAAAACGCAATATTTGCTATTAAAAGTCAAAGTAATTCCTTAGTCAAATCAATTTCTTTATCTCCAGTAATATGAACCGGAATAATTGTAATTTGGATAAACAAATCTCAAAAAGTCTGTTTAATTTGTTCTCAATTTAAATCTTTTCAAACAGCTAAAAACATAATAATTACCGCTTAAAAGGTCAAAAGAGTAGAAAAATAATTGCTGAGAAGAGCATTATAATTATTAAAATTGAAAACAAAAATACAACTTGGGGTGGTAAATCGGCAGTTGGATAAATTAATTCAATTAACTCAACAATTATTTTTTTAAACATTTAACAACCAACTTCCTTAATTAATAACATAGCATCAATAAAAACCCACACATCATGAAAAATATCTATCTCTACATGACCAACACCATAATCACGCGCTCATACACGATTAGGTTTAGTATTGTTATCACCATTAATATATACAGATAACTGCGATACTCTATCTATCTTTTGTTCTTCTTCAGAAGAAGCAATACCATACCATACTTTCACTTTTTTCTCCCTACCTTTTAATTTATCTTTCCTATTTTTAACATTTTTTTAATTTTTTTAATTTTTCTAACCCTTTTTGTACTTTTAATTCGATTAATTTTATTTATTTTTGTGTTATAGTTAAATTTAGTCATATCTATATACTTTTAAAAATATTCTAAATATTTTTTATTTGTTAATTTCTTCTCCATCTTTTTCTAATAAATTTTTCTTAAATTTCGCAATAAATATTCGTTGTGAATAAGTAAAATCTTTTGGCAACTGCTTTGCTTCACTACCATATTTCTTTTTATCTTTAAAAAAACGATAAATATTAACTGCAATATAATATGCTAGTAATAATGTTAAAATCGTAAAAAACACTAGTCCAAATATACTCATCTTTCTTTTCTCCTTAATTTTTTAATCTTTTAATATGCAATATCAACACACAAAGTCAATTATCACCGACTAAATCAGTTCTAACAGATTCAACCGCAGATTTAGACACTCAAATTTTTTGTTCTAATCCAGTTTTTTTATTAATAGAATATATAAACTCTTGACAATAATCTTTGCCAGACTCATCCACATTAACTCACATTTTCATTTCTAAAACTCCTCAAAAAAATTGCAATAACTTAGTTAAATAAACTCAACTAACATAGATAATTAACGGGCGGAGCATACGCTTTCCGCGCCGTTTAAACACCATAAAAACTAACTAAAATATTTTTTTATTTACCCCTATTCTTAAAACACCGTAAAACATTTTTAAAATGAATTTTTAAAATAATCAAAACTTACAACCTTTTTATCATATGCTTTTTCAGCAACAAAAAAACCTAACAACTCATGACCTAAAATCAAACTAGACTCTTGACCTTTATCATTAATAAAAACTAACCGATATTCACCATCTCTAATTATTCCTATACAAATAGAATTCTCATATTTTCCTTTATAAACAAATCGTTTCGAAAACCAAATACCAGTAGATTCATACAATCACGGAATTGCTGGTGCTTTAATAAGTACTGCATTTTGTGTTTCTTTTAAAAGATATTTTTCAGTATTTAAAAAAATATTTTCAATATTTCTCATATACATACCATCCTTACAATATTTAGTTATATTAAACTAAGTTATATTTAGCTTAGTTATCTAACTAAGTTAAATATTTATTTTTTTAAACATTTATGTTTAACAAAATTTGTTAGTAAACTTCGTTTACTAATTAACTTAGTTTATTATTATCAAGGCACAAAAAAATACAAGGCATAACTAAAAATAATAAATATTAATTTAACCTTATATTTCTTGTAATAAATAAATGAGCTCATATTTATTTATTAATTAACAGCAAGTTTGTAAAAACCAAAATCTTGTCATATGTATATGGTTTCTACATTTAAAATAATTTTTGCTATTGTATCACCATAATTTAATTTTAATTGGTTGATATCTTGTAATATTAATTGAAAAAAGATGTTTCTATCGCGTGAAATGCTAACTCATCTTTCAAAATTATTTATTTTTGTTAAATTAGCAAATTCATCTAATATAAAATATACTGGTTTTTCTAATTTTCGTTGTGTTGTTTTACTTGCGTGATTTGTTAAAAATTGATAAATTTGACTAATTAATATTGCTATTAATTTATAGTAATTATCATTTTCATCGCTAAATATAATGTATAAAACTGTTGGATATTCGATAAAATCATTGTAATTAATGTCATTTTGGGATGTTAAATTACGAATAAAATCATTGTTAAATATTTCTAAACTTTCATAAATAGTACTCAAAATACTATCTAGTGTCCGATTTTCTTTACTATCAACCAAAGCCTGGCTCGCAGTGATTTTGGCAATGCTGGTATTTTTTCGATTATTTAGTCATTCAACTAAATCTTTTTTAAAACTAGCGATTGCTGCCACTGATGCCATATTAAATTTGTTAAAAAATAGTTCTTGGTTTAAAATTTCTTCGATTTCTGTTGTTAAATTATTTTTGTTTATTTTATCTTCATAATCTTCTAATATTGCCAAAATAATTCCTTGAATAATCATTCTTGCTGAATTATTTCAAAATTTATTTTCAATATTTTTATTCACAATTAACATATGACTAAATGTTCTAATTTTATCTTGGTATTTTATTTTTCATTTTATTTTATCTTTTTCATTATCTGTTATTATCATTTTAATAAAGTCATCATAAATTATTTTTAATGGATTTCAAGTATTTCCTTTCTCTAAATTACGAAAATCAACAACTTTTATTTTATAACCATTTTCCTCTAAAAACCCACTGGTTAAATTATATAATTCCCCCTTAGGGTCGGTTATGATCATAGTTGGTTTAGCGGTTGATTTTCCGTTTAAATAAATTGTTGGTAATACTATTCCTTGTGTTTTTCCGCTTGCTGTTGAGCCAACAACAACACTATGAATATTGTTTTTTAAATTAAACAATAAATATTTTTTGTTTTTATTACAATTAAAAACAAAGCCTGTATTTTTATAATTATCTTTGATATTAACTTTTTCACTAATATCATCAATTTCTTTTATACTTAATCATTTACTATCTCCAAAATCTATTTTATTGGTTGTTTTAATTGCAGTTTCTTTATTCTTCACTTTACTAAATAAAACAAAATAAAAAAATCAGCAATAAAACGCTAAACTTAATCCAACTGTTATTAATAATCCGTATTTACTTTTAATTATATAATTTCATCAGGATAATATTTTAAATTGCTTAATTTCGTTGATAAATATTGTCATTTGTTTTCAATTATTAAAAATTGAATAACCTATTCCAAATAATGTTAAACAAAAAATAAAAATGATTGGAACAAAACATAAACAAATCAATAAACTTATTTTTTTCTTTTTTATTTTATTTCACATATTTTTATAACTCTCTTTCTAGGCTGCTCACCAAATCATAACCTTTTTGCATAATCGGATTGATTTTAAAAACCATTTCATTAAATTCTTGTTCAATTAAACTCATATTTTTAAAATCTGCTGTTTTTGGGTTAGCAACAGTATTTATAATTTTGTAGTATTTCATTTTTTCTGCTAAATCTAAATATTTAGTTAACTGGTTTATTTCATAATCTGTAAAATTATTTTCATATCTTAAATATTGTTTAATTTCATAAATTAAACTATCATAATCATCACTAATACTTTTAATTTTGTTAAATTCTTTAATATTATCTTTGGTTGACTTGTATTCATCAAATAGATTATTAATTTCATTTTCTAATTTATTTCGTTCAAATTCTTTAACTTGTCGAAAATTCATTGCATTATAACTACCTTTACCGCCATTTTCACCAGGTTCTATTTCATAACCTGCTTTTGTTAAATAATTAGCATGGGTAGCGATGAAATTTGTTTAGTAAATCATCTTTTTGTCTAATTGTAAAAAAACGATTACTACCACCAAAAAGTTTATTCTGACTAATTGTATATCTTTCTTCATTAAGTTTTTTTGAAAAACCTTTATTAATTGGAATTAAATCAAAATGAATATGGGGTGTTGTTTCGTCCAAATGGACTGCTGAATATAGATAACCCATATCTGTACCAAGATTATTTTTCATTCATTGTTTCATAAAATTTATTTCAATATTAGCTCATTCATTTAACTTTTTTCAATTAATACTTTCAAAAATTAATTTTCCCATTTTACGAGTTCCAGTAAATTGATCTCATACTTGAATATCTGTAAATTGACATATTCCCATTTTTTCAAATCATTCTTGCCTTGTTCCTGGCAAAAGAATGTCTATATAAATATTTTTCTTTTCACAATGATTTTCAAAACTTGTTTTTTGTTTTTTACTATATTTAATTTGTTGTTTGTCTCAATCATTTTCTAATAACTTCATTATTTCATTTCGTTTTTTCTTTGTAATTTCAAAAGCTTTATTATTAGTTATTTTTTCTTTTATGCCATTAACATAGTAAAAATTATATTTTGTAAATTCAGGGTTAACATTTTCAGGTATTTTAATTCTAAAATTATGCCGTATTAATTTATCAACTGAACCATTAATATATTTTTGATATTTTCCAATGGGCGGTGATGACCTAAATTTATATTCTTTTTCCATATTTTATTCCTCCTTTTTTGGAAATTTTTACCCTTTAAAATTTGTTAAATTTAAAAAGCCAAAAGTCCACTCATTATATCTTTTGGCTTTGCCAAAAAATATCAAAAATTTCATTTTTATTTTGTCTAATTAATTGTCTTTTTTCGGAAATTTATTACCATTAAAATATTTTAAATTTTCTTGGTGTATTTGTTTTTTCTCGGCTTTTTTAATTAAACATTGTTTATCCATCGCCAACAAAAAAGGGTGCAGTTTTTCTCAATTAACCTCGCCCTCAATTTTCCCATTTTTATTTTTGATATAAAAGTTTTGATTTTTAAAAATTATAATAAAACAATATTCCTTATTATATTGTAATTTACAATATTTATTATTTATATTAATACTTGCATAAGGATACAATAAATCTTTTATCCTTAACTCAATTCATTTACTACCTTTATTATCATAGGACGCATAAAGTTTTGTTAGGTAGGAAAAGGTTTAAATAATTTTGAAAGAAAAGTAACTAAAAATTGATTACCTTTTTATTTGAAAAATAAGTAATAAAACAAAATATTTAATATTAACAAACATAATCTCAATAAAAGATTATAGAAACTAAGTAAAATGCTTATAAAAACAATATTAAAATAATTTTTTACAACAAAAAGCATACATAAGAAATGTATACTTAATTTGAATATTGAAATAATTTATAGTAAATGATTATTTTTTCTTTTTTTAAAAATACCTAAGAAAACTAAACGCGACCATTATCATAATAAGGTTTTGTTAAAATTAAATTACTTGTCATAATTTGATAACTTATATATTTTTCTGTTTCTTTCATTTTGATAGTTCCTTTCTCTATAAAATTATTTTTACTCTTTTTATAATTTTTAATGTTAATAAATAAAATATTGGCAAGAATATTGTATTTGTAATTAATATTCCGATAATTATTTGTTCTATATTTAAAACACCTAAATTTAATCAAAAAAGCACAAAATCAATCGGAAGATAAATAATTATGTTTGCTAATAAAATTAGAATAATTTTAATAATATGATTTATTTTGATTCAATTAATTAGTTTAATTGAAATTGCCAATAAGCCTGTGCCGATATTTCAACATAATGATCCCACAGTAAAACCTCATAATGTTAAATCAGATAGAAAATGGCCCATAAATCCGACTAATAAACATCAATATCAATTTAAAATAAATCCGCTTAGAAAAATAGACATTAAAAATAATGGAATTGTTGTTCTTGGAATAATTTGGATTCGCATAGTTTGCGATAATACAACCATCATGGCAATTAAAACTGCCACATAATTTATTTTTTTAATTAATTGAAAGTTATTCATTTTTTAAAAACTAAATTTAAGTTGTATTTTCTTTAATCGCTTTTGTATCATTGCAAAGTAATTATTATTTATTTCACAACCTAGTCATTTTCGGTTTAACTGTTCACAAGCATACGCAGTTGTACCACTGCCTAAAAAACAATCTAAAATTAAATCATTTTCTTTGCTATGTTTTTTAATCAAATCGCCAAATATATTTAATGGTTTTTCTGTTGGGTGTTTTGTTTTTTTATAAGCTGAACCTATTGGGTTTTTAAATATTGTTTTTTTATTTTCATAATTATTTTGATAATTTGGAATTGGGTGTTTTTTAGAATAAATAATCATACAATATTCTTTATCTTGAAAAATAAAATTGTTAGTTGGCATTGGATTTGTTTTTTCTCAAAAATAAAAATCAAAATTCATATTATTTTTATAAACCCAAATAAGTATTTATATCAAATGAATTATGCAAATTATTATCATAGATAGCATTAATATATTTATTTATCATTTATTTGCTCGTTTTTTCTTTTTGGCAAATTATATAAATAAGGTGGATCAGTTAATATTAAATCAACGCTATCATTTTCTAAACTTTTAATAAAAACTAATGCATCACCATTTATTAATTTTCCTAAATTTGTCTTAAATATCATTAACACCACCACCTTTCTAAAATAAAAAAATGTTTTCTTTGCTATTTTTAAAAAATAGACAAAAATAAACATTTTCTTTATTTTTTATTAAAATTATGTAAAAAAATAACTAAATTTAATCATTTTTTAAGTTATTTTTGCATTATTTTAATTATCTTTTTTTCCAAATCCTGCTTTTTCTTTTTTGTTTGCTTGGATTTCAATCCGATATCTTTCAAATCCTGAAACAAAAAATAGCCCTTGTCCTTTTACACTACGAGCAACATAATCTTGTTCTGCTGATGTTAATCCGCCATAACTTTTATATAAATTAATCACTTTTTCTAGGTCGTTAGGTTTTAACCCCATAATAAACGAATATTGACTATTATTAATAATTGCTGTTGTTTTCTTTAAAACGGTTTCATTTTCTACAAAATCAGCGATGTTTTGTGTTGCCACAACCAAAGCACCATTATATTTGCGAATCCTTTTTGTCATTTGGTACATAAAATTTAAAGCAACTGGGTTATCTTTATCGATTGCTAAATGAGCCTCATCAACAATTATCACTATTTCATTATCATCTTTGAAACGATTTTCTTTTACTTCTTTTTTGATAATATTTAGCATTAAAATTAATTGTGCTGCGTTTGTTTTTTTGTCGTCTAAGTCAAACAAATTATAAACATCATAAACAAAAAAATTATTTTTAAATTTTATCGTTGTATGTCCATTTCAAAGTGCTTGATATTTTCCATCATTTAAAAAATCGGTTGCTATTAAATCCATAAATTCTTTTAAAAGTTGATTTTTATTATTAATATATTCTTTTTCTAATAAGTCATAAAAATCACTCATAATTGGAAAATCATTGTTATTAATTTTGTTAATATCGCTATTATTTGTAATGTTAAATTGGTGATATAATAATTTCAAATATTTTGTTAATAAATTAATTTCTCGCCCGTTAAAATCAGGATAAAGTGTTTTGAATCACTGCTCTAAAAATCTTAAATGATTTGATAGGGGTGATGAATTGGTATTTTCTAATTCATCAATAAAGTTATTATCTAAAATTTGTAGGGGGTTTATTTTTCCTATCGAAGCATCTCCTGCGTCAATTCAATTTCCATCATAATAAACACATAATGGTTTGTATTCTCGTTCAGGGTCAATAACAATCACTTTCCGTCCCATCATGATATGATGATTTATTATTTTTTTTAACAAATATGTTTTTCCCATTCCTGTTGTACCGAGAATAAACATGTTGTGGTTTGTTCTTTTGCTCGTAATTTTAAATTGATCTCACAACACAACATTCCCCATATTATTTGTTCCTAAGTACATTCCTTGTTTATCGTGTAAACCAATATCAATAAATGGAAATGATGCTGCTAGGGTGCTTGTTGGCATTTCTCGACCATATTTTTTTATTATGACCTTATTGTTATAGGGTATAAAACCTTTTAAACCATTAAATTGTTGATATCACAATGGATTAGGTTTAATATCCATTTCTTTTAATGCTTTTGTTAATCGTGTTTGTGCCTGTAATAATGTTTTTTTATTTGTTCCATAATTTAAAAATAAAATATTAACATTTTTTAATAATTCACCACCACCATTAACCTCATCAATTAAATGGTAGTATGTTTCTAATTCATAGTTATTTTCATTTGTATTAACATATGATTTTGTCATTACTTGTCGTGTTTGGGTTGTTTGAATGGCACTGTTGATTGCTTTTTTTGTTTCATCATAATTTAAAGGATTTATATTTCAAATAATAGTTTGCTCATTTGAAAATAAACAAGCCCCTCATAAATCGTTAATAAATAAAGGATAGTCCTGAATTGTATTAATTGAATAATATAAATCATTTGCTATAAAATAATTTTTTTTAATATTTAGGTAGTTAAATTGCAATAATTTTGCTAAATTATCTTTATTTTTATTAAAATCTGTTTTATTTAATGGTTTTTTATATGGATTTCACATTAATTTTAAGATTTTTGTTATTTCGTAATTAGATAAAATATTACAATTAATTTTTCCTTTATATAATTTATCTTCTAAAAATAATATTTTTTCATTTAAATCTTGTTGACTATTTCCGTACACAAAAATAAAAAAACATTTTTCGGTTTTTATTTCATCGTTTATTTTAATTAATTCTTTTTTTAAAAAAGCAATATTATTTTTAATTTGTTTTGTAATTTTTACAAATTGATTAAAACTAATTTCTTTGTTTTTATAACGGATTTGCGTTTTTTTAATTTGTTTTTGTAAATATTTAATGTTATCATCAAAATTTAATGGTAATTCCAACTTTAAAAAAGTTATTGGAAAATTAGCAAATTTAAAAACATCTTGCAAATCTCGTAATCTTAGTCTTTGCTCTTCACCGCTTAATAAAGTAATGTCAAATCCTTTTATTTGAATTGCTCCAATTAGCGTCTTTTTTAAAGTACCTTTTAAAATTCCGTGAGTTGTAATATGGTTATTACCAATAACTTTATTATATGGCACCAGTAAACTTGTTTTGTTTTTACTATATTTCTTACAACTAAATAGGTAATTTATTTTATAATATAAGCATTGTCATCCTTTTAAATTAGTTTTTTTATTTGTAATAATTAGTGGTAAGCTAATTAAAATCATTATTGATGATGATAATAATTTTATTCATAGTTTTCATTGAAAACCAAATATAAACATAATTGTTAATCCAACTCAAACGGCAATTATTAAAACATCTGTTATTGTTATATTGCGTCAAAAACGATATTTGGCATCTTTTAGTTTTTTTGGTATTACATTTTTCATATTTTGCATCTCTTTCTTTTAAATTAAAAACGACATTTAAAATGCCGGTTTAAAAACTATTTTTATAATAAATATTTTTAATAATAAAATAATTTTAATTGTTAATTTGCCCCTTAAAATGCGTAATAAGGATATTAAATAAAAGGGGAATAAATAGATATTATTTATTGTTTTTTTGTTTCCTTTTTGTTTTTTCTTTTTTTCCCCCCCCAATTTTTTTATTTAATTGATTTTTAATGATAATTCAAGTTATAAATCCACCAACTATCCCACAACTAATCAAAGTCATAAAAAATAAATTAACTGGTTTTCGTAAAAACTTTTTTCATCCTGTTTCATTATTTTCATTAGGATTGGGGTCTATTGGTTTGTTTGATTTTTCTGGTTTATTTGGATTATTATTCTCTCCATTACCATTATTTCCATCGGGATTATTGAGATCCATTGGTTTATTGGAAATGTTAGGTATAATTCCCTCTGTTGGGGTAATTTCATTTGGTTTATTGGGGGCATTTTCTGATGTTGGGTTGTTTGTTAATTTATATGAACCACTCCCAATCACTTTTAAACTATTATCCAAAGCATAAATAGTAATTTTTAACTCAGCACCTTTATTTTCTTTGATTTTTTCCATAAATTCCTGTAATTCATTATCATTAATGTTAATTTTTTTACCATTTAATCCTTGCAATGATATTTGATAATCAATATCTTGTACTAATATTTCATCTAATTTATTAATCTTAAAACCTTGTTTAATATATTCCATAATATAATTATTAAAAATATTATCTTTTGTTTTATTTTTAAAATTATATTCTTGATTTTTATACTTAATTTTACTTAAATCAATGACTTTACTTTCATCATAATTTAAGTTGTTAATAACTTTAAATTGGTTTGTTTCCCCAATTAGTATCATTGATGTATTTAGTGTTTTAATTCTTATCATTGTTGCTTTTGTTTGTTCTTGTTGATTAGTTATTAGTTCATTTAAATCATCATCAGTTAATTTTTGTCATTGCTGATTTTTATATATTTGAATAATATAATCTTTGTTTATTATTGCTAATAAACTGATTTTATTTATTTCTTGTCAAACATATTTATTAATTTTATCTCTAATAGTTTTAATATCTTTGGCATTCATTTTTAAAGCACTAATATTTAAATCATTTAGCGACTTAAAATTATTGATACTTTCATTGACTGCTAAGTGATTACGAATATCAGAAACATAGTCTCGTCAATATGATAACACTGCTTCATAATTTAATTTTGCTAAATCATTGTCTGTGTTTCACTTTTTATAGTTAATCATGTAATTTTTTAGATGTCTTCCTTGTGTTGTATTTCAAAAATCACTCGCATTTTTATTATCAACTGAATTTAAAAAATACTGATAATTTGAAGTTTTATTTTTATCAACATAGATAAATTTGTGTTGATAAAATGGCGTTTGAGTATTCCCATTTAAATCATTAAAGCGTTTTTGCTGAATGATAAAATGAAATCAACCAGCACTGGTATTAACATCACTAGTTTTGTTTTTTTCTAATTGATAACCATTTTCGAATTTAGTATTTAACTTTTCATTCGATAAATAACGAATAACTTTTTCAATGTTGTCATTATTGTAAAAATTTTCAAAACCAGCTCCGACGGCACTTGCTTCTGCTAAATAACCGATATCATAATCATTAATATTACTAGTTTTTATTAAATTTCCATCTTTGTCAATTGGATCTAATGGAAAGGGGCTGTTAGATTGATGTCGAATTCAGATTAATTGCTTTTTTGTCCCTGTTTCTTTATTAATTTCTTTATCATAATTAGGATTTTTGATTGATTTATTTTCATTGCTAGGGTCTTTGATAAATTCATTTGTTAGTTTTTCATAGTCAATATTCTTTGGCCCTCATCCCATTAATTTTAATTGTAATGATGGGGTAATTGTTTCAATTAAAATGGTTAACTTAAAATTACCTCCAATATCTCCATCAATTTTGGGGTTTGGCCTGTGGATAATTTCAATTTCATATTTATTAACTTTTTCTTTATCATCAAAAGTATATGTGTATAAACCATTAACAGCGTTTAAATTAACCCCATTTATTTTAACGATATCATAATCAGGATCATTGTTGTTTTCTTTTGGTTCAATATATTGAAAAAATGTTGTTGTATGATATTTTATTATTCCTTTATTATATTTATTTTCCTTTCCCTCACCATTATTGATAACTTCTTCAACATCATTAATCATTTCAATGCCCTTTTCATCACTAATTTTTCCTGGTGTTATTAAAATCCGTTCCTGAATTTTACTTTTTCAATATTTCGCACTTAATGAAAAATTGAGTTTTGTTTTAAAAACTCAATTTTCTCATTGTTCTGTTAAATGATTAAAAATATTAAAACTTGTTTTAAGATAATAATTATTATTTTCTGTTATTAAGGCGTAATTTGGTTTAATAAGTTTTTTTCATTCAATTATGCTTCCTTTTTTGCTTAAAACATTAAATATTTTATTATCTAAGATAGTTTTAATTGCATTTCAATTAGTTTTATCTAAAATATTGGTTGATGTATCACTTTGATAAATGATTGTTTGCTTTAACTCGTTTTCGATTCTATTTTTGGCATTAACAATATTATAATCGCTATTAAAATTTAAAGGTGTTTTAAATTCTCATATTTTAGAACTGCCATTTTGGTAATTTTCAATATTAAAACTTGTTTTAAGATAATAATTATTGTTCCTTTTTTCTAATTGATAATTTGGGTTTAAAAATTCAATTCATCCCTGTGTATCATTATTATCATTTAGTGCTTTTCTGATTTTTCTATCCATTTCTGTTTTAATTTGGTTTCAATTATTAGCGCTTTGTGGGTTATTATCAATATTAGAATAATAACTAAGTTCTTTATTTAGTTCCTTTGTTAAATTATCTTTCATCTCACTAAAACTAAAACTAGTATTAAAAAACAAACTATTAACTTTTAATCAAGTTTTAGCTCATGTATTCATTGAATTTCATCCATTACCGGCATAAGCATAAACTAGAAAATCAATTTTAATTTGATTATTTTCTAATTGGTATCTTACCTCCACTCATCCTTTCCCCTCGTTTTGTGTATAACCCGCATAAGAATTAAATATTCGTGATGTTTTTTCATTGGCACTTATTTGACTTAAATTTATATAGTGATAAGCATTATAATCAATCATATCTGCCATACTATGATCAACATATCCTTCATAATCTATTTGAATCTGGGAATACTTATTTTTAAAATCATTTCAATTGCTGGCATAATCTAAAATATTAATATAATAATATGGTGATTCTACTTTTTATGTATAAGCACCACTCCAAGTTCCATCAGTTTCAACATAAATATCATCATTTCAATTAATATTTTTTGTAAAACTTGGGGCTGTAGGGTTAAAACTTTGCTTTGCATTTTTACTGATAATTTGTTCTTGCTTTGATATCAAAAATTTATCATTGATGGTTGATTTAAAAATAAGTGGTTCACTTATACCGATTGTAGCTGTTAATAACAATGGCACCAATATAGTTTTTTTCATAGCATATAACCTCCTTTCTGTTTTAAAAAACTATATATAACTTTTAATCTTATATAAGATGCAATCTATGAAATAAAAAAGTATTAAATGAACTAGCATAATAACAAATCAAATTAATCATTCACTCGTATTGTAATTTTTAATTAAATATATTGAATTTGTTGCGAAAAAGTATATCCCAGTTAAAAACTTGCCAATTCGAAAAACACATATTAAAAATTTGAATACTTTTTCCACTTTATTTCAAAGTTGGATATATTAAACCAAATCATAACCCAATCACTAACACAAACAACACCAAACAACCTATACTAACATAAAATATTATTTGGCAAGTTTTTTTGTATTTCGTTAACTCAATTTGTTTTTTCATTTTTTGCACTTTAATACCCAGAAACTTTCATAAACAACCAAGCAAACCAATTACAGCAATGGTTCCCACCATTCCGATTATATTGTTTAACATCATTTACACTTCCTTTCTTTTTTATCTCTTATTTGTGGTAAATAACTTGTCAAGTATTCGTTTCAAAATTCTCATGTTTTTGTTTGCATGTTTTGTTTCGTTAATAACCAATATGCAAATCCCTCTGCCAATAACTCATCATCATCACTTAATCCATAATTACTGTTGGCAAGTATCTTTAACACTTTTTCTTTGTCTAGTTCTGCAAATTTATTTAAGTTATTAATTTTTTGTGCTAAAAATTGCTTTAAATAAAAAATATGATTGATTTTAAATATTTCTCAATCATAAAAATAAAAGATATGTCCTAATTCGTGGATTAAAATATGAAAAAAGTTATTGGTTGTAAATTGTCCTTTGTGTCATTCATTATTTATTGTTTTTTCAAATGTACAAGATAAAATCTTTTTGTTTATAGAAATAGTTTGGTGATTATTTGTTTGTCCCAAGACATTATTATCACCATCAATCACATTTTTAATTTCTATTTTCCTTAAAATTTCATTAATATTTTTTTTATTTCAAATATTAGCAACAAAATTATAAAACAATAAAATAAGTTGTTTTAAATTATCTTGATATTTTTGACAAATCTTATTAAGTAAATTTTGTCAGTAATTTTGTTGTTCTAATTTTAAACAACCTTGTAGTTGTTTAAAAGTACTAAATTCTTTTTTAAATTTAATTGCTAAATTATTATCTGCTTTGCTTAAAAAAGCATTTGTTAGATGTTTGATATTATCTGTCTTATATTGATTAAAGAAAGTTCCTTTATAACCTCGCTGTTGAATTAAAACAGGGTGGGGCAAATATCTTTTTTCTAAATCAATATTGGTTTTTAAATTAACTTTTAACTCATTTTCTGTATTGAGCGAATGCAGAAATGGTTTGTTATTTGCAATATTATCACAACTAAGCAATGTCATTGTGTTTGTAAAGGATAACGAAAATATCGTCAACAAACTAAGTAATTTTTTCATCCATTTTTGTATTTCCTTTCTATTTTGACAAAATAAAAACCAGTAATTTTAATTAATTACTGGTTTGAATAGTCTGCTTATTTTTCACAAACAATTAAACTATTGAAGTATTAATAATTAATTTTGGTTCTGCTTCTTGTATCAAAGAAATTTTTGCTTTTCCATTAAAAGTTATATTATTATCTTCATTGATAGTAATTTCATCTGGCAATAAACTATGTTCTTGTAATATTTGCATTGCTTCTTTGATTGATATTGTAAAGTTTTTATTTTCTCCACCCACATTAATGACTGTAGCAGTAATATTTCCGTTAATTTTTTGTTTTAAATTTAATGTAGTTTCAAGGTTAATTTCTCGAACAGAATATTTAATTATTGCTTTTTCATGGGGAGCAAGTTCAATTTCATCTTCATGATCAATAAAAACTAAAACCATTTCTCGTTCTTGTTTATTTGTTTTTGATAAATCAAAATCATTTGATAAAATATTTGTTATTATTTCATCTCTATAATTAATATTTACAAAATTTATTAATTTATTTTCATCATCTATGTTTAAAGTCCAATCATTTTTTGTATTTTCTTGCCCATATTTACCTATTCCTTTTATAGTTTGAAACATAAATTTTGATTTTTGATTATAATTACATGCGGGGATTTTTACTATTTTTTTAACAGGAGAATTGTTTATACGTTCTTTTTTCTTAAAACATACCTCTTTAAAATTAGTCTTATGTAATAATTTTGAATCTCTTGTAACTTCAACATTTTCAAAATTTAAATTATTAATATTAATATAATTTATTTGCTTAAACTTTAAATTAGAATTTTCATCACGAAACTTAAAAAGTGTTGCTTTTTTAATTAATTCATTCAAATTAATGATTTTATTTTGTTGATCAACACTATAATATACTTTATTTTTAACAAAATATTTATTGTTATTATTTTTTGCTTTTATTGTAGCTGAATTATTTGTTTTGTCAATAATTTCTAATTTTGATATATCTAAATAAGGATCTAAAAAATTTAATTCATTTAAAATTGTGGTATCAGAATTAACATTAATTTGTCCTAAATCTCAATAGTAATCATTATACTCATATACATTATGATCATCAGAACCAAAGTAAATTTTATTATTAAAAACTACACCCGGAGAATAAATTAACCCATTTGTTTTAATAATAATTTTTTGTTGTCCTGTTGCGGGGTTATATTCATAGACATTATTATCTCATGAACCAAAATAAACTTTATTATTTAAAGTCACCCCAGAAGAACCAATTCACCCATTTGTTTTAATAACAATTTTTTGTTGGTTGGTTGCTGGATCATATTCATACACATTGCCATCTCATGAACCAACATATAATTTGTTGTTTAAAATTACACCTTTAACATTAATCTTATTATTTGCTCTAATAACAATTTTTTGTTGTTCTGTTATTGGATCATATTCATACACATTGCCATCTCATGAACCAACATATAATTTATTATTTAAAATAACCCCATCAGAAAAATTAAAATTTGCTCTAATAATAATTTTTTGTTGTCCTGTCGTAGGATCATATTCATAAAAATTATAATTTAATGAACCAAAATAAACTTTATTGTTTAAAACTACACCAGATTCGCTAAATCTTTCATCTGATGTAATAACAATTTTTTGTTGGTTGGTTGCTGGATCATATTCATAGACATTATTATCATACGAACCAATATATAATTTATTATTTAAAATAACACCAGAAGAAAAAATTCACCCATTTGTTTTAATAACATTTTTTTGTTGTTCTGTTGCTGGATCATATTCATAAACATTGCCATCTCATGAACCAACATATAATTTGTTGTTTAAAACTATACCAGAAGAACCAATTCACCCATTTGTTTTAATAACAATTTTTTGTTGGTTGGTTGCTGGATCATATTCATAGAAGTTATGATCACGAGAACCAAAATACACTTTGTTTTTGAGCACCACCCCTGAAGAAGTAACAACACCGCCTGTAGTAATAACAATTTTTTGTTGTTCTGTTGCTGGATCATACTCATAAATATTATTATCTATTGAACAAAAATAAAGTTTATTATTTAAAACAATACCTGGACAACGAATCCCACCTTTGGAATGGATAACAATTTTTGCTATATTTATTTTATTATTTTCGTTATCGTTTCGTTTTTGTCTTTTATAATTTATGTTTTCTAATTTAATTTGTTGTTTTTGATAAGGACTATTGGCAACAATGCCTGATATTCCACTACTTGCTATTGTTATTGTACTTAATAAACTTAAAAGTTTTTTCATTTTGTATAACTTCCTTTCTTTTTGTTATTTTATTAAATTGTAAAAAATAACTTATTTTTTATTCGCCTTTATTTCCACAAATATATAAAATTGTTAGAATTGTTTGATCTACTTAATTGTAGAAATATTATGCTTTTTTACTAGGTTGATATTTTCTTTTTAATTTAATTCATAACAACCTAAACATTATCTGTTTAGTAAGTTAATACTATCATAAAAGATAAAATATGATAGATGTTGCATATTTTATCTTTCTTTATTTGCGTCTTTTAATTTTAGTTCCATTTCTAAAATTTCTTTTTTCAAGAGTAAATTTTCATTTTCAAGGGTCAAATCATTATTGTTTATATTATTATGTTTTTCCGTCTCAATTAATTTAGTAATTTTTTGGACAATTACATCAACACTTGATTTATCAAATATTTTATCTTTAATTGTTTCTTTAATTTCTCGTGTTGGAACCCCATAATGTGTGGCTTGTTCTTGCAAATCTAACAATCGATTTTTTTGTTCTTCTTGTTTTTTTAATGGTTCCAATTCCTTTTTTAATTTATCAAGTTCTTTTTTCCAATATGCATCAGGATAACGAACTAAGTCTTTTTCTCTAATCTTAATCCGATATTCGAGAAAAGGAATTGCTCCGCTTTTGTAGGCATCGTATCATTCTCAGGCTTGATCTCATCTTGGTTGATTATATTTAGCATCTCGTAAATTACCAACATCATCAACTTGTTTAAAAAATGGGTATTTAGCGGTTGTTGGAACATTTCGTCCAAACTTTTCTAACACTCACATGACATTATTTTTGTCATCATCATTTAATCTGTCAATTGATAAAGAAACGTTATTAGAACCGCCACCCAAAGCATCAACAATCGAATTTAAAATAGCATTTAATTGTTCTCTGTTTTGCATTTTGGCAACGCGTTCTCAGTTGACTTCGCCACCCAATAATCGTCATAATCCCATGTTTATCACTCCTTTTTACTTTCATTATACCTTATTTATAAAATTTGTCAGGTGTTTTTTGACTGCAACTATTTTTTGTTTTTTGTTTTTGATTTAAAGTCTTTTTTCGCATTTTTTAAATCATTTTTGAAATTATGAATATTAACTCTATTTGCTATATTTTTTGTTTTATTTAAATCTTTGATATTGGTTTTTATATCTTGTTTTTTATTAAGATACTTTTGTTTTTCACCAAAATTATCAATTTTATTTGTAATCTTAGTTTCAAAATTCTTTTGTTTGGTTTGATAATTTACTGATTTCTTAATATTTTTATTATGTTCTTGTTGCATTTTGTTTTGCGGATTAATAAAAACAAAACCATTATCATTGTTGTTTTCGTTGATACTAATTTTCTTGTTTAATCTTATTTCTTTTTTAGTTTGTGGATTTGTAATTGGTTTAACATTTAAATTACCCCTCACTTTCCCGAGTTTTTTATTTAAAGATTCAGTTTTATTACAAGTATGTCTTTTTGTGTGTCCTTGATTTGTTTCATTACCACTTTTGACTAGTTGTGGATTGATTTTTTTACCAATTGCTACAAATGGTGTGGCAATGCCGGTTCCAAATTGTTTTCAGAATCCTTTTGCTCCACCTCCGCGAGCAGCCCCCACTAGTTTACTTGTTGCAAGGGTTGCAACCCCAAGTCCAAAGCCTGCTAAACCAGTAATGCCAGCACGCGAACTCATTCCCTCGGTGGCGTGTCAGAAATGGCGATAATCAAGTGGTTTTTCTTGGCGAGATTTACTGCTTGATGTTTCACCATCACCCCAATCATCATCACCGCTAAAACCCATCGCGTTCATGGTTTTTTCACCCATTCCAGAACCACCCATTGCCATCGCTCTTTTCGCTCTTTTGCTTTTGGCAAATCCGAATGCTTTTCCTGCCATTTTAGCAGCACCAAGTGCCATCATTCCGCCGGCCACAGTTGATCGCATTGAACTCATTCCTTCGTGAACACCAGCTGCTTCACCAATTAAGTTGGCAACAACATTGGAAAATTCCATCACCGCTATTCCGCCACCACACATCATCAGAATAATAAACAATGATTTACCATATCCTTCAATACCTAAACCTGCTAAATTAGTACTTAAAATCGTTTGAATTGTGGTCATAAATATAAAGTATCCTGTTAAAGTAGCGGTCGATGCTAGAAATTTCGCAATTACCATATCTTTTCAAATAAATGCTCCTTTACCATTGTCAATGGTCATCGCGACCATTACTCATGGTGAAATAATAAATAAGAAAAACAATTCAATTATTTTTTGCACCAAAGCAATTCCAATCATAAACATTGCAAACAGCATAAATCACACCCCAAAAACTTCGGCAATCATATTAAAATCACCAATATTATCAGGATACGCATAATTGCTTGGTATATTATCACCACTTCCATCTCAATATTTGTTTCCAATATTGTATAGGTAATTTGCAATATTTCCGTTTTCGCCGCCAAATCCTGATGTAATCATTTTGGCAATGTTAGCAATTGCAAAATTTGCCAAAAAGAAAAAGATTGGAATTAAAAAGATAAAAACAAACGCTTTACTACCATTTTGTAAGGCAACAATAAATTTTGTTTTTGCTTCGGTGGCATCTTGAAACAAAATTTTAATCATGGTAATTGTAAAAATTAAGGAAAATAAGCACAGAGCCGTAATAACGAAATATCAGAATGCCGTTGGGATATTTTGAAAACTAAACTCTTGCTTTGATCCAAACATTAAATCGCCAACAACCCCACCTGTTAAATAATTTAATACGTTGTTAAATGATCCAATTAATTGTAATGGCCCTTGTACAAAAATCGATCATATTAACCTATATAATGCATTCATTATCATATATATTCACCTCCTTTTTTAGTTTTTATATAAACTATAAAACTATCCACCGATCGCGGGATTATATCCTTTATAAGCTTGCAGAAAAACATTAATTACCGCAATTACTACCAACGTTCCAATAATTACTATAATTGGTCATTTCAAAGCGCCTAGATCATTTGCTCTTGCCTCTGGATTATCAGCATTTCGCATAATTGAGATTAAAATAATAATTAATTTTCAACCTGCAAATATAACCTCCAATGTTAGAATAACTCCTAAAACAATATTAGTTCACATTATGGCAACATCAATTATTCCACTTAAATCGACTGTGTTATTTGCTTTCATATTTTCTTCCTCCTTTGTTATTTTAAAAATTTGCTTTTGTTAAATTTGTTTCTTTTTTGATAATAAATATTTTTCTTTTTTTAATAGTATTGTTGTTGATTATTAAAGTAATTTTTAATATTGTTTTTCTTAGCCATTGCTATCTTTCCTTTCAAAAGGCAGGCAAAATAAATGCAATAATAAATTACCAAGCATAAAATCACAATCAATTCCAAGGACAATTAAAAATAAGATAGGGGAATTACTAGCAACAAAATTCCAATAATAATTGTTAAAGGATATAAAAGTCATTTTCATCAAACTTTTCTCTTGTTTTGCATCTTTAATTTTTCCTTTCTATTTGAAACATTGCTGTAAAAATTCTTTCTAACACATCAACAACAATACTATTGCCAGCTTGTTTATAAAGTTGGGTTTCTGAAACAACTTTTCGTGCTTTATCAAAGTCTTTATTTCTAAATCCCATTAATAATCAACATTCTCTTGGAGTTAATACTCGTAAAAAGTATTTTTTTTTCATCAATTAAAAAAGATAGTATTTTACTACTATCTTGTTGTTGTAATTTATGGTTATCAACGATGATTTTATTGACATTACTTGCTGCGATTGTTCCCATATGGTTATTTTCTGTTTTTCAAAACCGATTATATGAACCGTTAACTAGTAAACCGTCTTTTGTTCGTGGCAAAACAATAAAATTTCTATAATTTTTAATTGGAATTGCTATTTTTGCTGATTTTGAATTTATAGTTAATGTATC
This sequence comes from Spiroplasma endosymbiont of Dromius quadrimaculatus, assembly GCF_964031155.1. NCBI lineage: Bacteria > Bacillati > Mycoplasmatota > Mollicutes > Entomoplasmatales > Spiroplasmataceae > Spiroplasma > Spiroplasma endosymbiont of Dromius quadrimaculatus. The sequence goes on from NZ_OZ035010.1 coordinate 922,187, forward strand.
TAGATATATATTTTCATTACTAGCATCATATACTCTACTTTCTTGTTTATAAGAATTAAAGTCTATTTCCGTTTTGCCGCGAGCATTAAATTTTATATCATTTGGAATTGCAATAATTCCAGCATTTCCTCATCGCATTTGTTTTGTTGTAATTGTATAAGCACATTGTTGAATGATTTTAAGTTTATTGTTTTCAATTGCTTTTTTCATTGATTCTTGTCTAATAAAATATTTTTCATTTATATTATTTTCTAAAATATCCTTTATCAAAAATTTTAAATTACAAGGTTGGGGATATTGAAATTTAAAATCTTGCTTTAATGTTGAAATCATAAACAATCTTTTCCGATTTTGGGGAATTCCATAATCCTTGGCATTCATTGTAAAATATTGGTTATAATATCCTAATTCACTAAGTTGATTTTGGAGATTTTGAAATCCGACAAAAAACTTTTTACTTAATAAATTTGGTACATTTTCCATTAAAAGATATTTTGGTTTTGTTGGCATTGTGCTTATTAAATCAACAACTTTGTACGCTAAACCACTTCGCTTGCCATTTAATCCTTGCCCATTATTATTGGCATTTGATATGTCTTGGCATGGAAATGATCAAGTTATTAAATCAGCATACGGTAAAGTTTCTAGTTTAGTAATATCACCTAAATTTGGTGTGTCATAATCATTAAATATTGCTCGATATGATTTTTCAGCGTATTTATCGTTATCACAAAATGCAACTACTTTATGGTTAATTCCAATCTTTTCTAATGCTTTTCTTTGACTTCCAATCCCCGCAAATAATTCAATTATTTTAAGCATATTTTAATAACACTCTTTTAATTCTCTATAAATAATTTGCTTAGGCAAAAGATTATGACAAATATATGCTGTCTCACTTGGCGGATTTTTACAAATTATTCCATTATTTGATATAAACTTGATTCTTTTATCAAACACCAATAATTCACACTGATCTATTTTTTCTCTAATTGGTTTTAATGCAATACTTACTAATGGCATTAACATTGCAAATGGTTTTCCTAAAATAAATAAATGTTCTATTACTTGTTTTCTTTTACTAAATGGAGGGTTAGAAATAATATAATTATATCTACCCACATCACTTCTAATGTAATTAAAGAAATCAATTCCATCATCAATATGACTATTTCAAACTTTATGTCCATTTCTTTTTAAAACACGGACAAATTCACTATCAATATTATCAAAAGGGCATAAAATAGTGCTATTAGGTTTTAAAAATTCTAAAATTGGTTTAATCGCATATTCCTGTGTATATCATTCATCATTAACATTAATTTTATTTAATAAATTAGAATTTAACATAATTAACTACCAATTCCTTTCTTAATTGTTTTTAATTTCATCTAAAATAATTTTTGTATTTTTAATCTTTGTTTTAATTTTTTCTAAATCTTTCTGATCAAAATCACTATTTTTAATTTCACTTAGTAAATTTAAAGCACTATTTAAGTTGTTTATTTGTTTTTCTAATAACTTAATTGCTTGTTGTTTTTGTTCGTCTGTAAACTCATTTTCTTTTTGACATAGTAAAATTTGATATTCACAATTATTTAGTTCAGATATTTTGATAAATTTTTCTGCTTGTGTTTGTTTTAGTTCTGTTTGATAGTCTTCTTCGTTTTCATAATCATTTTTACTATTTTCAATTTCTTTAATTGCTTCATCATATTCTTTTATTTCTGCTGTAATTTCTTGTTTTAATTTTTCATAGTAAAAAATGTCTTTGATTATTGGTCTTTTTGTTTTTGATGGTGGTAAGTGTGGTTTGTTATTTGCAATATTGCCACAACTAATCAATGGCATTGTACTTTCACACGATAACGAAAATATCGCCAATAAACTAAGTAATTTTTTCATATTTGTTGTATCCTAAATAAAAACCATTATCTCAATAATTGGGATTATCAATATTTTCTAAATTTTCTAGTAATTGTTTTAGTTCTGTTCATGTTAATTTTCGTTGTGTTGTTTTGTTATCATAATGATTGTTATATTCATTTAGTAAATCATTATTAGCATCATTTTTGTTTTGCAAATTAAACTGCTTTTTGTTTTCTTGCTTTAATTTTTCAAAAGATAAAATTAAATTTTTTCCCACAATATTACCATTTTTATTATTGATACTACTATTAACCACATAATTTTTATTTTCATCAATTTCTAAAATAAAATAATTTTGATAACTTGATAAACCTAAACCATTTTTATCTCAAACAACGCAATCTTTTTGTTTGTTTATTAAAATGTGCGTTTTATTATTTATTTCTTGTGAAATTAAATTTTTGTTTAAATAAATTTTTTTTATCATATTTAACATTTCACTTTATTTTTTACATTTTTGGCATTTATAGAATTTATTAAGCGTTAATCATTCTGAATTTGAAATAGTGAACTCTTGTTCGCATCTAATACAATCAATAATTATTTTTCCATTAAATCTTGCTTTTGGTTTTGAATAATCTTTTTTTATGATAATTACCTACCTTTATTTTTATCTCCATTATTTTTTATTTCTGATAAATAAAAAACCAACTAATTTTAATAAATAGTTGGTTTAATTTATCTTTTATCTTATTTGATTTAAGATATTTTCAATATTGTTAACTTTATCAATTAAAGCTTCCATAATTTGCTCTAAATTGCTTAAATTATTTTCTGTTGTTGTTTTAATTTCGTTAATTAAATCGCTAATTGTATTTTTGATATTATTTTCAACCATATATATTTTCCCTTCTTCGTTTATTTTTTATTGATAGAAAGAGAGAGATTAATCAATCTTCTTATATTTTTTTCTTTTTTTCACTAGTTATTTGTTAAATAACTTTGTTGCTTATCCTCTTTTAGGCATAGTTTCCCTTAGGTATGGTTTAGTTAATCACTTGCGACTACGCTTCTGCCCCATGTAGTACTAATTAAATTAGTTGATTAACCTTATCAGATTTCCTCCCACTTCGTTTATTTTTTAGTGTTCCAGCTTGACCACTTTGTGAAATTTCTTACCTATATATACCTATTTTTCCTAATTTTTGATATTAATAATTTTCCATTTATTTTGTTCAAAAATTAATTTTTTAATAATTTGATGATTATTTTGGCATTGCAAAGTTAAAAATCAAAGTTTAGCATTGATTTTTTGTTTATTAATAAATTCTAACCTTGCTAAACAATGCCGAGCATATTTTTTACAATATCAACCACCTTTTCTGTTTTTGGTTAATTTTGTAAAGTACTCATTGATATAACACTGACATTTGTTAATTAGTGTTGATTTATTTTTTATTTTAATTTTTAATTCTTTTTGACAGAGTTCTTTTAAAGACACTCGCAGAACCTCCTTATAAATAGTAAGATTTCTAAAATTTTTTTATTGTGGAACACTCACTCTTTAACTATTGCAAGTTAAAGATTTATCCCCAAACCACGATAATTCTTTTATATTGCCTAAAAGAATTGCCTCCATTATGTCGTAGCGGTACGGCCACCCCTGTCTTGTTTATCCTCGCTTGCTTGGTTTAACGACATTCCAAGTAGAGAGTTTTATTTGGTTGGTTTTGCTATTATTTTCTTAAACTAAGCAAGGTTAACGACAATTTTAACCTAATTAAAAAAGACTGATTTTATCTCAGTCTTTTTCTTAGTAGTTTTTTTAAAATTCTCACCAAACGATTTCTTTATGCGGTCTATGTGATTTCCTTCACTTATTTCCTAAATTAATTTCCAAAATTAAAATTGGCAAACCACAAACTAAAATTGCAATAAAAAATGGAATTAAAAAAGCAGCAGCACCATTACGATACATTTGCGTTGGAAAACCTCAAATATTTCCCAAGCCAACAGCACCAGCTAAAGCTGATAATATAAAACCAATATGTGTTAAACCCTTTTTTTCTTTTTCCATTAAAATATAATCTTTCTATTTTAATTATTATAATACGCTAATATTTATCTTTTGTAAATAAAAAATAACTTAAATATAATTTTATTACTTAAATTAATTAATAATTTAAAAAGTATATCCCTAATATTAAGTAGACAAGCAACCCTAAATTATGTGATACAATTAAGAGACATTACTCGAAAGGAGAAATAATGACTGATAATTGTAGATTACGCTGTGTTGCCTGCCAATGTACTTGTCGTACACCGGGAGCAGAACATCAAAGTAATAATATAAATAACTGTAGTGACTGTCCGACTTGTAAAACAGAAGACAATCATGAAAGAAAGCCACCCCGTAAATTTTAAAAAATGAACCTAATGCAGGTTCATTTTTTCATTAGACTATTTTTAGACTATTTAAGATATAATATAAAATATATTTGAATTATTTTGATAATTTATTATATAATTATGTTATGAAGAGAAAACAACAAAAAGGTGGTCTAATGAATGACAATGATAAATCATCTAGCTCTATTATATAAAATCTCGCAACTTAAAGAAAAGTTATACATTGACTTATTAAGAAAATTAGAAATTAAAAATCTAATGCCTGTACATATAAATATTTTATTAGTAATTGATAAGATCAAAGATAAACCCATTATTGTTAATGTTGCAAAAGAACTTTGCAAATCCAAAGCTGACACATCAGCCGTGATATCAACATTAGTTAAAAAGGGTTATATTACTTGTAAAGTTCTTGCTAGTGACCGTCGTTCAAAACTATTAACTTTAACTCCTAAAGCACAAGAAATCATTAAAAAAGCGGCATTAATCAAAGAACAAATTGATAGCATTTTGTTAAATAAATTAAATAGTATTGAAAAAGATATGCTTCATTCTTATTTATTAACCGCAGGAAACAATTTAGAAGTAGCTTTAAAATCTGACTCTTCATTAGTTTAAAGCTAACAATATAATAGAAAAAACCTTGTAAAATTACAAGGTTTTTTCTAATTTCCAAAATCAAAATTATTAGGATCAGGACCTTTTCGTGATTGTGGTAAACTATCAATTCACTTCATATGTTCATCACTAATTTTAAAATCATCAATCGCACTATTTTCAATAATCCGCGTCTTATGCATTGACTTGGGAATTATTAAACTTTGATGTTGATAAGCTCATCGTAAAAATAATTGTTGAATTGTTTTATTATATTCACGAGCAATCTGCTCACAAGTTTCTGGTAAAGAGTCATGATATTTCATTGTTCCTCAACCAATAGTTACAATATTATTTTTTTGATGATATGCTCTTAATTCTGTTTGATTTAATCCCGGATGAAACTCAATTTGATTAGCAACTGGTAACTCTTTAGCATCTTGTTTTAATTGTTCTAACTGCTCAATATTAAAATTACTAACACCAATCGCACGAGCTTTTTTAGCACGATATATTTCCTCTAATACTTCTCAAGCAATTTTACGATTATTTCACGGTCAATGCATTAAAAATAAATCAACAAATTCCAAACCTAATTTTTCTAATGAGCTATCAATCTCTTGTAAATACTGTTCTTTTGTTAATTCATTACCTCAAAGTTTAGTCGTAACAAAAATTTCACTGCGAGAAATCTTACTTTCTTTAATTGCTTGCCCAACGATTTCTTCATTCCCATAAATTTTAGCCGTATCAATATGACGATAACCCTGATTTAAAGCTTCTAAAATCGCTTCCTTACCTAATTCATTATTTTCAATTTTATATGTTCCAAAACCCATAACTGGCATCATAATACCATTATGTAATTTAACTTTTTCATCTAAAATAATCCTTTTTTTCATAAAAACCCCTTTATAAATATTTATTTATTATATTTCATTTTATGGCGGAGAGTACGGGATTCGAACCCGTGGAATCCTTTCGAATTCATCACCTTTCCAAGATGACTGTTTAAACCACTCACACAACTCTCCAATGGTGCTGGTTAAGAGAATTGAACTCTTGACCTCACCCTTACCATGGGTGTGCTCTACCGACTGAGCTAAACCAGCAATTGATATTTCCTTCTTCATTATAACTTGTTTGCGATATTAAATAAATGATAATAAAATCTCATCTAAATTTTCTCACTCATCTTGATAACAAAAAAGAAAATTATTTTTAATATTTAGTTTCTTTTTTACTATGAGTTTATTAATCGCATTTTGAAAATATTCATAAGCTACTTGATTTTGCTTTATTCGCAAATCAACGCCTTCAATTAGTCCTAACCCCATAATAAAAATTTGTCCATAATATTCTTGTTTTGTAATTTTAGTAATTGTTTGTCGCCATAATGGATATTCATTAGTATTTTGGCAAATAACTATTTGTGAATTTTTATGAAAAGAACTAGCGCCCATACCAACACCTAAATAATTTTGTAAAGTTCAATAACTATATTGATGTTGCGATTTAATGCCTCTATTAGTAATAAAATTATTTTTCTCATAAGGTAAATAACCATTTTGTTTTAAAATATTTTTCAATCATTGATATGTAATTACAACACAATTATTATCAGCTTCATAATAACTAATATGATTAACAGGCAATTTTCTTAAAATATTTAAATCATTTTCAATAACAGCTTTAGAAGAACCTTTTAAATTATAAAATAAATCAATTGCTTGATTTTTAAAACCACTAACTAATGCTTTATTAATTTGCTTAACATAATTGATATTATCACAATAATTATTTTGTAATAATACCGCCCGACTAAATGAAATTACTTTTCATATTAACCGATTAACACCATAACTATTTCATAACAAAAATAATTCATCAGTATTATTACAATGTAATTCTAAATTATATTCAATAATATTCCTTGCTAATGGTTGTAATATATTTAAAATTCGCTGTCATTGTTCAAAATCAAGGTCACGAGAACAATTAACAGCAATATATATTGTTTGTAACTGCTGTAAATTTTCTCGCTCACAAATTATTTCTTGTTCAATATTATCAATAATAATATTAAAATCTTGTTTAACAATTAATTTTTGATTAATATTTTGCAAGTGATAATTTCCATCATTACTAATAAAAAGATTTACAAATAAATGAAAATACATTTTAACTTGAAGCAACCTTAATTTTTTTTTCTTCGTAATAATCAAATCGGAATCGCAATAACAAAAAACATAATCGCAATAATTGTTAATCAAGTTCATAAACAGCGACGATTTATTATTCGCTTTAATTCATACATTTCATAAGGATTAATAATTTCATAACCATAAAAACCAATAATATTAGCTTTTCTTTTACGAACAAAAATAATATTTAATACTTGTAAAAAAAATAAGGCAAATAATATTCCTGTTAAAATAATAATTTCTGTTGTTAAATCTCTAATCGTCATATCTAAAATTAAAAACCCAAAAAGTTTTGGCTGTGTTGCGCCTGATAATCCATAAAGAATAGCAATAATTGCAGCACCAATAATATACAAAGGAAAAGCTACTCAATTAATAATAATACTACGAATATGCATTTTTCGATAATTAGCAATAATGAAATTAGGAATAACATTATTTCCTAATTTAGCTTTTTTTAAATATCCTTCCACTTCTTTTTTAATTTTAATTCAATCAAACAAAGAAATAAAAAATAAACCTAATGACACAATACATAACGGTATCATCAAAGTTGGATGCGGAATTAAATTTTCATTGTCAATAACAATATTTTGTTGCTTTAAAAATCACAAAATTAATGGTATTGAAGAAGCAATTATTCCTAAAAAACCAATAATCATTGTTAAAACCAAACGATATTTTTCACTACGAACCTCATTAGCAATTTCTTTAGGAATAGTTTTTAAACTTAACGAACGATACGGTATCTCTTGTCCTCGTGGTTCATCATATGATAAATATGGTTCTTGATATGCTTTTTGATATAAAGTTGGACTATAATCATTATGATTATCCTCTAAAAAATCATTAGGTGATGAATCTAAAATTGGTTGTTGTGGTTGTGGATATTGATAAGAAGTTATTGTTGGCGAATTTTGTTGGTACGGCATGCCACCAAATTCACGATTATAACCATTTTTAGGACTATAAACTCTTGCTTTTGGTAAACTATAATTTTCTTCATAATATGGTGGTGGTTCTTTATTAATACCAGAATTAAAATATTTTTTATCATCAACTGTAAACTCATAACGATTAATTACGCGGGGAACATCATTTTGCTTTTGTTTTCTTTCATAAGGAAAATACGGATCAAGTTGCTCTGCCTTTAATTTATTATCATTAAATCGTTTTTGTTCTGCTTTATTAAAAAACTTATCCATTATTTTTTCTTTTCATGACATATCTATTGCCTACCTTATAAAAATATAACTATTTATTTTTTAATGCTTGCCCCATTTTAATTACTTCTGATTCAATATTATAAATTAATTTTTCATTTTTAAATTTTTCTCAAGCTGAATTTTTCAGGTTACGATTGCGATAGTTAATAACCAATAAAATTGCACTAATAATTGCAATAAATACTACCCCAATAATAATACAAGAAATAATTAAATATTGAATTGCTAAATTTTGTCCTAAAATATTAATATAATCTTTTTCATTAGTTAGAAATCCTTGCAAAATAATTACCTTCTTTATGATTATCTTTAAATTACATAGTAATTATATCGTAATCATTAAATTTTTTAAATAATTAATAATTTTATCAAAACAATTTATGTATGATTTTTAATATGATAATTTAATTTTTGAACTTGTGCCTTACTATTTGTAACTGTATAAACTAATGTTCCATCTTTTCCTGTTCAAGAAAAATCACAACCAACAGTTTTTAAATTAGCCATTACTTCTGCTGTTGGATAAATATGACTTTTATTACCAACATATTCTAATCCATAAGTATCAGGATTAACACCCGAAGCAAAGCAAGTTTTAGGTTTAATCTTATTTAAAAATGACAATGAACTTGATGTTTTACTACCATGATGGGCTACTTGTAAAAAATTAACTTCTGAAAGCAAATTCTTTTTTAATAACTCTTGTTCTACTTTCTTTTCGGTATCGCCTGTTAATAAAAACCGCTGATTTTGATAAACAAAAGATAATACTAAGCTTTGATTATTTTCATCTTTACTTGAATTGCTATTAATAAAGTCCTGAATTTTATAAGTTAAATTATCAAATGATAAACCTAAGATATTATAACTTGGCTTAACATCTTGCACAATAATTTTTAAATCTGCTCATTGTTTTGGTCATTTTTTGCTTGCTTTGCCTTGATAGCGTTCAAAAAATGAACGACTACCATAAATATTTTTAACATTAACCGTATTAACAATCGTTTCTAAATTACTTGTATGGTCAGTATGATCGTGAGAAATAAAAATTGCATCTAATTGATTAATTTTTAGGTTTTTTAAATAATTAGCAACAAAATTACTTTTTGCATATTTATCTTTTCATCAATCTTGCGGATTACCGCCAATACCCGTATCAAACATTATTGCCCGATTTTTATATTGCGAATTCGTAATAATCGTTGATAAACCATTACCAACTGCTAACATATGATATTGTAATTGTGGATTATTAAGTAAAAAATCACTAATTTTACTACAAGATGCTACTAAAAAAATATTACTAACTACTAAACTAAGTTTAAATAAATTACTTCTTGTCATAACTATCATTCCTTATCTTGGCAACATTTTTTCTAATTCATCAAATTCTTGTAATTTTAATTATAAAAATTTTTTAAATAAAATGCCTCCAATCAAAGTTATTATATATAGATTTATTCTATCAAAAACTTTACAGTAATGTAATCTTCTTGTACACAATCAATGTATTTTCCCAAACCAATAAAATTATAAAGTTTTAAATATAAATTTGGTAAATTGTGATTAATTTTATTATCTAAAAATAAAAATTTAGCAATTTTTAAATTTTGTAAATCATTCACTAGTTTACTTTGCATTGTTTTATCCTCAGGAATTGACCACCAATATTCTTTACTTGTAGCATCATATTTCGTTTTCTTACCATATTTACTACCAGCAACATCAGCAAAAATAACTGCTTTTGTTTGATCAAAAGTTAAATGTCCCGCTTGAAAAGCAATAATTCTTAATTCACCTAATTGTTTAATAAAATTTACGCGACGAATTGCACATAAGGCTTGACGAACAGTAAATATTGATTCATAAGCTAACAATGGATACAACAAAAAATTATGTTCATTAACTAATAAGGTTTCATTTTCTAATTTATATTTTAATATCATTACTAGTTCATTAACAACTAATTTATTATGATTAATAAATTCTGCTACTAAATCATCAATTGCTAAATAATTAGGAAACACTTTTAAAAAGGCTTTCATACTAGTTACTTCATATAAAAGCGAACAAATTAATAAATTATCATATTCATAATTAATTGCTTCATTATTAATGTTTTTTAACAATCGCTGATAAAAATAATTTATTAAATAATAATCATTAAGAAATAAAAATTGCTTTAAAAGATTTTTATTACGATTAGAATCATTAATACCATTTGCATAAACTTTAATATCTTGACCAATTTTTAAATAAAAATCATTTAAAAAATTATAAAATTCCCATAGGGTTAATTCATAATCTTGTAAAACTTTAACTAAACCATCAACACCATAAATCCGATAATAATGTTTAATAACTAAATGGATGCGTTTTTTATTTTCATATCATTTTTGTAAGTTTGCCAAAATAACTTTTTGACTGCGTTTCTCTAAAGTAATCGTACACCCATAGGGTAAACCACTATTACCACCTAAAAATGCTTTATTCCTTTCTAAATGAGAATTATAAAGATTTTTAATTCCCACAGTAATATCATATTTTTTATCAACATTAGCAATTAAATCATAAACTTCTAACTTATTTTTACTATCAGTTTTTCTTAAACCACGACCTAATTGTTGTAAATAAATAGTTTTTGAACTTGTTGGTCGTAACATTATAATTGTATCAATTTGCGGAACATCAATGCCTTCATTAAACATATTAACAACACATAAATAATTAATTTTACCCTTTTTAAAATTATTAATAATTGTTGTTCGCTCTTGGGATACTTCATTAGTTAAATAAGCAGCCTGTAACCCTTCTTCCTTTTGAAGAAAATTAGCAACAATTTTAGCATGCGTTGTTGTGATACAAAATACTAAACAAAATGGTTGAGCATAAATACCAATATAATTATTTATCACACTAAATAATAATTTATTGCGTTCACTAGTATTCAACTTCTTAAACAATTCAACATCATTATTTAAATCAATACCTTCAAGATTACTACTAATATCATCAATACAATAATAGTCAAATGGCGATAATAAGCGTTGATTAATAGCATCTCATAATCGTAATTCATATGCAAATTCATTATCAAAATACGGCGTAATTAACTTATTATCTTCCCTTTCGGGAGTTGCTGTTAAACCAATAACTTGTTTTGATTGAAAATAATTAAAAATCGTTACAAATGATTTAGCAGCAATATGATGGGCTTCATCAAAAATAATAACATCAAACTGATCCGGTAAAAACTTTTTTAAATTACGATAAACTGATTGCACAGTAGCAAATAAATAATTAGTATTATCTAATGTTTGATTTTCATAAAAAACACAACCAAACTTATTATCTTGTAAAACATTACGAAAAGTTAATATTGCTTGATCAATAATTTCTCGTTGATGAGCTAAAAATAATAATCGGGGGCGAAAATTATTATTTTCTTTAATTTGATTTAAATAATCAAAAGCACTAATAATAGTTTTCCCAGTTCCCGTAGCCATAATAATTAAATGCTTAGTTTTATTAATCTTGCGACGATATTGTAAACGATTAACAATTTTTTGCTGAAAATCATACATTGAATATTTTCTTGTTATCGTTCCCTCACTTTGTGCTTTAATATGTAAACGATTATTATCAATTCTTGTTAGTAACATCTCACGCTCATTAGCATTATTAAAATTAACAAGATTATCATTTCAAATTTTTTCATATTCACGAAAGAGATGATAATATAAATTAGGATTACTAAACTCACTAATTTTAATATTTCATTCTCTTCCACGCATCATTCCCTTATAAGTTAAATTAGAAGAGCCTACAATTGCTGTTGAAAAACCTGATTTTCTTTTAAAAATCGCTGCTTTAATATGAATTCTTTCGCTACGCTTTTCAGTATTATCTTCTACCCTAATTAAAATATTATTATAACTATTAACTAAGTTTTCTAATTCATATAAATTAACAAATAAAGCAATATCATCAAAAGTTGTCGTAATAAAATTAATCTTAATATTATGTTGTTGAGCATACAAAAAAGAATTTCTAATTTTATTAATCATTCCCTTAGAAATAAAAGGATAAATAAAATAAACACTATCAGCAGTTTTAATTTCTTTATTAATTTCATTAATTAATTCTTGTTCATTTTCATTAGTAAATAAGTGATTATCAATTAATCGAATTTCTTGATGATAACTAACCTTTTCTTGCAAATCATTACCTATTTGTAATAAAACATTATTAGATAATTGTGATTGTTCACTATAAATACCAATAATTTGATTTAAAAATTTTAACTTATCATCAACTGTTTTATATTCTTGCAATTTAATACTTAAAATATTATTAAATTGCTTCAATAAATATTTATCAATGTCTTTAATAGCACTTTTTTCATCATTAAGATTTTTAACAATATAATCTTCATTAATTGTTTCACCTAATTTTAATAATAAATCATAATAACCTTTTTCTTTCATTTATAAATCACTCTTTATTTCCTTGTTGTAATAAGATTATATACCGCCTTAATTAAAAATTTGTTATTTTATTTGTAAATAAAATAAATAACATTAACAAAACAAAATACGATGTGTTTAATGAAATTTATTAACCACATCGTATAAAAATTTTATTTTAATAATTAATTTTGAGTAATAACTTCAAACATAATAACTACACCCCTTTCTTGACAAAACAAAGTTTACACGAGTTAAATTTCTTTGTATTTTCAAAAGAAATCTGATAACTTTCCGAATTAATAAACATTCGTTTTCCTAATGTTTCTATTCCTTTAGCATTAGCAAAATATCTTAAAATCTCATTTACTTGAATAGAACTAACTAAACTATTTAAAGGACCATAACTTGGTGATTTAAAATTTGAATTTCAAAATTTAAGAGTTGGTTTTTTATCTTGGGGAACAATACAGTTTCAACATTTAGTTACTTCGGGAACTATTAACGGTCCAACAATCCCATACTTATTAACATACCCCGCAATACTATAAGGAATTTTATATTTAGTTGCGATTTCATTTATTAAATAATAAACTAAAAAACTAGAATCAGCAGAAACAATAATAAAATTACTATCATTTATTTTCAAAGCAATTTCTTCATAATTATCTTTAGAAATTTTAAAATCAAGATGCTCAATTTCACAATTACGATTTCGTTTTAGTAACTGCTTTTTAAGCACTTTACCTTTTTTTTGACCAACTTCTTTTTCTGAAAATATATATTGTCTAGTTAAATTTGATAATTCAACAATGTCATCATCTACCAAATATATTTTTTTAATACCCGCAACTGTTAATAAAAGAGCAATGTTAGTACCAATACCACCCGCACCAACTAAGGTTATTGTTTTTGAATTTAAAAAATTAAAATTATTATTACCAATCATTTCAAAATATAAATTATGGCGCGAATAGCGGTCTTGCATATCAATTAATTCATCCGATAAAATAATTTTATTTCGTAATAAAAATGAAATAAAATTATTAATATGACGATGCGATTTTTTATTATTTGCAATTAAAAAATCTTTTAACTCTATTAACTTAAATTGTTTATTTTGAAAATTATTAAAAAATTTTAAAAATTCTTGCTTTCGTCAACTAAATCGTAAATTTTTAAAAAATTTAACATCCGTGCCAATAATTTGAATGCGCTTTTTTTTATAGTTAGTAACTAAATTAATATGATAAGGAATTTTATAATCTAAATTTGCATCAAAAGCGACTTTTTGTCTTGAATTGCTATTTTGCAAAATAAAAAATACTATAAATAAACTAATAGCACCAATAAAAATCACAGTTGCAAAAGCTGAAAAAGGATTATTTAAAATTCTATTAAATAATGTTAAGACCAACATTACAACCATTGAAACAATACGACTAAAAAAACTAATTGTTGAAGTAATCGTTGACCTTTGTTTTGATGAAATCGCATTTTGAATTTTATTATTATAGAATAACATAATAAATGTATTCGCCAATGTTACAATAAAAAATACTATTGCCATCACAATAACATTATTTAAAAAGAAAAATAATCCTCCAATCAAATAGATTAACATAAAAATAGGAAGCAATTTTTCTTTAATGTTTACAAATTTAAAAATATAAGAAAAAAGTGCTGTTGAAAATAATATTAACGAATAAAAAATACTATTATATTGAATATTAAAATTAATTTGTTTTAAAAGAATTTGTCAATATTGCATTATCGCTTGTAAAGGAAACTGTAAAATAATAATAATTAAAATAAATATAAATATTCCTTCTTTGTAATTAAAAACAGCAAATGTTTTTTTAAACTGACTTCTTATCGTTATATTGCTTTCTGATTTAACTTCTTTATCAAAAAACCAAAAAACAAAAAATGCTAAAATTATAAAACTTGTGGCAGAAATTAAATAAATAACACCATCAATTAATTGGTATAAAAATATTCCCGTTGTTGCTCCAATAATCATTGCTAAAAGCATAAAACCATTATTATAACTAATAAATTTCTTTATTAATTGTTCCTTATTATTTTCTTGTGATAATTTATTAACAATAAAAGCATCAATCGAACCAGTATCAAGAGCAGAAGAAATACCATAAATAAAATAACAAATTATTAAAAAAACAATATTAGAAGATAAAAATACCCCAACAAATGCTAAAGCATTAATTAATAATGAAATCACTTTAACATTTTTTTTTACAATATAAATCACTAAAAACACCACTAGGAATTTCAAAGGAAACAATACCAATAAAAAATAAAGTTTGAACTAACCCATAATTACTAATAGTAACCCAACCCCCTTACTAATAAAATAAGTAAACAAGATTGCATGCGGTAAAGCTCTAAAAAAGTGAAAAAACGCAGTAATCAAATAGTATCGTTTTAACATCTATAAATCATAATCCTTTCATAAATAAAACAATTATTTTTATTTTATTATTTTAAAATTGTAACACCAAGCTAATTAAATCATATTAATTGAATTTATGTACCAATTTTAGAAAATATTAATATTTTATCTAAATTTATTTTGTAATATTATACAAAATTTAAAAATAAAAATTTAATGAGATAAATTTTTCAATTAAAAAAGTGAAGCCAAAGCTTCACTTATAAAAATAAGAATTTTATTTTTTTGTTTTAAATGATGTTAATGTTCATAAGACTGAACCTACTGCTAAAAACGCATAAGGTGCTGCTCCAAAATAAGTTCATATTGATTTATAATCAACATCAATAAGACTACCAATAAGAATAATGATTGATAGGGTTGCTATTAAAGCACCTCAAACTAATGATCAAATTCCAACTTTAACAGAAAAAGGAATCAATATATATACTAACCCTAAAAATAATAATAACGGTCACGAAATTTTTAAACCATACATCACACCAGCATTTTCATCTTTACTAATTGCAATCGCAACTGCAAAAACCATAATTCAAATAGCGCCAATCATCATTAATATTTTAGGAATTATTAGTCCTGTTGGATTTATTTTTGCCATATATAATACATCCCCTTTAACTAAGATATATTATACTATTTTCAAATAGTCTAATGCAAGACTATTTTATAATTCTGTAATTTCATCACCAAATTCAGAACCATTACCAGTCTCATTAGGAGTAATTTGTCCCAGAGAAACATAAATTTCTGGCACATTATTATCATTAGAAAAATTATTTGTCGTCCCATTATCACTTGTTGATTGTCCAAGTTCTGATCCATTACCAGCTTCATTATCATTTTCTAATTCATTATCTTTCATAAATAATCCTAATCAAGGCAAAGCAAGAATTAATAGTAAAAAGAAAATTTGTAAAATTGCTCCTACTTTATTTTCAGAGGTTACTAATAAAGCAAAGTAAGAATAAACATTATATCCCAATATTAAAGTAATACATAATATGGAAATAATCGCTGCCGGAATAAAATATCAAGCATTAAGCGTTTTAATTTTTTTACGATAACGATTTAATAAACCATAAAAAATAATTACACCATATAACATAAATGCCATCACAACACCAGCATTACTAATAAAATCAAAGAAATTATAATTATCATCAGTAACTATCGTTGGTAGTGCCATAATTACAATTCAAACTGCAAATAATACTCCCATCACCATTAATGTTGCTGTTTTAATACCAAAACGATTAATAACTTTTTGTCATATTTTATCGTTACCAACAACAAAACCATCATCTAATGATGACCTTGTTAACTTTGTCATTGAAAAACAATAACCATTTAAAGTGCCAAAAGCACTAATAAGAATAAAAATAAAAATTAAGCGCGTACAAACAGCATTAACTGTTGGATTATTAAATATTTTCCCCGCAGCAATAGCAACGCTACCACTAGGGTCTAAATTTAATGTTGAAATTGAAGTTAAGACATAAATAAAGGTAATTCCTGTTAAACCAAAAACTAAGGCTAAAGGAATATTTTTACTAGAATTCCGAACATCTTTTTGAATATAAGTTGTTGATAAAAAACCATCAAAGGCAAAAAGAATTCCTGGTAACGCCATTAATAGCATTTCAAAATGACCTTTATTTTTAACAATTTCATATTTTTTTGGATCACCTAATCCAGTTTCTAAAAAAGCACCTGCTCCTGCATTAACAACAATTAATCCAGCAACACCAATAAAAATTAATGGTATTAATTTTAAAACAACGGTAATCATTTGTACTCATTTACTAATTGATTCATTATAAATGCAACAAACAATAACAAATAAAGTATATAAAACTGCAAAAATACTTAATAATAATTCATACACATTAGAACCACCTAAGACATTTGCTAAACGCATTTCCGCATCTTGACCGCCACCAATTGCTCAAACAGAAGCCTTACTAGTATAATAAGCTACTGTAAAAGCAGTTAATGGCAAATAAATATTATTCATTGCGTTACGAACAACACGACCAAATTTACTACCAGCAAACATTTTTGCATATAAAGCAATTCCCGAATTATTATCTTGTTTTGCCGATGAAATTTCCATAAATGATAAACCAAAAGAAATTGCTACAACACCACCAATAATTCAAGCAATAATTCCTAAAATTCCATTACCATTAACAAAGCCGTAAACACCTTCATTTTTAAAGAAAATCCCAGTTCCAATTACTGTCCCCACAACCATACAGAGGCACATAAATAAACCATATTTTCTTGCGACATTTTGACTCATATATTTTTTCCCTTCTAAATTATTAATTGTACTATAGCACAGACATATGTTAGTTTCAAGAGGTTTTTAAAAGTTTGTTTAGAAAATTGAATGGGATGTCTTTTATTGTTCAATGATTCCTTTGAAAGTTATAAAAGTAATAATATTCATTTAAATATCTTTGTAATTCATTAGTATTAAATCTTTTGATATCATCTAACAATAATAAATTATTATAATTCTTATGAAATCTTTCTATCTTACCATTACTTTGGGGTGACCTTATTGGAGTAGTTTCGTGTATTATTTTATTATCTTTTAAATATTTACTAAAGGGTCTTTCTTTTATCTTATATTCATTTTTATTACTTCAATTAGTAGTGGTAAATTCTGGAGCATTATCAGTTCTAATTCTATTAACTTCTATTCCAAACTTCTTAAAATCATATATTGCTCTTTGCACAGCATTAATGGCGTTGTTAGTTCCTAAACTATCATAAACATAACCAAATACCATTCTTGTCTTTTCATCAATAAAGTCATAGACATACATATTTTTTTCTACCGGATATTTTGACTTGGGAAAGTGTTTAGCATCCATTTGTATTAATCCGATTTCTTTTACTTCATAACGGTTATAATAGCGTTTGTTTTCCTTAATTTTTTGTCTAATTTTATCATAGCGAGGGTCAGATTTAATTCAGCGATAAAATGTTCTAATATTTCTTGGTAAATCATATTTATGGGCGTCATGTTCGCCTCTAAGGAGATTATTATATAATGACCAAACACCACCAGCTTTAATGTTTTTGTATTTGTAAAATAAATCACATATTTTTTTACGACTTTCAATGTTAAATTGATAATGTGGGTTCAACGGTTTTGTTGATTTAATTATTAAATTACTAAAATTATTTTCATAGTAACCAGTAATAATTTTTTTAGCTCAACGATAAAAAGTTATGTCAATATTGTGAAAGTGTTTTTTAATTAATGATTTTAAAGTATTTTTTTCGGTATAAAATTGTTTGCATAGGTTTAAATAATTATTAATTCGTTTTTTAGTTTTATGATAGTTTTTATCTCGGTAAAAACCCTTTAATCAGCATTGTAAGCGTGCTTCTAAATCTGATAATTGATTTTCGGCGATAATATATTTCATTGTTTACAAACCTGCTTTCTATTTAATTATTTTTGTTGATTTAATCTCATTATAAATTAGTTGTTACTTGATTAAATTTTTTCATATTTTAATGCCGTAAAAATTAGAAATTTTTGTTTGTTAGTGTATAATCAAATTCCAAGGTAAGTAGATTTTAGAATAAGATTTGAAGAAAGGAGAAAGTGATATAAATTTTTATTAATTAGTAAAAATTCACGAAAGGAATTTAATTAATATGAAAAAATTATTAAGAATTTTAGGAATCATAATAATAACTGGAAGCGGAATGTCTGGTGTTGTCGCTAATAGTCCTTATATAATAACTGTACCGAAAAATAATGTTTTAAGTAGTAATTTAAAATTCGAAATATTACCACCAACAAGTGTAGAAAATATTATTCAAACTTTTATGAATGGTACACAGGAAGCTTTTGAGCAAAATTTTAGTTATTGAGTTGATACAGCAAAAGACAAAGTTTCTGAATATTATAATAATTTTTTAATAAATAGAACTGGGAGTTTATATACAAAAAATATGACAGCAATATCTGATAATGTAGTTCAAACATTTGAAAATAATTATATAAATAACACTAGTTCTTCTCAAACTTTTCAAACTCAATCTTATTCAAAAACTATTGGAAACACAAATTCTTTTACTATTTCTTTAAATGAATCAGCATCATTTGAAACAAGTTTTAATTTTTTATTTTGAAACTCATCTATAAATGTTAATGTTAATTCAAGCCAAACATGAGATAAAACAACAACTACAGAAGAAACAGTAACTGCACCCAGCCAATCATTTATTGTGGGCTCTAATTCAAAAGGAATTGCACAATATATAATCCGACAAGGTACATACAAATCAGATGGAATAATAAGGTATTACCTTCCTTCGGACTTTAAAATAACTTCACCAAAATACAGAGGCAAAGATGGTTTAAATCATTGAAATACTGTTTTTTTAACAAGAACTATCAAAGAAATTGCTTCTAAATATCCTGACATGCTTGCAATGGATTATAAGGGAAATTCTGTTTTATCAGTTAATGATATAAATAATCCAACAATAATTATATTCAATATACCAATAACTTGAAATTCACAAGGAGGCAAACTTGATGTTAATTTCAGTGAAAATCCATTAGAAAATCAATAATTTTTAAATTAAAATATTATTACGCATTTTAGAAGCAATCAATTTAACAACAAGTATAACAAATTTTTAATCTCTTGTTAAGAATAAAAGTATAAATTGTATATAATAAAATAAAGTTTAAAGGCAGTAATTAATTAAAATTACTGCCTTTTTTTACTTTGTCAAAAAATGAAAAAGTTGCTTAGTTATTTAAGGGCGCCGTCATCATAGAAAACCACCTTCTAAGGCATTAATTTTAACGGTTTTTAAATTTAGTTATTAAGGATTTTCAATTTTAATTTCAAAATTATTTGTTTTATTTAATCTATAATTGTTAGTGTCGTCATGTTCAAAAGTTAATAATTCTGTTCCTTGTGCTTTAATTCTTATTGTTTTATTGGGTATATTAATCATTCAGGTATAAAAATTTAAACCCGAAGTATCTATTTTTGTTCCATAAGTATTTGTTATTTTTTGAAAGTCTTTTTGTTTAATTCTGTTATTTACAAGCTCTGCATTAAACTCTAAACTAAAAATTTTTCCATTTTTTAAATTTGGTAATTGTTTATCTATATTTGCATTTATATTTTCTTCTGTTCTTATCTCAACTTTTAAAAGGTCATGGTCTTGCCTTTCCGTTAAAAATCTTATTTTTTCTAAGTTTCTAATTTCAAAATCATAAATTTTGTTTTCGTTATCTTTTTGTTCTACTGGTTCATTTGGTTTTTTAGAACAGCCAACTATTGGTAATATTGTTAATGTAGAAAGAGTTATTATATTTAAAATTTTCATTATTTTAATTCCTTTATTACTTTATTTTTTCAATCATATATATATATTACACGAAAATTCTTAATATCATTAGAAAAATGGCAAAACCGATTAAAAATTGAAAGGTATAGTAAAAAGCTGGTACCGTTTTAAAAACTGGAAAAATGGCGGTTGAAAAATTAACTGTTGCTTTGGCAATAATTGCTAATGGGCGTAAAATGGTAATGATTTGTGAAGCTATCAGCATTCAGTTTAGCATTTTAATGCCAGCATTCTGAATGGCACAACCAATATCATTAAAGGTTGGTATTCATCGTCCGGAATATTTACAATTTGGTGGTGGAATTAGGTCATCCCATTCTGAATTGGTGGAGCCGTCAGGGATAAATGCTGTGGAATTAAGGACATTAAAGTCATAAATTTTAAAATTGTAGTTAGCGGTATTTTGCTTATGGTACAAAGGAAATGTTAAAGTAAAAATATTAATACCGTAGCGAATATCAATGTCGGTGTTAAGATAATTAATACTATTGGCAGTTTTACTGACTGATAATTTAATCAGTTTATTGTCATAAGATTTAAGCACATTAAAATCAATTTGATAAATGCTATTGTTGTTTTTAATGGTATTATAATTCTCTTGGTGTGTTTTTTTGTCAAAAGTAAAAAAATAACTTCTTAGTAGTAGTTCTGAATTACCAGTAATATTAATTAAATATTTTTTGGGATAAAAGGTAATTAACGAACGATAAAAGAAACCAATTTGAATAAAGTAGTCCTTATTATAGTTACCTACGCCTTTAAAATCGATTTCGGTATGAGTTTTTTCGTCCATATCAAAAGTCGCATAAAATAAACTAGCAAAGAAATTGCCAAGAATTTCATAGATTTCATCAAAAACATTTTTGTAATCGCTGTTGTTAATACTAGGAATGTTATTTTTAAAATATAGGTAAATATCATTTTTTAAATCGGGGTCATATCGTAGAAAACTAAATTTAACATTGAGGTAATTTAAGGTTCCGAAAAGGTACTTAATTAGGTAATAATCGTTAGCTCTTGTGGTGTCATATTTTCATATTTCATTTTCACCGTGTAATAATTGTAAATAGTTATTTCCAGCAATTAGGGTTTTATTAAATGCCTTAATTTTGAGGACATTATCGTTGTTATCATCTTGTTTCGGAATGACCATTTTAATCGTATTTGTTCCTTGCAATTGTGTGCTCGTTTCAATTGCGGTGAATTTAACGGTAAATGTTCTGTCAGCGACATTGTCTGTTGTTAAATCAAAAGTAGTGCTATCGTCTAAGTAATTGTTGTCATTATCTTTAATTTCTGTATTATAGTCGATGCCTTCAATTGCATTATTTACGCCAGCAAGATTGTTAATTTTTTCATTAAGTCTTTTTTTAATTTTTTTTATAACTTCAATTTTGGTTGCATTTGTAGGGTCGATTATTTCTGAATTTGGTAAAATAGTTGAAGTCTTATGATAAAAATAGCTCTCGTCTTTAAAGCCGTGATTTTTAATCGTAAATTCTTTGTAATAACCTTTTTCTAAGGTGTCAATGAAATTAAATACTGGTGTTCAATAAAGATAAGAATAATTGAATTTGTCAAAATCACCGCGATGAATCATTAAATAGTCAAGGTTATCAACAACATCGTTATAATTATGGTTACCATCAAAATCGGTGGTTGTTGTCGGTAATTCAATATCAGTACTATCTTTTTCAATTTCAATTTCAAAATTATTTGTTTTATTTAATCTATAATTGTTAGTGTCGTCATGTTCAAAAGTTAATAATTCTGTTCCTTGTGCTTTAATTCTTATTGTTTTATTGGGTATATTAATCATTCAGGTATAAAAATTTAAACCCGAAGTATCTATTTTTGTTCCATAAGTATTTGTTATTTTTTGAAAGTCTTTTTGTTTAATTCTGTTATTTACAAGCTCTGCATTAAACTCTAAACTAAAAATTTTTACATTTTTTAAATTTGGTAATTGTTTATCTATATTTGCATTTATATTTTCTTCTGTTCTTATCTCAACTTTTAAAAGGTCATGGTCTTGCCTTTCCGTTAAAAATCTTATTTTTTTCAAGTTTCTAATTTCAAAATCATAAACTTTATTACTTTGTCTTTTATTTCTAATTAGTGATTGTGTTGTTATTTTATCATTCTTAATGTTTTGCGGAGTAATAAAAATATTATTAAAACCAATAATTAACACGGTAAATATTTTCATAAACATTTTTATCACTCCTTTTTAAAATATTTTATTTTTCATTATTCTTTTAGCTTTAATCTTTTTTAATATAAAACGAATTAAACAGTTTACTATTTCTGTTATGGTTACTCATACTAAGGAATAACCTATAATCATTAATTTACCAATTGGTCCAAAATTTTTAATAAATTGTTGCAAATTTTTAATATCTGTATGTAACAATAAAACTATACTTAAAGATATGAATATAATGTAATTAAATATTATTCATCAACATTTTTTTAAAGAACTAATTAATTTGCTTCATTTCATTTTTCAAGGCTCTTTTTGTTTTAATTTTTTGAATAATCAAGCGGATTAATTTTTCAAATTTAATTGCAAAATATATTGCTCCGCCTCATCAAAAAACAAATATTCCTGCAAGCATAATACCACTATTGAACTTGCCGAAGAAATTAACCATTTCTTTATTCATAAAGTCATTAAATTCGTCACTTGTTCCGGTTATTCATTTAGCACCACTTACTGTTAACGCACAAATTAATAAGCTTATAAAGATGAAAACGATACTTAATACTATTTTTAACCACCGCTTTTTAAAAGAATTTTTAATTCTTAATTTTAATGGCATTTTTTCTTTTGAATTATCTTTTTTAAATAATTTTCCTAAAAGTTTTTTCATTTTAACGCTCCTTTCATATTTTTATCGTCCTTTAATAACAATAAATAAAGCAATAAGTACACAAGTAACGCCAAGAATGGTGAAGATTGGATGTTGCGAAAATGTTCGTGCCATTGGTTTAAATAGTTCTAAAATTGTTAAATTGCTAGTAATAAACTTTTTAAAATTGGCAAGACCCTCACTAATATAGTTCGTTAAAGTTTCAAAATGACTACCAGCCAGAAGTCCAAGAACAGTTATTAAGATAAAAATAATAATTAGTTTGAACATATTTATTTACTCTTTTGATTTCACGATTTGAAATTTTTATTTTGTCTAACTGTGGTAATTTGACCGCTTTTTTTGTGGTGAAAATTACCGACTTGTTTCTCTTGTTTGTTAATTCTAGCGGATATATCTTGTTGGTGTTTTTTAACTTTTCCTCAGGCACTTAAACGGCCACTATTTTTAACGGCATATCGGCGTTCTTGTTCTAAATTAACTTGTTGACTACCAAAACCGAGAATAATTGCCATAAGAAATTCTACTGCAAGCATTAAGAATAAAGGAAATATTAGTTGAATTTTTGTTCCTGGTACTTCTAAACTTCAAATTAAGTCAAAAACTTTATAAAGCATTTGAGCGAGAAAGTCGGCCATTTTTGCGAGATTTTCCATTTTTCATTATTCCTTTTCTTTCATTTTTCTTAAAAATTTGCTAAATTTATCCATTTTTAAGTATTCTAAGTCTTCTAAATCAATTGCTGTGTCAGTATAGTATTTATCTTCATAGTCAGGATTTACTTTTGAATTTAAGTAATCTCTTAAAAATGCTAGATAAAAAGAATTGTAAGTGTTCAATATTGGTAGAGGAATTTTTAGTTTAAAAAAATAAATATCAAGTTCAGGAATATCGCGATATTTAATGCGACGACCCTTTTTATTATTTTTAGCATCAATTAAGGTGTTTCGTCAGCGTTCATATTCTTCAATGCTCGTAAAGGTGCCATAAATGACTTTTAAGTAGGGGCGAAAAATATTAACTGGTTTTTTGCGAATTCCCACAATCCATTGTTGGCAATATCACGAACTTTAACTCAAATATGTTTATCTCTTTGACCACTAGCGAGAACAATATGACCGAAATGGCGTGCAAGAGCGAAATACTCTTGAATACCAGTTTCTTCGTTTTTGGTATTATTTTTTTCTCAATCGGTTCCTTCTAAAAATAAATTGGTTTCATCTCACAACAGTAAGGTTTTGTCTGGCAATACCGGATAATCAAAGTCTAATAATCCCATATGCCCTAAGCTTAATTTTTGGGTTTCTAGTAATGGGAAAGTTGATGCGATGTGATATTTCTTCTTTTTTAGTAATTTTGCTGCATATACTAGAAAGGCGGTTTTTCCAGTTCCTAACGAACCAATCACAATATTTAATGGTGAGTTTTTTAAGAAGTTAATCACTTTGTTAATTTGTGTGAAATTACCGATTTTAAAAAGGAAAACTAAAATACAACCGGCTAAAAATAAATAGCTCACAATGTTTTTGAAATAACCGTTGTAAATGTATCAAATTGCTCCTCAATGTCATAAAATTAAAAATGAGGTGCGATTCAATTCAATAAAATGGTTATTTTTTTCTATTATTCATTTGCAAAATTTCATCTTGCACCTCACTTTATTTTTTGTTAGCGGACTGCGCCAAGTAATTTTTCAAACATTTTAAAACAAATAAAGAATATTGCCAAAATAAATGGAAAAATGAAGATTCAGTAGTCAGCAAAGAAGTTACCGACTTGTGGCATATTAACGGCAATAATTTCTCACATTTTAGTAAATGCTGTTATAATTGCATTTCACAATTTAGTCATCGCATCGCTAGCTGTTATTTTTGCTGGTGCCTCAGCTAAGAAAGTTGTAAACATATAATCACCCCCTTTCTTTAATGTAACTTCTTGACATTAATTTCGCTTTTATCTAAATACTGATATGGTTTTCCAAATTAGCATTAGAATAAATCAGACTATAATCGCTGTTAAGAATCAAAAAGCAATGTTTGCTATTAAAAGCCAAAGTGGCGCTTCGATTAAATTAATTTCTTTACCACCAGTAATATGAGCGGGAATGGTTGTAATTTGAATAAATAAATCTCAGAAAGTTTGTTTAATTTGTTCTCAATTAAATTCTTTTAAGTTTATTGTCATTTTCTATCTCCCAAAAATCATTTTTATTGGTAAATACATAATTGAAATTAAGGCGAAAAGAAAAGTGATGATAATAATTAATCCGGCAATAAATGCAACTTGTGCAGGCATTTTTTCTATCGGAACAAACAATTTTAAGAACTCCATAATAATTTCTCAAAACATTATTTTTTATCCTTGTTATTTTCTTTTAAATTAGGAGTTTTAACTCATTCTTCAAAGCGGGCAATAAATACTTTTTCGTCTTTTGTGAAATTACCAGTATTATTTTTAATGACATTTTTATATTTAATTCTAATTTTTATTTTGGCATAAATTTTATAAGCAAAATATGCCGATAACATTATGCTGATAATAATAAACATTAGTCCAATTGCGATATTCATTTTTAAGCTCCTTTAAAATAGTTATAATTTGTATCTTTTTTGTTGTTTTCTTTTTCGGCAATGAAGAAACTTAATAATTCTTGGCCTTTAATTAACTTGGTTTCTTGCTCTTGTTGATTAATTGAAATTACTTGATATTCACTATTTTTGATTATTCCAATACAAATTGAATTTTCGTATTTTCCTTTATAAACAAATCGCTTTGGAAACCAAATGCCGATTTGTTCATTAAATCACGGAATTTTTGGTGCTTTAATTAAAATTGCATTTTGGGTTTCTTTTAAGAGATATTTTTTAGTATTTAAGAAAATGTTTTCAATGTTTTTCATAGTAAATTACCTTTCTTATTTGTTATAAACTAAGTTATTTAACTAAGTTTTTTAAACATTTATATATCGCAGATTTGAATGTTTAAC
Source organism: Spiroplasma endosymbiont of Dromius quadrimaculatus (assembly GCF_964031155.1). NCBI lineage: Bacteria > Bacillati > Mycoplasmatota > Mollicutes > Entomoplasmatales > Spiroplasmataceae > Spiroplasma > Spiroplasma endosymbiont of Dromius quadrimaculatus. Next base: position 948,687 of record NZ_OZ035010.1, read on the forward strand.
AATTTTTGTTAGTAAACTTCGTTTACTAATTAACTTAGTTTGATTTCATTGGTGCAAAAAATATAAGGCATAATTAAAAATAATAAGTGTTAATTTAACCTTATATTTCTTGCAATAAATAAATGAGCTCATATTTATTTATTGATTTTGTGTAAAACTAACATAAGTGTGTGCTTTACACATTCTAAATTATTAATTTTATTTAATTTTTTTATTTTCATAGTATTATATATATTTATTATAACAATAATAAATATATATTAAAACAATTTTATGATTGTAAAATTGTTTTAAAAAATAAAACGGTAACTACCGTTTTATTTACTAAATATGTATTTAATTAAGTTGTTCAAAATTAAATATTTTCATTCCTATTAATTTTTTCTCGTTACTATAAGAAAACTTTCAACTAAATTTAAATTCTTGCTTTTCTATCGTTATATTATAAAATACTAACCCTGCACTCGGATCATAAACAATTTCTGCTTTTGTATCCTGAATATAACTTAATTTATTAACAAAATCAGCAATATAATCACCATCTTCTTCTCAAATACTTTTATTATCAATAATGTTTTGCAAAACATTATCTTGAAATCACTTATTACCAAGAATTTTAGTTAAATAATCTAAAATAGTTTCTTTTTCAATACTAGTTTTATCATTAACATTAGCACCCATTATCTTAATAAGTTTTTTAAGAAAATCCACTTTACTAATAGCAGTTTTGTCTTCTAATAAAGTTATAAAATCATCATACACTTTAGGTAATTTTAAAAGCAATTGATCAATTATTGCGATAAAATCATTATCAAGCTCATCACCATTCAAGTTTTGATAAAAATTATTGAACTCTTTTTCACCAACAACACCTTGTAAAGCCATAAATATAGAATTAAATGGTAAACTTGAATCAGATATTAATTTTATTAAAAAATCGACTTTTTTCTTATTAACTCCAAAAATATTTTTAAAAGTATTCTTGATATTTTGTAAAGTAAACGGTTGGTCTTTATTATCTAATAAACCTTGATATGGTTTTGCTTTTAAATCATTAATTATTTCTTCATTAAAACCATTTTCTAATTTTTCAGCAAAATTAATCATAAAAGTTATTAATATTGGCACATAAGTAATTATTGTTTTTATTAAAACCGCAATATCTTTAATTTCTATTGATTTATTCTGAATTTTTAAAAATTTACTAAAAATATTATCTTCTATAATTTTATTATGTTTTATATCCGCAAAAATTTCACCAAATGTTTTTTTATCAGTAATGAATTTTTTATTAGTATCAATACCACTCTTAATAGCAACAACGATATCTTGATATTGTGTTGTTAGAATTGCTTTAATATCTGGAATATGAGTAGCAATTTGCTCACTATTTAATAAACCTAATAACTGTTCTAATAATTTTTCCATAAAATTCTTAATTTCAAAATCATTATTTTTAATAAACTCTTGTAAAACTGCTTTTATTTTTTCTAAAATATTAAAACCAGCAACTTCTAAAGTTTTAGGTACTTGATAGTCCGGTTTTGAAAAATTATGATGTTCTTTTGTTAATACTAAATTTTTAATTGTATCATCAACAAAGTAGTCATTTAAATCTTTAAAATTATTTTGTAACGCCCTTTTTAAAATCTCATTTGGATTTCATTGTTTAGTTCGTGCCAAAATTAGCGACTTAGCAATTAATTTTGATTTATTAACATCTAAAGTACTAACATTAATCCCATTTGTGGTAATAATCTTATCATTAGCATTATTACTACAAGCTATTGCTGGTAATAATGGCCCACTAATAATTGTTATTGTCGCCATTAACTTTAATAACTTTTGCATATTCATTAATTTCATATATTTCACCTCATCGAAATGTAAATTTAGTCAATATTTTTTAATTTACATTTTTTTCAGTATAGCACATATTATTTTTATTTACTAATATTTGACTAATTTTTAAAAATAAATTTTTTAGGGATAATTGCTGATTTTCGCTTATGTTCAGTATTTTTGTGCATCATCTTAATTTTAGTAACAATATTACCATCTAACAATTTCTCTTGACCGTTTAAAAAGTTATCTAACTCAGCATAAGTTATCCCCATCTCTTTTTCATCAGTTTGTCCTGCTCATAAACCTGCTGATGGTGGCTGATTAATAATTTCTTGCGGAATATTTAATAACTTAGCAGCCGTATTTATTTGACTTTTTAATAAATTAATTAATGGTAAAATATCACAAGCACTATCACCATGTTTAGTAAAATAACCTGTATATCATTCATCAAAGTTACTAGTGCCGACAACTAAATATTCATTTGCTTGTGCTAAGGCATATAAAGAAGTCATTCGGAGACGGGGTTTACAATTAACTAATGCTTTTTGTTGCAATGATGATAAACCATCGTGTCAATTAAAGTTATTTTGTAATTCATTATAAGCTGACTCTAAATTAATAATTTGTAATTTTAAATCTAATGTCGCTACTAATTTTTTTACTAAAATTTCATCATTACTTGATGAATAGCAAGGCATAAAAATAGCTAAATGGTTATCTGGCATTGCTTTTTTAATCAAAGCAACAGTAACGGCTGAATCAATACCACCAGATACACCAACAATTAATCCTTTAGCATTAGCTAATTTTACTTGTTCTTGTAATCATTGAACTAAATAATCTAAATATTTCTGTAATTCCATTAATTAATATCCTTTCACTTAAAAATTTTCGTCAAGTCATTGCAACTCATAATCAAAAATTTTAATTGTATCCCCTTTTTGAATGCCTTTTTTAACGAGAATTTTAAAAACTCCTAAATCTCGTAACTTCTGATTAAATAATAATAAATTATCATGTGTTGTTAATGGAAATTTGTGATAAATGCGATGCACACTAGCACCAATTACTTTTCAATGACCATTTCCTAAATTTTCAACAATGACTTCTTCGTTTGTTGGTGTAAAACGATAGATTGTTGGTGCCATTTCTTGCTTTAATTCTGGTATTTTTTTAATAGTTTGCAATTGCCTATGAATAATATGAACTAATGATTCAATTCCTTCTCTAGTTCAAGCAGAAATTGAGTAAACTTTTTGTTTAATTTGCTTACTAAAAAGTTCTAAATTATGAGAAGCATCAACTTGATCCATTTTACTAGCAACAACTATTTGTTGCTTATTTTCTAATTGTAAATTATAATCTTTAAGTTCTTTTTGAATCACTGAATAATTATCATAAGCATTGGGTAAACTAATATCAATAAGATGAACTAATAACCGGCATCGTTCAATATGCCGTAAAAATTCATATCCTAAACCTTTTCCTAAACTAGCACCCGCAATTAATCCTGGTAAATCAGCAACTACAAAAGAAAAGTTTTGATGTTTAACTACACCTAATTGCGGGGTTAAAGTTGTAAAAGGAAAATCACCAATTTGTGGTTTAGCGTGAGAAATAGTTCCTAATAAAGTAGACTTCCCAGCATTAGGCATACCAACAATCCCGACATCTGCTAATAATTTTAATTCACAAGTAATTTCTTTTTCATCGCCTAAATCACCACGAGTAAATATTGTCGGAGCACGATTTCTGGAATTAGCAAACCGACTATTTCCTTTACCTCCACGACCACCATTCGCAACAATAACTTCTTGTTTGTTAGTAACAATATCACCAATTTCTTCTTTATTTAAAGCATCATAAATAATAGTACCTAAGGGAACACTAATATAAGTATTTTTAGCATTTTTACCGTGCATATTTTTATGTTGCCCATTTTCACCATCAACACCTTTAATTTCTTTTTGATAGTTTAATTCTAATAATGTATTTATTCCTTCATCGCCAATAAAAATAATGTTACCGCCATTACCGCCATCACCACCAGCCGGCCCACCTTTTGGAACATATAATTCACGACGAAAAGCAACAGCACCATCACCACCTTTGCCAGCTTTAACTTTAATTGTAATCTTATCAATAAATTTCATTCATATCATCCTAGTCTTTTAAAAAAAATCAAATCAATAATATTTTAACATAAAAAAATGTTTTCTTTTTAAAGGATAATATTTACTAAATATTTTAAGCAGGTTCCAATTGTCTTGTTTTTCGCTTTGTTATTGCTTTTTGCTTATTTTCTTCCTGTAGTTTTTTTAATCGTGCTTGGTTATCTAGCTGTCTTTGAATTTCTTGCTCTTGTTTTAATTTTTCTTCTTCACGAAGTTTTTGATTTTTACTTTGTGCGATCTTAGCAGTTTGTTCAGCAAGTTCTTGTTGTAAATTTAAAGAATTGCTACTTTGTGATTCTGTTATTTGTTCTTGCTTCTTTCCTAATCTACTATTTATTAATGATGGTTCATCATCTTTATTATTTTTTTGTTGTGTAAGTACTTCTTTTAGTTCTTGTAAATATTTAATATCTTTGTTCTCTTCTTCTTGATTAACATTAAAACTATCTTTTTCAGTTTGAAAATTTTCTTTGCTAGAAGCTATTAATTTTCCTTCTTCTTGAAACTCTTGATAAAATTTTGCTCGGTTTTCCTTACCTTGTAAAACTTTATCGGTTTGGGGATTATATGTTGAATGTGACATTAATGAAGCAGTGTCTTCCTTAATAGGACTATCTGATAGCGGTAATTTAATATTAAATTGACTAGTATTTTCTTTTGCAATAATAGATAACTTGTCTTTTAATTTAATATTAACTGCTAAGAGTTCACTAGTATTTCTACAAATAAATTTATCATTCTCAGCAATATTTCTTGATGGAAAACAACCATGCTGAGTATGTTTTCATTTAGATTTATTTAATCTTTGTAAGTCTAAGCATTCAAGATCTTTTGAAATTGGGTAATCAATTCGAGTTTTTCTCCATTCACCATCACCAAGGCAGGCTATCGGACTTGGTTTACTGAATTGAAGAAGAGAAAATGTACAATTTTTTACCTGTTTCATCGTGACCGCGTAAAATATTCGGTTGGTATAAAATTTCCAAAAACTAAGAAAAAGATAGAAATAAAATTCTATCTTTTTTAATTAGGTTAAAATTGTCGTTAACCTTGCTTAGTTTAAAAAAATAATAGCAAGACCAACTAAATAAAACTCTCCTACTTGGAATGTCGTTAAACCAAGCAAGCGAGGATAAACAATATAGGGGTGGCCGTACCGCTACGACACAATGTAGGCAATTCTTTTAGGCAATATAAAAGAGTTATCGTGGTTTAGGGATAAATCTTTAACCTGCAATGGTTAAAGGGTGAGTGTTCCACAATAAAAAAATTTTAGAAATCTTACTATTTATAAGGAGGTTTTACGAGTGTCTTTAAAAGAACTCTGTCAAAAAGAGTTTAAAAGTAAAGTAAAAAATAAATCAACACTAATTAACAAATGTCAGTGTTATATCAATGAGTACTTTACAAAATTAACCAAAAATAAAAAAGACGGTTGATATTATAAAAAATATGCTCGGCATTGTTTGGCAAGGTTAGAATTTATTAATAAACAAAAAATAAATGCTAACCTTTGGCTTTTAACTTTGCAATGCCAAAATAATCATTTAATTATTAAAAAATTAGTTTTTGAACAAAATAAATGAAAAATTATTAATATCAAAAATTAGAATAATAGGTATAGATAAATGTAAGAAATTTCACAAAGTGGTCAAGCTGGAACACTAAAAAATAAACGGAGTGGGAGGATATCTGTAAGGTTAATCAACTAATTAAATTAGTACTACATGGGGCAGAAGCGTAGTCGCAAGTGATTAACTAAACAAATGTCTAAGGGAAACTATGTCTAAAAGATAACAAGCAACAAAGTTATCTAACAAATAACTAATAATAAACAAAAAGGAAAAAAGATAAGAAGATTAATTAATCTCTCTCCTTCTATCAATAAAAAAACAAATGAGGAAAGGAAAATATATATGGTTGAAAATAATATCAAAAATACGATTAGCGATTTAATTAACGAAATTAAAACAACAACAGAAAACAATTTAAATAATTTAGAACAAATTATGGAAGCTTTAATTGACAAAGTTAACAATATTGAAAATATTTTAAATCAAATAAGATAAAAAAATAAATTAAACCAACTATTTATTAAAATTAGTTGGTTTTTTATTTCTGATAAATAAAAAAGAAAGGATGATAAAACATGTATTTAGTTATAAAAGATTCAGATAATATAAAAGATCATTATAAAATAACGGATTTAATTTCAAAAAATACCGATCATGAAGAAAAAGAAAACTTTTGATATAAATTTGGTTTAGAACAATATTGAATGGGATATTGTTGATCAAGCGGAATGATAGATTATATAAAAGATATTGATGAATATTTAACCAAAAAGTTTAAAGAATTGCAAGAAAAATCGTGAAATGAAATTATAGAAAATTATGTTGAAGATAAATTTGGTTATACAGTGGTAAATCATTTATCTGATATTAATTGACAAAAAGAGTCAGAAAGAAATATAGAGCCAGTTCGTTAAGAATTGGTTTTTCGGTTTATTTATTTTTAACCTACTTATTAGATATTAATTTTATGAAAAATAAAATTAAAAGCAAAAAAAGCGAGGTGATTATCATAAAAAAAGATTATTCAAAACCCAAAGCAAGATTAAATGGAAATATAATTATTGACTGTATTAGATGTGAACAAGAGTTCACTATTTTAAATTCAGAATGATTAACACTTAATAAATTTTATAAATGCCAAAAATGTAAAAAATAAAGTGAGGTGATTAAATATGACTAAAAAAATTTATCTAAACCAAAATTTAATTTCACAAGAAATAAATAATAAAACTCATATTTTAATAAACAAACAAAAAGATTGCGTTGTTTGAGATAAAAATGGTTTAGGTTTATCAAGTTATAAAAATTATTTTTGTTTAGAAATTGATGAAAATAAAAATTATGTAGTCCATAGTAGCGTTAATAATAAGAATGGTAATATTGTGGGAAAAAATTTAATTTTATCTTTTGAAAAATTAAAGCAAGAAAACAAAAAGCAGTTTAATTTGCAAAACAAAAATGATGCTAATAATGATTTACTAAATGAATATAACAATCATTATGATAACAAAACAACACAACGAAAATTAACATCAACAGAACTAAAACAATTACTAGAAGATTTAGAAAATATTGATAATCCCAATTATTGAGATAATGGTTTTTATTTAGGATACAACAAATATGAAAAAATTACTTAGTTTGTTGTCAATATTTTTGTTATCGTGTGGAAGTACAATGCCATTAATTAGTTGTGGCAATATTGCAAATAACAAACCACACTTACCACCATCAAAAACAAAAAGACCAATAATCAAAGACATTTTTTACTATGAAAAATTAAAACAAGAAATTACAGCAGAAATTAAAGAATATGATGAAGTAATTAAAGAAATTAAAAATAGTAAAAATGATTATGAAAGTGAAAAAGATTATCAAATAGAATTAAATCAAACCCAAGCAGAACAATTTATTAAAATATCTGAAATAAATGATTACGAATATCAAATTTTACTATGTCAAAAAGAAAATGAGTTTACAGACGAACAAAAACAACAAGGAATTAAATTGTTAGAAAAACAAATAAATAACTTAAATAGTGCTTTAAATTTATTAAGCGAAATTAAAAATAGTGATTTTGATCAGAAAGATTTAGAAAAAATTAAAACAAACATTATAAATACAAAAATTATTTTAGGTGAAATTAAAAACAATTAAGAAAGGAATAAAATATGAATAAATTAAAAGCAGAAATTAAAACAAACATTATAAATTTAGATGATTTATTATATAAAATTAATTTAAATATAAAAACTACATATGATGTTTTTTGAAAAAAATGGTTAAAGAAACAATAATTATAAATTATCATAAAAATATTTTATTAGAAGAATTAATAAATAAAATAAAAAGTCAAATAAGTTTTAAAAATAAAGATACGATTAATAATTCGATTATTATGTTAACAATATCAACATTTAAAGAAATATATACAATTAAGAAAGGAATGATTTAATGTGAAAAAGTTTTTAAAAGAAATTAATTTATTAAAATTATTTATTAGTTTCCTATCAATTATAATGTGTGTTTTAATGACTACATTTTTAATTTTATGTAGGGAATGAATAAATTATAGTGGCGGAATTTTTGTATATGTTGTGGTTTGTATTTTTAACATTGTCATTGGTAGCTTACTTATATTGTGTATTTGTTTTGAAATTTTACAATTAATTAAAAATAAAAAACAAAACAAAAACAATTTAAATAATGAAAATATATCAACAGATGAAATTAAAGAAAACAATTAAGAAAGGAATGAATTTAATGTGAAAAAAATATAAAATTAATAAATTAAGATTATTTTTTAGTTGCATATCAATTATAATGTGTGTTTTAACAACTACATTTTTAATTTTGTGTAGAGAATGATATTCAAGTGAAAACTTATTAATTTTTTCAATATATATTTGTTTCTGTTGTTATAATTCTGCTTTTATTGGTTTGTTTATAGTATTTACTTTGAGTGAAATTTCAGAATTAATTAATAACAAAAAACAAAATAAAAACAAATATAAAGATGAAAATACATCAACATATGAAATTAAAAACAATCTAAATAATAAAAATAACACAAAAACAAGATAACTAATATCTTGTTTTTTTTAGAAAGAGGTGCCGAAATGATAAATTGTCCGTTGTGTAAATATGTCCATCATATTTATAATGAAAACAATACCCAAATATTATTTTTTTGTTCTTATAGGCATCCCAATCCATGAATCATTTTAGATAAAAGAAAAATTAGAAGAATGATGGTTTGTTATGCTTAAAATAATTGAATTATTTGCTGGGATTGGAAGTCAAAGAAAAGCATTAGAAAAGATTGGAATTAACCACAAAGTAATTGCATTTTGTGATAACGATAAATACGCTGAAAAATCATATCGAGCAATATTTAATGATTATGACACACAAAATTTAGGAGATATTACTAAACTAGAAACTTTACCGTATGCTGATTTAATAACTTGATCATTTCCATGCCAAGACATATCAAATGCCAATAATAATGGGCGAGGATTAAATGGCAAGCGAAGTGGTTTAGCTTACAAAGTTGTTGATTTAATAAGCACAATGCCAACAAAACCAAAATATCTTTTAATGGAAAATGTACCAAATTTATTAAGTAAAAAGTTTTTTGTTGGGTTTCAAAATCTTCAAAATCAACTTAGTGAATTAGGATATTATAACCAATATTTTACAATGAATGCCAAGGATTATGGAATTCCCCAAAATCGGAAAAGATTGTTTATGATTTCAACATTAAAGCAAGATTTTAAATTTCAATATCCGCAACCTTGTAATTTAAAATTTTTGGTAAAAGATATTTTAGAAAATAATGTAAATGAAAAATATTTTATTAGACAAGAATCAATGAAAAAAGCAATTGAAAACAATAAACTTAAAATCATTCAACAATGTTCTTATACAATTACAACAAAACAAATGCGATGAGGAAATGCTGGAATTATTGCAATTCCCAATGATATAAAATTTAATGCTCGTGGCAAAATGGAAATAGACTTTAATTCTTTTCAACAAGAAAGTAGAGTATATGATGCTAGTAATGAAAATACATATCTAGATACATTAACTACAAATTCAAAATCAGCAAAAATTGCAATTCCAATTAAAAATTATAGAAATTTTATTGTTTTGCCACGAGCAAAAGACGGTTTAATAGTTAACGGTTCATATAATCGGTTTTGAAAAACAGAAAATAATTATATGGGAACAATCGCAGCAAGTAATGTCAATAAAATCATCGTTGATAACCATAAATTACAACACCAAGATAGTAGTAAAATACTATCTTTTTTAATTGATGAAAAAGAATACTTTTTGCGAGTTTTAACCCCACGCGAATGTTGATTATTAATGGGATTTAGGAATAAAGACTTTGATAAAGCAAGCAAAGTTGTTTCAGAAACCCAACTTTATAAACAAGCTGGCAATAGTATTGTTGTGGATGTGCTAGAAAGAATTTTTACAGCAATGTTTCAAATAGAAAGGAAAAATTAAAGATGCAAAATAAGAGAAAAGTTTGATGAAAATGACTTTTATATCCGTTAACAATTATTAGTGGAATTTTGTTGCTAGTAATTTCCCCTATTTTGCTTTTAATCTCGCTTGGAATTGATTGTGATTTTATGATTGGTAATTTATTATTGCATTTATTTTGCCTGCCTTTTGAAAGGAAAAATAGCAATGGCTAAGAAAAACAATATTAAAAATTACTTTAATAATAAACAACAATACTATCAAAAAAAGAAAAATATATATTATCAAAAAATTAATAAAAGCAAATTTTTAAAATAACAAAGGAGGATGAAAATATGAAAGCAAACAACACAGCAGATTTTAGTGGAATAATGGATGTTGTTATATTATGAAGTAATGTTGTTTTAGGGGTATTTATGGGTTTAGCAGTTATTTTTGCAATTTGAAAATTAATTATTATTTTAATTTCAATAATGCGAAACGCTGATAACCCCGAAGCAAGAGGAAATGATTTAATTGCTTTAAAATGACCAATTATAGTTATTATTGCAATATTGGTATTTATTGCTGTTATGAATGTTATTTTACAAGTTATTAAAACATATAATCCTAGTATTGGAACATAGTTGATAAAAAAATGAAAGGAAGTGATAAAAAATGATAGTTAATGCATTATATAGGTTAATATGGTCAATTTTTGTACAAGGGCCATTACAATTAATTGGATCATTTAACAACGTATTAAATTATTTAACAGGAGGAGTAGTTGGCGATTTAATGTTTGGATCAAAGCAAGAATTTAGTTTTCAAAATATCCCAATGGCATTCTGATATTTTGTCATTACGGCTATTTGTTTATTTTCTTTAATATTTACAATTACCATGATTAAAATTTTGTTTCAAGATGCCACCGAAACAAAAACAAAATTTATTGTTGCCTTACAAAATGGTAGTAAGGCATTTATTTTTATCTTTTTAATTCCAATCTTTTTCTTTTTGGCTAATTTTGCAATTGCTAACATTGCCAAAATGATTACATCGGGATTTGGAGGTGAAAACGGAAATATTGCAAATTACCTATACAATATTGGAAACACCAATTGAGATGGTAGTGGTGATAATATACCAAGCAATTATTCCTATCCTGACAATATTGGTGATTTTAATATGATTGCCGAAGTTTTTGGGGTATGATTTATGCTGTTTGCAATGTTTATGATTGGAATTGCTTTGGTGCAAAAAATAATTGAATTGTTTTTCTTATTTATTATTTCACCATGAGTAATGGTTATTATGACAATTGATAATGGTAAAGGAGCATTTATTTGAAAAGATATGGTAATTGCAAAATTTCTAGCATCAACCGCCACTTTAACAGGATACTTTATATTTATGACAACAATTCAAACGATTTTAAGTACTAATTTAGCAGGATTAGGTATTGAGGGCATTGGTAAATCATTGTTTATTATTCTGATGATGTGTGGTGGTGGATTGGCAGTGCTGGCATTTTCGGATGTTGTTGCCAACTTAATTGGTGAAGCAGCTGGTGTTCGCGAAGGAATGAGTTCGATGAAAAATCGACTGTGGCTGGCGGAATGATGGCAATGGGGGCTGCTAAAATGGCAGGAAAAGCATTTGGATTTGCCAAAAGTAAACGAGCGAAAAGAGCAATGGCAATGGGTGGTTCTAGCATGGGTGAAAAAACCATGAACGCGATGGGTTCAATGGCAGGCGATGATGGTGATGGCGAAACATCGGGCAATCAATCTCGCCAAGAAAAACCCCTTGACTTTCGCCATTTCTGACACGCCACCGAGGGAATGAGTTCGCGTGCTGGTATTACTGGTTTAGCAGGATTTGGTCTTGGTGTTTGCAACCCTAGCAACAAGTAAACTAGTGGGAGCAGCTCGCGGAGGTGGAGCAAAAGGATTCTGAAAACAATTTGGAACTGGCATTGCCACACCATTTGTAGCAACTTATAAAAAAATCAATCCACAACTAGCAAGCAAAGGAAACCAAGAAAACAAAAGGAATACAATTAAATCTACTAAATTAAGAAAAAAATCTTTAAACAAAAAACTAGGGAAAGTAGAACGCACATTTACTAGCAAAAATAGTTTTTCATATCTTAAACCAACAACAAAAAGCGAAATTAAGCACAACAAAAAAGTTTCATTACAAAATTTAAATGAAAAACAAACAAAGATTAATAAAAAACTTAAAGATCATTTAGAAAAATCAGATGCTAAACAAGCAAAATGAAAAGCAAAAGCTGCGAAAAAACAAGAAAAGAAAAGTGGTAAGTAAAAAACACCTGACAAATTTTTTAAATAAGGTATAATGTAAATAAAAAGGAGTGATAAACATGGGATTATGACGATTATTAGGTGGAGAAGTCAACTGAGAACGCGTTGCCAAAATGCAAAACAGAGAACAGTTAAACGAAATTCTTGATGCTATTATTCATGCTTTTGGTGGTGGTTTATCAATTGACAGATCAAATGATGATGACAAAAATAATGTCATGTGAGTGTTAGAAAAGTTTGGACGAAATGTCCCAACAACCACTAAATACCCATGACTAAAACAAGTTGATGGTCTTGGTAATTTACGAGATGCTAAATATAATCAAAAAGATTGAGATCAAGCATGAGAATGATACGACGAATATAAAAAAGGAGCAATTCCTTTTCTCGAATATCGCATTCAAATCCGTGAAAAGGAATTGGAAAAATACGAAAACAAAATAAATGAATATAAAAACAACATTGAAAAATGGGAACAGTGAAAAAAAGGCGAGTTAAAAACGTCAAGTGGTCTTAAATACCCGTATGGAAAATCAAGTTATATTCGTCAAATTGGAAAAATGATTAAATCTTATGAAAAAGATATTCCTGAGCAGAAAGCAGAAATTTCTAAGTTAAAAAGAGAATTGGAACCATTAAAAAAGCAAGAAGAACAAAAAAATAGATTATTAGATTTACAAGAAAAAGCAGCACATTATGGAGTTTCAACACGAGAAATTAAAGAAGTAATTAAAGATAAAATATTTGATAAATCAAGTGTTGATGTAATTGTCTAAAAAATTACTAAATTAATTGAGACCGAAAAACATAATAATATAAATAATAATGATTTATCAATTGAAAATGAAAATTTACGCTTAAAAAAAGAAATCTTAGAAATGGAACTAAAATTAAAAGACGCAAATAAAGAAAGATAAAATATGCAACATTTATCATATTTTATCTTTTATGATAGTATTAACTTACTAAATAGATAATGTTTAGGTTGTTATGAGTTAAATTAAAAAGAAATGTTTAACTTTGATAAAGCATAATATTTCCACAGGCAATTATATCAAACAATCCTAACAATTTTCTATGTTTGTGGAAATAAAAGACATTTATTATTTTAAATATAATATGATTACATATCGTTTGCAATTTAATGCAATAACAAAAAGAAAGGATAAAATATAAATATGAAAAAATTACTTAGTTTATTAAGCACAATAACAATGGCCGGAAGCGGAATGTCAGGAATTGTCGGAAACGCTCCAACTTCAGCAAAAAGTGAAATCAGTTATTTAAAAACAAATAATTTAAAAAATTTAGATAAAAAAGTTTATTTGATTGAAGATAAACCAAACAATTATGATGCTATAGAAATTAGCGAAATAAAAGGGCAAGTTAATGATATTGCAATCCATGACAGAAATATTAAGTCTACAGTTGCTGGTGCTACTTATTTTGCAACAGATGATGGATTATATTTTAAATCAAGACCTTCATCAAACTTAATTAAAATTAATGGAATAAATAACAAGGTTAATCGCATTATAATTTCTCAATCAACAGGAGAAGCTTACGCAATATCTGCAAATAAAAAAATTTATTTGATTGAAGATAAACCAAACAATTATGATGCTATAGAAATTAGCGAAATAAAAGGGCAAGTTAATGATATTGCAATCCATGACAGAAATATTAAGTCTACAGTTGCTGGTGCTACTTATTTTGCAACAGATGATGGATTATATTTTAAATCAAGACCTTCATCAAACTTAATTAAAATTAATGGAATAAATGAAGCAGTTATTTCTATTATAATTGAACAAAAAAGTGGTAATGTATTTGCAATAACTAAAACTAAAATGCTTTTAAATATTATTATTCAAATAAATAATTTACGTTTTAATAACATTATTAATGATGAAATTATTTTAAATGAATTAAATTATTTAAATCCTAATTTAGATATATCACAATTAGAAATTATTAATAAAACAGATACATCAGCTACAATTAAAGCAAAAGACAATGGTAAATATTTTGGTGAAGTTACTGTTAATTATAAAATTAAAAATAAAGATGAAATTAATGCTATTAATTTAAATGAATTAATTAAAAGAGCAGTATTTTTTAAGTTTCGTGATGAAAACCCTAATTTAAAATTTAAAGAAATAAAATATATTGATACTAATAATTTAAATTTTTCAAATACTGAAATAACAAAAAGAGAAAATTCATTTTTATGATCTAATGCTCCTAAAAATGTATGTTCTGATAGAGAAATTATCAATAAAACTCCAAATACAAGATCATTTAATGTACCCGCTTGTGAATATAATTCAAAATCAAAATTAGTATTTCAAATTACAACAGGATTAACTAAAACAAAACAAGAAAATAAATTAAATGGTTGAAACATAAATTCTGATGATGAAATAAAATTAACAGATTTTACAAATATAAATAATAAAAATTCTGAAATCATTAATGTATTATCAAATGAATTTGATTTATCAAACACAAATAAACAAGAACAAGAAATGATTTTAGTTTTTAATGAACCTGGAAATGAAATAGAACTTGCTCCTAATGAAAAAGCATTAATTAAATATTCAGTAAGAGAAATTAAATATGAAACTACATTAAATTTAAAACAAAAAATTAGCGGAACAATTACGACTAAAATAATTGATGATAATAATGAAGAACAAACAATTACATTATCAATTAAAGAAGCAATGCAAATATTACAAAAATATAGCTTATTGCCAAGCGAAATTATTATCAATGAAGATAATAGTATAACTTTTAATGGAAAAGCAAAAATTTCTTTTACACAAGAAGCAGAACCAAAATTAGTTCTGAATACTTCAATAGTTTAATTGTTTGTGAAAAATAAGCAAACTATTCAAACCAGTAATTTTAATTGCTGGTTTTTATTTTGTTAAAAGAGAAAGGAAATACAAAAATGGATGAAAAAATTACTTAATTTGTTGACGATATTTTCGTTATCGTGTACAAACACAATGACATTGTTTAGTTGTGGTAATATTGTAAATAACAAACCACCTCTGCATTCGCTCAATACAGAAAATGAGTTAAAAGTTAATTTAAAAACCAATATTGATTTAGAAAAAAGATATTTGCCCCACCCTGTTTTAATCCAACAGCGAGGTTATAAAGGAATTTTCTTTAATCAATATAAGACAGATACTATCAAACATCTAACAAATGCTTTTTTAAGCAAAGCAGATAATAATTTATCAATGAAATTTAAAACAAAATTTAGTACTTATAAACAACTACAAGGTTATTGAAAATTAGAACAACAAAATTACTGACAAAATTTACTTAATAATATTTGTCAACAATACCAAGATAATTTAAAACAACTTATTTTATTGTTTTATAATTTTGTTGCAAATATTTGAAATAAAACAAATATCAATGAAATTTTAAGGAAAATAGAAATTAAAAATGTGATTGATGGTGATAATAATGTCTTGGGACAAACAAATAATCACCAAACTATTTTGCTAAACAAAAAGATTTTATCTTGTACATTTGAAAAAACAATAAATAATGAATGACACAAAGGACAATTTACAACCAATAACTTTTTTCATATTTTAATCCACGAATTAGGACATATCTTTTATTTTTATGATTGAGAAATATTTAAAATCAATCATATTTTTTATTTAAAGCAATTTTTAGCACAAAAAATTAATAACTTAAATAAATTTGCAGAACTAGACAAAGAAAAAGTGTTAAAGATACTTGCCAACAGTAATTATGGATTAAGTGATGATGATGAGTTATTGGCAGAGGGATTTGCATATTGGTTATTAACGAAACAAAACATGCAAACAAAAACATGAGAATTTTGAAACGAATACTTGACAAGTTATTTACCACAAATAAGAGATAAAAAAGAAAGGAAGTGTAAATGATGTTAAACAATATAATGGGAATGGTGGGAACCATTGCTGTAATTGGTTTGCTTGGTTGTTTATGAAAGTTTCTAGGTATTAAAGTGCAAAAAATGAAAAAACAAATTGAGTTAACGAAATACAAAAAAACTTGCCAAATAATATTTTATGTTAGTATAGGTTGTTTGGTGTTGTTTGTGTTAGTGATTGGGTTATGATTTGGTTTAATATATCCAACTTTGAAATAAAATGGAAAAAGTATTCAAATTTTTAATATTTATTATTCCAGATTTTATAAATTCAAAAAACGAATTTGCACAATATCTACTACGCGGTCCTTCATTTGCGTGGTTTTTATATTTCAATAAAAATTATTTTTAAATTTTAAAGAAAGAAGTAAATTTAATGAACTGAAAAATTGAACTTATAGCAATATTTGTACTATTTACTATAACTATTTTATGACAAATAATAACTAGATTTATTGTGTTTCAAAAAGAAATCGAGGGTAAAAAATTATTTATTTTATTAATCTTACCACTACTATTTTTAATTTTTGGTATTTTAATTATGAATATTATATTGTGTTTTGTTTCTTAATCAATACTAATAAACAGTAAGGAGGAATATAAAAATGATTTTTAAATTTTAGAGAAAGGAGGTTATATGCTATTAAAAAAACTATATTGGTGTCATTGTTATTAACAGCTACAATCAGTATAAGTGAACCACTTATTTTTAAATCAACCATCAATGATAAATTTTTGATATCAAAGCAAGAACAAATTATCAGTAAAAATGCAAAGCAAAGTTTTAACCCAACAGCCCCAAGTTTTACAAAAAATATTAATTGAAATGATGATATTTATGTTGAAACTGATGGAACTTGAAGTGGTGCTTATACAGAAAAAGTAGAATCACCATATTATTATATTAATATTTTAGATTATGCCAGCAATTGAAATGATTTTAAAAATAAGTATTCCCAGATTCAAATAGATTATGAAGGATATGTTGATCATAGTATGGCAGATATGGTTGATTATAATGCTTATCACTATATAAATTTAAGTCAAATATTTTGGACGCATAAAGTTTTGTTAGGTAGGAAAAGGTTTAAATAATTTTGAAAGAAAAGCAACTAAAAATTGATTACCTTTTTATTTAAAAAATAAGTAATAAAACAAAATATTTAATATTAACAAACATAATCTTAATAAAAGGTTATAAAACCTAAGTAAAATGCTTACAAAAACAATATTAAAATAATTTTTTACAACAAAAATCGTACATAGGATATATATACTTAATTTGAATATTGAAATAATTTATAGTAAATGATTATTTTTTCTTTTTTAAAAAATACCTAAGAAAACTAAATGCGACCTAACATTTTTGACGATACATATTAGTAGTTGCCTTAGCAAGAGTAACATTTTTAATAACTTCACTTTTAACATTAATATTAGAATAATTAAATAATATACTAGAAGTTATTAAAGCAATTAACATAACTTTTATATTTTGCATATTTTGTCTCCTTGATGTTAAAATCACAAAATTTTAATATATTATTAAAATTAATATCTTTAGTTCACCTCCTAAAATAATTACTTTATTAGTAGTACTTAACTTTATTAAAAGGATATTTTAAAATATATATCTTTTCATATTAATTTAGAAAAAATGTTCACAAATTATTTTCTAAATATTATAACTTAAAAAAATTCTAAATAAAATAAAAAAAGAATAATTATTTAATTATTCTTTTAAGTTTTAATATACCCAACTTTCTGGCATTAAAATGTTGGTTGTCCAATTAATGAACCAATTACTAAAAATACTATTGATAATACCATAATAACTATTAACAAAGGTCAAAGTCCTTTTAATAATGAACCATATGAAATATGTGAGAGAGCAATAGCTCCCATAACAACACCAGAAGTTGGGGTTACTAAATTAACAATTCCTGATGCTAAACTAAAACTAGTAATTGCTCCTGATGTTAAACCGACACCTAATGCAGGAGCAATAATACTAAAAACTGCTGTTGCAAAACCACTAGCAGAAGGAATTAAAAATGATAAGGGAACAAATAAAAAATATAAAATTAAAGGAATAGCTCATTGTGGTAAATTAACAATACTATTTTTAATTCCCGCAATCATAATTTCTTGCATTCCTGTGCGTTGTAAAATTACTGTAATTCCACCAGCTAATGCAATTACTAAACAAACAGATAAAATAGCAGAGCTTCCTTGTAAAATATCATTAACTAACATTTGTTCTGATTTTCAATTAACAAAACCAATAATAATTGTCGCAATTAAAAAGAACGAAGAAACTTCTAATAAACCACCTACACCAACTCCCGGAATAAATTTGGTTATATATGGCACTTCAGTATTAATTGTTTTCCCAAATTCTTTAAAAATACTAATACCAAATTCACTTCAAGCAATTAAATAAAAAATCATTACTACAAATGCTAAAGCAAACAAGATTAATGAAACAATTCTTCGCTTTGTTAATGGCACTTCTAAAATTGATTTTTTAAAAATTTTTTGATGTTCACTATGCATTGAAAAAACAACTGAATTACGGTTATCTTTTTTAACACGATAAGCATAAAGCATTACAAAACCAATCGCCACCGTTGTCATCACAATTCAAATTATAACTCTTCAAACTATTCCTGTAGTTACTGCTAACTTACCAACAATTCCACCATCTATTGCAGCCTGAACAGCAGTACCAATTAAAAATGGATTAATAATTGAACCTAAAACACCAATCCCAGCTCCTAACAAAATAATTAATAATCCCGTAAAAGCATCAAATCCCGCAGCTAAAATAATTGGTAAAATTAAAGCATAAAATCCTAATGTCTCTTCTGCCATCCCATATGTTGTTCCTGAAACGGAAAAGAAAATCATTAAAATCGGAATTAACCACAACTCCTTATTTTTTAAATTAGAAATTAACTTGCCAATCAAAGCATCTAAAGCTTGAGTTTTCATCATCACATTAACAAAAGCCCCTAAAATTAATACAAAGATAATAATTGATGCCCGACCTTTATTAGTAAAACTTTCCATCGGAACTCAAAAAATATCAATAATTCCTGCTGGCGTTTTAGCAACCGCCGGAATTCAAGATAAAAAAACTAAAATAATAATAATTAAAAATAAAATGGTAAATGCCGTTGGCATTTTAAATTTAAATCACTTTTTCATATCGCTAATCAACCATTGCCACTAGCACAGCTCATTTAATAATATTAATTTCTAAGAATTTTCCCACTTCAAAACTAAATTGATATTTACTATCCTTCATAATTTGTATCCCTTTCTAATTTCACATATTTGCATATATTTTAGCACAAAAAACAACAAGAATTAACTTGTTGCTTCTCATAATATTTAATTTAACAAAGAAAAAGACTATTTTTTATAAACTGAAACTTTCGTTCTCTTTTTACCATAGCGTTCATATTTAACAACACCGTTAATTAAAGAAAATAAAGTATCATCGCCACCACGACCAACACTATTTCCAGGATGAATCTTAGTTCCCCGTTGCCGATAAATAATCATCCCCGTCTTTGCTAATTGTCCATCACTTAACTTAGTACCTAATCGTTTAGAATGTGATTCACGACCATTACGACTAGAACCAACACCTTTTTTAGAGGCAAAAAATTGAATATCTAACTTAAATCTCATCATAATAATTATATCTCCTTAATTTCTATATTTTGTGGATATTGCTCAGCAATAGTTTGTAACTGATAAACCATTGTATTCAACACAATTTGATTAACAGCTTGCACTTCTAGAACCTTAATAATAATATCATCCTTAACCGAAATACTAATACTATCTTGACATTGCCGATCTAATGCATTTAAAGTTCCAAAAACAACAGCACTAATCGCACTACAAACAATATCTTGACCCTTTGCTTTAAAACCAGAATGACCACTAACAATTACTTGATAATAATTATTTTGCTGTCTTTGAATTTGAACCCGAACCATTATTACTATCACTAATTTCTGCTGTCGGCATCGCTTTTGACTTAGTTTCAACAACTTTAGAAACCTTTTTTGCTCCATCTAATAAAATATCAATAATTTTTACTTGTGTATATGGTTGACGATGACCATACTTAGTTTTACTATTTTTTTTCGGTTTATAAGTAAAAACCACAATCTTTTTTTCTTTACCTTGTTTAATTATTTGACCAACGACCTTAGCATTTGGTACAAGCGGTCGACCAATGTTACCATCAATCATTAAAACCTTATCAAACTCAACAACATCGCCAGCATCACCAACGATTTTTTCAATTCAAATTACTTGTTCCATTTCAACACTTAG
Source organism: Spiroplasma endosymbiont of Dromius quadrimaculatus (assembly GCF_964031155.1). Lineage (NCBI taxonomy): Bacteria > Bacillati > Mycoplasmatota > Mollicutes > Entomoplasmatales > Spiroplasmataceae > Spiroplasma > Spiroplasma endosymbiont of Dromius quadrimaculatus. The sequence continues at coordinate 969,397 of NZ_OZ035010.1, forward strand.
TTGCTTGCCACCACTTAAAATAATAGCAGACATATATACATACCCTCCAGCTTAGACTCGCCAATTTAGGTGAGATTAAACTACTTATAACCTATTTCGTGCGGTTGAAACCGTTTAAAGTTATCACAAATTAATATTGCAATACTTACAACATTAATAATTATAACCTAAAATAAATATTTTCGGTAGCAAAATATGTAAATTTTTTTATGTCCTAATCTTCATTATTACTTATGACAAGGCCTAAATCTGCTAAAGGTATTTCATCTAAAAAATATTTTACATTATTTTGATTTAAAAATTCTTTAACAAGACCATACCTTTTGTGATTAAACCACTCATTTCAAACATAAATAAACTCTATTTTAATATTGTATTTTAATAACAATTGTGAATAAAAATATTTTTTAAATGGGGCTGTTTGAATCTTTTCATCAGTTGAACCACTAACAGTTTGTGTTTTACACTCAATTATATATAATATTTGTTCAACTGTATCAAAATAAAACTTATCTGGAAATAAGCGAACATCAATATCTGCCTGTAAATCAATTTTCTCATCTAACTTTATTGATAAATAATCATCAAAGAAATCATAAAACTTGCTATTTGGCTGTTCACCCATATATCCTAATTCTTTGTCATACTTATCTACAATTTTAAAAATATTTTTAAATGTTGTAATTTTAAGAATAAAACCAATATTTTCTAAAGTTTCTTTAAATTGAAAATAATTTTCAAAACTTAAACCTGTTTTATTAGTATTTGCTCCACCCCTACCATTTCTTATGACTAACTTTCCTCCTTTTTATTCCATATTATAATTTCTTTAGCACCTGTTCTTTTTTTACCATTAGAATTAATACTACGATTCACATTTACTACTAAATAATTAAATTTAGAGTTTAAACTTAATAAATCATATATTTCAAATGTTTTTTCTGTATATGAATTGCTCAAAATTACATTAACTTTTTTATTAATTAATTTCAATGCACAATCTCGTAATCTTATTTGGTCTTCTAATGTAAACCCATTACTTGTATAACTAGTAAAACTTTTTGTATTTTCTAATGGTATATAGGGGGGGTCAAAATATACCAAATCATTTTTTTTAGCAAATTTTAAAACAAACTCAAAATCAGCATTTAAAATTTTATTTTTTGAATTATTTAAAAACTTTGAAACAATTAAAATATTATTTTCATTAACAATATTTGGATTTTTATAATTGCCAAAAGGAACATTAAAATAACCATTAGAATTTACACGATACATTCCATTAAAACAAGTTTTATTTAAATAAATAAATCTTGCACTTTGTTCAACTTTTTCTTTCAAGGAAACACTACTTCGTAATTTATAAAATGCTTCACGATCTAATTGTCTCACATTATAATAATAATCTTGTGAATTATTTTTTTCATACATACGAAGTGAATTCAATAATTCTTGAGGATTTTCTTTAACAACTTTATATAAATTTATTAATTCAGAATTTTGATCATTAATAATAAAACTAGGCGGTGAAAGTTTAAACAACAAAGCACCACCACCAACAAAAGGTTCAATATAAGTTTCATAATTTTTAAAATTCTCATTAACAATTTTTGTTAATTCATCTAATAATTGTTTTTTACCACCAACTCACTTAACAAAAGGTTTTAACATCTGATTCAACACACCTTTCCTTATTCTTATCTATTATAAAATATTTTTTCATATCTTTTAAAGTTTTAATAAAAAATTGTTGCTTCACACAACAATTTTAAATTATCTACTTGCTAAATTCTTAGCATTACTCTCTTCACATATAAATCAAGGCATCGGCTGGTTCACCACAAGGGCAAGTTCCGGCATCTGCTTTGCTTTCTTTTAACTCCACATTAGCTTTAAATAAATAGGAATATCCTGTTTGCAATGCTATTTTGGCTTTAGTACCCTTTTCAATTGCTACTAAAACAGTATATCCTTGATTAAGATATTGTTTTATTGTTTCTAATTGACCATCTAATACTTCTTTAAGGTTGGTTAAATCTTTTGCCATATTTATTCCTCCTTGTGTATTATTATGTTGTCATTATAAACTAGTTAAAAAGGTTTTACCATATGATAATATTGCTTACCATAAATAGTTATTATTGAATGTTGTTTAAAACCTAATTTTTCATATAAAACTTTAGCCCGATGATTACCAAAATAAACATTTAAAGATAAACTTGTTAAATCATTATCGTGATGATGATTTCAAATATAATTAATAATATCTGTACCAATACCTTTTCCTTGATATGCTTGATGAACAGCAATTACTTCTAAATACAATTCTCCTGTCTGACTTAATTTTTCTAGTTTGATATTTGTAATGCCAAACTTATCTTTTCAAATCTTTAAAGTATTAGCATTCAATTGATTAATTGCATCATCTCTAACAATTAAAGCAATTGCAATTATATTATTGTTTTCTTCTTTTACAAGATAGTTTTCATAACTGTAATAATGATTATCTAATAAATATTGTTCTTAAAAGAAAAGAATATCGCTAACTTTATTTTGTGGTAAAAATAACAAGGTATCTTTACTAGCAAATACATTATAAATTAATGTTGCAATTTGCTGTAAATTTTCTAAACTCTCATTTTTCTTTGCTTTTCTAATCATTTATATCCCTCGTTCATACAATTTTATTACACAAAAATTTATTAAATAACTTTGTTATCTTGATTTTTAGTTCATAAGAACGCAAGAGCAATAATCGCAATAATCGCACAAGCATAGAAATAATAAAAGACATTGTCTCAATTACCATTACCAGCAATTCCCGCAACAACTGGTTTTGACATCACAGCATCAGCATCTCCAAAATATCCAAATAATCCTGTAAGTCCTGAAGCTGTGGCTGCGGCTTTTTTATTCGTTAATTCAATTGCTGTTGCTCCAATCATTGCCTGTGGCATATAGACACCAAAACCAGCAACAATTATAGCAGTAATTAATACGGCGATATTACCTCTAGGAGCATTTTGAAAGATAACTAGACCACCGATACCAATAAATTAATCCAAAAATCATTAATGGTGCTTTCCGATTTTGAAATAAATATCTAGCACCATAGGCTGCAAATATTCCACCAGCAATTCCTGATCATTCAAAAAATGACCACAATCATTTACTATCTTTTAACTTAATACCATGCATTTCATCGGCAATTTTTATTGCTCACGAAGACATTCCTTGTCGTAAAACATAAACTCAAATATTTGCAAATGCTAAAATTCAAACATATTTATTTTTTAAAATATATTTAACAAAAATTTCTTTGATTTTTAATTCTGTTTTTTCTTTAGCATGTTCAGTTATTCCTTTTCATTTTTCAACAGTTGGTAATCCTTCGGCCTCAGGTCGGTCTCGCAAACCTCAAAAAACCAAAGGTAAAAAAATTAAAGCAATAATACTAGGTACTCAGTAATATAACCCATAAATTGTACCACCCGGGTCAATTAATTCAATTAAAGGAATAATAATTAGTGGAGCAAAAGCGGCTCCTAATCCTTGTCCGGAATTTCAAATCGCAAGTCGTGGTGATCGTTCTTTATCAGTAAATCAATGTGCCATCATTCTCGCAGTAGCTGGTCAACCCATACCCTGAAATATTCCTAATGCTGTTAAAATAATAATCATTACCACTAATGGAGCAACCGTAATTTGACCATTACCAATTTGAATAACACCACCTAAAGCAATATTTAAGATGGCTGAAACTAGTAATCCCATCGTCATCACAATTCTTCCTGAACTACGATCAGCAAAACCACCAATAATAAACTTACTACATCCATAAGTAATTGAAAAAAACATTCCCATTAATGCATAATTATATGTGCTTAACCCTCCAGTTTCCATTAAATGACTACCAGTTATATCAACTGATTTTCGAGTAAAGTAATACATCATATAACCTAAAATTGATACAATAAATACTTGATTTCTTAAAAAATTAAACTTTTTATTAACAGTTTTTAAATCACTACTAAACTGCTCTTTAGCAGCCGGCGGTTTAAATATATTTTTCATTATTATCTCTTTCCATTTTCATTATTTTTTATTTCTTAGATTTTACTTTTAGAATATTATGTCTTATCTCCTCAATTTCTGCGATTTCATGAACATCATTAAAAAGATGAAATAACATATAATTTAACTCATCAGGCTTTTTAATGTTAAGACGAAAAAATTCAACAGTTTCATCAATAATACCTAATAATTCTAATCCCTGTTTATTATTAATTGTCTTGCTCAAAAATCTTTCTTTAATTATTATTGGCATATCACGCATAAAACTATAATCACTAAAAACTTTATCATCTTGTGAATGAACATAAATTTTAAATGCCATTACTCTTACCATAATCGTTTTAACAGCTGTAACTTTAGCAGCCATCATATTACGAATAAATATTGCCACAATCACAGTTATGGTTCCAATAGGAATAATTATGGAAACAATAATATCAATATCAACATCAAATTGAGTTGCAAAATATGATTTAGCAATTGTATATGAGTTTTGAATAACTAATACCATTACAAAAAAACCAAAATTACCACCGCGCCATCATTTTCGTGGTAAAAAAGCAGGACTATCAACCTTAAAAATTCAGCGATTTAAAGTAGAAATCACAACATTAAAAATACCATAAATAATAGCAATTATTGTCGTAATAAAGTTAAAAAAACAAAAAACAATTGTTAAACTAGTAATAAAATCTAAATAAATTTTAGTATTAAAAATAAAGTAGTTATTGGGATATACCGTTGATAATTGATATTTTTTTTCAAAAAGTCTTCTACGAAGATTTTTAATATTAATTAATATATAAAAAAATAAAGCAATAAGAGCAATCGCCGCACTAATAAAAACATAAGAATAAGCAAGATTAATATTTTTGATTCGGTCATTCCAAGCCGCTTCTCAATCAACAACATCAGTTTTTGTCCCAAAAAAATCAAATTTCATTAATGAAAAATCAATAATTGGATAAACAGTTAACTTAATTAATTGCTTATAAATTTCTTGTTTCTCAACATTTGTAAGCGTTGCCTCTTTAAGTTGATTTAAAAGTTTACTAATTTCTGGTGTATTATTTACCATCCCTCTTTCTTGAATAAATAAAATTAGTACATAAATTAACATCGCTGTAAAAATCATTCAAAAAATTGTTAACAATACATATTGTTTACCTAAAAACTTAGATAAGCGCTCTTGTGATAACTGAATTTTTGGTGATAACTTTTTAACCTTGCGACTCACCATCATTCCTCCTATAAAAAATATTAATATTTTTTTAAACTATATAAATAATAGCATATTTTATTATTCACACCAATAAAATATTAGAATGATTGATATAATAATTAGTAATTAATATAATCATTTGAAAGGAAACGATATATGACTTACACGGTTTGATAAATTATTTTAATAAAATAAGATATTTTAATAAAGAGGAGCAAAACCATATGACTTATTTACTAATAGCATTAGCAATTGCTTTAATAACTGCTTTTATTATTTTTATTATTATTGATTACAATAAACTAAAAAATGCTATTAACAATGAAATTGCTACCACACTTAAAAAGATAGGCGAAAAAAAATTCAAAAATTATGACTTTAATGATAAAGTTTATAAATCACTATATAATGAATTAAAAGAAGAAATAAGTCCCTATCGTAAAATTATGTCCACAAAGTACAAAAAGCATCCTAAAACTACCTCCTATCACAAAATTGAAGAAATTATTACTAGACATTATGAACAAGATAAGCAAATTAAGAAAAAGCAAAAATAAATTTATCTTAAATGAATAGCGGGGTTACTTTGATTTTATATGTAACACCGCTATTTTCTCAACTTACTTAGAATAAACAATCGCAAACAATTTAATTAATACTAAAAGGATATATTCATTTTTTGCTTGTAAGGAAGCACTTTTCAAATCAAATATTGGACTAAAAAATTGCACAAATAGGTGTTCTGTTTTGCTAAATCAATTAGGTAAATTATTACCAAAAACTAAAACTAAAGACTTTTCTTTATTAACAACAAAATAATCATTAGTATCAAATAAACAAAAATTAATTTTATAAAATAACCGATTCAATTTCTTAATAAATGGTTTTAAATTAGTACTAATAACTTTATCAACTAACAAATAAATCTTTTGTTGCTTTAATAAATAATTGGCAACTATTTCTTGATCCAAGTCACTAATTAAAAAATTATTATGTTTAATACCCTTTCAAAAATTATTACAAGAAAAACAATTTTTTAAACTAGCATCCTCAGTCGGGTTTTTCTTTTTGTATGCTTGTAAAAAAGCAAATTTAAACTCTGAATAACCACTATAACCTAATTTTTTACAAAAACGAATAACTGATGCTGTTGAAGTATAAGCTTGCTTTGCCAATAATGTTAAATTAATATTAGCAAAATCATTAATGTTATTTAAAATTGTTTGAGAAATTAACTGATCAATACTTTGCTCACTTTCTTGTGAATATTGTTGAACAACGAAAATAATATTAGTCATAAGTTAATGAAGTTAGTACTAATCAGTTATATTGTATTTTCATTCTTTGTCAAAACCTCCAGCAAAAGTATTATAACAAAGTAAAAATTCATACAACCAAAATATACAAATACGATATAATTTTCACAAAATGAAAATATTTTCACTGTTCTACTTACGAGATAAAATTATTATTTGACAAATTAATTGCATTCTTTTCTTTCTTTAATTAATTTCATTTATGGTTTCCTTTTTTCCTATGGCCGATTTTTTATTCCTGTTTAAGTGCCTCATTCAACTGCTCAAATGTTGTTATTCATTTTCAATTGTCATTTTGAAGATATCGTTCAAAACAAACATAAAATCTTTTAAAATTAGTAAAATTAAAATCATAATAACCATATTGTAAGTACTCGTCATTATGATTAGCGATAACTTTTTGCCCTAACACTTTCATGTCATTAATAAATTTTTTGCTAACTAATTTATCATAATAATTATTTCTTAAAGAGTTTACTAATTTATGTTAATTAATAACAAAAGCTAATTGATTAAAACCAAAATATTCGGCTTTAAATTCATTAATTCATCATTGTTCTTTTTCATCTAAACAACAACATTTTTTGGTATTACAACTAGGATGTTCAACAAATTCTTCTAATAATTTAATTTTAATATCATTAATACTACCATTAATATTTCTAATAAAATCATGGAGTTTACTATAAAAATGTTTACCATCTTGTTTTCCAGACTCAATATGGTCTTCATAATCAAGAGGTGACATTTTTAATAACCTGCTTAACTGAATTTTATGTTGCTTAAATCTCTCACCAATCCCATTTTTATTTTTTGATTGACCAATATAAACAGGAATTAGTTTATTAAGTTTAACTGTTGGCAACTGAATATATAAAGCATAAATACCTTTTTTATTTAAATCATTAGAACTGTGTGACTTTTCTACTAATCATTCATATAATTTTATTTTTTCTAAAAAACTTTTTTGAATCATAAGTTTCCTTTCATTTATTAATCATTTAAAATATCGTCCATTGATAATGATATTTGATCATTAGCATTAGATATTTTTTTATCCTTTTTTAAAGAAGAAATTAATGATGCTGATTGTAAATTATGCTTTCTTAAATCATAATAACGGTCATCTTGAATTCATTCCACATTAACATCCCCTAAAAAATCACTAACACTTTCTAATAAACGACCATAATGAACTTTACTAATCGCAAAATTTTCAATCGTATTATTTTTAGTTAAAATATGAACTTTACTATTATTAGGAATTACAAACGATGTAATTACATAGGGAATAATAGTTTTAGTTATTTTAAAAGAATGAACCCCTTTCGCTGGACGATGTAGTAAAGGAATATTATTAATTTTAATTTTTTTAACCCCCGCTGTAGTAAAAGAAACATAACTATCGTGCTCATCATTAACAACATTTAATGATACAACTTTATCATCATCTTTTAAATTAATCGCTTTAACACCTTTAGCTTTGGGACTAATAATCGCAATATCATTTTCATCATATCTAACAACAAAACCTTTTTTAGTTGTTAAAATAACTTGTTTTTTACCATTACTTAAATCAAAACCAACAACCTCATCATTGGATTGTAAATTAATCGCTTTTAAAGCTTTAGATATTCTTGTTGCTTTAAAATCACTAATAACAGTTCTTTTAATAAATCCTAACTTAGTTGCTAAAATAACAAATTGGTCTTGAATATCAAAATCATTAATTAATATCGCACCAAGAACTCTTTCGTCACCCGTCATTGTTGAAAAGTTATTAACATGGTGGCCGATATCCTTTCAACGACTTTCTTTTACTTTATGTAAAGGAACAATACAATAATTACCTTGACTAGTAAACAATAACAAAGTACTTAATGAAGTAGTTGATAATGAAGCAACATTAATATCTAAAGGTTTTCGGCCATAATCTTTCATATCTTGTTTAGCAACTACTTTTTCATTAATAACTTTAATATAACCATCACGCGATATCGTAACAAAAATATTTTCTTCATTAATTATTTCTGTTTTTTCAATAATAATTTCTTCCACCATATTCTCAATAACTGTTTTTCGTGGCGAATTAAATTCTTGCGAAATAGTTTGTAATTGTTGAATAATCAAAGTTTTTTGTTTTTCTTTTTTCTTAATAATTTCTTGTCAAGTTCTAATTTCTTTTTGTAAAGATTTTTCCTCTTCTTTTAAAGCATTAACATCAGTTGATGTTAACCGATACAATCGTAACGAAACAATAGCTTCTGATTGTAATTCCGTAAAATGATAAGTTTTAATTAAATTTTTCTTAGCATTAGCCTTATCAGTTGATTTACGAATCGTAGCAATAACCTTATCCAAAATTGTTGTAACTTTAATTAAACCACTAACAATTTCTAAACGAACAATCGCTTTTTCTAAATCGTATTTAGTTCTTTTTTGAACAATATCAAATTGATGTTTTAAATAAGCATCTAATAAGTTTAATATCCCCGCACAAATTGGTTTGTTATCTTCAAGAACAACCATATTAAGATTATAAGATACTTGTAAATTACTATGTTTTAATAAATATTTCCGAATTGTCTCGGCATCAGCATCCTGTTGTAAATTAATTTCAATATGAACTCCTGACATATCACTTAAATCAATAATATCCTTAATACCACTAAGTTTTTGTTCTTCTTTAATATCCGCAATTCGCGTTACTAAATCACTTTTAACAACTTCATAAGGTAACTCCTTAATAACTCATTTTCGATGACGCGGTGTCCCTTGTAATTCCATTTTACTACGAATAATAATCTTACCACGACCAGTTTTATAAGCATTTAATATTCCATCCCGTCCTTGAATAATACCACCCGTAGGTAAATCAGGCCCTTTAATAATTTTCATAATTTCTTTTAACGAACATTCAGGATTATTAAGACGATAAACTAAGGCAACAATTAATTCCGATAAGTTGTGAGGCGGAATATTGGTTGCATAACCAGCAGCAATACCCATACAACCATTTAAAAGCAAATTAGGAAAGTACGCTGGTAATACTGTCGGTTCAGTTTCTGAATCATCAAAGTTAGGAGTTCAACCAACAGTTTTTTTATCTAAGTCTTGTAATAAATACTTAGAAATTGCATTTAAACGCGTTTCGGTATATCGCATTGCCGCTGCTGAATCACCATCAATGGAACCAAAATTACCATGACCATCAATTAGTGGTACTCTTAACTTTCAAGGTTGCGCCATTCGCACCATTGCTTCATAAATGGGAACATCACCATGCGGATGATATTTACCAATTACTTCACCAACAACCCGAACTGATTTTTTGTGAGGCCGATCAAAAAATAACCCTAAATTATTCATTGCATATAAAATTCGTCTTTGCACTGGCTTTAAGCCATCACGAACATCAGGCAATGCTCGTTCTTGAATAATATATTTCGCATATAAACCAAACCGTTCAGCAACAATTTCATCTAATTCATGAACCACACTATTTCTGTTACTTTTCATTTCATTCCTCCTTTCATTTTATGAAGCAATAACAAAATTATCTTCTAATGTAAAATTAATGTTAGCTTCAATTCATTTTTTGCGTTTATCACTATCATCACCCATTAAAGTAATAATCTTTTTTTCAGCTTTATGACGATCACCAATAGTAACTTGCACTAGTTGTCTAGTTTCTGGATTCATTGTTGTTGTTCATAATTGATCGGCATTCATTTCTCCAAGTCCTTTATAGCGTTGAATTTCACTTTTAGTATGTTTTTCTAATTGCTTATATAAATCTTTTTGATTTCAAGCATAACTAATTTCATTAGATTTTTTGTTACTAATTTTATATAACGGTGGTAATGCTAAATAAATCTTTTGCGCAGCCATTAAAGGCTTCATATAACGATAAAAAAAAGTTAATAATAAAATTTGAATGTGGGCGCCATCAACATCAGCATCGGTCATAATAATAATTTTATCATAATTAACATCATCTAAATCAAAATGCTCACCAATGCCACCACCAATAGCATTAGTAATCATATTAATTTCAGGATTTTTTAATAATGTTGCTAAATTAGATTTTTCAGCATTAATTATCTTCCCTTTTAAAGATAAAATGGCTTGAAAACTTCGCGCTCGCCCCATTTTCGCAGTACCACCAGCCGAATCACCTTCAACAAGAAATAATTCATTTTTATTAGGATTCCGATTTTGCGCTGGCGCTAACTTGCCAATTAACATTCGGTCTTTTAAACCTTTTGATTGTCGTTGTCCTCTTGCTTGTTCGCGAGCTTTTCTTGTAGCTTCTCTTACTTCTCTAGTTTTAATAATCTTTGTTAAAATTTCATAAGCAACAGTCTTATTTTCTTGTAATCAAAAAGAAAATTGTTTAGTGACAATATTATCAACAATATTTTTAATTTCATTAGTTCCTAATTTACTTTTAGTTTGTCCTTCATATTGAATCATATCTTCAGGAATCCGTACCGAAATAACTGCTGTTAATCCTTCACGAACATCACTACCTTCAAAGTTTTTTTCTTTTTCTTTTAAAAGATTTTCTGTTCTAGCATAATCATTAATAACTTTCGTTATGGCAGTACGAAAACCAACAACATGGGTTCCCCCATCAATAGTTTTAACATTATTAGCAAAACTAATAATATTTTCACTATAAGCATTACTATATTGCATCCCAACTTCTAATTGAACATTATCCATTTCACCTTTTAAAAGCATAATTGGACTAATAATTTTTTCATCAGCGATTAAATATTTAACAAATTCTTCTAAGCCATTAGTAAAACAAAATTGTTCTTCTTTTTTACTATGTTCATCAACAACAATAATTTTTAAACCACTAATTAATAATGCTGACTCGCGAGCTCGCTCACAAATCATTGAATATGAAAACTTAAAATTATTAAATATCGTACTATCAGGGCGAAAATGAACTACAGTACCAGTTTTTACTGTTTTACCAATTAATTTTAAATGTCGTGCTAAATGACCCCCATTTTTAAAACCAATTTCGTAAATTTTTTTATCACGATAAATTGTTACATAACAAAATTCACTTAACGCATTAACAACCGATGCCCCCACACCGTGTAAACCACCTGATGTTTTATAACTATTACCATCAAATTTACCACCAGAATGTAACATTGTAAAAATAACTTCTGGTGTTGATTTTCCTTTTTTATGCATTCCCGTAGGAATCCCCCGACCATTGTCTGCAATAATAATTGAATCATCTTTTTTAATAGTAATCTTAATTTCATTACAATATCCAGCTAATGCTTCATCAATCGAATTATCAAAAATCTCTCATGCGAGATGATGCCACCCTTTCCTATCTTTTGACCCAACGTACATCGACGGTCGTTTACGAACACCATCTAATCCCTCAAGAACTTGAATTGAAGATTCATCATAGCTATTTAGCATTTTAATTCACCCCTTTATTGTTGCTAATTATTATTTACTATTATACTTATTAATAAAATTTAAAACATCTTGATATACTTGTTCTTTACCAATTTCATTTAAAATTTCATGACGCATTCCTGAATATAATAAAATGCTTGTTTTTTTAAAACCATATTGACGATATTTTCTTGCAGTTTTTTCAACATCTTTACCAAAATTACCAACCGGATCACTCATTCCCCCAATAAAAAATATTGGTAAAGTTTTCCGAGTTTTAATAATGTTTTTCTTTTTCATAATATACAATAAACCTGTAAACATATCTTTAAAAGCACTAGCAGTAAATATTTGTCCCGTTAAGGGGTCATTTCTAAATTTTTCTTGAATATTTTTATCACGAGTTAGTCAAGCTAAATCATTATCTTTTTCTTTAATTTTCTTACTAAATTTTTTATAAGTTAAATTATTAATAAAATTACTAGGAGAATGTAATGGTTGTCGTTTTTGTAAATATTTAGCAATAAATTTACCAGTTCATAATTGCATTTTTGATTTTCAAGTTGTGGCACAAATAACTAATGATTCAATAGTATAAGAGTATAATGTTGCATAATGTCGCGCTAAAAATGAACCCATTGATTGCCCTAACATTGTAATTCCTAATTTGGGATAATTATGAACAATATAATCATTCACTACTTTTAAATCTAATACCAGCTTATCTCAACCATCCTTAACACTAAAAAACCCTAAGTGGTCTTTATCAGTAACCGTTTTCCCGTGTCCCCGAAGATCATTACCAATAACGATTCAACCATTAGCATTTAAATACTTAGCAAATTCATCATAACGAAAAGTATATTCACTTGACCCATGCACTAATTGCATAACCCCTTTAGGTTTACTGACTTGATCTCATATATATAAATGAAGTTCATTATTATCAAACGATAAAATTTTTAATTCTTGCATTTTTTTCATCTTCCTTTTCTAAAATTACTACTTTAAGTACAATACTTAATTTCTATAATGTTACTTTGAATATCTAATGACTAAAACTATTATAAGAATTATGCCATATATAATGATTATATTATAAATTAAGCAATAAATTTTAAATTAAACAATAATATAATAAAATTACCTTATAATAGTAATATAATATTAAATAATTAATATTAGAAAAGAGATGATTATATGAGTACTGCATCAATCATTATGACAACCTTAGGATGTGTTATTGGTTATTTAGTTGGTTCACTATCACCAGCAATTCTTATTAGTAAATATTATTTTAAAACTGATGTCCGTAACCATTATTCCAAAAATGCCGGAGCTACTAATGCTGCCAGAATTATGGGAACCAAATTTGGTTTAATTATTCTTATTTTAGATGGTTTAAAAATTGGTCTTGTTTTAGCAATTGTAAAATTACTATCACTAATTAATTCACCAACCTTTACTCTTAGTGAAAGCTCAGTTTATATTAGTGCTGTTTTTGCTGTTTTCGGACATTGCTTGCCAATTTATCATAAATTTAAAGGTGGTAAAGGTGTTGGACCCTTTTTAGGCTTTACACTTTTTCTTAATCCGATTTATTTTATTATTGCAACTATTGTATGATGAACAATATTTCTAACTATTCGCATTGTTTCTATTGCTTCATTACTATGTGCCATATCTATTTTTTGTTGCTCTTGAATTACACAAATAAACAATTTGCCTGTAAATATGTGAATTAATCACTCCGAGTTATTTTTTTCTTACTTATTGCCTAATTATTGAACCCAATTAATTGTTGGTTTGATTGTTTTAATTGTTATTTTACGACACTATCAAAATATTTATCGAATTTTTACTGGACAAGAAAAACAATTTAGTAATAAAAAATAAAAATTTGTTAGTTTCATAGTCTTTATTGAAGTTATTTTTTATCATTCTTATTCAATGATTTAAATCTCCATTTTTGTTTTATTAATAAAGTAAAGTGTAAAAAGGTTTAAACTTTATAAAGTTTAAACCTCAATCATTTTTTTATTGCAGAACACATTCCCAAACTGCTATAGTTTTTAACTATTTTTAAAAACTGACTATTTTTCAATGCTAATAGGTAAGTCATCCTAAGTTATTTTATTTATTAGTTATGCATTATTCTAATAAATAAATGGTATTAACTTATTTTTTTATTATATAATAAAAAAATATAATTCTCAATGATAAATCTATAAAATTTTGGAAAAAGTAAAATAAAATCAAAATTTATAAATTTTACGATTTAATTCTTTAAACAAAATAATAATGCTAGAAACTTCTAGCATTATTATAATATATTATTATCTATAAAATTTTCTTTTTTCATTTTCTAAAACGATAATGTTTAAAAAAAACTAAATCTTCAACATTAACTTGAGAATTATTTTCTAATTGTAAATAGCATCGATAACCATAAAAATATTGATTATATAAACGATTAAATAAATAATAAGCATATGGTAACATTAAAAGACCAATTCCAAAAATCGTAGCAATGGAAATTCAATTATATACCAAGAAAATTATCGCTAAAATTAAAAACAATCCTTGAAGAAAAAGAATAAAAAATAAAATCATTTTATAAACTAATAACTTATTTTTACTAGTATATTGAGTCATTAATTCTTGTTTTAATTTTGCATCCATTAATTACTCCTTAACATGGTTGAGCTCAATAATTTACTAAAATACCTGACAAAAAATATGACATTGTAGCGTCGGTGCCACATCCATTACTAACTTCCGCCATAATACTACCCTGAATTAATAAGGCCGCAGCAATTATCGGCAATGCAGGGGCAACTGCTGCACTTCCCCTAATAATACTTTACTAAGAGCAGCAACAATCGTTTGAAAACCACCATTTATTATGCCACCAATAGAAATACCTTTAACAATTGATTCATCAAGATAAAAATTAAATCCTCACCAAAAAAAATCAATTTTATTAACCCCAATATAAGAAGATTTAAATTCCTCACTAAATGAAATATTATGAACAATTTTTAATTTCTTATTATCCTCAATAATATTAATAATTCCTTGAACATACAATTTATTATAAAATTTAATAACAGCATCAATTTGCGATGAAGTTGGTAGATAATTAATTTCATCAACAATTTGTTCCTTAATAACTTCTTTGTATTTTGATAATTCTATTACTTTACATAATTTTTCTGTTATTTCATTATTAATAATTGGATATAGCATATTAATAGATGAACCCATTATAAATATGCTAGCAAATCCTAAAAAATGACCTCTCATCATTAATATTCCTTTCAATTTTATTAATATTTAAAAATATTAAGAATTAAAAAATTACTATTATTTCATTTATCACCTTCCTTTGCAAATTAGTAATAATGTCATTATAAACATTCATAAAATTTTATAAATATTTCTAACTAAAAATGAAACTAAAAATCAAAAAGTGTAATTAATTTCATAATTTCTTATATCACAGTTACCAAACAAATTTAATAAGAAGGCGACTCAAGCGGATCATATTTAGGCAAAAATTGGGTAAAAAACTTATTTAGTAATTCTCACATTACCGTTTTATATTCTTCTTCTGTTAATAATCATTGTGAAAAAGCTTCAGCAAAAAGTTCTCGCAAACTATTAGTTCGACCATAATTACTTCTAATAATAGACCACGCAAACAATCTTTTTTGCATAATTTCTTCAATACCAATTTGACGAGCAAGTCATTCTACTAAATAATCACTAGCTGTTTGAATTCTTTTTTCATCACTACGATTTTTAAAGGATTTTAAAGGTGAAACAGAACTATAATTAGAACAAGCATTAGCATAATATTTTCAACCGTTTCCTTTTGAAGGGTCTAAATTTTTATCGTCACAAGGATAATAATTACTATTAAATCTACCTCTAGTATGGTCTAATGAGTTATAAAAGTTTTCAATTGCATGGCCATATTCATGGACAATAACAGTTGTAATATTATTTGCTGACCAATATCCATTTTCAAATTGATCTCTAATATTTTCATAATTATTAAAATTATTAGAAAAAATCATATATTGTCATAAACGAGCAACATTTGCTCTTGTAACCGCAACAGTATTATTATTAAAATTATTAATTTTAATAATAATAAATAATAATTTTAAAATACTATCTTTTTTATAATAATGTGCAACTGTATTATAAAACTTTAGTAACTCTGCTTTCATCATTGTTTTATCACTATTATTAAGATTATCCAATAATTCATTTCATCTAATATCAACATTAATAGATGATTTCAATTTTGTATTATTAAAATCATCTTGTAATGCATCAAAACTTTTAAAATTAGTTAAACTTTTATTAACTTTATTAAACTCTTCACTACTTTTTAAAGAAGCTTCTTTAAAAAGTAGTGCTTCACAATTTCGTAAAAATTTGACATCATACTTTGTTAAATTACGAATTACAAAATTAGTTTCACCCTTTGCACCTCGTTCTTGTTGAGCAATTTTCAATTCTTGAAAAACATCAGAATTTAATAAAGAATTTTCTTTACGAATTGAATCATTAACAATTTGTTCAGAAATTTCTAAACCTTTAATATTACAACTAACATTATCAGTTTTAATGTTATAAAAGTCATAGGATTAAAATTAACATAACTTAATAAAAGTCCCAAAGTAACTGAAAACATAACAAAGCCAATAATAATGACTATTAATGTATTAGATACTTTGCGACTCATTAATCTCAACACCTTATTAACATTTTTTTTATTAAAAATATTATTCAATAGTTAATAATAATTGTATTATATTTTTAATAAAAAAAGTGAATTAATAAATTAAAAAATCTGGCACCGTCTTATTTTCCCCGTGAAGGTATCGTCAGCGCTGGCATGCTTAACTTCTGTGTTCGGAATGGGAACAGGTGTGGCCACGCCGCTATAGGCACCAGATAGAGAGATTGCTCTCTCAAAACTAGACATAAACATTATTTTTTAGACTTTCAACAATAGGAATTACTTTTAAAATAAAGTAAGTCCTCGACCTATTAGTATTGGTCAGCTAAATATGTCACCATACTTACACACCCAACCTATCAACCTCATAATCTTTAAGGGGTCTTATTCCATTTCTGGATGGGAAGTCTCATCTTGAAGTTTGCTTCGTGCTTAGATGCTTTCAGCACTTATCAATTCCCTACATAGCTACCCAGCTGTGCCATTGGCATGACAACTGGAGCACCAGAGGTAGGTCCATTCCGGTCCTCTCGTACTAAGAACAGATCTCCTCAAACTTCCTACGCCCACAACAGATAGGGACCAAACTGTCTCACGACGTTCTAAACCCAGCTCACGTACCACTTTATTGGGCGAACAGCCCGACCCTTGGAACCAACTTCAGCTCCAGGATGTGATGAGCCGACATCGAGGTGCCAAACCTCCCCGTCGATGTGAACTCTTGGGGGAGATAAGCCTGTTATCCCCGAGGTAACTTTTATCCGTTGAGCGACGGCCTTTCCACTCAGGACCGCCGGATCACTAAACCCAACTTTCGTTCCTGTTCGACTTGTAAGTCTCACAGTCAAGCACCCTTCTACTTTTGCGCTCTGCGTATGATTTCCATACATACTGAGGGTACCTTTGGGCGCCTCCGTTACTCTTTAGGAGGCGACCGCCCCAGTCAAACTACCCACCTGACACTGTTCCTATTCAGGATAACTGAATAAGGTTAGATTTTCAAAATAATAAGGGTGGTATCCCAAGGTTAACTCCATAGATACTAGCGTATCTACTTCAAAGTCTCCCACCTATCCTGTACATATTAGATCAAAAATCAATATCAAGTTATAGTAAAGCTCTACGGGGTCTTTCCGTCTAGTTGCGGGTAACCTGCATCTTCACAGGTACTAAAATTTCACCGAGTCTATAGCCGAGACAGCGCCGGGATCGTTACGCCTTTCGTGCGGGTCAGAACTTACCTGACAAGGAATTTCGCTACCTTAGGACCGTTATAGTTACGGCCGCCGTTCACTGGGGCTTCAATTCTGAGCTTCATAATAAATTATTAACCCATCCTCTTAACCTTCCAGCACTGGGCAGGCGTCACCCCCTATACATCGTCTTACGACTTAGCAGAGAGCTGTGTTTTTGCTAAACAGTCGCCCCGGCCTCTTCACTGCGGCTCACATAATTACTTATATGAGCATCCCTTCTTGCTAACTTACGGGATGATTTTGCAGAGTTCCTTAGCTATAGTTATCTCGCTTGCCTTAGGATTTTCTCCTTGACCACGTGTGTTCGTTCTCGGTACGAGCACCATGATAGTTAATAGTAGAAGTTTTTCTTGGAAGCGTGGCGTCAGACTCTTCGCTACTTGCCGAAGCTTTCACTCCCCATAACGCTTCAAGGTTATGCCATAAAATTTACTAAATGACCCTCTTTGCGCTTAGCCCGGAATCCATTAACCGGGATATCCTAGCCTTCTCCGTCACTCCATTCCATACCATGGTGGTACAGGAATATCAACCTGTTGTCCATCGACTACGCCTTTCGGCCTCGCCTTAGGTCCCGACTAACCCTGGGTGGACGAACCTTGCCCAGGAAACCTTAGTCAAACGGCATGAAAGATTCTCACTTTCAATCGTTACTCATGCCGGCATTCTCACTTCTAAACAGTCCAGTAGTCCTTACGATCTACCTTCGTCCCGTTTAGAACGCTCCCCTACCACTTTAAAATAATTTAAAATCCATAGTTTCGGTACAATGCTTAGCCCCGGTACATCTTCGGCGCAAAATAACTCGACTTGTGAGCTGTTACGCACTCTTTAAAGGATGGCTGCTTCTAAGCCAACCTACAAGCTGTTTAAGTCATTCCACATCCTTTTACACTTAGCATTGATTTTGGGACCTTAACTGATGATCTGGGCTGTTTCCCTCTCGTCCATGGACCTTATCACCCACAGACTGACTGCCAAACATACAACAACGGCATTCAGAGTTTGATTGCATTCAGTACCCCGAGGTGGGGCCATCATACATTCAGTGCTTTACCTCCGTTGCGCTAATTTTGACGCTAGTCCTAAAACTATTTCGGGGAGAACCAGCTATCTCCAGGCTCGATTGGAATTTCACCACTAGCCACAAGTCATCCACGGTCTTTTCACGAACGTTGGTTCGGTCCTCCATTAAGTATTACCTTAACTTCAACCTGCTCATGGCTAGATCGCCTGGTTTCGGGTCTACGACTACATACTAAACGCCCTATTAAGGCTCGCTTTCACTACGGCTCCATGTTTTCCACTTAACCTTGCATATAATCGTAACTCGCCGGCTCATTCTACAAAAGGCACGCCGTCACTCATTAACGAGCTCCGACTTCTTGTAAGCATATAGTTTCAGATACTATTTCACTCCCCTCTCGGGGTACTTTTCACCTTTCCCTCACGGTACTGGTTCACTATCGGTGATTAGGTAGTATTTAGGATTACGCAGTGGTCTGCGCGTCTTCCGACAAGATTTCTCGTGTCTCGCCGTACTCTGGATCCCATCAAGAGACTTTTCAATTTCGTATACGAGGCTTTCACTCTCTATGGCATCGCATCCCAGCGATTTCTACTATCAAAAAATTTTCTAAAACTCTATATAGATGGTCCAAACCCCACTCCGAAGAGTGGTTTGTCCTGTTCCCTGTTCGCTCGCCGCTACTAAGGGAATCGCATTCGCTTTCTTTTCCTCTAGGTACTAAGATGTTTCATTTCCCTAGGTATCCCATCAATATGACTATGTATTCATCATATGACACTATTCGATTAAGAATAGTAGGTTGCCCCATTCAGAAATCCCTGGCTCAAAGCTTACTTCCAGCTCCCCAAGGCTTATCGCAGGTAGTCACGTCTTTCATCGGCTCCTAATCCCAAGGCATCCACTATATGCTCTTATTAACTTACTAATTTTTCTTTGTCAAAAGAAAAACCTATTGCAATTATAAAAATAAATGTTTATATCCAGTTTTCAAAGAACAATGCTCATAGAAATTACAGTGTAATTTCTCATATTGCGTTTGAGAGATAAATAATCTCTCAAAACTAAACAGAACATCCTCAACCAAAGTTATTTGTTAAAATCTAATGTAATTAGTTTATAAATATAAACTCCATAGAAAGGAGGTGATCCATCCGCACCTTCCGGTACGGATACCTTGTTACGACTTCACCCCAATCATCAATCCTACCTTGGGTCGCTCTCTCAGTAAACTGTTAAGATACGAACTTCTGGCATTACCAACTCTCGTGGTGTGACGGGCGGTGTGTACAAGACCCGAGAACGTATTCACCGCGGCATTGCTGATCCGCGATTACTAGCGATTTCAACTTCATGGAGTCGAGTTGCAGACTTCAATCCGAACTGAGATCGGCTTTTTGAGATTAGCTTGCCCTTGCGAGTTTGCGACTCTTTGTACCGACCATTGTATCACGTGTGTAGCCCCAGACATAAGGGGCATGATGATTTGACGTCATCCCCACCTTCCTCTAGCTTGCACTAGCAGTCTCATTAGAGTCCTCAACTAAATGTTAGCAACTAATGATAAGGGTTGCGCTCGTTGCGGGACTTAACCCAACATCTCACGACACGAGCTGACGACAACCATGCACCACCTGTCTCAGTGTTAACCTCCACTATATTTCTATAGCATTGCACTGGATGTCAAGTCTGGGTAAGGTTCTTCGCGTTGCTTCGAATTAAACCACATGATCCACCGCTTGTGCGGGTCCCCGTCAATTCCTTTGAGTTTCACTCTTGCGAGCATACTACTCAGGCGGAGTACTTAATGCGTTAGCTGCAGCACCGACATTAAAGCCGACACTTAGTACTCATCGTTTACGGCAGGAACTACTAGGGTATCTAATCCTATTTGATACTCCTGCTTTCGTGCCTCAGCGTCAGTTACAGGCCAGTTAGTCGCCTTCGCCACTGGTGTTCCTCCATATATCTACGCATTTCACCGCTACACATGGAATTCCACTAACCTCTCCTGTACTCTAGTTATACAGTTTCCAAGGCGAATCGAAGTTGAGCTTCGATCTTTAACCTTAGACTTATATTACCGCCTACGCACCCTTTACGCCCAATAAATCCGGATAACGCTTGCCACCTATGTATTACCGCGGCTGCTGGCACATAGTTTGCCGTGGCTTTCTGGTAAGGTACCGTCAAATAAGAATCATTTCCTATTCTTACTATTCTTTCCTTACAACAGACTTTTACAACCCGAAGGCCTTCATCAGTCACGCGGCATTGCTCCATCAGGCTTTCGCCCATTGTGAAAAATTCCCTACTGCTGCCTCCCGTAGGAGTCTGGGCCGTGTCTCAGTCCCAGTGTGGCCGTTCACCCTCTCAGGTCGGCTATGCATCATCGTCTTGGTAAGCCATTACCTTACCAACTAACTAATGCAGCGCATCCTTATCTTTTTGTAGTGCAAATGCACCTTTAATTATCATTAGATGCCTAACGATAACCTATGCGGTATTAGCCGTCGTTTCCAACGGTTATTCCCCTCAAAAAGGCAAATTAGATACGTGTTACTCACCCGTTCGCCACTAGAGTGCGCAAGCACTCTCGTTCGACTTGCATGTATTAGGCATGCCGCCAGCGTTAATCCTGAGCCAGGATCAAACTCTCATTAAAAAGTGAAAATAAAAAAACATTTTATAGTAATGTTTTCAATTTTTATTGTTTGTTTCATAACTCATCAGATTGACAGATTGTTCTGTTTAGTTTTCAAAGATCATTTTGTAATAGTAAGAAGTTTAACGACTTAATTACTAGTACATTTAAGATAATACTGAATTTGGAAATAAATGTCAACATAAATTTAAACTTTTTTTAAAATAATTCTAATTATCTTTTAAACCAATATTTAATCAATTAAATTCAATATATATCCTCGGAGTATTTCAAAACCGTAAATATATATTACCACAAATTTTAACTATTTAACGATATAAATTAAATATTTTTAAAAAACTAAACTACATATTTTAGGTACCATTTTAATAAAAGAAAAGCAACAATAAAAATTTTTGTTTAGCATCTTACAGAAAAAGTAAAACCTATTAAGGTTTTACTTAACTCTTAACTAATTGATTTTTTTACTTTTAACTATTCAAAAAAGTTCAAAGATATTTGATCAAATTTATCTAAACCTGATAGCATACCCATCTCCTCAAATTCCTTTAAATGCGTTTTAGTAATACTAGTTCTTTTTTGCAAATCTTCCAAAGAAGCAATCGCTCTTTCAGTTCTAGCTTCAACAATTGAATTAGCAACAGTACTACCCAAACCATCTAATGCTGATAATGGCGGAACAATCTTTTTAACACCAGCAAACTCTTGAACAACAAAATTTGTTGCTAAAGAATATTCTAAATTAATACCAATAAATTCAATTTTGCGAGCATACATTTCTAATGCTACTTCCAACACTGGTACTAAATCCTTCTCCTTTTGAGTTAACTTATTAACAACATTATAACCATTATCCATTCGTGATAAGATATCGGTTAATTTTGTTAAAACAGCATTCCTTCCCTTAGCAATCGTCTTAATATCAAAAACATCACATCGTGTTGAAAAATAAGTCGCATAATATTCGTGCGGATAATTAATTTTATATCAAGCAATTCGCAACGCCATTAGAACATAAGCTGTCGCGTGCGCCTTAGGAAACATATACTTAATTTTTTGACACGATGCAATATATCATTGGGGAACATTATGACTAATCATAATTTTTTGTTGCTCATCAGTGACACCTTTTCCTTTACGAACGGTTTCCATAATGTTAAAAGCAATATCTGACGGAATCTCACGATGAATTAAATAAGTCATAATATCATCACGACAACCAATAACATCTTTTAATTTTAAATCTTGATGGGTAATTAATGTTTGGGCATTATTTACTCACACATCAGTACCATGCGATAAACCAGAAATTTGCACTAAATCAGCAAAACTCGTCGGATTTGTTTCTTCTAACATTTTACGAACAAATTGAGTGCCAAACTCAGGTAAGCCCACGGCTCCAGTTTTTTCATTGTTAATATCACTACTAGTAATCTTCATAATTTCTGGGGAACTAAATAATGAAAGTACTTCGGCATCATTACACAAAATATTTTGCGGATCATATCCAGTAAGGTCATGTAGCATTTTTAATGCTGTGGGATCAACATGTCCCAAAATATCTAACTTTAACAAGTTATCATGAATAGCATGAAAATCAAAATGCGTTGTTTTTCACTGCGAAGTAATATCATCGGCTGGGAAATTTACTGGCGTAAAATCATTAACATCATAGTTCTTAGGAACAACAATAATTCCCCCCGGATGTTGTCCGGTTGTTCGTTTAACACCCTCACAACCTTGTGCTAATCATTCCAAATACGCCTTTTTAACAAAATGATTACCTTTCACATCTTCCAAATAACCACGAGCATAACCAAATGCTGTTTTTTGTGCCACGGTAGAAATTGTTCCCGCCCGAAACACATTATCCGCACCAAACATCTCTTTAGTAAAATTATGAGCAACCATTTGATACTCACCAGAAAAATTCAAATCAATATCCGGTACTTTATCACCATCAAAACCTAAAAAGGTTTCAAACGGAATATCATGGCCATCACCAGTTAAAAGATGACGACATTGTGGACAATTTTTTGATGGTAGATCATAACCACTACGAATATTTTCATCACTAATAAATTCACTATATTGACATTGCGAACACACATAATGTGGCACTAATGGATTTACCTCGGTAATCTTCGCCATTGTCGCAACTAATGACGACCCCACAGAACCACGAGAACCAACCAAATAACCATCATTTAATGACCTTGTAACTAACAAATGAGCAATTCAATAAACAACCCCAAAACCATGCTTTAAAATCGCATCTAACTCCCGAGATAACCTTTTTTCTACCATTATTGGCAATACTGCACCATAAATTTTTTTCGCGTTATCATAACATAATCTTTTCAAATTGCTATCAACATCACCATTATCAATTACTGGGGTATACAAATCATCTTTAATC
Organism: Spiroplasma endosymbiont of Dromius quadrimaculatus; assembly: GCF_964031155.1. NCBI lineage: Bacteria > Bacillati > Mycoplasmatota > Mollicutes > Entomoplasmatales > Spiroplasmataceae > Spiroplasma > Spiroplasma endosymbiont of Dromius quadrimaculatus. Next base: position 993,568 of record NZ_OZ035010.1, read on the forward strand.
GGTCGCAACCACGAAATTTGCTCATTTAAATAATTAGGACTAGTAATAACCAATTCCTTAATTAAAACTTCATCTTCTAAAAAACTAAACTCATTTAACATCTCAGCAGTCGTTCTTAAATGTTGCTCAGGATTATTTTTAACACGACCTTTACGGTCAAATAAAGGATGCATTCTTCCTCCTAAACCCTTAGTATTAATATATACATCACGAAAAATCTTATCTTGCGGATTTAAATAATGAACATCAGAAGAAGCAATAACCACTTTATTAAGTTTCTTTGCAGTATGAACAATATTTTTTACAATCCGCATTAAATGTTCAACTGTCATCTCACCACTTTCAACTAAATGATTGTAAACACTTAGCGGTTGTACTTCAATATAATCATAAAATTGCATTATTGCTTCCAATTCTTGTTGACTCCGATTACGAGCAAACTCAAAAACCTGACCATTAACACAACCAGAACCAATAAAAACATTAGCACGCATTTCTTGCAATGCCGCAATCGTAATTTTAGGACTACTATAAAAGTACTTAGTATGCGATAACGAAACTAACGAAAATAAATCTTTCAATCCTTGCTCATTTTTAGCAATTACTGTCGTATGATTACCAAATAACTTGGCAAAAATTGGTTCATAATTAATTTTTTCAATATCTAATAATGTTTTTACTTGATAATTATCTTCTAAATCCGTTAACATCACAGCAAACACATCAGCTAATATTTCAGCATCATAATCAGCACGATGAGCAATTTCTTCATTATACTTAATATTATATTTTCTAGCAACCGTTCCTAAACGATGATAGCGTAACTGTTGTTGTAATAACCGTGATAATTGCAAGGTATCAATAATCGGATTAGTAAGTTTTCCATAACCCATTTGATTTCACAATTCTTGAATAAAACCAATATCAAATGATGCATTATGAGCCACAAGAACAGCATCTTGTAAAACTTCTTTAATCTCAGCAGCCACAATTTCAATTGGGGGCTTATCTTGTAACATTTCGTTACTAATCCCAGTTAATGATTCACTAAAAGCACTAACATTACTTTTGGGTTTAATTAAAAAATCATATCTTTTATCACTTAACCCCCGACCCTCAATAACTACCGCTCCAAATTCAATAATTTCATCATAACGACTAGACAATCCTGTTGTTTCAATATCAAAAATAACAAACTTACAAGCATTAATCGCATCACTAGTAGCATTAGTAATCGCTTTAACACTACTATCAATCATTTGCATTTCCACACCATAAATAACCTTAACAGCAGGATATTTCTTTTGGGCCATTTGCGCATCAGGAAATGATTGAACATTTAAATGATCAGTAATCGCAATTGCTGAATGTTTTCAAAGACTTGCTTGTTTAATATATTCACCAATACTTGTAACCCCATCCATCGCACTCATTTTTGTATGTAAATGAAATTCAATCCGCTTTTCTACCATATCATCAGTTCGTAAATGCGGATCAGCAATCTTTTGAATTTTATTTACTCACAAAACTTGTTCACGAGAAAAATTATCAAACCGCACATCACCTTTAACAACAACTCAATCCTTTTCTTGTAGTTCTTCCAAAAGCTTGTCTTTCATATCATCACTTGTAAAATATCGTAAAGCAATCGCATCACTAAAATCACTAATTAATATTGAATAAATTCATCGTTTAGTTTTTGTTAATTTACAATCTTTACGAAAAATTTGTCCTTGAATAGAAACCCCCCGCACATCTTCTTCCAATTCTGAAATTTTACACGATACTTGCGACAATAAATTGTCACTACTAGACAAATTGCCTTTAAACGCCCGTTTTTTTGCAGGCAAAGCCTTTACTTGTTGTTGTTCTCTTTGTTGGACTTTCATTCGTTCTTCATCTTCAATTTGTATCATTGCTGGATCAACAGAAACATCATATTGTTCAATTTTTATTTTTAAAGACAAGTTTTGAAAACCATACCGACGCATTCGCTCCTGATAATATTTTAAATGCCGATTAGTCAATGCCACTTGTGATTCATTATAAACTTTAATAAGTAAATCATTATTTTCCAACACTAAATTATCACAAGAAATATTACTATTAATGTACTCTTTTTGTTTTGTCTTAGTTTGCTTAATATATTCTCAATAATCAACAATTTGTTCTATTACATAATTAGCATCAACACATAAAAAAGTTATTTTACTACGAAAATCAAGTTTCAATAAACATTGTTCAAGTTCTCTAATAATTTCAATTGGTAAAATTTTGTTGATTTGCAATGTAAAATACAGCGTATCATTCTTTTTCTTAAATTCTATTTTCAATAATTTTGCTTGTTGTAAAATGTCATTTTTTAAAGAAAACTTCATTATTTTTCACAATTGCTGTAAATTCTTTTCCATACTTTCACCCCTAACTTAAATTGTTGAAAAACTCTGGATTAACATAAAAAATCCAGTAAATATTAATACCAACGACAAACTATCAATCCGGTCCAAAAATCCTCCGTGACCTGGTAAAACATTAAAAAAATCTTTTACATTATGATTCCGTTTAATAAATGAAAAAAGTAAATCACCCATATGACTTATTAATGACAAAAATAAAATTAACAAGAAATAAATTACATATTTATAATCATCTGTTTTCGTTGTAAAAAAGTTAGCAAATGGCTGATACTTCGTAAACTCCGTTAATAACACAATATATCCTAAAACAAGCACCAAGGTTACTAAAATACCAATAATCGCCCCTTCTCACGTTTTACTAGGACTAATTTTTGGAGCAAGAGCATTTTTGCCAACTAATGTTCCGCCAATATAAGCAAATGTATCATTACTAATAGTAATTAATAAAACCACACTAACTGCTGGTCAACCAAACCCTGGTTGGAGCATAATATAATTCATTGCTTTAAAAGCAAATACTAAATAAAGTGTCATACAAAATATAAATAACGCATCATTAGCACTAAACTTCTTAAAAACTTTCACCATTAGTAAAATAACTAATAAAAATATCATATAAATTAACAATACCATTCATGATTGTCATCATTCAATACGACTTGGACCATCGTACTTATTTCAATACGGTTCATACTTAATATTCTCTGCTATGGGAAACCATAATAATATAATTGCAAAAACAAAAATAATAGCTTTAATAATTCAATTAAAACTTTCTCCTTTCCTTAAATTCATCACCTCAAAAATTGTAATCCCTAATAAAATACTATTAACTGTTAAAAATGCATATGGCATATATCAAACATCAAAACCTTTTCACTCTTGATATATCGCCCCAACAAATAAATATAAAATTGCAAAAGAAATTAAAAAGATACTAGTAATAATTCGCTTTTTCATTTAATCACTCCTTCTATCAATATTAACTAATTATAACTGATAATTAAATTGAAAGAATAAAATCGCATCTAATTGTGAAAATATATTCAGACAATCAATGCTATAATAAAATTTAATAAGGAGGGGTTTTGACCAAATTAAAAAATATTTTTGCTTTTTAAAAAATAAAATAAGATCTTTTAAGAAAGAGGTAAAAATAATGAATACAAAAGTACTAGCTAGATATTTTAGTGCCTTATGCATTATCAACAACGGATTAATAATTCCGCAACTAACAAGTCAAAAAAGTAAAAATATAACATTAAATAATAAAGCACATACAATAAATAATAGCATTAAAAAATTAATTATTAAGTTTGATAATTTTGTTAATACAAAACAAAATATTACCCTATTAAAAAATGAAATTACTTTTGATAACTTTAAATATCACTTTAATAAAAACGAACTTCAAATTATTGAAACTAATTTTCTTAAATTAGTTAAAAACTTTAATAGTATCTCAATGCAAACCATAACAATAGACAATATTAACTATCTAGATAATATTATTAAGCAAAATACAATTTTATATAATTGAAGTTATTTATATCAAAATATTTATCAATTAATAATTCGCGAAATAGCAATTGAAAATTTATTAAAAAAAGTAAACATTAAATTATCACAAACTCAAAAGAAAAATAATATTAAACTTGATAAATACTGTACTTTTGGAACAATTGATGAAAATGGTTATTATCGTGAGTATCGCTTTGCTGACAACTCACCAGTATATCTAAAAAATTCTTTTACTAGTGAAAAAATGATTGTCAATGGAAAATCTACTGGTTCATCTAAAGAAGTAAAGGATGGCTGATTAGCGCTACAATATCGCTATATTGCTAATTTTAATAACTGTGAAACAGCATTAATATTAGCGGAATGAAACAAAACAAAAATTGAAGATATATTTATAACTAAAAAAACCGATAATGCCCAATATGCAATTCCAGTCATAATTATTAATATATGAAAAGCATTAAAAGCAGTAGGTCTTTTATGAAAAATAAATAATTATTTCAAACCAAAATATTATTTTGACTATATAAAAGGCTATATATTTTCACAAAATTTTCTTACAACAAATGATATTTATCAAGTCAGCAATAAATTAAATAATGGTATTACTATTCAATATTGATGAAAACGATTTAGTTATGATTGAATTGGACTATTTTCACAAGATAAACTAGATAATGGTGATGAAATTAAATTTCACTATGTTAGTGATATTGATAGAATTAGATACCACACTTGAACAGATTGCTGAGGAGGGCCTTATCCAGATTGTGCCATTCACTGAAAAGACCGCTGAACAGAACTGATTGAGAAAAACATATGACAAATCGCAACATAGTTTTTACAGTCACAACAGTGTGGCTAATCCTCAACATTATTTTTTGAATAACAATGATGTTTCTTTATCCTAATAGTTTAACTGGAAGTAATCGTGCCAATGCCTATGATGAAATTAAAATTATTCTTGAAAAATGTCTTATCCCAAATAATGTTACTTTTTTTCCATTTCATTATTTTATAACCTTTGTTACTTTTAGTATTATCTTTATCAGTTTACAAATTTTTTCTTATTTCAGTCAAATAAAAGCAAAAATAGCAATTGTGCTTTTTAGCATTTCATTGCTTGCCTTAATTCTCTTAACTTTAGTAGCAACAATGTCGCTTATTAGAATTGAAGATTTTGGTGGAACAATGTGATGCAATTATCGAGAGATTGCTGTCTCCGCTCTAATTCTGATTTTCTTATTTTGTCCCGCATTATATTGAAATTTATATTACTGTAAAAAATATGCTCGTAAATAACTTTAAAAAATAAAAACTCTCCTTTATTTAGGAGAGTTTTTATTTCCATTAAACCGTCATTAATTCTTTTTCTTTTTCTAACGCAATAGCATCAACCTTAGCAATATATTCATCAGTTAATTTTTGAATATCTTCTTGATAAGATTTAACATCATCTAAAGGCAATTTAGATTTTTTAATAATTTCATTAATATCTCGTCTTAAATTACGAATCCGAACTCGCATTTCTTCAGTAATCTTTTTTACTTGCCGAACAAATTCTTTGCGTTTTTCTTCAGTTAACTGCGGGACATTCATTCTAATATAATCACCTTGGTCTTGCAATGAAACTTGCAAATTAGCTTTAGTAATTGCAGCAATAACTTGCTTAATAATACTTCGATCATAAGGTTTAATAACAAGTTGTCGCCCTTCAACAACCGTAATTGCAGCAACTTGATTAACTGGCATTAAACTACCATAATAATCTACCAAAACAGAAGCAAGAATTAAAGGATTAGCTCTTCCTGTACGAATCTTACTTAATTCATATCGTAAACTTTCTAAAACCTTTTCCATTTCTTCTTTTATTTGTTCAATTTCTAATTGTAATGCCTCAATTAACATTAATTATTCTCCTTACTTTTATTACTGTAATTTAATCTTATTTCTTAAAAACTTTAACTATTTATTGCTACTACTAATAATTGTAATTTTAGTATTTTCCTGTAAAGCTTTAACAATATTATCTGGTTCATTAATATCAAACACAATAATCTTTAAATTAGCTTCCATACTCATTGTAATTGCTGTTAAATCCATTACCCGTAATTGCTTTTGCGTTATATCCTCATAAGTTAAAAACTTATAATGAGTAGCAGTATTATCTATTTTTGGATCAGCACTATAAACACCATCAACACCATTTTTAGCCATTAATAAGACATCTGCCTTAATTTCCGCCGCTCGTAATGCCGCCGCAGTATCAGTTGTAAAATAAGGATATCCCGTTCCAGCTGCTAAAATAACAACATAACCCTTAGATAATCGTGATAGACATTTTTTAAAATAATAAGGTTCACAAATTTTATTCATTTCAATTGATGATTGAATAATTACTTTATCAAAGTTTTGATTCTTAAATTCAGCTTCTAAAGCTAAAGCATTCATTACCGTAGCTAACATCCCCATATAATCAGCATTAACCTTATCCAAACCAGCGATTTTAGCATTAACTCCTCTTCAAATGTTACCACCACCAACAACAACAGCAATTTCAATTCCTTCTTGCGATAAAGTAATAATTTGTTTAACAATATTTTTCATTCGTTGTGGATCATAAATGCTAACACCGCCTAAAGCTTCACCACTAATTTTTAATAAACATCGCTTATATTTAAATTCCATTATTCACACCTACTTCTTTTTCCCATATATATTTTATACGACATTTTTTTAAATAAAAAGAAAAACTTTAATTAAAATTTTAAAGTTTTTCTTTTAAAATATTACTACTTTTCTTTTTTTGAACGCACCGTTTTAAGTGGCTTTTTGTTAGTCAAATTATTTTCTTCTAAATTCATTACCTTATGAATATAATCTTGATAATTTTCCAAAATAAATTTTGTTGTTAAACTTTTTTTATTTCAACTAATTTTTCTTTTTGCTCTAGAACCTTCAATAAACCGAACTGTCAAATAATCATTTTCATTTTCATTTATTTCATAAATTTTTTCAATGCGAATCTTTCGTCCAAAAAGAAAAACAAATTGTTTTGTAAACTTAACAGCTAAATAATCAGAAACTAAAATACAATAAACAACAGTAAAAATAAGTAAAGCAAAATTTATTGTTAATAAACTAATAGCAAATTTATCATCAGAGGATAAAGTATCACTAATGGAAAAATTATATGTTTTACTAGTAATTGCTAATATTAATGTTGTTAACTGTAACGGTAAATTCATTACAATAATTGTTAATAAAATCAATGATTGTTTCTTATTTCAAAATCCTACTTTTGATGCAACTTTGTTAAACATTGTAAAACTACCAATAATTATTGCTATCAAACCAAAATAAAATGCAAATAAGAAATAAACTATTACTGATAAATACACTTTTAATTATGCCTCCTTTATTTTATCTTTATTTCAATGCTAATGTAGCGCTAATTAATAAAAATTAATCAGTTTTAGTAATTCCTTCACCAACTTCATAGCGATACATTACTAAAACTTTTGTATTATGCATTGTAAGAATTTCTTGAACTTTTTTCTTTTCATCAAACATAAAAGGTTGATCTAATAAAGAATATTCCGCTAACTGCTTATCTAAACGACCTTGCTTAATTTTTTCCAAAATTTCTGGTGGTTTATTTTCTGTTGCCATTTGACTATTAATAATATCCATTTCCTTATTAATAAAATCTTGAGGAATATCTTCACGACTAATAAAAGCAGGTTTTGAAGCCACAACATGCATCGCAAGTTTTTTAGCAATATCATTATCAACTTGACCTTGTAATTTAACTAAACTAGCAATACGATAATTACCATAATTATATCCCACTAATGTGTCTTGATCACTTTTAGTAATAATCGTAAAACGACGAATACTAATCTTTTCACCTAATTTATATGTTGCTTCATTTAATAAATCATTAACAACAATATTTTCTTCATTTTTTAACAATAATCCTGCTTCTAAAGTAAGTGGTTGATGTTTCAAAAATAAAGTTAAAATATTGTCTAATAATTCAAGAAATAATTTATTTTTAGCAACAAAATCAGTTTCACAATTTAATTCTAAAATAATTGCTATATCATCAACAACTAAAACTTTTGATAATCCCTCAGTATTAATTCGCGCTTGTTTAGCTTGTGCCTTTGCAATACCATTGGTTCTTAACCATTGAATCGCTGCTTCAATATTACCATTACTCGCCTCTAATGCTTTTTTGCAATCCATAAGGCCAACACTAGTACGATCACGCAAATTTTTAATCATTTCCATTGTTATTGGCATTATTCTTTAGTTCCTTTCTCACCGTCATTTTTTTCAATAATTTCTGCTTCCTTTTTACTTGGAGCAATAACTGCTGGTGCTGAATCAACACTAGCATTAGTTTGTAGTTTTTCTTCTTTAACAATAGTTAAATCAGTAGCTTCAATAATAGCATCAGCAACTAATGTTGAAATTAAAGCAATTGTTTTAGCAGCATCATCATTTCCAGGAATGGGATAACTAATACCATCAGGATCACTATTAGTATCACAAATAGCAATAATAGGAATATTTAACTTCAATGCTTCTTTAATTGCATTGTGTTCAACATTAGTATCAATAATAAATATTGCTTGTGGTAACGCCCGCATATGGCGAATTCCACTTAAAAACTTATCTAATTTCTCTTTATCTTTTTGAATTAAAATTTGCTCTTTTTTTGGTAAAACAGATAATTCACCAGTTTTTTCTCGTCGTTCAATATTTCATAATTTTTTAACACTTTTTTGAATTGTTCTTAAATTAGTTAAAGTTCCTCCAAGTCATCGCTTATTAACATAAAAAGAATTACTTCTTACTGCTTGTTCTTTAACAATATTTTGAGCTTGTTTCTTAGTACCAACAAAAATAATTTTTCCACCAGTTTTAGTTATTGATTTAATATACTCTAAAGCTTCTTCCAACATAATCATTGTTTTATGTAAATCAATAATATAAACTCCACTTTTTTCAGTGAAAATATACTTTTTCATCTTGGGATTTCATCTTTTAGTTTGATGACCAAAATGAGTCCCCGCTTCTAATAACTGTTCCTTAGTAACACTTGCCATATTTATTTCCTTTCGTTTTTCTTCCATATCCTTCTAACATTAATCACTTAATTAATAAGCACTAGACTAATGAATCCACATATGTGTTGCTTTTAAAATATTAGCAAATAAATTATAACACATTTACATTAAATCAATTACACCAGTTTTATTTAACGGTCGCGTTTAGTTTTCTTAGGTATTGCTTTGAAGAAGTAAAACAATCAGCTAATTATATTATTTAATTACTAAACTAACCCTGCCTTTCTTGTTATTGTCATTTTTATTCTTTTTCATTTTATCATATTATTGAATTTTTACACAACAAAAATTATTAATATTATTAAATTTTCACTAATATATATTAATTTTATATTTTTACTTACTTAAATCTATTATATTTATTTGTTACAGCATTACCTTTATAATTAATTCAACTATCATCATTTTTATTATTATATTTATTTCATAATGAATTTTTATATATTTCTTTTCTGATTTCTATTTCTGAATTAATATTTTCATTAATGTAATGTAATACATTTAAGTTGTTTAAATTTGCCATTCTTAAATGTAATAGATTATTTAAATTCTTATGATTATATATTTTTGCCCCATAGCCTAATTGTTGTTTTACTAAATGCGATACATCACTTTCAATGCTACAACCGATATTTCATTCTAAATTTTGATGATGAATACCTTGCTTATTATTACTGAAATAATTACTCGCCTTTCTTAAATTTGTTTTAATATCTTTATTTAATTCATTTTTAGCAACATTACGAATGTTTTTGATTAATTCTTGATGATTTCCATCCTTATATAATTTAATTCAACTATTTAGTGTTACTTTGCGATTTTCAAAAATAATATTAAATGCGGTTTGTTTTAATTTTTTAATAGCGTGATAACCATCTAAAATATATCTAACATTACCAAAACTGTTCGCAATTTCTCTAATTCAAGAATCACCATCACCACAAACAATTATTCTGTCATAATTAATATTTACATAATTTTTTTGTACTTCTTTAATTAATAAATCACGATAATCCATCGTATTTATTCGTTTACCAACTTTTAACATTAAAAAATGACCTCGTTTGTTTTCTAATTCTCTACGAGCATTTTTGTAATTTTTTTCTTTATGTCCGGTATGAAAAGTAACTAAACGAATTCTTTGGTCTTGTTTAACTTTCTGATCTAATGTTGCTAAAAATGTCTCATCTAGTTGAATATACAAATCCTTATTTTTGACATCAATTCTAGTTTTAGTTTCTTTTTCTGCTAGTTGAAAATATTCAGCAATATCGTATTTATTTAAAATATTTGAAATACTAGCTTTTGAAATATAACAATGATTTAGAGCATCTAAAACATCACGATACCGTTTACCATCTCCCAAAAGACTTAAAACTTTAAATTGGACATCAAAATAAATGCGTTGTTTAGGCAATAAGCCAATTTCTTTATCTAACAAACATACATATTCAAATTTACCTGATTTTTGATTTCAATATTTATATCGGCGTCGTTTAAAAGTAACATCACCAAAAATTGTAATAATTGTTCTTGGTGCAAAATGAACTACTTTATAACCTTGTTTTAACCGATAATGATATTTATATAAGTATTCATCTAATTTTTCATATTCATTAGCCAATTGTTCGCATTTATTGATGTACATATTTTTATGGGTTGTAAATAAACTAAATCAATGGTTGTTTTCTGAGGTTTTTACATTATTATTAATTTTTAACATAATAAATTACCTTTCTTGATAGTAACTTTAACAAATTTTAGTATTCAATAAACCGAAAAAAATGATAAAAATTCTTATTTGATGATTTATAATGAGATTCCAAAGTAAAGAAATTGCAGATTAGGATTTGGAGAAAGGAAAAGGTGTTGTAAATTTTATTAATTAGTAAAAATTCACGAAAGGAATTTAATTAATATGAAAAAATTACTCAGTTTATTAAGCACAATAACAATGGCCGGAAGCGGAATGTCAGGAATTGTCGGAAACGCTCCAACTTCAACAAAAAGTGAAATCAGTTATTTAAAAACAAATAATTTAAAAAATTTAGATAAAAAAGTTTATTTTATTGAAGATAAACCAAACAATTATGATGCTATAGAAATTAGCGAAATAAAAGGGCAAGTTAATGATATTGCAATCCATGACAGAAATATTAAGTCTACAGTTGCTGGTGCTACTTATTTTGCAACAGATGATGGATTATATTTTAAATCAAGACCTTCATCAAACTTAATTAAAATTAATGGAATAAATAACAAGGTTAATCGCATTATAATTTCTCAATCAACAGGAGAAGCTTACGCAATATCTGCAAATAAAAAAATTTATTTGATTGAAGATAAACCAAACAATTATGATGCTATAGAAATTAGCGAAATAAAAGGGCAAGTTAATGATATTGCAATCCATGACAGAAATATTAAGTCTACAGTTGCTGGTGCTACTTATTTTGCAACAGATGATGGATTATATTTTAAATCAAGACCTTCATCAAACTTAATTAAAATTAATGGAATAAATAACAAGGTTAATCGCATTATAATTTCTCAATCAACAGGAGAAGCTTACGCAATATCTGCAAATAAAAAAATTTATTTGATTGAAGATAAACCAAACAATTATGATGCTATAGAAATTAGCGAAATAAAAGGGCAAGTTAATGATATTGCAATCCATGACAGAAATATTAAGTCTACAGTTGCTGGTGCTACTTATTTTGCAACAGATGATGGATTATATTTTAAATCAAGACCTTCATCAAACTTAATTAAAATTAATGGAATAAATAACAAGGTTAATCGCATTATAATTTCTCAATCAACAGGAGAAGCTTACGCAATATCTGCAAATAAAAAAATTTATTTGATTGAAGATAAACCAAACAATTATGATGCTATAGAAATTAGCGAAATAAAAGGGCAAGTTAATGATATTGCAATCCATGACAGAAATATTAAGTCTACAGTTGCTGGTGCTACTTATTTTGCAACAGATGATGGATTATATTTTAAATCAAGACCTTCATCAAACTTAATTAAAATTAATGGAATAAATGAAGCAGTTATTTCTATTATAATTGAACAAAAAAGTGGTAATGTATTTGCAATAACTAAAACTAAAATGCTTTTAAATATTATTATTCAAATAAATAATTTACGGTTTAATAACATTATTAATGATGAAATTATTTTAAATGAATTAAATTATTTAAATCCTAATTTAGATATATCACAATTAGAAATTATTAATAAAACAGATACATCAGCTACAATTAAAGCAAAAGACAATGGTAAATATTTTGGTGAAGTTACTGTTAATTATAAAATTAAAAATAAAGATGAAATTAATGCTATTAATTTAAATGAATTAATTAAAAGAGCAGTATTTTTTAAGTTTCGTGATGAAAACCCTAATTTAAAATTTAAAGAAATAAAATATATTGATACTAATAATTTAAATTTTTCAAATACTGAAATAACAAAAAGAGAAAATTCATTTTTATGATCTAATGCTCCTAAAAATGTATGTTCTGATAGAGAAATTATCAATAAAACTCCAAATACAAGATCATTTAATGTACCCACTTGTGAATATAATTCAAAATCAAAATTAGTATTTCAAATTACAACAGGATTAACTAAAACAAAACAAGAAAATAAATTAAATGGTTGAAACATAAATTCTGATGATGAAATGAAATTAACAGATTTTACAAATATAAATAATAAAAATTCTAAAATCATTAATGTATTATCAAATGAATTTGATTTATCAAACACAAATAAACAAGAACAAGAAATGATTTTAAGTATTTTTAAGGTACCCGCTGATAAATTTGAACTTAATCCCAATGAAAAATTAAAAATTACTTATCCAGTAAGAATAATTACATCTAAAGTTATATTAAATTTAAAACAAAAAATTACAGGAAATATTACTGCCAAAATAATTGATGATAACAATAAAGAACAAGTAGTTACATTATCAATTACAGAAGTAATGCAAATTTTACAAAAATATAGTTTATTACCCAATGAAATTACTATAGATAAAAACAATGATAACATAACATTTAACGGTGAAGCATTTTTTTCATCAGAAAGAGAAGGGCCGGTAAAAACAAATACAGTTACTACTATAGTATAAGGTTTTATAAAAACGATATTAGCTATTTAGAACAATAACTTTAATTGGAGCAAGTACACCATGTTTAATTTCTTGTGAAAAATAAGAAAAATATTCAAACCAGTAATTTTAATTAATTACTGGTTTCTTATTTTATTAAAATATAAAAAATGAAAAGTTGCTTAGTTGTTTAAGAGTATTGTCATCATAGACAACCACCTTTTAGGGTAGTAATTTTAACAGTTTTTAAATTTAGTTAACTTATTTTTCTGTTTTAATGATAAATGTTTTTCTAGGATTTATTTCTATTCTATATCCGCTTGAGTGATCATAGTAATTTATTGTCATTTCTAATTGGATAAACTTTTGGATTTTGTATGTTTTTCTATTGTTATTTTGGTTAATTATTTTGCCATATTTTCCTGTTAAATCTTCAATATTTTTTCTTATTTCATTGTTTTTTAAAAAAGCAGGAGTTATAAATTCAAGTTTATCATTTGTTGGTTTTGGTCTTTCTTTAAGTACTTTTTCAAGATTTTTTTTATTTATACTTATAGGAACTTTTATTATTATTTTTAATTCATCATGATGTTGTTGAATATTCTCAATTTCAACTTCTTTTAAATTTTCAAGTTTAACTTCTTTTTCATAAATTTGATTTTTAATCATTGGTGGTGTTATTGATTTATTTGTTTTATTATTACAACCAGTTATGAATAATGTTGCTAATTCCAAGAGAGTTAGTATATTTAAAAATTTCATAATTTTAACTTCTTTATTTTTTCTATATATATATATATATATATTACACGAAAATTCTTAAAATCATTAGAAAAATGGCAAAACCGATTAAAAATTGGAAGGTATAGTAAAAAGCTGGTACTGTTTTAAAAACTGGAAAAATATCGGTTGAAAAGTTAACTGTTGCTTTTGCAATAATTGCTAATGGTCGTAAAATCGTGATGATTTGTGACGCTGTCAGTATTCAGTTTATCATTTTGATACCAGCATTTTGAATGGCACAACCAATATCATTAAATGTTGGTATTCATCGTCCCGAATATTTGCAATTTGCTGGTGGAATTAAATCGTCTCATTCACTGTTATTTGAACCATCAGGGATAAAGGCTGTTGAATTTAATACATTAAAGTCATAAATTTTAAAATTGTAGTTAGAAATATTACCTTTGTGATAAAGTGGAAAAGTTAAGGTAAAAATATTAATACCATAACGAATATCAATATCGGTATTGAGATAATTAATACTGTTAGCAGTCTTGCTGGTTGGCAAGGTAATTAGTTTATTGTCGTAAGATTTAAGGACATTAAAATTAATTTGATAAATGCTATTGGTATTGTTAATAGCATTGTAATTCTCTTGGTGCATTTTTTTGTCAAAAGTAAAGAAATAACTTCTTAGTAATAATTCTGAGTTTCCTATAATATTTACTAAGTATTTTTTGGGATAAAAGGTAATTAATGAACGATAAAAGAAACCTATTTGAATAAAATAATCCTTCTTATAGTTTTCTATACCCTTAAAATCAATTTCGGTATGAGTTTTTTCGTCCATATCAAAAGTCGCATAAAATAAACTAGCAAAGAAATTGCCAAGAATTTCATAGATTTCATCAAAAACATTTTTGTAATCGCTGTTGTTAATACTAGGAATGTTATTTTTAAAATATAGGTAAATATCATTTTTTAAATCGGGGTCATATCGTAGAAAACTAAATTTAACATTGAGGTAATTTAAGGTTCCGAAAAGGTACTTAATTAGGTAATAATCGTTAGCTCTTGTGGTGTCATATTTTCATATTTCATTTTCACCGTGTAATAATTGTAAATAGTTATTTCCAGCAATTAGGGTTTTATTAAATGCCTTAATTTTGAGGACATTATCGTTGTTATCATCTTGTTTCGGAATGACCATTTTAATCGTATTTGTTCCTTGCAATTGTGTGCTCGTTTCAATTGCGGTGAATTTAACGGTAAATGTTCTGTCAGCGACATTGTCTGTTGTTAAATCAAAAGTAGTGCTATCGTCTAAGTAATTGTTGTCATTATCTTTAATTTCTGTATTATAGTCGATGCCTTCAATTGCATTATTTACGCCAGCAAGATTGTTAATTTTTTCATTAAGTCTTTTTTTAATTTTTTTTATAACTTCAATTTTGGTTGCATTTGTAGGGTCGATTATTTCTGAATTTGGTAAAATAGTTGAAGTCTTATGATAAAAATAGCTCTCGTCTTTAAAGCCGTGATTTTTAATCGTAAATTCTTTGTAATAACCTTTTTCTAAGGTGTCAATGAAATTAAATACTGGTGTTCAATAAAGATAAGAATAATTGAATTTGTCAAAATCACCGCGATGAATCATTAAATAATCAAGATTATCAACAACATCGTTATAGTTATGGTTTCCATCAAATTTTTTGGTTATTTCTGGCAAATCAATGTCGGTTGTATCTTTTTCTGTTTTAATGATAAATGTTTTTCTAGGATTTATTTCTATTCTATATCCGCTTGAGTGATCATAGTAATTTATTGTCATTTCTAATTGGATAAACTTTTGGATTTTGTATGTTTTTCTATTGTTATTTTGGTTAATTATTTTGCCATATTTTCCTGTTAAATCTTCAATATTTTTTCTTATTTCATTGTTTTTTGAAAAAGCAGGAGTTATAAATTCAAGTTTATCATTTGTTGGTTTTGGTCTTTCTTTAAGTACTTCTTCAAGATTTTTTTTATTTATATTTATAGGAACTTTTATTATTATTTTTAATTCATCATGATGCTGTTGAATATTCTCAATTTCAACTTCTTTTAAATTTTCAAGTTTAACTTCTTTTTCGTAAATTTGGTTATTTTGTCTTTTGTTTCTAATTAGTGATTGTGTTGTTATTTCGTCATTATTAATATTTTGGGGAATGGTAAAAATGTTATTGAAACTAATAATTAACACGGTAAATATTTTCATAAACATTTTTATCACTCCTTTTTAAAATATTTTATTTTTCATTGTTCTTTTGGTTTTGATTTTTTTAATAAGTCACTCAATGCTACAGTTTATAACTACTGCTATTGTAATGCATATATCTAAATATCCTAGTATCATAAGTGAAATTAATACTTCAAATTTTTCATATAATAATTTCAAATCATTAGTTTCCAATTTTAAAAATGGAATAAAAAAGATAATAATCATAAAAATGTAAGGTAAAATTCTCCATCAATATTTTTTTAAAGAATTAATTAGTTTGTTTGATTTCATTTTTTAAGGTTCTTTTTGCTTTAATTTTCTGAATAATAAAGCGGATGAATTTTTCAAATTTAATTGCAAAATATATTGCTCCGCCTCATCAAAAAACAAATATTCCTGCTAGCATAATACCACTATTGAACTTGCCAAAGAAATCAACCATCTCTTTATTCATAAACTCATTAAATTCGTTACTTGTTCCAGTTATTCATTTAGTATCAATTGCTGTTAATGCACAAAGTAATAAGCTTATAAAAATGAAAATGATACTTAATACTATTTTTAACCACTGCTTTTTAAAAGAATTTTTAATTCTTAATTTTAATGGCATTTTTTCTTTTGAATTATCTTTTTTAAATAATTTTCCTAAAAGTTTCTTCATTTTAATTTTCCTTTCATATTTTTATCGTCCTTTAATCACAATAAATAAAGCAATAAGTACACAAGTGACACCAAGAATGGTAAAAATTGGGTGTTGCGAAAATGTCCGAGCCATTGGTTTAAATAGTTCTAAAATTGTTAAATTGCTAGTAATAAACTTTTGGAAATTGGCAAGTCCCTCGCTAATATAGTTCGTTAAAGTTTCAAAATGACTACCAGCCAATAATCCAAGAACAGTTATTAAGATAAAAATAATAATTAGTTTAAACATTGTTAGTTCCCTTGTTTTGTTTTTATTGGTTTTATTTGTTTTTTAGCTTTTCCTCAGGCACTTAAACGACCTTTATTTTTAACCGCATATTGGCGTTGTTTTTCCAAATTAACTTGTTGACTACCAAATCCAAGAATAATTGCCATAAGAAATTCTACAGCCAGTGTTAAGAATAGAGGAAATATTAGTTGAATATTCGTTCCCGGCACTTCTAAACTTCAAATTAAGTCAAAAACTTTATAAAGCATTTGAGCGAGAAAGTCGGCCATTTTTGCGAGATTTTCCATTTTTTATTATTCCTTTTCTTTCATTTTTCTTAAAAATTTGCTAAATTTATCCATTTTTAAGTATTCTAAGTCTTCTAAATCAATTGCGGTGTCAGTATAGTATTTGTCTTCATAATCAGGATTTACTTTTGCATTTAAGTAATCTCTTAAAAATGCTAGGTAAAAAGAATTGTAAGTGTTAAGTATTGGTAGAGGAATTTTTAGTTTAAAAAAATAGATATCGAGTTCAGGAATATCACGATATTTAATGCGACGACCTTTTTTGCTATTTTTCGCATCGATTAAGGTGTTTCGTCAGCGTTCATATTCTTCAATGCTCGTAAAGGTACCATAGATGACTTTTAAGTAGGGGCGAAAAATATTAACGGGTTTTTTACGAATTCCCACAATTACATTATTGGCAATATCACGAACTTTAACTCAAATATGTTTATCTCTCTGACCGCTAGCAAGCACAATATGACCAAAATGCCGTGCCAGAGCGAAATATTCTTGAATACCGCTTTCTTCGTTTTTGGTATTATTTTTTTCTCAATCGGTTCCTTCTAAAAATAAATTGGTTTCATCTCACAAAAGCAAGGTTTTGTCAGGCAATACTGGATAATCAAAGTCTAACAATCCCATATGCCCTAAACTTAATTTTTGGGTTTCTAGTAATGGAAATGTTGATGCGATATGATATTTTTTCTTTTTTAGTAATTTTGATGCGTATACTAGAAAAGCAGTTTTTCCAGTTCCTAATGAACCAATAACGATGTTTAATGGTGAATTTTTTAAAAAATTAATAACTTTGTTAATTTGCGTTAAATTACTGATTTTAAAAAGGAAAATTAAAATACAACCTGCTAAAAATAAATAACTTACAATGTTTTTAAAATAACCGTTGTAAATATATCAAATTGCTCCTCAATGTCATAAAATTAAAAATGAGGTGCGATTTAATTCAATAAAATGGTTATTTTTTTCTATTATTCATTTGCAAAATTTCATCTTGCACCTCACTTTATTTTTTTGTTAGCGTACCGCTCCAAGTAATTTTTCAAACATTTTAAAGCAAATAAAGAATATTGCCAAAATAAATGGAAAAATGAATATTCAGTAGTCAGCAAAGAAGTTACCGACTTGTGGCATATTAACAGCAATAATTTCTCACATTTTAGTAAACGCCGTTATAATCGCATTTCATAATTTAGTCATTGCGTCACTAGCTGTTATTTTTGTTACTGCTGGTGCTTCTATTAAGAAAGTTCCAATCATATAATCACCCCCTTTCTTTTTAAAGCATTCATCATTTATATTCAAAATTTTTCTTAAATTTGTTAAAACCACGATTAATCTTAACACGATTATATTTTTTCCTAATTAATTTTGAATTTCTTTGGGAATGCATCACAATGTAACTTCTTGACATTAATTTTTTCCCTATCTAAATACTGATATGGTTTTTCAAAGTAGCATTAGAATAAATCACACCATAATCGCTGTTAAGAATCAAAAAGCAATGTTTGCTATTAAAAGCCAAAGTGTTTCTTGAGTTAAATCAATTTCTTTATCACCACTAATATGAGCCGGAATAGTTGTAATTTGAATAAATAAATCTCAGAAAGTTTGTTTGATTTGTTCTCAATCAAATTCTTTTAAGTTTATTGTCATTTTTTATCTCCCAAAAATCATTTTTATTGGTAAATATATAATTGAAATTAACGCGAAAAGAAAAGTAATGATAATAATTAATCCGGCAATAAACGCAACTTGTGCAGGCATTTTTTCTATCGGAACAAACAGTTTTAAAAATTCCATAATAATTTCTCAAAACATTATTTTTTATCCGCATTATTTTCTTTTGAATTAGGGGTTTTAACTCATTCTTCAAAGCGAGCAATAAACACTTTTTCGTCTTTTGTGAAATTACCAGTATTATTTTTAATGGCATTTTTATATTTAATTCGCATTTTTATTTTGGCATAAATTTTATAAGCAAAATATGCCAATAGCATGATGCTGATAATAATAAATATTAGTCCAATTGCAATATTCATTTTTAAGCTCCTTTAAAATAGTTATAATTTATATCTTTTTTGTTGTTTTCTTTTTCGGCAATGAAGAAGCCTAATAATTCTTGTCCCTTAATTAATTTGGTTTCTTGCTCTTGTTGATTAATTGAAATTACTTGATATTTACTATCTTTTATTATTCCAATACAAATCGAATTTTCATATTTTCCTTTATAAACAAATCGCTTTGGAAACCAAATGCCGATTTGTTCATTAAATCATGGAATTTTAGGTGCTTTAATAAACATTGCGTTTTGTGTTTCTTTTAAGAGATATTTTTTAGTATTTAAGAAAATGTTTTCAATGTTTTTCATAATAAATTACCTTTCTTATTTGTTATAAACTAAGTTACATTAACTAAGTTAGTTGACTCAGTTTTTTAAACACTTATATATCGCAGATTTAAGTGTTTAACAAGCTTTGTTAGTAAATTTTGTTTTTTTAATTAGATAAAGATTTTAATAATTTTAAACTTAATATACCCCTATATAGAAATTTCTACACTTTAACATCCGCATCCTACCCTTGGAACTAATTTAATAGCGTGTATATTTTTAGGAAATCCACCCATTCATTTTTTTATTGCAAAATGAAACAAATTGCTATAGCTAATAGGATGTTATCTATCAACTGGTAAACTTCTTTTGGTTATGGCGACCACCCACAATTTATCGTGCTTTAATACATACCAACATTATTAATTCACTTGTATTTAATTTTCAAAGAACAAATTTTTAACACCTTATAAAATAAAAAGACAATCATTGCTGACTGTCTTAATACTTATTCAAATCTTTTCTTACCTAACAAAACTTTATGCGTCCTTATTTAACTTTTGCAGTAAAAAATCAATGGAAAAATTAGATTCACTAATCTTATAAATTGTAACTTCCATTTGTTCAGCATATTGCATAACATCTAAAAATGATAACGGATTATTTAAAACAAAATTTAATTCTTGACTAGCCTCTTCATATCAGTAAGGAATATTATATTTAATAAAAAAATCTATGATTTTTCAATCATTATCTGACATTAAAAAATAAGAAGAATCAACACCAAATGGTGCAATTGAACCAGAATAAAACTGTTTACCATTAAGTACTAATGTAAACTCATCAAGATAATATTTAACTTCATTTAATAAATGGGAAGACAAAAAAATTGTTTTCTTTTGCGATGCTAAAAATTTTAAATATTCCATAATTATGCGACGATTAGTAATATCCAATCCTGCTTCTGGTTCATCTAAAATAACAATATCTGGATCATGCAATAACCCTTGAATAATCATTACCCGTTTTTTCATTCCCGAAGAAAATGCATTAACATTCTTATTACGATGTTCTCAAATTCCTAATTTAGTCATTAAGTCTTCAATCCGATTTTTTAATCGCTTACCTTTAACACCACTTAATTTTCCCATATATCGTAAAAATTGATATGCTGTTATATCCTCAGGAAAAGTAATAAACTCAGGAACATAACCAATACTATGTTTTACTTTAATATTTTTATTATTTTTACCATTAATGGATATCGTTCCCTTAAAAGAATTAATTCCGCGAATTAATGATTTAATAAATACTGTTTTACCACTACCAGAAAGTCCAATAATTGCATGAATTTTTCCTGGATTTACTTGCAAATTAAAAGGACCAACAATATTTTTTTTAAAACTTTTAATAAAGTTTTTAGCTTCAATTTTATATTTCATAACTTTTCTCCTTAAATCTTACTAGATAATTGTCTTGCGATTTAATATTAAGTAAGCTACTAATAAAAAGCAAGAACTTAAAGTAAGATAAAAAATAAATAAATTATTAGTATTAATAAAATTTTCTTGCCAAACAAAAATACCGTTTTCATCTTTAACTAATGGAAAATCATCATAACTCATTAAATAATTTCTCTGATTATTAAAATCAATAAAACCTTGTTGGAACTTTTCAAACGAATAAAGATTATATCGCACACTACTTGTTCATATTTGATTTATATGTTCAATAATATTAATTTTAGAAAGAATCCCATATAGTTGACTTGCTGATAAATAAAATTTAAAGAAAAAGTGATTATCATCAACTTGATTAGTAGTAATTATTTTAAAATCAATAACTTTTTTAATAATATTATATTCAAAATCTTTGAAAACATATAACAGTGGATTATTAAAAACTTTTTCATAACTTTCATAAAAATTACTATCTTTAACTTTATAATTACTATTAACATTAGGATATCCCATATCGCTATTCATCTTATCATCATATAATTGTTTAAATATTAGAAACGGATCAAAGGTTTTTTCCATATAAGAATCATTATCAATTTTAAAATAAGTATTTGCTTTATCAAATAATATTAAAGAAGAAATTCGACTTAAATTAAAAAACATCAAATCTTTTATTGAAGCACTACCAAGATATTCTTTTACCATATTTGCTAATTCTTGATGTTCAATCCGACTATTTTCAAGTTCTGCACTAGTTTTAAAAAAATATGGCATTTTTAATTGCAGAAAAATTTTTGTATTTTGACCTTTTTCTTTATTTTTTGTAATTAATTCATTAACTTCATTTGTTTTATATTGCCCTCTTCACTGTTCAACATTATTACCAGTAATTTCAAAATCTATGGATTTGGTTAAACCTAATTCTTGTTCATAAAATTTCAATCATTTTTCTTTAACATTATCTTCATAACGATCAAAGATAATATTTTGTAACCCTTGAAGACTTTCTTGATTATAAAAATCATAGATTTTTTTTGTTAAATTATAATATTTAACTTCTTTTTTGTCTAATTTTTCTTTAAATAAGAAGGTTTCCTTAATTTGAGAAATTGTATATTTTTGCGTTTCATTTTTAAATTTAATTTCAAGATTATTAGCAATTGTTGTTATTAAAGAATACGGCATTCCCCCTAATAAAAATAAACTACAAAAAATAAAACCAATTAATAATACCGTTTGTACACTAAAAAATGTTGAAATAAAAATAATACCACTGGATGCTAAATAAGAAACAAAAACTGAAAATACAAAGAGTTTTAATATTAATTCCTGAAAAGCTGATACAAAATCATTTTTATTACTAATTATACCCATAATATGAACTAATATTAAAGTAAATCCTAGATTAATAACAATAAAAATTAAAATTAAAAATCAAATTGTTATTAATTTTAAAATAAATATTTGTAATCGTGAATATGGACGAGAAATTAACAATAAGTATGTACCATCAGTAAATTCACGACCAAAAATTTTAATTATTATTAATAAAATAAATAATAATAAAATAATATTTGTAAAAATTAAAACACCATATTGAAAATTGCTAATAACACTGTTAAGGTCATCAGATTTAAAAAAAAATAAAAAGCGTTAAGGTGGCAAATATAACTAAAGAAATAATTAATAAAAATCAAACTGCCATCATTTTTCTAATTTTAAAAATTGCAAATAAACAAATTGATAAATATGAATTGTTTTTACTTCCTAATTTCATACTTTTATTTTTGCTGATCCTTATTAATAATCTTTAAAGATTTTGTTTTATATACATTATTAACTTTAAAATATTGCTCCTTATTACCAAAAACTAAACCTCAATTAATTTCTTGATTACTTGCTAAGGAAATAATATTATTATTTTTATCATAAACGATATCTTCATTATATATATTAGAAATATTACCAGCACCAACAGTAAAATTTTTATGTTTTAAAATATCATCTTTAATCATAAAATCTGATTTCTTAAAATGGTTTTCTAAAATCTTGTAAATTCCATCAATATTATTAGGTTTACCATCTTTACTTGTTTCATTATCTATTAGTTTTGCAAAAATATCATTATTTACAAAAAGTGTAATCTGATCCTTTTCTCATTTAATTTCATATTCTTTAAAGAAACCAAATACCATTTTAGTTATTTGTTCTAAATGAGCATTTAAAATTTTTGTTGGCAAAATCATTGTTACTATTAATTTTTGCTGATTTTTTTGTACCTTACCAGTCATTGGTAAACCATAAATCGTCATTGGTACCAGTCTTAAATTATTAGTACTAAAAGTAAATCATTCATTGTTAGAAAAATCATAATCACTTGGATATTTATTTACAAGATGGTTAAAAAGTTCCTTGTGAGTTGATAAACTCCCTTGCTCATCATAAAATTTATTATATTCATCATTATTAAAACGATTAGTTAACGGTTCGCTTTTCAAACTTATTCAATCTAAGAAGTCAGAATAAGAATTATACTTAATATCATTATCATCACTAGCTTTTTTAAAGCGATCAGAAGAAGCAATAAGTTCTTTAAAACGACCAAAAATTTTATTATTATAATGAGACCAAATATTATATGTTGAAAAATCATTAGTAATTTTTGGATATTGATTATTATCTTCGTTAATTTCAATGCGTTCATATTCTGCTTTCAGCTGATCATATGTAACTTCACCAATTTTAACTTCCAAGTTAGTAATAATTTTCTTTGTTAATTCAAGATTATTAGTAATAATATGACTTGCAATAAAGTTTTGATTTGTAGGGCTATATTCTTTAAAACTAAAACTATATTCATAAACTATATCTAGTCTAATCGCACTATCTTTAGTTACATCTAGTCCCGCTAAATCAGCGACTTTATCTAAAGCAATTTTAAATACTGTAAACTTCGTATCATTAATAGAAAGTTTAAAAGGTGGCAATAACTTATAATAATTACTGTATTTTTTTTGTAACTCACTATTGGCTTTATTGAAATTATTTTCAAACGAATTTTTAATAAAATCAAGAGATTTTTTTGCGTCAGTATGTTTAAGAACTTGCCTTGGCAGTGGTTGGTTCATTCCAAAGTCTAAAACATCACTAAGGGCTTTTTCGGTTCTAGTATCATAATCACTTCTGGCAAATTTTCTTAAATTACTGCTAAAATTTAAGCGAATATCTCGCATCGTTGCCATATCTTCTTCCAAGATTTTATTTTTAATCTTATTATCAATTTTATCATTCTTATCAAAATAGTTACATCCAACTACTGATAAAACTGATAACAAAGAAAAGCAACCGATGCTAATAATTTTTGTAAAATATTTCATTTTATTCTCCTTACTAATTAGTATTCTTAATATAACTTATTATATATGATTTTATTATTTTAGACAAATATTTTATTTTATATACAATTTAATTAATTTTTTGTCAATTATTATCATAAAAGAAATCAGAATATCATCAAAGAAAAAATAACCTTATTTTTAAGATAAAGTTATTTTTATGCATCTTTTATTACTCAATTCTCCTATTTAACTTTTGCAGTAAAAAATCAATGGAAAAATTGGATTCACCAATACTTTCAATTTTGATTTTCATTTGATCAGCAAATTGAAAAATATCTAAAAATATAAACGGTTCTTGTAAAATAAAATTTAATTCCTTACTAATATCATCATACCAATAAGGAATTTTATATTTATTAAAAAAATTAACTATTCCTCAATCATTATTTGACATTAAAAAATATGAATGTTCCACAACAAATGGTTTAATTGAACCAGAATAAAACTGTTTTCCATTAAGTACTAATGTAAATTCATCAAGATAGTATTTAATCTCATTCAATAAATGTGATGATAAAAAAATCGTTTTATTTTGCTTTGTTAAAAACTTTAAATATTCCATAATTATCCGACGATTAGTAACATCTAACCCCGCCTCAGGTTCATCTAAAATAACAATATCTGGATCATGTAATAAACCTTGAATAATCATTACCCGTTTTTTCATTCCCGAAGAAAATGCATTAACATTCTTATTACGATGTTCTCAAATTCCTAATTTAGTCATTAAGTCTTCAATCCGATTTTTTAATCGCTTACCTTTAACACCACTTAGCTTTCCCATATAATGTAAAAATTGATATGATGTCATATTTTCAGGAAAAGTAATAAACTCAGGAACATAACCAATACTATGTTTTACTTTAATATTCTTATTGCTTTCACCGTTAATATTAACTATTCCTTTAAACGAATTAATTCCACGAATTAATGATTTAATAAAAACTGTTTTACCACTACCAGATAAACCAATAATTGCATGAATTTTTCCGAGATTTACTTTTAAATTAAAAGGACCAATGAGATTTTTTTTAAATTTTTTAGTAAAATTTTTTGCTTCAATTTTATATGCCATTTTTACTCCTTAATTATTATTTCTCATTTAAGTAATAGTTTTTCTTGATAATAATAAATAAGCAAGTAATAAGAAAAGTAAACTTAAAGTAAGATAGAAAATTAATAAACTATTAACATTAATAAAATGTTCACTCCGAATAAGAAATTCATTCTCATCTTTAAGTAAAGCAAAATCAGAATAACTCATTAAGTAATTTTTTTGATTATTAAAATCAATAAAACTTCGTTGTAATATTTCAAATCAATAACGATTATATCTAATACTACTTGTCCATATTTGATTTATATGTTCAATAATATTAATTTTAGAAAGTACACAATACACTTTTATTAGTGATAAATAAGCGTTATATCCATAACCATTAGTTGCCTCACTACTATCAATTTTGTTAGTAGTTATTATTTTTAAATCAACAATTTTCTTAATAATATTATTTTCTAATTCTTTTAAAACATATAAAACTGGATTATTAAAAACTTCTTCATAATTTTTATAAAAATTACTATCATTTACTTCATACATTGGGTTAGTAATTTCAATACCTGATTTATTAAGTTTAAATAACTCTTGAAATATTTCCGTTGGATCAAAATTATCTCCTAAAGTTTCCTTATAAGAATCATTATCAAGTTGAAAATAAGTTTCTGTCTTATCATATAATATTAAAGAAGAAATACTGCCTAATTTAAAACGCATTAATAAATCTAATTTAACATTTTTTAAATAATAATTTGTCATTAATGTCAATTCTTGATGTTCTTGGGTATTATGTTCAAACTCATTTAAAGTTTTAAAAAAGTATGGCATTTTTAATTTAATACTAATTTTAGATTTAGATTTCCCTTTTATTATTTCATTAATTTCTCTGCCATTGTAAAATCCATACCATTTATTAACTTCATTACTACTAAAATTAACTTCTTTCATTTTAGTTAAATGTAAAGTATTTTGATAAAATTCTAAGCGTTGTTTTTTAAGTTCCTTATTATCATTGCCAGAAATAATTGCATTTAAATCGCGAATGTTTTCTTTACTATAAAAGTCATATATTGCTTTAGTTATATGATAATAATCAATTTGTTGCTGTGCTAATTTTTTCTTTAAATAATAATGTTTCCTTAATTTTAGCAATTGAATACCGTTGTTGACTATCTTTAAATTTAATTTCAATGCTATTAGCAATAGTAGAAATTAAAGAATAGGGCATTCCCCCTAATAAAAATAAACTACAGAAAATAAAACCAATTAATAATACCGTTTGCACAGTCAAAAATGTGGCAATAAAAATAATACCACTAGATGCCAAAAAAGATACAAAGATTGAAAAAAGAAAAAGTTCTAATATTAATTTTTCAAAAAATAACTTAAAATCATTTTTATTACCAATTAATGCCATAATCTGAATTAAAATTCAAACAAATCCCAGATTAATAATAATAAAAACTAAAATTAAAAATCAAATTGTTAATACTTTCAAAATAAATATTTGTAATCGTGAATAAGGGCGCGAAATTAATAATAAATATGTTCCATCACTAAATTCGCGACCAAAAATCTTTATTATTATTAGCAAAATAAATAGTAATAAAATAATGTTTGTAAAAATTAAAACGCCATATTGAAAATTAATAATAACAGCATTAACATTATTAGCACTAAAAAAGATAAACGCTATTAATACGGTAAATATTATTAATGAAACGCTTAATAAAAATCATACTGCTAACATTTTTCTAACTTTAAAAATCGCAAATAAACAAACTGATAAATATGAACTATTTTTATTATTTATTGTTGTCATTAAATAAACTTATTTTTCCTTTTTAATAATTTTTAAAGATTTATTTTTAAAAATACCTTTAACATAAAAATAAGATTGGGCAGGATACATAAAATTAAAATCTCATCTGTTATCTTTATCAATTGCTAAAAAAATCATATTATTCTCAGAATCATAAATAATATCATCATTATTTACATTAGAAGCACATTTTTCACATTCAGCACCTTGAAGAGTAAACTTTTTATTTTTTAAATTACTATCATTTGTGACAAAATCTGTATTTTTGAAATCATTTATTAAAATATCATAAATTCCTTGGATATTTTTCCCCATATTTTTTAATAATTTTTGAAAAGTCTCATCATTAACATAAACTGTAATATCATCTTTTTCTCATTTAATTTGATATTCAAAAAAGAATCCCGCAATAATTTTTGTCATTTGTTCTAAATGCTGTTTAAAAATTAATTTTGATAGTGTCATTGTAACTGTTAAAATAGCATTATTTTCAGGTTTTTTTACTAAACCTTTTAAAGGCAAACCAGCAATAATCATTGGAACTAACGCTACTTGATCAATACTAAAAGTATGTAAAGGATTACTAGTATCTTGATATTTAATAGTTGTATCATTTTCTAACAAATCATCAAATAATATCTTTGATGTCGTACCAGTTTCATTATAAAGTTGATTATATTTGTTTTGAGCAATATGAGTGCTTAATGGATAACGCATTCATTGATTTTCTTTTCAAAAACTATCAATACTCTCATATTCAATTTTATTATCCATATAAAAATCTTTAAATAATGCTGATTTATTAATTAAATCTTTAAATTCAGTAAACATTTTACTTCTAAAATAATTCCAAATATTTCACAGTGCAAATGATGCTTTATCAATTCTCGGATATTGTTCATTATTTTCATCAATATTAATAACTTCATAACGTGTTTTCAGCGGTTCATATGTAAGTTTACTAATTTCAGTTTCTAAACTATTAATGATTTCATTTATTGCTTGAAGATCATCAGAAAGAATATAACGAGCAAAATGATTTTTTTGGATGGATCATAGTTTTTAAAGTTAATATTATAACGATAAGTTACATCTAATCTTGTAGCCCGAAATTTTAATTTTGGATCTTTTTTGGTTAAACTTGTTAAATCACTTAAATTAATTTCATTTAAAGAAAACTTTATTGTCTCCTTAATAAGTTCTAAGGGCTTATCTTCAGGATTAGGATAGTAATTGGAATATGTTACAGCGACTTTATCATTAATATTATTAAATTTTTTCTCAAAATCACTAACAATAAAATTAAGCGCCTCTGAGGCTTCTTCATTAGTAATAAGTTTACTACCATTTAATTGAGTTCCCATAACTAATAATTGTTCAATTTCCTGATTTTTTTTGGTTTCATATTCAAAGACTTTATGATTCATTAACTGATAATAAGCTGTGCTATTAATACTTTCCATTGTTTTTAAATCTTCTTCAATAATGGTCATAGCAATTTTTTTATTATTTTTTTCTTCGGCAATATTATATTCAGAATTACAACCAACAATAACTAAAAGTGGTAGGGTTAAAAACAAAAGTGGCGTAAAAACTTTTAATAACTGATAAATATTTTTCATATTTTTAAATTATCCTTTCTGATGTTAACTGTTAATAAAATACAATGTAACTATCTGTTATTAAATTATGAAATATTTTACTATCAATAAGCAAGAGTTTTATTTAATTTTTATAATTTAAAAATCCAAAAAAAAGTTAAGTAAATACTTAACTTTAAAAACAATATCATTATTAAATTTCTTGCTATTATTTGTCTGCCTTTCAATTAAAAACAATACCTTTATGTCGAGTCATTGATAATAATGCTTCGCGAATCCCTTGTACGCCCATCCCTGAATCTTTAATTCCTAAAAAAGGTAAATAATCTGGTCCGCGTTGGGGAGCATCATTAATGTTAATTGAACCAACATCTAATTGATTAGCAATTTTAACCGCCATATCAATATCATTAGTAAAAATTGATGCTTGTAAACCATATTTAGAACCATTTGCAAGCGTAATCGCTTCACCAATTGATGTTACTCTGATAATTGGCAACACCGGTCCAAATGGTTCAATCCAAGCAATATCCATATCCTTAGTAACATTATCAATAATTGTTGGATATCACAAATTATTTTTTCTAGTATTTCCTAAAACTAACAATGCCTTTTTTTCTAACGCGTCATCAACTAATTTTTGGAGAATATCGCTGGTTTTCATATCAATAATTGGCGTAATATCAGCATTATCATTCGGACTTCCAACTGTTAATTTTTCTGTTTCAACTTTAATTAATGATACCAATTCATCAGCAATCGTATTATCAACTAAAACTCTTTTAATAGCAGTACATCTTTGACCTGAATAACTAAATGCTCCTTTAACAATTTTTTTAGCCGTCATTGCGAGATCACAGTCTTTAAGAACAATGGCTGGATCTTTACCACCTAATTCCAAAATAATATCCACTTTGTTAGTAATCTTCGTAATATGTTTTCCTGTAACATCAGAACCAGTAAAAGAAATAACATTAATTGCTGGATTGGTTACTAAACTATCACCAATAACACTGCCCTTACCAGTAACCGCATTAATGACACCAGCAGGAAAATTAGCATCAAATGCTAACTTAGCTAAAAATAATCCTGTTAAAGAACTTTGTGAAGCTGGTTTAAAAACCACTGTATTTCCCATAATTAATGCCGGAATTATTTTTGCTAACGATAAATTAACAGGATAATTAAAAGGTGAAATTGCTAAAACAACTCCTTTAGCAACTCGCGAAAAAATTGCCAACTTATTTTTCACATTAAAAGCATCACCTGTATATGATTCAGGATAAATACGATATGCTTCATTAACAGTAAAATCAATATATTCAATTGTGCGATTAATTTCAGAAATAGCTGCTTTTTTACCTTTAGCAATTTCTAAGACCATCAAATTAGCAAGCGCATCAGTATTTTCAATAATTAACTGCTTTCATTGCTCAATAAACTTAATTCTTTCATTAATTAATAATCCCTCTCATTGCTTTTGGACATTCTTAGCTGCCAAAAACGCATCATTAATATTTTCTAACGAAAGAGCAGGAACACTACCAATTACTTCTAATGTGTTTGGACTCGTAATTTCAATAACATTTGTAGAAGAAAGCAACTTACCATTAATTAATGCTTGACCTTTTTCCATTTTATCACCTCTAAATATAATTATATCGTTTTTAATTTTAAAAACAGAAAAATTAATTATTCTAATGTTACTTTTTCTGTTTCATCTTTGGATTGTTCATAAGATTCGACAAAATCACATTCAGGATAATTGCTACAAGCAATAAATTTTTGATTACGACGATTAACTTTAATAACTTTTTCACCTTCAATACATTGTGGACAAAATCCTAAATTAACTGGATTTAATGATGAAATATAACGACATTTCGGAAATGTTGAACAACCAATAAATTTACCATACTTTCCAAAACGATAAACTAAATCATTATCACATCGTGGACATTTAGTACCCGTCTTTTCAATTTCAACTTCCGTCATTTTTTCAAAAGCTTCTTCAACACGAGGTTCAAATTTTTCTCAAAAAGAACCAACTAACTCTTGATAATCTTTTTCACCGTGACTAATTAAATCTAATTGTGATTCTACTTGTGAAGTATATGATTCACTAATAATATCTTGAAAAAATTCTTGCAGTTTATCACTAGTTAAAATTCCCTTTTCACTAGCTTTTAAAGCCTTATTCTCAAATAAAACATATCCTCGTTCGCGCAAAGTTCTCATAATTGGAGCATAAGTACTAGGTCGCCCTACTCCTAATTCTTCCAATGTTTTAATTAATCGTGCCTCACTATATCGTGGTTTTGGTTTGGTTCAATGTTGCAATGCCTTAATATCTTTAATATTTACCACATCACCAATTTTTCAAGCTGGTAACTTAATACTAATATTATCTTCCTCATCACTTTGATAATATTTTAAAAATCCTAAAAATAAAATTGTTTGTCCTGTCAACCGAAATTCATAATCATTATTATCCAAAATAATAGTTTTCCCCGTAATTTTTGCTGGAGCCATTAATGATGCCATCGCCCGATTATAAATTAGTTTATAAAGTCGTAATTGATCTTTACCTAAATAATTTTTTGCCTTCTCAGGAGTCATTAAAATATCTGTTGGCCGAATTGCTTCATGCGCATCTTGAACATTGTTTTTCTTTTTAGTAATTTTTACTTGTCCTAAATAATCTTTACCTAATGATTCCGTAATAAAAGCAAAAGTATCACTAACAAATTTATCACTTAAACGAATTGAATCAGTTCTTGGATAAGTAATAAATCCTGTTAACAATCCATCAATATCAATTCCTTCATATAATTGTTGTGCTAATAAAGATGTTTTATTAGCAGCAAAATTTAATCGTGATGATCCATCTTGTAACATTGTTGAAGTAGTATAAGGATTATTTGCTTGTCTAATTCGAGGTTTTTCTTGAATATCAATAACTTTATATTTACTACTTAAATTTTTAATAATAATTTGAGAATCTGCTTCAGTTTTAATCTCAATATTTTTATTTAAATATTTTGTTAATTTTAAAATATGTTGCTTTCAATAAGCTTCAATTGTTCAATATTGTTCGGGAATAAAAATTTGATGTTCTTTTTCTCGCAACACAAGAAGTTTTAAAGCTACTGACTGAACTCTTCCTGCTGATTTTGAACGAATTTTCTTTTGCAATAACTTACTTAACCGAAAACCAATCATCCGATCAATCATTCTTCTTGCTTCTTGTGAATGAACTAAATTCATATCTAACTCTCTTGGTACTTTAAATGCTTCAATAACAATATCTTTAGTAATTTCATTAAAACTCACCCGAACGGATTTACTTTGAATTTTTAAAACTTCATTTAAATGATATGAAATTGCTTCTCCTTCACGATCAGGATCAGTTGCCAGAAAAATTTTATCGGCATCTTTTACTAAACCTTGTAATTTCTTAACAAGTGGCTTTTTCTTAGTTTCAATTCGATAATATGGAGTAAATGTTTCTAAGTCAATCCCTAAATAATATTCACCTTTATTCGCTAAATTGGTAATATGTCCCTCGGAAGAAACAACAGTATAATCATCTCCAAGATACTTTTGTACCGCTTTAGTTTTCGTTGGCGACTCCATAATAACAATATTTTTACTCATAACACTTTACTCCTTAAAAGAATCTTTTGATTCTCAATATTTTTATAAATACGGCAATATTTTAGTACATTTTAAAGACTTTATCAAGTTTATAAAATATCATCAATAGTTTGCACTAATTTAGCACTATTTTTAATAAGATTATTAGTAGCAAAGTTCTCATAAATTTGATTAGGAACTGCAAAAACATCTTTATTTTCATTAAAAGCAGTATCTACTAATGAATGAACAATTTTTTCATCAGCAAACGGTAATACCAATAATGCTTTTGATAATCCTAATAAGATTCTTTGAACATTACTATCAATTGGACTAATATTTTCTCTTGTCATATGAAGCGGATATTCACTAATTACTAAATGATATCTTTTAAGATACAAAAGCAATTCTTGTTGGTTTGCATCATAATTATTACTATCATTAATAATAACCACACTATTTCCAGAAATACTATTTTCTTTAATTAATTGATGAACTAATATTTCAACCCCAGCATTAAATGAAGTCATTAAAATTTTTTGATGATTAACTAATTGCTGAACCATATCGTTAGCAACTTTTTTAATATAAACATTAGGATAATGTGAACCTGTAATAGCAATAATTTTTTGAGAATATTTTAATAAATCAATATTTCCTTCATAAAAAATTACAAACGGTGGTTTGTAAATTGTTTTTAAACCAGCCGGATATTGTGAACTTAAAATTGTTAAATATTGGCAAGTAATTTTATCTTCAATATTTTGCAATTCTTCCAACGCAATTTTTTCCTTTTTATCCAATGCTTCATATACTTTATCTCAATTACCATCGTATTTGATAACAAAATATAATAATACTTTTTCCATAATTATTATGAACCTCCTGTTATTATATTTTGTTATCAAATAAGTAATTTCCTTTAACAAAATATTTATTTTTATTATCATATATAATATGATGTCTCTCCTTTTTTTACTATAATCTCCGCTCTAAATTCCAGCAATTGAATAATAAAAATATTTCTAAACACGCAGTAACTTTTTTATTATTTATTTCTACTTTGACAAAATAAAAAATAGTACTTTAAAGTACTATTTTAAATATTTATTTTATCTTGATTTTATCATTACTATAAATTAAAAATTAATATTTTTGAAACTACTTTATTATTTAATTTTGTTTTTATTAGTAAAAATAATTTATCTTTATTTATCTTTATTTTTTTTATTTCATCATTAATAGTTAATAATGGTATATTTATCTTTTCAACTAAGTTTGAATCTTGTTTTAAAATATAAACACTATCTTTAGTACCAAAATAAATATCATTTTCATCAAAATCAAAATACTTAATAAATAAGTTATTTGTTCCCTCAATTTGTTTAACTTTAATTTCATTGTGTTTTAAAACATAAGCACCTTCTTCTGTTACAAAATAAATATTATTCTTATATTCATAAATACCATTAATATTTTTTTTATCTAATATTCTTTCTATTTTATCATTTTTAAGAACATAAGCACCTTCCTTTGTCGCAAAATATAAATTAGCGGTTTTAAAATTAGTAATTAAATGTTTATCTACTATTTTTAT
Organism: Spiroplasma endosymbiont of Dromius quadrimaculatus; assembly: GCF_964031155.1. NCBI lineage: Bacteria > Bacillati > Mycoplasmatota > Mollicutes > Entomoplasmatales > Spiroplasmataceae > Spiroplasma > Spiroplasma endosymbiont of Dromius quadrimaculatus. Next base: position 1,027,874 of record NZ_OZ035010.1, read on the forward strand.
TTTTTTAATTTCTTCAGCTAATTTTAAATTTGGTTTTAATAAAAATAACTTATCGCGAGATTTTAAAAAGAAAGCATCATCATTTTTAATACATATTAAATCAACCCTAATATCATTTAATTGAGTAATTTTCAAATTATTGTCTAATTTATATAATCCATTATCTGTTCCAAAATAAACATTATTATCAAACGCAGAAATTGCATTTATATAAAAATCCGTTTGCTTTAATATAGATGGTGTTATTTTACCTTGTTTTAAAATATACATACCATCATCTGTTCCAAAATAAACATCATTATTTTGTACTAAAAGTGAGGTTATATTTTTATTTTCTATTCAAGAAATTTTTGTCATTTCCTGTTTATTTAAATCTAAAAAAAATACCTTTGTTTTAAATTCCTTATTAATTAAATTACGAGAAATAATAATATTTGTATTATTATAAGTAACTCATTCTGTTCTTGCAAAAAGTGGAAATTTGTCTATTTGATTAAAATCATTATTATTTTTATAGAACATTAAACTAATGAAGACAATTATTAATAAAATAATTAAACTTAAAATATATAATACTTTTTTAAAGTTTTTAATAACCATCATTAAAAGATAAAAGACTTTTTATTTTTCTTAATATTGCTTTATTTCTTTCATCATTAGTTTTGAATTTTTTTATTTCTTGCTCACTAAAAAGATCTTCACTGATTTTACTTATAAAATTATTTAATTGTTGATTTGTCAATTCCAATTCTGTTATTTTTTTGTTTAATTGTTGATTTGTCGATTCCAATTCTGTTATTTTTTTGTTTAATTGTTGATTTGTCGATTCCAATTGTGTTATTTTTTTGCTTAATGTATTTTCATCATTTTGAGTAACTGCTAATTTTTCTTGTAAGGATTCTATTTCACCAGTTAATTCCGCGATTTTTTGTTGTTTTTCATCTAATTTTGTATTTAAACTACTTTTTACTTGATTTATTTCCCTATTTTTATCATCTAAATCCTTCTGTAAATTTTCAACACTTTTTTCTAATTGAGATATTACTATATTTAATTGATTTTCCTTATTATTTTCAATTTTGATCTTTTCTTCTAAGGATTCTATTTCACCAGTTAATTCTATTATTTTTTGTTGTTTTTCACCTAATTTTGTATTTAGTTCATTTTCTAGTTCTGCTATTTTATCGTTTTTATTATCTAAATCTCTTTGTAAATTTTCCATCATTTTTTTATTATTTTCACTATTACGCAACTTGTCTTCTAACGAAGTAATGAAATCTTTTGATGAATTTATTTGATTATTTAGTTTATTTATTTTTTTATCTTCATTTTTTTCTAATTCTGCTATTTGCCTATTTTTATTATCTAAATCTTTCGCCATATTTTGAATTTTTACTTTTAACATAAAAAGAGATTGATTTAAATTTTTATTTAATTCTGTTAAAGATATATTTTTAAAAGAACTAACATCATTATCTAATAAAAATTCAATTTCATTATTTAAAGTTTCTAAAGTATCATTTAAACTATTTTTTTCTAATTTTGCTGTTTTTAATTCAATTTCTAATTCCGCTATTTTTTGTTGTTTTTCATCTAATTGTATGTTTAAATTACTTTTCAGTTGATTTATTTCATTAGTTAATTCCGCTATTTTTTGTTGTTTTTCATCTAATTGTGTATTTAGATTACTTTTCAGTTGATTTATTTCTTTATTTTTATTATCTAGATTTTCTTTTATTAATTTTAATTGTTCTTTTATTAAAAAAAGTATATTTTTTGTTGACATTTCATTATTTAATTTAAATTTTGATTCTAAAAGATTTTGTAAATTTAAATTAATTTCTTTTAATTCTTTTGTAAAAAAATTTTCTAAATCTTTTTTTTCTTTAATTAATTGTTTTTTTGTAATTAACATGTTTTTTAAACTATTATAATCTAAATAATATATATTATTTTGGGTAATAAAATATATATTTTCTTTACTAAAAAAAACTTCTTTTATATTTCTTAATTTGTTTTTTATTTTTTTAAGAAAAATTCATTCTTTTGTATTTACATTTAAAAAATACATTTTCTCTTCGGATATAATATATATATTATTTTCAATATCAAAAAACATATTGTCAATATAGTAACCTAGTTTTAAGATAAATTTATCACAGTTATCTTTATTTACTATATTATTAGAAAATTTATATAATTCTTTATTATAAAAATCTTTTGAAGAAATAAAATAAATATTACTTTTGTTATCAATTCTAATTCCTTCTATATTTAAATTTTGATTAATTTGTTTTAAAAAATCTAAGTCAAAATGTGTAAACTGATTTTGATAATAAATAATTAAATTAAAAGAAAATTTTTTATCTTTCTTCCGACTAACAAAATAAACATCATTTTCATTATTAACATCAAAATCTAATATTTGTTCTTCAGAAAAAAATTTTACTGCATAATCTTCACTATTATTTATTAAATTATACTTAAATATATTATCATCAGATAAGAAATAAATAGTGTCCTTGCTGGTTTTAATTTTTGAAATATTAAATTTTTTAATACCATCTATATGAATATCTTTGATATAAGAACCATTTAAATTAAATCTAAAAATACTATTATTTAAAAGAAAATAAATATCATTTTCATTGATTAAAAATCGTATTAAATTATTTAATGAATAATTATATTCATTTGGTAAAGTAAAAGTTCTTTTATTTAACTGCTCCACTGATTCATTTGTTTTTGAATAAAGATAAAGTTCATTATTTTCGATATTTTTATACAAGAAATAAAAATCATTATTTTTAATATATGAACTAATAAATTCCAAATTTGCATTATCTTTTTTATCTAATAAACTATTATATTTTTGTATTATATTTTTCTTTTCTTTTTGCTTTTGGATTAAATTATTTGATTCTTTTTGTTTTTGAATTGGATAATTAGCAACAACAGCTGGCATACAACTACTTGTTATTGTAACTGTTCCTAATAATCCTACAAGTTTTTTTCTCATTTTGCTATTGTTCCTTTCTTTTTCGTTATTTTATTAAATTAAATATGCATTATTGTTAAACAAATAAAAATAAAAAATATTAGCAGTAGCAACAAGGTTATTAATAGCAAAGCAACCTAAACTCTTATGTTAGGAAATTAATTTTATCACATAACAAATATTTTTAAAATAAAATTTATTTTCTATTTCTAACAATTAATTTTGATAAAATTTAAAAAATAATAAAATTCCAATTTAAATTGGAATTTTATTATTTATCATTTTTCTTTATTTTTATCTTTTGCTAATTCTTTTAATTTTAATTCCATTTCAACAATTTTTGCTTTTAATTCAAATTTACAATGAATTTTTTCACATTTTTAATTAATGAATGAACATCTTATTAAGTTTTTCTCTTAATTTACTTTCTTTTTAATCTTTAAAAATTAAAATAGCGGATACAAACCAAAAACAAAATTATAATGTCAATATTTATTTAATACGCCCCCATTATTATTTCGGTCTTTCTCAGGAAATATTTTTAATTATTCCTTTTGTAAAAGCATAATAAAAATTTGTCATCATTTGAATAATTTGTTGTTCAGAAGAACCTAATACATTATTTGCTTTCGCCATTTGTAAAAAATAACAATCCATTTCTTTAGTTTGCATATCTTGTTTTCATTGAATAATAAGTGCATAATGTTCCTTTAAAATATGAGGATAATGTTTTGCTAAAAAATTAAACGCATAGTAACTAATATCAATAAATGGTAATAATTGCTCTTTAATAGCTCCAATTAATGACAAATGCACTGCCACTAGTGGATCATCAAGTTTAGGTCATAAAATTCCCGGCGTATCTAGTAAATGAATATTTTGCGCTAACTTGACTCATTGAATCCCTCTCGTAACTCCTGGTTGATTAGCAACATTACTTACTTTTCTTTTAACTAAATTATTAATTAACCGTGATTTGCCGACATTAGGAATCCCAATAATCATCACCTTAATTTGTCAATTTGGAATGCCACGAGATTTTTGATGATTAATTTTATCTTTCAATAATTGATTAATTAATAAAATAATTTCATTTTTGGGTTGATCAACTAATAAATTAGTTAATACTACTTTAACTAACGGGTCTTTTTTTAAAAATGCCATTCATTCTTGATTTACTTTCATATCACTTAAATCTTTTTTATTCAAAATAATAATTCGTGGTTTATTTTTAAATAATTCTTGAATAATTGGATTAATACTAGAGTTAATGGCTCGCGCATCGCGAAGTTCAATTACTAAATCAACTAATGCTAATTTTTCTTTCATCAAGCGAATAGCTTTTGCCATATGACCTGGAAATCAATTAATATTTAACTTTTCCATTAATATGTCTCCTTAATTGAAAAATAAAGGCAAATTCTACCTTTACCTTTATTAATTATTATGCCTTATTTCTCTTATTAGAACTAACTACTTCTTTAATTCTTGCAGCTTTACCAATAAGATCACGCATATAGTATAACTTCGCTCTTCTAACACGACCAATTTTTAAAACTTCAATTTTATTTATTAGCGGTGAATGTAAAGGGAAAGTTCTTTCAATACTAGTACTACCAGTAAGTTTTCTTACGGTAAAACTAGAACTAATACCTGACCCTTGACGCTTTAAAACTAAACCAGTAAAAACTTGTGTTCGTTTTTTGTTACCTTCATTAATTTCAACAGCAACACTTACTGTATCGCCAGATTTAAATTTTGGAATATCAGTACGAAGTTGTTGTTCAGTAATTTGTCGATCTAATTGCATATTCATAACAATTGCTCCCTCCATTATTATTTATTTTTTATCTTTTTCTAATTCAGTAATTCAAATTTGCTCTTGTGGTGTTAATTGATTTAAATCAATCAAATCTGGTCGCTTTTTATATGTATTATAAAACGCTTGTTGTTTTCTTCAAATATCAATATTTTTATGATGACCTGATAATAAGACATCAGGAACTTGCTGATTATTAAAAACTAATGGTTTAGTAAATACAGGATAATCTAAATACTTACTAGTAAATGAATCATTTTGATGTGATGCTTCTTGAATAACACCTGGTAATAAGCGAATAACAGCATCACTTATAACCATACTGGCAATTTCACCAGCACTAAGAACATAATCACCAATAGATATTTCCATATCAACAAAATCTCTAATTCTTTCATCAAAACCTTCGTAATGACCACAAACTAAAATTAATGAATTATTACTACTAGCCATTTCACTAGCAATATCCTGTTTAAATGTTTTTCCTTGTGGCGATAATAAAATCACTTGACTATTAGGGATTTGCTCACGAGCATAATTTATCGCTGCAACTACAATTGGCGCCATTAATACCATCCCATTACCACCACCATATTGATAATCATCAACTTGTTGATGCTTATCAATAGCAAAATCACGAAGATTAATGATATTAAACTTTACTTTTTCTTTCTTAACAGCATTCTTAATAATTGATGTATTAATAAAACTAACAAAGAGTTCGGGAAATAAAGTGATAATTTGAATTGTTGTCATTAATTTTTTGCCTCCTCTATAATTTATCAATTATTAATTAACTTAACATAAACAGTATTTTGTTCTCAAAGAATATTCATAATAAACTGTGAAACATCGGCCAACATTTTTTGTTCACCAATAACTGTTTGAATAACAAAAACACCGTGCGCTTTAGTAATAAAGTAATCAATCACTTCACCAATAAGTGAATTATCATCAACATTGATAACTTGTAATCCAATATAGTTTTCAACTTCATCATCATTTACTAAATGAGGATTATTACTAAGTTGAAATAAATCTTGAGTCTTTAAAAATAAAATGTCATTAATATAATCATAATTTTTAAATTTAACTAAAAGATCACCTTTATGACTTCTAGAACTAACAACCGTTAATATTTCATAAGTATAATTATTAGAATCATAAAAATATATATCATGATTAGCATCAAAGAATCGCTCATATTTAGGCATTAAACATCTAATCTTTACTTCGCCCTTTAAAGCATGAGTATTAATAACCTTACCAATTTTAACAAACTTCATTATTCGTTAAAAGCCTCTAAAGATACTTTAATTCTTTTTTGCTCTCTTGATGCCTTAACATTAACTAAACGACGAATCGAATCAATAATTAATCCTTTTTTACCGATTAATCTTGCCAAATCACTATCACTAGTCATAATAAGAATTTCTAATTCATTGTCATTTTCATTTAACATTCTAATTTGAATATTATTAATATCTTTAACAATTGGACTAATTAATATTTTAACAGTATTAATGTAATTCATCATTAGCTAACTCCATTTATTCTCTCGAATTTTTTTTATCAATAACCTTTGCTTCTTTTGAAACTTTAACCGTTGATTTAGAATTACTACTTTTATCATCATTTACTTTGTTTTTAACTTCCTTAGCTAAATGTTCTTTTTTAATCACTTTTTTCTCTGCTGTTGATTTCTTTGCTTTATTTTTTTGTCGTAATTCATGAAATGCCTGCATAATTTTTTCTTTTGCAAATAAACTACGAACTGTTTCAGTTGGTTGAGCACCAACGGTTAATCACTTTAAAGCTAATTCTTTATTAATTTTTAACGAATCATTTAAAGAATCATATGTTCCAATTAATTCAATATATTCACCATCTCTTTTAATACGAGAATCAATAGCAACAATACGATAAAAAGGTTGTTTAGTTCTTCCCATCCTTTTTAGTCTTAATTTAACCATAAAATATAAGTACTCCTCTCACTATTATTGGTTTAATTATCTTTTTAAACCATAATTAATAATATCGTTAATCTATATATATGTCAAGCAAGTTTACTTAACAGTTAATATTATTACTACTTAAAAAAATAACTTATTTTTATAAAAAAGATTTACTATTGAATAGTAAATCTTGATGAAAAATTATTTTTAATTAAACTTTACTTATATTCAAAAAAGAACGCTTGATTAGTTCCAAATTCTTGAAATATACCCGTAGTATCCGATAAACGATAAAAATGATTCATTTTGCCTTCCAAACTAATTAACTTATCAATAACACTAGCATCAAACAAGAACACTTGATTAGTATCTCCTTGCTCAAATATTCCGATAGTATCGGATAAACGATAAAAATGCTTAACTTTATGATTCAAACTAATTAACTTATCATTAATATTAGCATTAAAAAAGAACGCTTTATTAGTATCGCCTTGTTCAAATATTCCCATAGTATCCGATAAACGATAAAAATGATTCACTTTGCTTTCCAAACTAATTAACTTATTACTAGCATTCGCATCAAAAACGAACCCTTGCTTAGTATCAGCTTGTTCAAATATTCCCATAGTATCCGATAAACGATAAAAATGATTCATTTTGCTTTCCAAACTAATTAACTTATTACTAGCATTCATATCAAAAACAAAACTCTGTCCAGAACTATCTTCTTGAAATATTCCCGTGCTATCCGATAAACGATAAAAATGATTAATTTTACGATTCAAACTAGTTAATTTATTACTAGCATTGGCATCAAACAAGAACGCTTGATTAGTAGTAAATTCTTTAAATATGCCCCTAGCATCCGATAATGATCAAAAATTACTAGGTGATTTATTTAAATTAGTTATTTTATTATTAGCAGCACCATCAAAAAATAACGCTTGTTGCTTACTATCACCAATTATTGCTCTCGTATTTGATAAGCGTCAAAAATTAATAACAGTTTCATTGAAACTACTTAACTTATTATTATCAAAAAAGGACGCTTTTCCTTGCAAGTTTTCTTTAAATATTCCCGTAGTATCCGATAAGCGCTTAAAAGTGTCAAATTTTTTATTTAAATTAATTAATTTATTACTAGCATTCGCATCAAACAAGAACGCTTGATTAGTAGTAAATTCTTTAAATATTCCCGTAGTATCCGATAAGCGTCAAAAATTATCAATTTTTCGATTTAAACTAGTTAACTTATTATTAGCATTCGCATCAAAAACAAAAGCTTGTCGCGAAGAATCTTCTTTCAATATCATTAAGGTGTTAGATAAGCGTCAATTAATTAATTCAACATTTTCCATATTTATATTTATATCTAATTTGCTTAAATGTAATGATTTTGTTGCTGGTGTTGTCAGCCTATCACTAGAACTACAAGCGATAAAATTTATTATTACACTACTATTGCAAGCAATCGTTCCTAATATTTTAAATAATCTTTTCATATCATTTTAGACCCCCGATTATTTGTTTTCATACACAATAATTATTAGTTTCATTATATCACTAAATAGAAAAAAGAAAATAACTCTATATATAAAACTGATGCTAATTACTTATCGTATAAACCCAAATAACACTAGCGGGGAACATATTTCCTATCGTAACGCTAATTGTTCATTTCAAGAAATTCAATTTCGACTGTGCAAATATTCTAAAATTTGATGATAATATTTTAGTTTAGAAATATGAGGAATAAGATTTTGCAACTCATAATTAGTAACTTTTTTATTATTTACAGTTTTAATATTCTTTAATATGAAATAAAACCCTCAATGAACTAAAGGTGCTTTTTGTTCTTAGCGTCACAATGTTTGAGGATTAATTTCAAGAACAAATTGCTTTGGTAATTGTTTCTTAATTTGAAATGCTCCCGAAAGAACTAAAGAAAGCGGAATTTTCATAAACTCATTTCTTTGCGATAAATTTTTATTAAAAGCTTCAAAAATGATTTTCTGCTTTGAAGTATCTAAAATATTTCCAAATTCATTAGTAGGGTCTCATCAAATTTTACTATTATATGCTTTATTGTTAGCACATTTGTTCTGTTCTTTTCACTCTTGAATTCACAGCTCATAACTTGCTTTGCTTTTTGACTCTTGATATGAAATTTCTCCTAAAGGATTAAAAACATTACTATGACATAAAATATCATCTCATCTTGTCTTATTAGTTGTTGGATAATTAATTCAAGAATCCTGTGTTAAAAATGATGCTGATTGATAAAAGTCACCAGATTTTTCCCATAATATTTTTTCAATAACTTCATTAACAATTGCTCCTTCAAAACCAGAAACCCTAGCACTATCATTAATCTCAATATTTTTAACAAATTCATCTAAAGTAATATCCTTATCCACCTTAATGACAATTTTATTTCCTTTTTCTAAATTAATTCAATGATTTTGTTCATAATTATCACCAATGGGTAGTAATTTATCTTGATAAAATACGCAAAAATCATATTGTTGATTTTTAAATGGCATTTGTAAAGCATTACATCCATCTAAAAATAGCGGATTTAAAATTAACAAAAGCGAGAAAGTTTTAATTAAACAAAATTTTTTCATTATTTAGAATCTCCTTATTAAATATATTTATCAAATATAAAAGTAATTGTTGTAATATTAAACATTAACATAAATGTTGATTTGAAAAATAAAAATATTTATTAAGATAACAATTAAAGTTAACACGATTAAAAATAAACTTACATCTCATCACCGAATTTTATATTGATAATATCTTGTTCTTTTAATAGAAGTTTTATACCCACGCGTATACATTGCTGTTCCTAAATTATCAGCACGGATAAAACTACTATTAAACATTGGAATAATAAAAGCTTTAAATTATGGTTAACTTTTGTCATCAAGAACCGCTAATATCACTACCTCGACAAGCTTGGGCTAATAAATTAGTTTTAGCTTCTCTCATTAGCAATGGTAAAGCATTAAGCGTAATAGTCAAGCCAATAGCGAGAGCATTAACTTTAACTTTACAATATTTTAACGGTTTTAAAAGGTCTTCTAAGCTATTAAGTAATACTTCTAATTTAGTCGTTCTGATTAACAATAATGACCAATTCATAACTAAATAAAGTTTACTAACAATATATAGTGATTTAAAAATTGTCTGATAAGAAAAAGCAAAAATATTTCAACGAAATATTAAACCTAATCGCATATCATTTACTGTTTCTAACATTCCACTATGAATTCGTTCTCTTCGTAATATTGCTTGAATTCATTGTAATTGTTCTTCTTTATTTCATTTTGTTAAAAAATCATATTCACTAATATTTAAGAACTTTATTGAAAAATAATTATTTTGATAACCTCACTTTAATAAATTAAACTGCTCATTAGCATCATTAGCATCCGGCAAAGAAATTTAAATAACAAAACTAGAAACGATTAATACTAATAAAAAAAGTAAACCCATTTTTCATAATGGTTTAATTAAGAAAAATAATGGTAATTGCGAACTAATAAATAATATTAAAAATATTGTCATTAATACTAGTAACCCACTAAACTTAATTTTAAATAACGAAATAATCATTAAAAGTAAAATAGCAATTAATTTAACTCGGGGATCTCAGTTATGAATTAAAGAATTTTTTGGATAATAATTAATGTTATTAATCATTAGTAATAACATTTCCCTTCCAAAAACTTTTCTTCGTTATTATAGTTATATGATAATTGATAAATTTCCTTATTTTTAAGTTCAGTGTCCATAACTCCATACGCACTTTTAATATCCTTAGTAAAAATAAACGGGCAAGTATTTCCAGAATTAATTTTTTGTCATTTTCCAGCTTTTAAAGCTCATAAATCACCAATAAAGCGACCATAATGTTTCTTGAATTTAGAACTAACATCATTAAAATAAAACTGATCTGGTGTTGTCATTATATTTTTATCAAAAATAATATTTTGTAATGTCTTATAATTTTCACTACAATTATTGATTCGTGCCTTAAAAATATTATTTTCATCATAAATAGCAACAATCCCACATTCATTAGGTGCTAAACTGTGATAAAAAGTAAAATAATCTTCACTAGTTAATATTCCTTGCTTAAACGCATAGTCATAACTATTATTTAACGATTTATCATTAGTTAAAATATTCTTAACATTTTGCGATCATTTTATAAATTGATGATTATTAAGCATTATTAACGATATGATTACAAAAATACTTACTGAAAATGTTACTGTTAGAAAAGCACTAATAACATTAATATTATCTTTAATGTTAACTGATAAATAGTTTTGCGACATTAAACGCATATTAGCATTAAATAACTTATTTAAAGGATTAAACAGTCATAATGCCACTAAGAAATTAGTAACAAATCCCATTAATGCCATCGGTAATGCTGATATTAAACCACCAACGGCATATGTTAAATCAAAAAATAACAAATCACTAAGAAAATATCAGAACATAATTAAAAAACTTAATGTTCCAACAATAACACCAAAACTATAACGATTATTAATTTGTTTTTTCAAAATTTTAATAACTAAAACATCAAAAGGAAATATTAATCAATATACTAAATTTCAAGCACTAAAACCATATAATAACATTATTGCCAAGTTAAAAATAGTAACAATAAAAATACTATCTCGTAAAGAAAAATAAAGGGTATATAAGCACAGCAAAAATGATACTAATTCTACACCCACAATATTACCTAATAAAAATTTTACACAAATAACCATTGCTGATAAAAATGATAATAAAACTAGTTTTTTAACACAATAACTATCTTCTTCAATGCTAACTACTGTTGATTTAAAAATATTTAATTTCATCATTGCCTCCTGACTATAAACAAAAACCACCACTAGGTGATGGTTTAAGATTAAAAAATAAATTTTAAAAGTAGTTAAATTAAAATCATTTTTTAATAACCCATCCCCAGGAGAATTAAATAATTTTTTCTAAGGTAGGTCTCCTGACTTAATTTCAACCACTAATTATGCCTTCTCAAAAATAACTTTTCAATGACTTATATAATTAATGTCAATATTACAGTTGCTGGGACAGTTTTAGAATCACACTAAATTCCCTTTTAATAATTACATTAAATGCAATTAACCTTATAAAAAATATTTTTATTTATTTATAAAGTAATCTTACAATAAAAATAACTAACTCACATTTATTTTTAAAAAATATTTTAAAAATAAAATAATCAGAATATAAAAAAATACTATAAAGAATTTCTTCATAGTATTAATTATCTTCGTAATTAAGCAGCAACTGCTACAGCATCAGTAATAACATCAGTGGATGTTATTGTTGAATTAGAATTAAAAATAAAGTCATATACTTCTTCATAATGTTTAATCGGAATAATTTTTAATTCATTTAACACCTCGTTAGGAATATCATCTAAATCTTTCATATTTTTATCAGGTATTAAAATTGTACTAATTCCACTGCGATGAGCAGAAATTGATTTTTCTTTTAAACCACCAATTGGTAAAACATTCCCTCGTAAAGTTATTTCCCCAGTCATTCCAACATCACTAGATACAGGTCTTTTAGTTAAAGCAGAAATTATTGCTGTTGTTATTGTAATCCCCGCTGAAGGTCCATCTTTAGGTACTGCCCCTTCAGGAACATGAATATGAATATCATTATTACTAAAAAACTTGGAATCAATATTAAACTTCTTACTATTAGCTTTTAAATAATCCAAAGCAATATTTGCTGATTCCTTCATAACATCACCTAAAGTTCCTGTTAAAACTAACTGTCCTTTACCTGAAAAGAAATTTACTTCCATTGAGAGAATATCGCCACCAAAAGCAGTATATGCTAAACCAGTAGCAACACCAATTTGAGCTGTTCCTTCTTTTTCAGTATATTCAAACTTATGTTTACCTAGATATTGCTTAACCTTTTCAATATTCACTAATTCATCACTTAAATGTTTAGCTAAATAACGAACAATAAACTTTCTCGCAATTTGATGCAAATATCGCTCTAACTGTCGTACACCAGCTTCACGAGTATAATATTTAATAATTTCTTTAATTGCACCATCTTCAAATTTTAATAACTGCTCATTTAAACCATTACCTTGCAATACTTTAGCAATTAAATGATTTTTAGCAATTTCCATTTTTTCAATTTCTGTGTAAGATGATAATTGAATAATTTCCATTCGGTCTAATAATGGTTCGGGAATATCTTCCATATAGTTAGCCGTAGCAATAAACATTACTTTTGATAAATCATAATTTTCTTCTAAGTAATGATCAGAAAACTCAAAATTTTGTTCTGGGTCTAATACTTCCAACATCGCACTAGCAGGGTCACCACGATAATCATTAGCCATCTTATCAATCTCATCAAGCAAAAATAAAGGATTAATACTTTTAGCTCGTTTCATTGATTGGATTATTCTTCCTGGCATTGAACCAATATATGTTTTTCGATGACCACGAATTTCTGATTCATCACGAACACCACCTAATGATAACTTCACAAAATTTCTTCCTGTTGCTTCAGCAATTGACTTAGCAAGTGATGTTTTTCCTACTCCGGGAGGACCTACTAAACAAATAATTTGTCCTTTTAATGATTTAGTCATTTGTTTAACAGCTAAATGTTCAATAATTCGTTCTTTAACTTTTTCCAAACCATAATGATATTTATCTAAAGTTTGTAAAGCAAATGGTAAATCCTCAATTTCTTCCTTTTCTTCATGTCAAGGAATCGCCATTACCCAATCAATGTATGTTCTAATAATATTAGCTTCACTTGATGCTTGTGGCATCATTTCATAACGATTAATTTCTTCCTTAACACGAACTTTAATATTCTCAGGAAATGGTTCTTTTTGAAGACGATCTAAATATTTCTTCATCTCATTACTATCGTCATCAATTTCACCTAATTCTTCTTTAATTGCTTCAAGTTTTTCTCGTAAATAAAATTTCTTTTGCTGTTCATCAATTCTAACTTTAATTCTTTCAGAAATATTTTGATCAATTTCACCAGTTTGCTTACCACTATTAACATTATCAACTAAAAGATTCAAGCGTTGTTCAACATTCAACTCTTCTAAAATAGCTTGTTTTTTATCTAACGGTAAAAAAGGTAAAAACTGTGCTAATGTATCAATTACTTCTCCAGGACTACTATTAATATTTACCTTAATCTCTTGTAAGATATCTTCAGGAAGACCTTCTTGCATTTCCAATAATCCTGTTAAATTATTAGTAATTTTTTGGACTAATTCTTCAACACTACCTTCATGATTTGATTCTAAAACCTCAATATCACTTTCATAATAAGTACCATTATCTTTTAAATTCAGTAATTTAACCCGATTAAGTGACTTAAAATTAACCGTAAACGAACCTTCTTCTCAAACTTTTTTTATTTTTAAATTAGCAATAACTCCAACATCAAATATTTCATCAATTGTTGGTTCATCATCTAAAGGTTTTTTTTGTGATACTAAAATAACTTGATTATCAAAATTATCCTTAGCCACTTCAATAGTCTTTAATGATTTATTACGACCAATTTCTAAAACCTGCTCAAATCCGGGATAAATATAACTACCTCGTGTAACCAAAACAGGAATATTTTCCAAAGACTTTATTTGTTCTTTATCTATCATTATGATACCTCCATAAAACAGATTTACTTAATTATATAATAAAAATTTAGCACTTGCAATATTAAAATGCTAAATCTATTTTATCCATTATTCTCATAAAGAAAATTTAATAACCTACGATGTTTTAAACCTTCTTCAACAATACTAGTATCCATAATTTTTTCTTTAGCTTCTTCTGGTGTCATCTTATAAAACTTAGCAAACTCAATAATTTCTTGTTCTACCTCATCATTACTAACTTGAATTTTTTCTTGCTTCATAATTTCTTGTAAAATTAAATAATTACTAATTTTTGTTTTAGCGTCGCCGCGTAACTCCTTTTTAATATCTAATTCAGTTAATTTAGTTAACTTCAAATATTCTTTTAAATCAATATTTTGTTCTTTTAACTTCTGCTCAAATTCACCTTGAAGATTTAATACTTCTTTATCAATAATTGATTGAGGAATATGAATCGTTGCTGTTTTAGAAATTTCTAATAATAAATTATTAATAAACTCATCTTTAATTTTTTCTTCATTTTCCCTAATCAAATTTTCTTTAATAAAATTTTTTAATTGTGCTAAATCTTCAATACCATCAATATTAGCATCTTTTGCTAAATCATCATTAATTTCTGGAACAATCTTATTTTTAACTTCTTTAATCTTAACTTTAAAAGTTACTTCTTTTCCTGCTAAATCTGGTTGTAAATAATCTTTAGGAAACGATACAAGTAAATCCTTTTCTTCACCAGCCATCAATCCAATCATTTGTTCTTCAAAACCAGGAATAAACTTTTTTGAACCAATTTCTAAACTAAAATTTTCTGCTTTTCCACCAGCAAAAGACTTACCATCTTTAAACCCTTCAAAATCAAAAATAACAACATCACCATTAGTAATCTTATCTTCTTTAATTTCTAAAATAACTGATTTTTCTTGTAACTGACTAAGTGCCTGATTAATATCCTCATCATTAACAATATTTGCCATTTTCTCAATTTTTATATTTGTATATTTTTCAACTTTAACTTCCGGTTTTAAATCAAATTCAAAAGAAATAGTATATTTTTCCATTGACAAAGCATCAATATTTCAACTTGGCTGATTAAAAGGTTTCAATGGATCATCTTTTAATAAAGCAAATTTTCACGCTTTATCAGCTGCAATATCATGAGCTTCATTCAAAATTTGTGCTTCACTTAAATATTTTTGTACCATCGCTTCTGGCACTTTGCCTTTACGAAAACCTGGTATTTGTAAACGGGCTTTCAACTTATTTGTTACCTTTTCAATAATATCTTCTCATTCTTCTTTTTCAAATTCAATAATATACTTTCCTTTATTTTCTTCAATATTTTTTTTACTTGTAAATTTCATCAAATATCCTCCTATATTTCAACGATTTAATTATACCCTTGTTTAATTACTAAATGCAATTAAACTTTAACAAATATCCAATAATAAATCTTAAAAAATTTGTTCTTTCTCAATTTGTAATAAAAATCTTTCAGTAAGAACAACATCAGTTTTTAAATTTTGACAAATCTGTTTTAGCTTACATTCATCATCACCTTGCATAATTTGTGCTTTATAAATAATAGCACTAACTACCGCAGGAAGATCCGCCATTAATGGCAAATTAGGATACTGACTATATCAATAATTTTCTCATAAGTATCAACAAACCTGTTCTAAACTAGGATTATCATTATAAACAAAATTACTTAAAATAGTTTTAACTTTTTTAGTACATTCATCAAGATGAAATTCAGAAATCAATATCGGATTAACAAAATACTGACCATGTGTTTTTTGAACAATAAACACCTCATCAATATCTTGTCTTTTTAAAACTATTAACAAATGCGTTTTATTTTCATTTCTAAACAACGAATTTTTTAGATAATCTCGTAATGTTGATAATATTTTTCTAGCATTTTGCTCTTCTAAAAAATTAAACGCTACTAAATGAATTTCTTCATCAAACGGATTATTAATAATTTCTTTAATTGTCTCTAAATCTCATTGCTTAATATTTGGTTTTTCTTTTGTTAACTGTTGAATTTCATCATAAAGTTTAATAATTTGTTGTTCATATTTTTTTGGTATATAAGGTAAATCTAATTCAAATTTTAACTTAACTTTCGCTTGTTCATAGTTTTCATTAGCAATTAACTGTTCAATTTCCTTAATAAAAAAAGTATAATATTTATTATTCATTAAACTTATTCACCAACATTTTTATTTTAAATGGCGCCCATGAAGAGACTTGAACTCTTGACCCTGCGCTTAGAAGGCGCATGCTCTATCCAACTGAGCTACATGGGCACATTTTATACTACATAAAAAATAATAACATTATTAGCTTTAAACTGCAATTATTTTAAATAAAATTAATAGCCACTAAATCCTTTAAATATAAAAAAATGTTAATAAATAATTTTACAAAAATGTTGATAGAAATTATTTTTTAAATTCTATCAACATTGCTTCTTCATTTGTAAAAAGAATTAAAAATTTATTCCCTTTTATTATTTTAAAATTCCTTCAATTTCTTTAATTTTATTAATTGCTTCTTGAAAATTTTTAACCTTAAAAATTTTCTTTTTACTAATATCATTGTATTGTAAACTACCTGATATCATCTCATTAATACCATATCCAGGAATTTCCTCAATATCAATATTTGATTGATACAACCTAAAATCACTATAAACACATATTAAATATTTTTCTTCCTGCAAACATTGTTCAAAGGCAAAACCATATTCCATATATGTCCCACTATCACGGCCATCAATATCAAATATTACATATTTTGACTTTTTAATCTCTTCATAATCTTTTTTAAATATCTCGTTATTTTTTGGCGTAGCATTTTCATTATTAAAACTAAACTCAATGGGATTTAAAATTTCAAAATCATCACCTAATTGCTTTCTTAAATTTATTCCTTCTGCTTTTCTCTGATTTTGTTCTGCTTCACTAAATAATGGTCCCGCATTATAAACAAATATTTTTTTCATTCTTATTGTCCCTTTCCAAATACTTATCTTTTAATATCACTACGAAAGTGGTACCACTTTCGTAGTGATATTATATTTAAAATATTGCTGGTGAAGTTGCCAATTTATGAACAAAAATCCAAAATTATTATTTAATTTCTAATCCCAAGAAGTAAACTTTTGTAAATATTCTCTAATTGCTTGTTTCATATAAGAGGTCTTATGCTGTTCAAAATATTTCTTCTTAAAAGCACTATCTCAGCCCCCATACATCGCATTACCACCAATTAAACCATAAGTACTATATCAACAAGTTAATTCTTCTTGAATATTATCAAGTTAATTCTTCTTGAATATTATCAAGTTAATTCTTCTTGAATATTATCAAGTTAATTCTTCTTGAATATTATCAAGGTATTTTTTATTTTTTAATAACTTATCTGGTTGTTGCCCACAATTAGCATAATATTTTGTAATTTCAGTATTTTTTCTAGTAAAACGAACGGCTGGTGCTACTTGCCCAAAAAGTTGTTGGACATCATTATCTTCTAAATAATAGTTACGATAAATATTATCCTTAGCATTAGTAAAATTAGAATTAAAATCATTAATATCATCACCTAATACCATCATAATGCGAATATTAACAGCAATTCCTTCTTTAATATGCAATTTATTACTGTTTAAGTAATGATAACGATCTTCTTTTTCTTTAACAATATTTTGTTCACTATCTTTAACACCTGACATTCATCAATGAAAATCTTGTAATAATTCTTTTGGATAATTTTCTTTAATTAAATTATTTCTTGTTGCTTCTTTATGAGTATCTTGCAAACGATTAGAAACAAACATTACTAATCCCCCATTTTTATAAACATGTTGAACAAAATCTAAAACCCCTGGGAAAATTGTTGCTTGTTGCGAATTAACCCACTTATCTCATTCAAGAGAATGAAATGGTTTGTTATTTAACAGATTATATGCTGATGATGGCGTATTATCAATAAATGTTTCATCTAAATCAACAGCTACAACAGGAATAAACTCATTTTCTTGGGTTTGATTAATTGTTAGTTTATTATGTTCTCATTTCACAAGATTATTATTCAATTTACCCTTAGTTAATGCCTTATCAACTTGCTTTTGTTTTGCGATAACTTGACTATATAAGTCTTTTTTTAAGCGATATTGTGTTAATAATTGTGCTTTTCTTTCAGCAGAAATTGCTCATAATACCGACTGTAATGCTCCATATTCATTAAAAGCAGTAGTCAAATTGTCTTTACTAGTATGATTACAAGATACTAAAAAGTTAGCACTTATTGTTAATGGGGCAATTGTTAATAACATATTTTTTAATACTTTTTTCATATTTAATACTCCTATATCTAGTTTATAAATTTAATCATTGCATTTTATTTTCAATAAATAATATCCTCCTTCTATTTTATTAAAAATAAAAATGCTTATATTTTTATATAAGCATTTTAGCATCAAATTAGTAATAAATTTTTCGATTTAACGAATAAAATTTCTAAATTAATTATCTTTTAAATAAGCAATTAACTCCTTTGTTGTTGTTTTATTTTTAATAATAGCATTTAATTCAGCAAATGAAACTGCTTTCATTTTTGTTATTGTTTCAAACTGTTGATATAACTTTTTAATAGTTAACTCACCTAATCCTTTAACTTTTTTTAACGAATTAACAAATAAAGAATTAGTTCGTTGTTGACGATGAAATGAAATTGTATAATTATGGACCTCTTCTTGAACTTTAGTTAATCAATGAAATAAAGCACTCTTTTTAGCAATATCCAACCGATAACCTTTATTATCTAATAAATAATCAGTTTTGTGATGACTATTCTTAACAAGACCGACAACTGGTAAACTAATATTTAAATTTTCTAATTGCAACTGCACACTATCAATTTGTAATTTACCACCATCAACAATAATTAATTCCGGCATTGGTTCTTTATTCATTAATTTTTTTCAATAACGACGATAAACTAAATTTTGTAAATAATGATAATCCCCTTGTTGCTCAATTTGAATTTTATAACGACGAAACAGTTTTTTAATTGCTTGACCATTTTGATAAACAATAACCCCACCAATAACATTATCATGTCCTAAATTGGCAATATCCATAATTTCAATATATTGTGGTGTCGCGATTTTTAAAAGTTTTCCTAATTGTTCAACAATCTCATAATAACGATACTTAATTTGATAAGAATCAACAAGTTGTTGCTTTAATAATTCTTGAGCATTCTTAGTAGCTAAAGAAATAATTTCTTGCATTTTTTTAGTAAGCTTATTAATAATTTTAATATTTAATGCTTCTGCCAAATCATCTAAAACAATATTTGCAACATATAATTCTTGGGGAACAGTATTATTAGTATATAACTGTTGTAAATAATTTCTCATTGCATCAGTTAAATCATCATTAAATAAAGTAAAAATTTGTTCATCTTTAGAAAGCAATTGTCCATTACGATAAAATAATGCTGTTATTGACAATTTATGATCTTTAATAGCATAACCAATAAAATCACGATTACGAAAATCACGAAATTGAACAAACTGATGAGAAATAAATAATTGTAACTTATCTAAAACATTTTTTAATCTTTGTGCTTCTTCATATTGTAAATTAATCGCTGCTTGTTGCATTCGCTCAGTAATCTTATTTTTAATATCTTGATTTTTTCCTTGAAAAAAATCATTAATTTTCTTTTTCATCAAGGCATAATATTCCTCAGGAATCTTTTTAAAACAAGCACCCGAACATAATTGCAGATGATAATATAAGCACGGCGTTCCTAAACTTCCTTTACATCTTCGCAAAGGAAATAATTGTTGCAATATCTTTAAAACTTCTCTAGCCCCCGTGCCATCAGGAAAAGGACCATAATACTTACCATTATCTTTTTGAATTTTACGAACAAAACGATATTCAGGATTATTTTCATCAGTAATTTTAATATAAGGATAGGTTTTATCATCATTTAATAAAATATTATATCGGGGACGCTTATCTTTAATTAAATTATGTTCTAACAATAATGCTTCTTTTTCATTAATTGTTAAAATATAATCCACATCAGCAATTTCACGAACTAATTTAGTAGTTTTAAAATTATGTACTTTATTAAAATAATTATTTACCCGCTGTTGAATATTTTTTGCTTTACCAACATAAATTAATTGTCGCGCTTCATTATAAAACTGATAACATCCCGAACTTTGTGGTAAATTTTTAATTTTTTCTTGTAAAACAAGGGGCTTAACTCACACCATTATCAAAATTCCTACTCTTTATTCATAATCAAAACTTCACGAGACTTGGACCCATTTTGCGGTCCAACAATACCATTAGCTTCTAAACTATCAATTAATCTTGCTGCCCGATTATAACCAACACCAAATCTTCGTTGAATTAATGAAGCTGATGCCTTTTTATTGGCAATAACAAAATCACAAATCTCATCATACAATTCATCATCTTCACCTGTAATAATATGACTAGTATTCATCCTTTGTGTGGATTCATGGAATTGTTCATTAAACTGCGGTTTTTGTTGCTGAGAAATAAATTTAATTAACGCACTAATGTCTTCGTCATTAATGTATACTCCTTGAGCTCTAGTTGGTGTTATTTGACCATAAGGAGCAAATAACATATCACCACTACCAATTAACTTCTCAGCTCCCATACTATCTAAAATTGTTCTAGAATCAATTGAAGAACTAACAGCAAAAGCAATTCTTGATGGAATATTATTTTTTATAACGCCAGTAATAATATCTGTTGATGGTCTTTGGGTTGCAATAATTAAATGAATTCCTGAAGCTCGTGCCATTTGCGTTATTCGCATAATACTTTCTTCAACTTCTTTTCCAGCAACAACCATTAAATCAGCAAGCTCATCAATAATTATCACAATATATGGTAACATTTCTTCAATTGCCACTTTTTGATTATAACTAGCAATATTTCGCACGCCAATATTAGAAAAAATAATATATCTTCGTTCCATTTCACTAATAATTTGTTTTAAAGCACGATTGGCTTTTCTTAAATCAGTAATTACTGGTACTAATAAATGTGGCAAATTATTATATACCGATAATTCAACGCGTTTTGGATCAATTAATAAAAATTTTACTTCATGCGGTTTAACCCGAAGAATTAAAGAAGCAATAATACTATTAATACAAATTGATTTTCCACTACCAGTAGCACCCGCAATTAGTAAATGTGGCATCTTATCTAATTCCGCAAATAAAATTTTTCCCATTACATTTTTACCAATGGCCATTAATAATTTACTATCTTTCTTATTAAGGGGAACATTTTCCATCACTTCACGAATCGTAACTAATGCTGGTGAAATATTTGGAATTTCAATTCCCACTGCTGACTTGCCATGAATTGGTGCTTCTAAACGAATATCTTTTGACGCTAAAGCTAACTTAATATCATTTTCTAACGAAGTAAT
Organism: Spiroplasma endosymbiont of Dromius quadrimaculatus; assembly: GCF_964031155.1. Classification (NCBI taxonomy): domain Bacteria; kingdom Bacillati; phylum Mycoplasmatota; class Mollicutes; order Entomoplasmatales; family Spiroplasmataceae; genus Spiroplasma; species Spiroplasma endosymbiont of Dromius quadrimaculatus. The sequence goes on from NZ_OZ035010.1 coordinate 1,049,869, forward strand.
CTTACTTACCTTAACGCCCATTCCTAGTTCAATTTCAAACTTAGTTACTGCTGGTCCAATATTAATATTAGTAACTCGCGCTTCAATATTAAAATGTTTAAAAAGACGATGAATTTTTTCAACATTATTTTTTGCGGTTTTAATATTTAAATCACGATTAACACTAATTATTGGTTTTGTTAAAAGACTAACTGGTGGCAATTGATAATTAGGATTAATTATTGAAGGAAAATAATTACTTGGTATTATTGAAGAAGAAACTTTATTATCCAAAGGATTAATCTCTTCAATAAATTCTGGGGACAAATTGTCACTAATAACAACTGCTTGTTTTGTTTGATTATCGGATTGATCAATAACTGAAAATACCTCATCTAATGCTGATGAGCTAGTTGGATAAGATTTTATCCGTTCTTTTTGAATTGGCGGTTGTTCTTTATTAAAAGGTGTTAAATAACTATTAGCAGCAAAATCTTTGCGCACCACATCTAATTCCATTAATGATGTTTGATCATAACCAAAATCATCACGAGAAAATGCTTGTTGATGATACTCTTGTTCTTTAATTACCTTCTCATTAAGATTAATTTTTGGTGTTAACTTCGAATCTCAATTATCAATAAGGTGATAATTTTTATTACTATAAATATCATCAAATAATAAATCTTCATTCATTAATGAATGATGTAAATTAACGGATGGTAATTTAATCGTAATATCAGAATTTTTTGTTGTATGTAAAACTTGCCGATCATTACCATTAATATTTTTAACATTAACAGTTTCAAAATATTGCTGATATTTCTTCTCAGCATTTTTCTTATTTTTAACATTCTTTTTAGCCATAAAACTAACAACATGTAAACTATTATGTTCCTTATTAACTTTTCATTGATAAAGATATCAAGGATTTCCTGTTAAAATTCATGAAATAATCGTTGTTAAAAAAACTAAACTACATATTAAAGAAACAATTGTTGTTAAATAACCAAATACTGCTGAAAACAACATTCCAATAAATCCGCCACCAGCAAAAGGAATAAAATATGAACCATTAATATGAAAAAATTTCTTAATATCTAATCGTTGCATAAAAAGAGAATTTTGTAGTCAATTATCCGTATAAGAACTAATAACTTGCGAAAACCAATTTTGTTCTGCATTAATAGAAGAACGATGATAACTAATCAATAATACAATATCATTCACAAATCAACAAATAGCTAAAACAAGTAATATTATCATTACTTGAACTCGTTTCTTAATTTTAATTTGAATACCACCAAAAATTCCAAAACTCACTACTAAAATAACAAAATAGATAATATATTTAAATCATCCAAACAGAAAATTGAAAAGAACATCATCTAAAAATTGACCAATAACCGTTAAACGAGCAAGCGCCAAAATACTAGCAAAAATAATGAACAAAGCTCATATTTTCCCACCAATTTTATCACTACGCCGAATTTTCTTCTTTAACTGAATAATTTTGGATTTCGCTTGTTGTTCTTGTTCATATTTTGTAGTATTGCGAGGATTATTTTCAAACTCGACAAAATCACTACTTATTTTATCGCTATTCATCCTTTTATCTCCTCATATTTTTTAAGTAATAGTTAATTTATCTCATTAATTATTGCTAAAACCATTGGATTTTTACCCGTTTCTTGACGACATAACTCTTGCAACTCACTACGGATTTGATTTTTAACTGTTGTACCATCAAACTCTGATTTTTTTTGATGTTCTTCAACAATAGTACGAACTTTCGCTTGCATTTTATTAGTTAATTCCTCATCATCTTGAATAAAAACAACCCCACGCATTTGCACATCAACTAAAGAAACAATCTCTTTACTACGACGATTTAATGTAATTCCACTAATTAAAACTCCATCACGAGCTAATTGCTTTCTTTCATTTAAAACAACAGCACCAATATCGCCAACCCCAAGACCATCAACATAAATATTATTACATTTTAAAGAAACTGGTGATGGTCCTAATTTACCATTAATAAACTCTAAAATTTGACCACTATCCTTAATTAAAATATTATTAATTAGAATTCCTGCTTCTTGAGCACTATTTTGCGCACTAACAAAATTTTTATGTAATCCTTTAATTGGCATAAAAAATTTTGGTTTCATAATTCCAATCATCATCTTAATATCTTCATATGAAGCATTCATATCTCACACTTTTTTATCGGATAACGCCATAAAACGAGCATCAGTTCTTGCTAATTCATCCAATATTCTCGCATGTTTTAATTCATAACCAGGAATCGGTGGCGTTGCTAAAATCACAGTATCCGACTTTTCTATTTCTAAATGCTCATCATCGCCACTAATAATTTTATATAATCTTGTATAAAGTCGCTCACCACTACCTGTAACAAAAATTACTGAATTGTCATTAATAGCATCACTAGTTAAATTTCTAAACTTAATTTTATTAAATTGCAAATAAGTTCCTGACTTAAATTCTTCTAAAATTGATTTTAATGTGCCCCCCATAACAATAACGTCACGATTAGTTTCACTAACCAACTCCAAAATTTCACTTATTTTATATAAATCCTGTTCATGACAAGCAATAATAATTTTAGACTTTGCTGCTTTAAAAGTTGATTCCACTAACTTCTTACATTTATGATTAGGAGCCGTATAATCATTACGACTAGCATAACCAGAATCACTCATCAATAATAAAATTTTATTATTAGCAATTTTTGCTAAGTGTGCCATATCCGTAGCAAAATTACTGCGTTCTTCACTATCAAAAATATAATCACCCGTATAAACAATAGTTCCATCAACAGTCTTTAAAGCAAAACCAAAACTTCCTGGAATACAAGTTGTCGTATTAAAAACTTCAATTTCATTATCACCAAAAGATAACATATCCTTTTCTTTAATTTCAATTAATTCATTTTCACTATGTCACACCTTAAACTTGTACAGTTTTTGTTTAATTAAAAAGATTGTTAATTTACTAGCATAAATAGGAATTTTAATATCCTTTAAAAGATATGTTATTGCTCCAAAACATTCGTCTGATGGTTTAGAAATAAATAATCCTTTAATCCGATTAACATTTTCTTTTAAATAAGAAAAATCGGGAATAACAGTATCAATTCCTAATGCTTCTCGTTCAGGGATTTTACTACCAGCATCAAAAATAAATATATCACGGTTAACTTCCACCACATACATATTTTTTCCGCGTTCATCAAGTCCCCCTAATGCAAAAACTTTTATTGTTGCCATAACTATTTTTTCTCCTCTAATTTAATATAATTTTATTTTAAAATATTGCTTCTATTATTATAACACATTGATTATCCAGCTAAGCAGAGAATAATTTCTTATCTTATTTGTTTCCTCAATAATTAAAATTCATTCTGATTTTTATCTTTTAATTATACTATAACTATTCGCAAATGCAAAAATTTGATAAATGCTGTTTATTATTAAATTAACTTAATCACAATTGACTTAATCTTATTAGTAAAATATAATTGTTCTTATATATTTAAGAAACCGAGGTACTAAAATAATGAAACTTACTAATATCAACCAAAAATGAAAATTATCAGCATACTTTGACAGTAAGTTTATGAAACAAGCACTTATCATTATGATTCCTCTAATCGGTCAATCATTACTAATTGCATTAATGAATGTTATTGATGTCTTTATGATTGGTTCTTTTTTAAGTCAAGAAGTTCTTAATGGCGTTGGTGCTGCTAATACCATTCTGTTACTGGCAATGTTCGGTTTTTTTGCTACGAATATAGCCGGAAGCATTTATGCTTCTCAATATATTGGTAATAATAATCTTAAAAAAATGCAAGAAGTAAATAACATTAGAATTATGATTAATGTCACAATGTCAATAATATTTACCATCTTTATCTTCACATTAAGAAATGATTTAATTAAACTAATTATTGCTTCTGAAAGCAGTAAAACAATGTTAAATTTTAATTCCCAAATCGCAATTGATAATGGCAGTTTATATTTAGCAACTGTTATTTGAATTTATCCGCTTCTAAGCGTTATAACAACCTTATACCAAAATATGAACGAATGTAATAAAACATATTTACCGTTTCTTTTTACAATTTTTCCGGTATTGACTAATGGCATTCTCAACTTCATCTTTTTATTTTATTTAAAAATGGGAGTTATGGGAGTTGCTATTCCTACTGTAATAGCAAGAATTTTAGAAATAACTATTGTTATTACATTTCTTTTAATTACTAAACCCGTGTTTCGCCCAATGAAAAAATTTTGATATGTTACTAAAGATTTATTATTAAAAATTCTTAAATCGCTTTTGCCAATATTTTTAGCTAACATTCTTTTTGTATTATCATTAACAGCACAAACAGTTATTTATTCATATTATGGTGGAGCCGATATCCTATCAGCAACCGTTGTTGTAATGAATATTATGAATATTTTTTATGCCGTATTTAATAGTTATAGTGCCATTGTACCAATCTTTATTGGTAAACAATTAGGTGTTGGTAAACTGTCACAAGCAGTTGCCAATCTTAAAAAAATTATTGGTTTGCTATTTCTAATTGCGATTACTTTCACAATAATAATTTTCGGTCTTTCATTTTTCATTTTTGATATTCTATTTACTAACAAAATTAGTAATGAAGCCATTAGCACAGCAAGATTTTATTTAGGATTACAATCCCTAGCTTATTTCTTCTTATCTTTTTCAATTATCTTTTTTAGTGTTTTACGCGCCGGCGGATTTGTAAAGTTAGCTACTGCCTTAGATATTCTTTGTACTTGAATTATTATTGTTATGACACCATTAATTGTTAGTATTATTGTAACTAAATATTTTCCTAACTTTGATTACAAATATATTTTTATTATTTCTACTATTGGTGAAATTATTCAATTTGCTCTTGTTACCATCTGTGTTATTAAAATAAAATGAGCACGAAAATTAATTTAAAAAATAAAATGAACTCCTATTTTAAACTAATAAGAGTTCATTTTATTTTTCTATTCAATTTTAATTTTAGTTTCATTAATTAATTCTAAATTAACACGATTTTTTTCATCAATACTAATTACTTTTACTGTTACTTCTTGTTTTAATTTTAATAACGGCGTATTTTTGGGTATTTTTGAATTATGTAATAATCCATCAATATTCTCTTTTAAATTAATGAAGTAACCAAACTTTTCAATCCGAACAACAGTTCCCGTAATAATTTCTCCAATTATAACTGGTTCAATAATATCTTTAATTAATTTTTCTGCCATTAATATTGATGCTTCATCTTTGTGATAAATAGTCACTTTCCCTTGGTCATTAATATCAATTTTAACATTGCCAGAAGTCTCAACAATATTAGTAATTACTTTACCACCAGCACCAATAACATCACGAATGCGATTAATCGGAATTTGTAATTGCTTAATTTTAGGGGCATTTTTATTTACTTTATTACGCGAAATATTAATTGTTTGCTTCATATTATCTAAAATATGCTTCCTCCCAATTTTAGCTTGTAATAATGCTTCTTTAAAAATTTCCATTGTAATGCCATCAATTTTAATGTCCATTTGTAAAGCACAAATTCCTTGGTTTGTTCCCGAAACTTTAAAATCCATATCGCCAAAGTGATCTTCACTACCTTGAATATCACTTAAAATAACATAATCATTACCTTCTTTAATTAATCCCATTGCAATCCCAGCAACACTAGATTTCAATGGTACTCCACTAGCCATCAAAGCTAATGAAGAAGCACAAATTGCTGCTTGGGAGGTTGAACCATTAGATGCTAATACTTCCGTTACAACTCTAATCGTATAAGGAAAATCATCAATACTAGGCAATACTTGTAACAATGCTTTTTCTGCTAATGCTCCATGACCAATTTCTCTTCTATTGGGCGGTCCAAATCTTCCAGTTTCACCAACTGAAAATGATGGAAAATTATAATGAAGCATAAAGCGTTTACTTTCCTCTTCTGTTAAACCATCAATAATTTGATGTTCGCCTAGAGCTCCTAAAGTTACAATTGATAATACTTGCGTTTCGCCACGAGTAAATAAAGCACTACCGTGAACAATTGGGAGAACATCAATTATTGATGTTAACGGTCGAATTTCATTGTTCACACGACCATCTAAACGAATTTTCTTATTAATAATAAAATCACGAACAAGTTTCTTTAATAAAGTTTGATAAATAGCTCTAATCTGTTTAATAACCATTTTTTTTTCTAATTCATTAACATATTGTTGATTATCATAAACAGCAAATAAAGCATTATAAACATCTTTTAAAGCTTTTTTTTGTTCTTGCTTCGTTTTAATATTTAAAGCACTAATAATTTGTGGTTCATACTGACTAGTAATAGTTGATACTAACTTATTATCAAATTCTAATTCAATAATAGGCATTTTTTCTTGACCAATAATATTAATAATTTCTTCTTGAAAGGCAACTAACTTTTTAATTTCTATATGGGCCATCGCAATTGCTGCTAACATTTCTTCTTCACTAATTTCTTGACCACTAGCTTCAACCATATTAATTGATGCTTTTGTTCCCGCAACAATTAATTCTAACGATGATTGTTCTAATTGTTGACTTGTAGGATTACAAATTAATTCCCCATTTATTTTTCCAATAATAACTCCTGCTACGGGACCATTAAAAGGAATTTTTGAAATACATAATGCTAATGAAGAACCTAATAATGCTACCATTCTGACATCAGCATTAGAATCAACCGCTCATACATTATTAATTACTTGAATTTCGTGATTAAAATTATTAGGAAATAAAGGTCGCAAAGGACGATCAATTAACCTTGATGCTAATGTTGCATATTCACTAGGTTTACCTTCACGCTTAAAAAAGCCTCCAGGAATTTTTCCAACAGAATATAATTTCTCTTGAAATACAACTGTTAAGGGAAAAAAATCTAATGTTGATGGCTCTTCATTAAAACTAACAATACTTAATACTGTACTTTCCTCATATCGTACTAAAATTGAACTTGTTGCTAGTGATGCTAAACTACCATACTCAATAACAATTTTCTTCCCATTAAAATTATTCGTAAATCTTTGTTCTTTATTCATTTGCTGTTACCCTTCTCATCTTCCCACATCTTATTCTATCATATTGTTTTAGCAACAAAAAATATGATCGCTATTTTAAACGACCATTAATAATCTCTGATAATGCCTTCGCATACTTATCAAAAATAATACTAATAGCATTACTTTGTTTAATTATTCCTTGCTGTTTTAACTTCCGAATCTTTTCAATATTAACTTGTTTAATATCTTTAATAATAATTTTAATCTTTGTATTTGTTGCTTGTGCCTCAATAATATTACTAATTGTTCCTAAATAATCAATAAAAACATCTACTTTAAAAGGAATTAATTTTTGTCATTGTTTTTCTGATGAATTTTTATTTTTTAAAAATATCATATTTATTAAGCAAGCAATTATAAAAACTAATAATATTAACCCTAAATCTAACAACAGTATCTGTCATAATTCCATCGCTTCTCTTCCTTTTGTTTAATTATGAATAAATGTTTTTTGAATTTGATTAATCATTATTAAATCATTAACATCAGTTACTAAAATTTTAATTTTGTTAGCAATTAAATTAATAATTAAATTATCACTATTAAAGTCATGTTTTTGACTATCAATTACTAAAAAAGCATCTTTCATATTACCTTTAATAGTAACGGTGTGGGTATTATCTAAAATTAATGGCGCCTTTAAAGAATTATGTTTATTATGAAAAACCGGAGCAATTTCTAAGAATTCCATTAAATTTTTTTCACTTAAAATAACGGCACCATTAATACTTTTAGTATAACCCGTTGAACCAGTTTTAGTAGTTAAAACAAATCCTGAACTTTGACAATTTTGTAATAATTGATTATTAATATAAACTGTAAAAAATATTGTTTTTGCAATACTCATTAATTTAATCTCATTAAGACTATAAAAAATTTTATTATTAATAGTTATTTTTAAAGCATCAAGAGATTTTGTTTTCAAAATATTATTTTTTAAATTAGTAATTAACTTATCAATTTCATTAACTTGATAAAGAGCATTAAAACCAATATTTCCCGTATTAATAGTTATAAAATGAATATTATCAATATTTTCATTAAAACGATTAACCGCCGATAAAAAAGTGCCATCACCACCAATAGCAAATACTATTTCTGGATTTTGTTCATCAAATATCATCTTTAATGCTAATAATTTACTAGATAAGTTTTTAGCCACAGCAATTGATTCATCGGCCTTATTAGTAACAATTGTAAATTTCTTTTGTTGCATTAATTACACCTCATAATATAATTCTATCAATAAGGTAATAATATCATAATTAAGAATCCATATAAATATTCTTTTTTATTATTATTTATAGTAAAATTGATACATTATCAATGAGATTTATTTATTTTAGGAGGAATTACTATTGAAACCACGCTTATTATCAGGTATTACTAATACTGGAAAAATTACTATTGGTAATTATATTGGTGTTATTCAAAATTTTATTAAATTACAAGAAGAATATGATGTTTTTATCTTTGTTGCCAATTTGCATGCTATTGTCTCAATAAAAAATCATGACCACGATGTTCTTAAAAATAATATTCGTGATTTAGTTGCGTTATATGTTGCTTGTGGTTTAGATCCCGATAAGATTACAATTTTTGCTCAATCTGACATTTTAGAGCATTGCCAATTAGGTCATATTCTGCTATGTCATACATCAATGGGAGAACTAAATCGCATGACACAATTTAAAGATAAAACACAATCATTTAAACAACATAATAATACTGAAACGATACCAACAGGATTATTTACTTATCCAGCATTAATGGCAGCTGATATTTTACTATATGATGCTACTATTGTTCCTGTGGGAATTGATCAAAAGCAACATCTAGAATTAACAAGAAATATTGCGATCAGAATGAATAATAAATATGGTAATATCTTTACAATTCCAGAACCATATATTGCTCCTAATGGTAAAAAAATAATGAACTTACAAAATCCCTTAAAAAAAATGTCAAAATCACATGAAAATCCTAAAACTTACATTTCTCTTTTAGATAATTTAAATGATGTTACCACAAAAATTAAAAGTGCCATTACTGATAGTGAAAATAAAATTTTTTATGATGAAATTAATAAACCAGGAATTAGTAATCTTTTAAATATTTACTGTGCTTTTACAAATACTACAATTGAAGAAGCAACAAATGAGTTTTCTGACCAAAATTATGGTGTTTTTAAAGAAAAAGTTGCTAAAGTTGTTTGCCATCAACTTGAAATTATTCAAAGAAAATATAACGAAATTATTGCTAACGATAAATGAAAACATTGATTATTGCAAGGAAAAGAAAAAGCAACAAAAATTGCTCACGAAAAATTGCAATTAATCCAAGATAAAATTGGGATTAATTACTAAAAATAAAGGAGAAAAACAATGATTAAACTTAATCATATTGATAAAAAAAGATTAATCCTTATTGACCTTGATGGAACAACATTAATGGATGATGGAAAAACAATGCATCCATTAACTATTCAAGGATTACAAAAAACTATTGCTCAAGGTCATATTGTTTGTATTGTTACAGGAAGACCCCACCGTGGAAGTATTTCATTTTATAATGAACTAGGATTAAAAACATTACTTTGCAATTTTAATGGTGGTCACATTCATGATCCATTATTAAGAGAATTTAAACGCTTAGTATTTCCAATTTCTTATGATACCGTAAAAGCAGTTTTAAAAGAAAACGATGTCAAAACTTCTTTATATAATGGTCTTGTAGAATACTACAACAAAGCAGTATGCTTAAAACAAACAGAAAATTTTGAACGCTACTTTCATTTAACAGATATTCCAACGGACAATTTTATTATTGGCAATCTTTTAGAAAACTGAAGTGGTTCTGCTAATAATATTGTTTTACAATTAAAAAGTCCCCAACATTTAGATAAAGTTATTCGTAGTTTAGAAAAATATACTAATACTTTAAAAATTAATATTTGAACGCATGATAATGACAAAGAACATCCTGTTCTAGACCTATCAAATAAATTTATTAATAAAGGGATGGCAGCTGAAATTCTTTCACAATATTACAATATAGATATTAGAGATGTTATTGCCTTTGGTGATGAATTTAATGATTTAGAAATGATTACCAAAGTTGGTTATGGTATTGTAATGAAAAATGGTATTGAAACTTTAAAAGTATTTTCTAAAGATATTACTGAACATACTAATGATGAAGGTGGTGTTGGCATATATTTAGAAAAACTATTAAACTTATAACTTAAAACAAATAAAAAGATGCTTGGATATTACAAGCATCTTTTTAATATATTACATTACCTACCAATATTAGTATGAATAATAATATTTTTCGGTTAATTTATTATTGTTTGAATTATCACCAATTTTAAGATGCCAAACATTCATTAACTATTTTTTATTTACTATTAATTCATTACATAAATTAATAAACTCATCAATCGTAACTGTTATTTGTTCTTCTTTACCATATTGACGATAAGTAATCTTTTTAGTAGCAATTTCCTTTTGACCGATAACAATTTGGAAAGGTATTTTTTTAGTTTGCGCAATACGAATTTTATAACCTAACCGTTCACTACTAGCATCAACAAATGACCGTAAATTATGGGTTTTAAATAGCTTTTCTAATTCATAACAATATGCTTGATGCTCTTCTTTAATAGGAATTAAAGTAATCTGCTTAGGACTTAATCATAGTGGTAAAACTCCACCTGTTTGTTCTAATAAAACAGCAATAAAGCGTTCATAAGTTCCAATTAAGCCACGATGAATAATAACAGGGCGAACTTCTTGTCCATTCTCATCTTGATAAGATAAATCAAATTTTTCTGGTAGTAAAAAGTCCAACTGAATCGTTGAAACCGTAATATCGTGTCCTAACACTGTTTTAATTTGAATATCTAATTTCGGACCATAAAAAGCTGCTTCGCCAAGCATTACAATATATTTAATTTTTAATTCATGTAAGGCTTCTTTTAAAACTTTCTCAGCTTTAATTCACATTTCATCATTATCATAATAACTTTTTTTATCTTGAAAATCTCTTAATGATAATGAATAGTAATCAACTTCAATATTTAATGCTAACAATATTTCACTAATTAATTTAAATGTTGTTTGAAATTCAGTTTTTATTTGATCAAAACGACAAAAAATATGAGCATCAGTCAACTCCATTGCTCGAACGCGTTCTAAACCAGTTAAAGCGCCACTAGCTTCATAACGATATAATAACTCATGTTCAGCAAATCGTAATGGCAAATCACGATAAGAGCGTAATTTATAACAATAAATTAAACAATGATGTGGACACGACATCGGGCGAAGCACAAGTTGTTCATTATTCAATGACATAACCGGAAACATATTTTGTTGATAATGATCTCAATGACCACTAGTACGATATAATTCTATTGCTCCCATTACTGGTGTTGCAACTTCTAAATAATCATAAAAGAACTCTTGCGAACGCAAATACTCTTGTAATTGTTTTTTAAGAATCATTCCATTAGGCAATCAAATTGGTAATCCTTGACCTGCCAATGAATCAAACATAAAAATTTCTAAATCTTTACCAATTTTTCGATGGTCTCGTTCTTTTCTTAAAGCAATTAATGCTAATAATGTTGCTAATTTTTCTTGTGAAAAATGACAAACACCATAAATTCTTTGAATTTGCTTATTGTTAGCATCATTATTTCAATAAACTCCAGCAAGTGATGAAAGCATAAAATTTTCAACAATTTTAGTATTATCTAAAGCAATAAAATTATTAATGAAGGAACTGTTATCAACAGTATATATACCAACAACATCTTTAAGTGTTAAAAGTTGTTCTAAAAAATAAGGATTATTTTCATATAATCGTTGTAAATCGTGCGGTGATTTTAACTCATATTTAATTTCTAAGTCTTTTTTAAGAAATTCTTGCATTTGCTTAGTAATAATTTCTAAATCTTGTTCTTTAATGTGGGTTTGAAAATCAAAATCAACAAAAAAACCTTCATCACCAACATTAATATTGGCAATTAGTAAACCCTTTCAATTAGTTTGTAATGTTTTTGCTAAAACAATAGCTGCTGAATAATTAAGTACTTTTAATGCCTCATCTAAATCTTTTGTAATTATTTCTAATATAATATCATTTTCTAAAACATAAGTTTTAATATCTTTTCATTCATTATTAACTTTAACAGCAATAATATTTTCTTGTCAATTAGCATCAATACTTGTTAAAACATCACTAAGCATTATTCCTAATGGATACGATTTATTTTCATTATTAATTTTTACAGTAACAATTTGTTCCATTGCCGACATATCCTTTCTAGCGAAAAAGACGTTCATTAGCAAATTGAACGTCTTTAACACTGTTAATGTAATTATTTTATTTGTAATTTTCTCATTTCATTACCATTAACAATTAAAACTTGTTCATTAGTTTTAGCACCATATTTTCTAGCAATATTATTTAATAAACTATCATCATTAATTACTTTATTAATATCCATAACTAATTCTGGATAAACACCATACCAAATCCCAAAACTATTTCTAATTCTTTCATCAGTAACTAATGGAATTAATGTACTGCGAACACGAGCATTAGATAAAGTTTTAGTTAATAATTGATCATCACTATCATCTAAAACAATTACTTGATGAATTCGTTTTTGCTTTTGAATTTTTTCACCAAGAACTTCTTTACCAACTTGATAAACAAAATCTTTAAAAGGTGAAGTTGATCATTTAATAAATCTTTCTAAATAACCTTCATATCAAAAATGAATTTCTGCTTTTCTAACGACTCTCGTCATTGCTTCAATTGATTTTTCAGGATACTCACCATTAGCTGTTTCGCCAGATAACATTGTTGTATCCACACCTAAATCAACTGCTCAATAAATATCTGATACTTCAGCTCTTGTTGGTAAAGGATTAGATAACATTGATTCTAACATTTGCGTAGCGACAATTACTGGCACCATTGCTTTATTACATTTACGAATAACATGTTTTTGAATTAAAGGCACCTCAGCATAAGGCACATCAACACCTAAATCACCACGCGCAATCATAATACCATCACTATTAGCAATAATTTCATCAATATTATCAACAGCATATCGTGATTCAATTTTGGCAATAATTTTAATATCAGTACCACCATTTTCATCTAACAATTGACGCATCTCTTGTAAATCTTTAGCATCATGAACAAAAGAAGCAGCTACATAATCTACTTTTTGCTCACATCCAAAAATAAGATCGGCACGATCTTTGTCAGAAATAAAAGGTAATGACAGTTTAATTCCCGAAACAATAATCGCACGATGATTTTTAACAAGATGAGTATTAACAGCACGACAAATAATTGACTTATCATCATCTTTATTATTAATTCCTAAAACAATTAACTGTAACTTACCATCATCTACTAATAATCTTTGTTCAACTTGAATATCATTAACAAGATTTTCATAATTAATTGAAAATTCCGTTTCCGTACCTTCAATTTCTTTATTCGTATAAATAATAACCCTACTATCTTTACTTATTAACGCCTCGCCGCCTTTAAAAGAATGAGTTCTAATTTCTGGACCTTTAGTATCTAATATTAGTGATAGTGGCCTTTGTACTTGCTGAATAATAGATTTAGCAAATTCAACGCGCTTACCATGTTCTTCAAAATCACCGTGAGAAAAGTTTAAACGATATACATTTGCTCCCTTTTGTGCTAAACGAAGCATCAAATCTCTGGTTTCACTAGTCGGACCAATTGTCGTAATGGTTTTTACTCTTTTATTTATAAAAAGCATTTATTTTAATCCTCATTTCTATTTTTGTAAATAACAGTTTAATTTTAACATAAAAACATATTTTAAATTAATTTGTTAATTGTAAAGAAAGTAAATTCAATTATTTCTTTTATTAATTATATCAAATATTATTAATAAACAATAAAATTTAAAAAAACAAGTCTTATTGTTCAATATCAATAAATAACCATTCATTTTTTTCTAATTTAAAAATGTCTGCATTGTAATTTCTAACCCTTGATTTAATAAGTCGTGATTTAAAACAACATAAATTTTATCATCAATTATCTTGTAAGATGAAATTCAAAATGAGTCCATTGAAAACTTATATGTTTTATTATCAATAATCATTAATTCCTTTTGTAAAATTTGCGAAATAATTTGAAAAATCTGAAACTTTTGATTACTACTATCTAATAATTCCTGATTTATATATGCTCCTTCCAATTTACTTTTAATATTATTAAAAAATTTAGTAATTAATGAAAATGATTGATTATTAATTTTTGAATTAAATAAATGCAATTTAAATGATAAATCAGTATTTTTTACTTTAATAATTCCATAACGAGTAACATCAAATATTCCTCATTCTAAGTAATTTAAATTATGAGTAATATCTTCTACTTTTAAATTTAACAATATATTATCATATTCATGATTTCAATCATCAAAATTAATTTTTAAATCACCAAAAATATCCTCATTCTCAGTTAGAAACCTAGGAACAGAATTTTTAGATACTGTTGCTTGCTTCATTTTACTCAAAAAGTCACTAAAAATTCTTCGTAAAAAATCAAGTAATTTATTACTTTCAACAGTAGTAACATCAGCAACACCTTCAAGTAATTCCGTTGCATTACCAAAAGATAATAATGGCATTGTTTCACTAACAGTAGATATTAGCGCTGATAACTTAGAAGTTTTTCATAAGTAATATCCTAATATTGCCATTCCTGCTAATGACAATCCCCCAGCAAGTCATTTTCAATATGTTATTGATCACCGCAATCTTTGACCTTCATCACCAATTCTTTCAAGACTTTCCTCATCAATTTTGACTCCTTCGGGATCTTCCCTTGGAGGGCGGGATGATTCAATAATATTGATTTTTAATTTAATTGGCTCTTGTTCTTTAAAATAATTAAAAATGCCATAAGCCTCATTTTCACTAATAGTTTGTAACTCAATAAATTGTAATCGCGTCTTAGTAATTGGTACAAGAGTAGAAGTAGTATCTTCTGAAATAATTGCAACATTATTTCCTAATCATTGAAAAATTTGTAATCGCCAACTAGCAATCTTTATGCGATTAATATGATTTAAAGACTCTTTTGTTTCAATAATAAACTTATCATCTAATTTTTCATTCATTCTTTTAATAACTTGGTGTTTTATTATATTTTTAAAAAATTTATATTCAATAATTATATCCATAATATCAAATTTCCTAAAAAAACCTTGAATTACTGGTTCTAATTTAAAACCACGAAAAGCATAATCGTCAATATTAAGATGAGTTACTAAATATTCTTGATTAATTTTTTCAATAATTTCTATTAATTCATTAACGATCGCTTTTCTCATTACAGTTCAATTTTTATAATCAGAAATATCATCTTCAAAAATAGCTGGCAACATTTTTGCATACTCCATTTTTACTTCATTAAAGAAAATTTTATTATCTTGTTGTTGACAAGGTATATTATTGAAAATTTTATTATCTTGTTGAACGCACAGTGAAATTTGATTTATGGGAACTTGAATAAAATTTATTGTTGTTACTATTGAAACTAACGATAATAATTTCAAGAAATTAATCTCCTCTACTAAAATTTAATTTATTGGCTACAAATTGAAAAAACCGTTGGTAAATAACATTCAAAATGTAAACTTTTATTATAGCGTTGATAATGTTCAGTAGAAATAATTTTAATATTATTATTAATATTACGATAACTAATAACATTAGATTCAAAAAATGCTTCCAAAGCGGCAACAGACAATAAATCATAAAATTTTTGAGCCTCAATAATATTTTTTGCTATTAATAAATTTAAACCTCCCGTAAACTGTTCTGGATTAGATATTGTTTCTAAAGTAATTCAGTTAGTAAATCCTTCCATCTTAGCATTAATAATATTGTTAATAAAAAAACTATTAATTAAATTAATAAAATGTTCCGAGCGATTTTCACTACAAAAATTATTTAAAAAACCTAACATTAATGAAAAATTTTCATCATTATCTTCAGAAACTTCAAAAGTATTAACATCAATAACTTTCATTAATTTTAAAAATTCAGTAACTAAAAGAATTTTATTTTCCTCTAAATTTAAACTATGTTGATAAACTCAATTATTAAAAAGCAATGACAAATATTTAACATCCTTAAAAAAATAATACAATAATAAAGCTTTAAATGAAGGTATATTAATTGTAACTTTTCCTGTATGTGTTATATCTAGTTCTTCATAAATTAAATTAGATTTAATATCTAAAATATTTTGTTCTTTAACATTTGGCAATATTCAAGTAAAATTATCTTCATTAATCATAGTTGCTAATATTGGTGATACTTTATTAATTAATTGATAAATATTATCATTGTCTCTAAGATTTACAATTGATTGTGCATAATTAATGTTATGGAAAACAATTCATCGATAAGCAAAGAAATTAAAAATTAACATCAAAAATAACATTGATTTTACTATTTTCATTCAAATACACACCTTTCAAAAATTTAAAGATTAATATGAATGGGAATAAGAAAAAAATACTGCATTTCTTCAAATAATAAATCTTTTTGAATTTCCACTTTATCTTTTAATCGTAATTCCAAAAGAACAGCATTAGGTAATTTTTGTTCATTAGTAATAAAAAATTCTTCTAACCCAGAAGCATACTTATTAAACAAAGCATTATTTTCTTGCGGATCAATATAAACTGGTCTACTAGTTATCGCCTCAAAATCAGCACCATATAAGACAATATCATTTTCATACAATGCAACTCTTTCATATTGAGTAACAATTTTTTTCAATGATATGAAATATATCCTAAATACAGTCAATTAAATTTTTCTAATGTGATATCTGATTCATATAATTGTCTCATTCTACTAGCTTGTAAAAATTGTTTAATGCGAGGCTTCTGTCGATTATTATTTTCATCAAGCATTGCCCATTTATAAATTTGTCTTCAAACAATTGTTGATTGTTTAATTGCATAAATTTTAATTTTAATCGGAATAATAAAAATATCTAATTCTTCATAACTTATAGCAATTCATAAAATATGATCTAATTCTCTTTTCTCATATGAAAAAATATTTTCAATATAAAGATTTTTTAAATTAAATAATTCTGAATATAAAAACTCATTACCACTAATGGTTATTGATAAATCTTTAATCGTATTTTCAATATCATTAGCTAATCAATTTCCTTGAATACCACCAAAATTAACAACATCTAACTTAGTAATATCAGCTTGAACATTATTCATAATTGCTTCTTGTAAAATTAAACTTTTATTTTCCATCGTTGGATTAACAAATTGAATATTAAAATTTATTAAATATTCATTTAAATAAAAAATTTGTAATGGGTACGGATCACCCCAAGGTGAAATTTTTTTATTTTCATCTAATGTTTTAATATCAATTAATTCCAATTCTCAAGAAACTTTAAAACCATCATATAACAAAGAAGTATTAGTAAGTTTCCCTTTAACAATATTTAGTAAATGTTCTTTGCCATCTTCAAACTTCGCAAAATGGAAAATTCCCGTAAGCGAGGAATCACTACTAAAAACCTGTCGACTTAATTTAATCATTATTTCTTTAGAAAAAAAATATTTAGTTTTAATATTAATAGTATCTTTATAACCTTTATAATTTAATCCAAACTGAATTTTATTTGCTTTAATACTTTTTAATGATATTCATTCACAATTTATTAAGTTTGCATCCAACTCAATTACAATATCATTAATTTTTAAATTTGTTGTTTCTCATTGAATTTTAGCATTAATAGTATTAATCCAAAAATCAATATTATCTTCGGGTTCATAAACTTCTCATATATCTTTTAGCATATAAAATTTATCAGCAACAGCTTTAATAATGTCACTGTCAGTAATATTCGTATCCAGTTCAATCGTTACTATTTTTGTAATATCTTGATAAAATAATTCAATAGCTAATGTTTTATTAGTAATATCATACTGTTGCATAATTATTTGATTAATAAAAAAATTATTAGTTTTAAATAACTCTCATTTTTCACTAATCAAAACATAAGGATTATTTTCTAATAAGTTAATAACTTCATCTTTAAGTAAACTTTTAATATAATTTCAATAATAAATAGAATTTTCATTAATTAAAGAATCAAAATTAGAAATTTTAAATTTTACTTTTTGCATTTTTGCTATTATATAATCCAAAATTTGATAATTAGTTTCATCAACAGTAGCTAACGATGAACGATAATTAAAACTATTTCAATTATTAAATGAATTTCAGCATAACGATAAAATTATTAATGGCATTAATATTAAACGATATCGTCTCACAATAATTTTCCACCTAACACTTAAATATATTTAACAAATTCTTTAGTCATAAACTCATGAGTTCATTGCCACATAATATTTCGCTCACTAGCATCGCCAGCAATTCACATTGCAATCGCCTCAGCAAAAAATTCTGCATTAATAAAAGTAGAACCCTCTAAAACACTCTTATATGCTTCATATCGCGAATAATTGCTCGGTAATATCAACAGGGGCAGTAAAATTTCATTAATTTCATACTCTTTAAGATTACGATTTGATACAGGTACATCTTTAATTTTTTTATAAATATAATTCATAAAAATGTCTGATAATTTATTATCATTAGGTTTGATAACAATATCAAAACTATTTTCATCATCTAAATTTAAATCATCATTATTTTGTAAGTTTATTAAATCATCAATATATTTTGGAGTTAAATTATTATGATTTTTTTTTGGATTGGAATTATTAGCTTCTAAACTTAGAGTATCACAATTAATTTGAAAAGATTCTTTAAGTTGCAAATTAAACTGTTCAATAGGGTTAAAAAGATTCAAAATTGTTCTTTGTTGTTTTGGCAAACTAATATAATAATCTAAAGTATGGGCAAATTCATGAACAATAACTTGACCATAGGTTGTAGCTGCATTTCAAGATATTCTAAGACTGGTTTCATCTGATTCCCATCAATCATTTGCTAATGAAATACACATAAATCCAGCAAGAAAAAAACCAGTTAGTCCTCTTGTTCCAAATTCAATATCTTTTGTATTAAGAGAATCAACAAACACTGAAAAAACTAAACGAGCAATATCTTGAATCGGAATTTTTTGTAACAAAATATTATAAAAATTAATAATATTTTCTTGAACTGTAGTTTTCATTTTACCTTCTGGTATATTTTTAACAATCTCTTCATAATTAACAGTAATAAAATCTTTAAGATAAAAAAACTTTGCTTTGTCTTGAAAATATTCTTTCTTTGAAAAAAAATTACTTAATTCATTAAAATCTTGAAAATACTTATTAGTACTTATTAAAGTATTAAATTCTAAAATGCTTTGCGGAGACGGATTTTGAAATAATAATTTTTCTTCTAATTCTAGCAAATATTCTCGATGTTGTTCAGAACGAATAAAATACATTCGTAAACGATTTCAACTATGATTTCTTAAACTTTCTGTTAACTTTAGATAACCCTGATTACGATTTTTTAAACCATTTTCAGTGTTAGCATAATTTATAATTTGGTTACTAATAATTAAACAATTATTTCAAGTTAAAATTAAAAATATAGCTAAACTTTTTACCATTAATTTATTCATTGATTAAACCTCCTATTTAAAAAATTGTTAATAAAAATTAATAAGTTTTATTGTGGATAAGAAAAAACAAAATCAAATCTAAACCCTTCAATTATATGCGTTTCTCCACTATCAAATTTATATTCCTTAATTTTAAAAACAAAACTTACATTAAAATTTTCTTGTGCTTTTAACCAATTATCATTTTCAAGCTGATTGGTATCAAAATTATTTTCTAATTCAAATGACAAGGGGTAAATATTTAAATAATAAAAAGTTTCATTTCAGAAAGTAGATAATGCTCCATAAATAAAACCTAAACTATTATGAAATTCTTGTAGTCGACGAATAAAATTAGCTTGTATTAATTCAGTTTTTGATAATTTTAATTTCATAGTTCAATATTCATTTCTTGGATCATTAGAAAGCAACAATCTTTCTTCTACTTCTAATAAAAATGTCATATAACTATAAATTTTTATTTTATAAATTTTAAATTTCAGCATTTTAATTTTAATTTTTAAGTTTATTCGCCAATAATTAAACTCAGCTATCATATCAACATTACTATCGCGTTCATAACTATTCAACATAAAAAATATTTGAGTCATAAATATTTTTTTATTATTAAAAGTAATTGTCATTGGAACAGATTCTTTAAAACTTTCTTGAACAGATGGAATTCTAGAAAATAATTGTGAACGACTAATATCAGTTATGTTATTAATATACATCTCACGCAAGGTTAAATACTTATTTTTAAAATGTTTATGTAACCACTCTTGAAATTTTTCAATTGTTGAATCAACTATTTGAAATGATATCGTAACATAAATATCTTCCATTCCCTTTTTTTGAATATATTTTAAAAATAATTCCATTTTTTTATTATTATCATTTTGTTTAAAACCATTCAAAATAATGCTTTGTAAATTATTTATTCTTTTATTTTGATTAGCAAATAATAATGCTTCTACTTCTAACAATCAATTTTTAAATCAACTTTTAATGTTTTCCGGTTCATCAAGATTAATTTCCGAAGTAAAAATAATAAAATTATCATTTTTCAAAATATTAAAAAACTCATTAATATCAATAAGAATATCTTTTTGCATTTTGAGTTTTTGAGTATTACCAATGATATTAGAATCATTATTACTAACATTATTAAGATTATTATTTATTAAATTAATTAAAGTAAAAAAAATTAATATCAAAACCATTACATTTTTTTTTAACATTGAAAACCTCACTATTTATAAATTATCAAAATATTAATTTTCTATAATAAAATTATTAAAGGTTCTTGACCTCAAATTAATTGTTCAAATTTATAAGTTAAAAAACTATTAAGTTTACTGCTATCATATTGGTTATAAAAAGAAGCCCGTGCTAATTCTACCATTTCTTTCGAATCAGCATCTTGTTCCAACGGCATTACCTTTCTAATAAAAGATTCTTTTCTTAAATTGTTATTATCCAAAAATGCAATTTTAATTTCAAAATGAAATTCAAAGTAATATTTATGGGGTTGCACAAATGAAATTTCACTTTTTATTTCTTTCAAACTATTACTATCTTTTAATAAATAATTACAAATTAAATCTTCAAACGAAGATTTTTCATTTCTATTATTAAAAAAAATTAAAAAATTACTCGTAAATTTGACATCAAAAATAGTTTTCCTCAAAACTACTTTATTATTGATTTTCTTTAATAATTTCTTAAAATCATTAGTAAAATCATTAATAATAACACTATTTTTGAAATCTGGTAATTTACTAAACATATATTTTATATCATTAGTTTCTTGCTTAATAATATAGTGTCTAGTATCTTTAATATTAATAAAAAATTGCATTTCTTTATGAGAATCCATTTTAATAAAACGATTCGGTACCACTGTTAAAACTATTTTAACAAAAATATCTTCATTTATTACAGTATTTAATTTATTAGGTTGAATATTTAAACCATCAGCAGTAAACAATTTAATATTTAAATGTCTAATGTAATTTGAGTTATTAAAAAAATTAACAGGAACAGGTGAATTAAAACCCACCAAAGTTGGCTTATGTTTTAAATATTCGTTTAATCCCTTAAAAATTAATTCATTTGTTAACCGCGGATTTTTTTCAGTTAAGTTAATTCTGAATAGTGATTTATCTAAATTATTAAAATGATTAGATAAAATTGATAAATCAATTATTTTTCCTTCATCATTATTAATGATATCAAACTAATCCGTTTCTAATAGCAATGCTATATTATTAGTAGCAAAAATACTAATTAATACTAAACTAGAAAATAGTTTATTCACCAAAAACTCTCCTGACAACTAAAATAATAAGTTAATAGTAAAAGATAATACTTACAACCTCCTTTTTTAAAAAATAACTATTTATTAGTCTAACTTCATAACATTCTTATGAATAATATTAACAAATTTAATATTTAATTACTACTAGAAAAATAATAATAATTTTAATTTAAAAAATAGTTCTTACACAATATGTGTAAGAACTATTTTTATTATTAATATTAATAATTTAAAAGTAATAAATTAAGTAAAATCTTTATTTTTAAACACCCATCAGGTTCCAACGATGACACCAATAGTTAAAAGAATATAGAAAACATAAGCACCAGGAACATTAATAATTTCTCTTGTGATATCAGGGCGATATGAATATGAGCTATCAGCATTTTTTACAAATCCAATATTCTTATTAGTATTAATCCTATCTATATTATTATCATTCAAGGCTGGTGACACTAATAACTGTCAATGTTTAACAACATTTAAATATGAGATTGAAGTAGCTATTTTCCCCATCGTAACAGTAAATGGTGGTATCTTCTGACCTAATAATTTTCTTCATTCATCAAATTTGATTGCAAAATAATATCCCATAACCTTATTAAATTCTTGACTATCATCTCATACTCTCGTAATTTTATTAAATATTTTATATTTCAAAATGATATTAAACATTTGTTTATAATTAATGTTATATGGGTTACTAATATTATTTGTATTATCCACTGCTAATTGAAAATTTGTTTCTTTTCACGGTTCTATTGAATAATCAAAATAATTATATCCAACTTCACCACCATTATCTTGTGCATATTTATTAATTGCATTTTTTCATTCATTAAATCCTGATTTTTCTAATTCAGCATCACTTAATAAAAGTAATTTCCTAAAATCAGGAATTAACTTAAAGTCTTCATCTCATTCTGATTGTCTTTGAAATAAATTTGAACCAGCAGCCACCGGACTTATAAATGTATCAACTAAGCCAAAAATTTGAATTAAACCAAGAAATAAAGCAGCAAATAATATTAAAACTTTTGAAGAAAAAACTAATGATAATAATAAAGCAGGACTAGAAATTAAAAACTGCAATAATATTAAAACTCCAATTAAAATAAAAATATTTTTAGCAAATTGACCCATAAAAATAAATGGTAAAAATTTAAAAAATAATGGTGTTATTAAAATTGGCACTCCTAAACAAATAATTATATAAGTTATAATTGTGATGTGAAATGCTAAGATTTTTTCTGTAACGAGTCTTGTTCTTGTCATTGGTAAAGTATTAAAAATTAATAATGTTCCATCACTAATTTCATCACGAAAAATTTGTGATGCTTTAGAATAACTTAATAAAATTAAAAAACTAATAAAAAAACCATATAAAATAGTAATTATTTGATTATTTAAAGAAACATACTCTGCTCTTATCACATCAGTAGTAATATTAGAAACTGTTTCTAAACGCATATTTAAAAAATAAGATAATGAACCGACAATCGCTAAAGGAATTATTAAACCAATAATTAGAAAAACTCAAGATGAAATTGCTTTGATAATTTTATTTAAAGTATAAAGCAAAATTGGCGCTCTAAAACTAAATTTATAGTTTTTACTTGTTACTTTTTGAGTTTTAATCGGCATTACTTCTTACCTTCCTTTTTATTACTGTTTTTATGACTAGACACAATTTCTGATTGTTGATCATTTTTAATAATTTGTTCATACAACTCAGTTAAGTCTGTTGTATACGGTTGTGTTGATTTAATTAAAATTTTATGTTCAAGCGCTAATTCACTAATATTTAACAATTCTTGATCATTTTTAATTTGCACCACAATTTTTTCATTCATTATTTGAACATCATAACCAGCTTTTTTCAATACTTTAATAAACAATTCTGGTTTTAAAGGATCAAACATATATAAATTTTGTTTTTTAGTTTGAATGATATCACTGTAAATAACATTACCATGATTTAAAATTGTAACTTCATCAATAATATTTTGTAACTCTAATAAAATATGTGATGAAATCAAAATGCTTTTTCCCATATCACGAAGTTTAATTAATTCATCAAATAATTCCATTCTCGCTGTTGGATCTAAATTAGCTGCTGGTTCATCTAAAATTAATATTTTAGGATTAGAAATAAGAGCTTGTGCTAATAATACCTTTTTTTTCATTCCAGAAGAAAAACTATTAGGATTTTTTCGTTGAAACTTTCATAAATTTAATTGTTCTAATGATGCTTTAGCTTCCTTTTTACTTTTTTTTCAATCGTTTCCTCGTAAAAAACTCATTCAAGTTAAATATTTATATGTTGATAAGTGCATTGGAAAACGAGCATTTTCAGGAATATATCCTAAAACTTCTTTAGCTACAGACAGCGTAGCATCTTTACCATCAATTTGTATTTCACCACTATTAGGAATAATTGAACCGATTAAACATTTAATTGTTGTTGTTTTTCCACTACCATTAGGTCCAATAAAACCATGAATTTTACCACTTTTTACTTTAATAGTAATGTTATTAACAGCAACTTGTTTTTTAAATCTTTTGGTTAATCCACTAATAGAAATTGCATAATTATTATTTTCCATTAATTTACTCCTTGTATATTTTATGACTAATGATGAACACGATCAGCTTATTTTCGTTTCATTGCTAATGCTTTAGTAAAAGAATAACTTTGTAAACCATTTCCACTTAATCCAATACAAATCCCTGTATTGCCAGCAATTAATTGCTTAATAGCTTCAGTTCCTAAAATTGTTGCTAAATAGCGATCCATTGCTGTTGGCATACCGCCTCTTTGAATATGTCCTAAGACTGTTGCTCGCGTAACATAACCACTACCTTTTTCAACTTCTTTCGCCAATTGATGAACATCATACAGTTTTTCCGTTACAAGAATAATTACCGAACGATATTTTTTTTCATAACATTTTTTAGTTTGCTGAATAATTTCTTCTTCTGTCAATTTATTTTCTGATGTACTAATAATTTCCACACCACTACCAATTCCCGCCAGCATCGCAATATCTCCACAATAACGACCCATAACTTCAATAATTCCACACCGATTATGAGATTCATTAGTATCGCGAACACGGTCAATTGCTTCAATAACGATATTTAATGCCGTATCAAAACCAATAGTAAAATCACTTGATACAACATCATTATCTATTGTTCCTGGCAAACCAATACAATTTAATCCCATTGCTACTAGTTTATTAGCACCTTGATAACTACCATCACCACCAATAACAATTAAATTATTAATTTCTAATTGTTTTAAATTATTAATCGCTCGTTGTCTTACTTCTTCCTTTGCAAATTCAGGATAACGCGAAGTACCAATCGCTGTTCCCCCACGATTAACAATTTTTCTTGCAAAGTCTTCATTAGTTTCTTCAATTCAACCTTGTGTTAAACCTTCATAACCATCCCTAACAATGTAAGGCAGGATATTATTTGCTATTGCTTTTTTAATTATTTGCGCCACCGTATTGTTCATTCCTGGAGCATCGCCACCAGAAGTTAATATCGCAACTTTCTTCATCAATTTTGCCATTTTTAATTTATCCCTTCTAAATATTTAGTATTTTAATTATAGCAAAAATATCTTCCCCACATTATTAAAGTCCTATTTGTCGGTCGCGTTTAGTTTTCTTAGGTATTGCTTTGAAGAAGTAAAACAATCAGCTAATTATATTATTTAATTACTAAACTAACCCTGCCTTTCTTGTTATTGTCATTTTTATTCTTTTTCATTTTATCATATTATTGAATTTTTACACAACAAAAATTATTAATATTATTAAATTTTCACTAATATATATTAATTTTATATTTTTACTTACTTAAATCTATTATATTTATTTGTTACAGCATTACCTTTATAATTAATTCAACTATCATCATTTTTATTATTATATTTATTTCATAATGAATTTTTATATATTTCTTTTCTGATTTCTATTTCTGAATTAATATTTTCATTAATGTAATGTAATACATTTAAGTTGTTTAAATTTGCCATTCTTAAATGTAATAGATTATTTAAATTCTTATGATTATATATTTTTGCCCCATAGCCTAATTGTTGTTTTACTAAATGCGATACATCACTTTCAATGCTACAACCGATATTTCATTCTAAATTTTGATGATGAATACCTTGCTTATTATTACTGAAATAATTACTCGCCTTTCTTAAATTTGTTTTAATATCTTTATTTAATTCATTTTTAGCAACATTACGAATGTTTTTGATTAATTCTTGATGATTTCCATCCTTATATAATTTAATTCAACTATTTAGTGTTACTTTGCGATTTTCAAAAATAATATTAAATGCGGTTTGTTTTAATTTTTTAATAGCGTGATAACCATCTAAAATATATCTAACATTACCAAAACTGTTCGCAATTTCTCTAATTCAAGAATCACCATCACCACAAACAATTATTCTGTCATAATTAATATTTACATAATTTTTTTGTACTTCTTTAATTAATAAATCACGATAATCCATCGTATTTATTCGTTTACCAACTTTTAACATTAAAAAATGACCTCGTTTGTTTTCTAATTCTCTACGAGCATTTTTGTAATTTTTTTCTTTATGTCCGGTATGAAAAGTAACTAAACGAATTCTTTGGTCTTGTTTAACTTTCTGATCTAATGTTGCTAAAAATGTCTCATCTAGTTGAATATACAAATCCTTATTTTTGACATCAATTCTAGTTTTAGTTTCTTTTTCTGCTAGTTGAAAATATTCAGCAATATCGTATTTATTTAAAATATTTGAAATACTAGCTTTTGAAATATAACAATGATTTAGAGCATCTAAAACATCACGATACCGTTTACCATCTCCCAAAAGACTTAAAACTTTAAATTGGACATCAAAATAAATGCGTTGTTTAGGCAATAAGCCAATTTCTTTATCTAACAAACATACATATTCAAATTTACCTGATTTTTGATTTCAATATTTATATCGGCGTCGTTTAAAAGTAACATCACCAAAAATTGTAATAATTGTTCTTGGTGCAAAATGAACTACTTTATAACCTTGTTTTAACCGATAATGATATTTATATAAGTATTCATCTAATTTTTCATATTCATTAGCCAATTGTTCGCATTTATTGATGTACATATTTTTATGGGTTGTAAATAAACTAAATCAATGGTTGTTTTCTGAGGTTTTTACATTATTATTAATTTTTAACATAATAAATTACCTTTCTTGATAGTAACTTTAACAAATTTTAGTATTCAATAAACCGAAAAAAATGATAAAAATTCTTATTTGATGATTTATAATGAGATTCCAAAGTAAAGAAATTGCAGATTAGGATTTGGAGAAAGGAAAAGGTGTTGTAAATTTTATTAATTAGTAAAAATTCACGAAAGGAATTTAATTAATATGAAAAAATTACTCAGTTTATTAAGCACAATAACAATGGCCGGAAGCGGAATGTCAGGAATTGTCGGAAACGCTCCAACTTCAACAAAAAGTGAAATCAGTTATTTAAAAACAAATAATTTAAAAAATTTAGATAAAAAAGTTTATTTTATTGAAGATAAACCAAACAATTATGATGCTATAGAAATTAGCGAAATAAAAGGGCAAGTTAATGATATTGCAATCCATGACAGAAATATTAAGTCTACAGTTGCTGGTGCTACTTATTTTGCAACAGATGATGGATTATATTTTAAATCAAGACCTTCATCAAACTTAATTAAAATTAATGGAATAAATAACAAGGTTAATCGCATTATAATTTCTCAATCAACAGGAGAAGCTTACGCAATATCTGCAAATAAAAAAATTTATTTGATTGAAGATAAACCAAACAATTATGATGCTATAGAAATTAGCGAAATAAAAGGGCAAGTTAATGATATTGCAATCCATGACAGAAATATTAAGTCTACAGTTGCTGGTGCTACTTATTTTGCAACAGATGATGGATTATATTTTAAATCAAGACCTTCATCAAACTTAATTAAAATTAATGGAATAAATAACAAGGTTAATCGCATTATAATTTCTCAATCAACAGGAGAAGCTTACGCAATATCTGCAAATAAAAAAATTTATTTGATTGAAGATAAACCAAACAATTATGATGCTATAGAAATTAGCGAAATAAAAGGGCAAGTTAATGATATTGCAATCCATGACAGAAATATTAAGTCTACAGTTGCTGGTGCTACTTATTTTGCAACAGATGATGGATTATATTTTAAATCAAGACCTTCATCAAACTTAATTAAAATTAATGGAATAAATAACAAGGTTAATCGCATTATAATTTCTCAATCAACAGGAGAAGCTTACGCAATATCTGCAAATAAAAAAATTTATTTGATTGAAGATAAACCAAACAATTATGATGCTATAGAAATTAGCGAAATAAAAGGGCAAGTTAATGATATTGCAATCCATGACAGAAATATTAAGTCTACAGTTGCTGGTGCTACTTATTTTGCAACAGATGATGGATTATATTTTAAATCAAGACCTTCATCAAACTTAATTAAAATTAATGGAATAAATGAAGCAGTTATTTCTATTATAATTGAACAAAAAAGTGGTAATGTATTTGCAATAACTAAAACTAAAATGCTTTTAAATATTATTATTCAAATAAATAATTTACGGTTTAATAACATTATTAATGATGAAATTATTTTAAATGAATTAAATTATTTAAATCCTAATTTAGATATATCACAATTAGAAATTATTAATAAAACAGATACATCAGCTACAATTAAAGCAAAAGACAATGGTAAATATTTTGGTGAAGTTACTGTTAATTATAAAATTAAAAATAAAGATGAAATTAATGCTATTAATTTAAATGAATTAATTAAAAGAGCAGTATTTTTTAAGTTTCGTGATGAAAACCCTAATTTAAAATTTAAAGAAATAAAATATATTGATACTAATAATTTAAATTTTTCAAATACTGAAATAACAAAAAGAGAAAATTCATTTTTATGATCTAATGCTCCTAAAAATGTATGTTCTGATAGAGAAATTATCAATAAAACTCCAAATACAAGATCATTTAATGTACCCACTTGTGAATATAATTCAAAATCAAAATTAGTATTTCAAATTACAACAGGATTAACTAAAACAAAACAAGAAAATAAATTAAATGGTTGAAACATAAATTCTGATGATGAAATGAAATTAACAGATTTTACAAATATAAATAATAAAAATTCTAAAATCATTAATGTATTATCAAATGAATTTGATTTATCAAACACAAATAAACAAGAACAAGAAATGATTTTAAGTATTTTTAAGGTACCCGCTGATAAATTTGAACTTAATCCCAATGAAAAATTAAAAATTACTTATCCAGTAAGAATAATTACATCTAAAGTTATATTAAATTTAAAACAAAAAATTACAGGAAATATTACTGCCAAAATAATTGATGATAACAATAAAGAACAAGTAGTTACATTATCAATTACAGAAGTAATGCAAATTTTACAAAAATATAGTTTATTACCCAATGAAATTACTATAGATAAAAACAATGATAACATAACATTTAACGGTGAAGCATTTTTTTCATCAGAAAGAGAAGGGCCGGTAAAAACAAATACAGTTACTACTATAGTATAAGGTTTTATAAAAACGATATTAGCTATTTAGAACAATAACTTTAATTGGAGCAAGTACACCATGTTTAATTTCTTGTGAAAAATAAGAAAAATATTCAAACCAGTAATTTTAATTAATTACTGGTTTCTTATTTTATTAAAATATAAAAAATGAAAAGTTGCTTAGTTGTTTAAGAGTATTGTCATCATAGACAACCACCTTTTAGGGTAGTAATTTTAACAGTTTTTAAATTTAGTTAACTTATTTTTCTGTTTTAATGATAAATGTTTTTCTAGGATTTATTTCTATTCTATATCCGCTTGAGTGATCATAGTAATTTATTGTCATTTCTAATTGGATAAACTTTTGGATTTTGTATGTTTTTCTATTGTTATTTTGGTTAATTATTTTGCCATATTTTCCTGTTAAATCTTCAATATTTTTTCTTATTTCATTGTTTTTTAAAAAAGCAGGAGTTATAAATTCAAGTTTATCATTTGTTGGTTTTGGTCTTTCTTTAAGTACTTTTTCAAGATTTTTTTTATTTATACTTATAGGAACTTTTATTATTATTTTTAATTCATCATGATGTTGTTGAATATTCTCAATTTCAACTTCTTTTAAATTTTCAAGTTTAACTTCTTTTTCATAAATTTGATTTTTAATCATTGGTGGTGTTATTGATTTATTTGTTTTATTATTACAACCAGTTATGAATAATGTTGCTAATTCCAAGAGAGTTAGTATATTTAAAAATTTCATAATTTTAACTTCTTTATTTTTTCTATATATATATATATTACACGAAAATTCTTAAAATCATTAGAAAAATGGCAAAACCGATTAAAAATTGGAAGGTATAGTAAAAAGCTGGTACTGTTTTAAAAACTGGAAAAATATCGGTTGAAAAGTTAACTGTTGCTTTTGCAATAATTGCTAATGGTCGTAAAATCGTGATGATTTGTGACGCTGTCAGTATTCAGTTTATCATTTTGATACCAGCATTTTGAATGGCACAACCAATATCATTAAATGTTGGTATTCATCGTCCCGAATATTTGCGCAATTTGCTGGTGGAATTAAATCGTCTCATTCACTGTTATTTGAACCATCAGGGATAAAGGCTGTTGAATTTAATACATTAAAGTCATAAATTTTAAAATTGTAGTTAGAAATATTACCTTTGTGATAAAGTGGAAAAGTTAAGGTAAAAATATTAATACCATAACGAATATCAATATCGGTATTGAGATAATTAATACTGTTAGCAGTCTTGCTGGTTGGCAAGGTAATTAGTTTATTGTCGTAAGATTTAAGGACATTAAAATTAATTTGATAAATGCTATTGGTATTGTTAATAGCATTGTAATTCTCTTGGTGCATTTTTTTGTCAAAAGTAAAGAAATAACTTCTTAGTAATAATTCTGAGTTTCCTATAATATTTACTAAGTATTTTTTGGGATAAAAGGTAATTAATGAACGATAAAAGAAACCTATTTGAATAAAATAATCCTTCTTATAGTTTTCTATACCCTTAAAATCAATTTCGGTATGAGTTTTTTCGTCCATATCAAAAGTCGCATAAAATAAACTAGCAAAGAAATTGCCAAGAATTTCATAGATTTCATCAAAAACATTTTTGTAATCGCTGTTGTTAATACTAGGAATGTTATTTTTAAAATATAGGTAAATATCATTTTTTAAATCGGGGTCATATCGTAGAAAACTAAATTTAACATTGAGGTAATTTAAGGTTCCGAAAAGGTACTTAATTAGGTAATAATCGTTAGCTCTTGTGGTGTCATATTTTCATATTTCATTTTCACCGTGTAATAATTGTAAATAGTTATTTCCAGCAATTAGGGTTTTATTAAATGCCTTAATTTTGAGGACATTATCGTTGTTATCATCTTGTTTCGGAATGACCATTTTAATCGTATTTGTTCCTTGCAATTGTGTGCTCGTTTCAATTGCGGTGAATTTAACGGTAAATGTTCTGTCAGCGACATTGTCTGTTGTTAAATCAAAAGTAGTGCTATCGTCTAAGTAATTGTTGTCATTATCTTTAATTTCTGTATTATAGTCGATGCCTTCAATTGCATTATTTACGCCAGCAAGATTGTTAATTTTTTCATTAAGTCTTTTTTTAATTTTTTTTATAACTTCAATTTTGGTTGCATTTGTAGGGTCGATTATTTCTGAATTTGGTAAAATAGTTGAAGTCTTATGATAAAAATAGCTCTCGTCTTTAAAGCCGTGATTTTTAATCGTAAATTCTTTGTAATAACCTTTTTCTAAGGTGTCAATGAAATTAAATACTGGTGTTCAATAAAGATAAGAATAATTGAATTTGTCAAAATCACCGCGATGAATCATTAAATAATCAAGATTATCAACAACATCGTTATAGTTATGGTTTCCATCAAATTTTTTGGTTATTTCTGGCAAATCAATGTCGGTTGTATCTTTTTCTGTTTTAATGATAAATGTTTTTCTAGGATTTATTTCTATTCTATATCCGCTTGAGTGATCATAGTAATTTATTGTCATTTCTAATTGGATAAACTTTTGGATTTTGTATGTTTTTCTATTGTTATTTTGGTTAATTATTTTGCCATATTTTCCTGTTAAATCTTCAATATTTTTTCTTATTTCATTGTTTTTTGAAAAAGCAGGAGTTATAAATTCAAGTTTATCATTTGTTGGTTTTGGTCTTTCTTTAAGTACTTCTTCAAGATTTTTTTTATTTATATTTATAGGAACTTTTATTATTATTTTTAATTCATCATGATGCTGTTGAATATTCTCAATTTCAACTTCTTTTAAATTTTCAAGTTTAACTTCTTTTTCGTAAATTTGGTTATTTTGTCTTTTGTTTCTAATTAGTGATTGTGTTGTTATTTCGTCATTATTAATATTTTGGGGAATGGTAAAAATGTTATTGAAACTAATAATTAACACGGTAAATATTTTCATAAACATTTTTATCACTCCTTTTTAAAATATTTTATTTTTCATTGTTCTTTTGGTTTTGATTTTTTTAATAAGTCACTCAATGCTACAGTTTATAACTACTGCTATTGTAATGCATATATCTAAATATCCTAGTATCATAAGTGAAATTAATACTTCAAATTTTTCATATAATAATTTCAAATCATTAGTTTCCAATTTTAAAAATGGAATAAAAAAGATAATAATCATAAAAATGTAAGGTAAAATTCTCCATCAATATTTTTTTAAAGAATTAATTAGTTTGTTTGATTTCATTTTTTAAGGTTCTTTTTGCTTTAATTTTCTGAATAATAAAGCGGATGAATTTTTCAAATTTAATTGCAAAATATATTGCTCCGCCTCATCAAAAAACAAATATTCCTGCTAGCATAATACCACTATTGAACTTGCCAAAGAAATCAACCATCTCTTTATTCATAAACTCATTAAATTCGTTACTTGTTCCAGTTATTCATTTAGTATCAATTGCTGTTAATGCACAAAGTAATAAGCTTATAAAAATGAAAATGATACTTAATACTATTTTTAACCACTGCTTTTTAAAAGAATTTTTAATTCTTAATTTTAATGGCATTTTTTCTTTTGAATTATCTTTTTTAAATAATTTTCCTAAAAGTTTCTTCATTTTAATTTTCCTTTCATATTTTTATCGTCCTTTAATCACAATAAATAAAGCAATAAGTACACAAGTGACACCAAGAATGGTAAAAATTGGGTGTTGCGAAAATGTCCGAGCCATTGGTTTAAATAGTTCTAAAATTGTTAAATTGCTAGTAATAAACTTTTGGAAATTGGCAAGTCCCTCGCTAATATAGTTCGTTAAAGTTTCAAAATGACTACCAGCCAATAATCCAAGAACAGTTATTAAGATAAAAATAATAATTAGTTTAAACATTGTTAGTTCCCTTGTTTTGTTTTTATTGGTTTTATTTGTTTTTTAGCTTTTCCTCAGGCACTTAAACGACCTTTATTTTTAACCGCATATTGGCGTTGTTTTTCCAAATTAACTTGTTGACTACCAAATCCAAGAATAATTGCCATAAGAAATTCTACAGCCAGTGTTAAGAATAGAGGAAATATTAGTTGAATATTCGTTCCCGGCACTTCTAAACTTCAAATTAAGTCAAAAACTTTATAAAGCATTTGAGCGAGAAAGTCGGCCATTTTTGCGAGATTTTCCATTTTTTATTATTCCTTTTCTTTCATTTTTCTTAAAAATTTGCTAAATTTATCCATTTTTAAGTATTCTAAGTCTTCTAAATCAATTGCGGTGTCAGTATAGTATTTGTCTTCATAATCAGGATTTACTTTTGCATTTAAGTAATCTCTTAAAAATGCTAGGTAAAAAGAATTGTAAGTGTTAAGTATTGGTAGAGGAATTTTTAGTTTAAAAAAATAGATATCGAGTTCAGGAATATCACGATATTTAATGCGACGACCTTTTTTGCTATTTTTCGCATCGATTAAGGTGTTTCGTCAGCGTTCATATTCTTCAATGCTCGTAAAGGTACCATAGATGACTTTTAAGTAGGGGCGAAAAATATTAACGGGTTTTTTACGAATTCCCACAATTACATTATTGGCAATATCACGAACTTTAACTCAAATATGTTTATCTCTCTGACCGCTAGCAAGCACAATATGACCAAAATGCCGTGCCAGAGCGAAATATTCTTGAATACCGCTTTCTTCGTTTTTGGTATTATTTTTTTCTCAATCGGTTCCTTCTAAAAATAAATTGGTTTCATCTCACAAAAGCAAGGTTTTGTCAGGCAATACTGGATAATCAAAGTCTAACAATCCCATATGCCCTAAACTTAATTTTTGGGTTTCTAGTAATGGAAATGTTGATGCGATATGATATTTTTTCTTTTTTAGTAATTTTGATGCGTATACTAGAAAAGCAGTTTTTCCAGTTCCTAATGAACCAATAACGATGTTTAATGGTGAATTTTTTAAAAAATTAATAACTTTGTTAATTTGCGTTAAATTACTGATTTTAAAAAGGAAAATTAAAATACAACCTGCTAAAAATAAATAACTTACAATGTTTTTAAAATAACCGTTGTAAATATATCAAATTGCTCCTCAATGTCATAAAATTAAAAATGAGGTGCGATTTAATTCAATAAAATGGTTATTTTTTTCTATTATTCATTTGCAAAATTTCATCTTGCACCTCACTTTATTTTTTTGTTAGCGTACCGCTCCAAGTAATTTTTCAAACATTTTAAAGCAAATAAAGAATATTGCCAAAATAAATGGAAAAATGAATATTCAGTAGTCAGCAAAGAAGTTACCGACTTGTGGCATATTAACAGCAATAATTTCTCACATTTTAGTAAACGCCGTTATAATCGCATTTCATAATTTAGTCATTGCGTCACTAGCTGTTATTTTTGTTACTGCTGGTGCTTCTATTAAGAAAGTTCCAATCATATAATCACCCCCTTTCTTTTTAAAGCATTCATCATTTATATTCAAAATTTTTCTTAAATTTGTTAAAACCACGATTAATCTTAACACGATTATATTTTTTCCTAATTAATTTTGAATTTCTTTGGGAATGCATCACAATGTAACTTCTTGACATTAATTTTTTCCCTATCTAAATACTGATATGGTTTTTCAAAGTAGCATTAGAATAAATCACACCATAATCGCTGTTAAGAATCAAAAAGCAATGTTTGCTATTAAAAGCCAAAGTGTTTCTTGAGTTAAATCAATTTCTTTATCACCACTAATATGAGCCGGAATAGTTGTAATTTGAATAAATAAATCTCAGAAAGTTTGTTTGATTTGTTCTCAATCAAATTCTTTTAAGTTTATTGTCATTTTTTATCTCCCAAAAATCATTTTTATTGGTAAATATATAATTGAAATTAACGCGAAAAGAAAAGTAATGATAATAATTAATCCGGCAATAAACGCAACTTGTGCAGGCATTTTTTCTATCGGAACAAACAGTTTTAAAAATTCCATAATAATTTCTCAAAACATTATTTTTTATCCGCATTATTTTCTTTTGAATTAGGGGTTTTAACTCATTCTTCAAAGCGAGCAATAAACACTTTTTCGTCTTTTGTGAAATTACCAGTATTATTTTTAATGGCATTTTTATATTTAATTCGCATTTTTATTTTGGCATAAATTTTATAAGCAAAATATGCCAATAGCATGATGCTGATAATAATAAATATTAGTCCAATTGCAATATTCATTTTTAAGCTCCTTTAAAATAGTTATAATTTATATCTTTTTTGTTGTTTTCTTTTTCGGCAATGAAGAAGCCTAATAATTCTTGTCCCTTAATTAATTTGGTTTCTTGCTCTTGTTGATTAATTGAAATTACTTGATATTTACTATCTTTTATTATTCCAATACAAATCGAATTTTCATATTTTCCTTTATAAACAAATCGCTTTGGAAACCAAATGCCGATTTGTTCATTAAATCATGGAATTTTAGGTGCTTTAATAAACATTGCGTTTTGTGTTTCTTTTAAGAGATATTTTTTAGTATTTAAGAAAATGTTTTCAATGTTTTTCATAATAAATTACCTTTCTTATTTGTTATAAACTAAGTTACATTAACTAAGTTAGTTGACTCAGTTTTTTAAACACTTATATATCGCAGATTTAAGTGTTTAACAAGCTTTGTTAGTAAATTTTGTTTTTTTAATTAGATAAAGATTTTAATAATTTTAAACTTAATATACCCCTATATAGAAATTTCTACACTTTAACATCCGCATCCTACCCTTGGAACTAATTTAATAGCGTGTATATTTTTAGGAAATCCACCCATTCATTTTTTTATTGCAAAATGAAACAAATTGCTATAGCTAATAGGATGTTATCTATCAACTGGTAAACTTCTTTTGGTTATGGCGACCACCCACAATTTATCGTGCTTTAATACATACCAACATTATTAATTCACTTGTATTTAATTTTCAAAGAACAAATTTTTAACACCTTATAAAATAAAAAGACAATCATTGCTGACTGTCTTAATACTTATTCAAATCTTTTCTTACCTAACAAAACTTTATGCGTCCCTATTTGTCTCCTTAATAATTAATTAGTTGGGGACTATACTATTAATTTGTTATTTTTTAAAAAGGTATCCTTAATAAAATTTTAATTTTATCGTTAAGCCTCCTTTACTACTACAATAGCAAGAATAGAGTGAAAATTGTTTCTAATTAAAGAAATAATATTCTTAAATAAAAAATATCTCCCAATTAATTGGGAGATATTTAAAGGTTTTAAGATTTTAAGATTTTTTTGTTAAGTTATAAAATGTTTCCATTCCATCATATTCACCAGTAACACCTAATTCATGTGCAATCGTTAAGAGACGATTATATTTAGCAATCCGATCGGTTCTTGACATTGAACCAGTTTTAATTTGTCCAGTGTTTAAAGCAACCGCTAAATCAGCAATAGTTGTATCCTCAGTTTCACCTGAACGATGTGATACAACTGTTGTTCAATTAGCTTTTTGCGCCATTTGAATCGTCGCAATCGTTTCACTCATTGTTCCAATTTGATTTACTTTAATTAAAATTGAGTTAGCAGCTTGCTTTTCAATACCTTCTTTTGTTATTTTAGGATTAGTTACAAAAATATCATCTCCCATAATTTGGACTTTATTACCTAATTTTTCTGTTAATTTAACAAAACCATCTCAATCATGTTCTGATAGTCCATCTTCAATAGAAATAATCGGATATTTATTAACTAACTGTTCTAAATACGAAATCATTTCATCAGTAGTTTTTTCAACAGCTTTGCCACTTTTTTTGCTTAGTTTTTTAAAGACATAAATTTTTCGTTCTTTATCATATAGTTCACTAGAAGCACAATCCATTGCAATTTTAATATCCGTACCTGCTTTATACCCTGCTGTTTCAATTGCTTTAACAATAACATCTAATGCACCTTCATTATCTAAATTTGGAGCAAATCCACCTTCATCACCAACAGAAGTAGTATCACCAGCATCGTGTAAAATTTTCTTTAAAGTATGAAATACTTCTGCTGCCATTCTAATTGCTTCTTTAAAATCAGGAGCACTAACCGGCATAATCATAAACTCTTGAAAATCAATTGTGTTGTCTGCATGTTCTCCACCATTAATAATATTTAACATTGGTACTGGTAATTTTCTAGCATTAATACCACCAATATATTGATATAATGGTAAACCTACTTCATCAGCACCTGCACGCATAACTGCCATTGATACTCCTAAAATCGCATTAGCCCCTAATTTTTCTTTATTATCTGTACCATCTAATTTAATCATCACTTGATCAACTAAAAGTTGATTAGTAACATCCATTCCTACTACTTCTTCACGAATCGTTTTATTAATATTAGCAACAGCTTTTAAAACACCTTTACCCATATATCGCTTTTCATCGTTATCTCTTAATTCTAAAGCTTCTAATTCACCTGTGGATGCCCCTGACGGAACCAAGGCTTTACCATAACCAAATTCACTTCATACTTCCACTTGAATTGTGGGATTACCACGAGAATCTAAAACTTCTATTGCTCTTACATCTGTAATTCTTGACATCTATTACTATCCTCCTCTAAATGAGATATATATTATATATTATAGCAAAAACTAGACAAAGACACACAGAAAATATGATTGTCTAGTTTTTATATTCTTACTAAGAACAAAAAATATTTATAATGAATTACATTCTTACATATTTATCTTGAAACAAAACTATATTGATATTTAATTACTTCATATAGTTATTTATCCAAATATATATTATTAGAAATAATTACTAATCTATAAACTTTTTAATAACTCAAAAAACTGATTTACAAATGCAAATTTATATTCATCAATATTTTGATTTAAGTATATTAATTCTAAACTTTCAGCATCTTTATAATCTAAATAACTAAAATTTGCACTCCGTAATCAAAAACCAATTTTATCACCATCAGGATACTTGTTTTCTAACTGTTGCTTTAATTTCTCCATAAATAATGATTCAGAATAACTAAAACTAATAATATATAATAATTTTCCATCTAAAAATCCACTTAAAATCATTTTAATATTATCTTTTTCAATTCTTGCTAATTTTTTTCAACTAAAATCAGTAAAATTTCCTGAACCATTAAATTTCTTGTTCAAGTTACCAGAATCATTTATTCTTAAATTAACTGGTTTAACTTCACAATATTCCTTTTCATTGGTTAAAGATGATATTCGATATCCATCATATCCTATTTTTTTATCTAAATGTTTAAAACCAGCAATATCTACTGTTATCATTTCTCTTAAAGTAGAGGAATTTAAATCATTTAAATATGCTTTTATTAATTCAATAAATAAAGAAATAATATTTTCTTTACTATCCTGAGTAATTTCTTTAAAATTATTTTCTTGTTTTGATGTTGCATATAATTTCAGTATTTCTAATAATTCTTTACTCACATTTATTTTTCCTTTCTTTATATGTCATTTTTACAAAATGACTCACTTTTTCTTTTTCAACTAAGTTTCTATATTTCTCAATATTATATAATCTATTTCTGCTAATTTCAGTATATTGCTTTGATATATCAACAGATATATAATGATGATTTAATAACTTAGCTGCCAATGCTGTAGTTCCAGAACCACCAAATGGATCAATTATTATTTTATTAGTTTCTTCACTAAAAATTGAAAATATTATTCTTGTTGGTAATTCAATAGGAAATGGTGCTGGATGTTCCTGATTTCGTATTTCTGGTCTGATATTTCAAATAGATGTTAATAAAGCGTGTCGTGATTCTAATTCTTTTCCCTTATCACTTTCACTTAAAGGTTTGTACAATCAATAGATTCGTTCTTCGATAGGTCAAAATCTTCAACCTCTAATATTGCCAGCGATACTTCTATTTCAAATTATTTCTTGTCTTAATTTTCATTTAGTTTTTGAAAGTCACTCCAAAGGATGGATCATACCACCATTTTCATATCGCACTCGATGATTATAAAAAAAAGAACCGCCTGGTTTTATTACCCTGAATAATTCATTTAAAACATTAAGTTGTCATAATTGATATTCTTCTTCATTCATTGAATCTTTATGATTATCATACATAATCTTATCAACTAATCCTCCTTTGTTTTTTTCTTGTTTATTATAAGGAGGTGAAGTTAATCCTAAGTCTATTGAATTATCTGGTATTTTATTAAGAAAAATCAAAATATCTTCTGTTATTAAATTATCAATAAATTTATTAATACACATAAATTTTTCTCCCAAACATTAACTGTTTTAGATTATAACATTTATATTAAATGAATTTAAAGGAATATACAAAAATTTAATAAATATAGATTTAAAGTATTCTAAATTATAGAAAATATCATTCATAACATAATTGAGCATTTATAAAAAATAAATTACTTTAAATCATAATCCAACTTCGTTTTTCTTAAATTATGAATATATTTATTATGATATTTTTCTAAAACCGTAACAAAAATAGAATCAAATAAATATATTAAAGTTAAATGACTTGTTAACGATACATACCGCTCAATTGATTCATTGGACAAAACATGGAGCGCAACATCACTATAACTATTTACTTCATTTTTATTTCGTTTAGTAACAGTTACAATATGACTATTATTACCTTTAACAATTTTTAAATTACGCAACACCTCAAAATTAAT
The DNA here is from genome assembly GCF_964031155.1 of Spiroplasma endosymbiont of Dromius quadrimaculatus. NCBI lineage: Bacteria > Bacillati > Mycoplasmatota > Mollicutes > Entomoplasmatales > Spiroplasmataceae > Spiroplasma > Spiroplasma endosymbiont of Dromius quadrimaculatus. The sequence continues at coordinate 1,090,424 of NZ_OZ035010.1, forward strand.
TCCCGAATAACTCACAGCAATAACAAGACTATTTTTACTTGATAGTTTACAATAAGTATTTTGAATATAAGCATTATTACTAAACTTAACATTAAAACCTAAACGAATTAATTTTTCTGCTAAATCAAGGCAAGGAACATATGATGCTTGCCACGCAATGAGAATAACTTCTTGAGTTTTAGTCAAATATAAACTAACTTGCTCAATTTTTTTAGTATCAATAATGTTATGAGTATCTTGCAAACTTTTAGTAGTATTCTCATATAATGTTTTTATATAATCACCTTTATTATCAGGCGATGAATGACTAATATAGTCGCCAGCAATATTATGCAAATAATATTTTAAAACATGTTGAAATTCATTATATCCACTCAAACCTAATAATTTAACAAATCGTGACACCGTAGATGTTGAAACATATGTCTTATTTGCTAAATCATTAATCCGAAAAGTAATAACCTTTTGAGTATTAGTAATAATATAATTTGCTAATAACGCATAATTATGAGTAGAGGTTGCAAGTTCTTTAATTTGTGAAATAATTTTATTAATTTCCACTTGCTTCTCCCCCTCAAATGATATTATTAGAAATTAAAGAACTTCCTTATAAGAAATAATAGCAATTAAATTACAAATATTGCTAAATTGCCTTCACTTTTCACAATATGAAAACGCATTCAATTATTAATTGCTAAACAATCTTTTATTTTCTTTTTCTTAATTAAAACCGCTTATAATTAATATAAATGGTAAATAAAAACACACCTAAGGGTGTGTTTTGTGAAAAAAATATCGTTTAGTGAATCTTATTTTTATTTTTTTGGCGATTTTTTTTCCGATAATTAAAAAGAATCAAGTGCGGTTCAGTAATTTTATTTTGCATTCGGGCCACAATTGTTGTTGCTTGTAAACCACCAGCAACATTAACCGCCGTTCTTCCCATATCAAGAATCCCATCTAATGCTCCCAAATAAGTATATACCGTACCATAATATGTAGGAAATCCTAACCCCGATAAAACACCAGCAGTAACTAATGGTGCTGTACCAGGAACACCAGCAATTCCTAATGAAGTAATAACCGTAACAATTAATCCCATTAAAAATCAAATTCATACTGAATATTGACTATTAATACTACTAGCACCGTTATAAACAAACATTAAAACGACACCAGCTTGAACACCAGCACATCCAGTTAATCCCATCGTTGAGGATAATGGTAATACTAAGTTTACGGCTTCTTCTTTAATTTTCATATCATCTTTTAAGGCATCAATTGATATGGGAATTGTTGCTTGAAATGATTGCGTGGCAAATCCTTGAATAACCGGTTTTCAAGCAAATTTCCATCACTGTAATGGATTAATCCCAAAAATTAATATCGTTAATGTATGCCATACTAAACTAATAAATAAACCAATATATGCTGTTCCCATTACTTTACCAATATCTACTAAGTGGGCAATTGGACCACCAATAATAGCAATGATTACCATTGACATTACAGCATAAGGCATAAACTTCATAAAAGTCATTAACATTGACATCACAATTTTTCAAAAGCGCTCTAAAGTATCTCTTGAAGTATTCATTTCTTGTTCATACCTTTTGCTTTGCTTTTTAATCGCATACCCAACTAACGCCGCAATAACCATTACCGGAATAATCGCTCCCCCAACAAAAGCCCCAATAAAATTTGCTGGCATATAGTTACTAATTACTTCTGGTAATTCCTTAACCGTAGTTTCATCACGCATTCCTTCTGGTTGTAAATTTAAACCACTACCAATGTCTAATACCATACCAACTAAATATGTCACCGTATAAGCAACAGCAACATTAATTAATAAAATAATAATGCCTTTAATTGTCATTGTTGCTAAACCACATACTAGTGGTTTAGCAACCACCCGAGCAATTGCTAAAAATACAACGGGAACAGATAACATCAACATTCCATTAATAAAAATAGTTTTTAACAATGTTATCCAAGTAATAACTTGATGCAATCAAAGATTGTAATTAGGATTTTCTGTTTTTTTATCCTCTAAGAATTCCTTTCAAATACTAGTAGCACTATCATCATTAGGAAAACCTAATATCGCTTGAATACCAATTGCAAAGATAACACCACCACCAATAGCAGTAAAAATTCGAAAACTAAATCGCATTTTAGTTAACTTAACTAAAATTCCTAAACTTACAACTAAAACAAGGAAAATTAAAATAATAACTAACGATTGTCAAGTTGAAATACTAAAAAAATCCTTTAAAATGTCAACTTTTTTATCTTCTGGCATATATTTACCTCCCTTTAAAATAAAGTTATTTTTTAATAATTGATTTACTTGTCATTTCATCAGGAATGCTAATTCCTAATAAATCACAAATTGTTGGAGCAATATTTGCTAAACTAATATCGGTATTTGTTACCAATTTTAAATCTGATTTAGTAATAACTAATGGTACTAACTGTGAAGTATGTTTCTTATTAATATCGCCCGTCTCATCAATCATAATTTCAGCATTACCATGATCAGCTGTTAATACCATAATGCCCCCTAACGATTTTAATGGTTCATATATTTCTTTTAAACATTTATCAACTACTTGTAATGCTTTAATAGTAGCTAATAAATTACCAGTATGCCCTACCATATCAGGATTAGCAAAATTAAGAACAATCAAATCATATTTTTGCATTTTAATTTTACTAATTAATTCCTTAGTAACTTCGTTGGCAGCCATTTCTGGTTTTAAATCATAAGTGGCAACTCGTGGTGAAGAAACTAATATGCGGTCTTCACCAGAAAACATAATATCTCTGCCACCATCAAAGAAATAAGTAACATGAGCATATTTTTCGGTTTCAGCAATTCGTAATTGTTCTAATCCTTGCTTACTAATTCATTCACCAAGACCATTATTTACATTTTGACTTTGAAAAGCAATTTGATTAGCTTTAACATCAACACTATATTCTGTCATTGTTACAAAAAATAAATTATTACGAACTACTTCTGAATTTCACACATATTCACGATTAGTTATTGCCGCAGCTAATTGAATAGCACGGTCAGGACGGAAATTACTAAAAATTACACTATCATTATCTTTAATATGACCATCAGCAACTTGTTCATTATATGCCGGAATAATAAATTCATCATTACGAGAACAAGCATATTCATCATCAATATATGTTAAAGGATTACTAAAACTAGCGCCATTCCGTTGCACAATGACATCATACGCTAACTTCATTCGCTCTCATCGTTGGTCACGATCCATTGCGTAATATCTTCCCGAAATACTAGATAAATATCCAACTTGTAATTCATTCATCACCGACATTAACTTTGTTAAATACTTTTTAGCAACATCCTGTTTAGTATCACGACCATCTAAAATCGCATGCACATAAACATCTTTAAACTGTTGCTCTTTTGCCATTGTCAAAATTGCTAATAAATGATTAATATGCGAATGAACGCCACCATCAGATAATAAACCAATAATATGCAATCGCGCATTATTACTTTTAGCTTGATAAATAGCAGCTAACAGGGCTGGATTTTCATAAAAAGATTTATCACCAATAGCATTATTAATTAGCGATAATGATTGATATAAAATTCTTCCCGCACCAATATGCAAATGACCCACTTCCGAGTTTCCCATTTGTCCATCTGGTAAGCCAACTCATTTTCCTGAAGCATGAATTGCTAATGACGGATAAGTACTTTGTAAATATTTAAAATGTTCCATCTTAGCTTTCGTAACGGCATTAGAAGCTTGTTCAGCAGCAATGCCAAAACCATCTAAAATTGCTAATAATATTGGATTTTTAGTTCTCATCATTCTCTTTCCTTCTCTTATTTTCATCAATATTATTTTAAAATATATTTAAGTATCGCTTTACCAACACCATTTTTATTATTACTATCACACATATCTGTTGCTACTTTTATTAAATCTGAATAACCATTTTTCATCATTATTCCTAAACCAGCTTTTTGTAACATTTCATAATCATTTAAAGAATCACCAATTGCCATACAATTTTTTAGTTTAAGATGTCATTTATTCACAAGAAACTTTAAAGCTTTAGATTTATCAAAATTTGCTGGCATAATCTCTAAATATTGATATTTTTCTAACGATGACGATGTTATTCTAATTCGTTTATTAGCTTCAATTTCAATTTTAAAATTTTCACAAATCTTATCCTCTAAATCATCTAAACTAATAGTTAATGTATAACAAGCTGGCAATGCTTGGCAATCATTTAAAATCTTTAACTTATATTTAGGATTTATTTTTGCTTCTCGCATAATCGCAACAGATTTTTTTCTTGTATAAGCAGAATTTTTTAAACCATAACCTCAAAAATTCAAATCATATTTTTTAATAATTTCATAAATATATTTTGTATCTTCTTCATTTAAATGAGCATTTCAAATATTCTTTTTAGTTTTTAAATCATAAATAACACAACCATTAAAACAAATAATATGTTGCGCATACTCATCTAACTTTAATTGCTGAGCATATAAAAGTGCTGCACTAGGCGCCCTTCCCGTTGCTAAAACAACTTTAATGCCTTTCTCTTGCGCTTGAATAATAGTCTCCCTAGTATCATCTAATATTTTTCCTTTATCAGTTAATAAAGTGCCATCAATATCAATTGCAATTACTTTAATATTCATACTATTTATCACTCCTTAGAAATTAATTAAGAAATTAATTGCAAGAATGAATCCACTTGCAATGATGCACCACCAACCAATGCTCCATCAATATCTGATTGTTCTAAAAGTGCTTTAATATTATCTGGTTTAACAGAACCACCATATTGAATTCTAATCTTATTACTTATAGCAACATTATATATTTCCATTATATTTTTACGAATAAACTGACAAACTTGTTGTGCTACTTCTACTGTTGCTGTTTTTCCAGTTCCAATAGCTCAAACCGGTTCATAAGCAATAACAATTTGTTCTAATTGTTTCTCACTAACATTTTCTAATGCTATCTTTAATTGTTGAGCAACAACTACTTCTGTTTGCTTATTAATATATTCTTCTTCCGTTTCACCACAACAAAGAATAATTTTTAAATTATTTTCTAAAGCCTTTAAAACCTTTTTGTTAATAATCTTATTACTTTCATTAAAAAGAATTCTTCTTTCAGAATGCCCTAATACAACATAGGAAACATTCATAGTTTTTAACAATAATGGGGAAACCTCTCCCGTAAATGCACCATCATTTTCAAAATGACAATTTTGAGCACTAATAATTAATTTACTAGCCTCACGAATAGATGTTTCCAATAAAGGAAAACTAACAGCAATTCCAACATCAATATTCTGATTTATCATTTTCTGTTCAACTTGCAAAATAAAATCTTTTGTTTCATTAATATTTTTATACATTTTTCAATTACCGATAATAATTGGTTTACGCATTTAAATAATTCCTTTCTTAATTGTTTTCCTCTTTGATTATAACATATCTATTTTTGGATATGCTGCCACTAGAAAATCGCAATTTTCAATAAAAAACTTTATCAATAAAAGATAAAGCTTTTTATTTTTTCTTTCTTTTAATTCTTTTTTGAGATTTTAGTTTAGCCTTTTTAGAAGCCTTTTTTGCTTTTTTCAAATCTTGATTATTTTTCTTAATAAGTTTTTTCTCTTTTTTATCTTTGTTTTTATTAGCAGAAACTTTAGTTCGCTGTGCCTTTAATTCAATTTTTTGCTGTAATTTTTCTTGTTGTTGTCGTTTTTTAATTTCAATGCGTTCCTTTTTAAGAAATTTACGATAAATGATTCATTCTTGAATATGTTTCTCTCGCAATCTTTGCTTTTCCTCAATTGAAGCATCATTTTTCTTTAAAATTTGATATTCACTGCGATGCTTATTCCTAATTTCTTGATATCGTAAATCTTGAAAGTTTTTGCCAGTAAAAAAATAATGAATCGCACCTAAATATCCTAAATTAACAGCATTACCATTTTTCTTAGCTATACTATTAGCAATTAATATAAAGGGAACATAAATTACCATCCCTAATATTAAATTAGAAAATACTAAAATAATTGCTTTCCAACTTGATGTTGCTAAAATGGCACCAACGCCCACAGGAGCAAGAAAAGACATTTGCAGTGAAGCATAAGGAACATATACCCTAACATCATTCATAATCAAGTTCAAATCACTAATAATACTGGACCAATAACCGCAGGAATAAAAAATATTGGATTTAATATTAAAGGATATGAAAATGTTATCGGATGATTAATATTATATATTGTTGGAACTAATGCCATTTTAGATACTGTTCTTGCTCTTTTATCACGACCAATTAATAATGACACCAACAGTAAAGATAACGACATCCCCCATCCCCCAATAAAAATAAAACTATTGAAAAATGATTCATTAAATATAAATTGCGGTACCAAACCAGCTTTGATTGATGCCGCATTTTGCGCAATAGCATATCCTCAAACTGGTCCAAAAATACCATTCATAATGTTTGTTCCTGACAAACCAAAAAATCAAAATAACTGTCCAAAAAATACATAAACAATCGCTAAACCTAAACCAATATTCGGATTAGCAGAAAAATTCATAAAAGGATATGCAAAAAATTTATAAAAAATAGCAACTAAATTTAAAGCATTAATATCAGGTGTAAACAAAGCATAATTATCAAATTTAGCTTCATAATTACCTCACATTTCATATCCTTGACCAGTAAACGATAAATATTCAACCTTTTCAAAAACAGCCATTTGGTCTCTTGTTAAAGGAATAACTGTTGAAAATCAAGAATTATCATCAGCTTGAAAAACAAAAACAGCATAAAAAATATTTCCTTCAGTATCTTTAACAATAGCTTTCACCGTATCAGCATCACTTTCTAAATCAAAAAGGCGATTAAATTCTTTCAATACTGCTTGTTGAATCGGAACAGTAATAAACAATTGTGAAACAATAGCAAAAATAACAATAACAATAAGAATTGGCAATAACTTAGCAAATGACTGACTAACAATTGGTGCCATTCCTTTTGGCATTTTAATTGCTAACCGATTATTTCGTGATAAAAATAAAAGTAATTCTGCTCCTAAAAATGAAATAATAATTGCTGAAAATAAACCATCAACACCCAAAAACTTTGTGCCAATCTTAACAGGAGTCTGTCAATAAACAGTAATTCCCCCACTAATAAGAAAAACTCCTAATGTTACTAAACCAATAATCACTGCTAATTCTTGATTACGCTTTTTTGCCAATAAATAACCAATTAAAAATGAAACATATGGCGCTAAAATTAAATAAGTAGCACTATAAATTACTTCACCAACAACCTTAAAACTCGTTATTATTTGTTCGCCGATACCAACAAATTCAATAATGTTAGGATTATTAGGAACTACAGAATAAGCATCTGTTCAAACAGCAATTCAATATGCTAATGAACTATTAGTATTACCAAAAACAGCATTATTAAGAAGCAAAGCAAAAGCACCAGTAATAATTAATGGTATTAATATTGTAAAAGTATTACCAATAACTGACAAATAAGTTTGATTACCCATTTTTTCAGCAAACGGAATAAATCAACGATTAATAAAAGTATGAAGCCAAGATTTTCTTTCTTTCTTTATTAAAGTTTCTGAACTCATTTTATTCACTTTCCTTTAACTTTAATAGCTTACATATTACTCATTATTATATCTAAAAATTATTTTTTAACCTTCTTATTAGAAATCTTTTCCATAAAATATTTAGAATTTAACAATCCTAACAATAATGCTCCAACAACCATACCAACAACTAAAGCTGTAACATACAAAATAATACCTAAACCAATTTGCATTCCAGAATCAGTTACTCAATGATTTCTTAAAAGTGGAAAAACAAATATTCCGCCATGCGGTGCTGGCAATGAGATGTTAAATAACATCACTAATGCCCCAGTAATAGCAGAACCAATTACAATTGAAGGAATAACTTTTTTGGGACGAGTTGCCGCAAAAGGAATAGCCCCCTCAGTAATAAAAGATAATCCCATAAATCAGTTAGAAATTCCCGCATTCCGTTCTTCTATTGTATATTGTGATTTAAAAATTAATGTTGTTAAAGCAATAATTAATGGTGGCACCATTCCTCCTGCCATTACACTAGCCATTACCTTTTGTCCAGACTCACCATCAGCAATTAAACTTGTTCCTAAAACATAAGCCGCTTTATTAATAGGTCCCCCCATATCAACAGCCATCATCGCCGCAACAATAATACCAACAAGAATATGTAAATTATAATCATACATTTTTTTAATTCCCGTTTTTAAACCTAAATTTAAAAACCCTAAAGGAATATTTAACGCAAACATTATTAAACCAATAAATAAAACACTCAATAAAGGCACAAAAACAATATCTTTAACACCTCTAAAAGTTGCGGGAACTTTTCTTGTTCATTGTGTTAAAGCAAAAACAATTACTCCCGCTAAATAACCACCAATTATGGCTCCAATAAATCCAGAATTAAACTGCAATGTTATATCACCAATTTTAATTTCTGGTATTAATCTTCCTCAAAGATTACTTCATCCCTCATTAATATCAGCAGTATATAACAGTCCCGGAGCATCAGCAATTAATCCGGCAATAAAACCAGGCAACAAACCTTGCCAACCTACAAGTGAATAAGCAATAAAACCACCTAATACAGGTACAATCATTGAAAGTGATAACTTTCCTAAAGCTGAAAATCAGCCCGATTGCAGACGAACAGTACCAAAATTATTGTTACCATCAACACCAGAATCCAATAAAAATCCAATCCCCAGAATAATTCCCCCTGCTACAATAAAAGGGAGCATTCGTGAAACCCCAGCCATAATATGTTTATAAACAGAACGAAAAGACTTTCAACTTTGAGCAGTATCTGTTAAAAAAGAATCATCATTTTTTGATTGTTCTTTAACAATTTCACCTTCACCACTTAATGCTTTTTGAATTAATTTATCACCCGCGGTAATTGCATCTTTAGTTCCCGCATATAATACTTTCTTACCAGCAAATCTTTCAACACCTTCAATATTCTTATCAGCAGCAATAATAATAGCTTTAGCATTAGAAATATCTTCCTTAGTTAAAACATTTTCTTGACCACTACGCCCTTGTGTTTCAACTTTAATACTAACATTTAATTGCTTTGCAAAATATTCTAATTTTTCTTGTGCCATATAAGTATGAGCAATCCCAGTCGGACAAGCAGTTATCGCTAAAACTTTACCACTATCATCAACTAAAGACCCATCGTCTTTAGATTCTTGTTGCTTACTAAAAATTTTTACAACAGCTTCAGGATTTTTAACTTTTAATAATTCTTTAACAATTTTAGGATCAATTAAATACGATGCTAAAGTTGCCAAGGTTTTTAAGTGAGTATCATCACCAAGTAAAGGCATCGCAATCATAAAAATTAATTTGACTGGTTTATTATCCAATGACTCTCAATCTAATTTACTACTAGTTTTAGCAAAAATAATCGTTGCTTTTTTAACATATTTGCTATGATTATGAGGAATAGCAATTCCATCACCAATTCCTGTTGTTCCTAGTTCCTCACGAATTCAAATATCGTTTTCAAACTTTTCAGCATTACTAACAACTTTTTGTTTATATGCCAAATGACAAAGTTTACTAATAGCTTGCTTTTTAGTTTTTGCCTTCAAATTTAAATCCATTACTTGTACATTAAATAAACTATCAATTTTCATCTTACTTTTTCAACCTTTCTACTTTAATTAATGGAATTAATTTTTCAATATCTTGAGCAGTAGCTAATCATTTTGTAAAACTTGTTGCTGCTCCACAAGCTGCCGCCATTTTTAAACTATCTTCAATTGATTTTTTATTAACAAAATAACTAGCAATAAAACCTGCCAACATTGAATCACCAGCCCCTACTGAATTAATTAATAAACCTTCTGCTGCACTAACACGATAAACTTCATTATCACTGGTAATATAAATTGAACCTTTTTTACCTAAACTTACCAAAACATTATGAACACCTTGTTGTTGTAATAATTTAGCCGCCGTTATTATTTGCGAATCTGTTATTAATTTCTTATTACATAATTGTTGTAACTCTGCTAAATTAGGTTTAATTAATAACGGTTGATACGATAAACAATGTTTTAAACTATCACTATTAATATCTAACGAAAACTTAACTTGTCTTTCATTGAGAATTTCTAAGAATTGTTTAAGTTGCGCTTGATCCATTCCATTTGCTAAATTACCAGAAATAACAACAAAATCATCAGAATGATAATCACTAGCTTGTTTGATAAATGCTTCTCAATCACTAGCAATAACTAATGGACCCCTAGCATTAACTTCTGTTTCTTGATCACTTTTAATTTTGACATTAATGCGAACCATTCCTTTAATTAATATAAAGTTAGCAAGAATATTTTCTTCTTTTAACTTTTGTAAAATTAACTCATTATTATTAGTAGCTAAAAATCCGCTTGTAATAGTTTTTATTCCCAATCGGGTAAGAATAATAGCACAGTTAATACCTTTACCACCAGACTGCAAATATTCTTCATAACAACGATTAGTATTGCCAACAGTAAAATTCTCTACTTTTATTGTATAGTCAATTGCTGGATTAAAAGTAATTGTATAAATCATTAGTTTATTCTCCTTTCTCTAATTATTATTTTATCTTAAAGATGCTAAAAAGTCTTTTTTATTAGTAAAAATGAAATATCATAATTAAAAAGTAGTTTTTGTAATTAATTACAAAAACTACTTAAATTAAATTTATTTTAGGTTCCTTCAACTATTTTAACTATTTTAAAAAAGTTTATTAATACCTTTTAAAATCTTAATTCACAGTCTAATGGTGGTTCGGGGCGGAATCGAACCGCCGACACCTTGAGCTTCAATCAAGTGCTCTACCGACTGAGCTACCGAACCCTAACTAACTGGCGGTCCCGAAGGGAATTGAACCCTCGATCTCCTCTGTGACAGAGAGGCATGTTAACCACTACACCACGGGACCAATTGGTTGCGGGAGGAGGATTTGAACCTCCGACCTTCAGGTTATGAGCCTGACGAGCTACCAGACTGCTCTATCCCGCGATATGTTTCGTTAATAATTACTAATGGCGGAGGTGAAGGGATTCGAACCCCTGCGAGTTTTTATACTCCTTGCGGTTTTCAAGACCGCCCCCTTCAACCAGGCTTGGGTACACCTCCATAAAATAATACCATAATGGTGGACCCTGTAGGGCTCGAACCTACGACCATCCGGTTATGAGCCGGATGCTCTAACCAACTGAGCTAAGGGTCCAATAGTAAAACTAACTTATATTTAATTGGTTGTTTAAATCAATAAAATTGTCACTAATCTTAAACAAAATAAATTATAATAAAAATAATGCAAGTTTGCAAGCAATAAACCAAGATAAATAATAAACTTTATTATTTCTATTTAATATTCTAAGAATTCATATTAGTTTCTGAACTCGCTAAAGATTCAAATTTACCACAAAGAACTAAAATGCCACCAATAAAACCAGAAAAAATTCCAAAAATACCTGCCAAAATATAATTTTTACTCTTTTTAGCTAATACTAAACTATTAGTTACTATCGCCGTCACTGCCAAAATTGCTAAAATAACATTAGTAATTCAAAATCCACCAAATATAAATTCACTAAAACCAATAAATCCAGCTCCAATTAAAGTATACGTCAATGAAATTAGAGCAAAAAATAAAATAAATCCCGAACTAACACTAACAATCGTTATAATTAGTCCTGCTTTCATTAATCCATTAGGTTGAATATTAGTTTGATTTAAATTTTTAGTTTCTTTTAAATTAGAATTATTAATCATTTTTAAAACATCCCTTCTTTTTTAATTTTATTATCTATAATTATATTCAATAAACAATATAATGCAATAACAGCAAAATTTTAAAACAATCCGTTGTCTAATTTTGATATAATATTTTTAATTAAAAAAATCTACGGAGGGTCTTATGAAACCAACACGAGGAAAACTAATCTTTAAAATATTTGCTTTCATATTTACAATAGCATTTTTAATTGCTGCATATATTAATTCAATGGTATTAAAATCATGAGTACCTAAATCTGACTTACCATTTCTATATGGCGATTTTACAGTTCAGTATTTATCTTTTTTTACTACGCAATCAAATATCATTGTTGCCATATGATTTCTATTAGCAACAATTAATTATCAAAATGAAGATAAAAGTATTTTAACAGGACAAACAAGCAAACTTTTCATAACTAGTTATATTTCCGTAACTTTTTTTGTTTGAGTTACAGTCCTAATGCCCACCGCTTTTAAAGATATGGGAATAAATGCCTGAATTTATGGCGTTGCCCAACACATTATTGTCCCTTTATTAATGATTATTTATGGCATTTGAAATATTGCCAGTAATAAAATTGAATTAAATAACTATTTTAAAAAAAATATCTGAATATACTTAAGTTATCCATTAACATACATTATCTATGTTATGCTTCGTGGCGAAATGCGCTGAGCAGATGGTAAAGAAAACTTATCATACCCTTACTTTTTCTTAAACCTTCATAATGAAAATTTTGGAATGAATGGGGTTTTAGTATTTGTTATCTTTGCAACTTTAATTTTATTTTTATTTATTGTATTTAACTTGCTATACATATTTATTAACAATTTAAAAAATAAAAAATAAAAAAATATTAGAAAATAATTTAAATTTTAAAAATGAGAATAACTAGTTATTCTCATTTTTACTTATCTTTAATATAATCTTTTAATTGTTCTAAACAATCCAATTTTTCTCAACTAAAATTATCATCTTTACCAAAATGACCATAAACCGTAGTTTTTTGATAAATCGGTTGCATTAACTGCAAACAATCAATCATTCCTTGCATCGAAAAATCAAAAACAGCACTAATAGCATCATTAATTATATTAAGAGCAATCTTTTCAGTATTAAATGTCTCAACATAAACAGCAATCGGCGCTTTCATACCAATAGCATATGCCAATTGAATTTCACATTTATCAGCCCAATTTAAAGCAACAATATGTTTAGCAACTTTTCTTGCCATATAAGCAGCTGTCCGATCAACTTTAGTAGCATCTTTACCAGAAAAGGCACCACCACCACTACGAGCATATCCACCATAAGTATCCACAATAATTTTTCTTCCTGTTAATCCCGTATCACCATAAGGTCCGCCAATAACAAATCTTCCTGTTGGATTAATCAAAAATTTAAAATCAAAATTTAACTTATATTTCTTAGCAATAACTAGCATAATTTTTTGATGAATAAATGTTTTAAATTCACTTTCATTATAATCAGGATGATGTTGAATTGACATTAAAATCGTATCAATTTTAGGTTGTAACCAATCAGTATAATCAATCGTTACTTGTGATTTCATATCAGGGCGCGCATCTTTAAATTGTTGATTTTTTCTTAAAGAAGAAGCCAAATGTACTAAATCATGGGCAATTTGAATGGCTAACGGCATATAAGTTTTAGTTTCATTAGTAGCATAACCAAAAATAATTCCTTGATCACCTGCTGCTAATTGATGATTATGTTCCACACCACGAATAATATCTTGTGACTGACTATGAATTAATACTTGAATATGACAAGTATTACCATTAATACCAATTTTTTCATCAATATAACCAATATCACAAATAACTTTTCTAGCAATCGCTTCATAATTTACAATTGCTGATGATTTAATTTCGCCACCAATAATAACCATATTAGTAGTAATAAACACTTCACAAGCTAGTCTTGTTTGCGGGTCTTGTTTTAAACAAGCATCCAAAATAGCATCAGCTATTTGATCACAAATCTTATCTGGGTGTCCTTCACTAACAGATTCACTAGTAAATAATATTTTTCTCATACTTTCCTCCATTAATTTATTTAAATAATATAAAACCTTCTTTAACTAAAAAGAAGGTTTTATATTTTAGATATAATCCTTCCCTTATTGTTGGTATTTACCCTGCTAGAAGCACCTTCTTTTAAAAATAAAAGGGTTGCTACTGGTTAAAACTAGCATATCCAGTTCAGAATAAGTGAATGAAAATTTTAAATTATCCTTAAAAATATTAACATTAATCACTTAAAAATGCAAATCACTTAAAAGTAAAGGTCGCGTTTAGTTTTCTTAGGTATTGCTTTGAAGAAGTAAAACAATCAGCTAATTATATTATTTAATTACTAAACTAAGCCTGCCTTTCTTGTTGTTGTCATTTTTATTCATTGCTATTTTATCATATTATTGAATTTTTACACAATGAAAAATTATTAATTTTATTAAATTTTAACTAATATTTTTACTTACTTAAATCTACTATATTTATTTGTTACAGCATTACCTTTATAGTTAATTCAACTATCATCATTTTTATTATTATATTTATTTCATAATGAATTTTTATATATTTCTTTTCTGATTTCTATTTCTGAATTAATATTTTCATTAATGTAATGTAATACATTTAATTTGTTTAAATTTGCCATTCTTAAATGTAATAAGTTATTTAAATTCTTATGATTATATATTTTCGCCCCATATCCTAATTGTTGTTTTACCAAATGTGACACATCACTTTCAATGCTACAACCAATATTTCATTCTAAATTTTGATTATGAATACCTTGCTTATTATTACTGAAATAATTACTCGCCTTTCTTAAATTTATTTTAATATCTTTATTTAATTCATTTTTAGCAACATTACGAATGTTTTTGATTAATTCTTGATGATTTTCCATCCTTATATAATTTAATTCAACTATTTAGTGTTACTTTACGATTTTCAAAAATAATATTAAATGCCGTTTGTTTTAATTTTTTAATAGCATGATAACCATCTAAAATATATCTAACATTACCAAAACTATTAGCAATTTCTCTAATTCAAGTATCACCATCACCACAAACAATTATTCTGTCATAATTAATATTTACATAATGTTTTTGTAATTCCTTAATTAATAAATCACGATAATCCATTGTATTTATTCGTTTACCAACTTTTAACATTAGAAAATGACCTCGTTTATTTTCTAACTCTCTACGAGCATTTTTGTAATTTTTTTCTTTATGTCCCGTATGAAAAGTAACTAAACGAATTCTTTGGTCTTGTTTAACTTTCTTATCTAATGTCGCTAAAAATGTCTCATCTAGTTGAATATATAAATCCTTATTTTTGACATCAATTCTAGTTTTAGTTTCTTTTTCTGCTAGTTGAAAATATTCGACAATATCATATTTATTTAAAATGCTTGAAATACTAGCTTTTGAAATATAACAATGATTTAGAGCATCTAAAACATCGCGATATCGTTTACCGTCACCTAAAAGACTTAAAACTTTAAATTGGACATCAAAATAAATGCGTTGTTTAGGCAATAAACCAATTTCTTTATCTAACAAACATACATATTCAAATTTACCTGATTTTTGATTTCAATATTTATATCGGCGTCGTTTAAAAGTAACATCACCAAAAATTGTAATAATTGTTCTTAAAGAAAAATGAACTACTTTATAACCTTGTTTTAACCGATAATGATATAAATATAAGTATTCATCTAATTTTTCATATTCATTAGCTAATTGTTCACATTTATTAGTGTACATATTTTTATGGGTTGTAAATAAACTGAATCAATGCTTGTTTTCTAAGGTTTTTACACTATTAATTTCTAACATAAAAAATCGCCTTTCTTGGTAGAGTAATTTTAACAAAGTTAAATTTAGTTAACTTATTTTTCTTTTTTAAAGATAAATGTTTTTCTAGAATTAGTATTCAATATTCTGAAAAAATGATAAAAATTCTTATTTGATGATTTATAATTAATTTGTATTAATTAAATTTTATAAGTTTACGAAGGGGCGGGGGATGGTTACTATAAAAATTTATTAATTAGCAAAAATTCACGAAAGGAATTCGATTAGTATGAAAAAACTTTTAGAGTTACTAGGGATAATTTTGATAACTAGTAACGCTGCAGGACCATTAATTGCCAATAAACCTAATAACAATAAAGATAAAATTAAAAAAAGTCTAGAAACATTAACTCGCCAAAAAAGACAAAACAACGAAGATATATCAACTACTTCAAAAATACAAGATGATCAACAATCCCGATCTTCAAAAAATACAAATAGCCAACCTGATATTATTAAAAAAGAAATTACTTTATATAGTGGTTATACCGAAAGTATTCAAAAAATTTTAAAAGACTTTATGAAAAATAACCAAATTGATCCGTTAAGAATGATAAATAACGAAGGAATTGTTACGACAGATTATTTTGAAACAGAAACAAAAATAAAAGAACGTGACGCTAATATTAAAATTATAGAAAAATTAGATGCAATTTTAGAATTAAGTAAATTTGATGCAAATAAAATAAGAATTTTAGTTTTAACTTTAAAAAATAAAAATAATAAAATAAGATTAATAATTAATTTAAGAAATTTTTATGTCCTCGGATTTATCAATAGTCAAAATCATTATTTTTATTTTGATGATGAACTTGTAAAAAGAGAAAAAGATAAAAATAAAGAAAAAATTGAAGAACTAGAAAATATAAAAAATGTTTTAGAGCAACTTAATAAATTAATAAAAGAAAAAAACAAAGATAATACGAAAAAAGAAAACTTAGAATGAAAAATTAAAGAACAACTTAATAAATTAAAAATATTAGAAAAATGAAAAGAAGAATTAAAACAAGCAAAAACCCCAGAAGAAATTAAAAAAATAGAAGAAAACATTAAAGATATAGACAAAATAATCAAAGAAGATATCAATAAAGCCAAAGAATTAGATAAATTAAAAAAAGAATTAATTGAAGCAAGAAAAGAAAAAAACAAAGATAAAGTTATTGAAATAAATCAAAAGATAGAAAAATTAAACAAAGAAATATTGGTATCTATTCCTTCTGTAAATTATAATAATGATAAAAAATATTTAGATAATAAAATTAAAAATTTACAAGGTGGAGGTTTAAAAAAAGATGAAGATGAAATTAAATCAATAAATGCAAAAGTATCAGAAAAATGTTCAATAAAAGAAGAACAAAAACATAATTTAGGTTATACAGGAGCATATCAACCACAAGGTTTAAATGCCGTGAATCAAAATATTATTATTTCGCAAAAAACTTTAAAAGATGCAATTGCAAATTTATCAGATTATATTCATGGTTCAACAAGAACAGAAGAAGAAATTCAAACAATAAAAGATGATTTTAGTGCAATTACTTTTTGTTACTAGTGAAGCCATGCGTTTTGGATCTTATCTTAAATATTTTAATCATTATTACAAAGATAAAGACAACCCAACAAAAAGTAGTACTCCAAAACCACAAACTGCACCGCCTTCAACAAGTACAACAAATAATCAAGTTAAATTTAAAAATGTTCCAACAAATGTTCAAGAAATACTTGATGGTAAAATTAATTCACTTAAGTGAAAAGATTATGAACCACAATTAATAGGTGGTTGAATAGCAGCTAGTAAAAATTTAGAACAAAAAAGAAAAGAAATTTTTAAAAAATTAAATGAACGAATTATTGTTTCAAATTTTTTAAGTGAAAATAATGAAGAACTAAATAAAATTTTTAATAAACAATCGAATTGAGAAACAAATGTTAAACCCAAAATTAAGAGTATAATTGAAAATTCTCAAAATAAAGAATATATAAATTTATTAAATGTAATTTTACAATATCTTAAAAATTTATTCATAGCAAATCAAAAGGAAAGAGAATTTTTACAATACAATAATAATACTAGTATTCCTAGCGTAATAAGATTTATAAATACAGATCGTAATTATAATTTAATAAGGTCAGTAATTGTACAAGGTAATTTAGACTTGCTTGAATTAATAATTACAAAAGAACCAGAACTTATTAATGTAAATAATAATGATCTAACATTTTTACAAGTTGCGATAGCTAACAATAAAATTGACATAGTAAAATGATTACTAGCAAACGCAAACGGTGCTAATGTTAATGAAGAAGGTAAATATGATTCAACTCCTTTATATACTGCAACATTTTATGGTTATCTAGACATTGTGAAATTGTTGCTAGAAAAAGGTGCTAATGTTAATGCAAGAGCAAAAAATGTTAATATTCCTTTACATGTTGCAATAGATAGAGGATATTTAGACATCGTTTCGTTATTGCTTAATAATGGTGCTAATGTTAACGCAAAAAATAACAAGGGGGAACCCCCTTTATCTACTACTATAATATTTCTTGGTAATCTAGACATTGTGAAATTGTTGCTAGAAAAAGGTGCTGATGTCAATATTAAAGATGATTTTGGTCAATCTCCTTTACATTTAGCTGCACATAAGGGGCATCTTGAAATTATAAAATTATTACTCGCTAAAGGTGCTGATGTAAATGCACAAGATATAAAGGGTATTACTCCTTTACAAAAAGCAACAGATGAAGGTCGCACAGAAGTAATAAATCTTTTAGAAAATTTTGTTAAAATAAAAAATAAAATAAAATCACTTAATAAACAACTAGAAAAAACACAAAATGATGGACAAAAAACAAAAATTAAAAAAGATTTACAAGAAACTCAAAAAGAATTAGAACAATTATTAAAAATTAAATTGTCAGTTTTTATTACACAAACTGAATTAGGAAAAATACCAGATAATAGTTCACAAACAATTTTAAATGCTTTTATTGAAAAAAATGAAAAGCTAGGTATTTTGTCTGGACAATTATATGTTCAAAATATAACAGATAATTCGGCAGATATTATTTCACCAGCCCCCAATGTTTATACTGGCACAGTCAAAGTGACATTTACGCTTGCTAAAAAATCAAGTAAACCAAGTAATACACAAAAAACAATTACAGAAGATGAATATAAAAAACAGGGAGCACGACCTAAAGGAAGTACAGTAGCTTCAAAACAATCTGATAACAAAAAAAGTAGTATTACAAATGTAAGTGGTGCTGGAATTCCACAACAAAATAGTGGCACACAAAACAAAAAAACTAGAGTAACAAATCAAAATAATCTGTATGATGTTCCTGCGGATGGAAGTTGTTTATTTTGATCAGTAGCAACATCTTATTTAGTTCCGGTTAGAAATAATAATGAAGAATTTAGAAATCGATTCATTCAATTATTTGGTGAATTACAATTAAGTTATTTATCATATGTTCAAACTTTATTACAACAATTTGATTTATCAAATACCAACAATTTCTTGCAAACTTGATATCAAGATGCCACCGCACATAGATTAGTAAGAGTTGTTTTTCGTAATCGCGTTGTAGATTATATTGAAAGAAATTTAGATAATCCAACCCAAAGCAATGCTAATGGCAAACAAGCAGAAAGCTTTCTCAGTGCAATTCAGATAAGTGAAAATGAAGTTGTTAATAATTACTTAGATAGAATGAGAAATATTAATGCGTGAGGGGGCGAAATTGAAATATTGGCCATGAATAATCTTTTAAATGCTAATATTAGTGTAGGTACTGATATTCCTTATCAACCAGTTAATCAAAATTCAAATAATAATAACATAGCGATATATTATGTTGAACTTACAAAAGGCTCTGGTATTCACAATCATTATAATTTTGCTTTAACACCAGAAGAAAATCGAAAAAACCACCCTATTGCTATTAATGACAATCAGGGAAATATCCCGGTAGTTGATACAACAAAAAGACCAGATAATTTACCACCAACAACCCCAAAATCAGATACAAAGTCAATTAAATTACCGGTTGATGATCACGCTCAACACCATACTATTTTATCTAAAAATAATGAGTATGATGATGCTAATCAAGGTAATATTATCAACGCACCAGAACCAACAACAACCCCATTACAAAAAGATGAATATCATTTTGTAGATAAAAAAACAGAAGAAAAAAGTTTAAAAAATGATGAAAATTTAGAAATTAACTTAATTAAAAACAATAATAAAATCAAGCAAAATGTACCTGTAGTAAATAAACCAATAAACAAAAATATTATCAATGCACAAATAACAGCTACCAAGGCAATAAATAAATACAACGCTCTTTCAAAAGAAGAAAAATTAAAAAAATTAAATGAAATTAATCGTTATTATCAAACATTATCTGAAAATGATAAAAAAGCTTTTAAAGAAAAACTAACAAATACTGGATTAGCAGCTTTAAGTGGAGGAGCATTAACAGCTTACGGAACAAAAATGACTGTTAGTGATACTGCTGCCATTACTAGTAGTAGTGTTACAAATGCAGAAGCAATGGAAATGACCCCGCTTTTTTCAACAAGCACAACAGAAAGTTTAGCCGCCGCAGAAACAATTACTGTTACCGAAACAGCAGCGGTTGAAGGCGGAGTTATAGCGGGAGAAACTGGTACTGCTGCCGCTCTGGCTCCGGAAACTCTAGGGCTATCCTTAGTAATTGGAGGATTAGCAATTGCAGGAACATGAATGTATTTTGCTTTTCATCATCATGCAACATCTGATATTGCGTTGCCAACTTCAATTCATCATAATGTTTATGATAACATTGAAAAATGATATAAATTTCTAGCCCATGATAAATTAAAAATTAAAATTAACAAAAACACATGAAATGAAATCAAACAAAATAAAAATTCACCAGCAAACATTATAAAAATTATTAAAAATAAATTTGTTATAAATGACCATTCTGGTTGAGGCGGAAGTGTCACAAATGAAGATTTCAACACTTTTGTAAAAGTAATAGTACTTCATTTCGAACAAATAAATGGTTATTTTGAAATATTAGATAATGAAAATGATGGCTTTGTCATTATAACCAACACTGAAGGCGATTGACTGGGAATAGAATAAAATTTAACATTATTAATTAAAAAATTAAAATATTTCTTATATGTGTTATGCAGAAATAACCTGACTTCAAATTTTAATTTTAATATATTTGTTAATTATCTAATTTAAATTAAGATTAAAAATATTTTTATTAAAGCAGTATTTAAGTTTAAATACTGCTTTTTTATTTTGACAAAATAGAAAAAAAAATGAAAAAATTGTTTAAGAGCAGTATCGTCATATAAAGCTACATTTTGGGGTAGCAATTTTAACAGTTTAATTATTTTAATTATTTTTAAATTCAGTTTTAAATTCTAATATTTTTCATTTGGCATATCTTTCATTTTTATCTCATTCTTGTACTTTCATTTTTATGTTTTTTAATTTTTTATTTTGATATGATAAAAAATCTTTATTTTCTCAATATCTTGGTTCACTGTTTTTTTCTCAATTTAAATCATATTCTAATGATTTTAATATTGGCAGTGTAATCTTGTCATTTTTATCAACATAAAATTCTCAATCATTAAGTTTCATTCGCGGAGGCAAGTTTTTGGGCATAAATTCATTTTCTACATTAACTTTTATTTCTCATTTTTGATTTCACTTGCTGTTGTCATCTTTTGATGATTTAAGTGTTAATTTTGATTTTTTTAAGTTTAAGTCGTATGACTCATTCTTAATTTGTAATACTGGTTTATTTTCTTTTTTAGAACACCCAACTATTGGCAATGTTGCCAGCCCCAAAAGAGCTATTATATTTAAAATTTTCATAAATTTAACTCCTTCATTTTGTTTTTTCAATATAATATATATATATATATATAATTATACAAAAATTCTTAATATCATTAGAAAAATGGCAAAACCGATTAAAAATTGAAAGGTATAGTAAAAAGCTGGTACCGTTTTAAAAACTGGAAAAATGGCGGTTGAAAAGAGTTAACTGTTGCTTTTGCAATAATTGCTAACGGGCGTAAAATGGTAATAATTTGTGAAGCTGTGAGTATTCAGTTTATCATTTTGATACCAGCATTTTGAATGGCACAACCAATATCATTAAAGGTTAGTATTCATCGTCCAGAATATTTGCAATTTGCTGGTGGTGGAATTAAATCGTCTCATTCACTGTTATTTGAGCCATCAGGGATAAAGGCTGTTGAATTTAATACATTAAAGTCATAAATTTTAAAATTGTAGTTAGAGATATTCCCTTTGTGATAAAGTGGAAAAGTTAAGGTAAAAATGTTAATACCATAACGAATATCAATATCGGTATTTAGATAATTAATACTGTTAGCGGTTTTGTTGGTTGGCAAGGCAATGAGTTTATTATCATAAGATTTAAGGACATTAAAATCAATTTGATAAATACTATTGGTGTTGTTAATAGCATTGTAATTATCTTGGTGCATTTTTTTGTCAAAAGTAAAGAAATAACTTCTTAGTAATAATTCTGAGTTTCCTATAATATTTACTAAGTATTTTTTGGGATAAAAGGTAATTAATGAACGATAAAAGAAACCGATTTGAATAAAGTAATTCTTCTTATAGTTTTCTACACCCTTAAAATCAATTTCGGTATGAGTTTTTTCGTCCATATCAAAAGTCGCATAAAATAAACTAGCAAAGAAATTGCCAAGAATTTCATAGATTTCGTTAAAAACATTTTTGTAATCGCTATTGTTAATACTAGGAATGTTGTTTTTAAAATATAGGTAAATATCATTTTTTAAATCGGGGTCATAGCGTAGAAAACTAAATCTAACATTGAGGTAATTTAAGGTACCAAAAAGATATTTAATTAGGTAATAATCGTTAGAATTCGTAGTGCCATATTTTCAGATTTCATTTTCACCGTGTATCAATTGTAAATACTTATTTCCAGCAATTAGAGTTTTGTTAAATGCCTTAATTTTCAAAACATTCTCATTTACTACATTTTTATCACTAGAAGTTTTATGATAAAAGTAACTCTCGTCTTTAAAGCCGTGATTTTTAATCGTAAATTCTTTGTAATAACCTTTTTCTAGGGTGTCAATGAAATTAAATACGGGCGTTCAATAGAGATACGAGTAATTAAATTTATCAAAATCACCACGGTGAATCATTAAGTAATCAAGATTATCAACAACATCGTTATAGTTATGGTTGCCATCAAATTTGGTGGTTTTTTCTGGTAAATCAATATCAGTCGAGGGTTTAATTTCTGATTGTGCGTTAAATTCTAATATTTTTCATTTGGCATATCTTTCATTTTTATCTCATTCTTGTACTTTCATTTTTATGTTTTTTAATTTTTTATTTTGATATGATAAAAAATCTTTATTTTCTCAATATCTTGGTTCACTGTTTTTTTCTCAATTTAAATCATATTCTAATGATTTTAATATTGGCAGTGTAATCTTGTCATTTTTGTCAACATAAAATTCTCAATCATTAAGTTTCATTCGCGGAGGCAAGTTTTTGGGCATAAATTCATTTTCTACATTAACTTTTATTTCTCATTTTTGATTTCACTTGCTGTTATCATCTTTTGATGATTTAAGTGTTAATTTTGATTTTTTTAAGTTTAATTCGTATGATTCATTATTTTGCCTTTTACTTCTAATTAGTGATTGTGCTGTTGATTTGTCATTATTAATGTTTTGTGGAATGGTAAAAATGTTATTGAAACTAATAATTAACACGGTAAATATTTTCATAAACATTTTTATCACTCCTTTTTAAAATATTTTATTTTTCATTATTCTTTTAGCTTTAATCTTTTTTAATATAAAACGAATTAAGCAGTTTACTATTTCTGTTATGGTTACTCATACTAATGAATAACCTATAATCATTAACTTACCAATTGCTCCAAAATTTTTAATAAATTGTTGCAAATTTTCAATATCTGTATGTAATAATAAAACTATACTTAAAGATATGAATATAATGTAATTAAGTATTATTCATCAATATTTTTTTAAAAATTAATGAGTTTGTTTGATTTCATTTTTCAAGGCTCTTTTTGCTTTAATTTTTTGAATAATAAAGCGGATTAATTTTTCAAATTTAATTGCAAAGTATATTGCTCCGCCTCATCAAAAAACAAATATTCCTGCCAGCATAATACCACTATTGAACTTGCCAAAGAATTTAACCATTTCTTCATTCATAAAATTATTAAATTCGTCACTTGTTCCAGTTATTCATTTAGTATCGATTGCTGTTAATGCACAAATTAATAAGCTTATAAAGATAAAAATGATACTTAATACTATTTTTAAC
This sequence comes from Spiroplasma endosymbiont of Dromius quadrimaculatus, assembly GCF_964031155.1. Taxonomy (NCBI): domain Bacteria; kingdom Bacillati; phylum Mycoplasmatota; class Mollicutes; order Entomoplasmatales; family Spiroplasmataceae; genus Spiroplasma; species Spiroplasma endosymbiont of Dromius quadrimaculatus. The sequence continues at coordinate 1,114,674 of NZ_OZ035010.1, forward strand.
CACTGCTTTTTAAAAGAATTTTTAATTCTTAATTTTAATGGCATTTTTTCTTTCATTTTTTAACTCCTTTAATTTTCTACAAACAATTTGCTTAGGCAAAACATTATGACAAATATAAGCAGTTTCACTTGGTGGATTTTTGCAAACTATACCATTATAAGCAATAAATTTTATTCTTTTATCAAAAACTAATAACTCACACTGATCTATTTTTTCTCTAATTGGTTTTAATGCAATACTTACTAATGGTATTAACATCGCAAACGGTTTACCCAAATTAAATAAATGTTCTATTACTTGCTTTCTTTTACTAAACGGAGGGTTAGAAATAATATAATTATATCTATCTATCCACATCACTTTTAATGTAATTAAAGAAATCAATTCCATCATCAATATGACTATTCCAAACTTTATGCCCATTTCTTTCTAAAACACATACAAATTTACTATCAATTTTATCAAAAGGGCATAAAATAGTACTATTAGGTTTTAAAAATTCTAAAATTGGTTTAATCGCATATTCCTGTGTATATCATTCATCATTAACATTAATTTTATTTAATAAATTAGAATTTAACATAATTAACTATTAAGTTCCTTTCTTCAATTATTTTTAATTTGTCATTCTCTATTTTTAATTCTTGTTTTTTAGTTCATTTTTCCATTTTTTACCTACCTTTAATCGCAATAAATAAAGCAACAAGTACACAAGTAACACCAAGAATGGTAAAGATTGGGTGTTGTGAAAATGTTCGTGCCATTGGTTTAAATAGTTCTAAAATTGTTAAATTGCTAGTAATAAACTTTTGGAAATTGGCAAGACCTTCGCTAATGTAGTTCGTTAAAGTTTCAAAATGACTACCAGCTAATAATCCAAGAACAGTTATTAAGATAAAAATAATAATTAGTTTAAACATTGTTAGTTACCTTGTTTTGTTTTTTTATTTCTTTGTTTTCAATTAATTTTATTTGGATTTATTGGTTGTATTTGTTTTTTAACTTTTCCTCACGCACTTAAGCGACCACTATTTTTAACGGCATATCGGCGTTGCTTTTCTAAATTAACTTGTTGACTGCTAAAACCGAGAATAATTGCCATAAGAAATTCTACAGCCAGCGTTAAGAATAAAGGAAATATTAGTTGAATATTTGTGCCCGGTACTTCAAGACTTCAAATTAAGTCAAAAACCTTATAAAGCATTTGGGCGAGAAAGTCGGCCATTTTTGCAAGATTTTCCATTTTTTATTGTTCCTTTCTTAGAGTAAAATAATGTTGTGGTTGATTGCGTTTTTAGTAGCGACAATATTAGAAAGGAGGTGAAATATGATAAATAGTCCAACCGCCGAAGAAGCTTCTTTAAAATTTTTAGAGGGTGCTTGAACTCTTGTATATAATATATTTGAGTTTTTATTTGGTTTTACACCAATGGCAATTTTTTTCTGAATTATGATTGTTATTGGAATTGCACTGATAATGAAACAAAAATATTAAATAAAACTTAATTTAATTAATGTCTAAATAATAATTGTCGCTACTAAAAACGGGGTTAACCGTTATTTTTCTTTCATTTTTCTTAAAAAGTTGCTAAATTTATCCATTTTTAAATATTCTAAGTCTTCTAAATCAATTGCTGTATCAGTATAGTATTTGTCTTCATAATCAGGATTTACTTTTGAATTTAAGTAATCTCTTAAAAATGCTAGGTAAAAAGAATTGTAAGTGTTTAATATTGGCAGAGGAATTTTTAGTTTAAAAAAATAAATATCAAGTTCAGGAATATCACGGTATTTAATGCGACGACCCTTTTTACTATTTTTAGCATCAATTAAGGTGTTTCGTCAGCGTTCATATTCTTCAATGCTCGTAAAGGTGCCATAGATGACTTTTAAATAGGGGCGAAAAATATTAACAGGTTTTTTGCGAATGCCCACAATCACATTATTAGCAATATCGCGAACTTTAACTCAAATATGTTTATCTCTTTGACCGCTAGCTAACACAATATGACCAAAATGTCGTGCTAGAGCGAAATATTCTTGAATACCGGTTTCTTCGTTTTTAGTATTATTTTTTTCTCAATCAGTTCCTTCTAAAAATAAGTTGGTTTCATCTCACAAAAGTAAGGTTTTGTCTGGCAATACCGGATAATCAAAGTCTAACAATCCCATATGTCCTAAACTTAATTTTTGGGTTTCTAGTAATGGAAATGTTGATGCGATGTGATATTTCTTCTTTTTTAATAATTTTGATGCATATACTAGAAAAGCAGTTTTTCCAGTTCCTAATGAACCAATAACAATATTTAACGGTGAGTTTTTTAAGAAATTAATAACTTTGTTAATTTGTGTTAAATTACTGATTTTAAAAATGAAAATTAAAATACAACCTGCTAAAAATAAATAGCTCACAATGTTTTTAAAATAACCGTTGTAAATATATCAAATTGCTCCTCAATGTCATAAAATTAAAAATGAGGTGCGATTCAATTCAATAAAATGGTTATTTTTTTCTATTATTCATTTGCAAAATTTCATCTTGCACCTCACTTTATTTTTTTGTTAGCGTACCGCTCCAAGTAATTTTTCAAACATTTTAAAGCAAATAAAGAATATTGCCAAAATAAATGGAAAAATGAATATTCAGTAGTCAGCAAAGAAGTTACCGACTTGTGGCATATTAACGGCAATAATTTCTCACATTTTAGTAAACGCTGTTATAATCGCATTTCATAATTTAGTCATCGCGTCACTAGCTGTTATTTTTTCTACTGTTGCTGGTGCATCGGCCAAGAAAGTTCCAATCATATAAATCACCCCCTTTCTTTTTAAAACATTCATCATTTATATTCAAAGTTTTTCTTAAATTTGTTAAAACCACGATTAACCTTAACACGATTGTATTTTTTCCTAATTAATTTTGAATTTCTTTGTGAATGCATCACAATGTAACTTCGCGACATTAATTTTGTTTCTATCTAAATACTGATATGGTTTTTCAAAGTAGCATTAGCATAAATCACACCATAATCGCTGTTAATAATCAAAAAGCAATATTTGCTATTAAAAGTCAAAGTGGTTTTTCGGTTAAATTAATTTCTTCGCTACCAGTAATATGAGCTGGAATCGTTGTAATTTGAATAAATAAATCTCAGAAAGTTTGTTTAATTTGTTCTCAATTAAATTCTTTTAAGTTTATTGTCATTTTTTATCTCCCAAAAATCATTTTTATTGGTAAATACATAATTGAAATTAAGGCGAAAAGAAAAGTAATGATAATAATTAATCCGGCAATAAACGCAACTTGTACAGGCATTTTTTCTATCGGAACAAACAGTTTTAAGAACTCCATAATAATTTCTCAAAACATTATTTTTTATTCTCATTATTTTCTTTTGAATTAGGAGCTTTAACTCATTCTTCAAAGCGAGCAATAAATACTTTTTCGTCTTTTGTAAAATTACCAGTATTACTTTTAATGGCATTTTTATATTTAATTCGCATTTTTATTTTGGCATAAATTTTATAAGCAAAATATGCCAATAACATTATGCAAATGATAATAAATATTATTCCAATCGCAATATTCATTTTTAAACTCCTTTAAAATAGTTATAATTTATATCTTTTTTGTTGTTTTCTTTTTCGGCAATGAAGAAGCCTAATAATTCTTGTCCTTTAATTCACTTGGTTTCTTGCTCTTGTTGATTAACTGAAATTACTTGATATTTACTATCTTTTATTATTCCGATGCAAATAGAATTTTCATATTTTCCTTTATAAACAAATCGCTTTGGAAACCAAATGCCGATTTGTTCATTAAATCACGGAATTTTTGGTGCTTTAATAAACATTGCGTTTTGTGTTTCTTTTAAAAGATATTTTTTAGTATTTAAGAAAATGTTTTCAATGTTTTTCATAATAAATTACCTTTCTTATGAATAAACTAAGTTATATTAACTAAGTTAGTTAACTTAGTTTTTTAAACACTTATATATCGCAGATTTAAGTGTTTAACAAGCTTTGTTAGTAAATTTTGTTTTTTTAATTAGATAAAGATTTTAATAATTTTAAACTTAGTATATCCCTATATAGAAATTTCTACACTTTAATATCCGCATCCTACCCTTGGAACTAATTTAATAGCGTGTATATTTTTAGGAAATCCACCCATTCATTTTTTTATTGCAAAACGAAACAAATTGCTATAGCTAATAGGATGTTATCTATTAACTGGTAAACTTCTTTTGGTTATGGCGACCACCCACAATTTATCGTGCTTTAATACATACCAACATTATTAACTCACTTGTATTTAATTTTCAAAGAACAAATTTTTAACATCTTATAAAATAAAAAGACAATCATTGCTGACTGTCTTAATACTTATTCAAATATTTTCCCACCTAACAAAACTTTATGCGTCCCTTAAAATCAACTTTACTATTGAAAAAGTCATGAACAAAAATAATTAATTTGTTTTTATTAATATCAACTTGATAATTAGCCGACAAGGAAAAGCAATCACTCATTATTAATGAATGCTTTCTAATTTCGGGTTTTTGAATTGATAAAACTTCGCTAACACCAATTCTTAATAAATTATAAATTCGACGGAAAATAAAATATAAAACAAAAACAACGGTAAATGCTAGTAAAAATCACATTCAATAATTTCGTAAAAAATTAATAAAAATCATAATTATTTAATAACCTTAGGATATTCTTTGTGTGGATTAATATTAATATTTTCAATTTTTATAACTTTATTAGTAATATCATCAATAAATAAAACAATACCATTAATTTGCCCCTCACCAATTGCTGGTTTAAATTTAATTGGCAAATTATTTTTCTGACGATAAATAACTTCTGTTGGATTAGCACCAATAATTGAATAATAAGCTCCCGTCATTCCAATATCAGTAATAAATCCCGTTCCTTTTGGCAAAATTCTCGCATCATTAGTTTGTACATGCGTATGCGTTCCTCATAATGCTGTAATCTTGCCATCATAATTTCAAGCTAAAGCAATTTTTTCAGCACTTGCTTCAGCATGGCAATCAACTAAGTGAATATCACTGTCATCTTCTTTTAAGAGCGTATCCATTTCAAAATATGCATTTTGTGATGAACCCATAAAAGCACTACCAATTAAATTGGTAACGCGAATTTTCTTATCTTTAACAGTAAATATTGAAGAACCTTTACCAGAATGGTAGGGATTACTATTTAATGGTCGTAAAATATCATCATTATTAACGATTAAATCTAACATATCCGGCTTATCAAATGTATGATTACCACCCGTAATCACATCAACATTAATTCGCTTTAAAAAATGATAATGCTCTTTAATCATTGATTTTCCATGACTAATATTTTCTCCATTAACAATGACAAAATCAATTTGATAATCTTTTCTTAATAATGCTAAATATTCTTCTAAAATACTACGACCAACTTGACCATAAATATCACCAATAACTAAAATATTCATATTTTTCCTTCTTTCTAATCAATTTTTCTTAACTCAGCAATTAACATTTCTACATTTGCTTCCGTTTCATTTTCATAATATGCATATAATGTTTTTCGACGAATATCTTTTGCTAATAACTGCATCTTTTCTTCATAAGTATTTAGGATATTAATTATCTTACTAATCGCATCGTGAACAGCACTACGCGAAACATTTAACTCATTAGCAATCTCTTGTAATGAAAAATTTTCCATTAAATAAAGCGAAAAGTATTTTTGCTGTTTCGGTGTTAATAACTTACCATATAAATCATATAATAAATTTAATTCATTAGTCTTACTAAGATCTCACATTTTCATCCTTATCCTATCTACTCGTAACTTCTTTTGTTGTTAATCCTTGAATATATTGTTCTAAATCAAATTCTTCCAAGTCATCAAGTTTTTCACCAAGACCAATATATTTTACAGGAATATTTAAACTTTCTTTAATCGCTAAAATAATTCCTCCCTTAGAAGAACCATCCATCTTGGTTAAAATAATCCCCGTAACTGGGGCTACTTCAGTAAAATTTTGTGCTTGGGAAATGCCATTTTGTCCCGTTGTGGCATCAACTACTAATAATGTTTCATGGGGAGCATCAATGATTACCTTTTGAATAACTTTATATATTTTATTTAATTCATTCATTAAATTAGTTTTAGTTTGTAACCTGCCCGCACTATCACAAAGAACAACATCAACTTCTAATTCTTGACCTTTTTTAATACCCGTATAAATAACACTAGCAGGATCTTGTTGTTCTTTACTAGGCACCACAATTGGCACTTGCAAGCGTTTTGCTCATTGCGATAATTGTTCAACAGCACCAGCTCTAAAAGTATCCCCTGCTACTAATAAAACTTTTTTATTTTGTTGTAATAGCAAATAAGCTAATTTAGCAATTGATGTTGTTTTACCAGCACCATTAACACCAACAACCAAAATAACATTTAATTGATTATCCAAAACATTTAAAGTCGTTGTAATAAACGAATTACTAGCATAAATAGCAAACATCTTATCAATAATAAGTTCATTAATTATTTCAGGATCCTTAATATTATTAATTCTAACTTCATTTTTAATTTCATTAACAATTTGCAATGCCATTTTAACGCCAACATCAGCTAAAATTAATGTATTTTCTAATTCTTCAAAATATGTTTCATCAATAACACGATGCTTAGTAACTAAAATCTGTAATTTTTGTAAAAAAGATTTTCGGGATTTATTCAACCCTTTTTCATATTTTAAAGAGCTTTTAGATAAAATTTTATCTTTTAATTTTTTTAACATTAATTCCTCCTAATATGCATAACTTATAAATAATTTAATAATTTATCATCATTAAACACTTGATCAATTACTCCACTACCTAAACAAACATCACCTTGATAAAATACTGCAACTTGCCCTGGAGTAAGAGCTCTTACCTTATTTGCAATAACAACATTAACACAATTATTATCTAATAATAATAATTTGACATCATAAGAAATTTGTTGATAACGAAACTTTGCTGTAATCGGTAAATTTAATAATGGTAAAGAATTATTAATTCAGTTAACATCAGTAACTAAACAACCATTAGCTCATAATCATTCCTTATCACTGCCACTAGCAACAAAAAGAATTTTTTGATGATAATCTTTACCAACAACAAAATAACGATTATTCATTCCTGATAAATCAATGCCTTTTCTTTGGCCAATCGTATAATACATAATCCCTTGATGCGTCCCAATAACTTTATTACTTTTAATATCAACAATATTACCAACTTGGGCAGGAATATAATTTTGTAAAAATTGTTTAAAATTCCTTTTACCAATAAAACAAATTCCTGTTGAATCTTTTTTATTAGCTGTTACTAAATTTAATTTCTTAGCTAATTGCCTAACTTCTACTTTTTTAATATCACCTAAAGGAAAAATAGTTTTTGCTAACTGTTCTTGATTTAATTGTGATAAAAAATAAGTTTGATCTTTTGTTTCATCTTTTGCTTTTAATAATTCATATTTTTTTGTTTCATCATTATATTTAACTTTAGCATAATGTCCCATAGCAATATAATCAGCATTTAACTTTTCCAATGCATAATTTAAAAAAGCAGAAAATTTAATATATTTATTACATAAAATATCAGGATTAGGGGTGCGTCCTTTTTTATATTCTTCTAAAAAATAAGTAAACACATATTGTCAATATTCCTCAACAAAATTAATACGATATAAATCAATATTTAATTGTTCAGCAACTTTTTTAGCATCTAAATAATCAACTTGCATTGGACAAATAGCATCATTAATAGATTTATTTCCTAAAATATCATTATTTACTAATGAATCTCAATTACGCATAAATAATCCAATAACATCATATCCTTGTTGTTTTAATAAATATGCCGCAATGGAAGAATCCACTCCCCCACTCATACCAATAACAACTCGTCCTTTCATCAATTTCACCTTCTCAAATTTATTAACTTTCCCTATTAATTTTACAACAAATAGCAATAAATTACATCTTTTTATAATTTAGGAGTATTTTAAGAAAAAATAATTAAAAATCCTAATAATAATAGATAATAATAATTTCTTATTATCACTGTTATTATTAGGAACAAGGAAAATAATATCCTTTAAGTTTATTGGTTTGTTTCTGTTTTGCCTTTTTCAGAACTTATTTTTAAAATTTAATTATTTTTCTAATGCTAACTATGAAATCAATATATTTTCTAAAATTTTGTTCTAATTGCAATTTTTGGATTTGTTCTACTGTTTTACGAAATTGCAAAAACCATTGATGAAACGCTCTAATATTTGTTTGCAGTTGTTGTTTATATATTAGAACGATATTATATTTATTGATTTTTAAGCAAAAAAAATTAAAATCACAATAATAATTAAAGAAAGTGAAATTCCCAATACAGCGATTAAAGTCTTATTATTTAATTTTTTTGGCAACAAACAACTTGAAGTTAACTTTATTTTTTTGTTTCTTTTTGAGGTTTCTTTTTGTTTAGGATTTAAGTTTAACTGCTTTTTTTGGTGAAACAATTTCCGCATTCTTAAAAATTGCTCATTAGGTTTTTTTGGAATTTCTTTATACGATGCGTTGGTTTTTGTCAAATAATATTTGATTCTGAATCTGAATCATCTGATTCTGAACCTGAATCATCAAGTAATCCCCGATATTTTTCTTTCGCTTGTGGCTTTTCACTTTCTCGTCTTTTTGCAACAAGTTTCTTTTTCTTCTTAGTCATATTATTCGTTCCCTTCTTAATTCCTCTTTTAAATAACAAAATCTATTATTTTTAACTAAACAAAGCGGTTTTTTGTCTTTTTTCTTCTTCTGTTTTCTGCTTTCGCTCTGTTTCTTCTTTACTACTTTTTTCTCTTGCTTGTTTTTCCTTCGCTTGTTGTGCTAACATTTGCTCTGCTACTTTGGCAGTTTCTGCTTCAAGGTTAAAAATTATACTCCGATCAAAACTAGTTCCTGCTTGTGGTTCATTAGATAATAATTCCTTTTGTGGAAATAGTTTTGGGGTGTCATTAAATTTATTTTTCGGTTTAGCACCTGTCGCATCTCATTGTGTTTCCAACCAAGTTGTCGTTGCTACTGAATCTACTTGCTCTGTGGATGGGTTTCGCACTGGTAAATCTTTTGCAATTTGTTGATTATCATTATTTACTTGATGCAAAAAATTTGCATTTTTTTCATTATAATCATCAATTTGTGCAAATAATGTGGCAATCTCATTTTGCGTTAAGGTTAGTTTGTTTTCTTTATCTCATCAACCTTTATTATCTTCTTTTTCAATCGTAATAATATTTTTAAAATAAAAATATGTCGTTTTATCCTCAACAAGATTTAAAGTAAAACAAGACAACCCTTTTATTTCTCGCGTCGTACCAACTATAACTAATTCTTTGCCATTATCAATTGTTTTTCCTAAACTAATCGCTGGCCGACCATGTCTGTGGTCTCATAATTCACCGCGATTAACTTTAATAATCGTTGCTAATTCTGCATCTTGGTTTTCTTTTGCTAATTGTAAAATAGTTAATTGTTCTAAATTTAATTTTCTTTCTTTAATATCAAGACTAGCAATTTTATCTTTAATTTCTTTTGCTAATTTATCAATGTTGTTTTCATCAAAATTAATGATTTTTTCATATCATCATTTTGATTCTGCTTGAAATTCTTGTATATTTAAACTAATAAAACTTTCTTGTAAATTTTCAAATTCTTTTGGAATATTAGCTGCAGCAATTTTCCCTTTTAATTGCATAACTTCTTTAGAATCAATGCTTTGCTTTGCAAATCATTTTTCTGTTTGTTTAATCGCATCAATATTATGTTGCAGAGACGAATGAAGATGATGATGACTAAATGAATTTGATTTTTCTTCCTTGTTACTAGGTTCTTTACAATGTAAATCTTTACTATGAGGTTTTAATTTCAATTTATGAGAATTTTTATCATTAGAATTTTTTTCTTTTGGGCGTTGATATTTTGGAATTTTCCGCTCTTTTTTTAAAAAACTTCTTTTTTCTTCTGTTCGTGATAAACTAAATTGTTGTAACGGCGCTTGCACATTACTAGCGTTTTTTTGTAAATTTATTTTTTCTTTTTTATTATATATATTTGAATCTCGAATTGTTGAAAGTTTTTGCGTTAGGTTTTCAATATCCTTTTGATATCTTCGTAAATTTTTTAAAAATAATTTATTTTCTTCAGTAATGAATTCTTTGTTTATTTTTGTTATCTTTTTATATTGCTTTTCATATTTGCTAAAAAATTCATTAACAACTTTAGCGTGTTGAAGATAATTATCATTATTAAAACTAACAAGAATCTTATTTGCTACCGGATCATGCAATAATTCATAATATTTATCTTTTAAAGTAACTTTGGCAATATGATAGTGAATATTTATAAATTCTTTTTCTTTTTCAATCGCTTGTGAAGTTATATTTTGCGAATTATCATTAGCAACGATATAAGAACTAATTTTCCATGCTAGATTTTTCTTATTATTTCTTATTGCTCATTCTAAAGCATCCTGACCATAATTATCTTTAGCACTTACATCAGCACCATTTGCTATTAGAAAGTCTAACATTTCGTCATTGCCAATAACTGTTGCATAATGAAAGACTGTACAACCAGTTTTAGTTTTAAAATTTATATTAGCACCACTATTAATCAATAACTTTGAAATAATAAAATTTTCATTAACTAATGAATATTGCAAAGCATTAAGTCCAAATTTTGACTTTAAATTTGGACAATCTAAATCGATTTGCGGATGTTTAATTAATGTTTGCACCATTGCAATATCGTCTAATTTTACTGCTAAATGCAAAGGCGTTTCACCAGTAGTATTTATGGTATTAACATTAGCACCACTATTTATTAATAATTCTACCATTTCTGTATCATTTTCCTCAACAGCACTATGTAAAGCTGTAAATCCCTCTTTATCAACAATATCAATATCTTGATGACTCATTAAAATTTCCACTAACGCTTTATTACCAGTTTTTGCCCCAATATGAAGTGGCACAATGCTCTGATCATTTTTATTATCATTAACATTTTTTAAATTTTTATTGCCAATAATTGCTGCCACCGCTTCACTATTATTGTACATAACAGCACCATGCAACGGCGTATACCCCGCTTTAGTAGACATATTAATATCAATATCTTGATGACCCATTAAAATTTCCACTAATTCTTTATTACTATTCTTCACTGCTAAATGAAATGGCGTAATCCCTTCATCATTATTATTATCATTAACATTTTTTAAATTCTGATTACCAAGAATTGCTTTAACCGTTTGATTATTATTAAACTCAACAGCACCATGCAACGGCGTATACCCAATTTTAGTACGCATATTGATATCAATATCTTTATGCTCCATTAAAATTTCAACTATTTCTTTATTACCACTCTTTGTTGCTAAATGAAATGGCGTAATCCCTTCATCATTATTATTATCATTAACATTTTTTAAATTTTGATTGCCAAGAATTGCTTTAACCGTTTGATTATTATTAAACTCAACAGCACGATGCAAAGGTGTAAGCTTTTTTATACTAGGAATATTAATATCAATATTTTGGCAATTAATTAAAATTTTGGCAATTTCATCTTGATGTTGGTGCAATGCAAAAACTAAAGGCGTAATTTTTCATTTGGAAATAAGCATATTTACGCTATTAAATCTTGCACTATTAACTAATAACTTCACAGTTTCAATATCATTTTGTAAAATTGCTATATGGATAGCTGAAGTAGCAAATTTGCTTTTTAAATTTAAATCACAAAGCTCATTTTCAATAAAGGCTTTTATAAGTTCAGGTTTTTGACTATATATAGCATTTTGTAAAGGCAATCCGTCCTTGGCATCTTGATAATTAAGTTCATCAGCAGTAGCATTCTTAATCATTTCTGGTGTTAATCTATCTTGTCGCATTAATTTATGTAAATTCATTTTCACTCCTTAATAAATAATTTTATGATTATTATTCTTATTTAGAATTAGTTATTCTTACGCAAAAAAAACTAATAAAATTATTAAAATTGAAAGAAACAATGATAATATTATTATTCTTCATTTTAAACTTTTTGGAAATCAAGCGAAACTTAATAGTTTAAAAATTTTACTTTTTCTTTGTGTTGATTCTGGCATTAATTCTAATGCTGAATAAACATACTCAGTTATTGGATTTACTGTTGTTTTTATTTGATGCTTTTTTTCTTACCAACTTTTCATCACATTAATTTTTTCTTTTGCATTTGTGGTTTTTGACAATTTTTATCTGATTCTGAATCTCATTTTGAATCTTGACTATCACTTGAAGTAGTTTGAATTGAAATCTGGCGATTAAACGGATGCTTAGTGTTTCGGTCATTACTACAACTAGGTAGATTAGTAATAAATGAGGTTTCAACATCAGAGCCATCATTAGAACCATCATCTTCTGTTTCAGGGATTGTGCTATCATTACCAATTTTAAATGATGCTAATTCTTCTTTTAATTGATTAAGTTCTTTTTCTTTATTCATATATTTTCCTTTCTTTTAATAGAACTTCCATTGTTCAATTATTTATTTTTAATGCCATTAGTTATTAATAATGGTTTTATAATTAATAAATATCTTAACTAGAATTTTTCGCTCTTATATTAAATACAAAATAAAAAGTAATCACTAAATTTATGATTATTTTTAACTTCTTATAAAAACTAAATAATTCAGATATTTTTAATTGATTATATTATGTAATAAATGATTAAAAATTACAAGATAAATAAATCACAAGGGTCGCGTTTAGTTTTCTTAGGTATTGCTTTGAAGAAGTAAAACAATCAGCTAATTATATTATTTAATTACTAAACTAACCCTGCCTTTCTTGTTATTGTCATTTTTATTCTTTTTCATTTTATCATATTATTGAATTTTTACACAACAAAAATTATTAATATTATTAAATTTTCACTAATATATATTAATTTTATATTTTTACTTACTTAAATCTATTATATTTATTTGTTACAGCATTACCTTTATAATTAATTCAACTATCATCATTTTTATTATTATATTTATTTCATAATGAATTTTTATATATTTCTTTTCTGATTTCTATTTCTGAATTAATATTTTCATTAATGTAATGTAATACATTTAAGTTGTTTAAATTTGCCATTCTTAAATGTAATAGATTATTTAAATTCTTATGATTATATATTTTTGCCCCATAGCCTAATTGTTGTTTTACTAAATGCGATACATCACTTTCAATGCTACAACCGATATTTCATTCTAAATTTTGATGATGAATACCTTGCTTATTATTACTGAAATAATTACTCGCCTTTCTTAAATTTGTTTTAATATCTTTATTTAATTCATTTTTAGCAACATTACGAATGTTTTTGATTAATTCTTGATGATTTTTCCATCCTTATATAATTTAATTCAACTATTTAGTGTTACTTTGCGATTTTCAAAAATAATATTAAATGCGGTTTGTTTTAATTTTTTAATAGCGTGATAACCATCTAAAATATATCTAACATTACCAAAACTGTTCGCAATTTCTCTAATTCAAGAATCACCATCACCACAAACAATTATTCTGTCATAATTAATATTTACATAATTTTTTTGTACTTCTTTAATTAATAAATCACGATAATCCATCGTATTTATTCGTTTACCAACTTTTAACATTAAAAAATGACCTCGTTTGTTTTCTAATTCTCTACGAGCATTTTTGTAATTTTTTTCTTTATGTCCGGTATGAAAAGTAACTAAACGAATTCTTTGGTCTTGTTTAACTTTCTGATCTAATGTTGCTAAAAATGTCTCATCTAGTTGAATATACAAATCCTTATTTTTGACATCAATTCTAGTTTTAGTTTCTTTTTCTGCTAGTTGAAAATATTCAGCAATATCGTATTTATTTAAAATATTTGAAATACTAGCTTTTGAAATATAACAATGATTTAGAGCATCTAAAACATCACGATACCGTTTACCATCTCCCAAAAGACTTAAAACTTTAAATTGGACATCAAAATAAATGCGTTGTTTAGGCAATAAGCCAATTTCTTTATCTAACAAACATACATATTCAAATTTACCTGATTTTTGATTTCAATATTTATATCGGCGTCGTTTAAAAGTAACATCACCAAAAATTGTAATAATTGTTCTTGGTGCAAAATGAACTACTTTATAACCTTGTTTTAACCGATAATGATATTTATATAAGTATTCATCTAATTTTTCATATTCATTAGCCAATTGTTCGCATTTATTGATGTACATATTTTTATGGGTTGTAAATAAACTAAATCAATGGTTGTTTTCTGAGGTTTTTACATTATTATTAATTTTTAACATAATAAATTACCTTTCTTGATAGTAACTTTAACAAATTTTAGTATTCAATAAACCGAAAAAAATGATAAAAATTCTTATTTGATGATTTATAATGAGATTCCAAAGTAAAGAAATTGCAGATTAGGATTTGGAGAAAGGAAAAGGTGTTGTAAATTTTATTAATTAGTAAAAATTCACGAAAGGAATTTAATTAATATGAAAAAATTACTCAGTTTATTAAGCACAATAACAATGGCCGGAAGCGGAATGTCAGGAATTGTCGGAAACGCTCCAACTTCAACAAAAAGTGAAATCAGTTATTTAAAAACAAATAATTTAAAAAATTTAGATAAAAAAGTTTATTTTATTGAAGATAAACCAAACAATTATGATGCTATAGAAATTAGCGAAATAAAAGGGCAAGTTAATGATATTGCAATCCATGACAGAAATATTAAGTCTACAGTTGCTGGTGCTACTTATTTTGCAACAGATGATGGATTATATTTTAAATCAAGACCTTCATCAAACTTAATTAAAATTAATGGAATAAATAACAAGGTTAATCGCATTATAATTTCTCAATCAACAGGAGAAGCTTACGCAATATCTGCAAATAAAAAAATTTATTTGATTGAAGATAAACCAAACAATTATGATGCTATAGAAATTAGCGAAATAAAAGGGCAAGTTAATGATATTGCAATCCATGACAGAAATATTAAGTCTACAGTTGCTGGTGCTACTTATTTTGCAACAGATGATGGATTATATTTTAAATCAAGACCTTCATCAAACTTAATTAAAATTAATGGAATAAATAACAAGGTTAATCGCATTATAATTTCTCAATCAACAGGAGAAGCTTACGCAATATCTGCAAATAAAAAAATTTATTTGATTGAAGATAAACCAAACAATTATGATGCTATAGAAATTAGCGAAATAAAAGGGCAAGTTAATGATATTGCAATCCATGACAGAAATATTAAGTCTACAGTTGCTGGTGCTACTTATTTTGCAACAGATGATGGATTATATTTTAAATCAAGACCTTCATCAAACTTAATTAAAATTAATGGAATAAATAACAAGGTTAATCGCATTATAATTTCTCAATCAACAGGAGAAGCTTACGCAATATCTGCAAATAAAAAAATTTATTTGATTGAAGATAAACCAAACAATTATGATGCTATAGAAATTAGCGAAATAAAAGGGCAAGTTAATGATATTGCAATCCATGACAGAAATATTAAGTCTACAGTTGCTGGTGCTACTTATTTTGCAACAGATGATGGATTATATTTTAAATCAAGACCTTCATCAAACTTAATTAAAATTAATGGAATAAATGAAGCAGTTATTTCTATTATAATTGAACAAAAAAGTGGTAATGTATTTGCAATAACTAAAACTAAAATGCTTTTAAATATTATTATTCAAATAAATAATTTACGGTTTAATAACATTATTAATGATGAAATTATTTTAAATGAATTAAATTATTTAAATCCTAATTTAGATATATCACAATTAGAAATTATTAATAAAACAGATACATCAGCTACAATTAAAGCAAAAGACAATGGTAAATATTTTGGTGAAGTTACTGTTAATTATAAAATTAAAAATAAAGATGAAATTAATGCTATTAATTTAAATGAATTAATTAAAAGAGCAGTATTTTTTAAGTTTCGTGATGAAAACCCTAATTTAAAATTTAAAGAAATAAAATATATTGATACTAATAATTTAAATTTTTCAAATACTGAAATAACAAAAAGAGAAAATTCATTTTTATGATCTAATGCTCCTAAAAATGTATGTTCTGATAGAGAAATTATCAATAAAACTCCAAATACAAGATCATTTAATGTACCCACTTGTGAATATAATTCAAAATCAAAATTAGTATTTCAAATTACAACAGGATTAACTAAAACAAAACAAGAAAATAAATTAAATGGTTGAAACATAAATTCTGATGATGAAATGAAATTAACAGATTTTACAAATATAAATAATAAAAATTCTAAAATCATTAATGTATTATCAAATGAATTTGATTTATCAAACACAAATAAACAAGAACAAGAAATGATTTTAAGTATTTTTAAGGTACCCGCTGATAAATTTGAACTTAATCCCAATGAAAAATTAAAAATTACTTATCCAGTAAGAATAATTACATCTAAAGTTATATTAAATTTAAAACAAAAAATTACAGGAAATATTACTGCCAAAATAATTGATGATAACAATAAAGAACAAGTAGTTACATTATCAATTACAGAAGTAATGCAAATTTTACAAAAATATAGTTTATTACCCAATGAAATTACTATAGATAAAAACAATGATAACATAACATTTAACGGTGAAGCATTTTTTTCATCAGAAAGAGAAGGGCCGGTAAAAACAAATACAGTTACTACTATAGTATAAGGTTTTATAAAAACGATATTAGCTATTTAGAACAATAACTTTAATTGGAGCAAGTACACCATGTTTAATTTCTTGTGAAAAATAAGAAAAATATTCAAACCAGTAATTTTAATTAATTACTGGTTTCTTATTTTATTAAAATATAAAAAATGAAAAGTTGCTTAGTTGTTTAAGAGTATTGTCATCATAGACAACCACCTTTTAGGGTAGTAATTTTAACAGTTTTTAAATTTAGTTAACTTATTTTTCTGTTTTAATGATAAATGTTTTTCTAGGATTTATTTCTATTCTATATCCGCTTGAGTGATCATAGTAATTTATTGTCATTTCTAATTGGATAAACTTTTGGATTTTGTATGTTTTTCTATTGTTATTTTGGTTAATTATTTTGCCATATTTTCCTGTTAAATCTTCAATATTTTTTCTTATTTCATTGTTTTTTAAAAAAGCAGGAGTTATAAATTCAAGTTTATCATTTGTTGGTTTTGGTCTTTCTTTAAGTACTTTTTCAAGATTTTTTTTATTTATACTTATAGGAACTTTTATTATTATTTTTAATTCATCATGATGTTGTTGAATATTCTCAATTTCAACTTCTTTTAAATTTTCAAGTTTAACTTCTTTTTCATAAATTTGATTTTTAATCATTGGTGGTGTTATTGATTTATTTGTTTTATTATTACAACCAGTTATGAATAATGTTGCTAATTCCAAGAGAGTTAGTATATTTAAAAATTTCATAATTTTAACTTCTTTATTTTTTCTATATATATTACACGAAAATTCTTAAAATCATTAGAAAAATGGCAAAACCGATTAAAAATTGGAAGGTATAGTAAAAAGCTGGTACTGTTTTAAAAACTGGAAAAATATCGGTTGAAAAGTTAACTGTTGCTTTTGCAATAATTGCTAATGGTCGTAAAATCGTGATGATTTGTGACGCTGTCAGTATTCAGTTTATCATTTTGATACCAGCATTTTGAATGGCACAACCAATATCATTAAATGTTGGTATTCATCGTCCCGAATATTTGCAATTTGCTGGTGGAATTAAATCGTCTCATTCACTGTTATTTGAACCATCAGGGATAAAGGCTGTTGAATTTAATACATTAAAGTCATAAATTTTAAAATTGTAGTTAGAAATATTACCTTTGTGATAAAGTGGAAAAGTTAAGGTAAAAATATTAATACCATAACGAATATCAATATCGGTATTGAGATAATTAATACTGTTAGCAGTCTTGCTGGTTGGCAAGGTAATTAGTTTATTGTCGTAAGATTTAAGGACATTAAAATTAATTTGATAAATGCTATTGGTATTGTTAATAGCATTGTAATTCTCTTGGTGCATTTTTTTGTCAAAAGTAAAGAAATAACTTCTTAGTAATAATTCTGAGTTTCCTATAATATTTACTAAGTATTTTTTGGGATAAAAGGTAATTAATGAACGATAAAAGAAACCTATTTGAATAAAATAATCCTTCTTATAGTTTTCTATACCCTTAAAATCAATTTCGGTATGAGTTTTTTCGTCCATATCAAAAGTCGCATAAAATAAACTAGCAAAGAAATTGCCAAGAATTTCATAGATTTCATCAAAAACATTTTTGTAATCGCTGTTGTTAATACTAGGAATGTTATTTTTAAAATATAGGTAAATATCATTTTTTAAATCGGGGTCATATCGTAGAAAACTAAATTTAACATTGAGGTAATTTAAGGTTCCGAAAAGGTACTTAATTAGGTAATAATCGTTAGCTCTTGTGGTGTCATATTTTCATATTTCATTTTCACCGTGTAATAATTGTAAATAGTTATTTCCAGCAATTAGGGTTTTATTAAATGCCTTAATTTTGAGGACATTATCGTTGTTATCATCTTGTTTCGGAATGACCATTTTAATCGTATTTGTTCCTTGCAATTGTGTGCTCGTTTCAATTGCGGTGAATTTAACGGTAAATGTTCTGTCAGCGACATTGTCTGTTGTTAAATCAAAAGTAGTGCTATCGTCTAAGTAATTGTTGTCATTATCTTTAATTTCTGTATTATAGTCGATGCCTTCAATTGCATTATTTACGCCAGCAAGATTGTTAATTTTTTCATTAAGTCTTTTTTTAATTTTTTTTATAACTTCAATTTTGGTTGCATTTGTAGGGTCGATTATTTCTGAATTTGGTAAAATAGTTGAAGTCTTATGATAAAAATAGCTCTCGTCTTTAAAGCCGTGATTTTTAATCGTAAATTCTTTGTAATAACCTTTTTCTAAGGTGTCAATGAAATTAAATACTGGTCTGGTGTTCAATAAAGATAAGAATAATTGAATTTGTCAAAATCACCGCGATGAATCATTAAATAATCAAGATTATCAACAACATCGTTATAGTTATGGTTTCCATCAAATTTTTTGGTTATTTCTGGCAAATCAATGTCGGTTGTATCTTTTTCTGTTTTAATGATAAATGTTTTTCTAGGATTTATTTCTATTCTATATCCGCTTGAGTGATCATAGTAATTTATTGTCATTTCTAATTGGATAAACTTTTGGATTTTGTATGTTTTTCTATTGTTATTTTGGTTAATTATTTTGCCATATTTTCCTGTTAAATCTTCAATATTTTTTCTTATTTCATTGTTTTTTGAAAAAGCAGGAGTTATAAATTCAAGTTTATCATTTGTTGGTTTTGGTCTTTCTTTAAGTACTTCTTCAAGATTTTTTTTATTTATATTTATAGGAACTTTTATTATTATTTTTAATTCATCATGATGCTGTTGAATATTCTCAATTTCAACTTCTTTTAAATTTTCAAGTTTAACTTCTTTTTCGTAAATTTGGTTATTTTGTCTTTTGTTTCTAATTAGTGATTGTGTTGTTATTTCGTCATTATTAATATTTTGGGGAATGGTAAAAATGTTATTGAAACTAATAATTAACACGGTAAATATTTTCATAAACATTTTTATCACTCCTTTTTAAAATATTTTATTTTTCATTGTTCTTTTGGTTTTGATTTTTTTAATAAGTCACTCAATGCTACAGTTTATAACTACTGCTATTGTAATGCATATATCTAAATATCCTAGTATCATAAGTGAAATTAATACTTCAAATTTTTCATATAATAATTTCAAATCATTAGTTTCCAATTTTAAAAATGGAATAAAAAAGATAATAATCATAAAAATGTAAGGTAAAATTCTCCATCAATATTTTTTTAAAGAATTAATTAGTTTGTTTGATTTCATTTTTTAAGGTTCTTTTTGCTTTAATTTTCTGAATAATAAAGCGGATGAATTTTTCAAATTTAATTGCAAAATATATTGCTCCGCCTCATCAAAAAACAAATATTCCTGCTAGCATAATACCACTATTGAACTTGCCAAAGAAATCAACCATCTCTTTATTCATAAACTCATTAAATTCGTTACTTGTTCCAGTTATTCATTTAGTATCAATTGCTGTTAATGCACAAAGTAATAAGCTTATAAAAATGAAAATGATACTTAATACTATTTTTAACCACTGCTTTTTAAAAGAATTTTTAATTCTTAATTTTAATGGCATTTTTTCTTTTGAATTATCTTTTTTAAATAATTTTCCTAAAAGTTTCTTCATTTTAATTTTCCTTTCATATTTTTATCGTCCTTTAATCACAATAAATAAAGCAATAAGTACACAAGTGACACCAAGAATGGTAAAAATTGGGTGTTGCGAAAATGTCCGAGCCATTGGTTTAAATAGTTCTAAAATTGTTAAATTGCTAGTAATAAACTTTTGGAAATTGGCAAGTCCCTCGCTAATATAGTTCGTTAAAGTTTCAAAATGACTACCAGCCAATAATCCAAGAACAGTTATTAAGATAAAAATAATAATTAGTTTAAACATTGTTAGTTCCCTTGTTTTGTTTTTATTGGTTTTATTTGTTTTTTAGCTTTTCCTCAGGCACTTAAACGACCTTTATTTTTAACCGCATATTGGCGTTGTTTTTCCAAATTAACTTGTTGACTACCAAATCCAAGAATAATTGCCATAAGAAATTCTACAGCCAGTGTTAAGAATAGAGGAAATATTAGTTGAATATTCGTTCCCGGCACTTCTAAACTTCAAATTAAGTCAAAAACTTTATAAAGCATTTGAGCGAGAAAGTCGGCCATTTTTGCGAGATTTTCCATTTTTTATTATTCCTTTTCTTTCATTTTTCTTAAAAATTTGCTAAATTTATCCATTTTTAAGTATTCTAAGTCTTCTAAATCAATTGCGGTGTCAGTATAGTATTTGTCTTCATAATCAGGATTTACTTTTGCATTTAAGTAATCTCTTAAAAATGCTAGGTAAAAAGAATTGTAAGTGTTAAGTATTGGTAGAGGAATTTTTAGTTTAAAAAAATAGATATCGAGTTCAGGAATATCACGATATTTAATGCGACGACCTTTTTTGCTATTTTTCGCATCGATTAAGGTGTTTCGTCAGCGTTCATATTCTTCAATGCTCGTAAAGGTACCATAGATGACTTTTAAGTAGGGGCGAAAAATATTAACGGGTTTTTTACGAATTCCCACAATTACATTATTGGCAATATCACGAACTTTAACTCAAATATGTTTATCTCTCTGACCGCTAGCAAGCACAATATGACCAAAATGCCGTGCCAGAGCGAAATATTCTTGAATACCGCTTTCTTCGTTTTTGGTATTATTTTTTTCTCAATCGGTTCCTTCTAAAAATAAATTGGTTTCATCTCACAAAAGCAAGGTTTTGTCAGGCAATACTGGATAATCAAAGTCTAACAATCCCATATGCCCTAAACTTAATTTTTGGGTTTCTAGTAATGGAAATGTTGATGCGATATGATATTTTTTCTTTTTTAGTAATTTTGATGCGTATACTAGAAAAGCAGTTTTTCCAGTTCCTAATGAACCAATAACGATGTTTAATGGTGAATTTTTTAAAAAATTAATAACTTTGTTAATTTGCGTTAAATTACTGATTTTAAAAAGGAAAATTAAAATACAACCTGCTAAAAATAAATAACTTACAATGTTTTTAAAATAACCGTTGTAAATATATCAAATTGCTCCTCAATGTCATAAAATTAAAAATGAGGTGCGATTTAATTCAATAAAATGGTTATTTTTTTCTATTATTCATTTGCAAAATTTCATCTTGCACCTCACTTTATTTTTTTGTTAGCGTACCGCTCCAAGTAATTTTTCAAACATTTTAAAGCAAATAAAGAATATTGCCAAAATAAATGGAAAAATGAATATTCAGTAGTCAGCAAAGAAGTTACCGACTTGTGGCATATTAACAGCAATAATTTCTCACATTTTAGTAAACGCCGTTATAATCGCATTTCATAATTTAGTCATTGCGGCGTCACTAGCTGTTATTTTTGTTACTGCTGGTGCTTCTATTAAGAAAGTTCCAATCATATAATCACCCCCTTTCTTTTTAAAGCATTCATCATTTATATTCAAAATTTTTCTTAAATTTGTTAAAACCACGATTAATCTTAACACGATTATATTTTTTCCTAATTAATTTTGAATTTCTTTGGGAATGCATCACAATGTAACTTCTTGACATTAATTTTTTCCCTATCTAAATACTGATATGGTTTTTCAAAGTAGCATTAGAATAAATCACACCATAATCGCTGTTAAGAATCAAAAAGCAATGTTTGCTATTAAAAGCCAAAGTGTTTCTTGAGTTAAATCAATTTCTTTATCACCACTAATATGAGCCGGAATAGTTGTAATTTGAATAAATAAATCTCAGAAAGTTTGTTTGATTTGTTCTCAATCAAATTCTTTTAAGTTTATTGTCATTTTTTATCTCCCAAAAATCATTTTTATTGGTAAATATATAATTGAAATTAACGCGAAAAGAAAAGTAATGATAATAATTAATCCGGCAATAAACGCAACTTGTGCAGGCATTTTTTCTATCGGAACAAACAGTTTTAAAAATTCCATAATAATTTCTCAAAACATTATTTTTTATCCGCATTATTTTCTTTTGAATTAGGGGTTTTAACTCATTCTTCAAAGCGAGCAATAAACACTTTTTCGTCTTTTGTGAAATTACCAGTATTATTTTTAATGGCATTTTTATATTTAATTCGCATTTTTATTTTGGCATAAATTTTATAAGCAAAATATGCCAATAGCATGATGCTGATAATAATAAATATTAGTCCAATTGCAATATTCATTTTTAAGCTCCTTTAAAATAGTTATAATTTATATCTTTTTTGTTGTTTTCTTTTTCGGCAATGAAGAAGCCTAATAATTCTTGTCCCTTAATTAATTTGGTTTCTTGCTCTTGTTGATTAATTGAAATTACTTGATATTTACTATCTTTTATTATTCCAATACAAATCGAATTTTCATATTTTCCTTTATAAACAAATCGCTTTGGAAACCAAATGCCGATTTGTTCATTAAATCATGGAATTTTAGGTGCTTTAATAAACATTGCGTTTTGTGTTTCTTTTAAGAGATATTTTTTAGTATTTAAGAAAATGTTTTCAATGTTTTTCATAATAAATTACCTTTCTTATTTGTTATAAACTAAGTTACATTAACTAAGTTAGTTGACTCAGTTTTTTAAACACTTATATATCGCAGATTTAAGTGTTTAACAAGCTTTGTTAGTAAATTTTGTTTTTTTAATTAGATAAAGATTTTAATAATTTTAAACTTAATATACCCCTATATAGAAATTTCTACACTTTAACATCCGCATCCTACCCTTGGAACTAATTTAATAGCGTGTATATTTTTAGGAAATCCACCCATTCATTTTTTTATTGCAAAATGAAACAAATTGCTATAGCTAATAGGATGTTATCTATCAACTGGTAAACTTCTTTTGGTTATGGCGACCACCCACAATTTATCGTGCTTTAATACATACCAACATTATTAATTCACTTGTATTTAATTTTCAAAGAACAAATTTTTAACACCTTATAAAATAAAAAGACAATCATTGCTGACTGTCTTAATACTTATTCAAATCTTTTCTTACCTAACAAAACTTTATGCGTCCAATCAAGGAAATTATTTGTTATCAAACAAATATAAATTATGAAAGGAGGTTATTATGAAACTAAAACAATTATCAGAAGAAGAAATGATTTCTAAAACCGGTGGTGCCGTTGCTTCATTTCTTATTGGTGGAGCATTACTTGGTTTGGCTATTCCAGTAATTAAAAATCTTTTTAATGCCCAACAAGCCGATATTGGACTCCCTGGTGGTTTTAAAGTCGGATGAAATAATCGTGATGCAACAAATATTAAAAATTTAGAAGCAAAATTAGAAAAACTCCAAAATTTATATAATAAGATTTTGCCACCATTTTATGAAATTTAAAGACATTCCCATTAATGAACGACCACGAGAAAAAGCGTGAAAAAATGGCATTAAAAATTTAAGTAATAACGAACTTCTTGCATTACTATTACGAACTGGTAATAAAAAACAAAATGTTTTACAATTAGCACAGTATATTATTAATCATTTTAATGGTGTTGAAAACTTATTAAAAGTAACTTTAAATGAGTTAACCGTTATTAAAGGAATTGGAAAAGTTAAGGCTATTGAGTTATTAGCAAGTTTTGAGTTATATCAACGAATAAATATTAACATTGCTAACAATAAAATTATTAGAATTAATAATCCATATGATATTTTTTACTTACTTCAATATGAAGTAAGTAATTTAAATACCGAAAATTTTTATTTAATTTTATTAAATAATAATAATCGGATTATTTTTAAACAACTTGTGTATCAAGGAACAATTAATCAAATTTCGATTGATCCAAAAGATATATATTACCTCGTTTTAAAAAATCATGCCCAAAAAATTATTTGTGCTCATAATCACCCTAATAATGATAGTTTGCCTAGTAAACATGATATAGAAACCACAAATTCTTTAATTTATATTGCTAAAGTTTTAAAAATTGAATTTGTTGATCACATCATTATTAGTAAAAATAATTTTTATAGTATTTTATTGCAAACTAAATTTGCCATATAAAAACTGCCATTATATGGCAGTTTAAAAAATTATTTTATTAGTTCTAAGGTTTTTTTTGATTACGACGCATCGCATTCATCACAGCTTTAATTTGTGATTCGGAAGGTTTTCTTCCCATTTGCATATACATTGCTCGAATCATTTTTTCATTAACTGGTGGATTATCTCTTAATTGCTTTTCAAACATCTTTTTAGATATTAAAAATGCTAATAACCCTCCTATTACTAAACCGCCAACAAGACCAATTAACAATCCTGCTCATCAAGGCATTTTATCTTTTCTCCTTTATATTATCTTTTTGTAATAATTGTTTAACTTGTAATACAATATTATCAACAGTAAATCCTAATTCATTCATTATATCTTGCATTGATGCTGATATGCCAAATCTGTCAATACCAAAAGTTATCCCATTATCAACATATTTATGTCATCCTCAAGTTGAAGCCATTTCTAAACTTATCTTTTTAACAGTCTGCGGAAGCACTTCTAACTTATAAGTCACATCTTGACAATCAAAAACAGTTGTTGAAGGCATAGAAACAACACGAATAGTATTAATATTTTCTTTTTGTAATTGTTGCTGAACTTTTAATGCTAATTGCACTTCACTACCAGTAGCAATAATTATTAATTCTAATTGTGATTTTTCAGGACTAATAATATATCCGCCTTTTAATGCTTTATTAACATCACTAGAAATAATTTGCGGTAAATTTTGTCGCGAAACTAAAATTGCTGTTGGCTTATCTTTACTATTCAATGCACAAATATAACTAGCAATCGTTTCTTTCATATCACAAGGACGAAAAACATTTAAGTTAGGTAATGCTCTTAACATTGAAATTTGTTCTACCGGTTGATGGGTTGGTCCATCTTCACCAACAGCAATTGAATCGTGACTAAAAACAAAAATATTAGGAATTTCCATTAATGAAGCTAAACGAATTGCAGGTTTCATATAATCACTAAAAATTAAAAAAGTAGCAACAAATGAGCGAACAGTTTTTTGTAATAGCATCCCATTACTAATAGCACCCATTCCAAATTCACGAACGCCAAACATAATATTACGACCTTGTAAATTATTAGATGCAAAGTATCCATCACTTCCTAAAACTTTTGTTGATGATGATAAATCAGCACTACCACCAATAAATAATGGCAATTTTTTACTAATAGTTTTTAATACCATTGATGAACAATCTCTTGTTGCCATATCTTGTTCAATTAAAATATCTTGAAAATCATTAGCAGTAAAATTATAGTTATGATATAAAGTATCATTAATTTCCTTATATTCAGTAACATATTTATTAGCATATTCAGTTCACATTTGATTTCAAATTTGTTGTTGTTGTTGACCTCTTTGTGCAACTCTAACTTTAAAATCATTTTTCACATCATCAGGAACAAAAAATGGTTCATAATCTCACTTCAAATTTTCTTTTAGCTTAATAATATCATCACCTAAAGGGGCACCGTGAACACTGCTAGTTCCTGCTTTTGAAGCGCCAACACCAATAATAGTTTTAATTTCAATTAAAGTTGGCTTTTCAGTTTCCGCTTTAGCTTGTCTTATTGCTTGACTAATTGCTTTAAAGTCACTACCCGCAGTAACTAAAATATAATTTCAATTAGCACTTAAAAAACGCTGTTTTGTATTTTCACTTTGTGATAAACTTACTGGACCATCTAATTGAATATCATTAGAGTCATATAAAACAATTAAATTACTTAATTTTAAATGACCTGCTAAACTAATAGCTTCTTGACTTATGCCTTCTTGTAAATCACCATCACTACAAATAATATAAGTATGATAGTCAAAAATATTAAAATCAGGTTTATTATATTTATGGGCCAGAAAAGTTCTTACTAAATCACAACCAACACCCATTGCTAATCCTTGTCCTAATGGTCCCGTTGTTGCTTCAACACCAGGTGTTAAATTTCTTTCTGGATGTCCAGGAGTAATTGAATCCAATTGCCGAAAATTTTTAACTTCATCAATACTAATATCATAACCACTTAAATGTAATAACGCATACAATAATGCTGAGCCATGTCCAGCTGATAAAATAAAACGATCACGATTAATTCATTGGGGATCTTGCGGATTACAATATAAATGTTCACTAAATAGTGCATAACTCATTGGTGCTGCTCCTAAAACAATTCCCGGATGCCCTGAATTAGCTTGATTGACAGCTTCAACACCTAACATCTTAATAGTATTAATTGACTGCTCACGATTATAATCATCGTTTTCATTTTGAAATTGGTTTTGTGACATATTATTCCTCCTTGTTACTTTTCACCATACTTATTTTAATATATTTTCCATAAAATACCTATATTTTACTAACTATTTACCACATTTAACCCCAAAATGTCCAATTGTTCTTGTTTAACAACACTAGGAGCACGCGTTAACATATCACTACCCTTAGTATTCTTAGGAAAAGCAATCACATCACGAATACTATGACTATTACTTAATAACATTATTAAACGATCTAATCCCAAAGCAATACCACCATGAATTGGTGCTCCATAGGATAAAGCATTCAAAAGAAAACCAAATTTTTCCTTTTGTTCTTCAACAGAAACTTGTAAAAACTCTAACATTTTTTGTTGCATTTCAAGACTATGAATTCGCATTGAACCACCACCAACTTCATAACCATTCAATACTAAATCATAAGCCTGAGACTTGACTAACATCGGATTACTAGTAAAATCAATTTCATCTTTAATATTAGGGCGCGTAAAAGGATGATGGGCAGCAACAAATTTTTTACTTTCATTATCATAAGCAAATAATGGTCAATTTATAACTCATAAAAATTGATAATCTTCATTAGTAAAAAGATTTAATTGTTTAGCAATAGCCTGTCTTATGGCTCCCATTGTATTGCAAGCCAATTCATAATCATTTGTAATCATTAAAACTGTTGCTTGATTACTAATTGCTAAATGATTAATGATAGCTTCAGCATTATTAGATAATAACTCTGAAGCAATAACTTTATTATCATAAGTAATATATTCTAACTGTCCCGCCTGATATTGACTAACAATAACTTTTAGGTCTGCTAATTGTAAATCAGTTAATAACTGAGAAACAACAATTGCTTTAGTAGTTTTCTTTTTACTACTAGTATTCATTAAACTAAGGTTAATAAGTTTTAAATCATATCGTAAATCTGGTTTATCACTACCATATAAATCAATTGCTACTTCATAATCTAATTGTAAAAAAGGTATTTTTAGATTAATGTTTTTAGTTTTTAACATTATTTCCTGCATCATTTGCTCTAAAAGACTAATAATATCCTTTTGTTCAATAAAACTCATTTCTAAATCTAATTGACTAAATTCTGGTTGGCGATCACTTCTTAAATCTTCATCACGAAAACAACGAGCAATTTGATAGTAGCGATCATAACCACCAACCATTAATAATTGCTTAAATATTTGCGGTGACTGTGGTAACGCATAAAAATGTCCTTTTTGATTTCTTGCCGGAACTAAATAGTCTCTTGCTCCTTCGGGAGTTGTGCTTGCTAAAATTGGCGTTTCAATTTCTAAAAAATTATTATTATTTAAAAAATTACGCATTATTTGCATAACTTGATGACGCAAAATTATTTTATCTTGCATTACTTGTCTTCGTAAATCTAAAAACCGATATTCTAAACGCGTTTCCTCTAAACTTTCATTATCTAATGGTGATACTTGTGATTTATTTATTAACTCTAAATTAGTACAAATAATTTCAATATTTCCTGTTGATAAATTATTATTTTTAGATTTACGAAGCACTACCATACCATTAACTTTAATAACATCATCAGTGCTTAAACTTTTAGCAAGAACATAGTTAGGATTTTCACTATTAATTATAATTTGCGTCATTCCATAACGATCGCGTAAATCTAAAAATATTAAATTATTAAGTTTACGAATTGTATGAACTCAACCACAAAGATTAACTTCTAAATTAACATTTTCTTCTCTTAATTCACCACAATTATGACTTCTCATTATTTATCTCCCTTATTTGCATTCAAATAATTAATTAATTCATTAATACTAATCTTTTCTTCTACCTTAGTTTCCTGATTTTTAATAGTTAAATTATTCTCTTTAACTTCGCTATCACCAATAATAATAACAAAACGACAATCTAATTTAGAAACAACATTAAACTGAGCCTTAATATTCCTTTGTTCATAATCCATATCACTAATAAAATTATTACTTCTTAAAGTTAATAATACATTAGTTGCTAATTCATAACCAGTAGCGGTTAAAGCAATAATGTATACATCAACCAATGGAAGCATTTTTTTAATAAAGTCTGAATGATTTTCAGTAGCATTAAGTAATCTTTCAATTCCGATTGCAAAACCAATTGCTGGAACTGATTTTTGATTTTTTGATAATTCCTCAACTAAATTATCATAACGACCACCACCAATTAATGTATTCTGTCCTTCAACACCCTTCTCTAAACTAATAATTTCAAAAACAGTATCATTATAATAGTCTAAACCGCGAACTAATTTACTATCAATCTCATATTTAACTTTTAAATTATCCAATAACTTTATTAACCTTGTAAAATATTCTTTTTCTTCAACAGAATAAGTTTCACTAATTATTGGTAAATTTTTAATATTTTGATCAATTTTACAATCTAATACTCGCAAGGTATTTTTAGTAATTCTTCTTTGACAATCCTCACATAATGTTGTGCTCATATCTTGTAAAAATGTTTTTAAAATTTGTTGATATTTATTTTGGGTTGCTTTTGCTCCTAAAAAATTTATTTTAAGAATAATATTATTAATCTTTAACGATTTAACAATATCCATTGCTAAACAAATAATTTCAGCATCTAAATAAATAGTTTTTTTACCAAAAACTTCCACACCAAATTGCGTAAATTGTCTTTGACGCCCTCGTTGTGGTCGTTCATAGCGAAACATATGTCCATAGTAAAATAATTTTAAAGGTAATCCTAAAACATCAACTAATTTATTTTCAATTACTGCTCTAACAATTGGCGCTGTATTTTCAGGACGAAGTGCTAATTCACGACCTTTTTTATCTTGAAAGTTAAACATTTCTTTACTAACAATATCGCTATTAACACCAACAGTTCTTTGAAATAATTCATACTGTTCAAATATCGGCGTACTAATTTCTTCATAATTATATTTTTTAACAATATCTCGTAAAATTTGTTGTAATTGATATCGTTGTTTACTTTGGATTGGTAAAATATCATTAGTACCTCTGGGGGCTTTATATTCCATACATTTCTCTCCTTAGACTTACTTTCACTACTAATTTTACTAGTTATTTACAAAAATTAAAAATTTTTCAATAAAAACTTCTTGTTGTTGTCTTAACTACAAGAAGTCTTTTAAAATTACAATAATTTTTTTAAAGAATCCTCAATTTTAGCAATTAATATTTCTTGTAAATTCTCTTTAACGCTTTTTAATTTCTCATTAGAATTTTGAATTTGTTGAATATGCTTTTCAAACTTAATAAACTCTTGCATCGCTTTACCAATTAAAGAACTAAATTCATCTTGTAATCAAATATTAAAGCGTTCTTTAAATTCCTGATCATTTTTATTAGTTGAAGATTGTAATGATAAAGCAAATTCTTTTTTAATTAAAAATTTTAAAATATTAACAATTAATGCAATAACTTCAAGGTCAGTATTAATAATAAAAATATCACGATATTTTGAAGAACGACTAAATGGTGCTTTAGCATAAGTTCAAACAATAATGCCAAACTTAGCATTTCATTCTTTTAATTCAATTGCTAATTTTTCCTCTCATTTACTATCTAATTTTTCTTGATTTTTTAACTCAAATAAGATATTACCAACTACTTTA
Source organism: Spiroplasma endosymbiont of Dromius quadrimaculatus (assembly GCF_964031155.1). NCBI lineage: Bacteria > Bacillati > Mycoplasmatota > Mollicutes > Entomoplasmatales > Spiroplasmataceae > Spiroplasma > Spiroplasma endosymbiont of Dromius quadrimaculatus. Next base: position 1,145,532 of record NZ_OZ035010.1, read on the forward strand.
TTATCCTCTTCATCATTCAAAACTCCTAACCTAAAATCAGGTTTTTTACCATTAATGGTTTTAGTTGTTTTTTCAAAATGGTCATTTGGGAAAAATGATGGCATTTTACCTGCAAAATCATTTTCTAAATTAGCTCCTAAAATTCCTGTTCTAATATTTCGTCCTTGTTCTAATTTAAGTTTTAATTCAGTTGTTTCATCAACTAACTTATTAATTTCTTCTTGTTTAGAATTAATAATTTCAGTTTCTTTTTTTGCTACTAATTCTTGGACCTTAGCATCATTAGTTTTAACTAACATATCTAATTGATGATTTTTCTGTTGTAAATCATTAATATTTTTCTGATAGTCTTTATTTAAAGTATCCAACTTATTTTGTTGTAAATTACTTCACTCTTTTTCTTTTTCAGCCAAAATAACCTTAATATCTGCTTCCTTTGTTTTCTTTTCGGTTTCTAAAATACTAATTTTATCCTTTAATAAATCAATTTCTTGTTGTTTATTTTTAGTAATTTCAAGTTCTTTTTCTGTAAACAATTTTTCTAGTTGAGATGCATTAGTTTTTTCTTTAATATCTAAATCTTTTATTTTAGAATTTAACTCATCAATTATCTTTTGATAATTATCTTTAATATCAGCAATTTCTTTTTGTTTTTGTTTTTCAATATTGCTTTTTTCTTTCAAAATAGAAACTTCAATATCAGCCTTTTTTGTTTCTTCTTGGGATTTTAAATTGCTCTTAGCATCATTTAATTGTTGGTTTAAACCATCTAAAATTTGTTGATGGGCTTCTTTTATTTTATGCAATTCATTATCGTGTTGCTTATTTCACTCATTTTCTTTTTCATTTACTACACTAGTAATTTCTATTGCTTTTTGTTTTTGAAAATCAGCATCTAATTGATTTTTTAACTTATCACAATATTCTTGCTCCTTACGATTAAAAAATTGTTGTAAATATGATACTGCTTGATGACTCTTTTCAAAATCCTTTTCGGTAATTTCTTGATGACAATGTGGACATTGAATTATAAATGACATTAGTTAAATCCTTTCTTTTTTTAATTTTATAAATTAATATTATCATTAACAATCTGATATAAATTTCTATTCTAGATTATTTTCTAAACATTTAATTTTAAAACAATAAAATGTCTCCTTCTATAAATAAAAAAGACATTTTTCTTTACTGCATTAATTATCTTTATTTCTATATTTAAAATTAATATAATTAATGAAATTTTAATTAAATAATAATATTTTCAAACTACTTCATTTCAATCGCAAGTATTAATAAAAACTACTAGATATTTTAAAAATAACAATATTAATCTTTTGTTGATTCATTAACTATCATAAATTTTATATAAGTTCTTTCTAAATGCTTTATTACCAAAACTTGTCCTGATACTATCTTCCTGATTCATAATGAGTTCCCTGAGAAATAAATAGTAAGATTTCAGCAATATTAACTAAATGATCACCAGAGCTCGCTCTAAATATTTTAATTGTTGCATAATTCCTGTATAAATTCATATTTTATCTTCAGTAACATTATCTAAAACTAAATCAATTAACAAAGTGTTAATATCATTATATTCACTATCAACAATATCATCTAATTTAACAATAGTTTGAATAATTTTCTTACCTCATTGTGTTTCATCAGCAAGAACTTTAATAATAAACTGCATAATTTTTAAGACTTTTTTAGATAATTGACCAATATATTTACTATATTTAACTGGTGGTTTAGCTTTTAAATAAAAATTAGCAATGTTACGAGCATAATCAGAAATTCTTTCTAATTCTTTGGCAATTGACATATAGCCAATAATATGGCGCAAATCGCTAGCAACTGGTTGTTGCTTAGCAATTCTTCAAATGGCACTATCTAAAATTTCAGCATAAAATTTGTTAATATTATTATCATTCGCAACAATTATTTTACATTTACTAATATTTTCTTCTTCTAAAGCCTTAATAACTTCTTTATGTTGTTTCATTGTTAAATTAAATAATTCAATAATATTATTTTTCAAGCGTTCAATCTCAATAGTAAATTTAGTTCTTAACATTTTAATAGCCTCCATTGGATTAAATCATTAATGTTTTACCCTTATCATACTAATAATACACGATAAATTAATTAGCAGAAGTAACTAAATTTTTTGCTTGTTCTAATCTAATAGCAACCATTTTAGTAACACCTTTACTTTGCATTGTTGTGCCATACAATGTATCACAGTTTTCCATTGTTCCTGGGCGATGCGTAATAACAATAAATTGTGTTTCCGTAGCAAAAGACTTTAAATACTTAGCAAATCTTTCAACATTAGCAACATCTAATGGTGCTTCCACTTCATCAAGAATAACAATTGGTAAAGGGCGTGCCTTTAAAATTGCAAAAAGCACTGCTAAAGCTACTAGTGATTTCTCACCACCTGATAATAAATTCAAGTTAGTAATAGTTTTTCCTGGTAAATTTACTAAAATATCAATTCCAGTTTCTAAAATATTATTAGGATCAGTATATACTAAACTAGCAGTGCCACCAGCAAAAAGAACTTTAAAAGTTTCTGGCAAAACCTTATTAATATCTTTAATGGTCGTATCAAAACGTGTTATCATAATTTCATCCATATCTTTAATAGCATTAAGTAATTGTTTTTTACCATTATTTAATTCTTGTTCTTGTTCTTTTAAAAATTGATATCGCTCATTAATTGTTTCATATTCAGAAATAGCATCAATATTTACTGGCCCTAAATCTTGTAATTCTTGGCGTAATAAAATAATTTGTTCACGAACTTCTTTAATATCACCAATCGGGTCTTGACCATACTTTTCATAACCATATTCATAAGTTAAACGATATTCTTGCGCTAATCTTTCTAAATTTTGTTGTAAACAATTATCAATTGCTAACTTTTGATAGTTATATTCTTGTAATAGTTTCTCTTGATTTTTATATTCAGTACGCATTTTTTTTATTTCTAAAGTTAATGAATATAATTGATTACTATAAGTTTCTCGCAAAGCTCTTTGTGTTTGTTGTTGCTCAGTAATTTTTAATTTTTCTAACTTTAAATTACTAATTTTATTTTCTAATATTAGTCGCTCATCAAGTTGTTGATTAAAATCATCACTAACTCGCATTTTTTTCTTTGTTAAATGTTGATATTCTTGCTCAATTATTCTTTGTTTTTGTTCATTACTTTGTTTACTTTGTTGAAACTTACCTAAATGCAATTGTTTTTGTTCTAATTCATTATTTAAAGTTATTAGTTTCTCTTTAATACTTTGCCATTTTTGATAATAAGTTTGAACTAATTGTTCTAATTCACTAATTTTAGTTTTTAAATTATTAACTTGCTCTTCATTATTAAATAAAAATGGCTTAACTCTTTTGTGGCCACCACTAATACTGCCCCCAGGGCGAATAACATCACCTTGTAAAGTAATAATATGATACTTCCGATAAGTCAAATGAGCAATTTCATTTGCTTGTGCTAAACTCTCAACAATAATTATTCTTCCTAATAAAAAACGCATTACTGGTTCAAACTTAACATTAGTAGTTAATAATTCATAAGCAATACCAATAAAACCTTTTTGAGTTTTTAATAATGATAAATCCTCATTATTAATCATTTGAATCCGTAAACTATTTAAAGGTAAAAATGTTGCAATTCCACCTTCATTAGCTTTTAAAAATTGAATTGCACGAATAGCATCACTATCCTTTTCAACAACAATATGTTGCATACTGCTAGATAAGGCTTCTTGAATAGCTAATTGATAAATACTAGGAACATTAATTAATCGATCAATAGTATCAATAATTCCTGTTAAATGAAGTCGATTATTTAAAATTGTTTTAACACCCTGATAATAATAAGTATTATTACTTTGCAAATCAACTAAATAATCTTGTTTACTTTTTAATTCATAAATTTCCTTATTTAAAAGATTATACTTTTTAACGGCAACTTCTAAATCTTCATTTAATAAAATTCTTTGTTTTTGAAAATCATCAATCATATTTTGTTGTTCAGTAATTAATTTAGTTTGTTGTAAAATTTCTTGATTAATATTATTAGCATCTTGTTCTAAATCTTGAACTTGATTATTACTATTAACTTGCTTTTCATTTTGTTGTGAGATTTTTTCATTTTGTAATAGTTCTAATTGATTAAGATGTTCATCTAATTGTTGTCCGAATTGTTGCATTTTATTATCAATAGTAAAAATATTTTCTTGCAACAAATTAATTTTATTATCATAATTAGTAATTTGAACACTTAAATCTTCAGTTTGAGAAGTATATCTTTTAATTTCTAATTGTAAATCACGAATTCCTTCATACTGACTAGTAATATCTTTTACTAAAATAGCCACTTCAATAGTTGTCAATTGTTTTTTTTTAGTAACATATTCTTGTGCTTTTTTAGCTTGACGACGCAAATAATTAATATTTCTTTCCATCTCAATAATGATGTCATTAATACGAACTAAATTTTCTTCAGTTTTTTCTAATTTCCGAACTGACTCTAATTTGCGTTTTTTATACTTAGAAACATTAGCTGCTTCTTCAAATAATAATCTTCTTTCTTCTGGTTTAACTTGTGAAAAATTGGCGACATTACCTTGATTAATAATAGCTAATGAACCTTTACTTAAACCAGTACCTAATACTAATTCTTGAACATCCTTTAATCTGCTACGACTTTTATTAATTGAATATTCATTCTCATTATTATCACGATAAACTCTTCTAGTTATTTCTACTTCATCAAAGTCAATAGGAAAAATGCGTTTTTTATTATTAAAAATTAATTTAACTTCCGCCATATTTAACTGTGGATATTCACTGCTACCTTGAAAAATAATATCTTGAATATTATCACCCCGTAATGATTTAATTGATTGTTCGCCCAATACTCAACGAATAGCATCATTAATATTAGACTTACCAGAACCATTCGGACCCACAACACCAATAATACCGTGTTCAAAAACTATTTTTGTTGGCTTAGCAAACGATTTAAATCCATACGCTTCTAATCTTTTTAAAAACACCATATTTATCTACCTCACAAATTTTATTATAACAATATATTTTAACTATGTATTATGTATTAGTAATACTTCTAATTTTATTGCGATATATTAATGATAGTCAACAAATACTAAAAGATACTGTAAACAAAATAACTAATATTAATAAAACCAATGGATAGTATCAATCTGCAATATATACAGGAAATAAAACTTTAGTTTCACTATAAATAATATCAGTTAATAATTTAATAATTGGTCTTGCTAAAGGAATGGATATTATTCAAGTAATTAACATAATTGGCATAAAAATTAATATAAAACGACTAGCTAATCATTTATAATGATACCCAATAACATTTAAAATTGTAACAAATCGCAAATTATCATTAATAGTAATATTACTAGTTACAAAAACAATAATTAAAACAATAACAATAGCACCAATGATAAAACATATAATTAAACTTTCTAAATAAGTGCTAAATTTTAATGTTAACTGTTTTTTATGATGAATATTAGTAAATCCTTCAATTGCACTACTCCAACCTAAATCATCATTTCAATAATCAGTCTTAAATAATTCATTTTTATTGAAACTAATTTGATAATTTTTCTTATTACTAACAATTGAAAAATAAGATTGAAAGTCATTCGCTGTATTTTGTGATAACTTGGTATTAAAATATGTTGCATTTAAATTAGTATATTCATAAAACTCCTTTTCACGAGTAATAACAGTATCTTTTGTTAAATTATCAAAAGTATCAAAAATATAACCAAATAATGGTTTTTTATTATCATCATTAATAAAATTAAAGTCACCATCACTCAAATAAACAAAATCATCTTGTTTTAAGTTTGAAGCTCAAACATCGTTAGCATTTACTAAAAGTGGTAAAATAGTAATCTTATCATACCCAAAATTATTTTGTAAAGACGATAAAAAATGTTCATATTTAATTTTAATATTTTCAATATCAAAATCAAAAAATTCCTGTAATGTCTTATTATTTAACGATGGTTTAATAAATTCTTGATGCGTTTCATTAATAACATTCAACTGATTAATATTTGTTTTTATTGTTATTTCATCAATTTTACTAATTTTTTGATTACTATTTTTAATTCTTTGATATTTATTCATATTAAACGAATAAATTTGCTCATTAAAAATATTAATCATTTTATCTTGTTCTGGACAATAAAAAATATTATTAAATAAAATAATAATATCATTTTTTAAATTTGTACCTGTAAAATAATCTCTTAAATAAGGATAAGTATTAATAATACTTACTAATAATTTCTTAGTTTCTAAATCTAATCCAAGTAAATTATCACTATTTGGATTATTAAGTTGTTCAATAATGATTTTAACTTCTGAACTTCTAATTCATTTATTACTAACATCATAATATCCTTGATTTGTAATTTTTGCAGAATTATTTTTAATATCTTCAACAATATTATTATTAGGATTTAATTCACTAATTGCTTGATAATCAACTTTACTACCTTCGCCTTTATACATTAATTTTAAATCATCATTACTAGTATGATAATTATATAAATAATTAACATTAACGCCTTCTCATTGTTTATTCATAATTGAATCATTCATCTTAAAAGCTGATAATGAAAAGAATAATAATGTTGATGCTGCTAAAGTTGAAACAAATGTCAATGACAATTTAGACAAACTATTATTAGCAAAGAAAAAGGTTATTTTAGTTTTAAAACTAAAATCGACAATTTTATTAAAAAAACTACTTTTATTACTAGTTTTTGATTTAACAACAGTTTTATAACTATAATTAATTGACTTAGACATTAATGTTAATGGATTTTTTCGTAATAAGAAAAAAGCAAAAATAAAAGTAAAAAAAGCAATAATTAAAAGTGGTACAACAATAATTAAAATAATAATTAAAACATTAAATGAAATACCATATTCAGGAAAAACAAAAAAATCAATATAAGTTTGATTAAAAAAACTCTGCATATAATACGATAAAAAAATACTACCGCTACGGACGCATAAAGTTTTGTTAGGTAGGAAAAGGTTTAAATAATTTTGAAAGAAAAGCAACTAAAAATTGATTACCTTTTTATTTAAAAAATAAGTAATAAAACAAAATATTTAATATTAACAAACATAATCTTAATAAAAGGTTATAAAACCTAAGTAAAATGCTTACAAAAACAATATTAAAATAATTTTTTACAACAAAAATCGTACATAGGATATATATACTTAATTTGAATATTGAAATAATTTATAGTAAATTATTATTTTTTCTTTTTTAAAAAATACCTAAGAAAACTAAATGCGACCATTTGCTACCTAACGATAGATTATTAACATCAGCAAATCTTTTAAACACAAAGACATAATTACTACCATCATTTAAATTAAATTTACCATTTTCTTTAATTATATAAGGTTTATTAAAATAACTAGTAGCATCATAACTCTTAACACGATAGGCATTTCCTGATGTTAAAAACTCAGTAATGTCTAATGACTCAACATATTCTAAACGATTAAAACTAATTGATGAAGCAATAAATCAATACAAATCAATATGCTCACGCATTGTATCACTAGTAATATTACGAGGAAAGTTATCTTGTAAATTATCTTTGTGCAATTGTTCTAACTCTTGATTAATAGTTAATAAATTTTCTGCCTCATTAGTAGTAATTAAATGAAAGTAATCATATTGTTGATATTTTTCAAAAAGTTCAGAAACATAAGGTGTTCCTAATCCATCATTATTAATTATTTGACTATTAACAAATCAATATCCTTTATTTGAAATTTTAGAACTATCACAACCAATTTTAATCTTATTAGGTTCATCACAATATGTTACCTTATAAATTGTTGAAATATTAGCATTTAAATATTGCTGAACATCGTGATTCATTGTTAAAATTTCTTCTTTATCAAATTCAGTAAGATGACTTATTGATAGAGTTGCTTTTTTAAAAATTTCTATATCAAGTTTATTTTCAGAAGTAAAATAATTTTTATTTTTTCAAAGTTTAGAATCATTTCTAAAAACTAAATCTTTAGATGAACTAATTGTATTATCATAAATTGCAGCATTATTATAAATTTTAGCATATTGATTTTTAACATAATCATTTGATGAAAATATCCCTAAAAGGATAACTAACATTATTAAAATAACAATTAGTAAACTAATTACTTGAAAAAAGTTTTGAAAAAAACTATAAATAATACTTTTAAATAACTTTAACATCTAATTACCTCATTAATTGCTATCTTTTTATTTAACAACCTTAACTAATTTTAAATAAGCATCTTTTGCAGCTGCTTGTTCAGCTTTACTATGTGAACTACCACTTCCCTTACCAAAAATAATGTCACCACTTTTTACAATAGCAACATATTGATAACTATTTTTATCTTTATGTTCAAAAATAACTTTATATTCAATAGGATCTTGGCGTTCAGTTTGTAAATATTCTTGTAATAAAGTTTTATAATCTTTAACTAAATAAATACTTTTATCTTTAATTTTATTAAATAATGTTTGCATTAAAAATGTATTAACCGCTTGTTGGCCTAAATCTAAATAAATAGCACCGACAATCGCTTCAAAAACATCACCTAAAATGCTATCTTTTTCACGACCACCCGTTTGAATTTCGCCTTTACCTAAGCGAATATATTCATTCATTTTATAAAATCTACACACTTGTGCTAAGGTTTCTTCTCTAACAATTTGACTTCGCCAAATTGTTAACTCGCCTTCATTTAAATCATCATTTATTCGATATAAATATAATGTTGTATACATTTGCAACACCGCATCACCTAAAAATTCTAATCGTTGATAATTATAATTTAATTGCTTTTCATTAGCATATGAACTATGAGTCAAAGCTTCCTCATATAAATTAATATTTCGTGGTTCTAAATTAAATGTTTTTAACAAAATTTTAATTTCTTCAATAAACATAAATCCTTATTTTCCTTCTTCTTTAACAACATTATTTTTAATTAGTGATAATACATCTTCTAAAAGCGCTTTCCGAACTAATTTTAAAGTACTAAAAAATGCTTTAATATCACTACTACCATGCGCTTTAAAAACAATGCCATTAACACCAATTAAAATTGCTCCGCCCGTATTTCGATAGTCAAAAATTTCTTTAACTTCATTAAATGCTTTTTTCAAACATAATGATGCTAACTTACGAAAGATATTCTTAGTAAACTGATTTCGTAAAACTTGCAATAAATTCCGTGCCGTTCCTTCAACCGCTTTCAAGGAAATATTACCAGTAAAACCATCAGTTACAACAATATCAATATCACCATTCATAAAATTATTAGGTTCAATATTACCAACAAAATTTAATTGTGAATTGTTACTTAATTTTATATAAGTTTCTTGATGATATTCCTTACCTTTTTTCTCTTCTGTACCAATATTTAATAATGCTACTTTTGGTTGCGATAATTCTCAAATTTTTTGAACATAAATATTTGCCATCATAGCAAATATTTCTAAATCATTACTATCATTTTCAACATTAGCGCCCGCATCAATAAGCACAACTTGCTTATTTTTTATTTTTGTTGGCATAATTGCCATAAAAGCTGGACGACTAACACCAGTTATTTCTTTTAAAATAAAATGATTAGCTGCTAAAAAAGGACCCGTAGCCCCTGCTGTTAATACTGCATCAGCTTCTTTATTAGCAACACATTCAATTGCTTTACTCATTGAATTATCGTTTTTTCTTCTAATATCTAAAATACTATCAGTCATCATTATTTCTTCATTAGCATTTTTAAAACTAATCCGCGATAATAACTTTTCATTTAATTTAGAACCAATTAAATATTCTTTAATTATCAGTTCGTTACCAACTAAAATAATATCAATGTCATTATATTGTTGTAAAAATTTTATGACACCACTTATTAGTGGTTTATGTCCTAAATCTGAGCCCATAACATCTACTGCAATTTTCACAAACTTCACCTCTTTTTAACAATTAAATTATATCTATTCAACACCAAATATGAAAGGATATACTGGTTGTTCACCTTCAATTTTTTCATATTCAACATCAAAGTTTTCATCAATATACTTTTCAATTAGTCGTAAATCTTGGCGTTTAGCATCTTCACCAATAAAAATTGTTACCAATTGCGATGATGATTTACTAATCATTTTACTTAGTAATTTTTTTGCTACTAAAACTAAATCTGCTTCTTGAGTATAAATTTTTTTATCTAAAATACCAAGATAATTTCCTTCTTTCACAGCAACACCATCAATAGTTGTTGTTCTAACAGCATTAGTAATTCTTGCTGACACAATTTTTTTAATAGCATTTTTCATATTATTAAAATTTTTTTTAGCACTTTTTTCTTCCTTATTAAAACTAAGAATACTAAGCATTCCTTCTGGAATTGAAGTTGTAGGGATAACATAAACACTAGATTTCTTTTCTAGTTTCGCTGCTTGTTGTGCAGTTGAAATAATATTAGAATTATTTGGTAAAATATAAACATCTTTAGCATCAACTAATTCAATCGCTTTTAAAAAATCATCAGTTGATGGGTTCATTGTTTGTCCCCCACTAACTACATACGATGCTTGTAAGTCATTCATAAAATATTTTGCTAAACCTTTACCAGCAGCAACAGTAATAATTGCTCAAGGGTTATTTAAACTACGAATTTCTTTAATTTCTGTACTATGCTTTTTTGCTTGCAAACCCATATTTTCAATTTTTACTTTTTGAAAATCACCAAATTGTTGTAAATAAACTAATATTTGCCCTGGCATTAACGAATGAACATGAACTTTAAAAATATCTTGATCTTGAACAACAACGATTGATTTACAACCTTGCTCTTCTAACGAAAAGCGAACTTTTTCTAAAGGAAAATTTTTTTGTTTCATTTCACTTAAAATAACAATCGTTTCTGTACAATAACCAAAATTTTCATCATCTAATTTAATAGCAACTTCTTTATTATCACTAGCTACTAAATTCTTTTTCTTTTTAATTTCTTTCCCTTTTTCTAATGAATAAACCATTCCCTCAATAATTTTAACTAATCCAAAACCACCTGAATCAACAACACCAACTTCTTTTAAAATTGGCAATAACTCAGGAGTATGTGTTAATGCATTGTTAGCATTTTCCAAAAACTTATCCATAAATTTTAATGGCAATATTGTTTCCTTAGTTTCAAGTTTAGTATCATCAATAGCAAGTCTAATAACAGTTAAAATTGTTCCTTCAACAGGCTTCATAACTGCTTTATAAGCTACTTGTTTAGCATAAGTTCATGCTTTTAGTAAATCGCTAGTACTGATAAATTCTTCATGAACTAATCCTTTACTAAAACCACGAAAAATTTGGGACAAAATAACTCCTGAATTTCCCCTAGCTCCCATAATCAAACCGCGACTAAACACATTTGCTATTTCAGTAATACTAGAAGTTTCATATTTTTTAATTTCTTTGATAGCATTTTCCATTGTTAAATTCATATTTGTTCCCGTATCACCATCTGGAACAGGAAAAACATTTAATTTATCAATTTCTAAGTGATAATTATATAAGTTATTAGCAGCACTAATAAGCATGATTTTAAATAATTTTGCATCAATTTTCATTTTATTTCACCTACCTCTTAATAAATATTATTCACTAATTAAATCATCAATGCAAATATCAATTTTAAAATTACTATCAAATTCCATTTGCTTTTCCAATTCATATTTAACACGATGTTGAACTTCTTGTAAAACTTCAAAAATATTAGTATGAATTGAACTAATAATATGAATTTTAACCCCATAATGATTTTGTTCAATTTTTTTAACATCAATTGCTGGGGTAATGTCTTTTTCTAAAGCAATGGCATCCTCATTTTCTTTATTTTCACGACTATAAGCAAATGCAACAACACCTGGTGTTATTGATACAACTTGCTTAATAATATGAGCAATTTTATCAACATCAATTAATTTCACTTTATAACCACCATTTTATCCGATTTTTAGATTCATTATCATATAATTTTATAAATCAACTTTTAGTTTTTTAAACTAAGCCATTAATCCTGCAGTATATAATGCTTTAAAGCGACCTTCTTGATTTTTTAATGTTTCAAAATTACCACTTTGAACAACACCTTTATCTTTTTCTAAAACAAGAATTTCATCAACATCTTTAATCGTTGATAAACGATGCGCAATAATAAAGGTTGTTCTTCCTTTCATTAATTGATTAAGATTTTCTTGAATTTCTTTTTCCACAATATTATCTAAAGAACTTGTTGCTTCATCTAAAATTAAAACTTCAGGATTTTTTAAAAACATTCTTGCAATTACTAATCTTTGTTTTTGACCACCAGATAAAATAAATCCCCGTTCACCTAAAATAGTATCATAACCATTTTTTAAACCAATAATAAAATCATGCAACTCTGCTTTTTTACAAGCAACAATAACTTCTTCTTTAGTAACTTTAAAAACTCCATAACTAATATTTTCAAAGAAAGTACCATAAAAAATTTGGGGTTCTTGTTCAACATAACCAAAACATGTTGTAAATAAGAAGTTAAATTAATTTTTTTTAAATCTTGATCAGCATTAATGTAAATTGTTCCCATAGAAGGATCATAAAACCTTAATAATAGTTTAGAAATTGTTGATTTTCCTACTCCCGTTTCACCAACGAAAGCATAAGACTTACCTTGTTCAAAATGATAGTTAAATTTATTCAAAATAAGTTGATCACTATTAGGATAATAGAAACTAACATTATCAAAAATAATATTTCCCGTAACAGTCTTCATAATTGGTTGCTCTAAATTACGATTAATTTGTGGCTTTTCATTTAATAATTCATTAATTCTAATTGACGATGTTGATGCATTAGCTAAATTATTAAAAGTACGAACTAATGTCATAATTGGAAAAATTAAAATATTAATTCCTAAAACAAATGAAATAATAATTGGAATTGCTTCAGAATTATCTGCAACCAAAGTTTGATTATGCATCATTATTATCCCTGCTAATAAAATAATAATATTCAAACTAGAAATTCCCATTATCATAAAAGAAACAATTACTGATGATAATGTTACTTGTTTAAGTGAAGTTTTATAATAAATTTTATGAATATCCACAAAACGCTCTTTTTCATAAGTTTCTATTCCTGATGATTTAATTAAACGAATAACACTAATGCGATCAGTAACATCACCATTAATATTTGTCAAAACTTTGCGAACTTTATAAGTTATTTTTTTAAAAATACCAAACATTACTAATAATGTAACTAAAATTGTTAATGCTGCGATTAAAGCAACAATAGTTAATTTAATGCTAATAGTTAAAAGAATTACAATTGCTCCAACAAAAGTAAAAATTGCTGAAAGAAAACTAATTGGTATTTGTTGTGCTTGGTCACCAATAGTAGCAGTATCAGCAATAACTTTAGTTAAAATTTCACCAGTCTTTTTATTCGTATAAAATTGCATATCTAAATCAACTAAATTATTTAACACTTTATTTCGAATATCAATTTCAATCTTTTTAGCAACAATGCCTCCTAAAAAACTTTGAAAGAAATTAAAAACTCCGGAAGCAAGATAAAGACTAATGATAATAATTACATAACTAATTAACATGCCATAGGGTCCTTGTAAAACATCAGGACTAACTAATTTTTGCGTTATTTTTGGGGTGATAATGACACAAATCGACCCTAAGGCTGTAAAAAGCATTATGATACAACATTGTCATAAATATCTTTTATAGTAAAAAGCAACTACTTTAAAAAAACCACCTTTAAATTTTTTAGAAGAATTATTTTTTTCATCATCTTTATCTTTATTCATATAAATATATCCTTTCCTAAAAAAACCATTTTGAATTTAGAATAATTATACAATAAAAAATATTTATCTGCTTTACTATTTGCAAAATATCTGATTAACAATTAGAAAAATAACTAAAACTTTTACTTTTATTTTTATTACTATTAATAGATAATAAGATTAACGATAGTAAACGAGAGGTGGCAAATTATGACTAAAGAACAACTTAAAATATATGGTAATCCATCTCAAAAAATGAATACAATTCTTGAAATTCATCAACAACTAAAAGAAATTTTTAAAAATTTTCAGTTTAATAACAAAAAAGATTGTATTGAAATTTTATTAGATGAAGAATGCTCTTGAAATACAACAATTGATGTTAAAAATGAAATTACATTTTATATTACTCACAAAACAATAACGACTTCTAATGTCCTATTAATGTGTTATGAATGATACCATTGAGAAATGCCGTCTAGTGGTTATCGCTTTACAAAACGCCAAATAAGTCAATTTAAACAAGATTTTCCACGCTGAAAGGATGCTAAATACTTTCTTTTTAGTAAAGCAATTAAACACTTCATTACTCAAAAATGAGATTTAATAGACAAAAATGATTTCTACTTTGATTTAGGATTTATTTTATTTAAACAAATTTTTCCTGGCTTTCATCTCAGGTTAATTCCAACCTTTCGTTATTTTCATTTTGATAATTATTCACTTCGTAGTAAAAAGACATATTTAGAAGGTATTTTTTATCGCCTAAGAAGTCGTGATTTTTATACTCGTTTCCCACAAATTGAAATAATAAACATTCAAGAAAAAAATAAAATCACTAATACTTATTATTTGCAAACTTTACGACTAGTTAAATGGTTATACTACCAAATGTCAATGAAAAATAATCATCTTGCCAATAGTCACTTTAATATTCCCTTAAATAAATATTATCTCTTTGATTACTTATTATATCCTGTATATTATAAATACTTTTTAAAAGATAATCCCTTACAGCGATGCTTTGATGTTATTAGAGAAGTATTACAAAGAATCATTATCAAATATGACAGCATTTATCTTCCTAACAATTTAATTGCCTTTTGAGAATTAGAAATTGACAATGAAGAACTTCAATATACTCTTGAACACTTACTAGAATACATTAACGAACATTATTCGGAAGAACACGCTTATGAAGAAATTTATGAAGAAGTACAAAACTTTGTTGAATATATGGAAAGTTTAGAACCAAAAGAAAAGAAATACTAAAAAACGACTTTATTTAGAAAATAAAGTCGTTTTCAAACCGTAAACATAACTTGGTAGCGAGAGAGAGACTTGAACTCTCGACCTTTCGGGTATGAACCGAACACTCTAACCAACTGAGCTATCTCGCCAAATATGGTCGGGAAGATAGGATTCGAACCTACGACCTCTCGGTCCCAAACCGAGCGCTCTACCAAGCTAAGCTACTTCCCGTATTAAAATAAAATGGTGCGCCCAACAGGAGTTGAACCCGCAACCTCTTGATCCGTAGTCAAGCACTCTGTCCAATTGAGCTATGGGCGCCTATGGTGTCATTAAATAACAAAGTTATTATATATTATTACCGCTCTGTTGACAACAAAAATTTCATATTTCATAACTTTAATTAGTAATATCACAAATTATTTTTTATTACCTATTGGTTAATTAAAAAAATCACTTAACTGTGATTTTACTTAATATCTTATGGAGGCACTGATCGGATTCGAACCGATAATCAAGGAGTTGCAGTCCAATGCCTTAAACCAGTTTGGCCACAGTGCCATATATACAATAAATATTATTACACATTAATTATAAAACTACAATAATATTTTATTAAAAACTGTAGAAACCACAGATGTTTAGTACCTTTGGTTTTTATAAATTATTTAGGGTATATTCTTTTGGCAATAATATTTTGTTTTGAATGCGAAAAATTTATAAATTAAATTCTAGGTAGAATTTTTAAAAAAAGAATATAATATAATTATGACATTAAAAAATGATGAATTATTAATTTAATTTTAATAAGGATTTTTGTTATTATTTCAATATCAATATATCAAGAAAAAAATCAACCCCAAATAATTGAAAGAAATAACAATTCTTTTAAATTATCATCCATTATTGTCAATGCTAATCTAGGTGAATTTATAACTGAGGAATTAAAAAATCCAACAGAACAACAAATCAAAGAAAAAGTAAAACAATTAAATCCGCAGTTAAATATTAATAAAATCAAAATTGAAAATATTACTAATAACAGTGCAAAAATTAGTTCACTTGATTCAGTTTTATACTGGCACAGTAATAGTTAATTATAGTGTTTCAATAAACTCACTTAATTGATAATTATCAACCAAATATTTTAAAACTAAGAAAAAGACTGAATTTTATTTCAGTCTTTTTTTAAATTAGATTAAAATTATCGTTAACCTTGCTTAGTTTAAGAAAATCACAGCAACAACAACTAAATAAAACTCTTCTACTAGGAACATCATAAAAAAACCAAGCAAGCGAGGATAAATCTTTAATCTGCAATTTTTTTACTTTGAAATTTAATTAATAAGCTATTTTTAAAAAATAAATAAAGGAATGACAAATTTGTTAATTGTCATTCCTGATAATCTAATAACCACCTAAACCAGCACTTATTACCCGTGTATAAGAATCAGTAATTTCCTTAATAAATTTATTTTGAAAACCAGCATCAGCAGTTTGAATATCAGTAACTCACTGACCATTAATAAAATTAGCAACTGGTAAATAAATACTAGCAACAGATTTATACTCATCATTAACAATATCTTGTGTATCTTTAAACAAAGGCGTATTATAACCAAATTCTAATGATAACTCTGTTTGTACTTTATCTTGTAAAACAAATTGTAAAAACTTATATGCTAAATCCTTATTAGAACTATGTTTAGTAATCATCGCCACATCAGCTCAAACATTTGTTCCTTGCGGTGTTAAAACATCTAGATTAGATATTCCTGTTGTCGAATCAATCTTTGGAATTGCTTTTCGTGGTCGCACACTTTTAAAATTACGATCACGAATATTTTGATTTTTATCATAAAACGAAGCAACAGCATCACCATTATACATTACGGCAATATCAAATAAACGACTAGACTCCGGATCATATGGTGCTGAAAGACTATTAACAATTTCATCACTTTGTAAAGTAACATTATTCTTGTAATCAACAATTAATTCCTTTAATAATTTTGTTGCAAATTCAACATCTTCTTTTCTTTCAGGATTAACTGTTTGATTAATTCTTTGAAATGCTAAACCATATAAACTACGAAAATCACTTAATGCAAAAACATTTTTACCTTCTCGGGCAGCTTGTCATATTAATTCTCATGATACTGTTGTCGGATTTAAATATTCTTCTTTTTTTTCATCATTAGTAATTAAAATTTCAACACCTTTTTCAATTAATCAATTTTTAGTTTCTGGTTTTTCAAAGTTCAATAATATTGTTAAATCACCTCAAAAATAAGGTACAGCATAATCACTTAATAAGCCCTTTTCTGTTTTATAACCAGCAACAGAAATTACTTTTTTAATACCACAATCAAGATAAGTTCATAAACTATCTACTGGCTTGGTACCATCTAAATCTGAACAACTATTCCCACTAGAAACCTGATCATTACCAATTGGCATTAAGCGACTTCAATCCAATTTTTCAACCTTATTTTCAGCAATAAGTCTTGAAGCCATATAATCAGAAGGAACAATAACATCATAATCAGTAGTAAACATTTTATTATATAAAACTTCATTCTTATCATAAGTTTCTACTTTCATCTTAATGTTATGTGCCGTTTCAAATCTTTCCACAACCGAACTATTAATATATTCTCCTCAAATTCCTAATTTAAAATCATAAAGATTATTTTGCACATAAACAAATGTTAAAGCTCCTAATGAGGTAAAACTTAATGCCACAATAATAATTGCTCGCCAAGGTCAACGAACTAATCAATAATATTTCTCTCTTCTTTTCTCACTAATTCGTTCTTGTCGTTTATCGCGACGAATAATTTGTGCTTTTTTTGATTTAATTCATAACTTTTCTTTATCTACTTTAATTTCTAAATGAAAAATTTTTCGTTTTAATTTTAAAATATTAAGATTTTTTACAAGATTAAGATTATTTAACTGCAAATATAACTGCAATAGTTTTCTTTCACTATTAATAATAATTTTAGCCCGATATTTTTCTGTTAAAATTTTATGATTTCGTGACTTAATCTGCGTACTAATAATGATATAACAATTTCAACTTAAAACTAAAATCGCCACAATTGAAATTAATATTGTGCCAAAAGCATTAACAACCGGCGTTAGTCGTTTTAAAGTATAAATATATGTAGCAACATTAGTTACATTGCCACCTGTAAAATAAGAAATAATAAAATCATCAAACGACATCGCAAAAGAAATAACACTAGCAGCAACAATAGCGGGTCAAATTAAAGGTAAAATAACTTTTCTTAAAGTATATCTCGGACTAGCACCTAAATCCAATGATGCTTCAATAATTGATGGGTGAACTCTTCTTAATCGTGGTAAAACCGTAATAATTACATAAGGAATATTAAAAGAAATATGTCCTAAAATTAAACTAAAAAGACCAAAGTTAAAACCTAAAGCCATAAATAACATCATTAACGATACCGCTGTAACAACATCAGCATTAATTAAAGGAATATTAGAAATATTTAATGTTAACGATTGCGTTACTTTTTTAGCTTTACTAATACCAATGGCAGCTAAAGTTCCAATAATAACTGAAACAATTGTTGCAATAACCGCTACTAACATACTAGAAATAATTGATTCAAGAAACAACCGATCTTGAAAAAACTTTTCATATCAAGTTAACGAAAAATTACCATTAAAATGTGTTAAACTTCGCTCATCATTAAAAGAATAAAAAATTAAAATACTAATGGGCACATAAATAAATAATAATACTAAAAGTAAATAAGAACTTTTAAAGATTTTTTTAATCATTATTTCGTCCTACCTTACCCATAAATTCTTTTCCCTAATAAGCGCAACACAATAACTAATAATAAAATTATAAATCCTAAAAATACTGAAATTGCAGCTGCTAAACCAAAATTAGCGCCTTGAAAAAAATATGCTTCAATAATAGAAGATATTAAAGTAATTTTTTCTTGTCCCATATACTTAACAACAATTAAACTTGTTGCCGCTTGTAATAACATAAAAATAATTCCGGTAATAATTCCTGGCATTGAATAACGAAAAGTAATTCTTCAAAATGTTTGATAAGGACTAGCGCCTAAATCTTTGCTCGCTTCAATTCAACTACGATCCATTTTATCCAAACTATTAAATATAGGAATAATAACAAAAGGAATAAACATATAAATCATTCCAATAACGATTGCTATTGGTGTTCCTAATAAATGCACATTAGTTATTCTTTCAATTAAATCAAACATTGTTTTTAAACCAATAGTTTTTACTAACATATTAATTCAAATTGGTAATGTTACTAATATTCAAATATTTTTTGATACTAATTTTGACTTTGAAAAGGCCATTAAATATGCTACGGGATAACCAATAAGAATGGCAAAAAATGTCGCAACAGTTGCATATAATAATGAACGACCTAATGATGCTAAAAATGATTGCTCATAAAAAAAACTTTTAAAATTATTTATTGTAAAATCAAAAATTAAAACATCATTAGTAGGGCTAATTAGGGAATATAGTAAGAGAATAAAAAGTGGTGCAACAATTAATAATATCATTAAAATAACATAAGGAATCATTAATGGCACTCAACTATTATTACTTTTTTTAATAAAACGATTTTCCTTAATATTTTGTAAATTCTTTTTAAAATTTTCTTGTAGTCATTGAAACCGAATTTTGACATTATGTGTTATCCGACTAAAAAAGTTATTTTTATCTTTATCTTTTTTCACCTTATTCAACCTCTTTTCACATTACATGAATGTCTTCTACTGACCACCTAACACCAACTTTTTTACCAACAATAACTGTATCTGTTGAATGCACCAAAAAATTTCGTTTTCGCGTTGCAATAACAATTTCTCAATAAACACCTTTAAAAGTTACACTCTTAACGGTACCACGAAAATATCCACTCTTTTCACCAACAATATCAATATCTTCCGGACGAATTACAATATCAATATTAGTTTCATTAGTACCATATCCTTTATCTAAACAACGAAAATCACGACCATCAAAATGAACTAAATTATCGTGAACAAATACTGCATTCTCAATAATATTTGATGCCCCAACAAATTTAGCTGTTCATTTATTTTCTGGTTCATTATAAATATTTTCTGGACTTCCTACTTGTTGAATTTGTCCTTCATTCATCACAACAATCCGATCAGACATTGTAAATGCTTCTTCTTGATCATGCGTTACTAAAATAAAAGTAATATCTAAATCATTTTGTAATCGTTTTAATTCTAACTGCATTTGTTGTCTTAATTTTAAATCTAAAGCTGCTAATGGTTCATCTAATAATAAAACTTTAGGTTTATTAACTAATGCTCTTGCAATTGCTACGCGTTGTTTTTGACCCCCAGATAATTCATCAATATCCTTATCTTGAAAACCAACTAAATTAACTAATTCCAATGCTTCTAAAACTGCCTTTTTAATAACATCAATTTTTAATTTTTTAATTTTTAAACCATAAGCAACATTTTCATAAACATTCAAATGCGGAAATAACGCATAATTTTGAAAAATTGTATTAATTTTGCGTTTATGAATTGGCACCCGAAGCATATTTTGACTTTCAAAAAGAATTTCACCACTATTAGGGTCATCAAAACCACCAATAATTCTTAAAGTAGTAGTTTTTCCACAACCACTCGGTCCCAATAAAGTAATAAATTCACCAGCTTTAATATTTAAACTAATTCCCTTTAAAACCACTTCACCAGAAAAATCTTTCGTAATATTTCGTAATTCTAAAATATTAGGTTTAATTACTGTATCAATCATTTTTTCATCACTCCTAAATAGTAAATATCTTTTTAAAACCTTGGTGGTGTTGTAATTCAAAGAACTTTACTGTCACCATTTAACATATTATTTTTTAAATAATGTTCTTCATTAACTTCTAAATGAAAAGCATCGCCCGTATTGGCAGTAATCTGTTTATTACCAACAATGACAACAACCCGACCAGTCAAAACTAATCCAAACACTTCCCCAATAAAAGGATTAACTTTTGGTGAACTTTTTCCTGCTTTTAATGTTATTAAAATTGGTTCCATATTATGAGCTTGACTCGTAGCAATAAGTCACTTAATATGATAATCCGTTTCTTCTAAAATTGACATCGTATCACTAGAAAATACATAACTTTTATTTTTTTCATCATCTTTAAAAAAATCACTTAAAGAACAATTCAATACCGAAATAATATCTTGTAATGTTTCAATACTTGGTGATGTTAAATCTCGTTCCAATTGACTAATAAACCCCTTAGTTAATTCACATCGTTGTGCTAATTCATCAATTGTTAAATCTTGTTTTAACCGTAATGCTTTAATTTTCTTACCAATATCCATAAAACACCACCATTCTTTGTTTAGTATTAGTAAACATTAAGTTTAATTACAAAACGATTATATACGATTTTATCGTGATGTCAATTAAATTAAGAAAGAAAAACTAAGAATTTTTAGATAATTCTTAGTTTATTTTTATTTATTTTAAATGATTAAAATCACTGTAAATATTTCTACAAATCGCAATTTTTCTTATTTCCTAATAATCAGCAAACTGCTTTAATTGCAATGAATCAATTCCAATATTAGCACCACTATCCAACAAGAATTTAATGAATTCAATGTCACGATTTCGTAATGCATAATAAAGTGGTGTCTTACCATCATTACCTTTAATATTAACATCAGCACCCCTAAGCAAGCAACAACTCAATGATTGGAATATTCATAAGCTCTATTGCCCCAAAAATTGGCGACTCACCAGCATCATTTTGAATATTTACATCCGCACGCCGATCCAACAACAATTCCACAACAGCAATATTTTCCTGTAATACTGCATAATGAAGTGGCGACTCATCAAGACTATTTTTAATATTAACATCCGCACCTCAATCCAGCAACAATTCAATAATCGCCATTGATTGATTTTTTACAGCTCAAAAAAGTGGCGACTCGCCTTTATGATTTTTCATATTAATATTAATACCATTATTAAGCAATAATTGAATTGCTTCAATATTTTTTCTTAGTACTTCAATATGAAGTAGCGTATTACCATAGTTATTTCAAAAATTACTATTTAACCCATAATTAATTAATATTTTCAATACCGGCAATGATTTATTAAATTCAATTTCTCGAAAACGATTTTCAATCGCTTCATTATTAATAAATATTGGGGCATTAATATTTAAATCTATTGGCGTATTTTCTAAAAATTCTCCAATTGCGATAATATCTTCACTAGCAATTAATTGTTCTAAACGATTAAGAATTTCATCTAATTGTTGTGCATTATAATTAGTTGCTAATGCTCTAATCCGATAATCAATGCGACGCATATAATTATCTAATTGTTTTTTTTCATCAGCGGTGTCTAACGATTTTTGTAATTCAACAAATTTCATTTTTAAACTTGTTAATTCAACAACCGAATAGCTGACATAATTACTAAATTCTTTTTCTATTGTTAATAATTGTTTTTGTAATTCTTGTGGTAACATTTACCTTCTCCTTTTTAAATTAATTTAAAAATAACGCCATCGGCGTTATTAATTATTTTTCAACAGAACCCATTCTCAAACTGTAATAAGTTTTTAACTTAATAAAATTATTATGAAATAATAAAAGGAAAATAACAAGTTAACAACAATATTTTATTTTTGTCATTACATCCATCCTTTTTAACTATTATTTAGTTAACAAACTAATAATTTTAATATATTGCCATTTTTTTGCATAAGAAAGGGGCGAATAACCAAGATTAGTTTTAATATTAACATTAGCACCACTAGCAAGCAACAATTTAATAATAGGAATATTTCTATTTCTTACTGCTTCAAAAAGTGGGGTCTCATCATCCTTAGTTTTAATATTAGCAACAGCACCACGATCCAGCAACAATTTGACTCACTGAATATTTTCACTTCTTACCGCACAAAAAAGTGGCGTCTCACCGTATCTATTTTTAATATTAATATTAGCATCCCGATCCAACAACAATTGCATAACTCTAATATCTTTTCCTCATACTGTATAATGAAGCGGGTAATTGCCATCATTATTGCAAATATCAATATCAGCACCACTATCCAGCAACAATTCCATAACAGCAATATTTTCATCTCATACTGCATAAAAAAGTGGCGTATTATTATACTTATTTTTAATATTAACATTAGCACCACTATCCAGCAACAATTCAATAATAGGAATATTTTTACTTTTTACTGCTTCAAAAAGTGGCGACTCCCCATACTTGTTTTGAATATTAATATTAAAACCATAATTAATTAATATTTCTAATACTCGCAATGATTTATGAAAATTGATTTTTTGAAAACAATTTTTAATTTCTTCATTAATAAATATTGGAGCATTAATATTTAAATCTATTGGCTTATTTTCTAAAAACTCACTAATTGCTAAAATCTGACCACTATTAATTAGTTGTTCTAAATAATTAAAAATTTCCTTTAGTTCTTTTGCATTATAATTAGTTGCTAATGCTCTAATGCGATAATCAATCCGATCAATATAATTCGCCAATTGCTCTTTTTGTTTTTCCATTTGTTCAATACTAATCTTAATGTTATTTACCTTTTCACTAATATTATCAATGACACTAAATTCTAAGCAATATTTTGTTAAAATCGCAACTGCATTTTCAAGATTGACTTTTAATTCCTTTTGTAACGAAACTAATCTTACTCGTAAATTTATTAATTCAGCAACAGAATAATTAACATAATTACCTAATTCTTTTCTTAATATTAATATTTTTTCTTCTAATTCTTGTGGACTAATAGCTAATCCTTTAATCCGATAATCAATCTGGTTAATGATTTCAGGAATATTAGTTAAAGCAATAACAACTTCTTGTTTTCGTACTACCAATAATTGTATTTCATTAAGGACATTTTCTAACTCGGCACTACTAAATATAAGCTTTTGCTCGGCAATCTGATTAATATCATTATCTAATTGATTTTTAGATGCTTTTATTTGTTGAATACTAATCACAATATTATCCATTTGGCCATTAATATTGAATAATAAATTAAAACAAAATGATTCTTTTTGACAACAAATCGCTAATTGGTTTTGTAATTCAACAAGTCCTACTCGTAAATTTGTTAATTCATCAAGAGAATAATTAGCATGATTTCGTAATTCTTCTCTTATTATTAAAAATTGCTCTTCTAATAATTCTGGTAACTCAATTGATAATATTTTAATTCCATATTCAATATCATCAATGTAATTATATAACTGCTCTTTTTGATTTGTTAATTCTTGAATACTATTCCTAATAGTATACTCGATTTTTGAACTCATATTTTGTAATAAACCAGATTTTAAGTAATATTCTGAAAAAAGCAAAACTGCTTTTTGACAATAAATACCTAATTCAGATTGTAATTCAATAAGTTTTAATTTTAAATTTGTTAATTCAACAAGAGAATAATTAGCATAATTACCAATTTTTTTCTTACTGTTAATGATTGCTCTTCTAATAATTCTGGTAACATTTACCTTCTCCTTTTTAAATTAATTTAAAAATAACGCCGTTTAAGTATTAAACTTTGCGTTATTAATCTTTTTTTATTGCAGACCATTCCCAAACTGCTATTCTACTTAGCGCCCCGTTCCAACAACAATTCAATGACTTTAATGCTTTTATTTTTTTCTGCATAAAAAAGCGGCGTTCTACGAGCACGATTTTGAATATTAATATCCGCACCCTGATCCAACAACAATTTAACAAGTTCAATGTTTTCAATTTTTACGGCATAAAAAAGTGGCGTCTCATTCTGAGTATTTAAAATATTAATATCCGCACCATTATCAAGCAACAACTGTGCTAATGCCACATTTTTTGACAATACTGCTACAAAAAGACAACTCTCATTAAAACGCGTTTTAATATTAACATCAGCACCCCATTTCAGTAACAATTCAATAGCTCCAATAACCTTATCTTCTACTGCACAATAAAGCGGCGTTGCTCCGCGACTATTCAAAATATTAATATTAGCGCCATTATCTAACAATAATTGAATTGCTTCAATGTTTTTGCTTTTTACTGCACAATAAAGTGGGGCATTACCGATACTATTTAGGAAATTAATATTAGCACCATTATCCAATAACAATTGGATTCTTTTAACACATCCGCTTTTTACCGCAATATGAAGTGAAGCATAACCGTACTCATTTAAAAAATTACTATTAAACCCATAATTAATTAATATTTCTAATACTTCCAATGATTTATGAAAATCAATTTTTTGAAAACGATTTTCACCAACTTTTTTAAAAATAAACATTGGCGAGTTAATATTCAAATCCATTGGGGTATTTTCTAAAAATTGTTTAATTGCTGAAATATCGGCACCATTAATTAATTGTTCTAAATCATTAAAAATTTGCTTTTGCTGTTCTTCGCGATAATTAATTGTTAATGCTTTCATCCGATAATCTATCCGGTCAATATAATTTGTCAATTTCTCTTTTTGGTTTGTTAATTCTTGCATCCACGCCCCATTCTTATCGATTTCTAAACGAATTTCTTTTGATAAATCCGATATTAAAGTCTTTTGTATAAAAACAACAGTTTCTTTTGCACGATAACAATCTAATTCTTCTTGTAAATTAATAAGTTCTCCTTTTAAAGTTTTTAATTCAGCAACAGAATAGTTGCAATAACTCTTAACTTCTATTATATTTTTTAATAATTTTTTTTCTAATAATTCTGGTAACATTTATCTTTCCTTTTTCAATTAATTTAAAAATAACGCCATCGGCGTTATTAATCATTTTTCAACAGAACCCATTCCTAAACTGTGATAAGTTTTTAACTTAATAAAATTATTTCCTACTCGATTTTTCTGCGTTTAAATTGTGAATTACTCAGTACATCTTCTGCTAATAACGAAGCATTAGTTGTTAATAAAGCAACAATTTCGCGATGAATACGGTCTTCCTCACATTCGCCTGATAATTTCCATCCGATACGAGCACCATAAGTATCCTCATATTTAATTTTACATTCATTTGCTAATTGGATCAGCGTCTTGCCACAATCATTTTTAATATTAACATCCGCACCACTATCAATTAATAATCGCACCATTTCAACATTTTTTGATTCCACAGCTGGAAAAAGGCAATTCTCATTATAAGGATTTTTAATATTAACATCCGCACCATTTTTAATCAACAATCGTACCATTTCTAAATGCGATACTCTAGCTGCTAACATCATTGCTGTAAAACCACGACTATCAGTTGCATTCACATTAGCACCATTATCAATTAACAATTGTACAATTTCTAAAGTACTTTCGCGAACGGCTACAAAAAAAGCATTAAACTCAGAATATTTAAGAATATTATTAACATCGGCACCATTATCAAGTAACAATTTAATTACAGCAATATTTTCCCTTTTTATTGCTTCAAAAATCGGCGAACCAAACATCCTACTTTTCATATTAACATCCGCACCCCGATCCAGCAACAACTGAATAACAGCAATATTTTTACTTCCTAAGGCTCAGTAAATAGGCGACTCACCAAGACTATTTTTAATATCAACATCCGCACCACTAGCAAAGAGCAATTGCATAATTTCAAGATTTTCTTTGCTTACTGCATAATGCAGGGGCGGATTACCTAACTCACGCTGTAAATTTACATTAGCACCACTAGCAAGTAATAATTTAATGATTGCAATTTCTTGTTCCTCAATTGCATAAGAAAATGGTGTTGTACCGCCACTATTTTGCAGATTAGCATCCGCACCACTAGCAAGCAACAACTCAATAACAGCAATATTTTTGCTTTTAACTGCATAATGCAGGGCTGTATTATACTCATTATCTAAATATCTCTCATAAATATTAACATTACCAGCATTAACATTAGCATCATCTTCACTTTCTAAATCACTATCATCATCATCAAGATAGACAGTACCAGCATTAACATTAGCACCATTATCCAACAATAATTGGATTAATGCTAGCCATTCTTTTCTTACGGCAATAGAAGTGGCGTTTCACCATCGTTATTTCAAACATTAACATTAAAACCATAATTAATTAGTATTTCTAATACTGCCAATGTTTTATGAAAATCAATTTTTTGAAATCAATTTTCAATTTTCTTATTAATAAGCATTGAAGCATTAATATTTAAATCTATTGGCGTATTTTGCAAAAATTGTTCAATTGCTAAAATATCGCCACGATTAATTAATTGTTCTAAACGATTAAAAATTTCTTTTTGCGCTTCTGCCTGATAATTAATTGTTAATGCTTTAATCCGATAATTTATGCGACGCATATAATTATTTAATTGTTCTTTTTCATCACTAATATCTAAACCTTGTTGTAATTCAAGAAATTTTACTTTTAGTCTTGTTAATTCATCAATTGAATAGTTGAAATAATTGTCAAACTCTTTTTTTATTGTTAATAATTGCTCTTGGAACTCTTGTGGCAAATTTAGCTTCTCCTTTTAAATTAATTTAAAAATAACGCCAATGGCGTTATTAATCATTTTTAAACAGAACCCATTCCCAAACTGCGATAAGTTTTAAACTTAATAAAATTATTATGAAATATTAATATTAAAATAACAAGGTTAATTTAAATATTTTTAACACTTAAAACTTATCTAAATATTTCATTGCTTGTGCCTTTAAAGTATTTTTCATTGCGATTGCTTTATATATTCCTAATCACTCAAAATTTTTATTAATTGTATAACTAATTCCCGCTCCGTGAGAAATTCATTCGGTATTTATTAATGCATCCAAAAGATCACCAAAAACAATATCTACTAATATTGATACCACTGCACCAGCAATACCACCAACTAAAGTTGATGAAACGCCTGTTGCTAATCACCTAACTACTTTGCCATTTTTAATAAGCAATTTAGCAACCTTAGTCCCAACCTTCGTTCCCGTATAAACCGATATTGGCACACCAACAACAATATCAATCGCAACAGTTTTTATAACTTGTTTACTCCGCATTGCTGCATACATATCATCAGCCATATAATGCGTTATCATATGAGAATTATTAGAATCAGCAACATTAATCGCATTCACACCTTTATACTCAATCGTTTTAATAACATCGCGAACACTTTGTACTAAATTATTAACATTTTTAAAATTAACATTAAAATTACCACAATCTTTTTCTACTGTTTTAAGATGTTCATATGAGTCTTGAAACATTTTATTTAATTTAACAATTTTTTCTCAAACTCCAAGTTCAGTTATCTTATCTTTTTGTTGAATAAAGGTTTCCTTTCACTTTGTAAAATGACTAACAAAAGATTGTTCTAACCTCATTTCTAAATCGCCTAATAAAGTATTAGTTTTAAATAAATAGGCATCTAATTCCATAAACTTAACAGGTAATTCTAATTGAAAATCATCTCTTCTTAAATATTCAATATCATCACGATATTCTTTAAACTCCTTATGAAGTAAAATCATTTTCTTAAAATCGGTTTCAGAATCAATGCGATTATTTTTTATCGCGATAATTTTAGCATTTAATTGTGCTAAATTTTTATTCACTTGATTTAAAAACTCACTAATATAAGAATGCAAATTAACTTTAAAATCTGAATGAACTAACTTATTAAATTCCATATATTCACTATATAAATTAATTGAAAAAACATTAAAATTAGTTAACGACTTAACATCTATTTCTTGTAACTCCCGCATAATCAAATCATACTGATGGAGTTTATCTCGTAAATAAACTATTGTTGTAGGATCATTTTTAGTATCTTTAAGATTATGATAGCCTTCTTTAAGATAATTTATATCTTCAATAAAAGTTTCATTTAAATCAACAACAGATTTTTTATGTTGCAACATTTTTTTTAATTCTCCATCACCATTAGCAGCATCAGATGCTACCAATTGATGCCAATAAGCAAGTTTTTGCAACATCTCCTTAACAGCATTATTTACAAATATGCCAACAGTTGATTTTAATTCATTAACCTTTATTGTTTGCTCATAAAGAATATTCATTATGCCACTATAAATGTTTTCTGCGCACAAATATTCTAATGTCTTCATTTTTTTATCAAATATTTTTTTATAGTCATTAATTACTTTTTCAATTCTTTTTTCATCAGATATTACTTCATCAATAATTTCTACCAAATGCTCATTACCATTTATTAATGTTTGATAACTTATCATTGCCGGTTGGATAAATAACATTCCCACAAACAAAGATTTATAAAATAGATTTCCCATAATTTACTCCCAAATTTTTATTATAATTTAGTAAGATATTTCATTTTTTGCGGTTTTATTGTTTTTTTAATGGCAATAGCTTTATACATTCCTAATCAATCATAATGTTTATTAATCTTATAACTAACTCCTGCTCCCTGAGAAACTCAATCATTATTAATAAACGAATCCAACAGTTCACCAAAAACAACATTAACTAATATTGAGGCAACAGCCCCCGCAACAACACCAGTTCCTATTGATGCTATTCCAGTTGTTACTCAGCACACAATTTTTCCTCTACTAACAAGCACTTTAGCTACTTTAGTACCAATTTTCGTAGCTGTTCCCACACCAACAGGAAGACCAATAAAAATATCAATATAAAATGTTGTTTCATATTGTTTCGCTCGTTTAGCAGCATATTGATCATCCGACATATAATGAGTTATAATATTAGGATTTTTTTTATTCTCAATCACAATAGCATTAATTCCTTTGTATTCAATAGTATTAATAACATCTTGAATTTCTTTCACCAATTTATGAACAACACTAAAATTAAAATCCTGTGATGCTTTTTCTACTTGTTTAAGATTAGTATATGAAGCATTAAACATTTGATTTAACTTTTCAAGCTTTTCTCAAACACCACTTTCGGTTATTTTTTCCTTTTGCTTAATAATCGTTGCTTTTCACTCTTTAAAATGACTAATAAAAGAAGCTATCATTTGCTTTTCTTGGGTTGCTAACAAAAGCATTGCTTGATGCAAATTATTATTAATTTCCATAAATTTAATCGGAAATTCACTAATAAAATCATCCCGTTTTAAATATAAAATATCTTCTTGAAATTGTTGTAATCTTTGTTTAAAAGAAACTATCATCTTAAAGTCTTGTTCATTATTACTTTCCATATTAATGATTAATTTTTGTAATTGTTTATTCATTTCATCAACAAATATTCCAAGATAACTATGAATATTACTTTTTAAATCGGCATAAACTAATTTATTAAATTCCATATACTGCTCATATAATGATATTGAAAATACAAACTTTTCAGTTCAAGATTGAACATCACTTTCTTGTAATTCCCGCATAATTAAATCATATTGATGTAATTTCTCTCTTAAATTATTAATTGAATAATCTTTATTATTAATATCATTAATCGCTTTAACAATTTCTAAATTTAATGCTTTGACCCTTACTTGATGTTTTAAATATGTTTTTAACTGTTCATCACCATTTATTGTACTAGTAGTTAATTTTTGATGTCAATAAGCAAGCTTATCTAACATGTGTAAAGCACACACTTATGTTAGTTTTACACAAAATCAATAAATAAATATGAGCTCATTTATTTATTGCAAGAAATATAAGGTTAAATTAACACTTATTATTTTTAATTATGCCTTATATTTTTTTGCACCCATAAAATCAAACTAAGTTAATTAGTAAACGAAGTTTACTAACAAAACTTGTTAAACACTTAAATCTGCGATATATAAGTGTTTAAAAAACTAAGTTAACTAAACTTAGTTAATATAACTTAGTTTATTCATAAGAAAGGTAATTTATTATGAAAAACATTGAAAACATTTTCTTGAATACTAAAAAATATCTTTTAAAAGAAACACAAAACGCAATTCTTATTAAAGCCCCGAAAATTCCGTGATTTAATAAACAAATCGGCATTTGGTTTCCAAAGCGATTTGTTTATAAAGGAAAATATGCTAATTCCATTTGCATCGGAATAATCAAGAATAATGAATACCAAGTAATTTCAATTAATCAACAAGAGCAAGAAACCAAGTTAATTAAAGGTCAAGAATTATTAAGTTTCTTCATTGCTGAAAAAGAAAATAACAAAAAAGATACCAATTATAACTATTTTAAAGGAGTTTAAAAATGAATATTGCAATTGGACTAATATTTATTATTATTTGCATAATGTTATTGGCATATTTTGCTTATAAAATTTATGCCAAAATAAAAATTAGAATTAAATATAAAAATGCCATTAAAAATAATGCTGGTAATTTCACAAAAGATGAAAAAGTATTTATTGCTCGCTTTGAAGAATGAGTTAAAACCCCTAATTCAAAAGAAAATAACGCGGATAAAAAATAATGTTTTGAGAAATTATTATGAAATTTTTAGAACTGTTTGTTCCGATTGAAAAAATGCCTGCACAAGTTGCGTTTATTGCCGGATTAATTATTATCATCACTTTTCTTTTCGCGTTAATTTCTATTATGTATTTACCAATAAAAATTATTTTTGGGAGATAAAAAATGACAATAAACTTAAAAGAATTTAATTGAGAACAAATTAAACAAACTTTCTGAGATTTATTTATTCAAATTACAACCATTCCGGCTCATATTACTGGTGGTAAAGAAATTGATTTAACCGAAGCACCACTTTGGCTTTTAATAGCAAATATTGCTTTTTGATTCTTAACAGCTACTATGGTGTGATTTATTCTAATGCTACTTTGAAAAACAATATCAGTATTTAGATAGAAGCAAAAGTAATGTCGCGAAGTTACATTGTGATGCATTCACAAAGAAATTCAAAATTAATTAGGAAAAAATACAATCGTGTTAAGGTTAATCGTGGTTTTAACAAATTTAAGAAAAACTTTGAATATAAATGATGAATGTTTTAAAAAGAAAGGGGGTGATTATATGATTGGAACTTTCTTAGTGGATGCACCAGCAAAAATAACAGCTAGTGATGCGATGACTAAATTGTGAAATGCCATTATAACAGCGTTTACTAAAATGTGAGAAATTATTGCTGTTAATATGCCACAAGTCGGTAACTTCTTTGCTGACTACTGAATATTCATTTTTCCATTTATTTTGGCAATATTCTTTATTTGCTTTAAAATGTTTGAAAAATTACTTGGAGCGGTACGTTAACAAAAAAATAAAGTGAGGTGCAAGATGAAATTTTGCAAATGAATAATAGAAAAAAATAACCATTTTATTGAATTAAATCGCACCTCATTTTTAATTTTATGACATTGAGGAGCAATTTGATATGTTTATAACGGTTATTTTAAAAACATTGTGAGCTATTTATTTTTAGCAGGTTGTATTTTAATTTTTGTTTTTAAAATCGGTAATTTAACACAAATTAACAAAGTTATTAATTTCTTAAAAAATTCACCATTAAATATTGTTATTGGTTCATTAGGAACTGGAAAAACCGCTTTTCTAGTATACGCATCAAAATTACTAAAAAAGAAAAAATATCATATCGCATCAACATTTCCATTACTAGAAACCCAAAAATTAAGTTTAGGGCATATGGGCTTGTTAGACTTTGATTATCCAGTATTGCCAGACAAAACCTTACTTTTGTGAGATGAAACCAATTTATTTTTAGAAGGAACTGATTGAGAAAAAAATAATACCAAAAACGAAGAAACCGGTATTCAAGAATATTTCGCTCTGGCACGCCATTTTGGTCATATTGTGCTTGCTAGCGGTCAAAGAGATAAACATATTTGAGTTAAAGTTCGTGATATTGCCAATAATGTGATTGTGGGAATTCGCAAAAAACCCGTTAATATTTTTCGCCCCTACTTAAAAGTCATCTATGGTACCTTTACGAGCATTGAAGAATATGAACGCTGACGAAACACCTTAATTGATGCTAAAAATAGTAAAAAGGGTCGTCGCATTAAATATCGTGATATTCCTGAACTTGATATTTATTTTTTTAAACTAAAAATTCCGCTACCAATACTTAACACTTACAATTCTTTTTACCTAGCGTTTTTAAGAGATTTCTTAAATTCAAAAGTAAATCCTGACTATGAAGATAAATACTATACTGACACCGCAATTGATTTAGAAGACTTAGAATACTTAAAAATGGATAAATTTAGCAAATTTTTAAGAAAAATGAAAGAAAAGGAATAATAAAAAATGGAAAATCTCGCAAAAATGGCCGACTTTCTGGCTCAAATGCTTTATAAGGTTTTTGACTTAATTTGAAGTCTCGAAGTACCAGGAACGAATATTCAACTAATATTTCCTCTATTTTTAACACTAGCTGTAGAATTTCTTATGGCAATTATTCTTGGATTTGGTAGTCAACAAGTTAATTTAGAAAAACAACGCCAATATGCGGTTAAAAATAAAGGGCGGTTAAGTGCGTGAGGAAAAGTTAAAAAACAAGTAAAACCGATAAAAACAAAACAAGGTAACTAAAAATGTTTAAACTAATTATTATTTTTATCTTAATAACTGTTCTTGGACTATTGGCTGGTAGTCATTTTGAAACTTTAACAAACTATATTAGCGAAGGCCTTGCCAATTTTAAAAAGTTTATTACTAGCAATTTAACAATTTTAGAACTATTTAAACCAATGGCACGAACATTTTCGCAACATCCAATCTTCACCATTCTTGGCGTTACTTGTGTACTTATTGCTTTATTTATTGTGATTAAAGGACGATAAAAAATATGAAAGGAAAATTAAAATGAAAAAACTTTTAGGCAAAATATTTAAAAAAGATAATCGAAAAGAAAAAATGCCATTAAAATTAAGAATTAAAAATTCTTTTAAAAAGCAATGATTAAAAATAGTATTAAGTATCATTTTCATCTTTATAAGCTTATTGATTTGTGCATTAACAGCAATCGATACTAAATGAATAACCGGAACAAGTAACGAATTTAATGATTTTATGAATAAAGAAATGGTTGATTTTTTTGGCAAATTTAATAGTGGTATTATGCTGGCAGGAATATTTGTTTTTTGATGAGGCGGAGCAATATATTTTGCACTTAAATTTGAAAAATTAATCCGCTTTACTATTCAAAAAATTAAAGCAAAAAGAGCCTTAAAAAATGAAATCACACAAGCTCATTAATTCTTTAAAAAAATATTGATGGAGAATTTTACCTTACATTTTTATGATTACTATCTTTTTCATTCCATTTTTAAAATTGGAAATTAATGCTTCAAATTTTTCATATAATAATTTTAAATCATTAATTTCATTTATGATACTAGGATATTTAGATATATGCATTACAATAGCTGTAATTATAAATTGTGGTATTAAGTGACTTATTAAAAAAATTAAAGAAAAAAGAACAATGAAAAATAAAATATTTTAAAAAGGAGTGATAAAAATGTTTATGAAAATATTTACCCTGTTAATTATTGGTTTCAATAACATTTTTACCATTCCCCAAAACATTAATAATGACAAACCAACATCACAATTAATTAGAAATAAAAGACAAAATGATAAAATTTATAATTTTGAAATTAAAAATTTAGAAAAAGTGAATTTTTGGATTTTGAATTCAACAAATAGTGTTGCAGAGATTAACATATATAAAAAAGATAACAGCAATCTAAATAAAAAATTACCAGAATTAAAAAACTTAAATGATTTTACTTTCCAATTTACAAAAGAATTGCAAAATAATCAGGATAAACAAGAAAAAATCAAAAACTTAATAACAACATATGGACAAAAAATAAAAGAAAATAGTACTTATAAAACATGAGTAATTAATAAAAAAATAACAATTAAAGCACAAGGCACAGATTTATATAATTTCAAAGATTTTTTCGATAAAACAAATTACAGATTAAATAAAACAAATAATTTTGAAATTGAAATTGAAAAAGATAGTACTGATATTGACTTGCCAACAACAACTATTAAATTTGATGGCAACCATAACTATAATGATGTCATCGAAAATCTTGATTACTTAATGATTCATCGTGGTGATTTTGATAAATTTAATTACTCTTATCTCTATTGAACGCCAGTATTCAATTTCATTGACACTTTAGAAAAAGGTTACTATAAAGAATTTACCATTAAAAACCACGGCTTTAAAGATGAAAGCTATTTTTATCATAAAACTTCTAGTAGTGAAGATGAAATTAATAAGAATATTTTAAAAATTAAAGCTTTCAATAAAACCTTAATCGCAGGTAACAACTATTTACAATTATTACACGGTGAAAAGGAAATCTGAAAATACGGCACCGAAAAGACTAATGATTATTACTTAATCAAGTATCTTTTTGGTACTTTAAATTACCTTAATGTTAAATTTAGTTTTTTACGCTACGACCCCGAATTAAGGAATGACATTTACCTTTATTTTAAAAACAATATTTTTAGTATTAACAATAACGATTACAAAAATGTTTTTAACGAAATCTACGAAATTCTTGGTAATTTCTTTGCCAGTTTATTTTATGCTACTTTTGATATGGACGAAAAAACTCATACCGAAATTGATTTTAAGGGAGTAGATAATTACAACAAAGATTACTTTATTCAAATTGGTTTCTTTTATCGTTCGTTAATTACCTTTTATCCCAAAAAATATTTAATCAATGTTACTGGTAATTCGGAATTACTACTAAGAAGTTATTTTTTTACTTTTGATAAAAAAACGCACCAAGAAAATTATAATGTGGGAAAAAGCAACAATAGCATTTATCAAATTGATTTTAATGTTCTTAAATCTTATGATAATAAACTCATCGCCTTACCAACCAACAAGACTGTTAACAGTATTAATTATCTCAATACCGATATTGATATTCGTTACGGTATTAATATTTTTACCTTAACTTTTCCACTTTATAACAAAAATAATGCCCCTGACTACAATTTTAAAATTTATGACTTTAATGTATTAAATTCAACAGCCTTTATCCCCGATGGTTCAACCAACTCAGAATGAGACGATTTAATTCCACCAGCAAATTGCAAATATTCCGGACGATGAATACCAACATTTAATGATATTGGTTGTGCCATTCAAAATGCTGGTATCAAAATGATAAACTGAATACTCACCGCTTCACAAATCATCACGATTTTACGACCATTAGCAATTATTGCAAAAGCAACAGTTAACTTTTCAACCGCTATTTTTTCAATCTTTAAAACAGTACCAGCTTTTTATTACACCTTTCATTTTTTAATCGGCTTTGCCATTTTTCTAATGATTTTAAGGATTTTCGTATAATATATATATATATATATATATATATTGAAAAAACAAAATAAAGGAGTTAATTTTATGAAATTTTTAAATATAACCGCTATTTTAGGATTAATAACACTACCAATAATAGGGTGTTCTAAAAAATCAAATGAATCAGTAGAACAAAAAAATAACAAAAATAAAACTTATGATTTTAAAATTATAGACCTAGAAAAAGTGAATTTTTGGATTTTGAATTCAACAAATAATGTTGCAGAGGTTAACATATATAAAAAAGATAATAGCAATCTAAATGAAAAATTACCAGAATTAAAAAACTTAAATGATTTTACTTTCCAATTTACAAAAGAATTGCAAAATAATCAGGATAAACAAGAAAAAATTAGAAACTTAATAACAACACATGGACAGAAAATAAAAGAAAATAGCACTTATAAAACATGAGTAATCAATAAAAAAATAACAATTAAAGCACACGGCACAGATTTATATAATTTCAAAGATTTTTTCGATAAAACAAATTACAGATTAAATGAAACAAATAATTTTGAAATTGAAACTCCTTAAATAACTAAATTTAAAAAGGGACCGTACAATTAACTGTGTCTCTAAGTAATTAACTTAAATTCACTCTACTCTGTCCTGTCCTCAAGTTTTATCATTAAATGTGAAATTGCACTACCCCAATTTTGAATTGGCATCGTTCAATATTTTAAAAACTCTAAACCACCCATAAAAAGATGGCTTTTTACGATAACAACACTTTTGAACAACTAAACAACTTTTTCATTTTTTTATTTTGTCATTTTCTGTTCTCCTTTTTTTAAGTATAATTCAGAATGAATTATCGAGACACAGAATTTTGGACAGGCTCTCCTATTTTGAAAAAATAAAAACCAGCAATTTTAGTTAATTGCTGGTTTGAATATTTTACTTATTTTTCACGAGAAATTAAACTGATTATACTTGTCTCAATTAAAGTGATTACTTCTACTTCTAAAAGACTTAATAATTTCTCATTTTTATTTTACTTCATGAAACTCAATATTACCATCAAATCCTTGTTTTAATGATCTATTTGCATTTCCATTAAAAGTTATACTATCATCATTATTTATAGTAATTTCTTGTGGTAAAAGATTATGTTGTTTTAATTTTTGCATAATTTCTTTAATTGAAATTTTAAATGATTTTTCTTCATTACTTGTATTTGTTATTTGTGAAGTAATTTCGCCATAAATATTTTGTGTTAATTTTAATGTTACTTGTGCCAAAACTTCATCTAATGAAGCAGTAACCTTAATCTTTTGATTTGGGTTAACTTCAATTTCTTGTGACGGTAATTCCACTTTTAAATCTTCTTTATATTCATTTGTTTTACTATATGAAAAATCAAATGTATTACTCAAGGTTTTTGTTTCTGAAGATGTATCTGTTTTGGAAGAACCATAAGAGCCTCCACCTCCAACAGTTGCAGAAACATTAGCAAAGGGTCATATTCCTCCGCTTGTATTTAATTTTCAAAGAACAAATTTTTAACACCTTATAAAATAAAAAGACAATCACTGCTAACTGTCTTAATACTTATTCAAATCTTTTCCCACCTAAGAAAACTTTATGCGTCCTTATTCAAATGTTACCTATCATCATGTGAAAAAGAATATACATTTAATTCTTTAATATCATAATAAATTTATATATTGTAGTGGAAAATGTTATCAACAATCGTTTGATAATACAGTAACAAAATTTAAACAAAAATAAAATTTTGCAGGGACAATATGAATAAATAATTTGTCCGAAATGTCTATTACTTTTTTACAATCATTTTTGGTAAATCAATTCTAAAAAACTTATCTAATTTTTCTCAAGCAACATCACGATTTTCTTCTGGAGTAACAATTCAATTTGCAAAAGCTTCAGCAAAAAGTTCTTTATATGATATTGCTCCATAATTACTTCTAATAATTCCAAATGCTAATAATTTTTTATAATTATCATCAGTAATTCTAGTGTTTTCTGCTAATGCATTTATCATATAATTTTCCCCTAATGTCTTTATTCAAACATTATTACAAAAAAAATCTAACATATGACCATATTCATGAACTATAGTTCAAAGTATCACTTCATAACTACGGTTTGCAAGAGAACAGTTAAGAACAATAGTTTTTAAGTTGTATCGATTATTATAAGGATGTTCTGCATATGCTAGACTTTTTGTTCAAGACTGTTGTAAATCAATTTTTTCTACCATTTGCATAAGATTATTTTTTCCATAGACTTTAGCCATTATATTATAAAAATAAACTAAATTTTCTTTAATT
Source organism: Spiroplasma endosymbiont of Dromius quadrimaculatus (assembly GCF_964031155.1). Taxonomy (NCBI): domain Bacteria; kingdom Bacillati; phylum Mycoplasmatota; class Mollicutes; order Entomoplasmatales; family Spiroplasmataceae; genus Spiroplasma; species Spiroplasma endosymbiont of Dromius quadrimaculatus. The sequence goes on from NZ_OZ035010.1 coordinate 1,184,432, forward strand.
TTATCTTTCATTTTTTCATTATTATTTAATAATAAATTTAATAATAATTCTCAATTTATTCCAACTAAAGTAGACCTACTCTCTATTATAAAAGCTTCCTTTTTAAGTTGTTTATTTAAATTAGCAAAATCAGAAAAATTATCAGTGTTATTTTTTATTTTATTAAATTCATTAATAGATTCTTGATTTGCTTTATATATAAGTTTTTCATCTAATTCATGAATAAATTTATTCATATCGGATAAATTTTCATATTTTTTAAATCAACCATTTTTAGTTAAAAATTTATCATTTTTAACTATATCTTGTAATTTTGAAAAAAAATTATTACGAAAAGTCTCTACTTTTTTTCTATTTTTTATATTAGGAACAAGATAATCTAAATTAATAGATTTATCAATTATATAGTTAATTGTAACTTCACCAGTATAAACTTTATTATCTTTTGAGATTACTTTAGCAGTTGTTGATGTAATCTCTTTAATTTGAATTTTGTTTATATCAATATCAAACTTGTTTCCAAGTAAATTTTTAATTTGTTCTTCAGTCGGTTTTTCAAGACCACTAGTTTTAATAGTTTCTAAATTTTTTTTATTTTCTGTAATAATTTTTGGTAAATTTTTTTCTTTTAATTTTTGACTTTCTTTTTTAATTGGTAGATTTAATAAAAAAATTATGCCTAAACAAATTGGAACTGCTGACATTAAAGCTACTCTACTAGTAAATACAATAATTTTTTTCTTTTATTATCATTCATAATTTCCTCCAAAAAATTTACATTAATTTTACATGATTTCTGCAATAAGTTCTTGGTATGCTTGTTTTTGTCTTCAATAAGTAGGATTAGTTTAAATAATATCAAGTTTTCTAATCAAGCAAAACTTCGTTCTACAACTCATCTTTTAGGTAGTACTACAAAAGAATTTAATTCATTATATTTTATATATAGTCCTATTACGATCCGTGCTTTCTGCGGTTGTTATATTAATTGCATACAATAAATCTTGAAAATCAACAACAATATGACGCGTTTTATTCCTGAAATCTTTTTACCAGCATCATAACCTTTATTTTCAGCAGTATCTGTGTTTTTAACACTTTGCGAATCAATATATATAAAAAAACTAGTTTTTTCTTGGCAATGATTGTTGATACAAACCATTTTAACTATTTCTTTTTAAAACTAATTGCAACAAACTAGGATTTTTGCCATTATTTTTACTTCAAATTTGAAAATAGTAGTATAGGGTCTGTCACTTTGGAAAATCTTTTGGCAACATTCTTATCCTTCATTAACAACCACTTTTTAATACATATAACACTCCACAAAACACTTCATATAAATCTAAAATTCTTGGTTTTGTTTTCTTTTTGCTGTTTTCTAAAATTGATCTTATGTTTTCAAATTGCTCTTTGCTGACATTACTAGGATAATTTTTATGCATATATACCTCTTATTTTAAAATATATACTTATTTTATCTTATTTTTCTAATTTATACACTTTAATGTCCACATTCTACCTTACTTTATGCACTCGCTATTAAAAAATAAACCAATTTATTCAGTTATAATTATTTAATATTAAATAATCTCCTCACCACTAAATTAGTTTTTTTCCATATTAATCTTAACAGTAAGTTATTGATTTAAAAAATAATAGTTGTTGGTAATCAAACAACTATTATTTCAAAAGATAATAAGATTATACATGAAACAACACCAATAAGGTCACCCCAAAGTAATGGTAAGATAGAAAGATTTCATAAGAATTATTGTTAGATGATATCAAAAGATTTAATACTAATGAATTGCAAATATATTTAAATGAATATTATTACTTTTATAACTTTCAAAGGAATCATTGAACAATAAAAGATACGCCATTCAATTTTTTTTAAACAAACTTTTAAAAAACTCTTGAAACTAACATATGTCTGTGCTATAGTACATACTTTTGATAATGATTGAGTTTCATAAATAACTTCACAAGTAACTAAATTTAGAAATTTTCTTGATTTTTCCATTAGAAAACTCATTTCCTAAATATTTTGGTCTTATGCATAAAACGGAATTACTTTCAAACCAACAACTGGAAGAATTGTTAATTTAAATCATTTTCCACCATATGAAATTACATTAATAGCAATAATTGAAGATTTAATTTTCACATCTCAATTTAATTTTTCTTTAAAAAATTTAATTATTTTTTGCTTATCCTGAGCATTAATAACATTATCTTTAACATCTTGAAGTTTTAAATTCCCAATGGCATCAGCAATTTCTTCATATTCAATTGACTTAATATCTTGTAACTTAATTTTTAAATTTGTTTCTTCTGGTAAATTACCAACTTTAATTTTTAAAGCCAATGAACTCTTACCAAACCGCATATTTGTTCCTAAAAAAATATTATAACTATCTTCATTCTCAAACGCTAATTTATCAATCCGAGCAAAATCCGCTTTTCCCAAATATTTTTCTAAATTTTGTTTTAAAGCATTAAAAACTTTTTCACCACTATCTGTTCATGAAAATTGTCAATCGTAATCTTGTTCTAAAAAATTAATAACTTTCTTAGCAATTGCTTCATCTTGTAAATATTGTTGCGATTTAGAAATATTAACAAATTTTAATTTAACTTCGTTGCTAAATTCACCAATTGCAAAATTAATTTTAATCTTACTATTAGTTAATCATTTTCCTAATAAATCATCTTTAAATTTTTGATTATCAGAACTAATTGTCAATATTTTAATTCGTTTAAAATTCTCGGCACCTAATTTATTTTTTAAATTATCTTTAAGTTTTTCAATTGCTGTCGTAAAAGAGTCATCAGTAGTTAATTTTAAATCAATATCCTTTGCTAAAAAATCATTAACTTCTTCAAACAAAAATTGATCAGTTTTTTGAATATTTATAAGCTTAACTTTTAATGATTTTATTGTTGTTCCCACTTTAAATTCAATATTAATATGCTTATCATCAGCATTTAATGCCCCTAGTTTTACTTCTGTAAATGCTTTTTGTAAACCTGATAAATCAAAATCTTTAATACGATTAAAAGCTTCATTACCTAACTTTAATTTTAATTTTGCTTTTAGTTTTTCTATGGCATTACCATAAGTATTATCGGTAGTAAGTTCTAAATCTTGACTTTCATTTAAAATATTTATTACTTCTTTTAATAACATTTCATTTGTCATTTTAATATTGATTAAGTTAATTTTATAGTCTTGTTGGATTTTATCAATATTAAAATGAACAACTAATGTCGCATCTTTAATATGAGTATTAGCCCGATCAGCAAATTTCATTAACTGCTCATCAATCCTAAAATCATTTAAGCGATTAAAGTTTTCAGCACCAATTTCTAACTTTAACTTTTCTTGCAATTTATTTAAAGCATCCGCATATTTATTGTCACTATTCAAATCAAAATCAAAGTCTTGTAATAAAAACTTCGCAATTTTATTTTGCAAATCTTCAATTGATAAGGAAACATCTTTAACAATTAGTTCTATTTCTTGAGAAGTATGTTCACCAACTTTAATAAATAAAATAAGTTTATTATTACCAACTTCTAACTTAGAAATTGTTCCTTCTTTAAAATTAATATTAATTCTGCCATCATTCTTAAACTGTTGTTGGATTTCTCTTAAAATATCATTAATATTCGTACTAGTTGTTTTTCCAGTAATTTCTTTATTAATATTTGTTATAACGGCATTAATTAATTCACTATCAGCAAGTTTAATATTTAGTTTTAAGTCAAAACCATCAAATAGTATTTTATTATTATTTTGATTGATACTAACATTTTTAATAAACATTTTAATAAATTCTGCTTTAAGTTTAGCATTTTCATTTAATGGTTTATATGAACTTTCACCATATAAACCATTTTCAATGACAATTGTTTCATTTTCAAAAAGAACATTAGTAATAATTTTCTTTAATTCGCCAAATGACATTCCCGTATTTAAATTAGCATTATCCAACGCTAATTGTAATCTATTAATAAGACTTGTTTGATATCCTTCATAATCAAAAACATCTTTTACTAAAATACTAACTTCTTGCGATGCAGTATTACCAACAATAACAGTTAATATAATATTATTATCGCCAGCATTTAATTTCGTAATTGCTAGATCCTTTAAACTAATACTAATTTCCGATTGGTCTTTAAACTGTTCTTGAATTTCTTGTAAAATTTCAGCAATGGTATTTTTAGTAGTTTTTCCCGAAATATGTCCTAATGCTTTAATTTTATTAATTGTTTTATTTAAACGATATTCATTTGTCATTAAAATATCTTTAAGTTTAAGTGTTAATTGCTCATCAATGCCATCTGCTTTAATTTTAATAACTAAAGAAAGATTACCTTCATCCCAACCTTGAAGCGTTGAAATTTTATTTTTGGCAATTTTTTTTAACAATAATGAAATATCATCAATTTGTGAAAAAGTCTTAGTACCTAATTTTTCTTTAAGATAATCTTGCAAAGCAATAATTACAACTTCAGTTAAACTATCACTAGTAATATTTTCAAGTTTTATTGGTTCTTTTAAAAGTGCCATTAATTGCTTTTGTAAATCATTAACTGACAAAATAACATTAACAATATTAATATCTAATTCCTTTGATTCCATTCCTGACTTAATAATTAATGAAATTTTATTATCACCTTGTTTTAATTTAACCTTATTTTCAGTTCAATCTTGTAATAATATTTTTTCTTGATCAACATCCTTAAATAAAACTTTAATTTCATTTAAAATACTTTCATATGAACTATCAGTAGTTTTTCCAGTAATTTTAGAATTAATACCATTAATAATACGAGCAATCACATCACGATCCGTTTCTTGAACATCAACAATTTTAATAGTAATTACTTGCTTATTTGCTCCTAAATGTAATTCAATATCCAAATTATGTTCGCCTGCTTGCAACGAATTTGTTGTTACAATCTGATTATCTTTAAAAGAAACAACAATTTTACTATTATTGATATGGTTAATAACATATTCCAAAACATCTTGATAAGTTTTATCAGTTTTTCAACCAATAATATTTTTTTCTAACTTAGCAACTAAATTAGTTAAAATATCATTATCGGATTCAATCACATCATTAACATTAATAGTTATAATTTCTGTTATTGCTCCAAGGGCAATTTTAATTTTAATGGTATTATTATTAATAACCAGTTTTTTATCAATATCATTAGGATTTTCTAATGAAATCTTAACTTTTGCATCAATCGTTAAACTAGCAATAATTTCTTGTAAAATATCACCATACGAACTATCTGTTGTTTTATTAATAATAGTAGTTTTAATTGCTTGAATAGTTTCATCAATTTTTTCTTGGTCAGTTTTTTGAACATCAATAATGTTAATTGTTACCTTTTTAACATTTTCGACTAATTGTAATAACATTACTAAACTGTGATTACCAATTGCTAATGTTTGCGAAGGAACAATATTTTTATCTTCAAAAGTTATAATAACATTTTCATTATTAACATTAGTAATAAGATAATCAATTAGATTTTGATAGGTTTTATCAGTTTTTCAATTAACAATCGTTTGATTTAAACTATTAACTAGGTTTGCTAAAATATCATTATGAGATTCAATAACATCATTAACAACAATCGTTACAACTTCTGTTAATTCTCCAAGCGCAACTTTAATTTTAATAGTATTGTTATTAACAACCAGTTTTTTATCAATATCATTAGGATTTTCTAATGAAATCTTAACTTTTGCATCAATCGTTAAACTAGCAATAATTTCTTGTAAAATATCACCATACGAACTATCTGTTGTTTTATTAGCAATATTTTTATTTATTTGCGCAATAATATCATTTAAAACTTGTTGTTCTTTTTTAATAATATTATTTAATTTTAAAGAAAGGATTTCTCCTTTAGCATCATCAATAATAACTTTAAAACCTAATTCATCTAAATCTTCAGTTAACTTATTATTTGCTAATGAATTTTGTTCTAACTCCATAGTAATCCGAGCATTGTCATTAGGTAATAATTGTTGCAGTTTTTCTTTAATCCTTTGTAAAACATCTTGACGAACATTATCAGTTGTTCATTGTGCTGTTATCATTTCTTGAAACAAATTTTCAATTTGTGCTAACATATCCGTTTTTGATAATATCGTATTAGATACATTAATGACTAACAACGCATCAATATTATCAATAGTAATTTTTAATCCAACTTTATCAGTACCAACAAGTAATTTATTACCAGCTAAATTACTATCATTTAAACTAACCATCACGCGACGATTTTCTTTATCATTTAAAAAATCTCTTAAACTTAATATCACTTCATTTAAAATATCTTGTTGTAAAGTATCCGTTGTTTTATTATTAATATTAATGTTTTCCTTAATAAAATCTAATAAATCTTTATGTGAACGCGTTTCAATTGGTACTTCCATCGTAATTGTTTTTTTACTATTATTTAATAATAACTCTAATTCAAAAACATTATTATCTAAAGATAAATTTTTATTTAAAGCAATTTTTTCTTTAAAACTTACTTTAATGTTAGGGTTATTAATGCGGGTATTAATTTCATTAAGAATATCTTCATATGTTTTACTAGTATCTCAATTAATAATTTTTTTATCTAATTCATTAAAAACTGTTTGTAAAATATCATTATTAGATTTAATAACATTAAGCAGATTAACTTTAATGGCAATCCTTTCGGCACCAACCGTAATAATAAAAGAAACACCAGCATTTTTTCCATCAGTTAATTTATCTTTTAAATTAAGACTATCTTGAATGGTAATTACAAACTGCGGATTATTACCATTAAAGAAATCTTGAATTCGTTCTTGTAATTGTTCTAAAACATTTTCATAAGTATTATCAGTTGTCAAATTAATAAAATCCTTATTAAGTTCTTTATCCAACCGTTTAAGAACATCTTGAATTGATTCTTTAATATTAATTAATTTTATTGTTTTCGTTACCAACTTATTATTATCAATATTAATTGTAATCATAATATTATCAGTTTCCAGTTGCAAATTACGATTTTGGTCAGCAAGATTTTTAATTAAAATTTCAAGTCTTGCACTATTAAAATGATTTTGAATTAATTGTAAAACATCACCTGTTTTGTTACTAGTTGTTAAGTCTAAATCTAAATTATTTTCTAAATAATTAGCAATAACTTGTTCTAACTCATCAGCAGAAATTATAATATTTTTAAGATTAAGCTTAACTTTATATTCTTGTTCTTGAAATTTAATAAGCAATAACAATTCATTATCAGTAATTTTTAATTTATCTTGTAAGTTTTTAATATTAGGAAATGAAACCTTAAATTGAGTAATTTCATCATCGTCAAATATGGTTGCTAATTGTTGAGAAATTTCATCAATAATTTTTTGATATGAATCTGAAGTAGTTTTATTTTCAATTGTTGTCACTAATTTATCAGTTAAAGTTTGTAAAATATCATCAGATGATTGTTTTAAATTAATAATATTAACCTTAATAACTTGAAGTTCTGTTCCTAACTGTAATTTAAGTTCTAAAGAATATGTTCCTTTCGGCAATTTAGTTAAAACAGCTTGTTGATTATTATTAAAGGTTACATTAATATTTTCATTATTAATCTTTTGTTTAATAAAATTAAGGACTTGTTGATAAGTTTTGTTAGTATCTCAATTAGTAATATCTTTATCTAAATCAGCAATAGCCTTAGTTAAAATATCATTATTCGACGCAATAACTTTTTTAACATTAATATTAATAATTTGTTGTTCATCAGCAACTTTAATAATAATTTTAATATTATTATCATTAGGAATTAATTTATTATTAATTTCTTGTTCATTTTCTAATTTTATTTCTAAACGATCATAATTTTCTTTTCCCAGCAATTTCTGAATTCTTAATTGTATTTCGGCAACAATTTCTTGTTGGGTTGTTATTGTTGTTTTATTATCAACAACAACATTTAAATTAGTAATAATCCGATTTAACAAGTCTTCATTAGATTCAGTAATATTTTTTAATTTAAATCTCAACATTTCTGGAATTTGTTGATTAATTTTAACATCAATATCAAATTCATCATTTTTAACAGCAATTTTATTATTAGCATCATTTTTATTACGAAATGTAATTTCAACATTATTACTAATACTATCTTTAATCTTAGCAATTAATTTATTTAAAGCTTCTTGTCCTGTTTGTTTACTATTTAATTGTAAATCTAACTCATCTTTTAATAGTTCTTTAATTTCATTAAGAACTTGTTCATTAGATTTGACAACATTATTTATTTCAAGTGGTAGATTAATAGTTTCTTTATTTACTTGAATAATAACATTCAATTGATTACTACCAATTGTTAGTTTATCAGACAAGTTGCTACCCTCTAACTATAATGAAACTTTTAAAGCATCATTACTAGATATTAATAATTTAATTCGTTCCTTTAACTCATTAATTACATCTTGATGTGTTGTTGCTGTTGTTTTATTATCAAAAATTTTATTAACTTCATTATTAATTTTTTGAATTAAATCATAATCCGAAAGGGTAGTATTAGTAAATTTAACATTAATCGTTTTTTCACCACCATTTAAAACTAACTTCAATTCAACATTATTGTCAGCAATATCTATTTTAGAATTAGTATTTTTCCCTACTAATTCTACTTTAATATCTTGATTAATAACTTTTAGTTGATCATTAATAAAGTTAATAACATCTTGATAAGTTTTATTTGTATTTCAATTAATAATACTTAAATCAAGTTTCGAAATAGTTGCTGTTAAAATATCATTATTTGATACTTTAATATCTTTTACAAGAACATTAGTACTTACAATATCTTCATTTAATTCTAATTGTAAAGCAATAGTAGTATCACCTGTTTCCAATTTATCATTAGCATTTTTTAATTTACTTACTAATTTAACCTTAATATCTTTATTATCAATTTTACTAGTAATAAAATTAATAACATCTTGATAAGTTTTATCAGTATCTCAATTGTCAATTTCTAAAAATCCCTGATGGCGTAACGCGATAATTTTTGCTTCTAATATATCAATATTAGATATAATAATCTTTTTAACTTTAACGGCAATTATTTTTGAGTCATTACCTAACTCAATTTTAATTTTAACAAGATCTTCATTTTCTTGTAATTTTCTTACAGTTGATTCTTTCTCTGGTAATGATATTTTTGCATGCTCATTAATAATTCGAATATCATTTTTAATAACATCTAATACATCTACTGTTGTCATATCAGTAGTAAATAATTGTTCTTTTAAACTCTCAGTAATAATTCTTTGTTCAATAATATTAAGTCATTGTTGATTAGAAATAGCAACATTACTAATGTTAATATTAATTTCTCTTGTTACTTCACCAAGAAGTAATTTTATTTTAAAACTATTATTTCCTGACTGTAACATATCATTATTACTAACTAATTCTACTGTTGTTTCTGATGAAATACTTTTAATTTGTTCTTTAATAAGTAAATTAATGGCATCTTCATAATTATTATTACTATCAAGTAACTGACTACCATCAATATTTTCTAATTTTTTTTCAATTTGGTCAAAAACTTTTTCAATTTTAGTACCAACATTTTTTAATTCCACATCGTAAGTATATTTTTTACCAGCTTTATTATTGTTTAATGAATAAGTAATATTAATAAGATTATCTTGCTTTAAAGTCGTATCACCTAAGGTATTTAATGTAATAACCGCATCTTTTTTAATATCCTGAATAATTTCTTTAATATGATTAAAAGCATCATTAACAGTATTTTCATTTGTAAATTTATAACCCGTAATTTTTACTAATGCTTCTCTAATTTGTTGAATCAAACTTGCTTCATCTTGTTGGAATAAATTAACATTAACTAAATTAGTTGTAATATTTTCAGTAAAACTACCAATTTTTAATCTAATCGCAACCAAGTTAGTAGCATCAGTTAAATTTTGTTTTTTAACAACTTGTGATTGTAAATCAATATTAAGTTCTTGGGTTAAATTTCCTAGTTTTCTTTTAATTAAAGTTAAAGCAGCTTCAAAATTACTATTGGTTGTTAAACTTGAACCATCAATATCTTCTTGTAAAATTTTTAATGCTTTTTCCATTACTTCTTTTTGTTCCAAAGCAACTTTATTTTGCACATTATTAACCGTAATTATAACATCCTGAAACTTATTAGAAATAGCAACTCTAATATTAATAACATTATTACTAACTACTAGTAAACCTTGCAATTTTTGCGTTTTAGGGGTTAAAGTAATAACTGCTTCATTATCAATTGCCGTTGCTAAATTATTTAACTTTTTAATAATATCTTGTAATGAATTTTTATTATGAAACTCAGAACCATCCATCGTTGTTCCAATTCCCGTAATAACGCCAGTAATGCGTTCATCTACTGTTAAAATACTACCTTTCTTAACATTTTTAATTACAGCAGTAACATCTAACGACACTTTATCCAAACTTATTTTAAGAGCAACCTTATTAGTTTTTTCTCTTAATCGTTGATTTGCTATTTGCGGTTTTTTTAATTCCAACTTAATATTAGCATCTAATTCTTTAATTTGCTTTTGTAACAATTTTAAACCATCAGCAATGACATCTCTCGTATTTAAAGAACTACCATCAATGCCTAGTGTTAAAAGAATTATCGCTTTTGTTAACGGCTTAACACTAATATGCGTTCTTGGTTTTGCTTTTTTATATGAACTTGCCAGCGATAAACTACTAGTAACAGTTATTATTGATAGAAACATCGCTTTAAATATGTTTTTCATCTAAACTTCACAAATCCTTTTTAAAAGTTAATTGCTACTAAAGTTCATTTTATACAAGCATATTATATAATGTTTTCTTAAAAATATATAGTATGTGGCAAGAAAAAACTTTATTAATATTAATAGAGTTTTTTTCTTATCCTAATTTAAATCTAATAAATATCTAATTTTATTAATTTCCTTAATGCTTTCATCTAAAACACATTTAATATTGAATTTTTGTAATAAATAAAAAAGCATTAATTGAATTTTTAGTTCGGTTGCAACATAAAAAATATAGTTATTTTCATTTTTAAGGCAATTTTGCTTCTTATAAATTAATATGACTTCATCAGTAAATATAGCATTAGTAAAATAACTAAAACCATAATTATAGAAGTATTGTTTTTCTTTAATTAAATCTTCTGCTTCAAAAACACGACCAATATTACTTTTATATCATACAAAATCATTACTACTGCTTTCATAAAATGAATTCATTATAACCGCTTCCATAATTGTTTTTTCACTATTATTGAATTTGTAAATATTTTGTTTTTTTATTAAATTAATCGACTCTATTGGTGGACAAAAATTTTCTAAATATCAAGGACTATTAGTAGCAATAAATAAGAAAACATTATTTTCCATTGTCATTTTCTTTAAAAAACTATTTACTTTTACTAGTAACTTAGGAGTACCATATAATTCGGGTAAATCAATTAGAAATACTATTGGCCGATAATTATCTTGCTCTAAGTATGAAGACAAAATATTTAAAATTAACATTCTTAAAATAAATCTACTATAGTTACTATCATCAATTATTGAATTATCTGCTCGTTTTTCATCATAAATATCAATTTTTAACAATTTATCAATAACATTTTCCAATGAATTTAATTCTAATTTAGTTCTTAACTTAATATTTTCATTAGCTATTGATGATAAATTACTAATGAAATTATCATTTATTATTGTTTCAATTTCATTACTAATTTTACTAAGTTTTTTTAGTAATATTTCATATTTATCATCATTAATAGTGAATTTATTTAAAATCTTAATAATTTCATTTCGAAATTCTGATGTCCGACTAATTTTTATTTCTGTTTGAATATCAAAAAATTCTTTTAAAAAAACCACTTGATAATCACCAGCATTAATATATTGTTCATCTACTTTAACGGTTTTAGTTTTACCTTTAAAACCTGAATGAAGTGTGTTCAAGATTTGCGTTTTACCTGAACTATTATCACCCAAAATAAAACAAACATTATCTTGAACATTTAAAGTTTGCATATCAAAAATATGATTGCTAAATAAAATTTTTTTCATCTTTATTCCCTTACAATTCTACTATTGGTTTTAAATTAATATATTCTTCTTGATAAGATTTAGTACCAACAAATATTTGCATTTCTTCATATTGCTTTTCTGTTACTGTTAAACACCTAATATTTCCTTTTTCTGGAATATGTAAACTTAGTCTTTTGATATGTTTTCTTAAATCATCGTGATGAACACATAACCGAACATAAATTGAAAATTGAATCATATAATAACCATTTTTTAAAAGAAAATTACGAAACTCATTATATACTTTTTGGTCTTGCTTAGAAACTGTTGGTAAATCAAACATTACAATTAATCTCATATGGCGATATCTTAAACTATTCATTTTCTCAATATTGTTGAAGTAATGTCGGCAGTAACAATTTTGTTGGCATTTCTAATTTTAAACAAGTAACAAAGCTTTTAATCATAAAATTAATTGCCGTTGTAATTGTCATTAATTTATTATCTAAAGAAATTTCATAATTTAAAACATTTATTAATTCAAGGCGTTGATTATACGATAGTTTTTCTACAAGCATTTCGTTGTTCATATACACTCACCAATCTATTAATGGTCTAAAAGGTTCAATGAAATCATATGATAAATTAAAAGGATTGGTTTTACCGCGATGAAAAATACCTAAATAACTATTTAAACCATATTTATTTAAACTTCTTGTAATTGCTGAAGCAATAATTTTATAACCGTAATTTAAAGCATTATTAATTCCATCATCTTCGTGGCGAATAAAGGCACTACCATAAATTTCACGAAAAAATACTTTTGATGCCAATCCTTCGCGATTAGTAGCATCGCCCATTTGCACAGTATTAAAAAATGCCTTTAGAGTATTCAATGACTTTTCACTGCCATTACATTGTTCTAAAACAACAATATAATTACTAATCTTTTGCTTAATAATTAACATTCGTAAATGGTCTTTAAAATCCTGTGTCATTTGCATTTGGCGTTCAAAAATTTCTAGTGGTCTTCAATGTTGATTCAATGATAAAACAATTCCTGAAGGATTATGTTTATCATCACATACAATTATAAAAACATCATTCGCAACTAGTCTTGATAATATTTGCGTGGTAATTAATGTGTAATTGTTTTCTAACATAACACAGTTAATATCTTCAATGGCAAATGATAATTGCTTTTCTTGTGTTGTTACTAGTAGTTGTCCATTTTTCAAGGAAATCTTATCGGATTTACTAATTAAAATCGTTTTTCACGACATTGGTTGCTCCCTTCTTTTTTTGTACAAATATTTGTACAAATCTTAATCTAAAATTTATTTTAACAATAAATTTCATAAAATATATATTTTTAATAAATAAAAAGAACAGCTAAATTTAGCTGTTCAGTAATAAATAAAAACTTCATAAAAAATTATTAATCTTTCCCAAATACATACGATACTAATATTGAGATAACAGTTAAGCCACCAAAAATAGGTGCTAAAATTACTGAAAAAATAATCCCTGATGTTAAATGTCGGGGTCAAGCTCGTAAAACAAGATTTAAACCATACTCTTTTATGACTTTAAAACCATTAATATTTTTGTGAGTAAATATCTCATCCATTTCAGTATATGTTGCAATTAATATTAATCCAATGACAACACATATTAAAGCAATAACTAGTAAAATTATACTAGCTATATACTGTCTTCAATAAAAATTTTTCAATTAGTAAATCCTCCATAATAGTTTAATATTTGTATTATACACAAAAAAATTAATTATAAAAATTATATAAAAAATAATCAAAATGACATCATAGTGGCTGTGATGGAAACATCTTTACTTCACAACCAAAATGACAATTATATTATGATATAAATAATAATTTTATGCCACACAAAATATCTAATTATTAAAAATATTGATCTACTAATGTCTATTGTACACAAAAATGTCTGATGACTGAAACAGCTTCTTGTTCTCTGATTGATAAATTTTTGTTCTATTCTACACAAAAATGTCTGATGACTGAAACCACGCCACACACCATAATCATCAATATCTTGTTCTATTCTACACAAAAATGTCTGATGACTGAAACATTACCTCCTTAGTTTTCTGTCGTTTTCGGGTTCTATTCTACACAAAAATGTCTGATGACTGAAACTTTTTCATCATTTGGATAAAAATATATGTTGTTCTATTCTACACAAAAATGTCTGATGACTGAAACCTCAAAATAAATGAAGGAAACAATAAAATACTTTTTTATGTGAAATAATCGCTAAATAACTTATATCTGAATCAATCTCAAAATTATTATACATAATAATAAATAAAAATAAAAGAAATATAATATTTCATTATATTTCTTTTCCTAAAATATTTATATTTAGAATTTTATTATCTACTCAGTTACCAAGTCCATCATAATAATTTGGTTTTTCAAAAATATCCGTACTTCTCTTTAAATCTTGAATATTTACTGTTCCCATTGTATGTGCATATACACTTGCACCCATTTTCCCTTTAAATATCTTAATTTTCTTTTTATTTTCTTTCTTATCAAAATATTCAATTACATCGTTATGTCTAATTATTTTGCTATTAGCAAACTGTTTTAAATTATCTTTTGTTTCTATTCTTCTAATTCAAATCGGTTTTAATTTATCATTCTCATAATTCATCACTACTCCATAATACTTATTAACTTCTCATATTGCACCTTTGGAGTCTTGAAAATATGATTCTTGTAATTCATTATTTTTAATAGCTTTTGTTTTTTTAACTAGATTTTCTGATGAAAAGTAATTACCTCCTAATCTCCGATCTACTTTATACGATATAAATGGATAATGAATATCGCCTTGCATATGTCTTACTTTCTCTAAATATTCTTCTTTGCTTAAAACATTTACATACTTAGGAACTCGTTGTGAATAAGTTTTTGTCTCGGTTGCATTAATTTTCACATCAACATTTACTTTCTCAGTCTTTAATAAAACCGGCATTCTGGCATCAACTATATCTTTTAAATTTTGAACTAGTGGCGAAAATGCAACATTAGAACTATATTTTGTCATAATAATATCTTGTAGTCGTGATACCGCATTAGGAACAAATAAGTTAACTTTTGTTGTTCAATTAGCTTTATCTTTGTATGCAACTGATTTATCCTTAGCTACTTTTCACTTCATTAAAATTTCTGAACAAGATTGTTCGTAATCTTGCTGACTAATTCTATTATGATTTAAACTTTGTTTTAAACTAGAAATATTAGCAATATCACTAGCAAATGTAACATAAGAAAAGTTAATAAATTGCGTTAATATAATCGCATCAATGGCATGATGAAATGGTGTTATGTCTCTTACCTTGGTATCTAATCCCCAAGGACTCTCTTTTAATCAGATTCTTCTAAATCTTGATGTCACTTTTCCATTAATTGATTGAATCTTTGTATTAAAACTTTGTTTTGTTTCAATATCTCATCGCTTAAATTCTTTCTTTAATCAATTAACAATATATTTTGTAATATGTCTTGTATCATTTAAATTACGCGATGCAAAATCATTTAAAGTTTCATCATCTAAAGTTTCTGTCATTAAATAATTATATTTATTTTTAGAAATTTTTCGATTTGAAAGTAAAAAATTACAAAATTGTTGAAATCTTTTTAACTTTTCTGGTTGGTCTTTTAATCATTGCAATGGTACTTGTTTACCCTTTTGCTGATTTTCTTTAGCAAATACTAAAACTTTATTTTGCATAGAATCATCAGCAATTTTAGATTGCGGAATAATGTGGTCAATTTGTAACAAACTAGTATTTGTTAACATATTAAGGTCAATTTTTTCTTCAGAATAAAAACACATTCCCAATTGTTGTTTTCATAAACGATACTTTAAAACATTAGTAGGATTAACATTAATTCCTTTTGCTTCTAATTCATTCTCAAACTTTTTATTTTCAGCAAAAGATATATCATTTTGTTTTTCAATTTTTTTACGGTCTTTAAAAGATTTAGCTAATTCATTAGCAACCTCAACATTAATAACTGCAAACTGTTCATACTTCTGATGTAATGCTTTTAAAACTTTTCTTGTTTGATTAACAGCACGAAAAACTGTTGAACTTTTTCATAAATCTTCTTCTATAATTGGTGAAAACAATGCTTTAAGTTGCTTAGGATTATTTTTTATGTCTTCTTGAATATCTTTTTCATTTAATTCTTGCTTCTTAATAAAAGCATCCTGAAATTTGCCATAAGGAATCCCATCTAAAAACGCATTAATTGCTTCTTGCATATAAGAAAATGATACATTCCCCGTAGAAACTTTTTTATATCCTAAAAAATTATTCATATTTTCTTTACTAATATCAAGATTATTTTCTTTTAAAAGTTTATTAATACATTCTTCTCTTCTTTTAGGAGTAATATTTTTATGTAATTGTTCGCCTAATTGATGAAAGAAATTATCTTTTAAATCATGAAAATTAATATGTTCAAATAAATTTAGTGAAAAAACAGTTTTCAATAACTTAGTATATTCTAAAAATAATTTGATATTTTTTCAAGCACTATCTGAAGTAGAAATTTTATGTTTATTGTCTAAACTAGCTTCAATTTTCTTTTTAATTTCAGTTTTATCAATTTTTTCTTTACTGTTAATAACAAAATTAAAAACTGCTTGTGCTACTTTTTTGTTTTCTTCTTCTGAAAATCTAACTGTATATTTAGATAATTCAACAACCAAATGATAAATATCAAAGATTAATGATGACATAAAGCCTCGTTCTTCATTTTTAAAAAAGTTGCACTTAGCTTTTAAACTTAAAAAATTAGGATAAAATCTTTGTTTCATTCTTGGCTGTGTTTTCATATAATTTTTTCATTTTTCATATTGAATTTCAGATTTAGGTCCTGGTCCTGACTCAAAATCTCGTTGTCGTAAAATTATTTCTTCAACTAACTTATATACTTTGTCTTTTAATTGCGGATAAAATTCTGTTTGCTTTTCTAAAATTAAATTTAATTCCTTCCGATAATCTTCTCTAGCAAACAAAAATTTATAGCCAACAGCATCTTTATTATTAGTATTATCTTTTTCTTGATTTTCATTGTTCTTAGTACTTTTCTTTTTAACAGATGCTGATAAACGATTACGAACAACAATTAAATTCGCATTTTCTTTTGATTTAAATTCTTGTTCATTAACAATTGCTGAAGCAATTGTTTTATGAGATTGAATTAATAAATTAGCTTTATTTAACGCACTATCTAATTTAGTTGCTTGCTTTTTATCTTCTTTATTAAAAGAAAACTTATCATTATAACCACGACTATTGGCAATATGAATTAAAATAACACCCAACTCTTCACCAGTTAATTTTTCAGTTAATCCCTTTACTCGTAATCCATAAGGATTAAAATTAAAATATTGGTCTTCATTATATTTAATTAAATTAGTAGTTTTCTTTTCGCGATAAAAATTTGCTAATTGTTCATCTGTAACAATATTATTTTCTCTTAAAAAATCTTTGATTTCTTTAATTCTTTGTTTTCTTCGTCGATTTAATCTTCTGGCCCCACGAAATGTTCTTCTTTCTTCAGCATGAGTTGTTCCTTTTTTATGATCTTCAGCCACTTCAAAAAGTCTTACACCAAAATCATCAATATAATACTCATCCCCTTCTTCACACATAACAGCTCACCCTACAGATGATATTCCTAAATCTAAACCTAAATAATATTTTTTATCCATTTTTTATTCCTTTCCCTATTTATACATTTTATTTAAAATTAGTATAACATAGGTTAATTCAAAAAATTGATACTTATAAATAAAAAGAAAGATTATGGTAACTGTAAACATCAATCATTTTACAATTCCGATAATCTCTCCTATATATTATGAAATAAATAATAATTTTATTCTATATAAAAAAATTAAAAACAAAATTTATCTTGCTTAATTATTCCTTGCATTTGGGTATTAACAAATAAATTATAATTATAACCATTATCAAACTGTATTGTAGCAATTTGGTGATTGGGATTTAAATGAACTAATAAATCTTTTTTATTGCACTCTCATCGGCCTTGCCATAATAAACTTGTTTTTTCCATAATTTCAAATGGATAGTTATTACCAATAATTCCCCTTATTTTTTCACATAATATTTCAATAAATTTTTTATTCAATTGTTCCCTTGTTTTATTACTTAAATCTAACGAAATTGTTCCAATAGTTTGAGGAGAAATTTTATTAAGAACTTGTTTCATCGTTCTTAGCGAATCATTAAAATATGTTCAATGAATTACTTTTCTACCAAAAAAATAACCATCATAACTATAAAAAGCAAAAAAATTGGGAACTATTGTATCTTTTTCTCCTAAGACAACACGAGAAAAAGCAGCACTTTTTCCTACTAACATTTGAATATTTTTAACTTTTGAACTATATAAAGGATATTCATTAATTAAAATTTTATAAAACTCAGTAAATTTTTTAATATTCATCACATTTGGATTATTAATCAATACTTCATCCACTTCTTCTAATTTATTAATGGCATTAGCTTCTTCTTTTGACAAAACATATATCCTTGAACAACCTAATTTCACAAGTTGATTAACTTTAAAAATTTGATAAGCAAACTTAAAATATTTTCCTTCTTTTAATGAAATGTTTAATATTTCTGAGGTAATCTTAACATTATTATAAAAAATTTTGACATTATTAAAGTCAAAACCTCAGGGATCAAAATCATTTTTTTCTAAATCATCACTACTAAGATTTTTAGCAGCCACTTGTTTTAAAACATCAATATTAATTTCAGATTTCAAATATATGCCATCAGTTTTAATATTGATATTAAAATTATTACGATAAAAAGATACTAATCCCATCGTTAGAAAAAAACATATTATTATTAATAGTGATTTTCGAATTCTTATCATTCCAAAAATCCTCCTTAAAAATTAAATATTTCAAAGTTTAAAACTTCAATCTCATTTATCTCAAGTAACATATTTATAAATGGGAATTGTTTCTCAACTCATACAACATCCCGGGTCATTATCACTAACACAATGTCAACGATGCATTTTACATGTAGTTTCATAATAATCAACTAGCGCTACTCTAACATATCTTTCTTCGGATAATTTATAAGTATCAATTTCAAGTTTTACTGAATTTAAATCATTATTATTATATACCACTACTTTTTCACTTAAAATTTTTTTATCCCAATTATCAATTTTAATGCTATGTCTTAAAACTAAACCTTCGGTAAAATTATTAGTAAACTCCTTAAATGCATTAGCAGAAATCGTTCTTCGCGGTGTTTTTGAGTCCAGATTATAATAGAAATTAAGATTTCCTGACAATGTAAATTGAATTGCTGTTAATAATCTTTTAGTAAAACTAATATTATTAGCAGTATATATTCAGTTATTATCTCAAACATTTAGAGCACCCGTAATCGCATCAACAACTTCACTAACTTTACTAATAATATTACCAACAACCGGAATATATCCAATAACTGGTGAAGCAATTTGCTCAATAATTTTTAAAATTTTATTGCTTTCTTCTTTAAAATCCAATTGTAATGCTTCATTAGGAAATTTCGGGTTAAGATAACCATTGTGTTCTAAAAGTTGGTTATAATGTTTAAAAGGAATAACAATATCTTTTAAAGAATAGTGATCAGATATTAATGATGACAGCACTAAGGCATCGCAATTATCAACAAAATAATCAGTAATATAGTATTTCTCCACTCATAGAAAAGATGTTTGTACCTTACCTTCAACTTTATAATCAAAATTTCAAGTTGATTTGCCTTTTCTTTCAATTTTATTAAATGAACTTTTCGGATATCTTAAAAAGAAATAATCAACATCATTTATATGTTCACCATATTTATATTGATATCCACAAAAATTATTATTAAGAATTCCTGCTTTTGGTTGTGATTTTAATGAATTAGAAGTTACTGCCACTAAATCATTATTTCCGGTTAACTTATTAGCAAATAAAAATTTTGTACCATTAGTACTAATAAATAACGAAGCAATTACTAATAATGGTTTATAAAATAAAAACTTACTCATCATTATTCCTCACTTTGAATTATTTAGTTATTTATACATTCTTAACTACAACAATTATGACACAAAAATGTCAAAATAATCATATAATATTTAAAGTTGAAACATCTTTTCAAGATAACGATAATCCGCCCATTATTTGACAAACAAAAAACCTAGCAAATATACCTTTGCTAGGTTTTAGTGAGGAACATTTCGGCCCCAATACCGCACAGGACTAAGCTACTTAAAACAGTGCTGTGCGAATTAATATCGCACGCCTTTATCTTAGTTATCGGACATTTTTGTGTAGAATGTCCTTGAATAGGACACCTCTATATTAACATATCCTAATATAAGATGTAAATACTTTTTTAGTTATTTTTTGTAGAAACCACAGATGTTTTGCACATTTGGTTTTTATAAATTATTTGGGGGTATATTTTTTTGGCAGTAATATTTTGTATTGAATGCGACAACGAAAGCTATATCGTTGGTAATAAAAATACAGTTGGAATCTGTAATTCTTGTGATGAAAACGGTTTTTAATTTTGAAAGAAACGATAAATTATAAAATATGTCGCTGGTGTTTGCATATTAGAAACTTAGGGAATCACGATGTTTGCGACCAAAAATTTACTAATCATATTAAAAAAATTTTAAATCCGAAAGGGAAAAAGAAAAATGAAATATAATGTTAAGTTAGTTAGTATAAAAAGAAAAATATTTAAAAATAAAGATGGTTCTACGATGTCAGGTTATTCTGCCGAATTTTTGCGTTATGAAAATGACTTATTTGAGCCTACTGGCGAACAAAAAGCCTTATGAATTGATGATAACAATTTAGAACAACAAGAAATTTATAAACTGTTAAAAGAAAATGTTAAATCATTTTTTAGTTGCGAATTAACTTTTGAAAAAAACCCCAAAATAGTTAACTTGCAAAAAATTGAATTATCAAAAAATCAAAAAAACTTGTCCAGTTAATTGATAATCACTTCGGTCTGCGAAGCGGTGCGGAAAGCGTATGCCCCGCCCGCTAGCGGGTTAGTCGGCGAAGCCGACTATTACTTGATTAAATAACACAACTGGCGAAAATCTAAAACGGGAGCATAAAATATGAATTTACAACCTCAAAATCCGACTGATTTTTATATGAAAACCATTTATTACGGTCAATATATTCGTAATATTGTTATGCCTTTAGAACGCATCAAAGCAAATAACCGCAATGTTAGCGGTTTAAAAAATAAAGGTAATTGTGATACAAAACTGCTTAATAGTAATATTCGTGCAAAATCTAATGTTATTCGGAAGGCATATCATAATTTTTGAGACTGTAAAAAACTTACATTCTTAACTCTTACTTATGCTGATGTTAATGAATTTGACATTAGAAAATGTAAGCGTGATTTAAATAAATTTTTTAAAAAATTAAAATATTGATTTAAAGTTAAAAATAAAAATATTAAGTATTTGTATACATATGAATATCAGAAAAGAGGCGTTATTCATTTTCATATTTTAATCACCGAAAAAATACCCCATAAAATTATTTTACAATTTTGACCTTACGGAATTAATAAAAATATTAGAGTTCGTGAAAACACTAATGAAATGGTTGTAAAATATTGCTCCAAATATATAACTAAAAATGTCCTGAATGAAAAATCATTAAATCAGTATGATTTAAATATATATCAAGGCTTATCAATTCTCTTATAACTGTCAAAACCCCATTACTAGAAAACAAATATTTACCGATACTTTGAATAATATTGTTAATAGAACCGTAAATTCTGAATTTGTAAAGTACTTAAAATCAAAAGTTAATAAATTTAAAACTAAAATGTGCGGAGCAATCTATGAATTTAAAAATATTAATTATGTGGGCTTTGAAAGTGAAAATTATACTTCGTTAGAAAGTTTAAGATTTAGAAATCAACTAAGAAAAACGAAACATTAGGAGTTAAAAAATGAAAGAAAAAATGCAATTAAAAATAAGAATTAAAAATTGATTTAAAAATCATTGGTTAAAAATATTGCTTAGCATTGTTTTTATCTTTATAAACTTAATACTTTGAGCTTTAACTTTATTGGATACTAAGTGAGTGATGGGAACAAATGGTGAATTTATTGATTTTATTGAAAAAGATATGTATAAGTTTTTTGGTTTAAATACCGCAATTATGTTGCTTGGATTATTTGTTTATTGATTTGGTAGTGCGATATTTATTGCTTTTCAAGTTGAAAAATTAGTTTGACTTATTGTTAAGAAGATTAAGGAAAAAAGAGCTTTGAAAAATAAAACTTTAAATAGAAAGGAAATTGAAAAATAATGGCAATATTTAGTCTAATATGTTTTATCTTATTAACCTTATTACTCGCTTTTGCTGTTGCTTGGGGTTTGTGGCGTTGAATGAACGATGTTAAAAAGTATGGTAAACAAGCAAAAGAAATTAAAGGGGATTTTAGTAAAAAAGAAAAACGCTTCATTGTTAAATTATCTTATTTAACTGAAAAAAATGACAAACAAAATCAAGAAACTCAAACGAAAGGATAAAATAAATGTTAAAAGATTTAATTATTAAGTTAATTGATTTACTTTATCCAACTGCCGATTTACCGCCCCAAGTAGTATTTTTGTTCTCAATTCTTGTAATCATTGTGTTATTTGCCAGTTTCATTGGTATTCTCTTTCTTCCGATTAAGTGTTTATTTCAATGTTTCTAGTTGTTTGAAAAGATTTAAATTGAGAACAAATTAAACAAACTTTCTGAGATTTGTTTATCCAAATTACAACTATTCCAGCTCATATTACTGGTGGTAAAGAAATTAATTTAACTGAAGAACCACTTTGACTTTTAACAACCAACATCGCTTTTTGATTACTAACAACAGTTATTATCTTATTTATGTTGATTTTATTTTATAAAGTTAAATCTTATTTTTGTTAATAAATATAGGATAAATATTTTGAAAAGAAAGGGGGTGATTATATGTTTACAACTTTCTTAGCTGATGCACCAGTAGCAATTACCGGAAAACAAGCCATTAGTAATTTGTGAGATAGTATGGTAGGACTTTTTGGAAAAATCTGAAGCGACATTATCAGTGGGCAAATGCCATTAGTAGTAGATTTCTTTGCTACTTATTGAATTTTTTTATTTCCGGCAATTGTTGGATTATTCTTATTTGCTTTTGGAATGTTTGAAAAACTACTATTAAGAGTTCGTTAATAGTAATTAAAAAAATAAAGGAGTGCGATAATGCTTAAATTTCTAAAAAATATCTGTGAAAAAATCAATGACTTTGTTAGCTTAAATCGCACTTTCTTTATTATTTCTTGATATTATTATGCTTTTCTTGTTGTTATTAATCCACAATATTGAGTTTCATTTTTTCATATCATCGGTATTATCTTAAATTGTTTAATTTTAATTACTAAATTTATGCAATGAGTTAATCGTAAATCTTTTATTAATTTTTTATTCAAATCACCATTAAATATTGTGATTGGTTCATTGGGAACTGGAAAAACTGCTTTATTAGTTTTTGCTTCAAAACTTTTATGTAAGAAAAAATGAAAGACGGCTTCAACATTTCCAATTTTAGACCAACAAATGTTATCTTTGGGGCATATGTCGTTATTGGATAATGAATATCCAATATTAGAAGAAAAACATTTATTGTTATGAGACGAAACCAATTTATTTTTAGAAGGAACCGATTATAAAGAAAATGATAAATCAACCCAAGGTTTACAAGAATATTTTGCTCTTGTTAGACATTTTGGTCATATTGTTCTAGCCAGTGGCCAACGCCCTGAACATATTTGGGTTAAAGTTAGAGATATTGCTAATTCAGTTATTGTTGGTATTACTAAGAAATCAGTTAATTTTTTTCGCCCCTACCTAAAGGTTGTCTATGGCACTTTTAAATCTGTAGAAGAATACGAACGCTGACGCACGAGTTTAATTGATGCTAAAAATAATAAAAAAGGTCGTAAAACTAAATATCGTAATATTCCGGAATTAGATATCTACTTTTTTAAATTAAAAATTCCAATGTCCGTTTTAGAGTGTTACGACAATAAGTATTTATCTTTTTTACGCCCCGTTGCTAATCGCATTGTTGTTGACACTTATGAAGATAAGTTTTATGAAACTACTGAAGTTGATTTAGAAATATTAAAATACCTTAAAATGGAAAAATTTAGTCGTATTATGGAATTACTAAAAAGTAATTTGAAAGATAGGAATTAACTATCATATTATTTTAATCTAAGAAAGGATACTTAATTATGGCAAATCTAGAAAAAATGGCATCATTTTTTGCAGATATTATTTATAAAGTTTTTGATTTAATTTGAAGTATGACTATTCCCGGCACCGGAATTCGGATTATCATTATTCCTTTAATCTCTTTAATTGTTAACTTTGTCTTTGTTGCTATTTTAGGTATTGGAATGCAAGCCAAAGAAAGTTATAAAAAGACAAGAGCTAACAAATCTGTTAAAGAGTGAGGTAAAAAATAATGTTTAAACTAGTTATAATTTTTCTTTTAATTACCGTTTTTTCTATTTTTGCTTTTGATGAATTTCTTGGTTTATGGCGTTTTGTAAATGAAGGGTTGGAATATTTTAATAAAGTTATTGTGGCTAACAGTGAATTTCTACAATTATTTAAACCAATGATTAGATTATTTTCGCAACACCCAATTTTTATTATCATTGGAACAATTGGCATTTTATCAACAATATACTTTATTTTAAGAAGTTAAACGCAAAAGAAAGGACAAATAGATATGTATAAATTTATGTCGTGGTTGTGTGGTTATCGCTTTTATTGGTTTAGTCCCTCTAGGTGCTTTCTTTGATACAAAACAATCACCAAATCCTATTATGGAACAATCCTTTTTATGAAACGAGAAAAACGAGCCACCAATCCTGCTCAATGTGGAGATAGTTGTGATTTGGAATTTGGTAAAATTTTGAATAGTAATTTTACGAGTTCTACTAGCAATGATTGAGGCGGATGATTAAATATTAGTTCTATTAAAAATGAATTACCTTTTGATGTTTCTAATTCTGCGGAACCTTTAACTTCTTATAAACCGATTGATGGTTTTAAAGAAATTCGCATTTTTTATGAGCGTAATGGTAAAAGTGAAAGTAATAAATATACTATTGATAAAATTGTTAATGTTAAAATTACATTTTCTAAAAATAAAGATTTAGGTTTTAGTCAATATTTAATAACTTCATTCTTTGCTGAAATGCCGTCTCTACCTGAGAAAGATAAAGAGCAACCGTTACCCTCAGAAATAACCAAAAAGGATGGTGAATATCAGTATAATCAGTTTCAAGATAAATTAGATTATTTAATGGTACAACGACGAGATTTTGATAAATTTAATTACTCTTATCTTTATTGAGTCCCAATTTTTAATTTCTTTGATGATAATTTTAAATACATGAGTGAAATGTCAATTAAATTAAATGGTTTTAAACAAAATAGTAAATTTACTTTAATTCGCAGTTTTGAACCTGAAAACTCGTTATATTTTTTTGATAGCTTAGAATTTTCTAGTTTTAGTGATGTTTTTAGAATTGAGATTTCTTTAGGAATGGTTACTTTTTATTTAAATGATAAACAATTAATTAAATTTATTTGAAAGAAAGGTTGAACTGAAGATTTTATTAATGTTTTTTTTGGACAAATTAGTTATTATGATAATACTTTTCATTTTCTACGCTATGATGATAAATCAAAGATTGATTTTAAAGATTTTATGTTTTTTTATTTAAAAGATTTGACAAGTAAATATTATTTTAATTTATTTGATAAAATTTATAAAATTTTGGGTGGTTTTTTTACACAATTCTTTTATGCTAGTTTTGATATGGATGCTTCTACTTATGTAGAATTAGATTACAAAGGAATGCAACAAATTCCTAAAAATGTTTTACAAATGGGTTTTTTCTATCGTTCCTTAATTACTTTTTATCCTAAACAATATTTAATTAACTTTGGTTCAACAGTAGAAAATAGTAAGAATATGATTTTTCGTTCCTATTTTTTTGTTAAAGATAAACAAATTGCCAATGGTTTTAACACCGGTAAAAATTCTTATCAAATAGATTTTAATGTGTTAAAAGCGTATGATAACCAATTATGAGATGCCACTAGTAATAAACTACATTTTTACAATGCCAAAGTTGATGTGATGTATGGAATTAATATTTTTACGCTAACTTTTCCACTATATAAAAAGAAAAATGAAAGTACTGAATATCATTATTCTTTATACGATTTTAACATTTTGAATTCAACAGCTTTTATTGGCGGTGGAATAAGTGGTAATATGGATGACTTAATTCCTACGCCCAACTGTTCTTATTGAGGTTTATTTAGTGCCATATCTTGTGGCATTCAGCACGCTTCTGTTAGTATGTTGAACTGATTACTTGGTCTTTCAGGGATTAATCTTTTAATTCGCCCCCTTGCGGATATTGCTAAAACAACGATTAATTTTACCAAAACTGCCTTTCCGGTGTTTGAAGTTGTTCCGGCATTTAAATATCTTTTTGAATTTTTAATTCCCCTAGCAATTTTATTAATAATAATTAAAAAGTTCTCTTAAATATTTCCAATATTTTTATATAAAATATAATTCCTTTGAAAGGAGGATTTTTCTTTATGCGAAAATTTTTATCAGCTTTAAATTTAGTATGTATAATGTTTATTTCTGGGTGTAATAGAGGTAACAATACTCTAATTACTGATAATGCAAAAAAATATGAATTAAACTTTATTGAAATTTTGAATAGTAATTTTACGAGTTCTACTAGCAATGATTGAGGCGGATGATTAAATATTAGTTCTATTAAAAATGAATTACCTTTTGATGTTTCTAATTCTGCGGAACCTTTAACTTCTTATAAACCGATTGATGGTTTTAAAGACATTCGCATTTTTTATGAGCGTAATGGTAAAAGTGAAAGTAATAAATATACTATTGATAAAATTGTTAATGTTAAAATTACATTTTCTAAAAATAAAGATTTAGGTTTTAGTCAATATTTAATAACTTCATTCTTTGCTGAAATACCTAATAAAAATTAGTAATTTAATAAATATTATTGAAAATCGTATTTTTGTAATACGGTTTTCTTACTTTAAGGAGTTTTAAAAATGAAATATGTTATTTGCCAAGCTGATTTAGCCGATTTAAAAGCAAAAGTCCAAAGTTGATTAAGAACAATTTATAATCACAAACATTATCACAAAACTAAAAAACGAGTTACTAGTTATTTAAATTTATGTAATCAATTTTATTTAGAACCAATAACTTTAAATAAATTAGTAAAAAAGCATTTTCACAGTACACGAAATACATTTTATCAGTGAGCTAATAAAATTCTTACTACTTATCAAAATGATGATTTTAATAGTTTAATTTTCAAATATAAAAAACCTAACAAAATTAGTTATCAATATGATTTAAATTCTCGTGAAAAAGTATGTGATTTATATTTTGATTATAGAAATATTCAAGCTGGTGGAATGTGGTCTTTATTTAACAATTTAAAAATGGGTTTTCATGATATTGAAAATTCAAAAATTCCGAAAAATATCAAAACTTTTTATCGTTGAATTAAATCTGACCCTCGTTGAAAAGAATTAAAACAGAAAATCAAACAAACAAAACGCCAGTTTAAGCGTTATGAAGTATCCGATATTGGTCTTTTACAAATGGATGCCAAAATTATTACCACATCAAATTTTCCAGTTGATAAAAAATATTATATTTATGATTTCATTGACGAAATAACACGGATAGTATTTGGTTATGTTTATGATAGTTTAGGAACCAATAACGCAATTAATGCCGTGCAAAGAGCAATGAAAGATTTTAGTGAACTTGGCATAACAATTAAACGCCTTCGCACTGATAATGCTCCGGAATTTACTACTACTAATTGAAGTAATAAAAAAGCATACAAAGTAAAAGAAAGGCCTTTTACAGCCTTTCTTTCAAGGAACGGTGTTACCCATGAAACCACTCCAATTCGTTCGCCACAGAGTAACGGTAAAATCGAGCGGTTTCATCAACATTATACCAAATTATTTTATGCTAAAGATAAAAAAATAAATCAAAACGAACTACAACATTTCTTAAATCAATATTATTACTATTACAACTTCCAACGCTGTCATTCAGCATTACAAAATAAATCGCCATTTCAAAAATTACAAGAATTAATAAATTAATTTTTCTTTTTTTAAAATTTTTCTTGATTGTGCAAAACATCTGTGGTACATTACATTTTTAGTTATTTTTAAAATTTATTTAATTTCAACCCCAGCACCAGCAGCAACAAGTTTTTCCTTAATTTTTTCGGCTTCTTCTGGTTTAACTTTTTCTTTAATTACTGGATTTTCACCCTCAACTAATTTTTTAGCTTCCATTAAAGGTTTTTCGGTAATCTCGGCTACTGCTTTAATAACTGCAATTTTACAATCACCAAGTTTAGTTAAAATAACATTTACCTCTGTCGGTGCAACATTACCATCACCCTGTGAAGGTGCTTGCATCATCACTGGTGCACTAGCAGTAACATTAAAATGTTCTTCAATTGCTTTTACTAATTCATTTAGTTCAATTAATTTCATCTCTGCTAGCGAAGCGATAATATCTTGTTTTGTTATTTTATTACCTTTTTTAACACTACCAGTTTTTTCTTCGTTAATTTTATTTTCTATTTCTTCTTGGGTATCTTTTTTTATTGGATTATTTTCTGCCATAATATAATTCTCTCCTTTTATTTTTATATATCAGTTTATTCTGTTAGTTGTTTATCAGCAATGGCTTTAATTGCTAAAGCAACATTAATTAATGGACTAATAATTGCTGAAGCAAACATTGAAATAAGGCTGTTTTTTGAAGGCAATGTGGCTAATACTTGTAATTCATCATATAACACTACTTTACCATCCAAAATAGCACTTTTTAATACTAAATTTTTATGTTCCTTAGCAAAATTAGCTAATAATCTTGGCGCCACAATTTCATCAGTTGCCGAAAACACTAATGCATTAGGACCTAATAAGACATCATCTAAATTATTAATACTTAACTCTTGTAATGCTCTTCTTACTAATGTATTTTTATAAATTTTTAAACTAAAATTCTCACTTCTTAACTGTAACTTTAAATTAGTTAAATCTTGAACAGAAAATCCATGATAATGAATAATAGTTGTTGACTTTGACGATGCAATCTTTGTTTTAATCTCTTGAACAATATTATTTTTAGTTTCTATTGCTGGTCGCATTCATCCACCCCTTCCTAATTTCTTAAACATAACCGTTTAATTCTGAAATCAATATCTATCTTACATAAAAAAACTCGGTATGTAATACCGAGTTTAAAAGAGTTTTTGTAATCCAAAATCCTATACCTTTTAATCCTCGGCAACATAATTAAGGTTTCCCCGTTGCTGTCTATAGACTATTGATAGCATAAGATAATAATAATATGTTTTTAACACAAATGCAATACTTATTTAAAATTTTATGTAGAAACCATATACATATGACAAGATTTTGGTTTCTACAAACTTGCTTTTAATTAATAAATAAATACGAGCTCATTTATTTATTACAAGAAATATAAGGTTAAATTAATATTTATTATTTTTAGTTATGCCTTGTATTTTTTTGTGCCTTGATAGTAATAAACTAAGTTAATTAGTAAACAAAGTTTACTAACAAATTTTGTTAAACATAAATGTTTAAAAAAATAAATATTTAACTTAGTTAGATAACTAAGTTAAATATAACTTAGTTTAATATAACTAAATATATTTGTAAGGAAGGTATGTATGTGAGAAATATTGAAAATATTTTTTTAAATACTAAAAAATATCTTTTAAAAGAAACACAAAACGCAATTCTTATTAAAGCACCAGAAATTCCGTGATTTAGTAATCCTATTGGTATTTGATTTTCAAAACGATTTGTTTATAAAGGCAAATATGAAAATTCTATTTGTATTGGAATAATTAGAAATGGTGAGTATCAGTTGGTTTCAGTTAACAAAAAAGAGCAGGAGTCTAATTTGATTATAGGACAAGAATTGTTAAATTTTTTTATTGCTGAAAAAGAGAACGATAAAAAGGATGTAAGTTTTAATTATTTTAAAAATTAATTTTAAAGGTGTTTTAAGGCGCCTTAAGAATAAAGGTAAATAAAAAAAAACATCTTGGTTGATGTTTATAGTGGCGAAGCGGTGCGGAAAGCGTATGCTCCGCCCGCTAGTTATGGATGAGTTGAGTTATTTAACTAAGTTATTGCAATTTATTTGATTTGGTGTAGTAAAAAATAGTTTTGGAGTTTTAGAAATGAAAATGTGAGTTAGTGTGGATGAGCCTGGTAAAGATTATTGTCAAGAGTTTATATATTCTATTAATAAAAAAACTGGATTAGAACAAAAAATTTGAGCGTCTAAATCTGCAGTTGATTCTGTTAGAACTGATTTAGTTGGTGATAATTGACTTTGTGTTGATTTTGTTGAACATAATTGTTTAAAAAAATATGAATTAGAAAATTAAGGAGAAAAGAAAGATGAGTATATTTGGATTAGTATTTTTTACGATTTTAACATTATTACTAGCATATTATATTGCAGTTAATATTTATCGGTTTTTTAAAGATAAAAAGAAATATGGTAGTGAAGCAAAACAGCTACCAAAAGATTTTACTTATTCACAACGAATATTTATTGCAAAGTTTAAACGAAATTTGTTAGAACAAGATGAAAAAGAAATTAAAAAGTAGGTTTAGAAAATGTTTAAAAAAATAATTATTGAGTTAATTGAATTAATTTATCCAACTGCCGATTTACCACCTCAAGTTGTATTTTTGTTTTCAATTTTAATAATTGTAATGCTCTTCTCAGCAATTATTTTTCTACTCTTTTGACCTTTTAAGCGGTAATTATTATGTTTTTAGTTGTTTGAAAAGATTTAGATTGAGAACAAATAAAAGTGTATTTTTGGGATTTATTTATTCAAATTACAACTATTCCAGCTCGTATTACTGGTGGTAAAGAAATTGATTTAACCAAAGAACTACTTTGACTTTTAATAGCAAATATTGCGTTTTGAATGGTATTAGTATTCATCGTCTTATTTATGGTTATTTTATTTTATAAGGTTAAATCATATTTTGTTTAGAAAGGGGGTGATTATATGTTCGGAACTTTCTTAGTAGATGCACCAGCTGTTACTGGTGAACAAGCGGTTACTAATTTATGAAAAGCATTAATTAAAGCATTTGGTAATATTTGAACTGATATTATTGGTGGTAATATGCCGAATGTCGTTAATTTCTTTGCTACATATTGAGTTTTCTTGCTTGGTGTGATTATTGGTTTATTTTTAATTGCTTTCAAAATGTTTGAAAAATTAATGCCCGGCAGATAGATAGTAATAAAAATAAAGAAAGTGTGATTTAAGTGATGCTATTGTTTAAAAAAATAAATTTAAGATTATATGATTTTGTCGCTTTAAATCGCACTTTATTTATTATTGCGTGATTTTATGGTGCGATTTTGCATTATTATAATCCTCAAAGTTGACGAATATTATTTGATATTATTTATTTATTAATTGCTTTGTATATTCTATATACTAAAATTTCTCATTTCTTTGCTCGTCGTAGTTTTATTAATTTCTTATTAAATTCACCCTTAAATTTAGTAATTGGTGCCTTAGGAACTGGAAAAACTGCTTTAATGGTTTTAGCTTCTTACTTATTAAGTGGTTGAAAAACGATTTCTACTTTTCCGATTACAGATAAACAAATGCTTTCATTAGGGCATATGTCTTTATTAGATTATAATTATCCAATTTTAGATGAAAAACATTTACTGTTATGAGATGAAACCAACTTATTTTTAGAAGGAACTGATTATAAAGAAAATGATAGAGTAACCCAAGGTTTACAAGAATATTTCGCTTCGGCTCGCCAATTTACCCATATTGTATTAGCAAGCGGACAACGAGCCGAACATATATGAGTTAAAGTTCGTGATATTGCGAATTCAATAATTGTTGGTATTAGAAAAAAACCAGTTAGTATCTTTCGACCCTATTTGCAAGTTATTTATGGTACTTTTAAATCCGTAAGCGAATACGAACAATGACGATTAACTCTAATTAATGCTAAAAATGATAAAAAAGGTCGCAAAATCAAGTATCGTAGCATTCCGGAATTAGACATTTATTTCTTTAAATTGAAAATTCCGATGTCAATTTTAAACCTTTATGATAATAAATATTTATCATTCTTGCGTGAATTAAGTAATCGTGCTTTGAATGATAATTATCAGCATAAATTTTGAAATGATAATGTGATGGATATTGAAGCATTAGAATATTTAAAAATGGAAAAATTCAGTAAGATACTTACTAAGTTAAAAAATAATCTGAAGAAGAAAAACAAGTAAAGGAGTTTAAAAATGGAAAACTTAGAAAAAATGGCTAGTTTGATTGGCGATATGTTTTATAAAGTTTTTGATTTAATTTGAACTTTAACCATTCCTGGAACAGATATTCGCATTATTATTTTTCCGCTAATTATGCTTGTGATAAATCTCGTAATTGGTGGCATTTTAGGTATTCATATTGAACGACCAAAAGCTGGTTTTCGTAAAAAATATCAAAAATCAGTTGCTGATTGAGGAGTTAATAAACAAGTTGGTAATTTTCACCACAAAAAAAGCGGTCAAATTACTACAGTTAGACAAAATAAAAATTTTAAATCGTGAAATCAAAGGAGTAAATAAATGTGTTTAAATTAATAATATTATTTATTCTTGTTTCTGTTTTTTCTGTTTTTGCTTTAGGTGATTTTTTAGGTTTATGAGCATATGTTCGTGAGGGTTTAGAATATTTTAATAAAGTTTTATCAAAAAATATTAAAATTTTAGATTTGTTTAAACCAATGATAAGGTTATTTTCTCAACATCCGATTTTCCAAATTTTAGGAACAATTTGTATTTTATCAACAATATATTTAATTTTAAGAGGACCTGTTGAATAAACAGTATTTTGAAAGGAGTTAAAAAATGAAAAAGTTAAAGAAAATATTAAATATTAAATGATTTAAAAGCGTTTTAAGTTTTATACATTTTTTTATCATACTTCATAGTGTTATTACTATAATTTGAGTATTTTTAACGATTCTTCAAATTAAAGGGGATGAATTTTTTAAAAATTTTATACCATTAAATTTTCAAAGTGTATTTTTTAATATTTATCTTTGATTATTAATTATTTATTTCTTAATAACTGGTATTAAGTTAATTATTAGGGGTTATTATTTTAATAAAGTTTTTAGAAAGCATCAAATGCAAGTTGCTAATTGTGAATGTCCGCAACATCAACAGTATAAATTTTCTGATGCTTTTAAAGCGATAAAAAAGAGTTTTAAGGCGTGATGAGATGCATAAGATTATTTCTTGATTTATTGTAATGTTTATTATTTTGGTACCGTTAGGGGCGTTCTTTGATAGAAAAAAATCATCAAAACCTAATATAGAACAATCCTTTATGAAACGACAAAAACGAGCCATAAATCCTAGTAAATGTGGTGAAAGTTGTAGTTTTGAATTTAGTGTTCTTAAAAATACATTTTTTAATATTGAGAGTTTCCCTGTTCCTTCTGCGGGTAGAATTACTTTTTTTGATGATAATGTTTCTTTTTCGTCTGATATAGTTAAAACTAGTTTTCTTCTTGAGAATCGTCAATCTGGTAATTTGATAGAGCGTTTTTTTGAAAAAAATGGCTTTCGAACTCGTAAAGTTGTTGGTAATTTTTCTAATACTCAGAATTTTTCTGTTGAAGGTTGGCAAATTTCTGAACTTGTTAATGTTAAAATAATTTTTGCTTTTAAGAGTTGGAAAGACATTAGTGATTCTCAATATTATATTCGAGAGTTTACTGCTCATTTACCTTCTTTACCAGAGAAAGATAACGAGCAACCGTTACCTATGGAAATAACTAAAAATGATGGCGAATATCAATATACTCAGTTTCAAGATAAGTTAGACTATTTGATGATACAACGCCGAGATTTTGATAAATTTAATTATAGTTATTTATATTGAGTCCCAATTTTTAATTTCTTTGACGATAATTTTAAATATATGAGTGAAATTTCAATTAAATTAAATGGTTTTAAACAAAATAGTAAATTTAGTTTAAGTCGTAAAAATTCATATCCATCCGGTTTCATTGAAAAAGTTATTTTTAGAGAACTTTCCTTTTCTAGTTTTGGTGATGTTATTACTATAAAAACTGAACATGGTAGCATTGTGGGTTATAATGAGTTTTTAGAAAATGGTAAATCGCTTTGAAAATCTGGCTCGGAAACAAGTTTTGGAGGAGATTTTATTAATACCTTTTTTGCACAAATTAATTATTATGGTAATACTTTCCATTTTTTACGCTATGATGATAAATTAAAAACTGATTTTAAAGATTTTATGATTTATTACCAAAAAGATTTAACTGTTGATTTTATTAATGGTTTATTTAATAAAATTTATAAAGTTTTAGGTGGGTTTTTTGTACAATTTTTTTATGCGAGTTTTGATATGGATGCTTCTACTTATGTAGAATTAGATTATAAAGGAATGCAACAAATTCCTAAAAATGTTTTACAAATGGGTTTTTTCTATCGCTCCTTAATTACTTTTTATCCCAAACAGTATTTAATTAACTTTGGTTCAACAACGGAAAATAGTAAGAATATGATTTTTCGTTCCTATTTCTTTGTTAAAGATAAACAAATTGCCAATGGTTTTAATACTGGTAAAAGTTCTTATCAAATAGATTTTAATGTGTTAAAAGCATATGATAATCAATTATGAAACTCCATTAGTAATAAACTGCATTTTTATAATGCTAAAGTTGATGTAATGTATGGAATTAATATTTTTACACTGACTTTCCCAATATATAAAAAGAAAAATGAAAGCACTGAATATCATTATTCTTTATACGATTTTAATATTTTGAATTCAACAGCTTTTATTGGTGGTGGAATAAGTGGTAATGTGGATGACTTAATTCCTACACCCAACTGTTCTTATTGGGGTTTATTTAGTGCCATATCTTGTGGTATTCAGCACGCTTCTGTTAGTGTGTTGAATTGATTACTTGGTCTTTCAGGGATTAATCTTTTAATTCGCCCCCTTGCGGATATTGCCAAAACAACAATTAATTTTACCAAAATTGCCTTTCCGGTGTTTGAAATTATTCCGGCATTTCAGATGTTATTTGAATTTATAGTACCCTTAGCAATTTTGCTAATGATATTAAAAAAATTTTCTTAAATGTTTCCAATATTTTTATATAAAATATAATTCCTTTGAAAGGAGGATTTTTATTTATGTGAAAATTTTTATCAGCTTTAAATTTAGTGTGTGTAATGTTTGTTTCTGGATGTAATAAAGCAAATATTTCTGAATTAGGAGAAAAAAATATTTGTGGGGATGGTTGTGGTTTTGAATTTAGTGTTCTTAAAAATACATTTTTTAATATTGAGAGTTTCCCTGTTCCTTCTGCGGGTAGAATTACTTTTTTTGATGATAATGTTTCTTTTTCGTCTGATATAGTTAAAACTAGTTTTCTTCTTGAGAATCGTCAATCTGGCAATTTGATAGAGCGTTTTTTTGAAAAAAATGGCTTTCGAACTCGTAAAGTTGTTGGTAATTTTTCTAATACTCAGAATTTTTCTGTTGAAGGTTGGCAAATTTCTGAACTTGTTAATGTTGAAATAATTTTTGCTTTTAAGAGTTGGAAAGACATTAGTGATTCTCAATATTATATTCGAGAGTTTACTGCTCATTTACCTTCTTTATCTGAAAAAGATAATGAACAACAATTGCCTAATCAATTAAAAATTTAATAAATATTCTTGAAAATCGTATTTTTTGTAATGCGATTTTCTTAATTTAAGGAGTTTAAAAATGAAATATATTATTTCCCAAGCCGATTTAGCAGATTTAAAAGCAAAAGCACAAAGTTGATTAAGTTCTAATTGTCGTAATCCTTATTACTATAAAACTAAAAAACGCATTACTGCCTATTTAAATTTATGTACTTATTTTTATATTGAAGAAACAACTTTAACAAAACTTATTAAAAAATATTTTAAGAATGCAACAAAAACTTTTTATCGCTGGGCAGAAAAAATTATGACCGCTTATTATTCTGATAATTTAGATTTGTTATTGTTTAAAACTACAAAACCACAAAATCTTAATTATCAATATAGTTTAAATTCTCGCGAAAAAGTATGTGATTTATATTTTGATTACAAAAATCTTCAAACCGGTGGAATGTGGTCTTTATTTAATAATTTAAAAATCGGTTTTCATGATGTTAAAAATTCGGAAGTTCCGAAAAATATTAAAACTTTTTATCGCTGAATTAAATCTGACCCTCGTTGAAAAGAATTAAAACAACAAATCAAACAAACGAAACGCCATTTTAAGCGTTATGAAGTTTCCGAGATTGGTCTTTTACAAATGGATGCCAAAATTATTACTACAACAAATTTTCCGGTTGATAAAAAATATTATATTTATGATTTTATTGACGAAATGACACGCATAGTATTTGGCTATGTTTATGATAGTTTAGGAACCAATAACGCAATTAATGCCGTACAAAGAGCAATGAAAGATTTTGGCGAGCTTGGCGTAACCCTTAAACGCCTTCGCACTGATAACGCCCCTGAATTCACCACTACTAATTGAAGTAATAAAAAAGCATATAAAGTAAAAGAAAGGCCTTTTACAACCTTTCTTTCGAGGAACGGAATTGTCCATGAAACCACACCAATCCGTTCTCCTCAAAGTAATGGTAAAATTGAGCGGTTTCATCAACATTATACCAAATTATTTTATGCCAAGGATAAAAAATTAAATCAAAATGAACTTCAACATTATTTAAACAAATATTATTACTTTTATAACTTTGAACGCTGTCATTCAGCATTACAAAATAAATCACCATTTCAAACATTACAAAAATTTTTAACAAAGTAATTTCTAGAAGTTTGAATAATTATTTTTTACAAAATATTTAACTTGTTGTTCCAGTTTTGATTAAACTGATTGCCCCTAAAATACTTAATATTTTTTTCATTATTGTTGTTTTCCTTTTTTGAGTTGTTTTATTATTTTTTAAATATTATTCTCAATTAAGCGACTTTATTGAAATAGTATAATTAACATTTGAATTTCCAGTATAAAAATTTAAATCATTTGATTTAATTTGAGCACTAGTTAAAGTAATATTTAAAATATTAATTTTATTTATATCTATACTAGGATATAGCTCTTTTAATTTATCCTTGATTTGTTGCTCTGTTGGAATATTAGCACCACTAGTTTTTAATATTCCTAAATTACTTTTAAATGGAATAATTTCGGATAAGTCTTTAACTTCATTTTGTTTTATCCTATAACCGCAAGCAACTAAACTACTTGCACTTATTTCAATTAAACCTATTGCTCCTAAAATACTTAATATTTTTTTCATTATTGTTGTTTTCCTTTTTTGAGTTGTTTTATTATTTTTTAAATATTATTCTCAATTAAGCGACTTTATTGAAATAGTATAATTAACACCTATATTTCCAGTATAAACAATTGTATCATAAGAATTAATAGTTGCACTGTTATTAGTAATATTTTCAACTTTAATTTTTGTTATATCTACTGACTGATTTTTTTCTTTTACTCTATTTTTGATTTGTTGTTCTGTGGGATTAGATAAATTAATAGTTTCAAATTCGCCTAAAGTGGTATTTGTAATAATTTTATTTAAATTAACATTAGATAAAAAATTAACTTTTACACTACCACTATAAAAGTCTTTTC
This sequence comes from Spiroplasma endosymbiont of Dromius quadrimaculatus, assembly GCF_964031155.1. NCBI lineage: Bacteria > Bacillati > Mycoplasmatota > Mollicutes > Entomoplasmatales > Spiroplasmataceae > Spiroplasma > Spiroplasma endosymbiont of Dromius quadrimaculatus. The sequence continues at coordinate 1,222,641 of NZ_OZ035010.1, forward strand.
TTTTACTATAAGTTATTTTTGCATCTCTAAGTGTTATATCTTTAATTTCAAAATCATTTATTATATTTTTTAAGTTGTTATTTAATTCTTTTAATTTATCTTTAATTTGCTGTTCCGATGGTTTATCAGTTCCATTAGTTCTAATTGGGCCTAATTCAATTTTTTTAATAAGCAATCTTAATGGTCTAGTATAATTAATATTTGTTTCACCAATATAAATACTTGTATCAATTGAGGTAATCTTAGCCGTGTTTAGGGTAATATTTTCAACTTTAATTTTAGTACTATCTAACTGCGGATTTAAATTTTTTAAAAAGTGTTTCAATAAATTTTCATCATAATTACCACCAAAGCCATCTATATCAATTTCTCCTAAATTAGTATTTTTAATAATTCTATTTATTGGTACAGACTTATCAACTGTAAAATTAATTGTTATTTTACCACTAAAACCAGCTATACTAACTACTGCACTATTTACAGTAATATTTTCAACTTTAATTTTTGTTATATCTACTGACTGATTTTTTTCTTTTACTCTATTTTTGATTTGTTGTTCTGTTGGTTTATCAGCTCCATCAGTTTTAAATACAGGTTTAGTTTTACCATTTTCTGTGTTTCTTTTATTTCTTATTGTAGTTAAGTACATTCAATTTAATTCATCTAAATCACCAACTTTTTTAATTTCTTTTTGTAATGAACTAGTAGCAATTACAGTTGGCATTGTACTACTAGCAATCGTAATTGTTCCTAATAATCTTAAAAGTTTTTTCATATTAATTAAATTCCTTTCGTGAATTTTTACTAATTAATAAAATTTACCAAATAATTAACAACCTTTCTCCAAATTTTAATCTGTAATTCCTTTGCTTTGGAATTTAATTATAAATTATTTTTAAAAATTTTCTGAATTATTTGATAATTTATCATCCCTTTTTAAAAAAACTTCTTGTACTTGTCATAAGTCTGTGGTATATTACATATTTTAAAATTTTATGTAGAAACCATATACATATGACAAGATTTTGGTTTCTACAAACTTGCTTTTAATTAATAAATAAATACGAGCTCATTTATTTATTACAAGAAATATAAGGTTAAATTAATATTTATTATTTTTAGTTATGCCTTGTATTTTTTTGTGCCTTGATAGTAATAAACTAAGTTAATTAGTAAACAAAGTTTACTAACAAATTTTGTTAAACATAAATGTTTAAAAAAATAAATATTTAACTTAGTTAGATAACTAAGTTAAATATAACTTAGTTTAATATAACTAAATATATTTGTAAGGAAGGTATGTATGTGAGAAATATTGAAAATATTTTTTTAAATACTAAAAAATATCTTTTAAAAGAAACACAAAACGCAATTCTTATTAAAGCACCAGAAATTCCGTGATTTAGTAATCCTATTGGTATTTGATTTTCAAAACGATTTGTTTATAAAGGCAAATATGAAAATTCTATTTGTATTGGAATAATTAGAAATGGTGAGTATCAGTTGGTTTCAGTTAACAAAAAAGAGCAGGAGTCTAATTTGATTATAGGACAAGAATTGTTAAATTTTTTTATTGCTGAAAAAGAGAACGATAAAAAGGATGTAAGTTTTAATTATTTTAAAAATTAATTTTAAAGGTGTTTTAAGGTGCCTTAAGAATAAAGGTAAAAAAAACACATCTTGGTTGATGTTTATAGTGGCGAAGCGGTGCGGAAAGCGTATGCTCCGCCCGCTAGTTATGGATGAGTTGAGTTATTTAACTAAGTTATTGCAATTTATTTGATTTGGTGTAGTAAAAAATAGTTTTGGAGTTTTAGAAATGAAAATGTGAGTTAGTGTGGATGAGCCTGGTAAAGATTATTGTCAAGAGTTTATATATTCTATTAATAAAAAAACTGGATTAGAACAAAAAATTTGAGCGTCTAAATCTGCAGTTGATTCTGTTAGAACTGATTTAGTTGGTGATAATTGACTTTGTGTTGATTTTGTTGAACATAATTGTTTAAAAAAATATGAATTAGAAAATTAAGGAGAAAAGAAAGATGAGTATATTTGGATTAGTATTTTTTACGATTTTAACATTATTACTAGCATATTATATTGCAGTTAATATTTATCGGTTTTTTAAAGATAAAAAGAAATATGGTAGTGAAGCAAAACAGCTACCAAAAGATTTTACTTATTCACAACGAATATTTATTGCAAAGTTTAAACGAAATTTGTTAGAACAAGATGAAAAAGAAATTAAAAAGTAGGTTTAGAAAATGTTTAAAAAAATAATTATTGAGTTAATTGAATTAATTTATCCAACTGCCGATTTACCACCTCAAGTTGTATTTTTGTTTTCAATTTTAATAATTGTAATGCTCTTCTCAGCAATTATTTTTCTACTCTTTTGACCTTTTAAGCGGTAATTATTATGTTTTTAGTTGCTTGAAAAGATTTAGATTGAGAACAAATAAAAGTGTATTTTTGGGATTTATTTATTCAAATTACAACTATTCCAGCTCGTATTACTGGTGGCAAAGAAATTGATTTAACCAAAGAACTACTTTGACTTTTAATAGCAAATATTGCGTTTTGAATGGTATTAGTATTCATCGTCTTATTTATGGTTATTTTATTTTATAAGGTTAAATCATATTTTGTTTAGAAAGGGGGTGATTATATGTTCGGAACTTTCTTAGTAGATGCACCAGCTGTTACTGGCGAACAAGCGGTTACTAATTTATGAAAAGCATTAATTAAAGCATTTGGTAATATTTGAACTGATATTATTGGTGGTAATATGCCGAATGTCGTTAATTTCTTTGCTACATATTGAGTTTTCTTGCTTGGTGTGATTATTGGTTTATTTTTAATCGCTTTCAAAATGTTTGAAAAATTAATGCCCGGCAGATAGTAATAAAAATAAAGAAAGTGTGATTTAACTGATGCTATTGTTTAAGAAAATAAATTTAAGATTATATGATTTTGTCGCTTTAAATCGCACTTTATTTATTATTGCGTGATTTTATGGTGCGATTTTGCATTATTATAATCCCCAAAGTTGACGAATGTTATTTGATATTATTTATTTATTAATTGCTTTGTATATTTTATATACTAAAATTTCTCATTTCTTTGCTCGTCGTAGTTTTATTAATTTCTTATTAAATTCACCTTTAAATTTAGTAATTGGTGCTTTAGGGACCGGAAAAACCGCTTTAATGGTTTTAGCTTCTTACTTATTAAGTGGTTGGAAAACGATTTCTACTTTTCCGATTACTGATAAACAAATGCTTTCATTAGGGCATATGTCTTTATTAGATTATAATTATCCGATATTAGAAGAAAAGCATTTGCTGTTATGAGATGAAACTAACTTATTTTTAGAAGGAACTGACTATAAAGAAAATGATAGGTAACCCAAGGTTTACAAGAATATTTTGCTTCAGCTCGGCAATTTACCCATATCGTACTAGCGAGCGGACAACGAGCCGAACATATATGAGTTAAAGTTCGTGATATTGCGAATTCAATAATTGTTGGTATTAGAAAAAAACCAGTTAGTATCTTTCGACCCTATTTGCAAGTTATTTATGGTACTTTTAAATCCGTAAGCGAATACGAACAATGACGATTAACTCTAATTAATGCAAAAAATGATAAAAAAGGTCGCAAAATCAAGTATCGTAGCATTCCGGAATTAGATATTTATTTCTTTAAATTGAAAATTCCGATGTCAATTTTAAACCTTTACGATAATAAATATTTATCATTCTTGCGTGAATTAAGTAATCGTGCTTTGAATGATAATTATCAGCATAAATTTTGAAATGATAATGTAATGGATATTGAAGCATTAGAATATTTGAAAATGGAGAAATTTAGCAAGATACTTACTAAGTTAAAAAATAATCTAAAGAAGAAAAATAAGTAAAGGAGTTTAAAAAATGGAAAACTTAGAAAAAATGGCTAGTTTGATTGGCGATATGTTTTATAAAGTTTTTGATTTAATTTGAACTTTAACGATTCCGGGAACAGATATTCGTATTATTATTTTTCCGCTAATTATGCTTGTTATCAATCTTATAATCGGTGGCATTTTAGGTATTCATATTGAACGACCAAAAGTTGGCTTTCGTAAAAAATATCGAAAATCAGTTGCTAATTGAGGAACTAAGAAACAATCATCTAGTGGTCCAATTAAGAAATTTAGTGGTAATAGTCCTAAAAATAGACCGTGAGTTGACCAACATGGACGGCGAATAAAAAGGTAGGTATTTAAAATGTTTAAATTAATAATTTTATTTATTCTTGTTGCTGTTTTTTCTATTTTTGCTTTAAATGACTTTTTAGGTTTATGAGCCTATGTGCGTGAGGGTTTAGAATATTTTAATAAAGTTCTATCAAATAATATTAAAATTTTAGATTTGTTTAAACCAATGATTAGGTTATTTTCTCAACATCCGATTTTCCAAATCTTAGGAACGATTTGTATTTTATCAACAATATATTTAATTTTAAGGAGTTAAAAAATGAAAAAGTTAAAGAAAATATTAGGTATTAAATGATTTAAAAGTGTTTTAGGTTTTATACATTTTTTTATTATATTTCATAGTTTTATTACTCTAATTTGAATATTTTTAACAAAAATTCGAACTAACACAGATGAGTTTTTTAAAGATTTTATATTGTTTGATTTTCAAAATGTAGTTCTTAAAGTGTATTTTTGATTATTAATCGTTTATTTGTTAATAACTGGTATTAAGTTAATTATTAGGGGTTATTACTTTAATAAAGTTTTTAGACAGCATCAAATGCAAGTTTTGAATTGTGAATGTCCGCAACATAATCAATATAAATTTTCTGATGCTTTTAAAGCGATAAAAAAGAGTTTTAAGGCGTGATGAGATGCATAAGATTATTTCTTGATTTATTATAATGTTTATTAGTTTGGTACCGTTAGGGGCATTCTTTGATACAAAACAACCACCAAAACCTAATATGGAACAATTTTTTATGAAACGAGAAAAACGAGCTACAAACCCCAGTCAATGTGGTGAAAGTTGTGAATTAGAGTTTTCCAAGATTGGTAAAAGTGCTTGAGTAATTAGTGGTTATGGCCAGGGTTCATATCATTTAGAAATTGATGCTACTGATTTAAAGCTTTCTAGTGATTTTGATATTCAAATAGGTAATGGCGATTTTGTTCAAAGACCCGCCCTTCAATTATTTGTTGACAAAGATAGTGCTGGTTATAATCAAATTAATAACTTTTATCGTTCTAATGGTTCTTATAAGTCCAAGCCTTTTAAAGAATTTTATTTTATTGATAATTTAATTAATTTTAAAGTATTTCTTAATAAGAAAGTTCCACAAGGTCTTAACACGAAAATGTTTCATATCACTTCATTCTCGGCGGAAATGCCTCCTTTACCAGAAAAAGATAACGAACAACCATTACCTACGGAAATAACTAAAAATGATGGCGAATATCAATATACTCAGTTTCAAGATAAGTTAGACTATTTGATGATACAACGACGAGATTTTGATAAATTTAATTATAGTTATTTATATTGAGTCCCTGTTTTTAATTTCTTTGATGATAATTTTAAATATATGAATGAAATATCAATTAAATTAAATGGTTTTAAACAAAATAGTAAATTTAATTTAAGTCGCAAAAATTCATATCCACCCGGTTTTATTGAAAAAGTTATTTTTAGAGAACTTTCCTTTTCTAGTTTTGGTGATGTTATTACTATAAAAACTGAGCATGGTAGCATTGTGGGTTATAATGAGTTTTTAGAAAATGGTAAATTGCTTTGAAAATCTGCCTCGCAAACAAGTTTTGGAGGAGATTTTATTAATACCTTTTTTGGACAAGTTAATTATTATGGTAATACTTTCCGTTTTTTACGCTATGATGACAAATTAAAGACTGATTTTAAAGATTTTATGCTCCATTATCAAAAAGATTTAACTGTTGATTTTATTAATGGTTTATTTAATAAAATTTATAAAGTTTTATGTGAATTTTTTGTACAATTCTTTTATGCGAGTTTTGATACAGATGCCTCTACTTATGTAGAATTAGATTACAAAGGGATGCAACAAATTCCTAAAAATGTTTTACAAATGGGTTTTTTCTATCGTTCCTTAATTACTTTTTATCCCAAACAGTATTTGATTAACTTTGGTTCAACAATCGAAAATAGTAAGAATATGATTTTTCGTTCTTATTTCTTTGTTAAAGATAAACAAATTAACAATGGTTTTAATACTGGTAAAAGTTCTTATCAAATAGATTTTAATGTGTTAAAAGCATATGATAACCAATTATGGAATGTTACTAGTAATAAACTTTATTTTTACAATGCCAAAGTTGATGTGATGTATGGAATTAATATTTTTACGCTAACTTTTCCACTATATAAAAAGAAAAATGAAAGTACTGAATATCATTATTCTTTATACGATTTTAACATTTTGAATTCAACGGCTTTTATTGGTGGTGGAATAAGTGGTAATATGGATGATTTAATCCCTACGCCCAACTGTTCTTATTGAGGTTTATTTAGTGCAATATCATGTGGCACTCAACACGCTTCTGTTAGTGTGTTGAATTGATTACTTGGTCTTTCTGGAATTAATCTTTTAATTCGCCCTCTTGCTGATATTGCCAAAACAACAATTAATTTTACCAAAACTGCTTTTCCGGTGTTTGAAGTTATCCCGGCGTTTCAGATGTTATTTGAATTTGTAGTACCCTTAGCAATCTTATTAATGATATTAAAAAAGTTCTCTTAAATATTGCCATTATTTTTTATAATATAATTCCTTTGAAAGGAGGATTTTTCTTTATGCGAAAATTTTTATCAGCTTTAAATTTAGTATGTATACTGTTTATTTTTGGATGTAGTAAAAATAGCAATGATTTAAAAACATATAAATTACAATTTTCTAAAATTGGTAAAAGTGCTTGAGTAATTAGTGGTTATGGCCAGAGTTCATATCATTTAGAAATTGATGCTACTGATTTAAAGCTTTCTAGTGATTTTGATATTCAAATAGGTAATGGCGATTTTGTTCAAAGACCCGCCCTTCAATTATTTGTTGACAAAGATAGTGCTGGTTATAATCAAATTAATAACTTTTATCGTTCTAATGGTTCTTATAAGTCCAAGCCTTTTAAAGAATTTTATTTTATTGATAATTTAATTAATTTTAAAGTATTTCTTAATAAGAAAGTTCCACAAGGTCTTAACACGAAAATGTTTCATATCACTTCATTCTCGGCGGAAATACCTAATAAAAAAAATTAGTAATTTAATAAATATTTTTGAAAATCGTATTTTTTGTAATGCGGTTTTCTTAATTTAAGGAGTTTTAAAATGAAATATATTATTTCCCAAACTGATTTAGCTGATTTAAAAGCAAAAGCACAAAGTTGATTAAGTGCTAATTGCCGTAATCCTTATTACTATAAAACTAAAAAACGCATTACTGCCTATTTAAATTTATGTACTTATTTTTATATGGAAGAAACTACTTTAACAAAACTTATTAAAAAATATTTTAAGGGTGCAACAAAAACTTTTTATCGTTGGGCACAAAAAATTATGACCGCTTATTATTCTGACAATTTAGATTTGTTGTTGTTTAAAACTACAAAACCACAAAATCTTAATTATCAATATAGTTTAAATTCTCGTGAAAAAGTATGCGATTTATATTTTAATTACAAAAATATCAAAGCCGGCGGAATGTGGTCTTTATTTAACAATTTAAAAATCGGTTTTCACGATGTTAAAAATTCAGAAGTTCCTAAAAATATCAAAACTTTTTATCGCTGAATTAAATCTGACCCTCGTTGAAAAGAATTAAAACAACAAATTAAACAAACCAAACGCCATTTTAAGCGTTATGAAGTTTCCGAGATTGGTCTTTTACAAATGGATGCTAAAATTATTACCACATCAAATTTTCCGGTTGATAAAAAATATTACATTTATGATTTCATTGACGAAATAACACGCATAGTATTTGGATATGTTTATGATAGTTTAGGAACTAATAACGCAATTAATGCCGTGCAAAGAGCAATGAAAGATTTTAGTGAACTTGGCATAACCATTAAACGCCTTCGTACTGATAATGCTCCGGAATTTACCACTACTAATTGAAGCAATAAAAAAGCATATAAAGTAAAAGAAAGGCCTTTTACAACCTTTCTTTCAAAAAGCGGAATCGTTCACGAAACAACACCAATTCGTTCGCCTCAATCCAATGGGAAGATTGAACGATTCCACCAACATTATAACAAATTATTTTATTCCAAGGATAAAAAATTAAATCAAAATGAACTTCAACATTATTTAAACAAATATTATTACTTTTATAACTTTGAACGCTGTCATTCGTCATTAAACACTAAAACGCCATTTCAAACATTACAAAAATTAATAAATTAATTTCTCCTTTTAAGTGTTTACTATTTCTATTTAATATTCGAAGAATTCATATTAGATTCAGGACTTGCTAATACTAAAGATTTAAATTTACCACAAAGAACTAAAATGCCACCAATAATAAAACCAAAAAAAATTCCAAAAATACCTGCCAAAATATAATTTTGACTCTTTTTACTTAATACTAAACTATTAGTTATTATCGCCATCACTGCCAAAATTACTAAAATAATATTGATAATTCAAAATACACCAAATATAAATCCAATAACTCCGGCTCCAATTAAAGTAAACGGCAATAAAATTAGAGCAAGAAATAAAATAATTCCCGAACTAACAATCGTTATAATTAGTCCTGCTCGCATTAATCCATCAGGGCCAATATTAGTTGGATTTATATTTTTAGTTTCTTTTTTTAAATTAGAATTATTAATCATTCTTAAAACATCCCTTCTTTTTTAATTTTATTATCTATACATTATATTCAATAAATAATATATTGCAATTGCAATAATAACAAAACTTTATGCGTCCTTTTTAAAGGACGCATAAAGTTTTGTTAGGTAGGAAAAGGTTTAAATAATTTTGAAAGAAAAGCAACTAAAAATTGATTACCTTTTTATTTAAAAAATAAGTAATAAAACAAAATATTTAATATTAACAAACATAATCTTAATAAAAGGTTATAAAAACTAAGTAAAATGCTTACAAAAACAATATTAAAATAATTTTTTACAACAAAAATCGTACATAGGATATATATACTTAATTTGCATATTGAAATAATTTATAGTAAATGATTATTTTTTCTTTTTTTAAAAATACCTAAGAAAACTAAACGCGACCCTTTTTAAAAACCCTCTTGTGTTTGTCATAAGTCTGTGGTATATTACATATTAAAATTTTAGTTTTACCACTATTTTTAGTAGTTTAAAAATACTTACTATTTTATGTTTTTATTTATTGTTTTAATATTTTTAACTTTAAATTTAAAGTCTGCCATTACACCACCAATAAAAATATTAAACTTAAATGAAGTTTTATTTACTACCCTAAAATCTTTATAGAGATTATTTGGTTCCATCACTAATTTAAATGGTAAATCAACAACAAATTTTTCTTCAACTCACTTTTTAACTAAGTTACCAATATCATCCACCAACTTTTTTCCTTTACCTTTTATTGTTAATGGTAAATCTGAAAAATCAAATTCTTGGTCAAAAAATTCTTTAATTCTTAAAAATAAAATTTCATTAACATTTTTATTAACATTCTTAACTTTAAATCTAAAATCACTTTGTACATTGCCAACAGCAATATCAAACTCAAAATAATCACCATTAACTATTTCTTTAGAATTATTAAGAACATTGTGAAATCTGGAATCATAATCTTTTGCTTCAACAGGAACTATTTGATTATTAGTAAATTGATTCGAACTTCAATTTCCAATTAAAGTATAAACATTGTGAACAATATTTCCGATTTCGGAAACACTATTCATTAAATTAGCATTAGGTTCTTGTTTACTAATAAGATTTAAATTTTCAGCAATAGTATAACCAACTTTTATTAACTTCGCTGTTTTTGATACCGACTCTAAACCGGGAACAGCATCAGATATTGATTCCACTGCATTAACACAAGGTTTTAAATGTGATATTGTTTTTTTAATATTAAAACAACCACAACTTAATGATTGGGGGATATTATCAGCACGAGTTAACATTTTAGAACCTTTCATTTTTAAATGCAATGTTAAATTACTAGAAAAATTATTCAAAATTCATCTTTTAACTAATTGATAAGCATCTAACCTAGTATGACCAACTGTTAATTTATGTTGCCAAAAATCAAATTCTTGATTAAAAAATTCTTTAATTGTTAAAATTACTTTATGTGCCTCAGTTTGAATAACATTTTTAATTTTAAATTTAAAATCAGTTTCTTCATCACCAATAAAAATAGTAAACTCAAAACAATCGCCAGCGATTACTGCTTCTGAATTATTAGTAATATAATGAAATTCACTATTATCATCCTTTAATTCTAATGAAAATGATATATTTCCTAAAATTTCTTTAATTCATTTATTAGCCAAATGATAAACATCAATACCTTTTTGATTTACTGATAAATTATGTTGCCAAAAATCAAATTCTTGGGCAAAAAATTCCTTAACTTTAAAAACATTTCCTTGGTCAGGATTTTTAGCAATATTAATCGCTTTAAAATTAAAGTCTTTTCATAAATTATCAATAATAATATCAAAATAAAAATAATCACCAGTTTTTACTTTTTTTGACTGATTAGTAAGAGTTTTTGATAATGGTTTATTTTTACTCATTATTTTAAGTGGTTTGGCGTTTTCTTTCACAAGAAGCTCAATTTCAGGAACATTAGGAAAAATTTCCTTAATTCATTTCATTGCTAAATCATAAGCATCTTTTCTTGTATTACTTGTTGTTAATTGATGCTTTGTAAAACCAATTTCCTTAGCAAATAAATTTTCAATTTCATCTAAAATAGCGGCCCCATCAATTTTTCCAATATTTATTAATTTAATTTTATTATTAGAAGTAGATACTTCTTGTACATCTATTTTAAGATTAATTAGTAAACTATCTTTATTCAAAGCAACTTTTTGATTTGCAGATTGCAAATCTTGTAATTTAATTTCAATACGATTATAATTAAAATCCTGATTTCACAAAAAGTGTTTTAATTTTTCATACGCTACTAAAACTACTTGTTGTCTATTATGTTGACAATTAATATTTCAATCATGTTCTAAATCAAAAAATGCTTTTGTTCTTTTTAAAAGCTCATTATAACTTAATGACGCTATTACTTTAATTTTAAGATTACGATCACAAATTTCTTTACCATCAATTTTCAATATTATATCTCAATTATTAATTCCTGAACTATTTTTTAATTCATAACTTTGAATATGTTTTAATTTAAATTCAATTCTATCAATATCTTTATCAACGAATTTTTTAAGTTCTTCTTTAGCCTGATTAAAAACAAATCAACCATTATGGTCCGTTGTTAGATTTCAAAAATGCACTTTATTAAAGAAAAATATTACTTTATTTACAAAATGTTCATTATTTGAACTTATATTTATTAACTTAATTTTAAAATCTTCATTTAAATCAAATATTTTTGTACCATCAACTTTAAGTACGAATAATATTTCTGTTTTCTTATTTATTTTTTCACTAGCCATCTGGGAATCTTTTAAACTTATTTCAATTTGCGAATAATATTTTTCGCCTAATATTTCTTGCAACTTAACTTTAGTTTTTTCTAAAATATCACTAAAACTACTACTTTCAAAAATATTTCAATCATATTCTTGAACAAAAAAGTTTTTAATTACCGCAACTAAATGTTTATGTGTTAATTCAATATTTTTTAAATAAACTGGATATGTATATGCTATTTCATCAATACTAAAACTTATTCTAAATTCTGTTTTACCAAGTTTCAGCATTGCTCAATTATTATTCATTAACATATTAATGTCACCAAATTCATATTGACTTTGTAACTGATATTTTTCACTTAAATGAAAATTTTTAATTTTGTCTTTAAATCCCAACAATTCTTGTGCCACTAATTTCTCGTTCAATATTTTTATCACATCGCTAATTTTATGTTGTGAATTTAAATTAAAATCAAATTCTTGTTGAAAGAAATTTGCAATACTAGCGGGATTTAATTCAATATTTTTAAATTTAAAAATAAAATTAGTTTCATTATCTAAAATTTTAATTTTAAATTTAATATTACGATTATCTTTAAATTTCTTAGAAAATTGCAATTTATCATCTAAACTACAATCAATTGCCTTCAATTCAAATCTTATTGTTTCACCAATAATTCCTTGAATTAAATTTTTAACGAAATTATTTGCATCTTGTACCTTATGATAGCGGGTTAATTGATGTTCATTAAAATCAAATATCTGATTTTTAAAATAGTTCTTAATTTTTTCTAATAATTGTGAAACTGTTAAAATATTTTTTGCTTTAAATAAATATTCTTTAAATCGCATTCCTTTTGAAATTAAAAACTCAAATGAAACACTAGTTTTTCCCTCTTGAACTTTTTTCATTAAATTATAACCTTGGTTTTTAAAATGTTTTAGAATAAATTGAAATTTTTGGTCTTTACTAATAATTTTATGAAGTTCATTAAAAACAAAATTATAAACATCTTGTTCCGTACTTACAATGCTTAATTTGTGTTCATTAAAATCTCATTCTTGATCAAAAGTTTCTTCAATCTTTAAATATCAACTATCCATCGTGTAAAGTTCTTGAAGGTTAAATGAAAATTCACTACTACAAGAAAACATTTTAATATTAAAAATAAATGTTTTATAACCAGCAATTTGTTGCAATGAAGCAAGAGAAGGATACAATGAACTATTAGGATTAATTTCTGCTTCACTACCAATTCGTTGGTCAAAAACAAAATTTTTCATTTCTAAACTAAATCATCTACCACCAACAATATTATTTATTAACTTATTAACGACATTATAAACATCTTGATGACGGTTTCTAATTGTTAACTTATGTTCATCAAAATTAAATTTTCGATTATTAAAATAATCTTTAACTTTTTCTATTGTTGCCATTTCTTTTATTGAAACTTTTAAATCAAAACTAGTAGGTGGTAAAAAAACATATTTTTTTGCTAATAAAGCATCACCATCATAAAAAAATTGATGACTAAATGTAATATTAAATGGACTTGATTGATTTGACTTTCGATAAAATAAACCAATTTCATCAACAATAGAATATAATTTTTCTGTTTTCATATTAACACTTATTTTTTGTTTTACTTTTTCATCTAATTTTAGAATATTACCATAATATAAATCTTCATATTCAATATCATAATAATCTGATAATAAAGTATGGTGATCATATTTTTGCAATTTAGCTAATGTTTCAATATTATCTAATTCTCAACCATTAATAATTTTAGCAAAATAGCCATCTTTTTTAATTGAAATTTTTTCACTGTCAATTAATTGTTTAATAACCGTAATAATATTTAAAGCACGATGGATACATTTATCACTATTTATAACTTCAATATTTTTAGAATAATATCTAACAATATTACTAATAACTGACAAAATAAATGGATAATATAATATTTCCATTATCGGTTTTTTAAAACCGACTTCATAATTATTTATCATATCAAAGCCACTAAATCCTTGATACAAATATGAAACATTAATATTACTTATTGTCATCTTTAAATTATTAGATAACTGGTTTCAAAAATCTAATTTAGTAACATCGCTAATAATATTTTTAAAATTTATATCATTCGGATTTATATTTAATTGCTCATATTTTTGAGAAATTTGTTAAACTAATAATAATTTTGTTGGCATTTCATCTTCAAATGGCGATGATGGAATATTATTATTTAGTTTATTTACTATTTGATTTAAATCATCATCTATTATTTTTAAATTTTTCATAAAGAAAATTATACCCCCATTTTCAAAATATAAAATAATGTCACGGATTAATTTAATTCGTGACATTAGAATTTTTTTATCACAGAACACAGTTCCAAACTGCTATTTTTCTAAAAACTACTATTTAATTACTACTTTTGTATTTTTAAAGTCATAAGATTCAAAATATTTTAGTTAAATAGCCAGACAATGATAGCATGTCTGCTTTCTTTTTATTTATTAGGACCCAACATTTTTAATTTTAAAATCAAAAATGTCTGCCTTTTTACCAACAAAAATAACAAAATTAAAAATATCACCTGTTGGAACTTCTTCGGAATGATTAATAATATTATTAGTACTTGGTAAACTAGGAACTCTTGCTATCAATTCAAAAGGTATATCACCAAGAAATTTATCTTTAATTCATTTTTTAGCTAATACTAAAGCATCTTGTCTTATATTTTGCGTTGTAAACTGATGTTCATTAAAATCAAATGTCTTATTAAAAAATTCTTGAATTCGTGTAATTCAAATTTCATCAAGATTTTTCAAAACATTTTTAACTTCAAATCTAAACTCGCCAACTTCGCTACCAATAAAAATTTTCATATCAAATCAATCACCAGTTGGCACTTCATAAGAGTTATTAACAATATGTGTAGACATATTTTTGGATTCATCAGCAACTTTCATTTCTAATTTAAAAACTAAATTATAACTAAAATTTTCTATTATTAATTTTTTAACTAATTCAAAAGCATCTTGTCTTATATTTTGCGTTGTAAGTTGATGTTCATTAAAATCAAATGTCTTATTAAAAAATTGTTGAATTTTTCTAATAAAATTTCTAACAATCTTTCCTTGAACATCTTTAATGTTAAATTTAAAGTCAATAACATGATGGAATATTTGAAATTGAAAATCAATACTATCACCATTTTGAACTGTTTTTAAATTATTAATAATGTTTTTCTTTAATAATTGATTATTTTTAAGAGTTAATTGAAATGATAAATCCTTAGTAAAATGCTTAATTAATCAACTAACCATTTGATAAGCATCTTGTTGCATATGACCTGTTGTTAAATTATGTTCATTAAAATCAAATTGAGATCCAAAGTATTCAATAATTTGAAAAATAACTTGATTAATTTCTTTTCTCACAACATTTTTAGCCTTAAATGTAAAATTACCATTTTCTTCACCAATTTTAATTTGAAATTCAATAATATCACCGTTTTTTATACTAGGAGCTCAATCAGTAAGATAACGATTTTCAGTTTCTAATATAAATGATACATCACCAATAATATTTTTAACTCATTGTTCAACTAGATTTTTTACATCATTTGTATGATTCTTTATTGTTAATTGATGTTGAGAAAAACTAAATTCTTGCTCAAAATATTCTATAACTTTAAAAATATTACCTTCGTTAATATTTTTAGCAATATTACTAATTCTAACGCTTAAAGGTTTACTTTGAGTACCAATTTTTATAATAAAATTAAAAGTGTAATAATTAGTTAAACCTCAAATTGCTCTATAATGAGTTTTTAAAAATTCTGTTGGCTTAAAATTTTGAAGTTCTAATGTAAATTCTAAATCACCAGTAAATTTATCAATAATTCACTGTTTAACTAAGTTATAAACATCTTGCCAAGTATTTGTTATCATTAATCCGTGCATATTAAATTTAAAGTTTCGATATGTATCAAAATAATTCCCAATATTATTAATTAGAATATTATTATATTCAAAGTTAAATTCTTTTTTTAATTTAATACCAATTTCATCATTAGTATTAGTTAAAATATCTTTCCCATCAACTTTAACAATAACTTTTCAATAAGCATCACAATTTTCAAATTTCAATTCAGATTTTTGGAAATCATTTAATTTAATTTCAACACGACTATAATCAACTTCTTTGTTTCCTAAATATAATCTTAATTGTTTATTAGCCATTGCCAAAACCTTTACACCATCATTTGAAGAAACAATATTTCAATCATGTTGTTGGTTAAAGAAATTTCTAACTTTAATTACTAAATCATTGTGACTGATTATTGCTATTAGTTTAATTGCATTTTCTTGATTTTTATCAACAATTTCTTTATTATCAATTTTAAGTTTTAAATATCAATAATTAAGACCCAAAATACTTTTTAACTGATAACTTTCAGAATATAATAAACTAAGTTCAATCCTATTAATATCATTACCAATTATCTTTTTTAATTCTTCCTTAGCTTTTTCTAAAATATATCAACCATTATGTTCCGTTGTTATGTCTCAATTTTTAACAATATCAAAAAAATCTATTGTTTTCATACAAAGTTGTTCAAAATCAGATTTAATATTTTTTAATCTGATTTTTATTTCATTTTCAAAAACTTCATCATTAACCTTAACCCTAATTGCTCATTCATCAGTACTAGGTTGATTTTTTAAATCAAAATTTATTGCAGAATCTAAACTAATTTCAACTTTATTAAAATATTTTTCACCTAAAAATTCTTTTAATTTAATATTAATTTTTTTTAAAACATCATCGCAAGTATTATTAACTGAAATATTTAAATCATATTGCTCTGCAAAAAATTGTTTAATAATATCAACTAAATTTTTTTGTGATAATACAATATTTTTTAAATCAATAATCGGCAGATATTCTTTATTTTCAAAATAAAATTTAAATTTAAACATCACTTTGTTATATTTAAAATTTCTTCAAATATCAATGGTTTTTAATGTCATATTAAAACCTATAAATTCATCAAGAAAAATATTAAAATTAAATCTATTTAAACCAGAATAAATATTTGACAAATTTATTGCTAATCTTTGTTTAATTTTTTCAAAGATATCACTATAATTTTTTAAATAATCTAAATTAAAAATAAGTTGTTGTTCAAAAAAATATCTTAAAACAATAATATTATAATTAGTATTAATAAATTTAAAATAAAATATTCTTATTAAGGGCACACTAATATTCAATACTTTCAATTGTAGATGAAGTTGATCACCATTAAATACTTTTTCAGAATTACCCTTAATATTTCTAGTCAATGGTTCTAAAGAACTAAGTTCAAATTGTAATGCACCATTAGAAATTTCTTTAATTAAATTGTTAGCTATATTATAAGCATCTTGTAAAGTATGATGAATTGTCAAATTATGAACATTAAAATTAAATGTTTGATCAAAAAATACTACAATTTTTGTTAATAATTCTAAAACTGTTAAAACATTATTGGCAATAAAAATAAAATTGCTATATTCTGTACCGATAGCAACAACAAACTCAAAAGAAACCGTATTTAGCATTACAATATCATCACTAATAATTTTTTCTTCTGCTTGAAAATTATTTAATTGAAGACTAAAATCATTATTTTTACCAACAACTTTATAAATTTCTTGCATAACAAAATTATAAACATCTTGTTGTTTACTTATCGTAATTAATTTATGTTTATCAAAATCATATCCTTCTTGAAAATGCTCTTGGATTTTCTCCACAATTTGTGGAATGATTAAAACATTTTTAATTTTGAAACTAAATTGACTAGTACTATTTTGATTAACATTAGAAATTATTTTAAGCTTAAAATTAAAAATATCGCCAGTTGGAACTTCTTGTGAACTATTACTAATAAATTCTTCCATAGAACCATCTAATTGCAGATTAAATCAATCACCTTTAGTTATCTGCCTGATACATTTATAAATTAAATTATAAACATCTTGTCGCTTATTATTCGTTGTCAATTGATGCTCATCAAAATCAAATATCGTATTAGAAAAATAATTTGTAATTTTTTCTAACAAGTCTTTTTCGGCAAATTCAATTTGTAAATCAAAATCACTTAGTAAAAAGAAATTATGTTTTTTTAACATCTCAGCATATGAAGCAAATGAAATCATATTTGCATCACTTTCATCATTATTTATTTTAAAATTAAAAGAAATTCAAAACGGACTTAACTTTTCAACTCCTTTATAATACACTTCACAGGTTTTAGAAATAATATTGATATTATTATCAGTTTTAGGCCTGCTAGTAACTTCTTGAAAATATTGTTCAAGTTTTAATAAAATGTTACAAAATAAATCTTCATATTTAATATTAAGATATGCTGATAATAAAATATGCTTACTATATTCTTGTTTTTCTACTAATTGAGCAATTTCTTCAATATTTCAATTATTAATCATTTCTGCAAAATAGCCATCTTTTTTAAAGACAGTTCTGCCACTTGTAACTAATTTTTTAACAACATTGATAATATCTAAAGCATTTTTAATACATTGTTTACTACCTTTAAAATGGTAAATATCGCCATAATAGCAAACAATATCACTAATAACTGACAAAATAAATGGATAATAAATTAACTCTACTTGTGACTTTTTAAAAAGATTTTCATAATGATTTTTAAGTGTTGCTGTCCAATGCTCTTTATATAAGAAAAATTTTAATGGCACATTTTCCACTTTTCAATTAATATTTAAATCAACATATAATTGTTCTCAAAGATGAAGACTAGTAATATCTAAAATAATATTTTTAAAATTTATATCATTAGGATTAATAGCCATACTCTTATATTTCTTAGAAATATGTTTAACTATTGATTTTAAATTATTATGCTTTTCAAATTGATAAATTGTCGAATGTGAAAATAGTGAACTTAAATCTAACATTAAAATCCCACCTTCTGATTATAAAATTCAGTACTTAAACTTACATCCTTCAATAGTCGTTATTATTGCTTCAGTATTAAATTCAATTAAGTTGTCATTTTCAACCTTTAAAATATTAATTGTCGTTTGTTCCATTTTTTGTAAAAGATATATTCCAAAACCAATGGGAATAATATAATCAATTATTTCTCCTGTTTTAAGATGAATTTTTCCAGAAATATTACCACTAATCATATTTTTTAAATTACACTTATATGTTGCCTTTGTTTGTCACAAAAAATAATGGGCATAAACAGTACTATGCGGTGGCACATTAAAATATTTTCCTAATACTATTATCGTTTCTGGTTTTTCAATTACTTTAATATCAGTCATTAACAATGGATTTTTAATTTCTAAAATAAAATTAAATTTAGCATCAAGATTAGTTCATTCTACTGGACTTTCAAGATTAATTCCTTGAATTATTTGATATGTATTTCTTTTTTTAAAAAAATAATTATAATTTGACAATGTAAATATCTTTTCAACATCACTATCATCATTAATTAACGGTTGATACCCATCATTTACTAATAATTGCTCTTTATCTCGCTTACTTTCAATAACTTCTATTTGACTAATTGTATTACTAACATATTTTAAATTACTAATATCAAGATCTAATACTTTCTCAAATAAGTTAAAATGACATAAATTATTTAATCGATATGTTCACTCTAAAGCTTTACTTGCAATTTCTTCAATCTTTAACTCTTGTGATACGCGTTTCTGCAATAAATGTGGTACATCACTTTCACTAATTACTGTTTGTAAATTTTCCATAAAAAATTATCTCCTTTTTAAATATGTTAACAATAAAACTTATTAACAATATTTCTTATAAAATATAAGAACCTTTAAACGACTTTTACAGATTTAACTTTAAAAATAAATTCTTCTTTTTCTTCACCAAGAAAAAGAATAAAATCAATAAACTCTACTCTTGATAATTTTCTAGTATTATCAACACTACCAATTTTTAAAATATCAATTTCCTTCAAATATAAAGCAAATTGAATCCCTTTAGTAAATTTCAATTCTATCCAGTTATAAACAAAATTATACACATCCAAAATTGTATTATTTGTTGTTAATTTATGTTCATTAAATTGAAAAAATCTATTACTAAAATATGATTTTATTTCTAAAATTAAATTTTTATCAATATTAATCCCAACATTCTTAATTTTAAATATAAAATCACTTCCCTCATCACCAATAAAAATAGTAAACTTAGCTCAATCACCAGTTGGAACTTCTGGTGAATTATTAATAAGATAAGTATTAATCGGATCTGGATCGGCTATTGTTAAATTAAATGGTAAATTATGAGTAAAAATATGAGTAATTCAATAGTTAACTAAATTAAAAACATTTTGTTTTGAATGCGACTGCGTTAACTGGTGCGTATTAAAATCAAACACTTGTTCAAAATAATGAATAATTTTAAAAACTACTCCTTGATTTTCATTTTTAGCAACATTTTTTACTTTAAGTTTAAATTCTCCTTTTTCCGAACCAATTTCAACCTGAAAATCAATATAATCACCATTAGAAACTACTCGGGAATTATTTCTAATAGCAACTGTAGAACTGCCAACAATTTCTAAAGCAAATGGCACATCATAAATAATTTCTCTGATTCAATTTGAAACCAAATTTTTACAATCTTCTCTGGTATTATTTATTGTTAACAGATGCTGTGAATAATTAAATTCACAAGCGAATAATTCTTTAATTTTAATAACATAACACTCATACATATTTTTAGGAATATTTTTAGCTTTAAATCTAAATTTTCCTGTCTTACTACCAATTTTTATATTAAAATCAAATCAATCCCCTGTCGGAATTAATCGTGAATTATTGATAATGGGACTAGACATACTTTTACTATCATTGTCACCTTGCATTTTTAATTCAAAAACTAAATTATAAGTAAAATTTTCAGTAATTCAATTTTTAACAAAATTATAAGCATCTGCTCTAACATTATTTGTGAATAACCCATGAATAGTAAATTCAATATCATTAGCAAAAAAGTCAATAATTTTACTAATAATAATATTATAATTACTCTTAGTAATATTTATTAAACGCAGTTTAATCTTATCATTAGGATTTGGAATTACTTCATTATCAACAAGACAAAATATTGCTCATTCACTACTTTCAATCTTATTTTTAAAACTATAAGATTCAAGATATTTTAACCTTAATTCAACACGACTATAAAGTGCCATATCATCTTCTAAATATAATTTTAATTGTTTATTAGCAATTTCAATTACTTTAAAACCATCATTATCATCAGTTAAATCTCAATCATGTTCTTGATTTAAAAAATTTATAACTCTAACGATAAGTTCGTTGCGACTTAGTATTGCTCATATTCTAATTGTAAAAAACATACTTGGATTAATAACCCTTAAATTATCTATTTCAAGAGATACATATCAATAATTAATACCTAAAGAATTTTTAATGTTATAAAATTTCTGTAAATCTTCCTCATCAGAATGAATTAATTCAATTTTAACTCGCATAATATCTGTATCAATCAATTTTTCTAATTCTGCTCTTGCTTTATTCAAAACAAACCAACCATTATGTTCAGTAGTTAAACCTCAGTCTTTTACATCATTAATTAAAAAATCAATCACTTTATCTTTAAAAATTTGATGATCATCTTTAATCCCTACTAATTTTATTTTAAGATCATTTTCACAATCAAGAATTTCTTCATCATTTACCTTAATGACAATATTTCAAAAATTATTTCCAACTTGATTCAATAAATTAAAATCTCTAGGATCCTTTAAGTTTAATTCTACTAACTTAGCCAATTCTTCACCTAACATTTTATTTAACTCAATTTTAGCTTTATCTAAAACATCCATACCCGTATTTATCGTTAAAATATTTCAATAATATTCTTGAGCAAAAAACATTTTAACAACTTGAACCAAATGACTTTGTACTAATTTAACATTACTTAAATAAATAATAAATATATGTTCCTGCTCTTGAAAAGTTAATTTAATTTTAAATAATAAGTTTTCAAAACTCATTTTTAATGATTTTGTTTCCCAAATATTTTTAGAATTAATTGCTAACATCAAATCAAACAAATTTAGATTTTCTAATCTTTTATATTTTGTAGTAAAAGAAATATTTTTAATTAAAGAATAAACTTTGGGTAAATCGGCAAGCAATTTTGTTTTTAAGATCACAAAAGCATCCTTTACTAAATTAATTGAACTTAAATTTAAATCAAAAACTTGTTGAAAAAATTTATATAAAATATAATTGTTCACAATAGTATATGCAAATTTAAAATCAAAATTTATCGTATTGCCCAAAATATTCATATTAAAATTAATAAAATCACCCGCAAGAACTTTTAAAGAAGTTCCTGCAATTTTTTTATCAAGACTAATATTATTTGGAACAATTTCAAAACTAATTTTTTCACCAATAATTTTTTTAATTAAAATTTTAGCAATATTATAAGCATCACGCATCGTATCATAAACTGTTAACTTATGTTCATTAAAATCAAATGTTTTTAAAAAATATTGCTTTACCTTTTCTAATACTTTTAAAGATGTTAAGATATTTTTTGCTTCAAAAATAAAAGAAAAATATAAATTTTCTTTAATAATAATAAAATTAAATGAAATCTTATTTTCAATGATATCATACTTTTCATCTTCAAAAATTTGTTTTGTTGCTTGAAAATTCTGAATTTCAACTTTAAAACGTAGATATTTACCAACAATGAAAGAAATTTTTTCAAGAATAAAATTATAAACAACCCTTTGTGTGCTTGTAACCATTAAATGATGCTCATTAAAATCAAAAACATTACTAAATATGCCTGCTACAATATTCATTAATTGTTCAAAAGTTAAAACATGCTTAATTTTAAATTTAAATTCACCAACATCAACAAGCATTATAATTTTAAAATTAAATGATTCACCACTTTCTATCGCTATTGAATTATTTAACAACTTTTTTTGTGGTTGAAAATGCTCCATTTCCAGCTTAAAGTGTCGGCCACCACACATTTCATTAGTTAATTTTCAAACTAAATTAAAGGCATCTTTTTGTGTATTTAAAATTATTAATTTATGATCATTAAAATCAAATATTTTATTATCAAAATATATTTTAACTTTTCCTATTGTTTCAAGTTCACTTAATTTAATTTTCAAATCAAAATTAGAAGGCGACAAAAAATCATATCTTTTTGACAGCATTGTACTTGTTAACATTACTCGTCAGATCGGTAATACTTTAAGATTAATTTGATGATTAAACCAAATTTTAAAGGGACTTGCTTTATTAGTTACCATTTCAAATAAAACATATTCATCAGGGATAGTATATAATCGCGGTAAACTATTCTGAATTACATTAGTAACTTTGTCATAAATTGATAATAAATTAGCAAAATACAAATATTTATAATTAATAGTAGAATAATCTAATAGCAAAACATGCTGATCATATTTTTGTAATTTAGCATTCTCAAAAATTTTTACAAGATTTCAACTTTTAAGCATATTTTGAAAATAACCATCTAATTTAAAAACTGTTTTACCAGTTACAATTAATTCTTGAAGAACATTGATAATATCTAAAGCATTTTTAATACATTTTTCACGATTGATATTTTTCAAATTCTCAGAATAATAAAGAACGATATCACTAACAACAGATAATATAAATGGATAATACAGTAATTCAATTGTTGGTTTTAAAAAAGCTTGCTCATAATGCAATTTCATATGCTTATTTGTTCAACCTTTATATCAATAATCTAAGTTCGTAACTTGAATTTTAATATTTAAGTTATTAAAAATTATTTTTCAAAGTTCAATTTTAATAACATCATCAATGATATTTTTAAATTTTATATATTCTGGTTTAATATTAATATTTTTATATTTTTGAGAAATTTGCTGAATTATTTTTAGATTTCCTTGAAATATTTGGACTTGATCAGCACTGAAAAACCTATCTTTTATTGGCATATAAAAAACCTATTCATTATCATCAATAAAAACAATCAGATTTGATGCGTCAATACTTTCAATTTTTCCAAAACCATTAAAATTCATCTTAGTTTTATCTTTATTACGAGAAACACCAGCTGGTGATTGATCCATTATTTCTAAACAATACGCTGCAAAACCAATAGAAATACTATAATCAATTTTCTCTCCTGATTTAAGATTAATTTTCCCAAAAATATTACCACTAATAACTCCACTTAAATATAACTTAAACTTAGTTTTTTTTCTAGTTAAAATGTACTTAACATATCTAGTAGAATGTGGCGGTACGGGGACTGACTGTGATGGTGCTGCTAAATCTGTTGTTATTATTTCTTTTTTTATTTCAGTATTAGCCCAATTAAGGTTCACTTTTAAGATTCCACTTATTGATTCAGTAAATTTAACATTTGGTGCAAATATAACATTAATCCCTTTTGAAATTTGACTTCACTTTTCATTAGTACAAGTATAACTATAAAACTGAGAATTTAACTTTATAACATCAGAAGTATTATTAACTAACGGAGCCGAAGCTTGATGTACTTGTTGATTTTCAAAAGCACTACTAATTTCTTCTACTTTATCAACCGAAGAACTAATAAAACCTAAATTGCTAACATCAATATCAGTTACATTAGCAACAAAATCATAATGCAACAGATTAGTTAAGCGATATGCTCATTCTAAAGCTTTAGTCGCAACCTCTTCTATCTGGATAATTTCTGGCTCCTCTCATTGCATTGGTTCTAAAATACTACTAGAGTTTACTAAACTTAAATCACTATTCATAATAAAAACTATCCTTCCCAAATAAAAATAACGCCGTTTAAGTATTAAACTTTGCGTTATTAACCTTTTTTATTGCAGAACACATACCCAAACTGCTATTTTATTACAAATTAATACTTTAATTGTGAAATAAAATTACAAAAATATCAATACAAATGTTTGATATAATTATTATTTATTTCTTTTTAACAATTTTTCTTTTAATTTTAGGTTTTTTAATTTTTAATTCCTTAATAATTTCATCAGCAGCTCTTTCACCAGATAACACTGCTCCTTCAAAATAACCATTAAAATGAATACTTAACTCTGTACTTGCTCAATGAATTGCACCAATTGGGCGCCTTAAATATGGTCCATAACTAGTTCAACAACCAATTCTTAAACTACCTGAAAAACATCCACCCGTTCAAGGCGAATTTAATCAATCATATTCAATATATTGTAAAATATTTTTAGCTTCTTCACCAAAAAATAATGCTAACTCATTCAGTAATAACTTTTTTCTTTCTTCTAAATCCTTTTGAATTAATTCTCTTTTTTTATTACCATAAATAAATCCTGTCAAAATAGCATGCGGATCACTTGGTGTGGTATTATCTGTTACTTCGGTAAGTCATCCTTCTTGTAAATAAACATTGCCAGAATTATTATCTTCAATTCAAAAAGGTCTTTCATAAACAAAATGAACTTTAAGAGCATCACCACCAGGAAAATTTTGTAATAAACCATAGTATTGTGAACCTAAACTTGGATGATAATGAATTTTACTAGCAAGCACAGGGGGAATTGCAATAATTAAATACTTTCCCTGATAAACATTATTATTCATTGATAAAACAGTAGCACATTCTTGATCATAATTAATAACTGTTACTGGTTCATTTAAAATAATATCTGTTCCTTTTAAATCACTAACCATTTTTCTAGCAATTTTATAACTACCACCAATAACACGATAATGCTGAGCACCTTTTTCAGAACTGGTAGCAACATCAAACCCAGCATTACTAGCAACATAAAATAATGCTTGCAACATTGAAATATGACTAGTATCACGAGATAATAATCCCCCAGCAATAATTCTTCCTACCATTTTTTTAGCATCTACTGTTGCATCTTGCATTTCTAATCAATGTTCAAAGGTAATATTATCTCATAATTTAGCATTAGGATGCATTCACGGTTTTTCTAAATCAATTTCTTTTGTTAAGTTATCAAAATTATTAACTAACAACATTGCCTCTTCAGGAAACTCATCAATAATTTTACCATTATATTGAAACAATGTTTTACCTTCTGGAAAAGGCGGTGTTGTATATTTTTGTAACTTATATTTATTAATAAACGATAACATCCTTTGATGTTGTCAACCAACTCATTGACCACCTAATTCAACTATTGTTCCATCATCTAAAACTTTATTTCAACTACGACCACCAATATCATCATCAGCTTCTAAAATTAATACTTTTAACTTATAAGGTTTTAAGCGTAATGCTGCCGCTAAACCAGAAAATCCAGCTCCAATAATAATAACATCATACTTCGTTTGATTATTTTTCATTACGAATGTACACCTCAATAGCATTACCTTAAAATAATTACTTATTATAGTTATATCAAAATTACCAGTTATTAGCAATACTACTAACTAATCGCAAAGATAGTAAAATAATATAAAAAAATAGTAGAGAAAAATCTTCTCTACCACTTTAAAACATTATATTATATCATTAATGCTCAATAGCAACTTTAATCGCTGGTCCCATAGTAGTGCTAATACTAATATTTTTTACATAAGCACCTTTAACGGCTGCGGGACGAACTTTTCTAAGCGTTTCATAAATCGCTTGATAATTTTCCTTTAACTGCTCTTCACTAAAAGAAACCTTACCAATAATTACATGAACATTACCTTGCTTATCAACACGATATTCAATTTTACCCTTACGAATTTCTGCAATTGCTTTTTGCACATCAGTAGTTACCGTTCCTGTTTTTGGATTTGGCATTAAACCCTTAGGTCCTAATATTTTACCAATCTTTCCTAATTCAGCCATAATATCTGGTGTTGCAATAATAACATCAAAATCAAATCAATTTTCTTTTTGAATTTTTTCAATTAAATCCTTACCACCAACAAAATCAGCTTTATTATCAATCGCCACTTGATTCATACTATTAGTTAATACTAAAATTCTTTGTTTTTTACCAGTTCCTGCCGGTAACACTAACGCTCCACGAAGTTGTTGATCAGCATGTCTTGGATCAACATTTAAAAGAAAAACTAACTCAACCGTAGCATCAAATTTTGTTATTGAAGTTTTTTTAACTAATGAAACAGCTTCATCAATTGAATATATTTTAGTTTTATCAAACATTTGGGATACTTTTTGATAATTTTTAGAATAACGACTCTTTTTAACAATTACCATAACTATTTTTGTTCCTCTTTTGATAGCTTTTCAACAACAATTCCCATATTTCTTGCTGTTCCTTCAATAATTTTCATTGCCTTTTCAATATCATTAGCATTTAAATCAACCATTTTATATTCAGCAATTTCTCTGATTTTATCTTCAGTAAGCGTTGCTACTTTTTCTTTTTTACTACTACTTGAACCTTTTTCAATATTAGCTGCTCTTTTTAATAAAACAGCTGCTGGCGTTGTTTTTAAAACAAAATCAAATGACTTATCATCATAAGCAGTAATAACAACAGGGACAATATCACCCATTCTTGTTTTTGTTGCATCATTAAAAGCAATACAAAATTGTGGCATATTAATCCCTAATGAAGCCAATTCCGGACCTGGCTTAGCTTGTGCCGCATTAAACTGTAATTTAGCAATTCTTTTAATTTTTTTAGCCACGAGCAACACCTCCTATACATAATTGTTCTCGCTGTGGTCAACGATATCTCTCCCACATTAACCTATTTTTTTCAGGCTTATATATAATAACATTATTACTGTCACAATTCAACATAACTACTATTAGGAGGGGTCGCGTTTAGTTTTCTTAGGTATTGCTTTGAAGAAGTAAAACAATCAGCTAATTATATTATTTAATTACTAAACTAACCCTGCCTTTCTTGTTATTGTCATTTTATTCGTTATGATTTTATCATATTATTGAATTTTTACACAATAAAAAATTAAAAAATTATTAATTATTATTAAATTTTCACTAATTATCTAAATTTATGTTTTCTATATTTATTCGTATATACAATACTACCTTTATTAATTCAACTATCAGCATTTTTATTATTATATTTATTTCATAATGAAGTTTTATATATTTCTTTTCTGATTTCTATTTCTGAATTAATATTTTCATTAATATAATGTAATACATTTAATTTGTTTAAATTTGCCATTCTTAAATGTAATAGGTTATTTAAATTCTTATGATTATATATTTTTGCTCCATATCCTAATTGTTGTTTTATTAAATGTGATACATCACTTTCAATGCTACAACCAATATTTCATTCTAAATTTTGATTATGAATACCATGCTTATTATTACTGAAATAATTACTCGCTTTTCTTAAACTTGTTTTAATATCTTTATTTAATTCATTTTTAACAACATTACGAATGTTTTTGATTAATTCTTGATGATTTCCATCTTTATATAATTTAATTCAACTATTTAATGCTACTTTGCGATTTTCAAAAATAATATTAAATGCGGTTTGTTTTAATTTTTTAATAGCGTGATAACCGTCTAAAATATATCTAACATTGCCAAAACTATTGGCAATTTCTCTAATTCAAGTATCACCATCGCCACAAACAATTATTCTGTCATAATTAATATTTACATAATGTTTTTGTAATTCTTTAATTAATAAATCACGATAATCCATCGTATTTATTCGTTTACCAACTTTTAACATTAGAAAATGACCTCGTTTGTTTTCCAATTCTCTACGAGCATTTTTGTAATTTTTTTCTTTATGTCCGGTATGAAAAGTAACTAAACGAATTCTTTGGTCTTGTTTAACTTTCTTATCTAATGTCGCTAAAAATGTCTCATCTAGTTGAATATATAAATCCTTATTTTTAACATCAATTCTATTTTTAGTTTCTTTTTCTGCTAGTTGAAAATATTCAGCAATATCGTATTTATTTAAAATATTTGAAATACTACCTTTTGAAATATAACAATGATTTAGAGCATCTAAAACATCGCGATAGCGTTTGCCATCACCCAGAAGACTTAAAACTTTAAATTGGACATCAAAATAAATGCGTTGTTTGGGCAATAAACCAATTTCTTTATCCAACAAACATACATATTCAAATTTCCCTGATTTTTGATTTCAATATTTATATCGGCGTCGTTTAAAAGTAACATCACCAAAAATTGTAATAATTGTTCTTACAGCAAAATGAACTACTTTATAACCTTGTTTTAAGCGAAAATGATATTTATATAAGTATTCATCTAATTTTTCATATTCATTAGCTAATTGTTCGCATTTATTGGTGTACATATTTTTGTGGGTTGTAAATAAGTTTAATCAATGCTTATTTTCTAAGGTTTTTACATTATTATTAATTTCTAACATAATAAATTACCTTTCTTACTAGTAATTTTAACAAAGTTAAATTTCGTTAGTTTATGATCTAAAAAGTAGAAATTTTTGTTTGTTGATATATAATGAAATTCCAAAGTAAGGAGATTCAAGACTAAGATTTGGAGAAAGGAAAAGATGTTGTAAATTTTATTAATTAGTAAAAATTCATAAAAAGGATTTAATAAATGAAAAAATTACTTAGTTTATTAAGTACAATAACAATGGCAAGTAGTGGAATACCAGGTATTCTTAGTAATGTCTCAACTAAAATAGAGAAAATATTAAAAAATAATACTGAAAACAACTTTTTACAAACCAATAATTTAAAAAGAAACAAAAGACAAACCCCGCCGTCATTAAAAAATATAATTACAACAATTAATATTGGTAAAATAAAAAAAGTTAATATAAACAGTGTTATAAAAAGATTAAGTGAAATGAAATTAATCATCCAATTTTATCAAGACAAGATTTTTTAGAAAATATTGAATTTGAAAAGATTACAACCAACTTAGCTATTGTTCATTTTAGAAATTGAGAATTTGCACCATTTCCAAGAACTTTAACTTTTACTATTAATTTTGATTCTGATATAGTTAATCTTAATGGAAATTTAGGTATAATAAATGAAAATGCTATTTTAAATTTAAATAATATTTTAAATAATAGACCCGAAACAATCGCAAGACAATTTATAGAAAGAAATGATTTAGATCATTTATTAACAGTTGATGATTTAATAGTTACAAATATAACAACTGGGTCAGCATTAATAGAAAGTTCAAATATTAATTATTTACTTTCAGTAAATGTAATTTTTATGCCCAGATATTTAAGTTTAAGAACATTTATTACTAATACTAACTTAGGTCATTTAGAAACAAATTCAAAAGATAACATTATTAAAAGATTACATGAAATAAACAATTTAAATTATCGTGGTAGAAATATAAGACTAGAAGTTAGAAATATTACAAGAAATTCAGCTGAAATTTTATTTAATCAATCAACTAACAGCAGTTCTTCATTACACGATTTTCATAGTACTGGAAATTTTGATTACGAATATACGATAACAATAACTTTTACTATTACAAAAATTGATTTATCAACCGTTATTGTTAATACTGATTTAGGCACAATAAATGATTCGTCAATAGAAACAATCATTAAAGCTATATTAAATATAAATCCAAACTCTGGACTAACAAATAATGATTTAAGAAACTTAATTTCTGACGAAATTAAACTTATTTATTCTACTGATATTAACAGTTTTAGATTTGGAATTAATCCTGGAATTAATTTTTCTGGACATCAAGTTTTTTTACATTTTAGTTTACCTTATTTATCATCTGTTATTGAAAATACTAATTTAAAAGCAATATCAGATAATAGACCTGAAACAATTATAGAAGAAATTTTAAGAAGAAATCCAAATTCTGGATTAACAGTTAATGATTTAGTAGTTACAAGAGTAACTACAAATTCAGCAACAATTACGAGTCAAAATAATAATTATTTTGGAACAATTGATGTTGTTTTTGATTCACTTACTGTACATTTATCATCCGTTATTACTAATACTGATTTGGGTGATATACCAAATAATTCATTTCAAACAATTATTACAGAAGTAATAAGAGCAAATCCAAATTCTGGATTAACAGTTAATGATTTAGTAGTTACAAGAGTAACTACAAATTCAGCAACAATTACGAGTCAAAATAATAATTATTTTGGAACAATTGATGTTGTTTTTGATTCACTTACTGTACATTTATCATCCGTTATTACTAATACTGATTTGGGTGATATACCAAATAATTCATTTCAAACAATTATTACAGAAGTAATAAGAGCAAATCCAAATTCTGGATTAACAGTTAATGATTTAGTAGTTACAAGAGTAACTACAAATTCAGCAACAATTACGAGTCAAAATAATAATTATTTTGGAACAATTGATGTTGTTTTTGATTCACTTACTGTACATTTATCATCCGTTATTACTAATACTGATTTGGGTGATATACCAAATAATTCATTTCAAACAATTATTACAGAAGTAATAAGAGCAAATCCAAATTCTGGATTAACAGTTAATGATTTAGTAGTTACAAGAGTAACTACAAATTCAGCAACAATTACGAGTCAAAATAATAATTATTTTGGAAATATCAATGTAACTTTTAATAATATAAAAAAAATAAAAAGTAATCAAATATATAAATTACATGACAATGATGATGACGATGATAATAATTTAAATAATAGTATTGAAAAACGATACAGGTTTTTACAACCTGATCAATTAAAAATTAGTTTTAACAAAGAAATTTGAGAAAAAGAAATTAAACCACACATTGAAACAATCATTAATATTGTAAGTGATATAAATAAATTTCCAATAAGTGATTATAGTCTTTTTGAAAAATATAATGAACAAGATAGAAATATGACAATTGGAGGTGTCGTATATAATTATAAAACTGTAGATGACTATTTTAAATTAGATAATACTAAATATGTAACGATTGATAAACAACTAGGTGGTGGATTGAAAGCATTTTTATCGACAGATTTTTATTATAGTTATTTTTTTGATTATATTTTAATAAATAATGCACAAAATAACAGTATTGAAAAATGATACAAGTTTTTACAACCTGATCAATTAAAAATTAGTTTTAACAAAGAAATTTGAGAAAAAGAAATTAAACCACACATTGAAACAATCATTAATATTGTAAGTGATATAAATAAATTTCCAATAAGTGATTATAGTCTTTTTGAAAAATATAATGAACAAGATAGAAATACTTTAATTTCTTTTTTAATTTGTCATTTTATAGAAATAAATGATTATTTTCAATCAAGTAATTCTTTAATTTTTTCAACAGATACATTTGGTATTACTTTTGATATTGAAAAAAATAAAATAAAAAATTATGAGCTTTAAATATGCAATAACTTTAATTGGGACAGGGACTGTACAATTAACTGTGTCTCTAAGTAATTAACTTAAATTCATTTATATTTTCTAAAAAGTAATCTTTTGTAAGATTATTATTGGTTCAAACATTTAACTCTGTACCTTGTGCTTTAATTGTTATTTTTTTGTTAATTACTCATTTATCATCTTCATTCTCTATTTTTGTTCCGTGTGTAGTCATTAATTGTCTAATTTCTTCTTGTTTACTCTGATTATTTTGAAATTTTTGTGTAAATAGGAAAGTAAAGTTGTTTAAATTTTTTAATTCTGGTAATTTTTTATTTAAACTGCTATTATCTTTTTTATATATTTGGACTCGTACAATTTTTGTATTTGAAATTCAAAACTCTACTTTTTCTAAGTTTATGATTTTAAAATCATAAACTTTATTTTTTTGTTCTACTGATTCATTCGCTTTTTTGGAACAACTAACTATCGGCAATGCCGTTAGTCCTGAAAGAGTTATTATGTTTAAAATTTTCATTATTTTAACTCCTTTATTATTTTATTTTTCAATATATATATATATATATATATATTATACAAAAATTCGTAAAATCATTAGAAAAATGGCAAAACCAATTAAAAACTGAAAGGTATAGTAAAACGCAGGTACCGTTTTAAAAACTGGGAAAATAGCAGTTGAAAAATTAACTGTTGCTTTCGCAATGATTGCTAATGGTCGTAAAATGGTAATGACTTGTGAAGCGGTCAGCATTCAGTTTAACATTTTGATGCCAGAATTCTGAATGGCACAACCAATATCGTTAAATGTGGGTATCCACCGCCCTGAATATTTACAATTTGTTGGCGGAATTAAGTCGTCTCATTCTGAGTTGGTGGAACCATCGGGAATAAAGGCTGTGGAATTTAATACATTAAAGTCATAAATTTTAAAATTATAATTAAAGGTATTTGTTTTATGGTATAAAGGAAAAGTTAAGGTAAAAATATTAATGCCATAGCGAATATCAATGTCGGTATTGAGGTAATTGATACTGTTAGCAGTCTTGCTGGTTGGCAAGGTAATCAGTTTATTATCATAAGATTTAAGGACATTAAAATCAATTTGATAAATGCTATTGGTGTTGTTAATAGCATTAAATTTTTCTTGGTGCGTTTTTTTATCAAAAGTAAAAAAATAACTTCTTAGTAATAATTCCGAATTACCAATAACATTAATTAAATATTTTTTGGGATAAAAGGTAATTAACGAACGATAAAAGAAACCAATTTGAATAAAGTAATCTTTGTTGTAATTATCTACACCCTTAAAATCAATTTCGGTATGAGTTTTTTCATCCATATCAAAAGTAGCATAAAATAAACTGGCAAAGAAGTTACCAAGAATTTCATAGATTTCATCAAAAATATTTTTATAATCGCTGTTATTAATACTAGGAATGTTGTTTTTAAAATAAAGGTAAATGTCATTTCGTAAATCAGGGTCATAGCGTAGAAAACTAAATTTAACATTAAGGTAATTTAAGGTTCCAAAAAGGTACTTAATTAGGTAATAATCGTTAGCCCTTTTGGTGTCATATTTTCATATTTTATTTTCACCGTGTAATAATTGTAAATAGTTATTTCCAGCAATTAGGGTTTTGTTAAATGCCTTAATTTTAAGGAAATTATCGTTAGTATCCTCTTGTTTCGCAATGACCACTTTAAGCGTATTTGTTCCTTGCAATTGTGTACTCGTTTCAATTGCAGTGAATTTAACGGTAAATGTTCTGTCAGCGACATTGTCTGTTGTTAAATCAAAAGTAGTCCTATCATCTAAGTAATTGTTGTCATTATCTTTAATTTCAGTATTATAGTCGATGCCCTCAATTGCATTATTTACGCCAGCAAGATTGTTAATTTTTTCATTAAGTCTTTTTTTAATTTTTTTTATAATTTCGATTTTGGTTGCATTTGTCGGGTCGATTATTTCTGAGTTTGATAAAGTAGTTGAATTCTTGTGATAAAAATAGCTTTCGTTTTTAAAACCATGATTTTTAATCGTAAATTCTTTGTAATAACCTTTTTCTAAGGTATCAATGAAATTAAATACTGGTGTTCAATAAAGATAAGAATAATTGAATTTGTCAAAATCACCGCGATGAATCATTAAATAATCAAGATTCTCGATAACATCATTATAGTTATGGTTGCCATCAAATTTAATAGTTGTTGTTGGCAAGTCAATATCAGTACTATTTTTTTCAATTTCAATTTTAAATTCATTGATATTTTCTAAAAAGTAATCTTTTGTAAGATTATTATTGGTTCAAACATTTAAATCTGTGCCTTGTGCTTTAATTGTTATTTTTTTGTTAATTACTCATTTATCATCTTCATTTTCTATTTTTGTTCCGTGTGTAGTTATTAATTGTCTAATTTCTTTTTGTTTACTCTGATTATTTTGAAATTTTTGTGTAAATAGAAAAGTAAAGTTGTTTAAATTTTTTAATTCTGGTAATTTTTCATTTAAACTGCTATTATCTTTTTTATATATTTGGGCTCGCACAATTTTTGTATTTGAAATTCAAAACTCTACTTTTTCTAAGTTTTTGATTTCAAAATTATAAACTTTATTACTTTCTTTTTTATTTCTAATTAGTGATTGTGTTGTTATTTCATCATTGTTAATGTTTTGGGGAATGGTAAAAATGTTATTGAAACTAATAATTAATACGGTAAATATTTTCATAAACATTTTTATCACTCCTTTTTAAAATATTTTATTTTTCATTGTTCTTTTTTCTTTAATTTTTTTAATAAGTCACTCAATGCTACAATTTATAATTACCGCTATTGTAATGCATATATCTAAATATCCTAATATCATAAGTGAAATTAATGCTTCAAATTTTTCATATAATAATTTCAAATCATTAATTTCCAATTTTAAAAATGGAATGAAAAAGATAATAATCATAAAAATGTAAGGCAAAATTCTCCATCAATATTTTTTTAAAGAATTAATTAGTTTTTTTCATTTCATTTTTCAAGGCTCTTTTTGCTTTAATTTTTTGAATAATAAAGCGGACTAATTTTTCAAATTTAATTGCAAAATATATTGCTCCGCCTCATCAAAAAACAAATATTCCTGCTAGCATAATACTAGTATTGAACTTACCAAAAAAATCAACCATCTGTTTATTCATAAAATCATTAAATTCGTTACTTGTTCCGGTTATTCATTTAGTATCGATTGCTGTTAATGCACAAATTAATAAGCTTATAAAGATGAAAATGATACTTAATGATACTTTTAACCACTGCTTTTTAAAAGAATTTTTAATTTTTAATCTTAATGGTGTTTTTTCTTTTGAATTATCTTTTTTAAGTAATTTTCCTAAAAGTTTTTTCATTTTAATTCTCCTTTCATGTTTTTTATCGTCCTTTAATCACAATAAATAAAGCAATCAGTACACAAGTAACACCAAGAATGGTAAAGATTGGGTGTTGCGAAAATGTTCGTGCCATTGGTTTAAATAATTCTAAAATTGTTAAATTGCTAGTAATAAACTTTTTAAAATTGGCAAGGCCTTCGCTAATATAGTTTGTTAAAGTTTCAAAATGACTACCAGCCAATAGTCCAAGCACAGTTATTAAGATAAAAATAATAATTAGTTTAAACATTGTTAGTTACCTTGTTTTGTTTTTATTGGTTTTATTTGTTTTTTAGTTTTTCCTCACGCACTTAAACGCCCTTTATTTTTAACCGCATATTGGCGTTGTTTTTCTAAATTAACTTGTTGACTACCAAATCCAAGAATAATTGCCATAAGAAATTCTACAGCCAGTGTTAAGAATAAAGGAAATATCAGTTGAATATTCGTTCCCGGCACTTCTAAACTTCAAATTAAGTCAAAAACTTTATAAAGCATTTGAGCGAGAAAGTCGGCCATTTTTGCGAGATTTTCCATTTTTTATTATTCCTTTTCTTTCATTTTTCTTAAAAATTTGCTGAATTTATCCATTTTTAAGTATTCTAAGTCTTCTAAATCAATTGCTGTGTCATTATAGTATTTATCTTCATAGTCAGGATTTACTTTTGAATTTAAGTAATCTCTTAAAAACGCTAGGTAAAAAGAATTGTAAGTGTTTAATATTGGTAGAGGAATTTTTAGTTTAAAAAAATAAATATCAAGTTCAGGAATATCACGGTATTTAATGCGACGACCCTTTTTACTATTTTTAGCATCAATTAAAGTGTTTCGTCAGCGTTCATATTCTTCAATACTAGTAAAGGTGCCATAGATGACTTTTAAGTAGGGGCGAAAAATATTAACGGGTTTTTTACGAATGCCCACAATCACATTATTGGCAATATCACGAACTTTAACTCAAATATGTTTATCTCTTTGACCGCTAGCTAGCACAATATGACCGAAATGGCGTGCCAGAGCGAAATATTCTTGAATACCGGTTTCTTCGTTTTTGGTATTATTTTTTTCTCAATCAGTTCCTTCTAAAAATAAGTTGGTTTCATCTCATAAAAGTAAGGTTTTGTCTGGCAATACCGGATAATCAAAATTTAATAATCCCATATGTCCTAAACTTAATTTTTGGGTTTCTAGTAATGGAAATGTTGATGCGATATGATATTTCTTCTTTTTTAATAATTTTGATGCGTATACTAGAAAGGCGGTTTTTCCAGTTCCTAATGAACCAATAACAATATTTAATGGTGAATTTTTTAAGAAATTAATAACTTTGTTAATTTGTGTTAAATTACTGATTTTAAAAATAAAAATTAAAATACAACCTGCTAAAAATAAATAACTTACAATGTTTTTAAAATAACCGTTGTAAATATATCAAATTGCTCCTCAATGTCATAAAATTAAAAATGAGGTGCGATTCAATTCAATAAAATGGTTATTTTTTTCTATTATTCATTTGCAAAATTTCATCTTGCACCTCACTTTATTTTTTTGTTAGCGTACAGCTCCAAGTAATTTTTCAAACATTTTAAAGCAAATAAAGAATATTGCCAAAATAAATGGAAAAATGAATATTCAGTAGTCAGCAAAGAAATTACCGACTTGTGGCATATTAACAGCAATAATTTCCCACATTTTAGTAAACGCTGTTATAATCGCATTTCATAATTTAGTCATCGCGTCACTAGCTGTTATCTTTGTTACTGCTGGTGCTTCTGTTAAGAAAGTTCCAATCATATAATCACCCCCTTTCTTTTTAAAACATTCATCATTTATATTCAAAGTTTTTCTTAAATTTATTAAAACCACGATTAACCTTAACACGACTGTATTTTTTACTAATTAATTTTGAATTTCTTTGTGAATGCATTACAATGTAACTTCTTGACATTACTTTTGTTTCTATCTAAATACTGATATGGTTTTTCAAAGTAGCATTAGAATAAATCACACCATAATCGCTGTTAAGAATCAAAAAGCAATGTTTGCCATTAAAAGTCAAAGTGTTTCTTGGGTTAAATCAATTTCTTTACCACCACTAATATGAGCCGGAATATTTGTAATTTGGATAAACAAATCTCAGAAAGTTTGTTTAATTTGTTCTCAATTAAATTCTTTTAAATTTACTGTCATTTTTTATCTCCCAAAAATCATTTTTATTGGTAAATACATAATTGAAATTAATGCGAAAAGAAAAGTAATGATAATAATTAATCCGGCAATAAATGCAACTTGTGCAGGCATTTTTTCTATCGGAACAAACAGTTCTAAAAATTCCATAATAATTTTTCAAAACATTATTTTTTATTCTCATTATTTTCTTTTGAATTAGGAGCTTTAACTCATTCTTCAAAGCGAGCAATAAATACTTTTTCGTCTTTTGTGAAATTACCAGTATTATTTTTAATGGCATTTTTAAATTTAATTCGCATTTTTATTTTGGCATAAATTTTATAAGCAAAATACGCCAATAGCATTATGCAAGTGATAATAAATATTAATCCAATCGCAATATTCATTTTTAAACTCCTTTAAAATAGTTATAATTTATATCTTTTTTATTGTTTTCTTTTTCGGCAATGAAGAAGCCTAATAATTCTTGGCCTTTAATTAACTTGGTTTCTTGCTCTTGTTGATTAATTGAAATTACTTGATATTTACTATCTTTTATTATTCCAATGCAAATTGAATTTTCGTATTTTCCTTTATAAACAAATCGCTTTGGAAACCAAATACCGATTTGTTCATTAAATCACGGAATTTTTGGTGCTTTAATAAGCATTGCGTTTTGTGTTTCTTTTAAAAGATATTTTTTAGTATTTAAGAAAATGTTTTCAATGTTTTTCATAGTAAATTACCTTTCTTATTTGTTATAAACTAAGTTATATTAACTAAGTTAGTTAACTTAGTTTTTTAAACACTTATATATCGCAGATTTAAGTGTTTAACAAGCTTTGTTATTTAATTTTGTTTTTTAATTAGATAAAGATTTTAATAATTTTAAACTTAGCATACCCCTATATAGAAATTTCTACACTTTAACATCCGCATCCTACCCTTGGAACTAATTTAATAGCGTGTATATTTTTAGGAAATCCACCCATTCATTTTTTTATTGCAAAACGAAACAAATTGCTATAGCTAATAGGATGTTATCTATTAACTGGTAAACTTCTTTTGGTTATGGCGACCACCCACAATTTATCGTGCTTTAATACATACCAACATTATTAACTCACTTGTATTTAATTTTCAAAGAACAAATTTTTAACACCTTATAAAATAAAAAGACAATCATTACTGACTGTCTTAATACTTATTCAAATCTTTTCCTACCTAACAAAACTTTATGCGTCCAAAATTATTTAAATATAATTAAATAATTTTTAAATCTTTTCTCATTAACAAGGGAACTAAAATTACATTTAACTGTTACAACTCTTATAGAGTTATTGCGAATGTGTAAAGTTATTATCAAAATATCCTTAAAGAAATAACCCAAATTATTTATTTTCAAAAAAGTCTAAAAGTGATTTTGTTAATGAAAAAAAATATCTGCTATAATAATTTTAAATCAACTAAGTTTGGAGTGATGTCATCAAAGGTAAATTTTTAGTAACAGTACTAAAAATTTAAATTACGCCGGAGGTATAACTATGAACTCAGAATTATCAATAGTTAAAGCAGAACCTAGTATTTGTGACACCGAATTTGAATGAGATACTAACAAAAATATTAGCAAGTTTTGTAATTCATTAAATTTTCTCAGCAATAATATGACTCATTTTAAAGCATCATTTTTAGATTTTGTAAAAAATGCCGATTCAATATTTTTTCAAGAAAATTCCTTTGAATTACATTTTGAAACTACTTATGTAAAACCATTACAGCATTTACAAACTATCGTTCATCAAGATATTTATGAAAATCTTGATATTACAAAAAGTCAACAAATAAATATCCTTAATTTATTTTTAAACACTGCTTGAAATTTAGAGGACTTATTTATATGAACGGAAAAAGAAATTTCTACATATCAAAAAGAAGGTCAACATCAGAATGCTTTTCTTCCTAAAAAATTACATTTTGTTCAAAATGAAATTAAAAAAATTGAAAAAAGCAGTCATAAGATTAGTGAATTATTAGAAGTACTAACTGGATTTAATTTAAATATTAAACGACTAATTGAAAAGAAAGTCCACGAAATTAGTAATTCATTCATTGACTCGGCTGAAGCTACTTTAAATAATACCCAATATGGTTTACAACAAAGAGTAGACGCCTACCAAGAAGTAATTAAAGGTCTAACAAACCGTATTAATGATATTGAATTAGAAATAAATCGCGAATTTATTAAAAATCCACAAATGCCCCACAACTATCAAAAAGAACTGCTAAATTTATATCTCATAGCACTTTCTAACTGAGATAAAGTATGTACAAGATTATTAAATATAATTAGTTCTAACACCGGTTATGGAAATGATGACCGTAAAGCAATGAACGATTTAACCCAAGAACTACAACAATATATTTTAGATAAAATTGCTAGCACGCAAACCAATTTAGATAAGATTAGTATTGCCCCCCTATTAGAAAAAATCAGAGATACAATGATGAAATATAATAAACAAAATCATAGTTTATTTTCAGAAATTGTTGATACCTTTGACCACAAAATTAGTGATGAAAATTACCAACAAATTAAAAAAAATTTAGAAAATTTTAAAAAATTCTTAAATAATATCAAAGACGCAACAGTAATAAACAATTTTAAGAAAATTGAAAAAGTTAAAGTTGACTTAATTAACGCTTTGATGTCAATTAAACATATTATTAGTTCTACTGACAATACAGAATATCAACTAGCCGCTTCAGAAATATCAGAAGATGAATTACAACAAAAAAGAAACCAATATTTTAAAGCAATTAAAGATAATTTTAACCAAATTGAAGAAATTTTCTTAAAACTATTTAATAAATATCAAA
Organism: Spiroplasma endosymbiont of Dromius quadrimaculatus; assembly: GCF_964031155.1. Lineage (NCBI taxonomy): Bacteria > Bacillati > Mycoplasmatota > Mollicutes > Entomoplasmatales > Spiroplasmataceae > Spiroplasma > Spiroplasma endosymbiont of Dromius quadrimaculatus. The sequence continues at coordinate 1,263,224 of NZ_OZ035010.1, forward strand.
ATGATTTTAATGCTTACGATAAACTTAACTTTACTAGTAAAAACGCTAATATTACAAATAAAGATTTTTGAACCGATGAAACTGAACTCTCAGATTTTGAAGTAAAAATTAATCAAGTAAGTTCTTTTATTAACGAATGAATCGGATACTTTAATAATAAAGATACCGAAAATAAATGAATAAAAGAAAAAGAAAAAATAATAGCAGAAAAAAATCAATTAATAAAAGAAAAAGAAAAAATAATAAAAGAAAAAGATCAATTAATAGCAGCAAGAGATGAACTAATAACAGAAAACCATAAATTAATAAACGATAAGGATACGACCGAAGAAGAAAAAGAAAAATTAAAAGATAGAAATAAAGAATTAGAAAAAGAAAAAAATAAATTAATAAGAGATAAAGAGCAATTAGAAAAAGATAAAGAGCAATTAGAACAAGATAAAAAAACATTAGACAACCACAACAATAAATTGGCTGTTGTATTGAAAATTCAAAAACTTATTGAAGATTATAATGAAAAAAATTCCCTACCATATAACTTTGCGAAAGGTGAAACCAAAATTAGTGAACTTCAAAACACTGCTGAAAGGATAATACAAATAAAATTTAATAACCTACTAGATAACAGCCGAGCAACTATAGATCCGCACAAACTTCTTTCTGCAGGTAATTTTTTTCATAACGAAGAATTATTTGATTGAAACCAAGAAATTCAAGAAAACTTTATTGTAAAATCAAAACTAACCTTAAAGTTTAATGATGATAATGAATTTGTTGATTACCAATTACCTTACATAAAAGTTATTTTTGATAGTAATCGTTATAATCAAATTAAGCAACAAAAATTAGATTATGAAAAAATAATTACTGATCTTAATAAAAAACTTAAAGAAAATTCAGGTAAGTATGAGAAAGTAACTCATATCGGAAAAAATGAATTTATTAACTATTGATATGATGAAAACGAAAAACAAATATATTATAAAAGTAACAACGAAAAAAGAATCATTGATATCAATATCCCTCAATTAAAAGCACCAAATATCAAAATAGATTCAATTAAAATCAAAGAAGTAAATGTTGGTTATAATACCAATAAAGATTCTATCCATTATGAAAATATTTGAAGTCAAGAAACTAGTCAAGGTATTAAACAACTAAACATCATTAAAAATCATTTTCAACAACAAAAAGCTTTTACAGTAACATGAAATGCTATCCTTAATTATGAGGGTACTGGTTATGTTTGAACTAACGCCTATTCTGGCGATTTAGACTGAGGCAAAGGTCAATCGATGGATGAATTCTTTTCTGCTGGGAATGTTAACCATAAAGAATATTTCTATCAAAAAAGCTTTTGATTTAACATTACCTATGAGGTAGAAACATTAATTGATGATGAAAATATCAATACACAAATAAAAGATTACGAAAAATTCATTAATGAAATTAATAAAGAGATTAAAAGTCTTAAAAATATCATTAAATCTTAATATTTAAATAATGTTGTCACATTACGCTAAGAATTATATTCTTAGCGTAATTTTTTAATTACTCAATAATAAAATATATAGATTAATTAAAAAATTAACTAAAACTTCTTTATAATTAGAATATAACATTGAGGGTATAGTTCAATGGTAGAACGTTAGTCTCCAAAACTAAATGTTGTGGGTTCGAGTCCTACTACCCTCGCCAATTATTAAATTACACCAATTTTGATTGACAATACATATTATCCAATTTATAATTATTATAAATAATTAGTACTAAAAATTATTATCAATTAAGATTATGGAGAAAAATATGCTCAAAGAAAAACATATTATATTTAAAATTACCATTTCATCAATGGCATTAGGGTTAGCACTAGCATTATCAATGCTAGAAATTCCTATTCCCTTACCTAACTTACCAGCAGCCAACTTTGAAATTGGTGATACCCTAATTTTATTAGTTATTCCATTAATTGGTCCTTGATTTGCAATGCTAATTGGTGCAATTAAACCTTGATTACATATGATAATTCCCCACCACATTGTTCACGGTAATATTGTTGTTAGTGCCACAATGGGAATGATGTTAAATGCCCTCGTTATTGGACTATATTTTCTATTAAACTGAATATGGAAAAGATTATTTCACAAAGAAAACATTTATACTAAATGCACCAGTATTCTTATTTGTTGTTTAGCAACTGCACTATTTGCTGCTGTAAATGCTCAATTGTGAGCTGCTGATGCTTTAGGTTTTCATACACACACTCATCCAATGACAATAAATCCAATGATAATAATTAATAAGTGTAAGAATTTTTCTCTTCATGACCCAATCAAAGAAATATCCAAGCAACCACTAAAAACACAAATGCTAATTTTTTATGGCATTTATGGGGGGTTCATTTTTGTAAAATATCTCATCACCTTTGGTGTAATGTTAATTCTGGAAAAGCCAATCTTACGATATGCTGAATCAGCTCACTATTCTTATCACCAAAGAGAAAAAGAAAAAGCAGAAGAAAAGAAACACAAGAAAGTAAATAAATAAAAAATGTAGAATTATGTTGATGTTCATAATTCTACATTTTTAGTTTTTACAAAAACGGATATAAACCGTTACCTTCATCCCACGAATTTGTTCAAGTATCATAACATCTTCATCGTGAACGATTTGATACTAACTGCTTTGTACAATCAGTATAACGAGTTTTTACAATATCATACTTATTATATGTTTTAATATGCTTTTCACTCGGACTCATTTGTTTAACAATTAAACTTTGATCATCTAGTCAACCTTGTCGTCAAAAAACATTAATCCCGTTATTAAAATTATTACTAGCAGTAATCATATATTTTAAAATATCTAATTTTTTTTGACTTATAAATAATGAGCCTCAAACATAATATAAATAATTTTTTTTATCCATTTTATCTAAAGCACTATAAGCAAAAAATACACCTTTTAAGGCACTAATAAATAGTTTCCCAGGAATTGGTAAATAATTAACAATCGTTAATAATCCACCTAATGTTTTTTTAACAATTTCTTTCACATAGCTATCAGAATTATCAATTAATTCTCAATAATTGAAATTTTTTAAAGTTTTAATTCTTGAAAACAATGCCTCTTCTTGGATAGAAGATAAATCATCAAAATTACCAGTTTGAAATATATAATATGTCAGCAAATCACAATTATTAATATAAAAATTATAATAATATGCTGTAGTTCAATAACCATCTCAATTTGTTTTAGTTATAATTTTGCGATCTAAATAACGAATCTCGTTAGCCATTAACATTTTAACAATACTTTCATCAAACTCATTTATTAATGGTTCACCAATTTCATCTTTTCAAATGCAATAGGGATTTTTAATAATATTCATATCCGGTGCAATAAATAATTGATTATTTACCTGAAACTGTTTTATTAAAACATCTATTTGGATAAGTTGATTAACAAAATTATTAATCTCAGAAAATTCAATTAAATCTTGATTACTGATTAATTTATAATAATAAGATTGTCGTAGTAATTCTTTACTATTGGTATCCAACTTACTTATTTCATAAAATAAATCATTTCTTAAAGTCTCAATACTTTTTCAAGTTAAATTTTTATTTTCTTTTTTTAAATTAGAATTAAATATTGGTTTCATATTAGGAATATGATTCATAAAGACTGGCAAAATAATAATTAATAATAATTTTTCCCCCAACATAACTATTCATGTCCTTCCAACTATTAAATAATTTTATTTATCTTTTAATTGTAAATACGCAAGATTAAGAGTTAATGCTGGCAAATAAATTAATAAACTTATGATTGAAGTTAAAAGTAACCCTGTTGTCTTTTTTACACAGAAATCCCCCTTAACTAATACCAAAAGAATAGTCATTACCAATGTTACATACATTAGAACTAGCACTAATAAAGCAAAAAAGCGATATCGCAAATAATTTTTATATATCATTGTCAATAGCACCATTGTTAAAAAACTATAAAATGTTCAATTAATAATTGTACTAACTTCATAATCAGCATATTCGCCAACCGCTGATTTTAATTTAAAAAAATTATAAAATGTTTCATTGCGATTAGAAATCGGAATTAGCAACAAAATATATAATAATAAATATATTGCTAGTTTTAAATAAAATATTTTTAAAAAAACTGGTTTTTGTATAAGTCTCTCACCTGATTTTAGACTAAGCATTTAGCAACTACCTCTCTATTTTTAATTACTTATATTTTTTAAACTTTCCTTGATAAATTTAAAAACTATCAACCCCTTAAAATATAAATATTTTTCTTAACCTTATAATGACATTATTATATCTAAAATTAAATGATTTCCATTGAAACTATTTTCTAAAAATGACATTGTGACCCATTTTAAAAACTAATTTAAAAAAGTCAGAAGTTTACTTCTGACTTTTAACATCTTTTATACAAGTTAATTTAGTTGTTATTTTAAAGCTGTAATAATTTTTCCAATTCATCCAATAGTTGCTCCAAATGCTCCATTAACGGCACATAGGTTGCTTCCAGTGCTAAATCAATACCAACATCTTGCAAAATTAACATTGGTTCTTTATGACCCCCTGCTTTAAGAAAATTCAAAATGTTATCTTTATTGCCCTTTTCAAAATCATCATATAACTTAAACGAAGTTGTCACCGAAGTAGCATATTTATAAACATAATAAGGGGAATTAAAGAAATGTAAAATTCGTGGTCAAACATAAATGCCATCATCAGCAATTTCATCATAAACATCATAACCATACTCAATTGAAACATCTTTAAACAGTTTTGCTAAAATACTAGCATTAATCGGCTGCTCTTGTTCAACTATTTTATGAGCTTCCCATTCAAACTTAGCAAACTGAATTTGACGAAAGAAAGTAGCCATTAAATCATTAATTCTTGTTTCCAATAAATAAATTTGTTCATCTTTTTCTTTAGCTTGCGTATACAGATATTTAAATAAAAGATGCTCATTAAAAGTTGATGCCACTTCTGCTAAAATAATCGGATATTGTGCTAAATTAGGCGGTTGATACTTATTAGAAAATAATGTATGTACGGAATGACCTAATTCATGTGCTAAGGTAGCAACAGATCGTAATGAATCATCTCAATTCATTAAAATAATTGGTTCAACACCTTTACCTGATGACGAATATGCCCCACTGCGTTTGTTAGTATCTTCAAAATAATCAATTCGCCCTGGTAATAAAGCGATATCTAACATCGTTAAATATTCTGCTCCCAATGGCTGAAAAGCTGCTTTTACCATTGCAATCCCTTGCACCACAGTATACTTATTATTTTCTGTTTTATTCATTAATAAATGACTATCAGTTGCATAAAACTTATCTAATTGAAAATATTTTTGTTTAATTTTAATAAAACGCCGATATAAATGAATATATGCTTTTCCAACTTCTAATAAAGTTAAATACATATCTGGCAATACTTTATCACCTAATAATGATGCTTGCAATGAACTTTCATAGTTTCTTAATTTAACTTCTTCAACACTATATTGAATAATATCTTCATACACTTTAGCTAATGAATGTTTCTTTGTAATTAAATGTTTGTTTAATAAGATACTAGTTTCTCGTCGTAATTTTTGATCTTCTTTGGGACGCGATAATTGTGCTATTGAAGTTGCTAATGATTCTGTTAATTCCTGTTTTTTACCATCATAATCAAGATATTGTTTTTCCTTATCGGCATATGCTAATAAATCATAAAGTTGATAACTAGTACTTCGCGTTTTAGCAACATTGTTTAATAATTCCTCTTGTTCTTCTGTTAATAAATATTTTACTTTTTCAAAAAATGACCGAAAATCATATTCAAAATTTTTTAATTCCGCATCATTTGCTAACATTTGCATAATTTTTTCCGCACCAATTTGTTTTAATTCCGGTTCAACAAATGACATCTTAGTTTGAATTTTTAATGACTCATTCATCATTAAATTAGTTAAATTAATAAATCGTTCATCAGTAGTATCTAAACTACCATAATGTAAATATTGCGAAAGTTTTGCACCTAAAATTTCTCCCGCCTCTGACAATAAAATATATTGCTTAAAATTTTCTTGTTGATGTAATTTCCCTTTTAAATTATACAATTTACCATAATGACTAATATAATTTTGTAACGCCTTCGTTCATTCATCATCACTAGTAAATAAATAACTTAAATCTCATTGATACTTCTTATCAGCATTAATTCGTTTCATTAGTTATATCCTCTTCCCTTATTAATCTATTTTATGATTATATCAATATATTACGGCATTTGTGCAATCAAAAGTGTTATAATTTATATAATTTTATTATTAGGAGGAAAAATATGATTAACTTAACAAAAGAATCACAACAAAACATTGTAACTTTAAAAGCGATTTTTGAAGGCGCAACAATTAAGGAGGCCGTTGAAAAATCTGAAGGAAATACAACCTTAATCGACTCAGAAAAAATCCTTTTCGTTTACTTTAAAGAAAAGAAAATGACATTTTGTAAATTACAGCAATGAATGAAAAAATTTAGCAGTACCAACACTCGGGAATTAAATATTGATGTTGCTAGTTTTACAACTGATGATTTTAATGAACAATTGGCATTACAAGCCATTAGTGAAGCCATTTTATATACCCAACATCAAGTAATATCTTATAAACAAGAAAAAAAGCAAGAAAAAGCAAACTATCATCTAATTACTAATATTAGTGATAGCACCAAAATTTTTAATATTGCTCAAATTAAACTAGATAGTGTTAATTTAACAAGAAACTTACAAGATACACCGCCAAACTTAATGTACCCAGAAATCTTTGCTCAAGATATTCAAAAAGTTTTTGAAGGCATTGATAATGTTAAAATTACTATTTTAGATAAAAAAGCAATTATTGAAAATAAAATGGGTCTTTTGCTAGCTGTTGCTAATGGTAGCCACAACGACGACCCCCGAGTTGTGATAATTGAATACACAGGAAATCCTAATAGCAAAGAAAAAATTGGTTTAGTCGGCAAAGGAATTACCTTTGATTCTGGTGGTTATTCATTAAAACCAGCAGCTTCAATGATTAATATGAAATTTGATATGTCGGGAGCAGCGATTGTTTGTTCAACATTGTTAGCCATTGCTAAAATTAAACCCGCAATTAATGTTGTTGCTGTTGCCTGTTTAACTGAAAATCGCATTGGAGGTCACGCTACCTTAGTTGAAGCTGTGGCAACTGCAATGAACGGTAAAACCGTTGAAATCTTAAATACTGATGCTGAAGGACGCTTAGTTTTAGCTGACGGAATTACTTATGCCATTAGAAATAACAACGCTACTAAAATTATTGATGTTGCTACTTTAACCGGAGCAATCGTGGTATCGTTAGGAAAGCACGCTACAGGTGTATTTAGTAATAACAATGATTTTTACCACCAATTTGAACAAGCAAGTAATTTAAGCAAAGAACGCATTTGAAGAATGCCGATATACAAAGAAAATATTGAAGAAATGCAATGCTCACAAATAGCTGACTTAGCAAATATTGGAAAAATTCGGGATATGGGTTCTTCACAAGCGGCTGCTTTCTTACAAGAATTTGTTGAAGAAAAACCTTTCATTCACTTAGATATTGCAGGAACAGCTGATAGCGATTCTCGTGGTAGTGGGGTTATGGTTAAAACACTAGTTGAACTTTTAAGTAGAGTTAAATAGTAATAATTTATAAAACTAAAAAGTTATCTATTTTAAATAGATAACTTTTTCTTTTCTTTTCTTTATTTTGTTTTTTAAAATTTTTATTCTAAAATCTTATTAATTATTCCTGAAGCTACGGTTTTACCACCTTCACGAATAGCAAATTGTGTTCCTTCTTCTAAAGCAACTTTAGTATTTAACTCAACAGTTATTTCAGTATTATCACCAGGCATTACAAAGTCAACACCAGCAGGTAAGGTAACTGTTCCTGTTACATCTGAAGAATGTAAATAAAATTGTGGTTGATAATTACTTTTAGTTGCCGTATGACGACCACCTTCAGCTTTTGTCAATAAGTAAATTTCTGCTTGAAATTTATTATGAGGCGTAACTGTTCCTGGTTTACATAAAACTTGTCCTCTTCGTACGGCATCTTTTTCAACACCTCGTAATAAGATTCCAACATTATCACCAGCTCTAGCTTCATCTAGCGTTTTGTGACCAGTTTCAATACTTGTAGCAATACTTTTAATTACCTTATCACCAAACCCAACAATTTCTACCGCTTCACCAGGTTTTAATATTCCCCGATCAACAAGACCAGTAGCAACTGTTCCACGACCTGGAACACTCACAACACTTCCAACTGACATCATAAATGGCTTATCTAAATCTCGCTCTGGCGTTGGAATATATTCATCAACAGCTTTCATTAATTCAAGAATTTTTGCTTCTTGTTCGGGATCACCATTTAATGCTTTTAATGCTGAACCTTCAATAATTGGTGTATTGCCACCATCAAAACCATGTTTAGTTAATAATTCTCTAATATCTTCTTCTGCTAAGATTAACATATCAGGATCATCAAGTAAATCAACTTTATTTAAATAAACAACTAATTTTTTAATTCCCACATTTTTAGCCAATAAAACATGCTCATTAGTTTGGGGCATTGCGCCATCAGTTGCAGCAACAACTAAAATTGCTCCATCCATCTGTTTTGCACCCGTAATCATATTTTTTACATAATCAGCATGCCCTGGAGCATCAATATGTCCATAATGTCTTGCTTCAGTTTCATAATCAACATGGGCAATATTAATTGTAATCCCTCTTGCTTTTTCTTCTGGCGCAGCATCAATTTCATCATATTTTCTTGCTTTTGCTCCACCTTGCTTTGCTAATACCGCAGTAATCGCTGCTGTTAAAGTTGTTTTACCATGGTCAACATGACCAATTGTTCCAATATTAACATGCGGTTTACTTCTTGAAAATGCTTCTTTTGCCATTTCATTTCTTCCTTTCATTTTTATTACTACTTTTTAAAAAAGATATTTATATTTTATCTTAAATTTATCTTAAAATTCAAGTTGCTAACAACAAAATTATTATCCTTGTTTTGAATTTTGAGCAACAATTTTTTCACTAACCGATTTTGGTGTTTCTTGATAGTGAGAAAACTGCATTGTATAACTTGCTCTTCCTTGTGTAAAGGACCTCAAATCAGTTGCGTACCCAAACATTTCTGCTAACGGTACTTTAGCTTTAATAACTTGAATATTACCTCTTTGCTCACTGCCTTCAATCTGACCTCTTCTTGAAGAAAGATTTCCGATCACATCACCATAATATGCTTCTGGTGCTACAACTTCAACAGTCATAATTGGTTCTAACAATACTGGTTGCGAATGCTGCTTAATTTTTTTTAAAGCCATTGAAGCCGCAATCTTAAATGCCATCTCTGATGAATCAACATCATGATATGACCCATCAAATAATGTTGCTTTAATATCAATTAATGGATATCCCGCTAAAACACCACCAGATAAACTAGCTTCTAGTCCCGCTTTAACAGAACTAATATATTCGCGGGGAACTCTACCACCAATAATCTTATCAATAAATTCAAATCCTTTATCTGGATTAGGTTCAAATTTAATTCATACATGCCCATATTGTCCACGACCACCTGATTGTTTAATATATTTACCTTCACAATCAGATGAGACTTTAATAGTTTCACGATATGATACTTGTGGATTTCCAACATTTACTTCAACTTTAAATTCCCGTTTCATGCGATCAACAATAATATCAAGATGTAATTCACCCATTCCCGCAACAATTGTTTGTCCAGTTTCATTATCAGTTCATGTTTTAAATGTTGGATCCTCTTCAGCAAGTTTTGATAGCGCTAAACTCATTTTATCTTGATCAGCTTTAGTTTTTGGTTCTAATGCTAAAGAAATAACTGGTTCTGGAAAAATCATTGATTCTAAAACAATCGCACGCTTCTCATCACACAAAGTATCACCAGTTGTTGTATCTTTCAAACCAACAGCCGCTGCAATATCACCAGCATATACTTCTTGAATTTCTTCACGGTTATTAGCATGCATTTTTAATAATCTTCCAATGCGTTGTTGTTTATCTTTAGTAGCATTCAAGATATAAGAACCTGAGTTTAATACCCCTGAATAAACACGAAAGAAAGTTAACTTTCCGACATAAGGGTCAGTCATAATTTTAAATGCTAAGGCAGCAAAAGGTTCATCATCAGATGCTTTTCTTTCTGCTTCTTCACCATTACGAAGCACCCCTTTAATGGCTGGAATATCTAATGGCGATGGTAAATAATCAACAACCGCATCTAATAACAACTTAACCCCTTTATTTTTAAACGCTGATCCACAAACAACAGGAAAGAATTCAGCTGTTAAAGTAGCATTACGAATCGCTCGTTTAATTTGTTCAACACCAATCGCTTCGCCTTCTAAATATTGCATCGCTAACTCATCATCAAGTTTAGCAAGTGTTTCAATTAAACTACTGTGCTTTTCTTTAACTAATTCTTGTAATTCATTAGGGATCGGAATTTCCTCTACTGTTTCATGAACATCATTTTGATTATAATGATATGCTTTCATTTCAATCAAATCAATAATACCATCAAAATTATCTTCACTACCAATTGGCAATTGAATTGGATGAGCATTACCTTGTAAACGGTCATAAATTGTATTAATAGAATATAAGAAGTCAGCACCAATTTTATCCATTTTATTAATAAACACAATTCTTGGTACCTTGTAAGTATTTGCTTGCCTTCAAACTGTTTCTGTTTGTGGTTCCACACCTGACTGGGCATCTAAAACCACAACTGCACCATCTAATACTCGTAATGACCGCTCTACTTCAACAGTAAAATCAACATGCCCTGGCGTATCAATAAGATTAAGTCTGAATTCTCTTCAAACCGCTGTTGTTGCTGCTGAAGTAATCGTAATGCCGCGTTCTTGTTCTTGAGCCATTCAATCCATTTGTGAACCACCATCATGGGTTTCTCTAGCTTTACGAATTTTTTTAGTATGTACCAAAATTCTCTCAGTAACCGTAGTCTTACCAGCATCAATATGGGCTATAACACCCATATTGCGAGTTTTTTCTAAACTATATTCTCTTGGCATCCTCTATCTACTCCTCTTAAATTATCAACGGTAATTAGCAAAGGCTTTGTTCGCTTCTGCCTGTTTTTCGGTTTCCTCTTTTTTCTTAACAGCGCCACCTATACCATTTGATGCATCAATAATTTCTGCTGCTAACTTTTCTTGCATACATTTTCCATTACGAGTATGTGAATAATTAATTAATCATCTAAGACTCAATGTCATTTTTCGCACTTCATATACCTCAATAGGTACTTGATAATTAGCACCACCAATTCTTCTTACTTTCAACTCCAATTGTGGTGAAACATTATTTAATGCTTTATTAAAAATATCCAATGGATCATCATTTGTTTTTTCTTTAATAATATCAAAAGCTTGATAAAGAATTGTTTGGGCAATTCCTCTTTTACCATCAACCATAATTTTATTAATTGCTCTCGTAACCAACTTTGAATTATATATTGGATCTGGTAAAACATCTCGTTTTTCTGCTCTTCTTTTACGCATATAATAACTCCTTTCTTAAACTATTACTTTTTAGGTTTCTTTGTTCCATAAATTGAACGACTTTGTCTTCGCCCTTCAACACCAGCCGCATCTAAAACACCACGAATAACTCGATAGCGTACTCCTGGTAAATCCTTCGTTCTTCCGCCTTGAATAAGTACCACTGAATGCTCCTGCAAGTTATGTCCTTCACCAGGAATATATGCTGTTACTTCAAAACCATTACTTAGTAGCACACGAGTAATCTTTCTTAAAGCTGAGTTAGGTTTCTTTGGCGTTTTTGTTATCACAAGTTTACATACTGCTCTTTTTTGGGGAGAAGAACCAGTAGTTCGCTTTCTTCTTAATGAGTTATATCCTAGTCCTAATAACGCTGAATTTGACTTATCAGTCTTTCCTTTTCTTGGCTTGTGAATCAATTGATTAATTGTTGGCATAATTAATACTCCTTTCATTCTTTCATCGTGTTATTATTTTATACACACGATACCGTGCGTATCTAAATAAAGTCCTTTATAATAATAACTAATTTATTATAAAAATGCAACATATCCCCAAAATAAAATCTAGAACTTATATATAATTAAGTTCTAGATTTTAGAATAACTAACCACCTTGATAACAAATAGGGCAACTATCATTAGTAAATATATAATTTGGATATTGCAAATGATAATGCTCTGCAATTACTGCTGCATCAAATTGTTGATTAACAACAGATTTATTATATGTTTCTTGGTTCGGTAAATTAATATTTAATGCTGGTTGTTTATAATAATTAGATTTTGTTTGATATCTTGCTTGCACATATCCTTGTGGATAGGAAACTGCTTCTTGTATTCCTACTGGATTAGCTTGGCGCTGTATTGTTTGGTCAAAAATTCCATAAGAACGACTTTCGTGATTCTTCTTTTTGTCCTGTTTTGGTTTCTTATCTTGTTCTTCAATCGGATTATATTCATACACCGGACTTTCTAACTCATCTGGTTTTCCTGGAAGATTAGCAAATAAAAATTTTCTTGTCTTTTGTGGATCAATTTCACCAGTTCTTCGTGTCATTGGTAAATGATAATAAATTTTATTAGGCTCAATGTTTGTATCATCAGCTTCCTTTCGTTCACCTAATGCCGCTATTTGTTCCTGAACTTGTGAATATTGCTGTCCTTGATAATACTCATTAGTAAATAATTGCTTCCCAAAACCATATTCCCCATTACCAGTTTGCGAACTATTACTCATCAATGGCTGTTTACCATCGTCATACTCCAATTCACTTGGAGCAACATATGAACACTGAGGTTGCTCAACTTGTAAATATTCATTATTAATATCCACTTGGTTCTTATCATCAGCTTCCTTTTGTTCACCTAATGCCACTATTTGTTCCTGAACTTGTGAATATTGCTGTCCTTGATAATACTCATTAGTAAATAATTGCTTCCCAGAACCATATTCCCCATTACCAGTTTGTGAACTATTACTCATCAATGGTTGTTTAACATCGTTATACTCCAATTCACTTGGAGCAACATATGAACACTCCTCCTGTTGCTTAACTTGTAGATTTTCTTTATTAATATCCACTTGCTCCTTATCATCAGCTTCCTTTTGTTCATCTGATGATATCACATTATTTTTTGAATCTAACTGTTGTTGTTCATTACTCGCAACTCTCTGCTCTGAGTTAAATAACATCTCATCTGTTTTAATTTTGTGATAAATCGGTTCTGCAATTATTTTACCAACCGCATCACCATCATCTTCATTCTCTTTTAACAACATTGGATTTAAAATATCTGGTAAGGACGCTTTTGAGTTTACCACCAACTTATTGTTATTAATTTCATTAGTTTCATAGTCTTTATCATTTAAAAACTCTGAATGTAACTGTTCTTTTACTAAAGACAATGATTGTTGTGCTTGAATACTATTTTTTCTAATATTTACAATTTCGTTATTAATATCTAAATAATTTTCATTACTAATTTTTCCATCACCCGTAGTAATAATATTACCAATTTGGTATTCTTTATGATTAATAGAATTTTTAATTAATGATAAGAAGGAATTTTGTAAAAAAAATAACCCCATTGCTAAAACTGCTAAAATAAATGAAAATCATCATATTCCCGTAAAAATAATCATTAAAACCAAAATAGTAAAAATAATTCCCGTTAAAGCAAAATTTGTATAAAATAGTCTAATTGCCACTTTATGATTTTTACGATGACGAATTTGTGATATTACTATTGTTACTAAAACAAAAAATAGGGTAATTAAAATTCCAAAAAATACATAAATTACAAGATTACTCATTAAATTATTTTTTAATTTAATTAATGCAAAAGAAAAATTTTCTTTACCAAATCTTAAAAATAATTTTTCTAACCAAATTTCATTAGTAATAAAATTAAAAATAATTGGCATTGATAATACTAATAAAAATACCCCTAAAAGCGTAGATAAAAATATCATTATTGCTCCCATAATCATTAATGTCATTGCTTTTCACCCCTTAATATCCATTTACTTAAATTCAAGAAATAAACCATTATTTTCCTTTTATTTTATTAAATTATACACCATTTTATAAAAAAATTATTGAATAACTTCAATAAAATAAAGAGTTTTTATATATTATTAATTAAATTAATATATAAAAAATATTAATACAATAACGCCTAATATAACTTATGAACGAATAATAACAATCTCACTACCTGTAGCATCAATAATTGTTGAAGCCTTTTGGTCAATAATACCCCCATCAACAATAAAATCAACTTCAAGTTTATTCTCATTAACAGTTATAATTGGATTTTCATTATGAATATTAGCACTAGTGGCAAATAGTGGTCCTGTTTGATAAACAATATCTTGTAACCAGCGATAATTGGTAATTCTAATCGCTATCGTTTCTGTGACATTCACTTTTTGTTTAACAATAATTGTTATTTTCCCCCGAGGATACGATTCATATAACTGTTCAACTTGCGAAGTAATAACCCCAATATCTTTTGCCATTGCAATATCACTAACAATAACTGCCAATGGTTTATTTTTATCTCTTAATTTTAAATGCGAGATTCTTTTAGCGACAAATTGCGAAGAATAAATTCCCACTAAACCATATACGGTATCGGTAGGAACAATACCAACTTGCTCGTTTAATAAATTATGAATAACAAGATTTTTTTGTTCTAATGATAATATTTGCATAAACTAATAAAACTATCTCGGTACCGATTCTTGCAAATACTTTTCAATATCATTATCCATAATAGTTATTCCTTCATTAAGACTTTTCTTAAAAGCAGAACGACTAGTACTATAAAAATTATTTACCTTATTAGCATAAGAATTAAATCATTTACGAGCTAAATCAGAAATAAATTTGCTATCTAGTTTATATAAAATAGCATCTTTTAAATATCCAAAAAGCGGTTCGTGTTCTAACGCTACCCGATAGATTAAGAGCATTACCCGATCAACATCAAGATCCAAACCACGGTCATAACGATTATAAAAAATATTAATTAACTTCGCAACACGAGCATTACTTTGTGCCATATTAATACGATGCAATTCCTGAACCAAAACAAAATCCTTTTCATATTCATTTTTAATTTGCTGTGTAAATCCCATTGTTGCTGGTGTAATATTTGGTAACGGATTTACAACTCCCAAACTATTAAATTCTTCATTTTCTTTTATTAATGGTTTAATATTATTATCCTGTAATAAATTTTCTTTAGCATAAAAGTTATTAATATCATCGTTTTTAATATTCATTGTGGCACTTAAACTACCATTATAACTAGGATTTACATAACCAGCATAAACATTATTAATATTAGGGATATATTCCGTTTTTGGTTCTTTATTATTATATTTCATATTTTGTAAATTAGAATTTAAACTAAACGCTGTTCCATCATTCTCAAAACTATTTTCTAATAGCGAGTTATATTTTAATAATGAATTATAATTCATTGCAAAATCAACAATAGCAACAATTTTAGCAACGATTACTACTCCGCCGATAATTCACAAATTGAACGACTATTTAACCACGAAATACTTAAGCCACTGTTACCATCATCCATATACATTGCTAATGATATTTGCGAATAAAAAGATAACATTAAAGATATTGCCATTGATAATGATAATAAAAAAATTCAAGCAATAAGATATTTACTTTGCTTAGTTTTATAATTTTTAAAATTTAAAAATAAAGCAACAGCAATACTTATTAAACTAATAAGTAGCGATAATAATGGTAACAAAAGAATTTTTGTTGAAGACAATAGTAAAGAATCTTTAAAAACATCACTTCAAAGAACAACTTCACTACTTAGGTAATTAGCAATAATAAAATATACAAGGTTTCATATTAATATTACATTAGCAATTAAATAAAGCCATTTTTCTTTTCTAATCATATTATCTCTACCTCACACTAGAAACTAATTCTACTTTATTAGATGCTTTTTTTCGCGTTCTAATAATTTTTTTATATTTGTAATTATATCACACAACAATTGCATTAAATATTAAGATTGGAATAAATATTAAATAAATTAAATAATCCGCATTCTGATAAACAGCATTTCCCACACTAATCGGCAATTTTCTTAAACTAAAAAAAGTCGTTATCATTAACAAAATAAAAGTAGTATAAGTAAGAAAACGATTCAAAAGATATCATTGATAATAATCACTAACAGTTAAAAATGGTCGGTTCCACAGCGGATAAAACTTAATCATAATAAATAATACTTCACTCAAATAAAGAACAGCAACAATGCTAATACCAATAGCTCAAATTAACGCTGAAAACTCCAATGGGGCAGCTTTATAATTATATGTAAAATAATAAAGTGTTCAAATGACTAAAAAGTGACTAAAAAATAATAATATATTAGTCAAAAATCAAATTAACATTGAACGATTATATGCAAAAAACATTTTATTTTCCTCTTTATTTTTTGGATATTTTTTTTACTTTCTTAACTCTTTTTTTCTTTTCTAAAATAAAATTAGGAATTGTCATTTTTATTTTTAAATTATCTTGTTGATAAATTTTCCATAACAAAATTGAAATAATAATTGAAAAGACAGCAAGAACAATAATTTCAACACTAAACACAATTCACTCGCCAGTATTAGAAATAGCACCCCCAAATAAGGATGATTTATAATATGATATATGAAAATCAGGATATTTTTCTTTAAGTTTATAACGCATATCATTAGCAACAGCAATTAAATTATTAGTATTAGTTTGTGAATATGTAAAAAGAAACAAACCAGCAAAAAGAATTGGCAGAAAAAAAGTATAAAATAAGATTATTGAACCACTAGATAAATAAGATATCCTCTTAATAAGAACAAAAGATACACTTCAAATAATTATTAAAAATGTTAAACCTAAAATTGGCACAAATTGCACAACAAAAACAGTTGGTAAATTAGGATAATAATAAATTGGTGCTAAAATTTCAATCAAAAAAGTCTCACGAATAATTTCTTGTGGTTGTTCAGGAATTTCAAGAATATTTCCAGGATTATTATGACCATAAGGAAATTTTGATAACAAATCATAAAGATTTACTAAATCTTTATTCAGAAAATTAGCAATAATTAAAATAACTTCAATTAAAATAAATATTGAAATTAAAAAAATTGAAATTCGCAAAACATTTCAAATTGTTGGTTGTTTAAAAGAAACCCAAGTTTTTCGAAATCAATTTTGACCAAATAATAAAATTTTTTCCCGTTTATTAAAAACAAAAGCCGGTTTCACTAAATGACTAGCATAACTAGTATAATCAAAAGCAACAATTAAAGAAACTAATGTTGCTTGAATAAGAAAAACTCATCAAATACCAACTTCACTAATTCAATCATTAGTATTTCCTTTTAAATTAATTAACTTTTGATAAAATTCTTTAAAAAGAAAATTTTTAAATCACTCAATAGCTTCAGAATGAATTTTTTTACCAGATAACGCCACTAAAAATTCATGAAATTCTTCACTCGCAAAATGATAAGGATTGGGAATAATGATAATATCTTTAGCATCCTTAACTTTTACTAGCGAATTTAAAGTTGCTTCATTAGTTCATTGATATTTATATTGCCCCACAGCTAATAATCCAAAACCAACAATTGTTATAATTCAAAAAATTAATAAAACAACTACTAATGCCCTTGTTGTTTTTCACTTTTTATTTAAAAAAAATGCTCCCCCTAAAATAATAAAAATTCCTAAAAATACTAATGAAGTTCCCGTAATTGTATAGGCAAGTTGCGCATTCATACTGGAAATTATTTTAAAATCATAAAAATCAGATAAATATTGCAAAAGGATTTTAGTATTTTCCAAAGAAAAATTATAGGTCTTTTGAAAATATTGTAAGTAATATTCTTCTCTTGTAAAAACATTAAGATCATTAGTAAAAGTTGTAACTAATGAATCATTAACCAAGACAATAAGAAAAGCAATTCCCGGTGCTAACAAAAGAATTAAAAAAAGTGATATTAACAATGGTTTTGTTGCTTTACCCTTCATTTCATTTCACCCAATTCTTTATTTTCTAATGTCATTATTTTACTATAAAATTATTTATTATTCATTGTAAATAAAAAGCATTCTCCATCGACCACTAATATCTTTAATAAATTCATATTCACTAGTTGCAAAATATTCCTTTACTAATACTTCTAAAGCCGCTTTTTGTGAATAACCAAATTCAAAGGCTAATAAATATTTATTATTCATTATTGTTTTTACTTGTTTAAAAATTAATTTATAGAAAAATAAACCATTATCAGTAGCAAATAATGCTAAATGCGGTTCATAGTCTTTAACCATATTTTCAATCTGTTCATCAATTCCAATATAAGGGGGATTACATACTAAAATATCAAACTTATCATCATTATTAACAAAGGACGCTAACAAATTACTATTAACAAATTTAATATTTTGACAATTAAGATTTAGCGCATTAGCTTTTGCAACTTTTAAAGCTTCACTACTAATATCACTAGCAACAACAAAAACTTTTGCTTCTTCTAACGCTAAACTAATAGCAATCGCACCACTACCCGTAGCAACATCAAGTACTTTAATTTGCTTTACATCTTGAAAATAGTCATCAACATAATACAAAAGATTTTCTACTAATTCTTGCGTTTCAGTACGCGGAATAAAAACATTGGGGTTAACAATAAAATCACGCCCCAAAAAAGTTTGATAACCTAAAATATATGCCAACGGTTTTCCCTGTAAATTAATATTAATTAAAGCATAAAAGTCTTCTTCACTAACTTTACTTTCAATATCTAAATTGGCATATAATTCTTGCAATGAATAGTCTGCTAAATGAGCTAATAATCATTTACAATGGTGACTACGATAATCAGCATATAATTTTTCACCCTTTTGTAATAACTGATGATAGGTCATAACTAATCTTCCATTCCCATTTTTCTTTTTTGTTCATCATCAATTAAAGCATTAATAATCTCATTAAGTTCACCCAGCATAATTCGATCAAGTTTATTTAATGTCAAATTAATCCGATGGTCACTAACACGATTTTGAGGATAATTATATGTTCGAATTTTTTCTGCCCGCACACCACTACCGACAGCACTTTTTCGTAATGTGCCCATTTCACTTTGTTGAGCTTCAAGTTTAGCTTCATAAATTTTAGCAAGTAACACTTTTAAAGCCTTATCCTTATTATCATGTTGACTACGACCATCTTGTGAAGTTGCCACAATTCCAGTTGGTAAATGAGTAATACGCACTGCTGAATCAGTAGTATTAACATGTTGCCCCCCAGCACCAGAAGCCCGATAAGTATCAATTTTTAATTCTGACGGTTTAACATCAACATCTAAAGCACTAGCTTCGGGTAAGACAACAACCGTAGCTGTAGAAGTATGAACTCTTCCTTGTGATTCGGTTTTAGGAATTCTTTGCACGCGATGACTACCAGCTTCAAATTTCATTTTTGCATAGACTTTTTCACCTTTAATCAAAAATGAAATTTGCGAAAAACCACCAGAATTTGATATTCGTGCATCCAAAAGTTCTGTTTTTCAATTTTGTGATTCACAATATCGTAAATACATCCGATATAAATCACCAGCAAAAATATTAGCTTCATCACCACCAACAGCACCACGAATTTCAATAATAACATTTTTATCATCATTAGGGTTTGCTGGCAATAATGCAATTGTTAACTGCTGTTCAACAAATAATAATGATTCTTCATTACCTTTTAATTCTTCTTTTGCTAAATTTAACAAATCAGCATCTTTTTCATTTTGAAAAATATTTTTAATTTCTTGAAGATTGCTTTCAATACTAAGATATTTCATATATAGCAATACTGTATCATTAAGTTTAGCTCTTTCTTTAGATAACTTAGTTAATAATTCAATATTATTATTAATATCGGATTGACTTAGTAAACTATTAATTTCATTATAACGATGTTTCATTGTTTCCAATCGTTCTCGGGTTTTGACATTCATTTTTATTCTCCTTAATATTAGTTTGTGGATAATCATTAACAATATGACAATGACGACAGCGTGCCTCATAAAATTCATTAGCACCAATTAAAACAATCGGGTCATGATAACTAGCAGGAAATCCATTAATTATTCTTTGAGTTCTTGTTGCCGGCGAATGACATTTAACACATATTGCTTCTAATTTAGTAACAAATTCAGCTCGCGTTAATAGTTCTGGCATACATTTAAAAGGTTCACCACGAAAATCTTTATCTAAACCAGCAACAATAATCCTCTTCCCCTGATCTGCTAATTGTTCTAAAACTATTAAAATATCACTTGTAAAAAACTGAATTTCATCAATCGCAATAACCTCGGTATCATTATCTAAAAATTCAATTAATTGTTGCGCATTACAAATTCTTATTGCTTTAATTTTTCTATTATTATGACTAACAATTTCTTCTTCTTCATAACGATTATCAATTAATGGTTTAAAAATTTGAATTTTTTTATTAGCAAATGACAACATATTTATTCGACGAATTAATTCCTCAGTTTTACCAGCAAACATACAACCACTAATTACTTCAATTCATCCATCTTTATAACGCACATACATTATTTCCCCTCACTTTGATTAATTTTTTTTGCTAACAAATTTAAATCATTTAATAAGGCATCAACAGTATGTCAAGAATTAGTTTTTACACCTGCTGCACGATGATGACCACCGCCACCATATTTTGCTGCTAAATCATTAATTTTCAAACCAGTACTCCGAATACTAATTTTAATAAACTCATCATTTTCATCTTGACTACAAAATGCTCATATATGTATTCCCAAAATCCTCCCTAAGAGATTAACTAAATTATTAGCTTTTTCTTTAGTAATTAAAAATTCTTTCAAAATATCTGGTGTTAACTTTAAAAAAGCAACACCATTGTCAGTAACCGTAAAATTACTCAAAGCAAATGCTTGAAATTTAATAATATTCATTGGCCGTTGATACAAATTATTATAAAGTTGTTCAATATTAAAACCCGTTGTCATTAAAAAATTTGCTAATAAAAAAGTTTCTGGTCGTAAATTACCATAAAGAAACCTTCCCGTATCAGTTACCATTCCATGAAATATCGCTTTAGCAGCTTCCTTTGTAACTTGCAAGTTATTATCTAAAGCTAACTTTGCTACCATTTCACTTGCTGATGGTGCCACATCATCAATTCACTCTAAATCGGCATATTGTTCATAAAATGGATGATGATCAATTTTAATCTTATATTTTCCTTTTTCTCAACCAACACCATCAATTCGCTCGGCATTAGCACAATCACCAATAATTACTAAAGCATCACGATAGTCTTCTTCCTTAACATCATCACAGATACCAATATAATTCAAGTCTAATAAGCTAGCACCCCCAGTTAAAACTCTAATATGAGGCAAATTAGCAACAATTAAATGTTTTAAACCAAATTGTACACCATACGCATCACCATCAGGACTAATATGGCGTAAAATTATTACTGTGGAATATTCTCTTATCTTATCTCAGATTTGCTTTGTCATTTTTTATTATTCTCCTCTATCATCTCTTAATTAATTGATCAGTTTTACTATCAAATAAATAAATACCCCCTGACAAAATATCAAATTTAATTTCTTCTTTTAAAAATTTTTTATTATTTGATGGTGGAGTTATTACTTTAATAATTTTATTATCATTTAAAATTACATCAAGTAATCAATCACCTTTACGCATTTTTTTTAACTTAATAACTCATCCATAAAGAGGTTGCTTATTAATAACTTTTATTTTATGTTTGTAAAAATCAGGAACAATTTTTTCTGGTAAAATACCAACATTAAAACTAAAATTTTTATTTTCCATATAAAGTGTCTTTAAACTGACAATATTAATATTATCAATTAATAATCACGATTCAGTATAATTAAAGTACGCAAATCAATTTAAATGTGGTGAGCTAATCGCCTGTAAAACATCCTTATTAAAAGGTTGAGCAATAATATTTTCTTTTGTATCTTGCTGAACAATATCACCATTTTGTAAAATAATAACTTTTTGGGCAACATCAATAACACGATAACCATATTTACTAATAATAAGAATCGTTAAATTATAATGCTTTTGAAGTTTTTCAATTAAATGACCAAACTCATTTTTATATTGTTTAGATTGTTTAACTAAAGTATCATCAATAATAAGTAATCGTTTTTGTTGAATAAGAGCAATAACAATTTGCAACTTAATGCGATCTCAACCCGTAAATTGTCAAATAAAACTAAACTTTAAGCCTTTTAACTCAATATCATCAATAATATTCTTTACTTGTAATCAAGCTTGCTGACGAACCCTAATAACTGCTCTACTAGCAGTATGAACTTCATTTTTAAACTTTTTTACACTAATTTTATCAAAACCATTTAAAAGCAATTGATGATAAATATAGGTTTCATTCATAATTTTTCCTTGAAGCATTTTAATTTCTGAAACTAAAATTTCACTAATAATTTGTCCTTGTTGAAAATAAAATTCATTGCGATATTCTCTTGTTGCCTGTTTTCACTGCTTAAATTTATTACTTTTTTTTAAATGAATAAAATCAGCATTTTTATGTTGATATTCAATGCTTTTAACTAACTTTCAAAAGTTTTTCGCATATGCTTTCGTATCAATTTCCGCTTGTAAAATATTTTTTCTTAACTCAGTAATTTCCCCATCTAAAGTTTCTAAAAACTCATTAGCAACAAATGTTACTTCTTTCATCTTAAATGAACGCTTATTTTCCTTATGTCCTTGATGACAATGACAACTTTTTTCCATTCTTGTTAAAATAAAAATTTTATCTCATAAAGCTTGTAAAAAAGTTAACCGACTATTTAAAATTGTTAATTTTTCCGCTTCTACAACTCAACTTTGAAATCTCTGCATTAAAATTGAAGTATTATTAGCATTAACATCATTCATAATTTGTTTAATTGCTGTTTGATGAAATTTGTTAATAAACTCATAATATTTATTAATCCGTGTTTCTTCAAGAATCCGACTATTTTCAAGAAAATTCTCATTAAAATCTCGTAACTGGTCTTTATATTTTTTCTTATCAAGATTAATACCATTATCAATTAAATCATTTAAATGATGTTTAGCATCACGATAATCTTGTTTAGCTTGCAAATAAAAATTTTTATTTTTTAAATATAAACTAGTTAATTTTCAAGGAATTGAAAAAATTGAAAAAAGAAATTTTTGTGGAAAAATTAATGCTAACGGGCGTTTTTTTGGTAATTGTGTTGTAATATTTTCTTCATTAAAAATTATTTGCCCAGTTTCTAAATTCTTACCATCTTTAAAAGCTTTAAATAAAGCACTTTTTTCTTCATAAGAATTAGTAAGTAAAACACAAACATCATTATTAGAAATATTAAAGGAAATATTTTTCAAAATAACAATATCTTTTTGTTTAACAACAATATCCTTAAGTTCTAATATCACAAAATCACCTATTTCTTAGTCTCATTACATTATACGACAAACTAAAAATAATACGAAAAAACTCACTATAATTTGTTTTAGTGAGTTTTAAACTATTTGTTTAAAGAATTTTTCAAGTCTTCTAATGATACCTCTTTTAACTTATCACTTTTTTTACTTGTATTTTTAACGATTGGTTTTTGATTTTTAGCATCTGCAATTTGTTGCTTTAAAATTTCTTGTTGTTTTGCTTGTTGCTTAGCAAACTTTTCTACTTGGCCATCAGCACGCATTGATTGTTGTTGACCAGTATAAAAAGGATGACATTTTGAACAAGCATCTACTCTAATTTCTTTTCCCTTAGTTGAACCAACAGTAAAGACATTAGAACATGTTATACAAGTAATTTCTGCTTCATAATAGTTAATAGCATTCTCTTGACCTTTTTTATTCATTATTCCACCTCTAAAATATTTTCACTATAAAATAATAACATATATTATGTTAATTACAAAATCGGCGAAGTATTTTTTAACCTATCTTGTTGGCAACAACATTATCGCTTACGCAAGCAATTTTGTTCCAATAATCTGATAATACTTATTAGGTAAGTATTCCAAGAAAAACTCATTGAGTATTGTTCAGCGAACCGATAATTGATCGCTTGGCATACTAATCGGTTGTAATAACCATTGACTAAATAACTCTGCAAACTGTTCTTTTAAACTAACAAACTTACCATAGTTACTATCAACAAATAATTTTGATACTAAAGCACTAATTTTTGCTTCTGAATTAGAAAAATATATTTTGCCATTTATATCAATAAATTTAATCTTACTTGGAAGATACCCCAATTTACTAGCAATAAAACGAACAAATTCTAGGGATGCAGAAATTTTTGTTTTTTTTAATTTTCACCCTTTTTTATATCACGCTTGATTTTTATTAGTAGATTTTTGTAATCCATTTTTAAATCATTTATCTAAACGAAGTTCATCAGCAGCATTAGTTTCATCTGGTAAAATATTACTATTTAACTGCTCAGGAAAAAAATTTAACAAGTTTTCTAACGCATGACCATACTCATGAATAACCCCAGTAGTAACATTACTAGTTGAAAATTGACCATTAAAATATTGGGATTTAATATGATCTTTATCAACAATACTTGGTCGCAAAGTAATAAACTGATAACCATATCGTAAATCTAAAACCGTAACCCCTAAGGTCTTTTCTGAATCAGTCTGGAAATCAAAACTATTAGTAAACGAAAGGGCAACTAATAACTTAGCAATATTTTTTTTACCATAATATTTACTTAAATAATTATACATCGCTAACAAATACTTTGAATTATTACCAATTTTTTGTTCCAATAGTTTCAAATCAAGCATTGGTTTTTGTCCATCTCTTAAATCAGTATTTTCAAGATTTTTTACTAAATCATCATAACTTGAATAATAATCTCTTAACAATAATGAACTTTGTTCATACTTATTATATTGCTCTGTACTTTTATTAGAAACTTTTAAAATCTCATTATAACAAGATTGTAACGCTTTTCTTTCAGCAATATTGTTTTTCTTTCTATTAATAGTTGCTAAATATTTCATATATTTTGAATTACCATCATCAAATGGTGATTCAAAATCTAAATTCCAACGATGAACAATATCTTCTAACTTTAACCTTCTTACACTTTTAAGATTAACATTCTTACCCTCAAAAGCACAATTATAATTAATTAACGAATCATTATCATTAGATAATTGATAATCATAAAAATTAAAAGCGTTACACCCTACTAATAAAAACAATATGATAATAATATTAACAACTAATGGTGTTTTTTTAATCATTGTTATCCTCCCTAATTATCACTTATTTTATTACTTTATTTTATCATTTTTTATCATAAAATCTACAAAATTTAATGTTTTATCCACTCAAGAAGTATTAAAATTAATATCATGACTAGTCAATAATACTGTCCCAGAATAATTGGTTATTGCTTCTAATAATGAATCCTTAGCTAAATCATCTAAATGATTAGTTGGTTCATCCAAAATTAACAAACTACAAGGAATTAAAGATAAAACTGCTAACCGAACTTTAGTTTGTTCTCCCCCTGATAATTTATTAAGGGATTGCATCGCTAACTCGCGCTTAATTCCAAAACTAGCTAATATTTTCCTAATTTCACCATCATCCATTTCCGGATTTAATGATTTTAAATATTGTATTGGTGATAATTCAGGAAAATTATAAAACTGCTTAAAATAACCAATCGTAACATTATCACCAATCGTAATTATCCCTGATATTGGTTTAATATTACCAGTTAAAGTTTCTAGTAATGTTGTTTTTCCAATCCCATTATAACCTTGCACCAATCATTTTTCACCTTCTTTAATCGTAAATGATAATGAATTAATTAACGGTTTAGTATAACCAATCGTTAAATCTTTTACTTTAAGAGTAACCGATGTTAAACTTCGGCGATACTTAAAATTAAAGTTTGGTTTACTAATTTTTTGTGGTTTAGCAATAATTTCCATTTTTTCTAATTGTTTTTTTCGTGACTGGGCACTTTTTGCTGTTGACTTTCTAGCAATATTTTTATTAACATAAGTTTGTAACTTATCAATTTTCTTTTGTTGTCCTTGATATTCCATTAAATACTGTCGTTGATTTAATTGTTTAAGTTCTAAATAATGATCAAAATTACCAACATAACGAACTAAATTAAAATTTTCAATTGCATAAATAATATGAGCAACTTTATTAACAAATGCTTGGTCATGTGATATTAATAAAAATGCATACGGATATGTTTGTAAGAAACTTGCTAACCAATTAACTTGTTGGGTATCTAAAAAGTTAGTTGGCTCATCTAATAACAAAAAGTCATTTTTTGATAATAATAATTTTGCTAAAAGAATCTTACTTTTTTGGCCACCACTTAAACTAGATAATTTTTGTGCTAATAATGATTTATCAATTGCTAAACCGATAACTAAATTATTAATTTCTTTTTCAACATTATAAAAATCACTATTATCAAGTTCAGTTTGCAGTTTTAAAGCTTTATTTAAAATTTTTTCTTCATAATTCAATGATAATTGATGATATAATTCATTAATCATTTGTTCCTTTAAAAATAAATCTTTATATGCTGTTTTTAAATAGTCTAATGCTGAAATATTATTATCAACCAATTGATGTTGATCTAAATATCCCATTTTAACATAAGGAAAAAAAATTAAATCAATTTTATCAGCACTAACTTTACCAGAAATAATATTTAATAATGTTGTTTTGCCACTACCATTAGGTCCAATCAAAGCAATATGCTCACCAACATTAATTTTCATTGTTGCTTTTTGATATAACGATTTACTACCCGTACTATGACTTAATTCTTTAATAAATAAAATACTCATTGCTTCTTTCACCTCAAATAATAAGTTAATAATAACTTGTTTTAAAAATTTTTTATATTTCATAAAAAATAATTAAGTTAACAATAACTTAATTTAAAAACCTTTATATTTTTAACTTTACAATAATATTATACTATAAAGATTTAATTAATGAAAATTCCTAAACTCAACAACTCCTAAAAAATTATCAACAGATTTTCAATACTCATTTGTTAAATAATCAAAAAAATCATTTAAAATATTTCATTTAATTGGCAGTTCATTTTGATAATAAGGCATTAAAAATCATTGCGAAAATAAATCACTAAACGAAACTTTTAAAGTATCATTTGCTCTTAAAATACTATTACCAGTAAGAAGAATTTTTAAAATCGTAATTAATTCTTCTTTTTGAAACTTTAAATATTTATCATTTTGATTTTTAAACTGCATAAAAAGTCATTCATCAAATACCTTATTAAGATTAAAATTAATTTTATTATTATTAAAATCAGCAATTTCTAGAAGACCCTCATTAATATTCTTTGTAGCATTAAAATTAAATCATTCTTCTAAAAATATCATAAATTCAGCATCCACATATTTATCATCATTATCTTTTACAGGTAACATTCCCGTATTAATAGAATTAGGTAATCTTGCCAATGAATACTCCAATACCTTGCCATAAAGCGATACGATTGCTCCCATTCCTGTTTTAAAATTCGCATAACCGTTTTTATAATTATTTAATAATGCTTGTTCATTAAATAGATCATTATTAAGAAGTAATGCTTGATGATTTTGTTTTTCGTCATAATATAATATTCCTGATAATATTCAAGGAAAATTATTTTCTTTCTTTTTTTCGGCAATAAATTCGGTCATTTTTTGTGAAAAAACTAACATAAACAACCACTCATGAACATTTTCTTTGCCAAAAGCATAACTTAGATAATTATATAAATTAAGAAAAATATCATTTTCAACAAACTTTTCTAATTTATCAAATTGAAAAAGAAAATCTTGTTTATTTCTTAGTTTTTGTTGATGAAAATAAGTTTTTAAAGCATCTCAATTTTTAAAACTAATTTGATCATTTTTATATTTAATTTTATTAGCATAAGTATGGATTTGACTTATTTTCATTTTTTTATTATTAAAAACATTAAAACATCCTTGAATTTTTGCTTTTTGAATATTAGTAAAAGAATTCTTACTATTTAAAGCCTCTTCATACTTATCCCAATTATTTTCTGGTTTAAATAAATTTAATCTTTCTTCTTCTGATGATTCTAAAATTAATTGTTCTTTTACTAAATTGCTTTGATAATCACAAAAAGATGTACTACTAATAATATTATCAATATTACCTTGTGAACAACCGATAATTGTTAAAGGTAAGTTAATAACTATTAATAAAACCAATGATTTCATTTTTTCACTCCTAATCATTACCAAGAATTTGTTGATATTTTTTAGGTAAGTATTCTAAAAAAACTCATTTAATAAAGTTCAACGAACAGAAAGTTTATTTTGCTTATAATTATTCGGTGTTAATAATCATTGACTAACTAACTCGGCAAATTGCTCATTTCAATCAGTAAATTTGCCATAACGACTATCAACAAATAATTTTGATACTAAAGCACTTATTAAGGTACTACGATTAATTTCCAAAAATTCATTATTATCTTCTACTTTTCAAACATTAATATCGGCAGGATTAAAACCTAATTTTTTACTAATAAAACGAATAAATTCATTAGATGCTGAGAAATTACTTGGTTGAACTTTATAACCTCTAATAATATTATTATTAATATTTTTATAATCAACTTGTGAAAACCAATTGTTTAAAAAATAATTGCTTTCATTATTAGTAACTTTATTTGGTAAAATGTTTTTATTTAATTGTTCAGGTAAAAACGATAAAGCAAATTCTAACATATGACCATATTCATGAATAACACCCGTAATAATATTATTAGATACTCAATGACCTAACTGATAATTTTCAAAAACAACATTTTTACTTAAAATATTTGGATCTAAAGCAATAAACTGATAACCATAAAAACTATTTAATACTGTAATCCCTAAAATTCCTGAATAGCGTTTTTGGATATTATTAGTAAAAACAAGAGTAAACAGTCAACGCTTAATATTTTCAATACCATAATATTTACTTAGATAATTATATAAACTTAATAAATGTTGTTCTTCGCTACCAACAGCATTAATAATAGAATTAAAATCTAACAGCGGATAATAATTATGGCGTAATATTGTTGTTCTAATTTTAGCAATTAATGTTGTTAAAGAAGGAAAATAACCTGATTCATTTTGTAATTGTTTAGTATTATGGATAAACTTATCATACGCCAATTTACTATTTTCCGAAACTTTTAATATTTCTTCATAACAAGACCTTAATGATGCTATTTCTTGAGATTGAAAATAATATTTTCTAACCATCTTTGCATACTGCATAATAACTTCCATACCAATAGCATCATCACTATTCACATCTAAATATTGACTACGATTTTTATCTCTTATTATTAGTTCGTTACGATTATTGGGTTCAAAAGTACAACGATAACCAGTTAAAAGATTTTCATTATCCTCATTAACAAGATATAGTGGTTTTACAAAACTAATACCTACTAATAAATAAATATTAAAAAAACTAATCATTTTTCACATTACAATTATCTCCTAAAATATTTTTAAAGTTTACAAGTGATAGTTTAATATCCTTTAATATAAAATATTTTATCACATAATTTTAAAAAGTATTATTTGATACTAAATCAATACTAAAATTTTACTTTTTGATTACGTGATTTATCCTTTAACTGGATTATGATAAATAAAAAAGAACGCCTTTAAAGGCGTTCTTTTAATACATCAATATTCTTTTTTAAATTAAGCTTTACCTAAACTACCAAACTCTGCTAATAATTGTTTCGCTTTATTCTCAACAGCAACAGTTCCCGGATTTAATAATTTTCGCGGATCATAACCTTTACCCGCTTGATCTTTTTCAGCAATAATATACTGTCGGGTTGCTTGTTGAAATTCTAATTGTAATTCCGTATTAACATTAATTTTACTAATTCCTAAACTAATCGCTTGTTTAATTTGTTCCATATCAATTCCCGAACCACCGTGTAATACTAGTGGTAAAGAAATATTTTCAGAAATATTTTTTAACAAATCTAATTTTAAACCGTCCCAATTTTTAGGATATGGACCATGAATATTGTTAATTCCGGCAGCTAAAAAATCAACCGCCAAGTTTTTCATTGCTTGACATTCATCAAGGGTTGCTAATTCCCCCGTACCAATAACACCATCTTCTTCACCACCAATAGTTCCCACTTCAGCCTCAACAGCAACATTTTTACTATGAGCATAATCTACTACTTGGGCAGTTAATTTTAAATTTTCAGCAAGAGGATGATGACTACCATCAAACATTACTGAAGAAAAACCAGCATCAATCGCTGCAATACACGATTCAACAGTTTGACCGTGGTCTAAATGTAATGCTACGGGAACAGTCACCTTAATGAAATCCATTAGATTAGTAACTAATCCATAAACCGTTTTAACTCCCCCCATATATTTAATTGCCCCTTCGGATACTCCTAAAATTACTGGACTATTAGTTTCTTGTACTGCTTTTAAAATTGCTTTAATTCATTCTAAATTATTAATATTAAAATGCGCAATTGCATAATTTTCTTTTCTCGCTTTTTGCAACATTGCTGTTGGATTAACTAATTTTGTCATTTCTATCCTCCAAGATTAAAATTTGTTAATATGCTTTAATTACTGCTTCAATAAATCCAATAAATAATGGATTTGGTTTGCTCGGTCGGGAAGTAAATTCAGGATGAAATTGACTACCAATAAAAAACGGATGGTTCTTTAATTCAATAATTTCCACTAAAGATTGTTCTTTATACATACCACTAAAAATAATTCCTTTTTCTTTAAATAAATCCAAATAATCATTATTTACTTCGTAACGATGCCGATGGCGTTCTTGGATAACCTTTTTCTTGTATAATTTCGAAACATGCGTTTTATCTTCAATAGTAATATCATAATTTCCTAGTCGCAATGTACCACCAATATGATCAGTTGAGTTTTTTCCTCTAATTAAATGTAATATCGGATTTTTACATTCAGGAAAAAATTCCTCAGAATGAGCATCTGGTAATTTACAAACATCTTGGGCAAATTCAATTAATGCCGTTTGCATGCCTAAACAAATGCCAAAATAAGGAATATGATGTTTTCTAGCATACTTAGCAGCTAATATTTTTCCTTCAATGCCCCGATAACCAAACCCACCAGGTACAATAATACCTTTACAATGTTTAAAGATATCTTCATAATTATTTTCATCAATATCATTGGCACTAATTCATTGCACTTTAACTTCAACACCTTTTTCATAACCAGCTAACTTTAATGACTCTAAAACTGATAAATACGCATCTGGTAATTCAATATACTTACCAACTAAATAAATTGTAATAACTTTATTTTTAGCATCACTAGCTTTTTGTAAAAACAATTTTAATTTCTTTAAATTATTATGTTTAATTTTTAAATGTAGCAACGAAGCAAGCGTTGTTAAAATATCTTGTTCATAAAGAACAATTGGTACTTTATAAATATTATCCACATCATAAGCACTAAAAACAGCATTACGATTAACATTACAAAATAAAGAAATTTTATCAATTAATTGTGCTGATAATTCTTGTTCACTACGAGCAAGAACAATATCTGGTTGAATTCCTAACGACAATAATTCTTTAACTGAATGTTGAACTGGCTTTGTTTTAAATTCACCACTAGCAGCAATAAATGGTACTAAAGCAACATGAATAAATAACACATTTTCTTTCCCTTTTTCCATTCTTATTTGCCGAATCGTTTCAATAAATGGTAATGACTCAATATCACCAACTGTGCCCCCAATTTCACCAATAATAATATCGGCTTTACTAACAGTTGACGCTAAATAAATCTTATTCTTAATAATATCTGTTAAATGCGGTACTACTTGAACTGTTTTACCTTCATAATCACCATTCCGCTCTTTTTCAATTACTTCTAAATATGCTTTACCAGCAGTAATTGATGAATAGCAAGTCAAATTTTCATCAATAAAGCGTTCATAATGACCTAAATCTAAATCAGTCTCACTACCATCAGCAGTAACAAAAACCTCACCATGCTCATAGGGATTCATTGTTCCTGGATCAACATTAATATATGGATCAAATTTTTGCATAAAAACCTTTAATCCTCTATCTTTTAAAATATGACCAATTGAAGCACCAGCAATTCCCTTACCTAAACTGGAAACTACACCACCCGTAATAAAAATATATTTTGTCATTATAATTCACCTTCTTTAACTCTAACAACTAGTTATTTTCTTCCATTTCTTTTTCAATTTCATCTCAATCAACTTCATCTTCTTCATCATCGCTATCAATTTCTAATTCATCTTCTTCATCATCAATGCTTTCTTCAAAAGTATTATCAACTTCATCAATAATTTCAGTAACTTCTAATTTCTTAGGATCAATATTATCATTAATAGCAAATAAAAACTCTAATTGTTTCTTAATTTCATCAAACTTATAATCTTGTCGTACCCCCCCCCATTCGTTATCCTGAATTAACAAAAAACGATTATCCAATACCATATCAGTATATAAATTAACCATTTCTTTTGCTTCAGCCTCAATTGGTGTTTCCTTGGCAATCTTAACATAATCATAAATTTCTTTAAAACCAGCGTGTTTTCGCTTAATAAGAAATTCATATGCCAGATCAACTAAAGACTTATTCATATATTATCTCCTTCTAAATCTATGTTTGTACTAAAACTTCTTTTGGTAATAATACATATTGTTGTTTTTCCACTTGTTTACTACTTTGTTCATTAGTATTAATCAATTTAGATTTTTTTTCTAAATTAAATACTACATCATTTTTATTAACTAATTTAATTGGTTGCTCCATTAAGTCTTGCTGATATAATGTTGGCTGATTAAATTCTTCAATAATTAAATAATAATCTAAATCATAATTTCCTGCAACTAACAATTTTTGATAGTTTTTTAAATCATTAGCATTGAAATTAGGAATTAATTTAAAAAATCTTCGATTAACAATGCGGTCTGTTAAATCTTGCAAAATATTATCTTCTTCTTTAGCTAATAAACTAAAAAGACTCATTAAACTATAATCATCAAGTTGTAAATAATGACTTACATTTAATTGTTCGGAATTATTTTCTTGTAATAAAGGTACAACTAAAGCAATATCAGTTTTAAACTTAAAATTTTTTGTAAATAAATATTTTAAGCGTTTAAAAATATTTACTAATAAATAATCAAAACTAATGCCAACTTTATGATTATAAATTTGCCAATACATATGATAACGACCTAACAAATAATTTTCAATTGCAAATAATGCTTTTTCATCATAAACAATTTCATTATTAATAATTCGTAAATTTTCCATAATTCAATCAATATCAAAATTTCCATATTCAACACCTGTATGATAAGAATCTCTTAACAAATAATCCATCCGATCACAATCAAGTTGGGAACTTACTAATGATAAAAGAATTTTATTAGGATGGGTTTTAGCAATAATTTGACAAACAGCTTGCACATCAATATTAAATGCTTTTAAAACTTGATTAATTTGCGATTGTTCATTTTGAATAATGGCAATTGTTCATTGTTCATGATTAATTGGCGAAACTTTTTCAAAACTATGAGAAAAAGGACCATGCCCTAAATCATGTAATAAACCAGCAATTTTTGTTAAAGTTTTTTCTTCATTAGATATATTATCAAAACTAGAATTTCTAAAAATTTTATCAATTAAATAATAAACTCCTAATGAATGACTAAAACGATTATGAACAGCACTAGGAAAAACAAATTGTCCACCACCTAATTGTAAAATTCTTCTTAAGCGTTGAAACTCTTTACTATTAATTAAAGCAATAATAACTGATTCTTGAACATTAATATTACCATAAATACTATCACGAACCATTCATTGACTCATCATCTTACCCCACCCTATTAAATATTTCTAATATTTCATTAATATTATTCATTACTTTTTTTTGACCTAAAAGTTTAATTGTTTTTACTAATTGTGGTCCTACCATTCGTTTTGAACTAGCAATTCTAATTGGCATCAATAAGTCTTTACCTTTAAGATTTTGTTCTTTTTTAATTGTAGTAATAATGTCATTAATACTATCATCATCTCATTGCTTTAAATTTTGAATTAATTGCTTAAAATTATTAATGACTAATAAAACATTATTAGTTTTTAAATATTCAATAACTTCCGTAGCCACAATATCATCTTCAATAAACATCGCAACTAAACCACTTATTTGTTGCCCATAAATTAATTCTTGCTGATACAAAGCAACTACTTCCTGTCATCAAACTAACGGATATGCTTTTATTTCATAAACTTTACATAAAAATGGCAAACATAATTCTCAGTAAGCAATCGCATCTAATTTTTGAATATATTTATTATTAATTCAATTGAGTTTATTAACATCAAACAAACTACTAGATTTACTAAAACGATTTTCATTAAAAATAGCAATTAATTGCGATATTGAATAAATTTCTTGCATATCTGGTGGTGATCAACCTAATAAAACAAAAAAATTAAATAACGCTGCTGGTAAATATCCTAATTCGCGATACTGACTAATAAATTGTACAATTGTCCCATCGCGTTTTGACAATTTTTTTCGATTTTCATTAACAATTAATGGTAAATGACCAAAAATTGGTGGTGTTCAATTAAAAGCTTCATAGACTACTAATTGCTTTGGAGTATTAGATAAATGCTCCTCACCTCGTAAAACATGACTAATTTTCATTAAATAATCATCAATAACAACAGCAAAATTATAAGTCGCCACGCCATTTGATTTAATAATAACAAAATCACTAATATCTTTACTAGCAAATATTACTTCTTTTCGTACCAAATCATTAAGAATATAAGATTTATTTTCTGGGATTCGGATTCTAATACTTGGTTTAATCCCTAAAACTTCTTTTGCTTTAATATCACTAATAGAAAGACTTCAACATTTACCATCATAACTTGGCGCTATTCCTTGCTCAATTTGCTTTTGCTTCACTTGGGTTAATTGTTCTGCTGAACAATAACAATAATATGCTAAATTATTAGTAACAAGCTCATTAGCATATTTAATATAAATTTGTAAGCGCTCAGTTTGTTGATATGGACCAAAATTACCTAATGTATCAATAGTTTCATCAATAACAATATTTAATCATCGCAAATTATCTAATTGTGACGCAATACCACCACTAACATTTCGTTCTAAATCAGTATCTTCAATTCGCACAATAAATGTGCCATTATAATGTTTAGCAAATAGATAATTAAAAATTGCTGTTCTGGCACCACCAATATGTAAATATCCTGTTGGACTAGGTGCATAGCGTAATCGTATTTTCTTCATCCATTATCTCCATTTCTTTTAATATATAAAAAAATAAATTAGTTTTTAACTACTAATTTATTTTACACTATAATAATTACTTTATTGTACATAAAAATGTTCAATAACTTAAAGACTTTAAACATTAAAACGGAAATAACAAATATCACCATCAGAAACTAAATAATTTTTCCCTTCAAATCGCAACTTTCCTGACAATTTAACGGCATTCTCACTACCATATTTAACTAAATCATCATAACTATAAACTTCTAATTTAATAAAACCACGAGAAATATCAGTATGAATAATACTAGCACATTCAACAGCTTCCATACCACTTTTAAATGTTCAAGCACGAACTTCTTTCTTACCAGCTGTAAAAAATGTTGATAAACCTAATGTGCGATATGTTTTTGAAATCATCTGATCTAAGCCTGATGTTTCTAAATTTAATGATTTTAAAAACTCTTCTTTATCATTATCTTCTAACGATGAAATTTCTAATTCTGTTTT
Organism: Spiroplasma endosymbiont of Dromius quadrimaculatus; assembly: GCF_964031155.1. Lineage (NCBI taxonomy): Bacteria > Bacillati > Mycoplasmatota > Mollicutes > Entomoplasmatales > Spiroplasmataceae > Spiroplasma > Spiroplasma endosymbiont of Dromius quadrimaculatus. The sequence continues at coordinate 1,299,460 of NZ_OZ035010.1, forward strand.
TGCACAAATAACAATAACTTGTGATTTCTCAGCAATAGCATAATCCTTAACTTTTTCAACTCACTTATTAGTTTTATCCACTAAATCTTTTTCACTAATATTTGCAATATACAAAATTGGTTTACTAGTTAAAAAACTATAATGTTTAATCAAATTAACTTCTTCAACTGTTAATTCTAAACGCCGAATCGGTTTACCATCAAATAACGCTTCTTTAATTTTCTTTAATAAATTAATTTCTTTCAGTAAAACTGGATTTTTATCATTTTTAACAAGTTTTTCTAATTTTTGTAATATTTTAATAACGATATCATAATCTGCTAAAATTAATTCTAAATTAATAATTTCAATATCTCTAATCGGATCAATCGTAGTTTCAACATGATTAACATTACTATCATCAAAACAACGCACAACTTCACAAATCGCATCAACTTCACGAATATGACCTAAAAACTTATTACCTAAACCATGGCCTAATGATGCCCCTTTAACAAGTCCCGCAATATCTGTAAACTCAAAATTATTAGCAATAACTTTCTCAGGTTGAAAAATTTCTTCCAACTTATTAAGTCTACTATCGGGTACTTTAACAATACCAACATTAGGATTAATCGTTGTGAAAGGATAATTTGCAGCTTCAACTTTAGAATTGGTAATGGCATTAAATAATGTCGATTTTCCAACATTAGGTAATCCAACAATTCCTGCTTTTAAAGACATAATTTCTTTATTCCTCTTTCATATTTAATATTTAATTAATAAAAATAAATAAAATGCTAATAGCATAAAATATTAATTTCCTAAAACAAATATTTATCTATTAATTATACCAATAATCTTAATAAAATCGCAATTTTTCTATTATTTAGAAAAATTTAAAATCTGATTTATTTTACAGAAAATTATTTAATAATTTAAATAATTTTAAGAACTTCCAAAATGCGATTCAAATCTTTATCATTAGAAAACTTAATGATAATACGATTATCATCAATGACAACCTTAGTTCCTAAAATTCTAATCATTTTTTCAGCGACAGGTGCATATTCTCACTTTGGAAAAACACCAACTTTTTGTTCATTTTTATCTTTCTTACCAATTTGTAATTGATACGCCCGAACAATATCTTCAACCTTTCTAGATGTTAAATTTTCTTTAAAAATGCGTTCACTTAAACGAGAAACTAATTCCATATCATCTTGTAAAGCTAATAATGGCTTCACCTGCCCCATCGTTAATTGACCATTTAAAACATAATCTTGGATTTTTTGCGGTAAATTTAAAATTCGCATAATATTAGCAATATGTGACCGTGACTTTCCGACTTGCATTGCCACTTCACCTTGCGTTAAGTTTAATTTATTCATTAAATCACGATATGCTTGTGCCTCTTCAATGGTATTTAAATCAACTCGTTGAATATTTTCAATTAAAGCAATTTCCATCATTTGTTTATCAGATAAATTAATCGTAATTGCTGGAATATGAGTTAATCCGACCTTTTTACAAGCCCGCATTCTTCTTTCTCCCGCAACAACTTCATAACCATTAATTGATTTCTTAACAATAATTGGTTGAATAACCCCATGCTTAACAATTGATTGTCCTAATTGTGTAATCTCAGCATCATCAAAAACAATTCGTGGTTGATAAGGATTACTACGAATTTCATTTAATGAAATTTCAACCGCATTTTGCTTAATTTCATCATTAGTTTCAATTTCACTAATTAAATCATTAATTTCTTCACCAAAAATCTTTTCTAATCCTTTAGCCGATAATCTGTTTTTACTTATTAATTTGTTGTTCTGTGCCATTATTTAGCAATACCTCCTTAACTAGTTCCATATAAGCAATTGCCCCCGATGAATTTTCGGCATAACTAAAAATATCATCCCCATTTGATGGCGCTTCCGATATTTTAATATTTCGCGGAATATAAGTTTTATATACTTTCTCTTTAAAATACTTTTGTGCTTCTTGCATTACTTCATACGATAATTTTGTTCTAGTATCAAACATTGTTAATAAAATACCTTCAATAGTTAAATGTTTATTACTTCTTTGTTGAACAAATCTAATTGAAGTTAACAATTGCGTTAATCCTTCTAAAGCATAATATTCAGCTTGAATCGGAATAATTACCGTATTAGATGCACTTAACGCATTACGATTTAATAATCCTAACGATGGTGGACAATCAATAATAATATAATGATAATTATTAAGAATACCTTTTAACTTATCCAACAAAATATTTTGCTTATCCTTAGATTGTTCTAATAAATGTAAATCAGCACTTGCTAATGATAATGTTGCTGGTGCTAAATCAACATTTTGACAAACATTTTTTTGAATAATTTCACTAAGAGTAATATCATTAACTAAAACATCAAACATACACCTTTCAATTTTACTTTTATCAGCACCAATTCCTGTTGTACTATTTCCTTGTGGATCTAAATCAATCAGCAAAACTTTTTGTCCATATCTGCCCAAACCAGCAGCAAGATTTATTGATGTTGTCGTTTTGCCAACACCACCTTTTTGATTAGCAATTGCAATTACTTTAGCCATAAATTTTAACTTCCTTTTTTAAGATTCCCAAATATTTTACCTAATTATATTAACATTATAACAAGAGTTTATTAAAAATTATAATGGTCACCGTTTTATTTTAGCAAAATCTCGCGGATATAATTTATCAATCGCTTTTTGCTTAATAAAATATAAAATTGTTCTTTTACCTAAAAAATTTCAATTACTACTATAAGTAGATATTAACTTTGTATTTAAAACTTTTAAAGCATTTTGACTATTAAATAATTCTTGATTAGTTTCTGATTTTAAAGCAATAAACATTCCTTTAACTTTTACAATTGGCATACATAATTCTAATAACATATTTAACTGAGCAACAGCTCTAACAGTAACAATATCAAAAAAATCACGATATTGAATCGCAATATTTTCAACACGATTATTAATAATCGTTACATCTTTTAAAAATAAGTTTTCAACTACTGCTTGTAAAAATAAACACTTTTTAGTAATTGCTTCAACAAGAAATAATTTAACCTTCGGAAATAAAATCTTAATAACGATTCCTGGAAATCCAGCTCCCGTACCAACATCACATATGAGTTGTTGTTCTAAAACAACATTTTTTGTTAATAACAATGAATCAAAAAAATGTTTTTGATAAACCTCTTCTTTACTAATTATTGTTGTAAGATTCATTTTCTCATTTCATTGTTGCAATAATTCAAAATATTTTTCTAATTGTTTTATTTGTTCATTAGAACAAACAATATTTATTTTCTTTAATAAACTAACTAACATCTTAACTTTTTTCCTTCGTATACGGCGTATTTAACATTTTTGGCATCCGATCATTTTTTTCATATAATGCAAATAGTGGCGCAATTAATAATGGTAAAACATAAGGTAATATTGTCCATCATCACTTACTACTATCTTGTCGTAAAAATCCACTAAATTCAAGTAAAACTGTTACTAAATAAGTAAAAAATACGCTGCGAAATACTGCTCATTGACTTAATGCCACAATCGCAAAAGCAATTAATCCGATATTATTAACACTAACATCAAAAGTGCCTTTTTGGTTTGTAAAAAATGCACCACCTAATGCTATTAAACCAAAGCCAACAATAACTGCTAAATAACGAATTTTAACAACATTTATTTGACTTAAAGTTAAAACAACAGCATTCTTTCCAGCTGCTTTAAAATATAACCCCATTCGCGTTAAAAAGAAAAAAGAAGAAACAACTAATATTAAAATAACATTAAAAATAAAAACTAAAGATAACGGATATCCGATAAATATTGGAGCAATAAAAATTTCATTAGCATCTAATGTTCTTTGTCCATAATTAAATATTAAAATTAGCGAACTCAAACCTAAAGCCAAATAATTTCAAATAAATGAAACAAGAAACTGATTAGTTTTTAAAGAAACCGTTAATACCGCATGAATTAAACCTAATCCCATACCAATAACAAATGCTAAAAAAAAACCTAAAAAACAAATATTATCACCAAGAAATAAATATTGTTTAATCACAATTGCATACGATAACCCCCCTAAAATCATTACGCCATCAACACCAAAATTTAAAATCCCCGCTTTTTGCATTATTAAACATCCCATAGCTGCGAATAGTAATGGTGCTGATAATGATAAACTACTAATAAAAATATTAACAATATTCATAATTATCGTCGCCCCTTATTAATTATATTAGTTGCATCATTAACATCAGGTCGTTGGTTTACTAACGCCTCCCGCATTCTAAAATTAATTAAAAACTTTGGTTCTTGTTTTCATAAAATAATATAACTTACTAAAACAGAAATAGTAATACAAAATGAAAAAATAATATCAATGATTTCATAATCAAATGATGTCAATGAAAGAAATTGAGTTTGCGAACGAATTAAACCAACTAAAATACTAAGCAACAAAACCCCAATGCGCGAATTAAATGCTCATAAAGGAATCAACAAATTATCAAATTCTTGTAACATTGTTGAACTTAATGTTCCTAATTTATTTAGATTAGCAACAAAATAAGTATAGCCTGCAATTCCAGCAATTGCTCCTGAAATTGTCATAATAATTAATTGCTTAGCATTAGGATTTAATCTTGCATATTGCGCCGCCTCAGCATTAGCAACCGTTAATTCTAAACGAAAACCAAACACGCGACGATCTAATAAAATCGTTACAAAACCATAAATAAACAAAGCAATAAAAATTGTAATGGAAAAATAAACCGTCATACTTAATTTAATTATTAAAGAAGCATTATTATTAATAATACCATCATTATATTGACTTCATTCTGGTAAATGATAATAAATATTAAAAGCAATAATATTAAGCAACAAAGTTGATGCCATTTCATTAATCTTAAAATAAGTTTTAAAAAAACCAGCAATGAGAGCATACAATGCCCCCGCAATAATTGATACTAAAATTAATAACATTGTTGTAAATTTAGTAGTAATACCAACAGCACTTAATAATCGTGAAGTAATAAATGTGATTGTTACCCCAATAATCATTTGCCCAATAACTCCAAGATTATAAATTCGAAACCGAAATGCTACTAACGAAGCTAATGATGCTAATAGCAAATATGAAAATGAATTTACAAAATTATGAAAATGATTAATATCATTAAAAGGCATTAAAAATAATGTATCATATGCTTTCAAAGAACTAACTTTAAAAAGCGTAAAGATTATTGCCGATAAGACAAAAAGCAAAACTACTGTTAATGAAACCACCGTTGCTGCTTTTAATTTTTTGTTAGTTCAAAAATTTCTTATAATATTCATTTTTAACCACCAGTAATCCTTATTTTAATTGTCGCTATTACTTGCACAATTTTATCTTTAACTATTGTAATTTTATTAATAATTTTTTGCCACAATAAAACTTTTCGAGAAATACTTTTATATTTTAATTCACTTTTAGTAATTTGAATATGTTTATCAATCAAATCTTCGCGTTTTTTAGAAAGAATCAGCGGATTATTTAAAACATTACTTTTAACATCATCCCCTTCTAAGGTAGCAACCATTCTCCCATTTTGAATAACTGTCACCCGATTAGCTAATAATTCTAAAAGATGCGAATCACAATCAATTAAAAGAAATGCTACGCCTTTTTTTTGTAAGGCAATAATACGATTAATAATCAATTTTGCTGAATCATTATCTAAATGCATCAACGGATTAACTAAAATAACAACTTTCGGGTTCGTTTCTAATGTCCTTGCTAAAACAAATTTTTGTAATTCACCATTAGATAAAGTATTGGCAATACTATTACCATTAATAAAATCAGGCATTTGATAATTTTGTAAAATCTTTTTTAATTTAAATCAAATATCATCACGCCTTAAAACTCCAGCATTTAAATATTTAGGATTATTATGATGCCATAAAATAAAATTATCAATTAAAGAATAACTATCAATAGTTGCATCTTGTAAAAAATTTTCTGGTACTAAATCAATGCCTAATTTATAACGATAAGCCTGATTCTTTTTATTAATACTATTATTTTTAAAAAATATTCTTACTGTTGGTGATTTAGTTTTTCCTGAAATTATATCCCCAATTAAGGAACTACTAATATTTGTGCGATCATAAACTCCTAAAATTTCACCAACTTGTAAAATTAAATCAATGCCTTCTAATTTTGGATAATTGCGTTTATTAAAACTAATATCTTCAGCATATAACACTAATTCTCTTTTTTTTAAAGAAACTTTTTTATGGTCAATCATTGTTGTTCAATATTTATGTTGAATTTTCTTTACTTTTAAAACATTTTTATTATGCTTTGTCCACACAATCCGACCTTTATTTAATAATGAATAATGATTTGACACTGCTTTAGCAAATTCTTTACTTCGTGTTGAAAAAATTACTGTAATTTTATCTTTAATAAAAGACTTAAAAATTGGTAAAAACTCCTCTTCTTGTTCCAACGGTAAACCAACTGTTGGCTCATCTAAAACTAAAATTCGTGGTTTTTGGTACAAAGCTCTTAGTAATGCCACCTTTCTTTGTTCTGATAATGAAAGAATCCCAAACTGTTTATTTAAATCAACATAAATTTTATACTTCCGCATTAATTTTTCAATTTTAGCTTCAGTTTTTCCTCAATTAATAAATATTTTCAAAAATTGTGGTTCATTTCCCAAAACTATATTTTGACGAACACTAAAATCAGGAATAAAGTAAGTATCTTGTCCAGCATAACTAATTTGATAGTTAGGAGTAAAAAACTGTCCGATGCGTTTATTAGCAACTTTAATCACACCATTGGTGGGATTTTCCAAACCAGCTAATAAACGCACACAAGTTGTTTTACCAGCCCCATTATCACCAACTAAGGCATGAATTTCACCAGAATTTACCTTTAAAGTAATATTATTTAAAACTAAATTATCTTGATATTGTTTATAAACATTATTAAATTCAATTAAAGGTGATGACATTAGCTAGTTCCTTCTTTACAAAAATGTTGTGATAATGGAGCATTAATAACATTACATTGCAAAGGCTTTCACACAAATTTATTATTATCAAATTGTTGATGAGAAAATTTAATATCTTGGATATCAACAATAATATCACTAACGAAATTTCAATCAGTTAATAACTGTGGTTTTATTTCCTCAGAATGATAAATTTTAGATAATATACCTGTAAAATTACGATTAATACTAGCAAGTAAATAATTTTTGGATTTAATATGATATTTTTCTTTATTCATAATATCAACACTAACAAAATAATGTTTTTTTAAATTATCATTATTATCAATAAAAGCTTTTACTAAATTATTACTATATAATAACAACGGATCAAAAATTAAACTAACTTGATGATTTTCTAATAATGCTTTTGCAGTATTATACATATTATTACGATTCCAATCAGAGCTAATTAAAGGATCACGATTATCAATTGATGTTTGTCAATCAACAAAATTAAACTCATAATCACCATCTTGCTTACTATCAATTTGCGCTTGATATAGTCCTTGTTGAAACCCAAAAGTTAATCGTTGTGCTAATTGATCATTTAAATATTCAACAGCACTAACTTGAATTTTATTATCAATAATTGTAAAATCTTGACGATTTTTTAACATATAAATCCCTGATTGATATCCTAAATTATAACCCATTGTCAAAACATCAAATTTAATTTCAACTAAATTAACAATTTTATTACTAACAGAATTATGAACATAATCATAATCTAAGGTAATAATTTTATTACCCGTAGCAACCGACTTTTCTAACTCTTTTGTTAAATTAGGAATATTATTAGCAAAATTATGATTTAAAGCAATAAAATATTTTGTTTTATTTTTAGTATGCGTATTCAACATATTTTGTCAAAATAACAATTGCGTCGTCTTATCAGCAAAATTATCAATAATCCAATAATTATCTAAAATATCAATTGATGAATTATAAAAGTTTTTTGTTGTTGCATTATCATAAATACTTAATGGATGATTAGCAAAAATAACTGCTTGATCAGTAACAGAACGACTAAAACCAAAAATGGGAAGAGCAAAGATACTAGCAATATTAATACTATTTATTAATTTAAAGATTTTATCCACTTTATTCCCACCTTAACAAACTAACTATTAACTAGTTTGTGGATATTTTTTTCGTAAATGAAATAACAATGATACAATATCGGCGGGATTAACTCCCGAAATTCGTGAAGCTTGAGCGACTGTTAGCGGTTGCACTAACTTTAATTTTTCTTTGGCTTCAATAGCAATATTAGCAACAAAATCATAGTTAATATCTTGCGGAATTTGTTTTTTTTCTAATTTAATTTTTCGCGTAATTTGCTTTTGATGACGAATTAAATAACCACTAAATTTATTTTTAATTTCACAATTAGTTTTTTGATTTTGATTTAATAAATTAATACTAGTAATATAAGGTACTAAAAAATTCAATGATATTTCTGGTCGTTTTAATAAATCTCACGCACTAATACCAGCAGTTAACAATGAAAAATTACTTTCTTGTAATGCCTTTTGAATTGTTGAATTAGGTGTAAATCGTGTTACTCTTAATTCATTTTCAACAATATTTTGTAATTGACATTGCTTTTGATATTCATCTCACTCTACCCTACTTACTAAACCAATATCATAAGCATATTGTTTTAAACGATCTTCAGCATTATCATTTCTTAAAAAAATCCGATGTTCAGCTCGTGAAGTTAATAACCGATAAGGTTCCGATACTCCTTTAGTAACTAAGTCATCAATTAAAACGCCAATATACGCTTCATCTCTTCTTAAAATAAATGGTGCCTTATTCACTAATTGACAATGAACATTAATCGCTGCCATTAATCCTTGACAAGCAGCTTCTTCATAACCACTAGTACCATTAATTTGTCCAGCACTAAATAAATTTTTAATTATTTTGGTTTCTAAGGTCGGTTTTAGTTGTAAAGGATCAATAGCATCATATTCAATGGCATAAGCTCATTTAAGAACTTGAACATTTTCTAATCCCGGCAAAGTTCTTAACATCCGATCTTGAATATCAATCGGCATTGATGTAGAAAACCCTTGAACATAAATTGTTTCTAAAGCAACTGATTCTGGTTCTAAAAAAATTTGATGTCGTGATTTATCAGCAAATCTAACAACCTTATCTTCAATACTTGGACAATATCTTGGTCCAACACTAGTGGGGATAGCACGATACATTGCTGATGCCTTTAAATTTTCATTAATAATTTGATGGGTATTTTCATTAGTATAAATAAGTCAACAAGGAACTTGTTTTTTTAAAGGAACAAACTCCTTTGTAGAAAAAGAAAATGCTAATGGTAAATCAGTTCCTAATTCTAATTGCATTTTACTGTAATCAATACTATCTTTATGAACTCGTGGTGGTGTTCCAGTTTTTAAGCGAATAACTTTAAATCCTAATTGTGCTAATTGTTTTGATATTCCATAAGAACCTTTTTGTCCATCAGGACCTTCCTTTTTAACACTAGACCCTTGTAAAACTTTAGCTTCCATATAAGTACCTGTTGTTAAAATAACTTTTTTAGCTTTAATTATTGTACCGTCATTTAAGATGATACCCTTAACAGTATGATTTTCTATTAATAACTCATTTACCATTGCTGATAGTACCGTTAAATTATCTTGTTGCCTAATAACATCATACATATATTTACTATATGCAATCTTATCCGATTGCGTTCTTAATGCTCACACTGCTGGTCCGCGTGAACTATTTAATAGTTTCATTTGTAATGCTGTTTTATCCGCAGCTTTAGCCATCTCACCACCCAAAGCATCAATTTCTCTAACAACAATTCCCTTAGCAGGACCACCAATTGATGGATTACAAGGCATACTCGCAATCTTTGTCGGATCAAGAGTAACCATCAGTGTCTTATGTTTCAACCGTGTACAAGCTAAAGCTGCTTCCACCCCAGCGTGTCCCCCGCCAATAACAATTACATCATATGCCATTTAAATCACCTACTTTAATACCTTTTAATTTATTTCCCTTAAATTATATCTTATTTGTCTCCCAAATAAAAACAAGACTTTTTTACAAGTCTTGTTTTAAATTTATATTTTTTTATTAACCAAAAACCTTGATAAAATTTTCATCTTCAATAACACTTTTATTAATAGGGACAACAAATGTGTCATCAAGAAACTTAGTAAGTTTAAAATGATAATCATCTACCGAAATAACAAAATTTTTTAAGTTATATATGAAACCTATTTTAACTTCTCAGCCAAATTTGTTTTTATAAAAATTAGCAATTTTTTTAGCAGCAATTAAATTAGTTTCTTTATTATCAGAATACTCAATTTCTACTATCTCATCAAAGAAATTAGCATCTTTTTTAATTATTTTATTTAAATAATCACTAATATTTTGAAAATTATTAAAATAAACATTTATTTCGCCTGTAAATGAACCAATTGTCAAACTAACTCTCTTATAATTTTCATCAAGCTTTAAAAGCCCATCAAATTGTATATTATTACCAACATTCTGCATAGTAATCGCCATCCGACTAGATTCTTTACCAAATTGATTTTTTAAATTTTTTCGAAGTTTTTCTAAAACATCACTAATCTTTTTATCAATAGTCATTCCTTCTAGTCTGTAGAAACCATATACATATGACAAGATTTTGGTTTCTACAAACTTACTGTTAATTAATAAATAAATATGAGCTCATTTATTTATTGCAAGAAATATAAGGTTAAATTAATACTTATTATTTTTAATTATGCCTTGTATTTTTTTGTGCCTTGTTGTTGATAAACTAAGTTTTTTAGTAAACAAAGTTTACTAACAAGTTATGTTAATTTAGTTTAAAGAAAAAGTTTAAAGACAAGTATATTAAACTAAGTTAAAAGACTAAGTAACTAAGTTAAATATAACTTAGTTTAGTATAAATAAATATTGTAAGGACGGTATGTGTATGAGAAATATTGAAAATATTTTTTTAAATACTGAAAAATTTCTTTTAAAAGAAACGCAAAAGGCAATGCTTATTAAAGCACCAAAAATTCCATGATTATATGAACCTGCTGGTATTTGGTTTTCAAAAAAATTTGTTTATAAAGGAAAATATGAAAATTCTATTTGTATTGGAATAATTAAAGATGGTGAATATCAATTGGTTTTGGTTAATAATAAAGGGCAAGAATCTAGTTTGATTTTAGGTCATGAACTGTTAGGTTTTTTTATTGCTGAAAAAGAACATGATAAAAAGGTTGTAAGTTTTGATTATTTTAAAAATTCATTTTAAAGATGTTTTACGATATTTAAAAAAAGAGAGGAGAGAGAAAAAGAGGGGTAAAAAACTTTTAAGGTGTTTAAACGGTGCGGAAAGCGTATGCTCCGCCCGTTAATTATCAATGTTAGTTTGAGTTATTTAACTAAGTTATTGCATTTTTTTGATTTAATGTAGTAAAAAAATTAATTTTGGAGTTTAAAAAATGAAAATGTGAGTTAGTGTGGATGAAACACCTAAAAATTATTGTCAAAAGTTTATATATTCTATTAATAATAAAACTGGATTAGAACAAAAATTTTGAGTGTCTAAATCTGCAGTTGAATCTGTTAGAACTGATTTAGTCGGTGATAATTGACTTTGTGTTGATATTGTATATTAAAAGATTAGAAAATTAAGGAGAAAAGAAAAATGAGTATATTTGGATTAGTATTTTTTACGATTTTAACATTATTACTAGCATATTATATTGCAGTTAATATTTATCGGTTTTTTAAAGATAAAAAGAAATATGGTAGTGAAGCAAAACAGTTGCCAAAAGATTTTACTTATGCACAACGAATATTTATTGCAAAATTTAAGCGAAATTTATTAGAACAAGATGAAAAAGAAATTAAAAAGTAGGTTTAGAAAATGTTTAAAAAAATAATTATTGAGTTAATTGAATTAATTTATCCAACCGCCGATTTACCACCCCAAGTTGTATTTTTGTTTTCAATTTTGATAATTGTAATGCTTTTCTCAGCCATTATTTTTCTACTCTTTTGACCTTTTAAGCGGTAATTATTATGTTTTTAGTTGCTTGAAAAGATTTAGATTGAGAACAAATAAAATTGTATTTTTGGGATTTATTTATTCAAATTACAGTTATTCCAGCTCGTATTACTGGTGGTAAAGAAATTGATTTAACTCAAAAAACACTTTGGCTTTTAATAGCAAACATTGCGTTTTGAATGGTATTAGTAATTATTGTCTTATTTATGGTTATTTTATTTTATAAAGTTAAATCATATTTTGTTTAGAAAGGGGGTGATTATATGTTTAGAACTTTTCTTGATGTAACAACACCACCGGTAGCAATTACTGGTGAACAAGCGGTTACTAACTTATGAAAAGCATTAATTAAAGCATTTGGTAATATTTGAACTGATATTATTGGTGGTAATATGCCAAATGTCGTTAATTTCTTTGCTACATATTGAGTTTTCTTGCTTGGTGTGATTATTGGTTTATTTTTAATCGCTTTCAAAATGTTTGAAAAATTAATGCCCGGCAGATAATAATAAAAATAATAAAGAAAGTGTGATTTAAGTGATGCTATTGTTTAAGAAAATAAATTTAAGATTATATGATTTTGTCGCTTTAAATCGCACTTTATTTATTATTGCGTGATTTTATGGTGCGATTTTGCATTATTATAATCCCCAAAGTTGAAGAATGTTATTTGATATTATTTATTTATTAATTGCTTTGTATGTTTTATATACTAAAATTTCTCATTTCTTTGCTCGTCGTAGTTTTATTAATTTCTTATTAAATTCACCTTTAAATTTAGTAATTGGTGCTTTAGGAACTGGAAAAACCGCTTTAATGGTTTTAGCTTCTTACTTATTAAGTGGTTGAAAAACGATTTCTACTTTTCCGATTACAGATAAACAAATGCTTTCATTAGGACACATGTCACTTTTAGATTATAATTATCCAATTTTAGATGAAAAACATTTACTGTTATGAGATGAAACTAACTTATTTTTAGAAGGAACTGATTATAAAGAAAATGATAGAGTAACCCAAGGTTTACAAGAATATTTCGCTTCGGCTCGGCAATTTACCCATATCGTATTAGCAAGCGGACAACGAGCCGAACATATATGAGTTAAAGTTCGTGATATTGCGAATTCAATAATTGTTGGTATTAGAAAAAAACCGGTTAGTATTTTCCGACCCTATTTACAAGTTATTTACGGCACTTTTAAATCGGTAAGTGAATATGAGCAATGACGATTAACGCTAATTAATGCAAAAAATGATAAAAAAGGTCGCAAAATCAAGTATCGTAGCATTCCAGAATTAGACATTTATTTCTTTAAATTAAAAATTCCGATGTCAATCTTAAATCTTTACGATAATAAATATTTATCATTCTTGCGTGAATTAAGTAATCGTGCTTTGAATGATAAATATCAACATAAATTTTGAAATGATAATGTAATGGATATTGAAGCATTAGAATATTTAAAAATGGAAAAATTCAGCAAGATACTTACTAAGTTAAAAAATAATCTGAATAAGAAAAACAAGTAAAGGGGTTTAAAAATGGAAAACTTAGAAAAAATGGCTAGTTTGATTGGCGATATGTTTTATAAAGTTTTTGATTTAATTTGAACTTTAACCATTCCTGGAACAGATATTCGCATTATTATTTTTCCGCTAATTATGCTTGTAATAAATCTTGTGATTGGTGGCATTTTAGGTATTCATATCGAACGACCAAAAGTTGGTTTTCGTAAAAAATATCGAAAATCAGTTGCTAATTGAGGAACTAAGAAAAAATCATCTAGTGGTCCGATTAAGAAATTTAGTGGTAATAACCCTAAAAATAGACCGTGAGTCGACCAACACGGACGGCGAATAAAAAGGTAGGTTTTTAAAATGTTTAAATTAATAATTTTATTCATTCTTGTTGCTGTTTTTTCTATTTTTGCTTTAAATGACTTTTTAGGTTTATGAGCCTATGTGCGTGAGGGTTTAGAATATTTTAATAAAGTTTTATCAAAAAATATTAAAATTTTAGATTTGTTTAAACCAATGATAAGGTTATTTTCCCAACATCCGATTTTCCAAATTTTAGGAACAATTTGTATTTTATCAACAATATATTTAATTTTAAGAGGACCTACTGAATAAAAAAATACTTTGAAAGGAGTTAAAAAATGAAAAAGTTAAAGAAAATATTAAGTATTAAATGATTTAAAAGCGTTTTAGGTTTTATGCATTTTTTTATTATATTTCATACTGTTATGGTTATAATTTGAATGTTTTTAACAAGAATTAGAACTAATACAGATGAGTTTTTTAAAGATTTTATATTGTTTGATTTTCAAAATTTAGTTCTTAAGGTGTATTTTTGATTATTAATCGTTTATTTGTTAATAACTGGTATTAAGTTAATTATTAGGGGTTATTATTTTAATAAAGTTTTTAGAAAGCATCAAATGCAAGTTGTTAATTGTGAATGTCCGCAACATCAACATTATAAATTTTCTGATGCTTTTAAAGCGATAAAAAAGAGTTTTAAGATGTGATGAGATGCATAAGATTATTTCTTGATTTATTATAATGTTTATTAGTTTGGTACCGTTAGGGGCGTTCTTTGATACAAAACAACCACCAAAACCTGCTATGATGGAACAATCTTTTATGAAACGACAAAAACGAGCCACAAATTCTAGTAATGGTAAAATTTATGAATTTTCTTTATCTAAGGCAACTATTAATTGACAAGGTAATAATTCTAAAGGAAATCTTGTTGGGTTTTCAAATTTTAATAAAAGTGAGTTAAAAAATTTACCAGAGAATATGATTAATGGTATTACTTGATATCCATCTTTTCGGTTTACGGAAAAAACTGTTAGTGATTTATTGACTGGTGATTATGATTTAACAAAATTAGGTAAAGTTGATGCAGTTAGTATTAAAGGTAAAATTCATACTTATAATATTGGAACAAGTGAGATGGGCATGGGAGCTGATTGACAATATGATTGATTAGAATTAATGTTTGCTTCTCCTCCTCTGCCCGAAAAATATAACGAGCAACCATTACCTACGGAAATAACTAAAAATGATGGCGAGTATGATTATACTCAGTTTCAAGATAAATTAGACTATTTGATGATACAACGCCGAGATTTTGATAAATTTAATTATAGTTATTTATATTGAGTCCCAATTTTTAATTTCTTTGACGATAATTTTAAATATATGAGTGAAATTTCAATTAAATTAAATGGTTTTAAACAAAATAGTAAATTTAATTTAAGTCGCAAAAATTCATATCCACCCGGTTTTATTGAAAAAGTTATTTTTAGAGAACTTTCCTTTTCTAGTTTTGGTGATGTTATTACTATAAAAACTGAGCACGGCAGCATTGTGGGTAGTAATGAGTTTTTAGAAAATGGTAAATCGCTTTGAAAATCTGGCTCGCGAACAAGTTTTGGAGGAGATTTTATTAATACCTTTTTTGGACAAGTTAATTATTATGGTAATACTTTCCATTTTTTACGCTATGATGACAAATTAAAATTTGATTTTAAAGATTTTATGCTTTATTATCAAAAAGATTTAACTATTGATTTTATTAATGGTTTATTTAATAAAATTTATAAAGTTTTAGGTGAGTTTTTTGTACAATTCTTTTATGCGAGTTTTGATATGGATGCTTCTACTTATGTAGAATTAGATTACAAAGGAATGCAACAAATTCCTAAAAATGTTTTACAAATGGGTTTTTTCTATCGTTCCTTAATTACTTTTTATCCCAAACAGTATTTAATTAACTTTGGTTCAACAATCGAAAATAGTAAGAATATGATTTTTCGTTCCTATTTTTTTGTTAAAGATAAACAAGTTGCCAATGGTTTTAATATTGGCAAAAGTTCTTATCAAGTATATTTTAATGTGTTAAAAGCATATGATAACCAATTATGAAACACTACTAGTAATAAATTGTATTTTTACAATGCCAAAGTTGATGTGATGTATGGAATTAATATTTTTACACTAACTTTTCCACTATATAAAAAGAAAAATGAAAGTACTGAATATCATTATTCTTTATACGATTTTAACATTTTGAATTCAACAGCTTTTATTGGTGGTGGAACAAATGGTAATACCGATGATTTAATTCCTACGCCCAACTGTTCTTATTGGGGCCTATTTAGTGCAATATCTTGTGGCATTCAGCACGCTTCTGTTAGTGTGTTAAATTGATTACTTGGTCTTTCTGGGATTAATCTTTTAATTCGCCCGCTTGCGGATATTGCAAAAACAACGATTAATTTTACCAAAACTGCCTTTCCGGTGTTTGAAGTTATTCCGGCATTTCAAATGCTATTTGAATTTGTAGTGCCCTTAGCAATTTTGTTAATGTTAATTAAAAAGTTCTCTTAAAATATTTTTAATATTCTTAGTATAATATAATCTCTTTGAAAGGAGGATTTTTAATTATGTTAAAAAAAAGTTTATCAGTGTTAAGTTTAGTAATTGTGGTGTTTACTTTTGCTTGTAAAAGCAATGATTTTCAGTTTGTTAAAAATAAAATTTATGAATTTTCTTTATCTAAGGCAACTATTAATTGACAAGGTAATAATTCTAAAAGAAATCTTGTTGGGTTTTCAAATTTTAATAAAAGTGAGTTAAAAAATTTACCAGAGAATATGATTAATGGTATTACTTGATATCCATCTTTTCGGTTTACGGAAAAAACTGTTAGTGATTTATTGACTGGTGATTATGATTTAACAAAATTAGGTAAAGTTGATGCAGTTAGTATTAAAGCTAAAATTCATACTTATAATATTGGAACAAGTGAAATGGGTATGGGAGCTGATTGACAATATGATTGATTAGAATTAATGTTTGCTTCTCCTGCTTTTACCCAAAAAGGATAACGAGCAACCGCAACCATTGCCTAATCAAAATTATTATTTAGAACCGAGTTATAACATCCTTTTCTGTCAAAATGCCTAATAAAAATTAGTAATTTAATAAATATTTTTGAAAATCGTGTTTTTTGTAATACGATTTTCTTAATTTAAGGAGTTTTAAAATGAAATATATTATTTCTCAAGCTGATTTAGCGGATTTAAAAGCAAAAACCCAAAGTTGACTAAGTGCTAATTGCCGTAATCCTTATTACTATAAAACTAAAAAACGCATTACTAACTATTTAAATTTATGTACTTATTTCTATATTGAAGAAACTACTTTAACAAAACTTATTAAAAAATATTTTAAGAATGCAACGAAAACCTTTTATCGTTGGGCAGAAAAAATTATGACCGCTTATTATTCTGACAATTTAGATTTGTTATTGTTTAAAACTACAAAACCACAAAATATTAATTATCAATATAGTTTAAATTCTCGCAAAAAAGTATGTGATTTATATTTTGATTACAAAAATCTTCAAGCCGGCGGGATGTGGTCTTTATTTAACAATTTAAAAATCGGTTTTCATGATGTTAAAAATTCGGAAGTTCCGAAAAATATTAAAACTTTTTATCGTTGAATTAAATCTGACCCTCGTTGAAAAGAATTAAAACAGCAAATCAAACAAACAAAACGCCATTTTAAGCGTTATGAAGTGTCCGAGATTGGTCTTTTACAAATGGATGCCAAAATTATTACCCCATCAAATTTTCCGGTTGATAAAAAATATTATATTTATGATTTCATTGACGAAATAACACGAATAGTATTTGGTTATGTTTATGATAGTTTAGGAACTAACAATGCCCTTAATGCCGTGCAAAGAGCAATGAAAGATTTCGACGAACTTGGTATAACAATTAAACGCCTTCGTACTGATAATGCTCCTGAATTCACCACTACTAATTGAAGTAATAAAAAAGCATACAAAGTAAAAGAAAGGCCTTTTACAACCTTTCTTTCAAAGAATGGGGTTATCCATGAAACCACTCCAATTCGTTCACCACAAAGTAACGGTAAAATTGAGCGATTTCATCAACATTATACTAAATTATTTTATGCTAAGGATAAAAAGTTAAATCAAAATGAACTTCAACATTATTTAAACAAATATTATTACTTTTATAACTTTGAACGCTGTCATTCATCACTAAACACTAAAACGCCATTTCAAACATTACAAAAATTTTTAACAAAATAATTTTAATTATATACAATTTATACTTTTATTCTTAACAAGTAAATAAACTGGTCGCGTTTAGTTTTCTTAGGTATTTTTAAAAAAAGAAAAAATAATTATTTGCTATAAATTATTTTAATATGCAAATTAAGTATATATTTCTAATGTATGATTTTTGTTGTAAAAAATTATTTTAATGTTGGTTTTATAAGCATTTTACTTAGTTTTTATAACCTTTTTATTAAGATTATGTTTGTTAATATTAAATATTTTGTTTTATTACTTATTTTTCAAATAAAAAGGTAACCAATTTGTAGTTGCTTTTCTTTCATAATTATTTAAATCTTTTACCACCTAACAAAACTTTATGCGTCCCTTTTTAATGTTTTTCTTGATTGTGCAAAACATCTGTGGTATATTACACATTCCTTCTAAGTCAAAAGGATTATCTTTAGTAAATTTCGCTAAATACTCTTTTACTTTATTAAATAACTGTTCATCAGTTCTTTTAAAATTATTAAAATAAACATTTATTTCGCCTGTAAATGAACCAATTGTCAAACTAACTCTCTTATAATTTTCATTAAGGTCAAAAAGACCATCTTCTTCTATGGTGTTATTAACATTCTTCATAGTAATTGCCATCCGACTAGATTCATCACCAAATTGACTTTTTAAATCTTTTCTCATTTTTGATAAAATATCGCGAATTTGTTCAGTAGCAGTCATTCCTTCTAAGTCAAAAGGATTATCTTTAGTAAATTTCGCTAAATACTCTTTTACTTTATTAAATAACTGTTCATCAGTTCTTTTAATATTTTTAAAGAAAAGTTCTATTGTATCATTAAATGAACCCACTGTAAGAGTAACTTGCTTATAATTATTATCATAATCGCCACTTTTAGGTCGTAATAAACCATCTTCTTCTATTGTCTTATTAAATAACCCGACATATCAATCTTAATCCGATTATATTCCTGACTAAATTGATTTTTTAAATTTTTTCGAAGTTTTTCTAAAACATCACTAATTTTTTTATCAGCAGTCATTCCTTCTAAGTCAAAAGGATGAGAAAAATCAAAATTCTCTAAATATGTTTTCACTTTATTAAATAACTGTTCATCATTATTTTTAATATTTTTAAAATACATTGGAATTCATTGCGAAGTTTTAACACCAATTTTAAACCTAATTTCCAGTGCGGTATTACCATCTTTAAAAACTTCAATAGCATTTTTTCCTAGTGTTCAAGTTTCATTATAAATTTCAAGATTACTAATATGTTTAAAGATATTAGGAAATTTTTCCTGTAATTTTATTTTTACTTTATCCAAAGCATAACTTCGTTGCTGATTTATATTTAATCCACTTAAATCGAAACGATTATTGGCATTAAATTGTTCTAAATATGTAGAAACAATTTTTACTTTTAAAGCATCATTTTTAGCAATTAATTCCTCTTTATTTAACAATCTTGCCATTTCCGTTCTAATATGATGCAGTTTATCTTCCAAAGTAGCATTATCTTTAAGCAACTTAGCAATATCTGCTAATTCACCACTACCAAAACTACTTATTAACTTAGTTAATTCACTGGTATATTCAATTAATTGCACGATTTCACTTTCTTGTTGGCCAATTCTTTTTTTAGTAACATTGTTTTTCTTAATTAACTCCTGAAAATCATTTGTTAAAATCGCAATTTTTCTTTTTAACGCGTTTATTTCCTCATTTAATAACTGATTATTCGTAATTTCTTCCTTAATGAAATTTTTTGCCATTGTTTGCGAAGAACAAGCAATTAAATTAGTACCAATTCCTAACGAAAAAACAGTCACAATTAAAATATTTAATCATCGTTTAACCATTTTAATCTACTTCTATTTGTCATTTATTTAAAACTTTTTTATAGTTTAAATTTGTAATTTTTTGACCTGTTATTTCTATTTTATTCATAGCTTTTAATACCTCATTTTTACTCAATATAAACCAAAACTACATAAAAAAGTAGTAACTCTTCATTTCTAATTTATACCTTATCCTATTAATTATATAAAAAATACCTTAAAAAGTCAAATATTCCCCTACTCTAGCGGTTTTTGATTATTTTTCTTTTCGTTCATATATTTTATTATTTATATAACAATAAAAGATATTAACAACAACAAATAAAATCAAAATAATGATACTAGCGATAATAACTAAAACAACTAACAATCAATTCGCAACATCTAATTTAGGTAAATAAGGGAAATACAATAAAGTTGGTTTATCATCTAATACTCCCATATACAAGCGAAGAATAATATATAAAAAGTAAAACAATGGATAAAGAAAATTAATTCATAATTTTTTCTTTAAATATTCTTTAATAACAATTGGTTTTTCACCAATATGAAAACACATATAGCAAATTACTAATAATGGAATAATTAAATGCTGACTCATATTTTCAAATCAAGTAATCGGTGCCATTGTTGTCGCCGCAAAAGGGAGCATCATTGTCATATATGTTATAAAAGTAATAGAAATATATAATGAGATGACAATTAAACCACCTTGTCTTAAAATTAGTGGTTTATCACTTTTAAAGTGATAAATTGCTGCTAATAAAAATCACACAAAAACAATAATATTACTTTGAATTGTAAAATAACTAAAATATTGACCTTGAAAACCCGTATAAGAAAAAGGCTCATCAATACTTCGCATTCAAGTTTTAGTTATTAAATGTTCAACATAACCAAAAATTAAAACTGATAATGTAAAGACGGCAATTACGATTTCATAAATGAACCATCATTTATTAGAATCTTTAGTAATTTTCATAAAATATCCTCCTTTAAATTAAAAATAATTAACTATTATTTATTCGTGGAAATAATATTTGTTTCAAATTAATTTTAACATTATCTAAGTCTTGAAAATTAGTTAAATTTGTAAAATTTAACTGTTCGTAATTAATATTTAATTGTTGAAAAATAACAATACTTTTCGTTACTAAAACAGGTTGTAATAAATACGCACTTACTTTTAAAACTTGTAATAAATTATTAATAACTTTATTTAAATTAACATCATGATTAGTAAATAATATTCAAGGAGTTCTTTCTTCAATATACTTATTAGCATAATGTAATAATTCAATTACTGCTTTAACAGCATCATTAATTAAATATTGATCCATTTTTGCTTCATAACTTTCAATTGTTAAATGAATGTGTTGTTCTAATGCCTTATCTAAATCATTAGTACTAGGAACATACTGCGGAATAACATTATTAAAATATTTTTCGGTCATTGTCATTGTTCTTGATAATAAATTACCTAAATTATTAACTAAATTACTATTATAAGAATCAATTAATAATTGTAAGCTATAATTACTATCTCTGGTAATATGTAAATCATTAACAAGAAAAAATCGTAAAGCATCACTGCCATACTCATTAATTAATTGTAATGGATTAATACTATTATCTTTTGATTTTGACATTTTATCATCATTCATTGTGATTCACGAATGACTAATTAATTTATTAGGTAAACGAATATTTAATGCCATTAATAGGATTGGTCAATAAATAGCATGAAATCTAGTAATTTCTTTACCTAAAAATTGCACAATTTCACTATTTTCGCCTCAATATTTATTAAATTCACTATTATCTGATGAAAGATAACCTAATGAACTTAAATAATTGCTTAAAGCATCAATTCAAACATAAATTATATGTTTGGAATTTTCTTTAACCGGAATCCCTCAATTAAAACTTGTTCTTGTAACACTTAAATCTTGAAGTCCCGGACTTAAAAAATTATTAATCATTTCATTCATTCGTGATTCGGGATAAATAAAGTCAGGATGTTGATGATAATAAGCTAACAATTGTTCTTGATACTTTGAAACTTTAAAAAAATAACTTTCTTCTTGTAAAAACTTTAATTGTTGATTACATAATAAATGCAACTTATCACGAGAAATTTGTGATTTAGTAACAAATTCTTCACAAGCAATACAATATCAGCCTTCATATTGATCTAAGTAAATATCTTCTTGGGCTAATAACTGATTAAAGATTTTTTCAACAACAATAGTATGTTCTTGACTACTAGTTCTAATAAATTTAGAATAATCAATGTGTAAGGCTGTTCATAAATCTTTAAACTTATTAACGATGCCATCAACAAATTCTTGGGGGGTAATATTTGCTAATTGTGCCGCCTTAGCAATTTTTTGTCCGTGTTCATCACTACCAGTAGTAAAAAATACTTCATAACCTTGTTGTTTCTTATAACGCGCTAAAACATCACTTAAAACTGTTGTATACGCATGCCCTAAGTGCAATTCATTATTCGGATAATATATTGGCGTTGAAACATAAAAATATTTTGGTTGCATAACTTCATCCTTTATCAAATTATTTATATTATATATTATATTACATCATTTCTTTATATAATTAAATTATACATACCCTAAGGAGGACTAATATGGAAGTAAAAATGAAAGGAAAACCTTTACAATTAATTAAAGAACCAATTAAAATTGGTGAAACTCTTGATTTTATCGCCACTAATCTTAATATGTCAGACTTTAAAATAACTGATATCGTCAATAAAAAGAAAGTAATCTCAGTTGTCCCCAGTGTTGATACTAGCACTTGTTTAACCCAAACTAAACATATGAACGAAAATATTAGTAAACTAGAAAATATGCAACTAATTACAATTTCAAGAGACCTACCCTTCGCCCAAAATAAAGCTTGTGAAAGTTTTAAAGACAATAATCACATCCTTATATCTGATTACAAATACCGTGATTTCGGCATTAAAACTGGTTTAGTAATCCAAAAACTAGAACTTCTAGCAAGAACCTTATTAGTATTAGATGAAAATAACATCGTTATCTATATTGATATTAACGAAGAAACATCAGTGGAACCGAATTACGCTAAACTATGAGACTTTTTAAACAAATAATCACATATGTTAAAAACACACTTTATACAAAGTGTGTTTTATTTATTTTATTATTAATTTATATAAGTTTTATATATGTGAAAGTCCTTCTAAATATAAACTTAATGAAACTTCATCTAAACTACCAACTTTAACAGTTAAATCAAGATCTGTTTCACCAAAAAAAGAAGTTAATTTATTATTTTTTGAAATTGGTGTTCCATCCTCAATAATTACTTGATCATAGTTTATTTTTCCCAAATATTTTTGTAATTGTTCTTTTAAAAGAGCAATAGCTTCGCTCCTTGAGTTTGTAAGTTCTTTCAAACGTCAGTTATAGCGAATTTTTAAAAATTTTTAACTAAAGTTAAAATTTCTTCATTTGATTTTCTAATAAAACTAACATTTTTTACTTTAAAACGAATCGTTGCCGTTTCTTTACCAATAGTAATATCCATATCGTATCATTCTGAATTACCAGTTAAATTATCAGTTTCTGAACCTTTAAATGAAATTTTTAAAAGTTGGTAATCATCACCTAATAAAGTTTTAATTAATTCTTTTGCCTTATTATACGCATCTAATCTGGTATTACCAGTATTTAATTTGTGGACATTAAAATCAAACTCAGTTTCAAAATACAATTTAATAAGTTGTATTATTAAACTATGATTTTCCTTAATTAAATCTTTTCGTTCACCAATTATTCGTAAAAATTCAGCTTTAATATGGGCAATTTTACCCTTTCAATCAGTTTTAGAACCCGTAAAAGGTTTAATATCCTTTAATTTATCTTTACCAAAACTATTAACTAACTCATCCAATTTTTGTAAATCAGCATTTAAAAGTGCTAATTCATCTTGGTATTTTTTAATCTTAATTTCTAATTTGACCTTAATATTTTCTAGTTGTGCAATAGTTAAATCAATATTTTTATCAAGATTTTTTATTTGATTAGTCAAATCATTAATTTTATTCACTAAACTTTGTTTTTCAACACGAAATAAAGTGTTATTAACAATTTCATCAAAAATACTATCGTTAACAATTAAGTTTTGTTCCGTAGGAATTGGTGCTTTATCAGCACAAGCTGTTAAAGTAACCCCTACCCCAACTGTCAAACTAGCTACAATTAAAAGGTTTAAAAGATTTTTAAACATCATAATATTGCCTCTTATTGTTTGAAGTTGTTAATTAACTCTTCTAAATCGTTAACAGCAGTTTCTAATTCAGTTTTAACGGCTTTACCAGTATCAATCGCGCTATTTGTAAAGCATCTAAAGCCTCATTAGCATCCTTAATTTCTTGCTTATTTGCTTCATTTTCAGTATTAAGCTTAGTTTTTTCTTTAATTATTCTTTCAAACTCAGCTTTAATATGATCAACTTGGTCTTCAAATTTCGCTTCTTCTTTTACTTTTTTAAGTTCTTTTAAACTACCTTCTTTACCAAAAGTAGCAACTAAATCAGTAATTAACTTAACTTGTTGTTCATATGATTCAATTTGCTCATTTAATTTAGCAATTTGTTCATCCTTCTTAACTAATTTAGCATTTAAAGATTTTTCTTTTTCAAATCGGTAGTCTTCAAGAGCCTTAACATACTTTAAAGCAGTAGTTTTTTCACTATTAAATTCAGTTAACTCTTTAATTACAACAACTGTATCATTTGATTTAATCGCATCATATTGTGTTTTAAGTTCTAGTAATAATGCATCATTATTTTCTCCAATAGTTTTTACACTACTAATTAGGTTATCAATCTTACCTTTTACTGCTTTAAATGCTTGTTTTTGTGCATCATATTGAGTTTCCAAAGTTTTAATTCTTGTCTTTAAAGTATTAACAGTATTAGCAAAATTTGTTTTAAGTTGAGCAATTGCTTCTTGACTTGTAATTTTATCAAAAGTAACTGTCCCTGTTGAACAAGCAACTAAACCAATTGTCGCTGTTCCTAAACCTAATGTAATACTAGTTAAAGCCATTAATAAACGCTTTGTTCCATTCATATTCATATTTTTCCCTCTTTTTTTAATAATTTGTTCAGTATAAACTGAAACTTTCTTTTCCTATTTTATACCTTAACTCGTTAATATATACAGTAAAAATAGGAAAATGTCAACATTTCTGCTCCTAGGGTTACTCTTGATGATAGACTTGATATACAAGACTTTTAGGAAGATTTCGCATATTTGCTACTTCCTTAATTGCTTCTTTAATAGTAATATTTTGCTTTTTAGCTACTAAGATAATGTGGTCTTTAATAGTTAAAGAACGATAATCAACCACCACTTCATATCCTTTAACAATTAACACAAATTCACCCTTTAATGAAGTTAAATCAAGGTTAATAATATCATTTAATGGCATTCGATAAATAGTTTCATACATCTTCGTTAACTCTCTTGCTAAACAAACATCACGATTACCTAAAATTTCTTTCATCACCCTTAATGTTTTTTCTAAATGATGCACACCAACATAAAAAATTAACGATTCAGAACGATATTTTAATTGTTCAACTTGTTGTTTAAGTTTTCCTACTTTGTGGTCTAAAAAACCTCAAAAAGAAAACGGATATGGTGGTAATCCCGAACAAACTAAAGCATTTAATAACGCACTAGAACCACTAATACTAACAACATTATATTCCTTAGCAATTACTGCTTGGACTAATTGATATCCGGGATCCGATATTAATGGATAGCCAGCATTACTTAGCAAAGCAACTGATTGATTATTATTTAAAAATTGTAATACTAAATCAATTCGTTCTTTTTCATTATGTTGATGTAACGAAATAAGTTTTTTCTTAATATTAAAATGTTGTAATATTTTCTTACTTACTCTTGTATCTTCACAAAAAATTACAACAACCAGTTGTAAAGTTTCTGCAATCCGACTATTTAACTCTTTTAAATTGCCAATTGGTGTTGCTACTAAATATAGCGATGGCTGCTCATTACGAAAACTTTTCTGAATCATTATTATCTTATCCTATTCTCTTTTAGGAAAAACCCGTTCATAAATAATATTAACATTACGAACAAAATAATTAATATCAAAACATTTTTCTAATTGCTTATCATCTAAATATTTAGAAATTTTATATTCTTTAACAACTTCCTTAAAATCTCGTTTTTCTTTTAAACTAGCAAAAGTACACTCTTGTAAAAAATCATAAATTTCTTCACGAGAAAATTGGGTTTTCTTAATAATTTCTAATAATAATCTTTGACTAAAAAAAGTATTAAATGTTTTTTCAATATTTAAAGCAATATTTTTTTCATTAACTTCTAAAAGATTAAGAATCGCATTCATCCGCTTTAAAATAAAATGTAATAATGAAAATGTTCCACTAATAATTATTCTTTCATTAGAACTATGCGAAATATCTCTTTCATTTCATAACAAATTATTTTCATAAGCAACAACACTATTAGCACGAATCAGACGCGCTAACCCACAAATATTTTCACTCCCAATTGGATTTTGTTTATGAGGCATCGCACTAGAACCTTTTTGGTTTAATGAAAATCCTTCGCGAATTTCATCAACTTCACTTCGCTGACTATGACGAATTTCAAGAGCAATTTTTTCTAATGTGGAAGCAATATTTGCAAAAACACTAAAAAGAAAGGCATGCCGATCTCTTTGGGTTACTTGTGTTGAAATATTATCAACACCTAATTCTAACTCTTGTCTGACAAAATCCTCCACAACTGGTTCAACATTCGCATAATTACCAACCGCACCAGAAATTTTAATAACTTCAATTTGCTTACGTGCTAACAAAAATCTTTCCACTTGCCGATTAATTTCTTCATACCATAAAACAAATTTTAAACCAAAAGAAGTCGGTTCGGCAAATATGCCATGTGTTCTGCCAATACAAATTAAATTCCGATATTTTAAAGCTTTTAGTTTTAAATTATCTAATAATTTTTGCAGTTCTTTAGCAATAACATCGTTTGCTTGCTTAATTAAATAATTTTGGGCAGTATCAACAACATCAGTTGAAGTTAATCCTAAATGAATTCAGCGTTTTTCATTTTCTAAACTATGTGATAACATTCTTGTAAAAGCAACCATATCATGTTGTGTTTGCTTTTCTAAACTATTCATTAATTTTAAATCAACTTTAACTTTTTTCAATTTTTTTAAATCAGATTTATCAATTAATCCTAAATTGCCTCAGGCATCACACACTAATAATTCTACTTTTAATCAAGTATCATATTTCTTTTCTTCACTTCAAATCACTTTCATTTCTTTTGTTTGATAACGCTTAATCATCTTTGTTCCTCCTTTATGGAAATAGATTTATAAAATTACTAACTGCTTTGTAATCATTTCTTTAATATTATCATTAGTTAATATTGCGACTAGTTGTAAAGCAAACTTAATCGCAACACCAGGTGATGATGCCGTAATAATATGACCATCAATAACAACCGCTTCATTGCTAATAATTTTAGCAGTTTCTAAACCATTGAAACACTCAGGATAAACACTAATATTCTTATTATTAGCAATGCCTAACAATCCTAAAATTTGCGGGGCAGCACAAATCGCAGCAATAAATTTATTTTGTTCATTAAATGTTTTTAATAAGTTCATTAAATGTTCATTTTTTTGTAAATTATTAACACCCGTCGCTCCACCAGGTAAAATTAGCATCGCATAATCATTAGGCATTTGACTAAAATAATAATCACTTTTAATAGTAATATTATTAGCACCCACAATAAAATCTTTATTTTCACTACTAATAATATCAATATTAATTTTTGCTCTTCGTAAAATATCAATAACAGTTATTGCTTCAATTTCTTCATAACCAGTTGCTAAAAAAATTGCTACTGTTGCCATTAATTAAAACCTCTTTTTTCTTAAAATATTTCAGTTAATAAAATTGTTTGTTCACGATCTGGACCAACAGAAAATAATGCCAATGGTAAATCAACTAATTTACTAATTGTTTGTAAATAAATTTTAGCATTTTCAGGTAACTCTGCTCACGATTTTACTTTTGTAATATCCGCTTCTCAACCAGCTAATTCCATATAAACTGGTTGACATTTTTCATACTCTTCAATATCAGCGGGAATATAATTAATTTTTTCACCCTTATAAATATAAGCAACACATAATTTTAATAATTTAATATTGCTTAAAACATCTAAAAGCATAATTGCTAATGATGTAAACCCATTAACACGACTTGCATGTTGTAAAACAACAATATCTAATCAACCAATCCGGCGTGGTCGTAATGATACCGTACCATATTCTTTACCAACTTCTCTAATTGTATGGGCCATTTCAGCATTCATTTCCGTAATTAATACACCACTACCAACACGAGTATTATATGGTTTACTAATTGCTAATATATTATTAACCATTCACGGAGCAATTCCTGCCCCAACAGCAATTGATGATGCTGAGGGATTAGAACTAGTAACAAAAGGATATGTTCCGTGGTCAATATCTAGCATTACCCCTTGGGCACCTTCAAATAATACTTTTTGATTTGCTTTAATTAAATTATTTAATAATAATGAAGTATCACAAACATATTGTTTAATTACCGCATATCACTCTTGACATTGTTTTAATAAATCATCTACTATAATATGCAAATTATCTTGATATATTTGTTTTAAAATATCTTCTTTAATCGCAATAACATTTTCTAATTTTGCTTTTAATGTTAATGGATTTTCTAAATCACAAATTCTAATGCCTACTCTTGCAATTTTATCTTCATATGTGGGCCCAATGCCTCTTTTAGTTGTCCCAATAATATTTTTTCGCTTTGCTTCTTGATATTCATCAATTTTTAAATGATATGGCATAATGATATGGGCACGATTTGAAATTTTTAAATTACGACACGAAAAACCCTTATCTTGTAAGCTTTTAATTTCTATAATTAACTTTTCTAAATTAATAACACAACCATTAGCAATAATATTAATTGCTTGCTCATTAAATATCCCTGACGGAACTAAATTTAACTTATATTTTTCATTATTAAAAACTATTGTATGACCAGCATTATCACCACCAGCTCAGCGAACAATAACGGCACTATTTTGCGCAAAATAATCACTTATTTTGCCTTTTCCTTCATCACCTCATTGACTACCAATAATTGCTAATGTATTTCTCATTTCATTACTTCCTTTAATTATTTTATTATTACTTGTATTTTACTACAAAACTTAATTATAAATATTCATAACTCTTTCAAAATTAAAATCAACAACAAAATCATCAATAATATTTAAAACTTTATTAACGGTGTCATCAATGATTGGTTGTTCTTTATTAGTAAATTTACCTAAAACCCAAGAACTAGTATCATAAGCATTATCTTTACCAATACCAATTTTAATCCGTTTAATTTTATTACTATTTAAACTATTAATAACGCTATTAATACCGTTATGACCACCGCTACTACCGCTATGCCGTAATTTTATAACTCCAAGTTGTAAATCAACATCATCATAAATAACAATGATATCGGATATTGCAATTTTAAAATAATTAGTTATTGATGAAACACTATATCCTGATAAATTCATATATGTTAATGGTTTTAACAAAATAATACTTTCATTATTTTTAATCGTTTTACCATATTGACCATCCATTTTTTTACTATCTAACTTAATATTTCATTTTTTAACTAAAGCATCAATAATTTGAAAACCAATATTATGTCGCGTATGGACATATTTTTTATCAGGGTTTCCTAGACCTACAATTAATTTCATTTTTTTAACCTTTCGCAAAAAATTCATTAAATAAACAAAACTCGCTAGAATGCGAGTTAATTAATTATTACTCCTGTAAATTTGATAATTTTTTTGAACGAGTAGCATATATTTCTGACAATGATTCACAATTAATAGAAGCATTAATCATCTTCGCTAAAAAACCAGCAATAGAAATTATTTTTAAACCAGTAAATTTTTTTGCTTCTAACAATTCAATTGAATTAGTAACAACAACTTCATTCACAATACCACTAGCGACCGCATTTTTTAACCGTTCCACAGCTTTACCACTAAATATTGGATGCGTGGCAGCAATATAAACAGTTTTGGCACCAGCATCTTTTAATGCTTTCGCTGCATTAACAATGGTACCACCCGTATCAATCATATCATCAATAATAATACAGTTTTTATCTTTAATATCACCAAGCACAAATTCAACTTCACTAACATTAGGTTCAGGGCGTTTTTTAACAACAACTGCTAATTCGCCAGGTAAATAAGTTGTTAAATGTCGCGCTCGGGTAACACCACCATGATCTGGCGATACTACAACAACATTATTAAGTTTTTTTTCTAAAAAATATTCCGCAAAATCATGACTTGATCGTAAATCATCAACAGGAATATCAAAAAAACCTTGAATTTGTGATGAATGAATGTCTACTAACATAATCCGATCAGCACCAGCACCAGTTAACATATTAGCTACTAATTTGGCAGTAATTGGTTGTCGCCCTTTTGCTTTCCGATCTTGTCGTGCATAACCAAAATATGGAATTACAACATTAATTTTATTAGCTGATGCTCGTTTTAAAGCATCAATAAAAATTAATAATTGCATTAAATTTTCATTAACTGGAAATGATGTTGATTGAATTACATAAACATCTTTACCACGAACTGACATTAAAGATTCAACAGAAATTTCACCATCTGCAAAATTATTTACTTTTGCTTCCTGTAAAGGAACTTTAAGAATATTACAAATTTCTTGTGCTAATTTTTTACTGGCATTCAATCCAAAAAAAGCAACATGCTCATAACTATTATTTGTCATTAAATGACCTCCTCGTTAATATTATATTACCATTATCTTTAACAAAATGGTATAAATTGATAAACTGTTCAATTGTTAACTGTTCGCTTCTAATGGTTAAAGGTAAATTTAATTTTAAAATTAATGATTCAGAAATTTGTTTATTATTAGTAATCAGATTTAAATTATTAAGTAAAGTTTTTCTTTTCATAGCAAATAATTTGCGAACAAAATCATTAAATTCTCTTTCATTATCAACTTGATAATTTTTTTGTAAAGCAAAATGAACAATTCAACTATCAACATTAGGTTCAGGAAAAAAATTATGACGACTTACTTTTAAAGGAATACTCACTTTACTATAATACTGACAAATTACACTTAAATTACTATATGCTTTATTATTTGGTAAACTAGTAATTCTTTGAGCTACTTCCTTTTGCATCATTAATGTAAAACTCGTAAAATATTGAACATTATCTAATAATTTAAATAAAATTGGTGAAGTTAAATAATATGGTAAATTAGCAACAATATGAACTCGTTTAATATTAACAAAATGTTCTTTAATTAATAATGGTAAATTAACATTTAAAAAATCATCATTAATAAGTTTAAAATTTGCTTCATTTTTAAATTGTTCATTTAAAATTGGAATTAATTTTTTATCAATTTCAATGCTAACTACTTTTTGTGCCTTTTTTAAAAGACTAACTGTCATTATTCCTAATCCGGTTCCAATTTCTAAAATGCCATCAGTATTCTCACATCTAAAACTATTCGTAATTTGATTAACTATTTGTTCATTATTTAAAAAGTTCTGTCCTCATTTTTTCATCGGATGTAAATTATATTTTAAAAGTACTGCTTGTGGTTTCATTTTCAAATCCTATAATAGTTTTTCATATCATATAATTATAACATAGTAAATAAAATATTATTAAATTTTTATTAAAAATTTACCATCCCCAATACTTTGCATAATTAAAAAAATATTAAAATCACCATTAAATCTGCCTTAACCATTTTTATAAAAAGACTTGTACCTTCTCATAACTCTATGATATGGTATTATTAATATCAATTTTTAAAACAAGTTGATGAAGAAAATAATATTAGTGTTAAAAATGCAATTTATAATTAATTAAAATCGAATAAAGCATAAGAAAAGTTTAAAGTCTTACAACAAATCAGCATTACTCTTATTACAATAACAAGTAAAAAATAAAATAAAGGATAATAAAATATGAAAAAATTTTTGATAATTTTAGGAGAAACTATTTTAACAGTCGCTGGAACAGTAAATTTAATTTCTTGTGAGAATAAAAAAAATAATAACTTCACTATAAATAAACCAAATTTGCAACCTAATAAAAATAATAACGATACTCAAATCATCAAAGAAAATAAAATATTAAGATACTTTAAAAATAAAGATGTTCGCTATATTACTTCAATTACAATTACCAAAATTAAGGCAACAAATCCTCAACAAGTTAAAGAATATGAATTAAATTTAGCAATCAAACCAGAAATATTAAAAATATTAAAAGAACGAGAAAGTTCAGTAACTGAAAATAATTTTGTTATTGGTTTTGATGAATATTTTAGTTGAGGAAAACCTAGATATATTGACTTATCAACTACTAACAAAATTGTTAAAATAACGATTTTAGGTTATCAACCACTAAAAGGTAAAACAACAATATTACTTAATTTACCAATTGCAACAACTAGTTAAAAATCAAATGTCCTAACTATTTGTGATTTTTACAAAATTTTTATTAATTTTATGTTGACTTAGTTTCTTAAAATATCTCATAATTAAAACAAAGATGATGATAATTTCACAAAATAGTCATTTAACTTTTAAAAAGAAATTATATTGATTGAAAAATAAATTTTATATACTATAATTACTGTGATTATCTAAATTTAAAAAGGAGGATTTAAGTTGATGTTTAATCAAAAAAAAGCTAACTTCCTATCACTAGATCTGGGAACGGCTAATTCATTAGCATACGTATCTGGACAAGGTGTTATTTATAACGAACCTTCAGTAATGGCATATGATGTTCGTACTAATAAATTAATTGCTGTTGGAAGTGCCGCATACGAAATGGTGGGAAAAACTCATAGCAATATTCGTATGGTAACACCATTAGTTGATGGTGTTATTTCTGATTTAGGAGCAACAACAGATTTACTGCGCTACATCTTTGATCGCATTCGTTTAACTAATGTTTGAAAAAATTCTATTGTCCTATTGGCTTGTCCATCTGGTGTTACTGAATTAGAACGAACAGCTTTAAGAAAAGTTGCATCAGAAATGGGCGCAAGTCATGTTCTTGTTGAAGAAGAAGTAAAAATGGCGGCCATTGGGGCTGGAATAAACATTCATTTACCTGTTGGTAATTTAGAGGAGTATTAGATATTGGTGGGGGAACTACTGATATTGCCGTTATTGCTTCTGGTGACATTATTGTTTCTGGTTCGATTAAAGTTGCTGGCAGATACATTGATGAAGAAATTCAAAAATATTTAAGATCAGAACAAAATGTTGTTATTGGTGAAAAAACTGCTGAAGAAATCAAATGTGAAATTGGCTCTTTAATTAAATTTCCTAATGAAAAGAAAACTGAAAAATATGGTCGTGATATTGTTTCTGGTTTACCGAAAGGAATTCTTGTTAATCCTGAAGAAATTCGCAATGTAATGCTACATGTTTTTTCTAAAGTTATTGATTTAACAATTAATGTTTTAGAAAGTGCCCCTCCTGGGTTAGCTGAGGATATTATTAAAAATGGTATTACGATTTGTGGCGGTGGTGCATTAATTAAAGGAATTGATAAATACTTTGAAAATATTTTTGAATTTCCTGTAAGGATTTCTAATGATCCATTAATGTCGGTAATCAATGGTACAAAAAGTTTTGAAAAAAAACTTAGTGATACTTTAGCAAAAGCAATTATTGAAGAAAACCAAAATGATACTGAATTTCAAGTGTCACAAAAACGAAATCGTCGTTTTGGTTAAAAAATATCAAAATAATTGATATTTCTAATTTATTATTACAAAATTAAAATTATTAATGTTTAAAAACTTTTGAATGTCCTATTTTATAAAATAGGACATTTTGCCGTTAGAATTACTTTAAAATTTGATAAAATAAATTCAGAAGAAAAGGAGTATCGATATGACAAACATTTTAGAAAAATTTAAGCGCTTCCTTAAAGGCACAAAGCGTAATTATATTGCTTTAGACTTAGGAACAGCAAATACATTAGTTTATATCGCAGGACAAGGAATTGTTTATAACGAACCTTCAATGATTGCTTATGATTTATCAAAAAATAACCAATTATTTGCTTTAGGACACGAAGCCTTTGAAATTATTGGTAAAACTAATGACAATATTAAAATTATTGAACCACTAGTTGATGGAGTTATTTCTGATTTAGACGCAGCTTTAGATTTACTACAAGCTATTTTTAAAAAATTGCAATTATCAAATATGTGAAAAAATGCCATTGTTGTTTTAGCTTGCCCATCGGGGGTTACACAATTAGAGCGCGATGGTTTAAAAAAAGTTGCTTACAATATGGGAGCAAAAATTGTTATTGTTGAAGAAGAAGTAAAAATGGCGGCCATTGGGGCTGACATTAATATTAATTTGCCAAGTGGTAACTTAGTATTAGATATTGGTGGCGGAACTACTGATATTGCCGTTATTGCATCAAAAGGCGTTATTATTTCTCGGAGTATTAAAGTAGCAGGTAACTTATTAGATGATGAAATTAAAAAATATATTCGTGGTCAATATAATATTTCTATTGGTATTAAAAGTATTATTGAATTAAAACATGCAATTAGTTCTTTAAGTGAAACGAAAAAAAATAAAAAATTCATTGCTTATGGTCGTAATGTTCTTTCGGGAAGACCCGAAGAAATTAATATTACTGCTGACGAAATTAGACCCGTAATTATTACCCAATTTAATCGCATCTCAGAAGTTTTAACTGAAGTTTTGGAATCAACCCCGCCAGAATTAGCTGGGGATATTATTAAAAATGGCATTACAATTTGTGGTGGTGGTGCCCTAATAGCAGGGATTGATGAATATTTTAGTAGGGGGTAAGTTTAATATTAAAGTTAAAGTTGCTAATGACCCCTTAAAATGTGTTATTGAGGGTACAAAACGGATTGAAAAAGAAATTTATCAAGGGTTATAAATAGTTTTTACAAAAATATATACTTAATTTTATTTAATGATAAAATTAAAAATAAGTAAAAAATAAAAAAGGAGAATTGTATGATTAAAAACTATGTATCAATTGATCTCGGCACAGAAAACCTTGTCATATATTCATCAAACCGTGGAATTGTTTTTAACGAACCCTCAGTAATGGCATATGACATTAAAAAGAAATCCTTAGTCGCTTTTAGGAAATGATGCTTATAGTTTAATTGGTAAGGAACATAAAAATATTCGCTTAGTGCGTCCGATTAGTGATGGGGTTATTAGTGATTTAAAAGCAACTCAAGAACTATTAAAGGCGATTTTTGAGAAAATTAAATTATTTAAAATATGAAAAAATGCCATTGTTTTATTAGCAGCCCCTTCATCAGTTACGGAATTAGAACATAATTCTTTAAAAGAAATGGCAAGTAAATTAGGTGCTAAAAGTGTCTTTATTGAAGAAGAAATAAAAATGGCAGCTGTTGGCGCTGGTATTAATATTAGTAATCCTGAAGGTAATCTTGTTGTTGATATTGGTGGGGGAACTACCGATTGTGCTGTTCTTTCATCAGGAGATATTGCTGTTTCTAGTTCGATTAAAGTTGCTGGCAGACATATGACAACTGAAATTCAAAAATATTTACGAGCTCGCCATAATATTATTATTGGTGAAAAAACTGGTGAAACCTTAAAAAGAACCTTAGGAACATTACATAAAGATGCTAGTGAAGTCTATTTAGAAGTTTATGGCCGAGGTATGGTTGACGGAATGCCAAAACAAATTCGCGTAAATAATAGTGAAATCAGAGAAATCTTACTACCATTTTTTAACAATATTGCTAACTTAATTGCCGAAGTATTAGAAAAAACTGATCCAGAATTAGTTGGTGACATTTTCCGCAATGGAATTTACTTTTGTGGTGGTGGTGCTTTAATCCCAGGAATTGAAAAACATTTTAAAGCTTTATTTACTATTCCTGTTAATATTGCTAATAATCCATTACTATGTGTTATTGAAGGTACTAAATCTTGAGAAAATTCAATTCGTGAAGAAATTGAATTTCAAGGGCGAAGCCGTCGTTTTGGTTAAAAAATATCAAAATAATTGACATTTTCAATTTATTATTACAAAATTAAAATAGTAATAATAAATATTTATTAATAGCAGTTTAAACTTGATATTTTAAATTAGTTAATTTTTAAAAAGGCAACGAGTTACAACTTGTTGCCTTCATTTATTTATCAGTTTAATTATGAAAAATTATTATTCGCGGTAATTTACCTTTAAAACTAAAATACTACTATCAGTGTAATATGCTAATATCATTGCTAGTAATATCGCAAATCTAATAGCATATTACTAAATACTTTGTTAAAATGTATTTAGGTTAAAATACTATTAAATAGCATTTTAGTTTTAATAGAAAATGGATCGTAAGAAAGGAAATAAATCGTATGAACATACTTAGTTTCAAAGGAAAAAGGCAAAAACCTAAATATATTTCAATTGATTTAGGCACAGCAAATACATTAATTTATATTTCAGGAGAAGGCATTGTTTATAATGAACCTTCAATCATTGCATACAATATTAATCGTAATGAAATTATTGCAGTAGGCGAAGCTGCTAGAAAAATGGTAGGAAAAGGTAATAAAAATATTCGTGTTATCAAACCAATGACCAATGGGGTTATTAGTGATGTTAAAGCTACAGAAGCCCAATTACAATATATTTTTATGAATTTAAAAATTTTAAACCGTATTAATGACGCAGCATTATTACTTACTGGCTTGTCCTTCAGCGGTTACTGATTTAGAAAAGAAAGCTTTAAAACAAATTGGTCACAATCTAGGTGCTAAAAAAGTATTTATTGAAGAAGAAGTAAAAATGGCGGCCATTGGTGGTGGCGTAAATATTAATAGTCCTCACGGGCAACTAATTATTGATATGGGAGGCGGAACTACTGATATTGCCGTTATTGCATCTGGTGACATTGTATTATCTAAATCTATTAAAATTGCGGGAAACTATTTTAATAATGAAATTCAAAAATATGTTCGTACTCAATATGGAATTGAAATTGGTAGCACGACAGCAGAAAATATTAAAATTAAAATTGGTTCTTTAACACAATATGATGATGAAAATAATTTTAAAATTTATGGTCGGCACTATGTTAATGGTAGACCTCAAGCAGCAATCTTAAAACCAGAAGAAATTCGGCAAGTTTTACAACAAGCTATGCTACCAGTTATTGAAGTAATTACTCAAACATTAGAAATAACTCCAGCGGAACTATCTGGTGATATTTATAAAAATGGCATTACGATTTGTGGTGGTGGGGCATTATTAAAAGGAATGGATAAATACATTACAGAAAAGTTAGAATTACCAACTAAAATTGGTGAATATCCTTTATTATCAGTTATTAATGGTACTAAAAAGTTTGAAACTGATATTTTTGAACAAATTCAAAATTCTTACTAAGATTTTTATAAAAAAATAAAATTACAAACATAAAAAATGCTCTTAAATTTTATAAGAGCATTTTTTTATTTAATTCCTAAAATTCGTTTCGCATTATTTGTTGTTGTGATAATAACATCATTTAAGGATATTTTTTTTAAACTTGCTAATTTTTTAGCAGTAAAAATAATATTTTTTGGATAATTTTTTGTTCCCCGATAAGGAACAGGTGTTAAATACGGAGCATCAGTTTCTAAAACAATTTTATTTAAGGGAAGATCTTTAGCAACTTGTTGCAAATCTTTAGCATTTTCAAAAGTAAGAATTCCTGAAAAAGAAATATAATACCCTAATTCAATAAACTTATTAGCAGTTTTTGTATTTGCTGAAAAACAATGCATAATGCCAACAACATCATATTGTTTTAAAATTTCATAAGCATCATCAAAAGCATCACGAATGTGAACTAAAATTGGTAATTGATATTTTTTAGCTAATTTAATTTGTTTAATAAATCATTCTTTTTGTAAATCGCTACTATCTTGATTGCGATAGTAATCTAATCCAATTTCACCAATAGCACAAACACTTCCTGTTTTAATTAGTTCTTCCAATTCATAAAGATGGTGTTCTTGATGATTACTAACATCGTTAGGATGAATGCCAACAGCTGCAAATACATCGGGTGAAGAAAATGCTTGGTCAACTGCTAATTTACTAGTTTTTAAATCATAACCAACATTACAAATTAAATTAACACCAATTAATTTCGCTTCTTCTAAAATATTATTTATATCTTCATCTTGATATGAATCTGAGACTAAATGACAATGCGTATCAAATAAACCATTCACTAATTAAGCTCCTTATTTACCTAGACAAAAGCGACTAAACATTTCATCTAAGAGATTATCTTTAATTATTTTACCATTAATTTCTTGTAAATAATCTCACGCTTCTTGAAAATGAAGGATTACTAAATCTAACGGCATACTATTGTTTAAAGCTTGAATTGCTTCATCAATTGTTATTGTAATTTTATCTAATAACATTTGGTGATGGGTTGATGTCAAAATTAAATTATTATGATAATTAATTTTTTCTTGTAAAAACATCTCTTTAATTTTATCTATTAAGGGATTAAAATCATTGTTTAAAGCACTTATGGGTACTGAACTTAATGGCAAAAGCGAAACAGATAGTTTTTGTTGTAAATCAACTTTATTAATGACAATAATATAATTTTTATCTTTAACTAGTTCTAATAATAGCATATCATTATCATCTAAAATATTGCTACCATCAAGCACTAATAAAATTAACTGGGCTTTTTCTAAATACTGTTTTGATTTTTGAATTCCTAATTGTTCAATAATATCATTAGTATTTCTAATCCCTGCGGTATCAATTAAGTTTAAAGAAATATTATCAATATTTATTTTTCCGGTAACAATATCTCTGGTTGTTCCAGCAATTGTTGAAGTAATCGCGCGATTTTCTTTTAATAAAGCATTTAATAAAGTTGATTTTCCTACATTAGGTTTACCAATAATTACAGTATCAATGCCATCATTAATAACCTGAGCAATTTTACTTTGTTTAGTAATGGTTAATAAATCACTATAAAGTTCATTTGTACGAGTTAAAACTAATTTTTGGGTTAAGTTTTCAACGCCATCATATTCAGGATAATCAATATTAACACTAATATTAGCTATTAATTCTAATAATCTTGTTTCAAGTTCTTTTAATAATTTGCTATTATTACCATTTAAACTGTTCATTGCTAATGCTAAAGCTTCATCATTAGGCGCATTAATTAAATCATTAACCGCTTGTGCTTGTAATAAATCAATTTTTCCATTTAAAAATGCTCTTTTTGTAAATTCGCCCGCAGTTGCTAACCGAATATTATCATTTTTCATAATTGTTAATAATAAATGAATAATTTTATTAACAATTAACATACTGCCATGACAATTAATTTCAATAGTATCTTCACCAGTAAATGAACTACTTTTATAGTAGCAAACTAAAACTACTTCATCAATAATTATCTTTGTATTAGGATTAATAATCCTTCCGAAATATTTTTCTTTTGAAGCATTTAAAATATTTCTACTAAATACTCTATTAATAAGTGAAAATGTTTCTGGACCACTAACTCTAATAATAGCAATGGCTTGTTTAAGAGGAGCACTTGCTAAAGCAATAATCGTATCATTAATCATAAATATCACCAAATTTCTTTTTTAAAAATAAAAATCTAGACATTAACGACTAGATTTCACTGCTT
This sequence comes from Spiroplasma endosymbiont of Dromius quadrimaculatus, assembly GCF_964031155.1. Classification (NCBI taxonomy): domain Bacteria; kingdom Bacillati; phylum Mycoplasmatota; class Mollicutes; order Entomoplasmatales; family Spiroplasmataceae; genus Spiroplasma; species Spiroplasma endosymbiont of Dromius quadrimaculatus. The sequence continues at coordinate 1,339,521 of NZ_OZ035010.1, forward strand.
TCAAGATATTTAATAACAATATGTCTTTTATTACCTGAACCCTGAGATTCACTAATAACCTTATCGAATTTTTTTAATTCATTATGAATAATTCTTCGCTGATTATTAGGCATTGGTAATAATGCCATATCATTTTTAGTAAACAATACTTTTTTAGCAGTAGTTTTTGCTAAATTAATTAAATTACTCTCTTGTCTTTGAAAATAGTCATTAACATCAACTTTAACAATATAACGACGATGAAACTTACTTGATAAATAACAGTGTGTTAGATAAATTTTGTAAAGAACTTAATACATAACCATTTTTACCAATTAATAACGCATTATTATCACAATTAATATTAACTTTAATCGTTTCATAGTTAATTTGTGAAATTTTAATTTCAATATCATTAAAGTCTAACTCTGTTAAAAGTCCTTGCAAAACACCAACTAAATAGGTTTTAACATCACTCATATTATATATTAAGGCAATCACTTGTTTTTTTAAAAATGTTTTAATTTCTTCTTTAATAATATAAAAATGGGGTTCATCTTGTTGCTCAATAAAAGTTTTTAAATCTTCGCGTTTCTTAAATATTTTTTGTTCCATTTAATTCAACTCCAACTTTATTTTTTCTTTTTATACTTAGCATTCTTATTTATATAATGAAATAAAACTGTTTGTCCAATTTGCAATGCCCCAGAAAAAATTCAATATATCGCAACTCCTGAACCAATTGTAAAGACCAGTAACATAAACACCCCCGTCATAATTAACTGTGTAATTAATTGTTTCTTTTGCGCTGCTTTCGATTCTTTAGTAAAAACTTTTTTCTTACCACGATTTAAATACATTGGTAATAACATTGAAATAATTTGAATTGGTAAATAAACAAAAACAATTGCTAAATATGCTCAGTCTCCTGCTTTTAATCCTTCTCACGGCGTTATTGTAAAAGAAATTGCTCCAAACTCTTGTTCTTTCAAAATTCTCATTGAACGAACAACCATAAACATCGCATATAAAAATGGCATTGATAAAAATAAACTTGCAAATGATGCTAAAGGTTTAACCCCTTCTTTTTTATATAATCCCATTAATTCTAATTGCATTTTTTGTCTTGCTTGGGGATCAGTTGAACCTTTATATTTGGCTTGAATCTCGCCTTGTTTTAATTGAATTGCTTGCATTTTCTCCTGATTTTTTTGGGATTTTCAAGAAAAGGCTAAAGTAATTAATTTAATTATTAAAGCGGTAACAAACATTGCTCCAATTGCTGCCGCTGCTGTTGGTTCAGCAGCAATTCCACCACTAAAACCTTTTAGTAATACTCATAATAATGCAGCAATTGGATAAACAAATAAACCAAAAAATGGTGATTTAGTAACTGTTCAAGCTTCACTTCAACTAGAAATACCATTAAAAGGTAATTCTTCTTCACCATTTATAAAATGTGTCTTATTGCCATCACCAGGGAAAAGTAATTCAAAATAAGTACCAAATATTGAACCTGCACCCGTAGTTTTTCCACTTGTTGACACATTAGGATCAAACATCTGTCCACAACCTCATAAAAAGGTAACAATAAAAAAGGTATAAATGAAAATTTTACCAAATTTTCAAACTTGTTTTCACCATGGAGTTTGTGGCTTATTAGGTGCAAATAAATATTTTTTATAGTCCATAATTTTTCTCCATTATTTAATAATTTTTTTTAATAAAATATCTAAAAGATTTTGATTTTTACTATATTCCTGTTTTAAATAAGGCGGTCTTACTAAAATAATAATATCCTTATTATTATTTTTTAAGCATCAAACCTTTTGTAACATTGAGCGAATTTGGCGACGAATCCGATTACGATTAACAGCATTCGCATTTTTTTTACTAACTGATATTCCAAAACGACAATGATCTAATGAATTATTTGCATAATAAATAACAAATGAATTATTATGAATTTTTTGTTTTCCATTAATAATTCTTTGAAAATCATAATTCTTTTTTAAACGAAATTTCTTTTGCAAGGTGTATTTAAATCCTTTTATACTGTTAACTTAGCGCGTTGTTTTCTGCGTCGGTTTTGTAAAACTTTTCTTCCTGCAACTGTTGCCATTCTTGAACGAAAACCATGAACTTTTTTTGTCTTTTCTTTTGATGGTTGGTAGGTTCTTTTCATTGTCATTCTCCTCTTTAAAAATAAGTTACTGTTTTTAAACTAAAATAAAAAAACTTTAAAAAAGTAATTATAGTTCCAATTAATTTTACAGACATATCCTTATTAAGTCAAACTAAATAACAACATAAATTGCTTTAAACTTAATTTAAAATAATTAATAAAACTATGTACAATAAAAGTTATAGGTTAATATAAACAATAGCAAGAAAGTTGTGATATTATAAATTCTAAAATTTCTAGAAAAATATTTGCTAATTTATTAAATAAAAAATAAAGTGAGGTAAAAACTTTTATGAAAAAATCATTAACTTTTTTCAGCACATTATTAATTTCATTATCTACTATTTAGTAATATTAATAAAAATCAAGGAATATTTACTAATACAACATTTAAAACTGCTTTAAATTCAACAACAATAATTACCAGTATTCAAAAGGTAATTAAAACTATTAATGATGATATTAATAATCAATTTAAAACATTAGAAAATCCTGCATTAGGGCTTCAAGACCGCCTTGATGAATTTCAACGCTTAGACGAACATATTACAAATTTCAGTAAGCAATTAAAACAACTACAAGCATTACTTCTAGTTAGTAAAGTTATTAGTAGTTTTAATAAAAAAAACACATTTAATGAAATTAAAGATAACTTTATAGAAATTATTAAACGCTTCCATAAAATGCGTGATTTTCTAGCAAAATTAAATACATTAGGAATTACTGAACGCGATATGATGCTAGCTTTAGTTTGAAAGCAAATAAAATATTTAGAAAATGAACAACAAAATTTAATAATTGAAATAACTAAAATTGTTGAATTTGAAAAAGAAGAAGATAATAATGAATTAATTAAAGAAATTAAAACTTTCTTTTTAAACAAATATGATTTTAATTTGAATGAAGATAATACCCAAGAAGATGCTATTAAAAAAGTAAATGAAAAGTTAAATCAAAATTTAATTAATAAAGAAAATAAAAAAGTTATTATCAAATTATGAGATTATCAAAATAATAATAACAATTTGCAATTAAAAGAAATGAGTATTTATTTAGCGATTTATATTAATGATAAATTAATAAATGATCAAATATATCAACCAATTAAATTGCATTTAATTAATATTACTATTTCTAAAAAAAATCAAATGATATTAAATAAAATTATTAATTATTTTGAAAAAGAATTTGATTACAATGAACATAAATTTACGACTAATAATACAAGATATGATGCTTTTGAATTAGTAAAAATTCTAATTCAAAATCTAATTGGTAATGAATATTATCATTTACAAATCGATTTTATAAATCCTTCCAAAGCAAAAATCATTAATAATTCAAAAAAAGTTACTAACGGTGATTATTTTAAAATTAATATTAAAATTGGTTCATTACAAAAAGAAATTTTATTTAAAATTAAAAATGTTAAAGATTATATTTTATATTTATTAGAAGAAATTTTATTAGCAAAGAAACCAAATATTTTTGATATGGTCGCGAATACTAAAACTTCTTATGATGAAATTACAAATTTTAAAAATGCTCAAAAAATTGCTCTTCTTTTAATGAAAGAATTAAACTTAGTTACTAAGGTTAGTATGTCATATAGATGAAACCCATTTTTTATTACTATTAATCAAAGAAATTTTTGACTTATTAATTTTAGAAATGAAAGAATTATTATTCGTTTACCTAATGATATTTTGGAATTAGAAAGTTATGATATTAAAAAACTAATTAATTGAGATTAATTTTAATAACAATTACTAACATCTAATTAACAAGTAATTAACAATTTTTTAGTTATTATTAAATTTTGTGGAAAACTATTAAAAATTCAATATTTATAAAGGAAATAAATGGGGATAATAATGTGGATAACTATAGTTATCCACATTTATTTATTTTTTATGGATAACTTTTTCCACTTTAAAGTTATGATATTTATAGGAAGTAATTCAAGGTGTGATTTA